>CAKAEP010000002.1:0-1245189 GCA_916438535.1 uncultured Neisseria sp. | reverse complement strand
CATTTGACCGCACTCGTGATCGTGATGTTGTGGTTAAATTGTTTGATGAATTGGGTCCTCGCTTTGCTACCCGAAATGGTGGCTATGTTCGTGTGCTGAAGTATGGTTTCCGAAAAAGGCGATAATGCCCCATTAGCACTCGTTGAATTAGTTGATAAAGCTGCTAATACAGTTAGCGAATAATTGCTTTTAGAAATTAAGTGTCATCCGCATTGCGGATGACATTTTTTATTGGTAAATCAATATTTTGAATTGCACACTATAAACTATATTTTTAGATTAGGCAGTTAGGTAATTATCTATTTGTCGTTATTTGTTTGTATTTAATGTTTCCATTTTGTGTTTTGGAACAAATTCCTTTAATAGTGCGTTTCATTTTGGATTAAGTGCCAAGATTGATTTGGAAAAAAATTATCCCTTTTTAAAGTATTTTTGTCTCATGAAAATTTGTATTTTTCAGACAATCTTTTGCCAAAAATAAATAAATCTGTATAAACTTCATATTTTCTTGTCGGAGTGCTGCTTGTTCCTGCAAACAGCTGAGACCGCGCCAGCGGAATCCGTAGAACCTGTCGGGGTAATGCCTGCGTAGGAAACAAGCTGTCAAACGCCTTTTCAGGCTTCCGTTCCCTTTCTCGCATTTCCCGCCATTCGGTGGATTCCGCTTCCGTCTTGTCTTTCGTCTTCCCGACTGCCCAAACACTGCAAAGGAATCCACCATGCCCCGTATCGCCATTCTCGGCGGCGGCCTCTGCGGCCGTCTGACTGCTTTACAACTTGCAGAACAAGGTTTATCCATTGCCCTCTTTGACAAGGGTGGGCGCAAAGGCGAACACGCCGCCGCTTATGTTGCCGCCGCCATGCTCGCGCCTGCTGCGGAAGCGGTCGAGGCTACGCCCGAAGTCATCAAACTGGGCAGGCAGAGCATTCCGCTGTGGCGCGACATACGAGGTCGTCTGAAAATGCCGACCATGATGCAGGAAAACGGCAGCCTGATTGTGTGGCACGGGCAGGACAAGCCATTATCCAGCGAGTTCGTCCGCCATCTCAAACGCGGCGGCGTAGCGGATGACGAAATCATCCGTTGGCGCGCCGACGACATCGCCAAACGCGAACCGCAACTCGGCGGACGTTTTTTTCAGACGGCATCTACCTGCCGACCGAAGGCCAGCTCGACGGACGACAGATGTTGTCTGCACTTGCCGACGCTTTGGACGGGCTGAACGTCCCTTGCCATTGGGGAACACGAATGCGTCCCCGAAGACCTGCAAGCCCAATACGACTGGCTGATCGACTGCCGCGGCTACGGCGCAAAAACCGCGTGGAACCAATCCCCCGCACACACCAGCACCTTGCGCGGCATACGCGGCGAAGTGGCGCGGGTTTACACACCCGAAATCACGCTCAACCGCCCCGTGCGTCTGCTCCATCCGCGTTATCCGCTCTACATCGCCCCGAAAGAAAAACCACGTCTTCATTATCGGCGCGACCCAAATCGAAAGCGAAAGCCAAGCTCCCTCCAGCGTACGTTCCGGACTGGAACTCTTGTCCGCACTCTATGCTGTCCACCCCGCCTTCGGCGAAGCCGACATCCTCGAAATTGCCACCGGCCTGCGCCCCACGCTCTACCACCACAACCCCGAAATCCGTTACAGCCGCGCCCGACGCCTGATTGAAATCAACGGCCTTTTCCGTCACGGCTTCATGATTTCCCCCGCCGTAACCGCCGCCGCCGTCAGATTGGCAGTGGCACTGTTTGACGGAAAAGACGTGCCCGAACGCGATGAAGAAAGCGGTTTGGCGTATATTGAAAAAAATAAGTTTGAGGTCGTCTGAAAACGTCGCGCTATCAGTTTTATAAAGGTAACAATATGAATTTAGAAACCAAAATTCCGCCGCCGGCGATATGTTTTATTTGTGCGTTGTTGATGTACATTTCTGCCCAAGTTTCTGCGCTGGATGACATAATGCCGCGCTTTCCTATATTGCTGTCGGTTGTTTTGATGGTATTTGGGACGGCGTTGGGCGTATTAGGTGTGTGGGCGTTTCGCCGTGTGCGCACGACCGTCAGCCCGTTCAACCCCGAACAAACCGAACACTTCGTTTCAGACGGCGTGTACCGTTTCAGCCGCAACCCGATGTATGCAGGCATGGGCTGCTGGCTGGTCGCATGGGCAGGCTATTTGGCGCACCCGCTGCCGTGGTTGTTTTTGGCTGCATTTGTTGCCTATATGACACGCTTTCAAATCATGCCCGAAGAACGCGTTTTGGCGCAGAAATTCGGCGCAGAATACGAGTCTTACTGTCGGCGCGTTCGCCGTTGGTTATAAGAAGGGGGAGCTTCCCATCAAGTGTCATCCGTCTTCTACTCTACGGTATGAATGTGAATACTCGATGTTTTCAGACGACCTCATCAGATGGCTATACCAGGCTCACTTTCATTAAACAATAAAACAAAAAGGAAAACGTCATGATTGAACAAGCAATAGGAAACCTGTCAGGTATCTTTTGGATTTTCCTGCTCGTCATTCCCCTGCTTCTTTTGAAAGCGCTGCTCCAAAACCCCAAAGTGAAAGGACGCATAGGCGAACGGGCAGTCCGTTCAGTAATCGGAAAAGATTTGGATGAAGAAACCTATATCGAATTTCACGATTTGATTATTCCGTCCCGCAGCGGCACGACGCAAATCGACCATATTTATGTTTCGGTTTTCGGGATATTTGTCATAGAAACCAAGAATTACACAGGTTGGATTTTCGGCAGCGAGAAGCAATCGAAATGGACACAAGTCGTCTATAAGCAGAAACACTACTTTCAAAAATCCGTTGCGCCAGAATTACGCACACATCAAGGCATTATCCGAACTGCTGCAACTGCCGGAAGAAAAAAATTTCATTCGATGGTGGTTTTCCTCGGCGATTGTGAACTGAAAACGCAAATGCCGCCGAATATCTGCCGTATCAGACAGGCAGCATCCTATATCAGACGTTTTCAGACGACCTTATTGCTGCCACAGGAAATAGAAGCGGCAACTGCCGTGCTGTCTTCAAACGAATACCAAGCCGACGGCGAAAAACTGCGGGCGCATACCGAACGCCTGCAGGAACGCCATCAGCGATAACTTAAAAGGACACCCCATGACCTTCCCACCCCTAAAAATCCCCGCTTAAATTCTACGCCGTCGTTCCCACCGCCGATTGGGTGGAGCGCATGGTCAAAGCAGGTGCCGACACGGTGCAACTGCGCTGCAAAACCTTGTACGGCGATGAATTAAAACGTGAAATCGCCCGCTGCGTCGCCGCCTGTCAAGACAGCCGTACCCAGCTTTTCATCAACGACCACTGGCGCGAGGCGATAGAAGCAGGCGCATACGGCGTGCATCTCGGACAGGAAGACATGGACACCGCCGACCTTGCCGCCATCGCCGCCGCCGATTTGCGTTTGGGTTTGAGTACGCACTCCGTCGCCGAACTCGACCGCGCCCTGTCCGTACACCCCAGCTACGTCGCCAGCGGAGCGATTTTCCCGACCACAACCAAGCAAATGCCCACCGCCCCGCAAGGCTTGGACAAACTGCGCGAATATGTGAAACAGGCAGGCGGCACGCCCGTCGTCGCCATCGGCGGCATCGATTTAAACAACGCCGAAGATGTATTGGCAACCGGCGTTTCTTCACTCGCCGTCGTCCGTGCCGTTACCGAAGCGGAAAATCCCGAAGCGGTGGTTAAAGCGTTTCAGGCTTTGTGGGATGAATAAGGTCTTATTACAGACGAACTTTACACTCAAAAAATATAGTGGATTAACTTTAAACCAGTACGGCGTTGCCTCGCCTTGCCGTACTATCTGTATTGTCTGCGGCTTCGTCGCCTTGTCCTGATTTAAATTTAATCCACTATAAAGAGGATGACCATGAAAAAATTGCTCAACGGATTATTGATCGGCGTTTTATCTTTCAGTTTCATATCGACAACTTCAGCCGCAAGTAACAAGGAAGAACCGCAGAAAAAAGAACTGTATCTGCTTTGCGGCGTACTGACTGGCGCGCTTGAACATATGAATAAAGATGGAGGAGCCCCCGACCGATTTATAGAACAAAAAAATGAAAAAAACCTTCCGGCAGACAGAGTTAAGGCGGTAGAAAAAAAATTCAAGGAAATGTACAGCCCTGACGGTATGGCAATAGCACTTTTTGTTATTCACTGGTATTTGAATAATGAAATCAGTGACGCTCTACAAAAGATGCCACCATTGAGCAATCGTGAGGCGGAAGATATTCGCCGCAACTGGATAGCCACATTGAAACAGGGTGATGACTTATTCAGCAAAGAGAATGATGACAATGTTGCATACATCAATACATTCGAATTTATTCGACAAGAAGGTCTGATGTTGCAACAAAAAAAGGCGTAGATTTGGAGCAGTGTGGTAATTTTTTTGATTTGTATCATTAGGACAAAAAATAATTTGCCCCTGCAAGTGTTGTAGGTTGAATTGAAACCCAACCTTTGCCAAAGGTCGTCTGAAAACCTCTATAAACACCGAAATATCGAGAAACCATGAACATCATCTTAAACGGCGAACCCGCCGAACTTCACGGCAAAACCGTTGCCGACCTTATCGCCCAAACCGCGCCGAAAAAGCCTTTTGCCGTCGCGGTAAATACCGGATTCGTCGCCAAAGGCGCGTATGCGGAAACGGTTTTGAACGAAAACGATAAAGTCGATATCGTGCGGCCGGTGGTCGGCGGTTAGGCGGTTTTGCCTTTTCAGACGACCCCTGTCCCCAAAACAACCTTACAAAGGAACCCATCATGCTCACCCTATACGGAGAAACTTTCCCTTCACGGCTGCTGCTCGGCACGGCGGCCTACCCGACCCCTGAAATCCTCAAAAAATCCGTCCAAACCGCCCGGCCCGCGATGATTACCGTCTCGCTGCGCCGCGCGGGAAGCGGCGGCGAGGCGCACGGTCAGGGGTTTTGGTCGCTTTTGGAAGAAATCGGTATCCCGGTGCTGCCGAACACCGCAGGCTGCCAAAGCGTGCAGGAAGCGGTAACGACGGCGCAGATGGCGCGGGAAGTATTTGAAACCGATTGGATCAAACTCGAGCTCATCGGCGACGACGACACCTTGCAGCCCGACGTCTTCCAGCTTGTCGAAGCGGCGGAAATCCTGATTAAAGACGGCTTCAAAGTGCTGCCTTATTGCACCGAAGACCTGATTGCCTGCCGCCGCCTGCTCGACGCGGGCTGTCAGGCGCTGATGCCGTGGGCGGCGCCGATCGGCACGGGTTTGGGCGCGGTTCACGCCTACGCGCTGAACGTCCTGCGCGAACGCCTGCCCGACACGCCGCTGATTATCGACGCAGGCTTGGGTTTTGCCTTCGCAGGCGGCGCAAGTGATGGAATGGGGTTTTGACGGCGTATTGCTGAACACCGCCGTTTCCCGCAGCGGCGACCCCGTCAACATGGCGCGCGCCTTCGCACTCGCCGTCGAATCCGGACGGCTGGCATTTGAGGCCGAACCGGTCGAAGCGCGCACCAAAGCGCAAGCCAGTACGCCGACCGTGGGGCAGCCGTTTTGGCATTCGGCGGAGTATTGATAAATAACATATTGAGGGTATGTAAAAAGGTCGTCTGAAATTTCAGACGACCTTTTTTACGGCAATGTCTAACGGTATGGATGTAGAAAGGGGAGGGCGTTTTGAGTGGAACGTGTTATGCCATGAAAACTTGCTTTCAGACGACCTCTTGTCTTTTCCTTTATAATCCGTCCATCTATTTTTCACTCATTTCAAGCAGGTTCACCATGTCCAAACCCACTCTCCTCCTCGTTGACGGCTCTTCTTATCTCTACCGCGCTTATCACGCGATGGCGCAGTTGACTGCGCCTGACGGTGCGCCGACGGGTGCGCTTTATGGCGTGTTGAACATGTTGCGTCGGCTGCGGGCGGATTATGTGCACGATTATTGCGCGGTGGTGTTTGATGCGAAGGGCAAGAATTTCCGCCACGAGATGTTCCCCGACTATAAGACGACGCGCCCGCCGATGCCGGACGATTTGCGTCCGCAGGCGGAAGCCTTGCCGGATTTGGTGCGGCTGATGGGCTGGCCGGTGCTGGTCATTCCGCAAGTCGAAGCGGACGACGTGATTGGCACGCTGGCGGCAATGGCAGGCGAAGCGGGGTGGAATGTGGTGGTGTCCACCGGCGATAAGGACATGGCGCAGTTGGTGAACGAGCGCGTAACGCTGGTGAACACGATGAGCGGCGAAACGCTGGATATTGAAGGCGTGAAGGGAAAATTCGGTGTGCGCCCCGACCAAATCCGCGATTATCTCGCGCTGATGGGTGACAAGGTGGACAATGTGCCGGGCGTGGAGAAGTGCGGCCCGAAAACAGCGGTGAAGTGGCTGGAAGCCTACGGCTCGCTGGCTGGTGTGATGGAGCACGCTGCGGAAATCAAGGGCAAGGTCGGCGAAAACCTGCAAGCCGCGCTGCCCCAACTGCCGCTGTCGTATGATTTGGTAACGATTAAAACCGATGTGGATTTACACACCGAGCTTTCAGACGGCCTCGAAAGCCTGCGCCGCACTTCGCCGAAATGGTCGCAGCTTGCGGTCGATTTCAAACGCTGGGGCTTCCGCACTTGGCTGAAGGAAGCAGAAAGCCGTATGCACGAAGCGGCGGACGGCGATTTGTTCGGCAGCGATACGATAGGCGAGCAGGCGGCGTTGGACATGGAAACGTCGTCTGAAAAAAATCATAGAACATGCCCCAGCCCCCGAAAAGCTGGATTATCAAGCCGTTACCACCGAAGCGCAGTTTGCCGCTTTGTTGGACAAATTGTCGCAGGCGGACAAAATCGGCATCGACACGGAAACCACGTCCCTAGACGCGATGAACGCCGCGCTGGTCGGCATCAGCATTGCGTTCCAAGCAGGCAAAGCGGTTTACATCCCCGTAGGCCACAGCCTGACTGCTGCGCCCGAACAGCTTGATTTGCAATATGTATTGGGCTACCTGAAACCGCATTTGGAAAACCCCGCCCTGAAAAAAATCGGGCAAAACCTCAAATACGACCAACACGTTTTCGCCAACTACGGCATCGCCCTGAACGGCATTGCCGGCGACGCCATGCTCGCTTCCTACATCATCGAGAGCCACCTTGGACACGGCTTGGACGAGTTGTCCGAACGCTGGCTCGGCTTGGAAACCATTACCTACGAATCGTTGTGTGGCAAAGGCGCGAAGCAAATCGGTTTTGCCGACGTCGCCATCGAGCAGGCAACCGAATACGCCACCCAAGACGCCGATTTCGCCCTGCGCCTCGAAGCGCACCTGCGCGCGCAGATGGACGCCAAACAGCTTGAAATGTATGAAAAAAATGGAGCTTCCCGTCGCGCAGGTATTGTTTTGAAATGGAACGCAACGGCGTGCAAATCGACCGCGCCGAACTCGCCCGTCAAAGCGCAGAACTCGGCGCCGAGCTGATGAAGCTCGAACAAGAAGCCTACACCGCCGCAGGCCAGCCGTTCAACCTCAACTCGCCCAAACAGCTTCAAGAAATCCTGTTCGACAAAATGGGCATCCCCACCAAAGGCCTGAAAAACCGCTAAAGGCGGCATTTCCACCAACGAAGCCGTGCTCGAACAGCTCGCGCCCGACTACCCCCTGCCCAAAATCATCCTGCAAAACCGCAGCCTGGCGAAACTCAAATCCACCTACACCGACAAACTGCCCGAAATGATTTCCCCAAAAGACGGCCGTGTGCATACCACCCTACGCCCAAGCCGTCGCCATTACCGGCCGCCTCGCCAGCAACAACCCCAACCTGCAAAACATCCCCATCCGCACCGCCGAAGGCTGCCGCGTGCGCCGCGCCTTCACCGCACCGCAAGGCAGCGTCATCGTTTCCGCCGACTATTCCCAAATCGAGCTGCGCATCATGGCGCACCTCTCCGGCGACAAAAACCCTCATCGCCGCGTTCCAAAAACGGCGAAGACGTACATCGCCGTACCGCCGCCGAAGTATTCGGCATCGTCCCCGAAAAACGTCTCGCCCGAACAACGCCGCTACGCCAAAAACCATCAACTTCGGCCTCATTTACGGCATGGGCCAATACGGCCTCGCCAAATCGCTGGGCATAGACAACCTGTCCGCCAAAACCTTTATCGACCGCTACTTCGCCCGCTACCCCGGCGTCGCCGAATACATGCAGCGCACCAAAGAACAAGCCGCCGCCCAAGGCTTCGTCGAAACCCTGTTCGGCCGCCGCCTCTACCTGCCCGACATCCGCAACAAAAACGCCAACGCCCGCGCCGGAGCCGAACGCGCCGCCATCAACGCCCCCATGCAAGGCACCGCATCCGACCTCATCAAACGCGCCATGATAGACGTGTCCCGCTGGCTTTCAGACGACCTCTTACAAAAGCAAACTGATTATGCAGGGTGCATGACGAACTGGTGCTGGAAGTCCCCGAAGCCGAACTGGATTTGGTGAAAGAAAAACTGCCGCAGATTATGGCGAAAGTGGATGAAGGGATGTTGAAAGTGCCGCTGGTGGCAGAAGTGGGCGTGGGTATGAATTGGGAAGAGGCACATTGAGGAAGTGGTATGTATTTTTAATCGCTATATTTTTTTGATTGTTATCTGCAAACTGATTCAGCAAGAGAAACTAAAAACTTCTTTGAAAAATTTATCTGTATGGATAAAAAGAAGAAAAAAATGGAAGGAAATATACGCTTACTTATTTAAGCAAGGATATACACAGGAAAGCGAAGATTATTGGATAGAAACTTTCGTCTTTATACAAAACCTATTAGAAAATTTTTCAGATTGGGAACGTGCTGAGGATATTGAGCAGGCACTTGAAAAGTTTGAAGGATTTGTTGATTCTTTTCTTGCTGAAAGTGATAAAAAGGAATGTAGGAACAAATTGGCATGGTTAGATGGAATTTCATTGTTTTTGTATCTAAAAGACCCTGAACATTATATTCCGTACTTTTTTACTAACCGGTTTTTCTTATTGGAAAGAGTTTTCCAGTCATTTGATATACCTTTGCCAATACTGCCAAGTAAACAGAAATACCGTGATCGTTTCCTTTACTATGGAAATTTATGCCGAGATATATACGAATTTCGGGAAAAAAATATTCATTAGACTATATAGAATTAAATTGTTTTCTATATGATTTTTTTCGTTAAAAAAACCCTACCTGACTTTATCAATACCGATGAATTGCCTGATGCGATCAATATTTATATCAGTGGAGGAACCAAAGAGGATACGGATCTATTAAGGAAGAATGGGGAAAAATATCAAACTTTTTGGCAGGGAAATCCGCAAACGAAAATAGGGGATATTATTTTATTGTATAGTTTGTCCCCGTATAGTGAATTAACAGCTATCTTCCGTGCGGTATCTCCTACCTACTATGATCCATTTAGTTACTATCCTGAACGAGTTTGGGTAGGCTTTCCCATAGTCATTCCGACGATTCATTTATCTGAATTGAAAAATAATCCAGTTTGGAAAGAAAAAGGTTTGGTTAAAGCCAATATGCAAGGAGTGAATGGAAGGGAATGTACATCAGATGAATACAATGCAATCATAGAGATTTTAAAATCTAAAAACTTTGATGTTTCTATACTGCCAAAATTACCATTTTTAGACGAGCCTGATTTTGGTAATTTAAGTAATGAGCGGGATGTAGAAATTACTTTACTTGAACCGTTGTTGAAACGATTAGGGTTTGATGAAGATGATTGGCTAAGGCAGATGACTTTAAGAATGGGGCGTAATGATCGTGTTTTTCCTGATTATGCTCTATTTGCAAATGATCGACGTGGAGAAGAGAATGCTCGATTTATTTGGGAAGCCAAATATCGTATTGCTAATGAAAGACAGTTAAAAGATGCCTTCCTGCAGGCAAAGTCTTATGCTTTGCGTTTGGGGTGTGATGGCTTTGGCTTGGTTGCGCTTGAAGGAGTCTGGATTTCAACTCGGCAAGATGACTTTCGATGGGAGCGGTTGCATCAGTTTTCTTGGGGTGAATTGAAACAAAAAGAAAATTTTTCAAGATTGACAGGATTGGCAGATAAACGCGTATTGGCTAAGTAACTATAGGCAGGGTTCTTGAACCCACCCTACGGTTACCGTATGCGTATCCCTAGATGCACATCTGGCAGGTTAATCTACAATCCATCCGATGCCGTCTGAAATATAGACAGCCAGCCGTAGGTCGGATACTTGTATCCGACAAAAGCCGCTGCCACCTCAAAAGCCGTCAGATTCGAGAATCTGACCTACTGAAACTGGGCATTGGTTGTAGGATGTGTGCGGTACACACGCACGCGGTGCTTGCAACCCAAAACCCATCAAGGTCGTCTGAAAAACTTGTTTCACTTGTTTTCAGACGACCTTTATTTTAGGCAGCGGGGTAGGGCGGGTCGGTTGAAAGGCGGCTTGCCCTAGCCCGTTAAATCATGTTAGGTTATGATGTTTCTTTTAATATATGAATAGATGACGACAGGTCGTCTGAAACGGAGAACAAGGCATGAATGCCGTAGTGGTTGCAGTAATCGTTATGCTCGTGTTGTCGCTATCGCGGGTACACGTCGTATTGAGCCTGACTGTCGGTGCGTTCGTCGGCGGACTGGTGGCGGGAATGCCGCTGGAAAACGTCGTGGATACGGCGGGCAATGTAACACAGTCGGGGATTATTCCCGTGTTTAACGAAGGCTTGAAGGGCGGCGCGCGGATTTCTTTGTCTTATGCGATGCTCGGTGCGTTCGCGATGGCGATTACCTATTCGGGGCTGCCGCAGCAGCTTGCGGGCGGCATTATCCGCAAACTCAACAACAGTCAGGATGCCGCGAAAGGCGAAAGTTCGGTGAAATGGACGCTGTTGCTGATTATTCTGGCGATGGGCATCATGAGTCAAAACGTCGTGCCTATCCATATCGCGTTTATTCCGATGATTATTCCGCCGCTTTTGCTGGTGTTTAACCGTTTGAACGTCGACCGCCGCCTGGTGGCGTGTGTGATTACGTTCGGTTTGGTGACGACTTATATGTTCCTGCCTTACGGCTTCGGCGCGATTTTCTTGAACGACATCCTCTTGGGCAACATCAAATCTGCGGGCATGGACGTAAAAGGCATCAGCGTCATGCATGCGATGGCGATTCCTGCGCTGGGTATGGTGGCGGGGCTGCTGGCAGCGTTTGTCCACTACCGCAAATCACGCATTTATCAAACCAATACCGTCGATACGGAAGACAACCGCGAAGCATCCGAACAGCCCCAACCTTCGGCTTACCGCAGTCTGGTGGCGGCGGTGGCAATCGGCGTGTGCTTTGCGATTCAGTTGATGTATGAAGATTCGCTGGTTTTGGGCGCGATGCTGGGTTTTGCTGTCTTTATGATGCTCGGCGTGATGAACCGCGACGCTGCCAGCGATGTATTCGGCGAAGGCATCAAAATGATGGCGATGGTCGGTTTCATCATGATTGCGGCGCAAGGCTTTGCGGCAGTCATGACCGCGACAGGCGAAATCAAACCGCTGGTCGAACACAGTATGCAGCTTTTCGGCGGCAATAAAGGCATGGCGGCATTTGCCATGTTGTTTGTCGGATTGTTGGTCACCATGGGCATCGGCTCTTCTTTCTCTACTTTGCCGATCATTACCGCAATTTATGTGCCGCTGTGTATCAGCCTCGGCTTCTCGCCGCTGGCAACCGTCGCCATCGTCGGTACGGCGGGCGCATTGGGCGACGCCGGTTCGCCCGCGTCCGACTCGACGCTCGGCCCGACCATGGGTTTGAACGCCGACGGACAACACGACCACATCCGCGACTCCGTCATCCCAACCTTTATCCACTACAATATCCCGCTGATGATTGCCGGCTGGATTGCCGCGATGGTGCTGTAAATGAGCGAAATGGACGAATTGGAACACCGCATCACCGAGCTGGAAATCCAAACCGCGCTTCAGGAAGACTTAATCGGCAGCCTGAACGATACGGTGGCGAAAAATGCAGCAGACGCTGGATTTACAGCAGGCGCAGTTAAGGCTGCTTTATCAGAAAAATGCAGGGACAAAGGCGCAAACGGAGAGCGCGAACCTTACAGCCTGCGTGATGAAATTCCGCCGCATTATTGAAGCGGAAATATGAAGAAGGTCGTCTGAAAAAAATGGTTTTCAGACGACCTTCAAATTTCTAAAACCCAAATTAAAATGACGAACCTTCCTGTTTCAAAAAACTCCGCCTCTTCCTCCGTGCTTTCACGCCCCAATACGGCATTGCGGTGCGGATAGCGTCCGAAGCGGTCGATGATGACTTTGTGTTTGATTTCAAAAATCCAATGCGTGTCCGTCGGTATAGCGTTCAAACAGCGGAACGGCTTGTTCGTGGACAACTTGGCTTTCGCTGTGCATCAACGGCATGAGCATGAAATGGCGTTCGTGCGGCAGGAGGTCGGCGAAACCGGGCTGACGGACGGCTTCTTGGGCAAGGATGAGAGCGGCCAAATCTTGGGCAAATGCTTGGGGGGGCTGTTGCGAAACAGGTTGCGCGAGAATTGGTCGAGCAGGATGATTTCGGCGAGCCTGCCTTGCAGGGTGTCGCGCCAGTGTGCAAGCTCGCCACGGGCCGCCTGTTGCCAGACATCAAAAAATCGCGCGCGAATCTCGGCATCGAATTCATCGTTTTGGGCAAACAGAAAAGGACGGTTTTCTTCGGCAAACCAGAAGTCTAAGACGGTTTGGGGTATCATGAACATTCCCTGCAATAGAGGATTATTAAGTATAAGGTCGTCTGAAAAACCGGATCAAGGTTTGAACTGCACCCCAAAAAGTTGGACATCCCTCCAACTCACAAGGTGCAGTTTTTTTATGAGCAAATATATAGTGGATTAAATTTAAATCAGGACAAGGCGACGAAGCCGCAGACAGTACAGATAGTACGGCAAGGCGAGGCAACGCCGTACTGGTTTAAAGTTAATCCACTATATCAATATCTCGCCATCGTCCCATCCACCTGCAAAGCCCAAGCATCAATCCCGCCTTGCAGGTTAAACAGATTTTCAAAACCCGCGTCCGCCAGATACATCGCCGTATGCAGGCTGCGGATGCCGTGGTGGCAGTAAACGACAATCGGCAAATCGTCGTCGGGCAGCTCGTTTTGGCGCAGCGGAATCAGGTTCATCGGGATATGGATGGCGTCAGGCAGGACGCAGACGGCGGTTTCCTCGTCGGTGCGCACGTCCAGCAGATGGAACGCGCGGCCTTCTTCCCTGCCATTGTTGCAGTTGCAGCGGGGTGAGTTGCGGGATCGTCATGATGTTGTGTGTGTGAAATGATGGAAACGATGAAAGGTCGTCTGAAAAACGTTTTGCCATGTCCGGCTGGTTTTCAGACGACCTTTGATTTCAAAAAAGATTAAAAATCGAAATCGCCGAAAGGACGGTTTTCTTTGTCGTCCAAATGCGCGACCAGCGTGTCGAACAAGACTTTTTCTTCAAATTCGCCGCCCTTGCGCGTAATCAGCAGCGCGCGCTGTACCGGCCGGCGGCCGACGATGACCGCCATGCGGCCGCCGTCTTTCAACTGTTCTTTCAATACGTCAGGCACGCGGTCCACCGCGCCGCCGACGTAAACCGCATCAAACGGCGCGCCCGCGGAAGGCTCGGTCAGCCCGTTGTTTTGCACATAATCGATATTGTCCAAAGCCAAGCCGTCCAACACTGCTTTGGCGCGGTTTTGCTGCTCGGCATCGAGGTCGTCTGAAACCACTTTACCCGCCAGTTTCGCCAAAAGCGCGGTCGCATAGCCCGAACCCGTGCCGATTTCCAAAACCGTATCGGTTTTAGTCAGCTTCAAGCTCTGCGCCAACCGCGCTACGATTTTCGGCTCGAGCATCTTATGACCGTTGGCAAGCGGCAGCTCCATATCGGCATACGCCAAGCCCTGCAAAGACTCGTTCACGAAACGCTCGCGTGGAATCTCCTCCAAAGCGTCCAAAACGTCAAAATCCAATACATCCCACGGACGGATTTGCTGTTCGACCATGTTGAACCGCGCTTTTTCAAAATCCATTTTGTGCTCCGTTAAATAATTGTTTTAGCAATGGCAGACATTATAAAACCACACTCCCGCCGCGCCAACTTCAGCGCGCTCCGCCCGCCCGTTTTTTTTCGGTCTCAAGCCGCCTGACGCGAAGCCTTAAACCGTTTCGCCAAAATCTTCGCCAGTTCGCCCAAATACAAAGCATCCGTTTCATCAAACTGAGCCAGATGTTCGCTGTCCACATCCAACACGCCGATACAGCGGTCGTCTGAAAACAGCGGAACCACAATTTCCGAACGCGACAAAGACGAACAGGCAATATGGTCGGGATGCGCGTTCACATCCTCGACGACCATCGTCTCGCCCTTCGCCCAAGCCTGACCGCACACCCCGCGCCCGAACGGAATCCGCGTACACGCCAAAGGCCCCTGAAACGGCGCCAAAACCAATTCGTCCGTACGCGTATCGACCAAATAAAAACCCACCCAAAACCAGCCGAACGCTTCCTTCAAAACCGCCGCCGTGTTCGCCAAATTCGCCACCCAATCCGTCTCGTCCGCCACCACAGACTCAATCTGCGGCAACACCTCCCGATAAAGCGCGGCCTTGTCCGAAGCCGAAAAATGAAGCGCGTGCATAGCCATGTCCTATATATGTGTATATCAAGCAGTTATTATAAAACAGGTCGTCTGAAACAGCATTTCAGACGACCCCGGGCATCCCGTTTCAAGTTGCGAACCCGTCGCATATCCACTAAACTTCACGTTACATCGCGCTACACGCAGCGTACAGCCAAAGAAACACAACACGGAGCAAAAAAAGATGTATCACCAAATCGGAATGTGGGATCAAAAATGGGTCATCGGCAACTGGAAAATGAACGGCCGACTCCAAAACAACAACGCACTCATGCACCGCTTCCGCATCATGCCCACCGCCGAACGCGTCCTCATCGGCCTTGCCGCCCCGACCGTTTACCTGTTGCAACTGCACAACGCCATGCAGATTGTCCTCAACAACCGCATCCTCACCTGCGCCCAAGACGTCAGCCGCTTCCCCAACAACGGCGCCTACACAGGGCGAAGTTTCCGCAGAAATGCTCGCCGACATCGGCACAGACATCGTCCTCATCGGACACTCCGAACGAAGCCTCTATTTCGGCGAGAAAAAAACGAAATCCAACGCCGCAAAATGGAAAACGTCCTCAACGTAGGCCTCATTCCCCTATTGTGCGTCGGCGAAAGCCTCGAAGAGCGCGAAGCCGGCAAAGAACACGAAGTCATCGCCCACCAACTCTCCGTATTGCATGGACTGAACACCAAAAACATCGCCGTCGCCTACGAGCCGGTATGGGCAATCGGCACCGGCAAAGTCGCCACCGTAGAACAAATTGCCGACATGCACGCATTCATCTACAAAGAAATCTTGTCTTTGTGCGGAAGCGATGTTAAAATCCGCGTTCTTTACGGCGGAAGTGTGAAAGCAGACAATGCAGCCGACATCTTCGCAGTACCTCATGTAGACGGCGCATTGGTTGGCGGCGCGTCATTATCGTATGACTCATTTACCGCCATCATCAACGCAGCGCAAGCCTCGTAGAAAACATATGGAAGCCTTTAAAACCCTTATCTGGATTATTAATATTATTTCCGCTTTGTCAGTGGTTGTGTTAGTATTGCTGCAACACGGCAAAGGCGCGGACGCAGGCGCGACCTTCGGGTCAGGCAGCGGCAGCGCGCAGGGCGTATTTGGTTCTGCAGGCAACGCAAACTTCCTGAGCCGCGCAACCGCCATCGCTGCGACTTTCTTCTTCGCAACCTGCATGGCAATGGTTTATATCCATACCCATACAAACAAACACGGTTTGGACTTCAGCAATGTGAAACAAACCCAGCAGGCTCCTAAACCTGCCGCTCCCGCTGAAAACCAACCCGCACCTGCTGCACCCGCTCCTCAGCAGCAGAAATAAAAGTTTTCAAAATGCCGACATGGTGAAATTGGTAGACACGCTATCTTGAGGGGGTAGTGGCCGTAGGCTGTGCGAGTTCAAATCTCGCTGTCGGCACCAACACACAAAAACGCTTAGAAATTCTAGGCGTTTTTTTTTCGTTTAATCCTGTCTAATGCCATCAACCAAACCTAATAAATACAAGGCTTTCAGACTGATTGCCATCCTATTGTCTTCTTCCTGATTGTATAATTCCGTCTAATTCAGCCTAATTGAAGTAACCTAAAAATTTACGGTATCTTTTGCGGTATCTGAAAAAAATACCTCGAAAAAAATACCGTAAAAAAATGAAAGCTGAACGACCGACAAATCAAAAACGCCAAGCCTGCCGAAAAACCGTTTAAGCTGAATGACGGCAAGGGCTTGTATCTGTATATCAATACGAGCGGCGGGAAGTTATGGCGGTTTGACTTTTCGCATAACGGCAAAAGAGAAAACATTTACTATCGGCAAATATCCGACCATATCACTGGTAGAAGCCCGCCAAGCCGCTGAAAACGCCCGCCGTTTGCTTGTATCGGGGCAAGACCCCAGCGAAGCCAAGCAACAGGAAAAACGCGAACGGCAAGCCGCCGCTTTAAATACCTTTGAATCAATCGCCCGCCGCTGGCATACCGACAATCTACACCGTTGAAAAGAAAACCACGCCGCCGGTATTATTTTCGACTTTGAAAGGTGTTGCCCTAACTACCCGCTTTCTTAGCGGTTTTTTATTTTCGATTATCTGATGCGATACACGAAACCTTGTCAGATATTTTGGATTTATTCATAAATGAGATCCAATGGCGGCCATTCCTCACTCAAGGGCGCGACGATTTCAAACGTCTGATCCTGATAATCAAATTTTATTTTCCACGCATGAAGGAACATCCTCGATGCAGGCTTCCCGCCGTAGAGCGTATCGCCCAAAATCGGACTACCCAAACTTTTCATGGCGACACGAAGCTGGTGGGTTTTGCCCGTATGTGGATGCAGGACGAACAGGCGCAGGCCGGGTTCTAAACTGTGGCTGCCAAATTCGGTCACAGCGGGATTTTTCCATACTGCGCATCAGTTTCCATGTGCCGCGCCGCGATTTTTTTCCATATCACCTTTGATCCAACCCTGTTTCTTAGACGGCTTGTCCGTTCCCAGCGCCAAATAAGTTTTACGCATGGTTTTGGCGGCAAATTGCTGCGCCAGCGCCGACGCGCTTTGCGGGTTCAGGGCAAACAGCAGCACGCCGCTGGTCAGTTTGTCCAAGCGGTGCAGCAGCCAAACCTGCTCAAGACCGAGCTGCGCCGCCAGCGTCTGCGTCAGGCTGACTTCTCCCTCTTCCTGATGTACGGATACGCCGCAAGGTTTGTTGATGGCGACAAAATCCGGATGCCTAAATAAGATTTCCCACATTTCAGACGACCTATTTCAACATAATGCCGCCACCGGACAAAGTGATGGCGCCCAATACGCAAAACAGTACGCAGGCGGAAATCCGCACGGCTTTGGCGGGGATTTTTTTCATCAGCATATCGCCCAAATAAACCACAGGGACGGTTGCCAACATCAATCCGGCAACGCTGCCGAGTACGACCATGGATAAGGATTGGTATTTTGCCGCCAACAAGACCGTGGCGATTTGGGTTTTATCGCCGATTTCCGCCATGAAAAACAGGAAAACCGTCGCTCCGAACGCGCCGTATTTGAGCCAACGGCTGTCCGGGTTTTCATCTTTATCGGGCAGGAGCAGCCACAAGCCGACCGCGATGAAGCTGATGCCGACGACCCATTTGACGGTCTCAGGAGAAATGGCTTCCGCCAGCCATACGCCGACAAATGCGGAGACCAAGATGGTTCAGTAAAGTGGCAATGAAGATGCCGGAGACTACCGCATTTTTCTGGGCGAAAACGTGCGGCAAGGAAAAAGGGCGAGCAGTTGCGTTTTTATCGCCGATTTCGGCAATGGCAACGCCCAGCGTCGAAGAGAAAAAAATGCTTCCATGATTTAAGATACTCAACCGAAGCGGGCAAAAACAAAAAGCGTTGCACATACCGCCCGCAAGGGTATGGACAACGCTTACGTCTTGCCTGTCTCCCTGTTGTCAGGAAGATGCTGCCACCATGACCGATCTTTGTCGAACTCGGTCAATTATGTTGATAACGGCTCTGATTGTCAGTGAAAATCAGATGGCTACTCCCGTAAGAGTGTGCGCATTATAAAGATGGAAGGGGAGGGATGCAATAAGTAATTGGCGGCTAAGGGGTCGTCTGAAACCTTGGAAGATGGTGAAAGAGATTATGCTATGATGCCCAAAGGTCAAAAACCCACCGGAGTATTAATGCAAAAGTATTGGATATTGTGCATCGTTTGTCTTTTGGTATGGTGTGCTGTTTTGAGCTGGCTGCATCTATGCGCAGTCAATGTGGAAAAAAGGTCGTCTGAAACCCTGTCTTCTGCCGATATTGCTGTTGTCTTGGGTAATGCTGTTAACCGCAGAGGAAAACCGAATCCTTGTTTGCGCTCGCGGGTTGAAGCTGGTGTCAGGCTGTATCGGCAAGGTAAGGTGGGTGAATTGCTGATGAGTGGAGGAACGGACAACGACGGCAGCAATGAAGCTCAAATTATGCGTGATATGGCAGTAGAAATGGGCGTACCGTCGGAAAAAATACGGTTAGAAGAACATTCGGAAAGCACATATGAAAATATCGTGCTGAGTGTACCGAAGCTATGGGATGCGAACGAAATCATCATTGTCAGCGATGCTTTCCATCTCGCGCGTACCTCTTGGCTTGCCAAGCGTTATTGGCAGGGTAAAACTGTTGGATTGTATGCTTCAGGGGCGTGCGGTGATTCGACGGTAAATTACTTGCGCAAACTGTCTCGGGAGGTGCTTGCATGGGTAAAGGCGGTTGCACTTTACAGTTAGAGGATGACTATTATTCTTTTGTAATAATAGATTGCCATGCTTTTGACTGACTAGAATCTCAATACCAAGAGGTCGTCTGAAAACCCAATTTGACTTCTCTTATAATCACATCGGATGCCGGTAGCAATCAGTTTACAGTCTGCCCGACGAAGGTGAGCAAGTTGTCTATTTGCTGGACGATCGCGGCGAAAACGGCTGTGTGATTGGAGCGATTTACAGTATAGGCGATAAACCTCCTGTCAGCAGTAAAGACAAATGGATACGCCGATTTAAAAATGGGACTATAATTGAACATAACCTCCAGACAGCTGGTGTTTTGGTGAAAACGAAAGGTGTAGTCACGATTGATGTCGATATGGTGGTAAAAAAGACCTTGACTGTTGAAGGTTTATTTACCTACACCGCAGGTGTGTTGGGTAAAGGTGGCAACGGTGCATCAGCGGTAATTTATGGAAGCCTTGTCACAACAGAAGATGTGACTGCGGGTGGTATTTCGGTAAAAGGCCATATCCATGATGGCGATAGTGGTGGAAAAACCAGCCTTCCTACTTGAAAGTATTTTAAATGGCTGCATTATTGAGATCCCACTATCTCTGTCTATAAAGGATTACCTTATGAATATTGAGCAACAACGTAGCAAAATTAGTCAGATTATTTTTCCCCATGAATCTGAATATATTAATCCTGATGCTGAGTTTAGTATTTGTAAAAAAAGGATAATTTGATTGAATTGGCACGGTTATTTTATGAAAAAAATACAAATACATTCCAGATAATAATTGGATGCTATTGATTCACTTGATGTTTTTCGACAAATAGTTTGGAAATAATAACCCGTGAAGATTTGAGGCTCTTCTATCAAACAATAGAAGAACACGGTTGTGTCAATGCCTTAAAAACATTAGATAATTATCCCCCTTATAAGAGTTACATGATTGCCGCTTCTTATGAAAAAGCTATTGGTGTATTGGATGAGAGATACGAATATTATTGTAGGCTAGATTTCTTTGCAACTATTCCGCGTTAATTTGTAAATAATCCCTGTATCGCTCAAAAGTAGTTTTAAACCGCATTAAAAGGCATTTCAGACGACCTTCTCTAAAATCCCTGTATCTATAAGAGATACAAGGATTTTTTGATGTTTTACGCCGCATCCCTCTCAAAATACTGCCAGCTCGTGCCCGAAGACGTGTTTATCCCCTATTTCCTGCCAATTACATTCCGGGGAACATGCCTTTCATGCCCTTCATGCCTTTAGCCATACGCATCAGTTTGCCCAGTCCTTTTCCGCTAAACATTTTCATAACTTGTTGTGATTGTTCGAACTGTTTGAGCATTTTGTTAACTTCCTCTACGCTGGTACCGGCGCCTGCGGCAATGCGGCGTTTGCGGCTGGCTTTGAGCAGGGTTGGGTTGGCGCGTTCTTTGGGTGTCATGGAGTTGATGATGGCTTCGACTTTACCCATGGCTTTTTTTCTGCCGTGCCTTCGGGAATTTGTTTGGAAATCTGACCCAGTTCGCCCGGCATTTTTTTGACATCAGGCTTTCCAGTCCGCCCATATTGCGCATTTGCTGGATTTGTTCTTTAAAGTCATTGAGGTCGAAGCCTTTGCCTTTTTGCAGCTTTTTTTCGCCATTTTAGCGGCGGCTTCTTCGTCTATGCCTTTTTGGACATCTTCAATCAGGCTCAACACGTCGCCCATACCGAGGATGCGACTGGCGATGCGGTCTGGGTAGAAGGGTTCGAGTCCTGTGATTTTTTCACCGATACCGATAAATTTGATGGGTTTTCCGGTAACGTGGCGCACAGACAATGCCGCGCCACCGCGTGAATCGCCGTCCATTTTGGTCAGGATGACGCCGGTCAGCGGCAAGGCTTCGTTAAATGCTTGTGCGGTGTTTACAGCGTCTTGACCCAACATGGCATCGACGACGAATAAGGTTTCTACGGGATTGACGGCTGCGTGCAGCGCTTTGATTTCATTCATCATCTCTTCGTCAATTGCCAAGCGTCCGGCGGTATCGACCATCAAGACATCGTAAAAGTGTTTTTTTGCATAATCAATCGCAGCAGTGGCAATTTCGACAGGTTTCTGATTGGAGTCGGAAGGGAAGAAGTCAATGCCGACTTGCTCAGCCAAAAGGCGCAACTGTTCGATAGCGGCAGGGCGGTACACGTCGGCTGAAACGACCAAGACTTTTTTCTTCTGTTCGTTTTTCAGCAGGCGGGCGAGTTTGCCGACGGTGGTGGTTTTACCGGCACCTTGCAGACCTGCCATTAAGACGATAGCAGGCGGTACAGCTGCCAAGTCCAAAGAGGAATTTTCCTTGCCCATCAATTCGATCAGGGGCTTGGTTGACGACGCCGATAAAGGCTTGGTCGGGAGTCAGGCTGCCGGTAACTTCTTGTCCGAGCGCTTTTTCTTTGACGTTGTTGACAAATTCTTTTACAACGGGCAGGGCTACGTCCGCTTCGAGCAGGGCAAGGCGGACTTCCCGCAGAGCCTCTTTGATGTTGTCTTCTGTCAGTTTTGCTTGACCGCGGATATTTTTGAAAACTTTACTAAAGCGGTTGGTTAAGTTGTCTAACATGCTTGTCCTTGGTAATGATAATAGCTGCCCTGTTCGGGGCATTCTTTGCTAAAATAAAATTGAGATTATTTTACACTATCGCGTGCTGTTATGTATGCGCGCCAAGAAAGTTTGTTATGCCGACTATTCTGATTTGCCTGATACTGGTGTATGCCGGATTGGGTATATTCGTTTGGTTCAACCATAAGACCCGAGATATTAAAGATTATCCCCTCAAAGCCGAACTGGCAGTTTTAGGTACCGCACTAACCATGAACGGTGCCGTATTGCTCATGCCTGTCATTCAAGACAAGGTTTTGATTATGGGCTTTGGGTATTCCGTCAGTTTGATTGTATGGTTGATGCTACTGGTGTATTTTGTTGGTAGTTTTTTCTATCGTCTACGCGGATTGCAGCTGCTTTTATATCCGTGCGCAGCGTTTACTTTGTTATTGGGTGCGCTGTTTCCGGGTAAATATGTCGGCTACCAAATCAATGATCTGCCGTTTATGTCACACATTGGTACATCGCTGCTGGCATACGGTTTATTCGGTATTGTGACCTTGTTTGCTGTTTTGATTTTGCTGCTCAACCGCAACTTGCATAGACGACGTGTTTCCAGTTTGTCCGGTTTCCTACCATCTTTACTGAGTTTGGAAAAAACTCATGTTCCAGGGGATGTGGGTAGGTTTTATTTTATTAACCTATTCGGTTGTCAGCGGGACATTTTTTTGCGGAGGCTGTATTCGGTAAACCCGTTACATTTACCCATAAAACCGTATTCGGCATTCTCTCATGGATAATTTACGGTGCGTTGCTGCTTAAGCACAGTATGACGGCATGGCGAGGTAAAAAAGCAGCCGTTTGGACAATCATCGGGTTTGTCAGCCTAATGTTCGCTTATGTAGGAAGCAAGTTTGTATTGGAAATCTTGCTGCAGCGTTAAGGTGAGAGTTATTCAGGTAATGGCTTATTTAGATTAACAAAGGTCGTCTGAAAGGGATTTCAGACGACCTGAGACCTTTGCAAAACAGCCTTTCCCCCAACAACCGAAACCCAAACACAGGTTTTCGTCTATTTCCGCCCCGGATACCCCATAATCAGGCATCCGGGCCGCCTTTTAGGCGGCAACAGGCACACTTAGCCTGTTAGCCGCTTTCAACAGGTTCAAACACATCGCCTTCAGATGGCTTTGCGCACTCACTTTAATCAGTCCGAAATAGGCTGCCCGGGCGTAGCGGAATTTACGGTGCAGCGTACCAAAGCTTTGTTCGACCACATAACGGGTCTTCGACAAATATCGGTTGCGTTTGGTTTGCGCTTCCGTCAGCGGATGGTTGCGGCAGGCTTTGCGCATAATGCCGTCTAACAACTGATGCTCTTTCAGATGTTGCCGGTTTTCCTTACTGTCGTAGCCTTTGTCGGCATAGACGGTCGTACCTTCGGCAATGCCTTCCAACAAAGGGGACAGATGGTTGCACTCATGGGTATTGGCAGGGGTGATGTGCAGTTTCTCGATATAGCCTTCCTCATCGGTACGGGTATGTTGTTTGTAACCGAGTTTGTAGAGGCCGTTTTTCTTTGTCCAGCGGGCATCGCTGTCTTTACTCGGTGTGGTTTGTCCGCTGACTTGTCCTTCTTCATCGACTTCTATGGCCTGACGCTGTTTGCTGCCGGCGGTCTGAATAATGGTGGCGTCAACGACGGCGGCGGATGCCTTCTCTACTTTTAGGTTTTTTTCGGTCAGTTGGCGGTTAATCAGTTTGAGTAGTTCGGACAGGGTGTCGTCTTGCGCCAGCCAGTTGCGGTAGCGGCATAAGGTGCTGTAATCGGGGATGCTCAGTTCGTCAAAACGGCAAAACAGGTTGAAGTCGATGCGGGTGATGAGGCTGTGTTCGAGTTCGGGATCGGAGAGGCTGTGCCATTGTCCGAGCAGGACGGCTTTGAACATGGACAACAGGGGATAGACCGGACGGCCGCGGTGGTCTCGGAGGTAACGGGTTCTTTGACGATTCAGGTATTGTTCGATCGGTTGCCAATCAATCACCTGATCCAACTTTAATAGTGGGAAGCGGTCGATGTGTTTGGCGATCATGGCTTGTGCGGTTTGCTGGAAGAAGGTGCTCATGAGAAATCCCCTAAATGTCTTGATAGGAATTTAGGGGATTTTGGGGAATTTTGCAAAGGTCTCGACCTTTGCTGTTTTTGATTTGAAATAAAAGTCTTTGTATTTCAGGTTGTTGTTAGGTTTTGTGGAATTTTTTGCGGTTTTGGGGTTGACGGTTTTTGAGGAGGGGGTATAGTTCGGTTCTTCGCTGCTTCGGCGGTGATTGAACGAACAGGTAAGTATATCACAGTTGGTCTGATTTTTCGAGGTTTTAAGAAAAGTTTTGATTGACAACGAGATGAAATGCTTTATAATTCGTTTTTGCTCTTTAACAAAACAGATTACCGATAAGTGTGAGTGCGACAGCCTCACACTGTTTGAAAGACAGACAAGATGATGTTTTAGACATTGTCCTGTTGGTTTCTTTGAAGCAGACCAGAAGTTAAAAAGTTAGAGATTGAACATAAGAGTTTGATCCTGGCTCAGATTGAACGCTGGCGGCATGCTTTACACATGCAAGTCGGACGGCAGCACAGAGAAGCTTGCTTCTTGGGTGGCGAGTGGCGAACGGGTGAGTAACATATCGGAACGTACCGAGCAGTGGGGGATAACTAATCGAAAGATTAGCTAATACCGCATATTTTTCTGAGGAAGAAAGCAGGGGACCATTTGGCCTTGCGCTGTTTGAGCGGCCGATATCTGATTAGCTAGTTGGTGGGGTAAAGGCCTACCAAGGCGACGATCAGTAGCGGGTCTGAGAGGATGATCCGCCACACTGGGACTGAGACACGGCCCAGACTCCTACGGGAGGCAGCAGTGGGGAATTTTGGACAATGGGCGCAAGCCTGATCCAGCCATGCCGCGTGTCTGAAGAAGGCCTTCGGGTTGTAAAGGACTTTTGTCAGGGAAGAAAAAGGGCGGGGTTAATACCCCTGTCTGATGACGGTACCTGAAGAATAAGCACCGGCTAACTACGTGCCAGCAGCCGCGGTAATACGTAGGGTGCGAGCGTTAATCGGAATTACTGGGCGTAAAGCGGGCGCAGACGGTTACTTAAGCAGGATGTGAAATCCCCGGGCTCAACCTGGGAACTGCGTTCTGAACTGGGTGACTAGAGTGTGTCAGAGGGAGGTAGAATTCCACGTGTAGCAGTGAAATGCGTAGAGATGTGGAGGAATACCGATGGCGAAGGCAGCCTCCTGGGATAACACTGACGTTCATGCCCGAAAGCGTGGGTAGCAAACAGGATTAGATACCCTGGTAGTCCACGCCCTAAACGATGTCGATTAGCTGTTGGGCAGCATGACTGCTTAGTAGCGAAGCTAACGCGTGAAATCGACCGCCTGGGGAGTACGGTCGCAAGATTAAAACTCAAAGGAATTGACGGGGACCCGCACAAGCGGTGGATGATGTGGATTAATTCGATGCAACGCGAAGAACCTTACCTGGTCTTGACATGTACGGAATCCTCCAGAGACGGAGGAGTGCCTTCGGGAGCCGTAACACAGGTGCTGCATGGCTGTCGTCAGCTCGTGTCGTGAGATGTTGGGTTAAGTCCCGCAACGAGCGCAACCCTTGTCATTAGTTGCCATCATTAAGTTGGGCACTCTAATGAGACTGCCGGTGACAAGCCGGAGGAAGGTGGGGATGACGTCAAGTCCTCATGGCCCTTATGACCAGGGCTTCACACGTCATACAATGGTCGGTACAGAGGGTAGCCAAGCCGCGAGGCGGAGCCAATCTCACAAAACCGATCGTAGTCCGGATTGCACTCTGCAACTCGAGTGCATGAAGTCGGAATCGCTAGTAATCGCAGGTCAGCATACTGCGGTGAATACGTTCCCGGGTCTTGTACACACCGCCCGTCACACCATGGGAGTGGGGGATACCAGAAGTAGGTAGGGTAACCGCAAGGAGCCCGCTTACCACGGTATGCTTCATGACTGGGGTGAAGTCGTAACAAAGGTAGCCGTAGGGGAACCTGCGGCTGGATCACCTCCTTTCTAGAGAAAGAAGAGGTTGTCGCATTCACACTTATCGGTAAACTGTAGAAGATGCGGAAGAATGCTTGAGTGAAGACAAGGTTCGCTTAAGAAGAGAATCCGGGTTTGTAGCTCAGCTGGTTAGAGCACACGCTTGATAAGCGTGGGGTCGGAGGTTCAAGTCCTCCCAGACCCACCAAGAACGGGGGCATAGCTCAGTTGGTAGAGCACCTGCTTTGCAAGCAGGGGGTCATCGGTTCGATCCCGTTTGCCTCCACCAATACTTTCCAAATCAAAGCGAGTTAAAAAGGCAGTGTGACTGCTTTCTTTTTTTCTAAAGAGAAGTCTGCTGACGAATCAGTTTGACGGAAAAAAAGAAAGGCTGCTATAATAATCAGCTCATTTTGATTTGCGAAGTAAATAGCAATATTGAACGCATCGATCTTTAACAAATTGGAAAGCCGAAATCAACAAACAAAAGACAATGTGTCTGTTTTTTGATGATTGACCGATTGCAAACGGTCAGTTGTCTCCTGAACAGGAAAAGAAAAACAGGTACAGTATTTGGGTGATGATTGTATCGACTTAATCCCGAAAGACAAAAGGCGGGATTAAGACACAACAAGCAGTAAGCTTTATCAGAGTAGGAAATTCAAGTTTGATGTTCTAGTCAACGGAATGTCAGGCAAAAGTCAGAGAAGTTCTTGAAATGATAGAGTCAAGTGAATAAGTGCATCAGGTGGATGCCTTGGCGATGATAGGCGACGAAGGACGTGTAAGCCTGCGAAAAAGCGTGGGGGAGCTGGCAATAAAGCTATGATCCCGCGATGTCCGAATGGGGAAACCCACTGCATTCTGTGCAGTATCCTAAGTTGAATACATAGACTTAGAGAAGCGAACCCGGAGAACTGAACCATCTAAGTACCCGGAGGAAAAGAAATCAACCGAGATTCCGCAAGTAGTGGCGAGCGAACGCGGAGGAGCCTGTACGTAATAACTGTCGAGATAGAAGAACAAGCTGGGAAGCTTGACCATAGTGGGTGATAGTCCCGTATTCGAAATCTCAACGGTGGTACTAAGCGTACGAAAAAGTAGGGCGGGACACGTGAAATCCTGTCTGAATATGGGGGACCATCCTCCAAGGCTAAATACTCATCATCGACCGATAGTGAACCAGTACCGTGAGGGAAAGGCGAAAAAGAACCCCGGGAGGGAGTGAAATAGAACCTGAAACCTGATGCATACAAACAGTGGGAGCACCCATGTGGTGTGACTGCGTACCTTTTGTATAATGGGTCAACGACTTACATTCAGTAGCGAGCTTAACCGAATAGGGGAGGCGTAGGGAAACCGAGTCTTAATAGGGCGAACAGTTGCTGGGTGTAGACCCGAAACCGAGTGATCTATCCATGGCCAGGTTGAAGGTGCCGTAACAGGTACTGGAGGACCGAACCCACGCATGTTGCAAAATGCGGGGATGAGCTGTGGATAGGGGTGAAAGGCTAAACAAACTCGGAGATAGCTGGTTCTCCCCGAAAAACTATTTAGGTAGTGCCTCGAGCAAGACACTGATGGGGGTAAAAGCACTGTTATGGCTAGGGGGTTATTGCAACTTACCAACCCATGGCAAACTAAGAATACCATCAAGTGGTTCCTCGGGAGACAGACAGCGGGTGCTAACGTCCGTTGTCAAGAGGGAAACAACCCAGACCGCCAGCTAAGGTCCCAAATGATAGATTAAGTGGTAAACGAAGTGGGAAGGCCCAGACAGCCAGGATGTTGGCTTAGAAGCAGCCATCATTTAAAGAAAGCGTAATAGCTCACTGGTCGAGTCGTCCTGCGCGGAAGATGTAACGGGGCTCAAATCTATAACCGAAGCTGCGGATGCCAGTTTACTGGCATGGTAGGGGAGCGTTCTGTAGGCCGATGAAGGTGCATTGTAAAGTGTGCTGGAGGTATCAGAAGTGCGAATGTTGACATGAGTAGCGATAAAGCGGGTGAAAAAGCCCGCTCGCCGAAAGCCAAGGTTTCCTACGCAACGTTCATCGGCGTAGGGTGAGTCGGCCCCTAAGGCGAGGCAGAAATGCGTAGTCGATGGGAAACAGGTTAATATTCCTGTACTTGATTCAAATGCGATGTGGGGACGGAGAAGGTTAGGTTAGCAAGCTGTTGGAATAGCTTGTTTAAGCCGGTAGGGTGGAAGACTTAGGCAAATCCGGGTCTTCTTAACACCGAGAAGTGACGACGAGTGTCTACGGACATGAAGTAACCGATACCACGCTTCCAGGAAAAAGCCACTAAGCTTCAGTTTGAATCGAACCGTACCGCAAACCGACACAGGTGGGCAGGGATGAGAATTCTAAGGCGCTTGAGAGAACTCGGGAGAAGGAACTCGGCAAATTGATACCGTAACTTCGGGAGAAGGTATGCCCTCTAAGGTTAAGGACTTGCTCCGTAAGCCTCGGAGGGTCGCAGAGAATAGGTGGCTGCGACTGTTTATTAAAAAAACACAGCACTCTGCTAACACGAAAGTGGACGTATAGGGTGTGACGCCTGCCCGGTGCTGGAAGGTTAATTGAAGATGTGAGAGCATCGGATCGAAGCCCCAGTAAACGGCGGCCGTAACTATAACGGTCCTAAGGTAGCGAAATTCCTTGTCGGGTAAGTTCCGACCCGCACGAATGGCGTAACGATGGCCACACTGTCTCCTCCCGAGACTCAGCGAAGTTGAAGTGGTTGTGAAGATGCAATCTACCCGCTGCTAGACGGAAAGACCCCGTGAACCTTTACTGTAGCTTTGCATTGGACTTTGAAGTCACTTGTGTAGGATAGGGTGGGAGGCTTAGAAGCAGAGACGCCAGTCTCTGTGGAGCCGTCCTTGAAATACCACCCTGGTGTCTTTGAGGTTCTAACCCAGACCCGTAATCCGGGTCGGGGACCGTGCATGGTAGGCAGTTTGACTGGGGCGGTCTCCTCCCAAAAGAGTAACGGAGGAGTTCGAAGGTTACCTAGGGTCCGGTCGGAAATCGGACTGATAGTGCAATGGCAAAAGGTAGCTTAACTGCGAGACCGACAAGTCGAGCAGGTGCGAAAGCAGGACATAGTGATCCGGTGGTTCTGTATGGAAGGGCCATCGCTCAACGGATAAAAGGTACTCCGGGGATAACAGGCTGATTCCGCCCAAGAGTTCATATCGACGGCGGAGTTTGGCACCTCGATGTCGGCTCATCACATCCTGGGGCTGTAGTCGGTCCCAAGGGTATGGCTGTTCGCCATTTAAAGTGGTACGTGAGCTGGGTTTAAAACGTCGTGAGACAGTTTGGTCCCTATCTGCAGTGGGCGTTGGAAGTTTGACGGGGGCTGCTCCTAGTACGAGAGGACCGGAGTGGACGAACCTCTGGTGTACCGGTTGTAACGCCAGTTGCATAGCCGGGTAGCTAAGTTCGGAAGAGATAAGCGCTGAAAGCATCTAAGCGCGAAACTCGCCTGAAGATGAGACTTCCCTTGCGGTTTAACCGCACTAAAGAGTCGTTCGAGACCAGGACGTTGATAGGTGGGGTGTGGAAGCGCGGTAACGCGTGAAGCTAACCCATACTAATTGCTCGTGAGGCTTGACTCTATCATTTGAAGAACTTCAAATAATAAGCTTACTGACTGATCCAGTCATCACCAAATATATTGATTAAGGCTTTGCCGATTTGTACAGTTTAAGTTTGGCGGCCATAGCGAGTTGGTCCCACGCCTTCCCATCCCGAACAGGACCGTGAAACGACTCAGCGCCGATGATAGTGTGGTTCTTCCATGCGAAAGTAGGTCACTGCCAAACACCTATCCTAAGCCCCCGACAGATGTCGGGGGCTTTTTACTTTGTATTGTTTCGGTTTGGCGAATATCATTACCCTGTATGGCGGCGGTGGAGTGGGGTAATATTCCGGATGATCCGGTTGCAGAAGGATGGGCTTTATTGATGTGGGAGGAGGCCGCTCCGGAATTGAAGTAAGTTGGAGAATGTTGCAGAATAAATACATTTGGGGATAGTGAAGTTGGAAATATTTAAAAATTGTTTGAATTAAAAATGATGAAAAGCATATGATAATAAAAATATTTAGTGGTAACGCCTCCACGGCGGTGCCGTCCATATTAACGAAATGATAGGAAAAACGCCCTTATGAAAAAAATTCCTCTTTGCCGCACTCTCCGTTCTGACCGCCTCGCTGTCGCTGGCCGCCGTCAACATCAATACCGCTTCCCCGTCCGAATTGGAAGCCCTGCCCGGCATCGGTCCGGCCAAAGCGAAAGCCATTGCGGACTACCGCCAGCAGCACGGTGCCTTCAAATCGGTCGAAGAGCTCAAAAACGTTAAAGGCATCGGCGAGGGTATCTTCTCTAAACTGAAGGCCGAAGCAACCGTCGCTCCCGCACCTGCAAACCCAAAAGCTAAAAACACTATTCAAAAGTAAATTAACCGGAAGCATTAGGACAAGGAGTTTGAGATGTAGGCTTCTATTCTGCTCGGAAGAAAATATGGGCGGCTTTAGTTGGTCTGAAAGTAAGTGTTGTAAAACCCAAAAAGATCTTATTATGAAAGGATATATATTGAAATTGGGTGATGAAATTATTAATAGGTAATAAATGATGAATAAAGAAAAATTGTAAAAGGGTATTCTCTTACTCAATTAATCTTTGTAATTGCAATAATTGGGATTTTAACTTCAATAGCTTATCCAAGTTATCAAAAAAATATATTAGAGACTCTGAAATACGTCAGGCTCTGGCAGCGCTTGTTGAGAGTGCTCAGTTTATGGAACGATTTTATCAGCAGAATGGTAGTTTCAAGAAAACTTCTACAGCGTGGCCTGATTTGCCTAACTCTCGGAGTTTAGAAAACTTTTTGTATTTATCCTCATGGGCTTGCTAGAGGCGCGTTAGATGGGAAATTTACTTTAAAAAGCAGTTGCATTAGATAAGAATAAAGAACCTAGGGTAATAAAGATTAATGAATCTCTAACGACTTTTTATTTGTGAGAGTAGTGCTAGTTCTTGTGATGATGTTACGAAAAAAACTATTTTTTTCTGGTGCAGATAAAAAAACTGTTCCGTATATCGGCTTTAAGAGAGTTTGTGCGGCTATTACTGAATGGTTTGTATACCCATTTAACTGATATTAATTAAGTAGAGTATGAGCTACTAGTTATATATAAAAGGTCGTCTGAAAACTTTTTTCAGACGACCTGAGACCTTTGCAAAATTCCCCAAAATCCCCTAAATTCCCACCAAGACACTTAGGGGATTTTTCATGAGCACCTTCTTCCGGCAAACCGCACAAGCCATGATTGCCAAACACATCGACCGCTTCCCACTATTGAAGTTGGATAAGGTGATTGATTGGCAACCGATCGAACAGTACCTGAATCGTCAAAGAACCCGTTACCTTAGAGACCACCGCGGCCGTCCCTCCTATCCCCTGTTGTCCATGTTCAAAGCCGTCCTGCTCGGACAATGGCACAGCCTCTCCGATCCCGAACTCGAACACAGCCTCATCACCCGCATCGATTTCAACCTGTTTTGCCGTTTTGACGAACTGAGCATCCCCGATTACAGCACCTTATGCCGCTACCGCAACTGGCTGGCGCAAGACGACACCCTGTCCGAATTGCTGGAACTGATTAACTGCCAACTGGCCGAAAAAAACCTAAAAGTAGAGAAGGCATCCGCCGCCGTCATTGATGCCACCATTATTCAGACTGCCGGCAGCAAACAGCGTCAGGCCATAGAAGTCGACGAGGAAGGACAAGTCAGCGGCCAAACCACACCGAGTAAGGACAAAGATGCCCGCTGGACAAAGAAAAACGGCCTCTACAAACTCGGTTACAAACAACATACCCGTACCGATGAGGAAGGCTATATCGAGAAACTGCACATCACTCCTGCCAATACCCATGAGTGCAACCATCTGTCCCCTTTGTTGGAAGGCATTGCCGAAGGCACGACCATCTATGCCGACAAAGGCTACGACAGTAAGGAAAACCGGCAACATCTGAAAGAGCATCAGTTGTTAGACGGCATTATGCGCAAAGCCCACCGCAACCGTCCGCTGACGGAAGCGCAAACCAAACGTAACCGATATTTGTCGAAGACCCGTTATGTGGTCGAACAAAGCTTCGGTACGCTGCACCGTAAATTCCGCTACGCCCGGGCAGCCTATTTTGGTCTGTGTAAAGTGAGTGCGCAAAGCCATCTGAAGGCGATGTGTTTGAACCTGTTGAAAGCGGCTAACAGGCTAAATGTGCCTGTTGCCGCCTAAAAGGCGGCCCGGATGCCTGATTATGGGGTATTCGGGGAGGATTAAGGGGGCATTGGGGTAGAATTATAGTCAATTAAAAATCAAAAATAGGACAGTAACGTATCGTCAAATCGGGCGTAATCAGACAATACGGTTCGCAGATACCGCTTAATATTTGCCCACACCTTCTCAATCGGGTTGAGCTCAGGTGAATAAGGTGCAAGAGGCAATACCTTATGTCCCCATTTTTCCGCCATTTCCCGTAAAACACCCATACGGTGAAATCGTGCATTATCTAAAATAATCACCGATTTTTGAGTCAATGCGGGCAGTAGGCATTGCTGAAACCACGCTTCAAAAAAGACTCCGGTCATCGTATTTTGATAAACCATCGGAGCAATCAGCCGGTTGCCGACTTGTGCGGACACCAGAGATAAGCGTCGGTATCTTTTTCCACTTATCTGCGCTTTCACTATTTGCCCTTTCGGGCTGCGGGCATAGGGACGGAACAGGTAGCGGTCAAATCCTGTTTCATCCAAATAAACACGTTGGTAGTCGGAAAATTCGGCCAGCTGTGTCAAATAATGCGTTACTTTGGCCGGGTCTTGTTCTTTGTAAGTGGTGGTCTTTTTTTGCGCGTCATCCCCATCTGTTTGAGTGCATAGCAAACGGCGGCTGCCGTACAATCAAAAATGTTTGGCGATTTCATGCAGATAGGCATCCGGGTGTTGCCCAACATATTGAGCCAGTTTTTTTGCCTATCCAATTTGACGGCATTTAGACCGGTAACTTGATGTTTTAGGCTGCCTGTTTGTTTTTTAAGGCGAATCCACAGGTAAAGCGTGTTTCTCGACAGGTTAAAGTTAAACGTTGCTGCGGTTTGGCTGATGTTTTTTTGCATTGTTCGTAAAAGTTTAAAGCTTTGTTCCTTAAGTCCGCAGAGTATGCCATGGTTAGACCTTCAAAGTTGAGTATTGTGCTATTTTGTTTTTTTAATTGACTATAAGGAGTGATTGGGGGCGGAAACAGTCGAAAAACAGCCGAAAAACCTGTGTTTGGGGTTTCGGCTGTCGGGGAAAAAAAGAATTTTTGCAAAGGTCTTGACTTTTTCTACAAATGGAGCATTATCCTCCCAAATACCAGAATTTCAATGCCCACAATACGGCGACTATCCACACCATAGGCGGCACGTCTTTGATGCGGTTGCATAAAAGTTTAATCACGGCGTAGCTGATGAAGCCGAAGGCGATGCCGTCGGCAATCGAATAGGTGAACGGCATGAATACGATGGTCAGGAAAGCGGGAGCGGCTTCGGTCATATCGTCCCAGTCAATTTCACGCGCGCTGCGCAGCATTTGCGCACCGACGTAGAGCAGCGCAGGCGCTGTGGCAAAACCGGGAATGCTCTGCACCAGCGGTGAGAAAAATCAGACACGCCAGCATCAATACGCCGACGGTTACGGCAGTCAGACCGGTGCGGCCGCCTGCGGCAACACCCGCCGCACTTTCGACATACGGCGTGGTTGAAGACGTACCCAGCGCGGCGCCAGCGACGATGGCGGTTGAGTCGGCGAACAGGGCGCGTTTCAGACGAGGCAGTTTGCCGTCTTCCAGCAGGCCTGCTCGGTGGGAAACGCCGACCAACGTGCCGGTGGAGTCAAACAAATCAACCAGGAAAAAGACGAAAATCACGCTGACCATGCTGAGGGTAAACAAGCCGTTGAAATCCATCTGCATGAAAGTCGGCGCGATGCTCGGAATTTCGCCGACCACGCCTTTAAACTCGCTCAAACCCAGCAGGGTGGAAATGGCGGTAATCGTCAGAATGGTCAGGATAATCGCCCCTTTGACGCGGAAATGCCCCAAAGCCACCACCATAGCGAAGCCTGCCAATACCAAAAGTGCAGCAGGTTGGTGGATGTCGCCCAGCTTCACCAAAGTCGCGTCGCTGGCGACGATGATGCCGGAACCTTTGAGCGCAATCAGCGACAGAAACAGCCCGATACCGGCGGCAATCGACATTTTCAAACCCATAGGCAGCGCGTTCACCAGCATTTCGCGCACTTTGAAAAAAAGCTGAATAAAATGAAAATGATGCCGGAAACGAACACCGCGCCCAAAGCCACCTGCCAGGGCACGCCCATGCCTTTGACGACGGCGAAAGTAAAGTACGCGTTCAAACCCATGCCCGGTGCGAGCGCAATCGGATAGTTACCGACGAAGCCCATCACGAAGCAGCCGATAGCGGAAGCGATACAGGTGGCGACGAATACCGCGCCCATGTCCATGCCCGTTTCGCCGAGAATCAGCGGATTGACAATGATGATGTAACACATGGCGAGGAAGGTGGTCAGTCCAGCCGTCAGCTCCGTGCGTACATTCGTGCCGTTTGCGCTTAAATTGAATATACGCTCCAGCACATTTTGATTTGAAGTAGTCATGATTTATGCTTTTCAAAAAAAGGAAATTTGCGGGCGGTATTATACTGAAAAACGCTTTGTTATCGGGTGAAAAAAATTGTCAATATTTCGGTTGAAATGGTTTGAGAAAAGGTCGTCTGAAAAATCAGAGTTGGGTTTTCAGACGACCTTTGGGCATTTTTTTCTTTCAAAGATTAAATGCATAAAAAAACCCGCAGCCGAAGCTGCGGGTCAATTTAGGTCAGTTCTACGAAGAATATTACCATTCGTAGTTCAAACCTACGTTGTAAGATGCAGAGCCGCCTGAAGAGGTACCCACTGCAAGACCGGCTTTAGCTGCAAAGTTTTCATTGAAGCGATAACCTGCACCCACAGCAACTGCGGTATCAGATTTGAAACCACCCAAAGCAGCAGTAACATTGAATTTACCGACGCTGTAAGGTTGGAACAGGCCGCTGAGGGCTGCTTGTGCTGCCAGACCTTGGCGGGTCTCTTTACGCAGGTTCGCTACGTTTTTATCCAGGCTATCGATGCGTGCTGAGTTTTTAGCAATACCTGCAGCGTGTTGACCATTTGCAGTTTGCAATGCAGCAATATCGGTTTTGTTAGTATCGATTTGCTTAGTATTGGCTGCAATTTGTACCGCATTGGTATCGGCACTTTCTTGAGCTTTGGCAGCAGCGGTTTGTGCAGCTTTGGCATGGCTGTCAGCAGTTTCGGCAGATTTTTGGGCAACTTCAACAGCACCTTTTGCCGCTTGAGCTGATTTTTGAGCTTCAACAGCTATTGTTCTTACGCTTTCTACAGCAGTCTTATCAGCTTTGGTCTCAATTGCTGCTTTGTTGGCATCGATATCTGTGCGGTGAGCCTTCAAAGCATCAGCTGCAGCCAAATCTGCTTTTTTCAAAGTAATGATGTCTTCATCCAAGCTGGCGATCGCATTGTTGAAGCCTTCGTTAGCTTCTTTTTGCTCTTCAAGTTTGGCAGTATTTTCAGCGATCGCCGCTTTATTGGCGTCGATGTCTTGACGGTTAGCTTCTAAAGCGTCAGCTGCTGCTTTACCGGCTAATGCGAGATCACCGATGTATTTTTTATTGGCATCAATATCTTTGCGGTTGGCTTCTAAAGCCTCAGTTGCTTTCAGACCTGCTTGTGCCAAGTCAACGATGTCTTTATCGTGACGAGTGATAGCTGCGTTAGTTGCATCGCTCAGGGCAGTTACTTCATCACCGATGTCGTTAACTTTTTTTGCCCATGTCGGCAGTGTATTTTTGCCAATTCTTCGAAGTCAGCTTTATCGGCTTTAGTTTCAATTGCCGCTTTATTGGCATCAATTTCTTTACGATTGTCTTCTACAGCCTCTGCAGCAAGCTGCAAGCCCTTCGCCAAGTCAACGATGCCTTGTTTATTGGCATCAATATCTTTACGGTTGGCTTCCAAAGCCTCAGTTGCTTTCAGACCTGCTTGTGCCAAGTCAACGATGTCTTTATCGTGACGAGTGATAGCTGCGTTAGTTGCATCGCTCAGGGCAGTTACTTCATCACCGATGTCGTTAACTTTTTTGCCCATGTCGGCAGTGTATTTTGCCAATTCTTCGAAGTCAGCTTTATCGGCTTTAGTTTCGATTGCTGCTTTGTTGGCATCAATATCTTGGCGGTTAATTTCTAAAGCTTCCATCGCAGCTTTACCTGCCGAGGCAAGATCACCGATGTCTTTATCCAAGCTGGCGATCGCATTGTTGAAGCCTTCGTTAGCTTCTTTTTGCTCTTCAAGTTTGGCAGTATTTTCAGCGATTGCTGCTTTATTGGCGTCGATGTCTTGACGGTTAGCTTCTAAAGCGTCAGCTGCTGCTTTACCGGCTAATGCGAGATCACCGATGTATTTTTTTATTGGCATCAATGTCTTGTCGGTTAACTTCTAAAGCTTCCATCGCAGCTTTACCTGCCGAGGCAAGATCACCGATGTCTTTGTCCAAGCTGGCGATCGCATTGTTGAAGCCTTCGTTAGCTTCTTTTTTTGCTCTTCAAGTTTGGCAGTATTTTCAGCGATTGCTGCTTTGTTGGCATCAATGTCTTGGCGGTTAACTTCTAAAGCTTCCATCGCAGCTTTACCTGCCGAGGCAAGATCACCGATGTCTTTATCCAAGCTGGCGATCGCATTGTTGAAGCCTTCGTTAGCTTCTTTTTGCTCTTCAAGTTTGGCAGTATTTTTCAGCGATTGCTGCTTTATTGGCGTCGATGTCTTGACGGTTAGCTTCTAAAGCGTCAGCTGCTGCTTTACCGGCTAATGCGAGATCACCGATGTATTTTTTTATTGGCATCAATGTCTTGGCGGTTAACTTCTAAAGCTTCCATCGCAGCTTTACCTGCCGAGGCAAGATCACCGATGTCTTTGTCCAAGCTGGCGATCGCATTGTTGAAGCCTTCGTTAGCTTCTTTTTGCTCTTCAAGTTTGGCAGTATTTTCAGCGATTGCTGCTTTGTTGGCATCAATGTCTTGGCGGTTAACTTCTAAAGCTTCCATCGCAGCTTTACCTGCCGAGGCAAGATCACCGATGTCTTTATCCAAGCTGGCAATCGCATTGTTGAAGCCTTCGTTAGCTTCTTTTTGCTCTTCCAATGCTGCTTTGTTGGCATTTACATCTGCGCTAATGGCATTAACGACTTCTGCATTTTTTACCAGTGCTTCGTTGTTCTCGGTAACAGCTTTAGTCAAGTCATCCAGAGTTTCATCATGCGCTGTGACAACTTCTTTTAAACCCATACCTTCAAAAATCAGCGTTTTTCAACGTCTTCTTGCGTTGCCGTTTTGATAGATTTAATACCATTCTTATCAGTAACAACGATTTCGTCCCCTTCTACGAAGCCGTTGAGCGCTTGAGCATTCTCAGCTGATGCAAGTGCAGCTTGTTCGGCAGCCGCTTCTAGGGCTTTGGTCAGGCCTACTACGCCTTTACTTGCTTTGTCAGCTTTATCAGCAACTGCGTCAATTTTAGAAGCTGCATCTACGGCTTTATCGGCGGCATCTTTGGCTTCTTTTACTTTGCTGTCAACATTGGCAGAAAGCGCGGTTACTTTGTCTTCGGCGGCTTTGGCAGCGGCTTTTGGCATCTGCCGTGTCTTGCGCCAGGCTGTCCACACGGGTGTTTACTGCGGTTACGTCTTCGCCGATTTCGTCAAATTGGTCGGAAATGTCTTTACCCATTTCTGCAACTGATTCATTCAGCTTGTTCACACCTGTGGCAACTTCGACAATACGAGTACCATTGGTGGTAATGGCAGTTTTCAGTTGTTCGATGGTTTCGTCTTGATCATCTAAAGCATCGTCTATGTCTTTTGCTAAATTATTCACTCGTGTGTTAACCGCGGTAAGGCCGCCTGCCAAGCCTACACCTTTCAGACTGTCGGCTTCGATATCTTCATTAGTGGCTTCGCGGACGGTTTTGTTGCCATTAGCATCAGTTGTGATGAAATTTGAACCAGACGCAAAACCATTAATGGTTTGCTCTAACTCTAAGGTTTTCAAAAGCAGGGCATCGCTATCTTTTTTGAAAGTCAGCTTACCGGTACTTTTTATCATATGTTGTGCCTTCGCCGAAGACAGTAAAAAACGCTGCTTGACCTTGATCGTCTTTGCCGCCAACCGCTGCTGCAAAGTTTTGTTCAGCCGCTCCCGCTGCGCCGCTTGCTACGGCTGCTGTAACAGCCATGCTCAATACTTTTACATTGAATTTTTTCATGTTTTTTACCTTTGTATGGTGGGTGTAAGGACGTTGATGCTTTTCCGGCGGCTCCCCGTAAACTGTAAAAAGGATTATGCCGTTTCGGGCTGGAACTTAATAATCGCCAAGAAAAAGTTTCAATGCATATTGTAAAAAGTACGAAATTAAAAATCAAGGCTTGTGTCATTTTTTATAGTGGGAATAGGGGCGCATAGGCCGGTATTCTTCGATTTTTTTGAAATGCATTTTGATGCAATAAATGGCAATAGAATAATAAGCATATGAAATATATGATATTTTAATTTGATTTTTTTGGGTTTTTTTGATGGGTATTACCTTGTTTCGTAGAAAATATTTTAAATTTCTATTTTTTTATCAATTTGTGGGGAAAAAAAGCGACGAACGGTATTTTTAATTTGATTATTCGGATGCATTTGGCATTTTGCTACTACAAGTAAATGTTTTTAATTTTTTTGTAAAGAATTCTCTTGCGTATGAGGATGATGTACTTGTTGTCGGCAAGGCTCTGGTATTCTGGCATAAGGCTTAAATAGGTTTCAGACGACCCTTTTTGCTTTTTATTTATAGGAGTCTGCATAGTGATGGCGATATAGCTTGGAAAACCGGGGCTTTATGGATAACGAAAGCTGCGATTTGCTATAAAATTCCTTTTCTATATTCAGATACGGATAAGCTATGGAAACCGCCCTGCTCCTTGCCGGCAAAATCACCGAGCTGACGCTGATTGTCCTGATGGGCATGGCGTTGGTGAAGTTTAAGCTCCTGAATTCCGAACACAGCCGCACGCTCTCCGTCATCGCGCTCTACCTCATCAGCCCGTCGGTGATGATTCACGCCTTCCAAATCGAGAACACGCCCGACATCATTGACGGGTTGAAACTCTCGGTCGCCTTGGCGGTCGTGTTCCATATCCTGCTGATTGTGCTGGGCAGGCTTTTTCAAAAACCCTGTTCAAACTCGATACGCTCGAACACGCCGCCACGGTTTACACCAATTCCGGCAACCTCATCATCCCGCTGGTGATGTCCATTTTCGGACCGCAATGGGTGATTTACACCAGCGGCTTCATCATCGTCCAAATGTTCCTTTTCTGGACGCACTTGCGCCTGCTGCTTTGCGGGCGCGGCAATCTTGCGTGGAAAACCGTACTGACCAACATCAACATCCTTTCCATCTTTATCGGCGTGTTCATGTTTGCCTTCCAAATCAAACTGCCGCACATCATTGACAACACGCTCGCCACCGTCGGCGGCATGATAGGTCCGGTCGCCATGCTCGTTGCCGGAATGCTGATTGCCTCGCTGCCGCTTAAAGAAATCGTCCTCTCTAAACGGATTTACCTCGTCGCCTTCCTGCGCCTGATACTCATCCCGCTGATTCTGCTGGTGTTTGTCAAAGTTTCAGGCATTGCCCACTTAGGCGGACACAGCGATACGGTCGTTCTCATCAGCTTCCTCGCCACCGTCAGCCCCGCTGCGTCCACCGTTACCCAAATGGCGATGGTTTATGGTCAGAACGCCCGTAAAGCCAGCGCGATTTACGGCATCACGACGCTGCTGTGCGCCATCACCATGCCGATGATGATTGCGTTGTATCAAGCGATGGTTTGAAAGGGTTGGGTAAAGGGAAAGGTCGTCTGAAAGCCTGAATTTGGGCTTTCAGACGACCTTTCCTTTAAAGCAGATACGATTGTTGTTTTCCGTATGCTGCAGAATATTGACCTTTGATGCGGCTGCTTCCTGATTACGGCGTTGTTGAATACCGACATCAGACTTGCGGGAGGCGATAAGGTATTTTTTTCGGGTATCGCTTCAAATTTAAAAGGTCGTCTGAAAACCTAAATCTAGGTTTTCAGACGACCTTTGCTATGTATAGTGGATTAACTTTTAAACCGGTACGGCGTTGCCTCGCCTTAGCTCAAAGAGAACGATTCTCTAAGGTGCTGAAGCACCAAGTGAATCGGTTCCGTACTGTCTGTACTGTCTGCGGCTTCGTCGCCTTGTCCTGATTTAAATTTAATCCACTATAAATCACACCTGCCTGCTTCTGTGGATGCGCTTCGCCTTACTTCGCCATTTCCGCGAACACTTGATGCGCGGTGGCGATGGTTTCGTCAATCAGCTCGGGCGTGTGCGCGGCGGAGACGAAGCCTGCTTCGTAGGCGGACGGGCCGAAGGCGGTGTTGCGGTCGAGCATGCCGTGGAAGAAGCGTTTGAAGGCGTCGATATTGGAACGAGCCATGTCGCCGTAGTTTTGCGGGGCATGGGCGGCGAAATACAGGCCGAACATACCGCCCACGCTGTCGGCGGTGAACTCGATGCCGTGTGCTTTGGCGGCGGCGGCAAGCCCGTCGGCGAGGCGGCGGGTCAGGGCGGTCAGGTTTTCGTAGAAGCCTTCGCGCTGGATGATTTCAAGCGTTTTCAAGCCGGCGGCGACGGCAATCGGGTTGCCTGATAATGTGCCTGCCTGATACACGCCGCCCAGCGGGGAAATGCATTCCATGATGTCTTTGCGTCCGCCGAACGCGGCAAGCGGCATACCGCCGCCGATGACTTTGCCCATCGTGGTCAGGTCGGGCGTGATGCCGTGCAGCGACTGCGCGCCGCCGAGCGCGACGCGGAAGCCGGTCATCACTTCGTCGTAAATCAACACGGCGCCGTGTTTTTCGGTCAATTCGCGCAGGGCTTTGACGAAGGCTTCGGTCGGGCGGACAAGGTTCATATTGCCGACGAAGGGTTCGAGGATGACGCAGGCGATTTCGTCGCCGTTGCGGGCGAACGCTTCTTCGAGCTGGGCGGTGTTGTTGTATTCGAGGACTAAGGTGTGTTTGGTAAAGTCGGCGGGAACGCCTGCGGAAGACGGGTTGCCGAAGGTGAGCAGGCCGCTGCCGGCTTTGACCAGCAGGCTGTCGGAATGGCCGTGGTAGCAGCCTTCGAACTTGATGATTTTGTCGCGTCCGGTGAGGCCACGGGCGAGGCGGATGGCGGTCATGGTCGCTTCGGTGCCGGAGCTGACGAGGCGCAGCCTTTCGACGGACGGCATGATTTTGGCGATTTCTTCGGCGATGACGATTTCGCCTTCGGTGGGCGCGCCAAACGACAAACCGCCCAACGCGGCTTCGCGCACGGCCTCGATGACTTCGGGGTGCGCGTGTCCGACAATCGCAGGCCCCCACGAACCGACGTAATCGGTGTAGCGCGTGCCGTTTTCGTCCCAAACATACGCGCCTTCGGCTTTTTTTGATGAAGCGAGGCACGCCGCCGACGCTGCCGAATGCGCGGACGGGGGAATTCACGCCGCCGGGGATGATGGCTTTGGCGCGGTCAAACAGGATTTCGTTACGGTTCATAGCGGGTTCTTTCTGAGGTCGTCTGAAAAAAATAAGCGGTATTTTTATCATCAGATTGCCGGTGCCAGCCGTTTCAGACGACCCCGAAAGCCCAAACCGCCACGGCGCAACGCCGTATCTGAAAATGAAAATTGTTCTGTAAAAACAATCACTCTGTTCATATTTGAAGCGTTTGTGCTATAATCCGCACCCATTTATACCATAAAGAAAACATCATGTTACGCGGATTCATTTTAATGCTTACCCTTTTTGGTTTCCACCGTCTCCTACGCCGCCCAGCGCAAGCTGCCGAGCGATATGGACGCGGCGGTTTTGAAACAGGTCGAACTGCCTTATCTGAAAGTGAGCCGTGGCGGCTTCTCATGGACGCGCCTCTTGACGCTGGGCCTTGCCGACGGCAATTCCGCCAAGCTGCAGATTACCCGTTTCACCAAAATCCACGACGAAAACGACCGCTTCATCCCGATGGGGCGGCTGGCGGGAAAAACAGGCAAAACCATCGCCTTCAAACACAACGACACCAACGCCCTCGTGCGCGAAGTGTGGGTTTTGACCGACGACGAAGCCTCCCGTTTTACCGCGCAAAAAGAAGTCCGCGACGAGATTAAGCAAGACGCGCAATAAGCCGCCGTCTGCCCGTTTCAGACGACCCAAACACACACCGCGTGGTTGGCTGTTGCAGCCGCAGCAGCGCAACCGCGCATTTTTGCGCCCTGACGAATCAGTGTTTCAGACGACCTGCCAAGCCTTCCCCAAGGTCGTCTGAAATTAAGATTTCATAACAATCAGCCCCGCAATTACGGGCTACCTGAGAAAGACACAAACCATGAAAAAAAGTATTTATCCGCACCTTCGGCTGCCAAATGAACGAATACGACAGCGAAAAAATGCTCGCCGTACTCGCCGAAGAAAACGGCGGCATCGAACAAGTAACCGAAGCCGACGAAGCCGACATCATCCTCTTCAACACCTGCTCCGTGCGTGAAAAAGCGCAGGAAAAAGTGTTCTCCGACTTAGGCCGCGTGCGCCCGCTCAAAGAAAAAAATCCCGACCTCATCATCGGTGTTGCCGGCTGCGTCGCCTCCCAAGAAGGCGAAAACATCATCAAACGCGCACCTTATGTGGACGTCGTTTTCGGCCCGCAAACGCTGCACCGTCTGCCCAAAATGATTGTGGATAAAGAAACCAGCGGCCTGTCGCAAGTCGATATTTCCTTCCCCGAAATCGAAAAATTCGACCATCTGCCGCCCGCCCGCGTAGAAGGCGGCGCAGCATTCGTATCCATCATGGAAGGCTGTTCCAAATACTGCTCGTTCTGCGTCGTCCCCTACACCCGCGGCGAAGAGTTCTCCCGCCCGTTGAACGACGTTTTGACCGAAATCGCGAACCTTGCCCAGCAAGGCGTGAAAGAAATCAACCTCTTGGGACAAAACGTCAACGCCTATCGCGGCGAAATGGAAGACGGCGAAATTTGCGACTTCGCCACCCTGCTGCGCATCGTCCACGAAATCCCCGGCATCGAGCGTATGCGCTTCACCACCAGCCACCCGCGCGAGTTTACCGACTCGATTATCGAGTGCTACCGCGACCTGCCCAAGCTGGTGTCTCACCTGCACCTGCCGATTCAAAGTGGTTCCGACCGCGTATTGAGCGCGATGAAACGCGGTTACACCGCCTTGGAATACAAATCCATCATCCGCAAACTGCGCGCCATCCGCCCCGACTTGTGCCTGAGCAGCGACTTCATCGTCGGCTTCCCCGGCGAAACCGAGCGTGAGTTCGAGCAAACCCTGAAGCTGGTGAAAGACATCGCCTTCGATCTGAGCTTCGTCTTCATTTACAGCCCGCGCCCCGGCACACCCGCCGCCAACCTGCCGGACGACACCCCGCACGCCGAAAAAAAGTGCGCCGCCTCGAAGCCCTGAACGAAGTCATCGAAGCCGAAACCGCCCGCATCAACCAAACCATGATAGGCACCGTACAACGCTGTCTGGTCGAAGGCATCTCCAAAAAAGACCCCGACCAGCTCCAAGCCCGTACCGCCAACAACCGCGTGGTCAACTTCACCGGCACGCCCGACATGATCAACCAAATGATCGATTTGGAAATCACCGAAGCCTACACCTTCTCCCTGCGCGGCAAACCGGTCGAAGCATAAAGCCGTTCCGCCATAGCAAAGGTCGTCTGAAAACCTGTATCTTAGTTTTCAGACGACCTTTTTTCAGACGACCTGAGAGTCTGTCGATATTCAATAATTTCTGTATCTTTTTGTTCTTAAAGCGGCATCTTCCGCGTTGGAAATTCTCGCAAGGTATCCAATCTTGCTGCGGTTTACAGCTTGATTTTTGCCGCTTTTCAAACAAAAATCCACTTCAAAAAAATCAAATGTCGGCAGCACTTAAGCGTAATGCCGCTCTTCGCCTTTGCCATCGACATTCTCGGCGCAGCGTTTGCAGATGGTTTCATGACCTGCGACTGTGCCGATGTCGTGGGTGTAGTGCCAGCAGCGTTCGCATTTTTCGCCGTCGCTGGCTTTGGCGGTAACGGCAAGTTCGCTGCCGGTTTTGACTTCGACTTTGGACACCAAGAGGGCAAAGCGCAATTCTTCGCCCAAGGCGGTCAGGTAGTCGGCGGTGGCTTCCGGCGCGGTGATTTCGGCTTCTGCCTGCAAGGACGAACCGACGGTTTTGTCGGTGCGCAAAGGCTCGATGGCGGCGGTTACGGCTTCGCGGGCTTCGCGGACTGCCGTCCATTTTTTCACCAGTTCGGCTTCGGCTTTTTCGTTGATGGGCGGGAACTCGTGCCAGGTGTGGAAGAGGACGCTGTCTTCTTCGCCGCCGCCGATGATGTCCCACGCTTCTTCGCCGGTGAAGCACAAAATCGGTGCAATCAAGAGAACCAGGCTGCGCGTGATGTGGTACAGGGCGGTTTGCGCGCTGCGGCGGGCGTGGCTGTCGGCTTGGGTGGTGTAGAGGCGGTCTTTCAGGATGTCGAGGTAGAACGCGCCCAAGTCTTCCGAACAGAAGGCGACGATGTCTTTCACGGCGAAGTGGAAGGCGTAGCGTGGATAGTAGTCACCCGCCAAACGCTCTTGCAGTTGGCGCGCCAACACTAAGGCGTAGCGGTCGATTTCGACCATGTCCGCTTGCGGTACGGCGTGTTCAAACGGGTCGAAATCACTGAGGTTGGCAAACAGGAAGCTCAAGGTGTTGCGGATGCGGCGGTAGCTTTCGGTGACGCGTTTGAGGATTTCTTTGGAAATCGCCAATTCGCCGCTGTAATCGGTGGATGCCGCCCACAGGCGCAGGATGTCGGCGCCGAATTCGTTATAGACTTCTTGCGGCGCGACGACGTTGCCGATGGATTTCGACATTTTGCGGCCGTTTTGGTCAACCACGAAACCGTGGGTCAGAAGCTGTTTGTACGGGGCGCGTCCCATGGATGAGGCGCAGCCGGTCAGCATGGAGGATTGGAACCAGCCGCGGTGTTGGTCGCTGCCTTCGAGGTAGAGGTCGGCAGGCCAGTCCAATTCTTCGCGCTGTTTCAAGACGGAGTAATGGGTCGAACCGGAGTCGAACCATACGTCCATCGTGTCGGAAAGTTTGTCGTAGTTTTCGCAGTCTTCTGCGCTTAACAATTCGCTTTTATCGAGTGAGAACCATGCTTCGATGCCTTTTTCTTCGATACGTTGTGCTACTTTCTCCAAAAGTTCGGCGGAGTTCGGATGCAGCTCGCCCGTTTCTTTGTGGACGAAGAAGGTCATCGGCGTGCCCCAATAGCGTTGGCGCGAAACGACCCAGTCGGGGCGGCCTTCGATCATGGCTTCGAGGCGCGCGCGACCCCAAGACGGGAAGAATTCGGTGTCGTCCACGGCTTTGATGGCTTTGTCGCGCAGGGTTTTGCCGTCGCTTCCGGCTTTGTCCATGCCGATAAACCATTGGCCTGTCGCGCGGTAAATCAGCGGGGTTTTGTGGCGCCAGCAGTGGGCGTAGCTGTGTTCGATTTTGCTGCTTGCCAAGAGGTTGCCGGTTTCTTCCAGCCATTGCAGGATGACGGGATTCGCTTCCCAAACGCTCATGCCTGCGACGCGCGGCGTTTCGCTGATGTATTTGCCTTCGGCGTTGACGGGGTTGTAAAGCTCGATACCGTATTTGTTGCAGACGGCGTAGTCTTCCAAACCGTGCGCGGGAGCGGTATGCACCAAGCCGGTACCGGCGTCGGTGGTAACGTGTTCGCCGTTGAGCATGGGAATATCGCGTTCGAGGAACGGATGATTCATGTGCAGGTTTTCCAGCTTGTCGCCGGTGGTTTCCGCGAGGACGTTGAGGTCGTCTGAAGCAAAACCGTAGCGTTTGAGCGCGTCTTCTGCCAAATCTTTCGCCAGCACCAATTTGCCTTTGGGCGTATCAATCAGTTGATACACCACGTCCGCACCCGCAGATACGGCTTGGCTCGCAGGCAGCGTCCAAGGCGTGGTCGTCCAGATAACGGCAAACGCTTTACCTTCGATGCCTGCCAAACCGAATGCGGCGGCAAGCGCGGCGGTGTCTTTAAACGGATAGGCAACGTCAATCGCAGGAGATACTTTGTCTTTGTATTCCACTTCTGCTTCCGCCAGCGAAGAGCCGCAGTCCAAAGCAGAACTGAACCGGTTTCGCACCGCGGTAGAGATAGCCCGATTTGTAGATTTCGCCGAGCATACGCACGGTATCTGCCTCGGTTTTGAAATCCATGGTCAGGTAGGGGTTGTCCCAGTCGCCCAACACGCCCAGACGGATGAAGTCTTTTTTCTGGCGGGTAACCTGTTCGGCGGCATATTCTCGGCACAATTCGCGGAAACGCGCTTTGGGCATGTCTTTGCCGTGCAGCTTTTCCACCATCACTTCGATGGGCAGGCCGTGGCAGTCCCAGCCCGGCACATAAGGCGCGTCGAAACCGGCTTGGGTTTTGCTGCGGATAATGATGTCTTTGAGGATTTTGTTGACGGCATGACCGATGTGGATGTCGCCGTTGGCATACGGCGGGCCGTCGTGCAGGATGAATTTCGGACGGCCTTTGGCGATTTCGCGCAGTTTTTGATAGCGTTTGTGCTCGTACCAGCTTTTCAGCCACGCAGGCTCGCGCTTGGCGAGGTTGCCGCGCATCGGAAACGGGCTTTCGAGCAGGTTTACGGTTTTGCTGTAATCGGTCATGTTGTGATTCTCTATGGTTTCGGTATTTCGGTTTCAGACGACGTTTTGCAAACAAGGTCCTCTGAAAAAATGCAAAGGGCTATTGTAGCGGAATTGTATTGTTTTTATAAGGGGTTTGGACGAAAGCTTGGAGCTTGGTCCAGGGGTGGAGGAGTCAGTTTTTGCCGTAAATTTTGCGGTTGGACGGGTTCACATTAAACCGAGGCGGCATTGCCTCGATTTGCTTTTGATTTTTTTCGTTACTTTTTTTAATGAAGGTTGACCATAAATTGAAATAAAATGATAATCCGTATCATTAACTTTCTAAATTTCTTCTTCGATGACGCCAAGCTCGCCGAACTTTGGTTTGTCCGCCGTCCGGGCAGCAACGGCATTGTCCACAGCATCGAAGCCTATGACGACCGCCGCAATTTGGTGCTGCAACTGTTTGGCAGACCCGCCGATGCGGAGGCGGAATCCGAAGCGTGGCGCGCGTTGATTGCCGAAGTGCGCCAAAAAAATACGGGCTGTAATCTTTTTGAACCCACACCTCGTCTGAAACCTTGTTTTGGGTTTTCAGACGACCTCCAAACCCCGCAAACCATACGGAAACATTATGAAAAAACACATCTTCGCCGCCGTCCTGACCCTGCTTGCCGCCCATGCCGCCGCGCAGCGTGTCGTTATCCTGACGCCCGACGTTGCCGACATCGCCGCCAAACTCGGTGCAGACAAAGAAGTCGTCGGCATCCACGAGTTCAACCGCAACCCCGCCTATAAAAAAACACGCCGTCCATCGGCTTTTTACCGCAATTTCTCCGCCGAACCCATCATCGCCAAAAAGCCTGATTTGGTCATCGGAAGCTGGATGGCGAAACCTGACGGTATTTACGCCCAACTCAGCCGCGCCGGTGTCAAAGCGGAAAACGTCAATTCAAACGAAACGCTGGAGCAATACCAGCAAAGTTTCGCCCGCATCGGCAAATTGTTGGGCAAGGAAAAAGCAGGCGCAGGCTTTGGCGCAGCAGTTTAAAAAGCAGCATCAAGGCGCAGCCTGCCAACGGCAAACGCTATATCCTCAGCTACGACGGCCGTTATGTTGCGGGTAAAAACACCGTCGGCGACGTGCTTATCCGCTTGGCAGGCGGGACGAACGCGGCGGCTTCGGTGGACGGACTCAAACCGTTCTCGCGCGAAGGCTGGCTCAACGCGAAACCTGACGTCATTATCATCGCCAAACACAATGAAAAAAAGCCCTCGGCGGCCTCGACAAAAATCATGACGCGCCCCGAAATCGCCTCCAGCCCGGCAGGGAAAAACAAACGCATCCTGTTCTGGCAGGCGGACGACTATATGCGCTACGGCCTCTACACGCCCGACATCATCCGCAAGCTGCATGATTTAGGGAAATAAGGCGCGGTCGTCTGAAAGTTGCGTGATGACGCGAAGTCTGATGGGCAATCCGGCTTTTTGTCGGTTTCAGACGACCTTCTTTTGCCGTCGTTGTTTCGGAACAGAAGCACATGAAGGCAGTCGCGTTCTGCGTTCGTTTATTGCGAACAGGTCGTCTGAAAACGGGCAACGGCGAATCCGTCGACGTTTCGCAGCCGCTGCCGAAATACTCTTCAAAGAATCACAACATGAAAAAATGGCTTCCGGCGGTGCCGGTTTTATCTTTGTTTCTGATCTGGTTTTGCGCCGGAGTGGGTGAGGGCGGGTGGAGCAATCCGCTTGCCGCCGATCCCGTGTTGATGGAAATCCGGCTGCCGCGTATTTTTGTCGCTTTGCTGGTCGGTGCGGCACTTTCCGCCAGCGGCGCGGCGTTGCAGGCTTTGTTTGAAAACCCGCTTGCCGACCCGAGCTTGATCGGAACGTCGGGTGGGGCGGCAATGGGCGTAGTGCTGGCGATTGCGATGGGCTGGAACATCGCCGTACCGCTGGCGGCATTTGCGGGCGCGTTTGCCGTCTGCGTCCTGATTCTGCTCGGACACCGTCTGGTCGGCGGCGGCAAGCTGGGGCTGTTGGTCATGGGTTTTGTGGTCAGCGCTTTGTGCGGCGCGTTGGTCAGCCTGATTCTCTTCCTTTCAGACGACATGGCATTGCGCAGCGCCATGACTTGGCTCTCGGGCAGCTTTTTCCGAAGCGGGTTTTGTTTCGCCGGCTTACGCAGGCGGCGTGATGCTGGCGGGTTTGGTCGTGTTGGCCGCCGTTGGCCGCCGTCTCGACTATCTGCTCTTGGGCGACGAAACCGCACACACCATGGGCATCAGCGTCGCCGCCACCCGCGTGGCAACCATTATCGGCGCTGCTTTGATGACCGGCGCCGCCGTCTCGCTCGGCGGTATCATCGGTTTCGTCGGCATGATGATACCCAACGTATTGGCGCAGGTGGTTGGCGGATCGCGCACCCGCCTGATTATCCTGTCCGCCGCCGTCGGCTCGATTTTCATGTTGCTCGCCGATACGTTTGCCCGCTGGGTGGTGTACCCCATCGACCTGCCTGTCGGCATCGTCATCGCCATTTTGGGCGGACCGTTTTTTTCCTGTGGCTGATTGTCAAAGACCAAAGGAGCTGACATGGCATTGCTGATCGAAAACTGTACCGTCAAAGCCGGAAAACGCACCATCCTGTCTTTGGAACGCGCCGAATTTCCCCAATGCGCCGTCAGCGCGGTCATCGGCCCCAACGGCGCGGGTAAGTCCACCCTGCTCAAACAGTTCCTCTACCATCCGCAAGCCAGCTGGTGTGGAACGCCCATGAAGGATATGCTCAGGCAACATAAAATCGCCTGGGTCGGGCAACACGAACATTTCAACCTTCCCATGACCCTGTCCGAATACGTCCTCATCGGGCGATACCCCAAACTCGCCTGGTATCGGCGACCCAAACAGGCAGACACCCGACGCGCCCAAGCCCTGCTCGAGCATTTCGACCTCGCCGACCTGCAACACAAACGCATCCAAACCCTCTCCGGCGGCGAACAGCAACGCGCCGCCGTCATCCGCGCGCTGTTGCAGGATGCCGAAGTCCTCTTCCTCGACGAACCGACCAACCATCTCGACGTCCGCTATCAACACAGCCTGATGCAGCACCTCACCACCTTGCCCGAACAAGGCATGACCGTCGTCATGGTGCTGCACGACCTCAACCTCGCCGCCCACTACGCCGGCCACATCACGCTGATGAAAAACGGCAGCATCACCGCCGCAGGTGCAACCGCCGACATCATGGACGCCGAACGCCTCAGCCAAACCTACGACTGGCGCATCCTCGAATGCACCGCCAACGGCAAAACGTGGTTTCAGGCGGAGACTTTGTGAGGGGTCGTCTGAAAAGCGGGTGTATCGTGAGTTATAGTGGATTAACTTTAAACTAGGACGGCGTTACCTCGCCTTGCTGTACTATCTGTACTGTCTGCGGCTTCGTCGCCTTGTCCTGATTTAAATTTAATCCACTATATTAGTCAGTATTGATTCATGCTAAAAGGTCGTCTGAAATCTGTTTCAGACGACCTTTTGACTTGCCGGGGTAAATTCTGATTATTGGGCAGATTCAGCGTTTTCGGGAACTTCTTCAGAAACTTCTGAGGCAGCTTCGTTTTCTTGTTCCGACATGTCGTCGGCAGATGTTTCTTGCTCAGGGAGGTTGTTGGCATCAAATTTTTTTCAGAAGGCATGTTGTTCATTGGTGCTTCATATGCAGGCTGTCCCAAATTGTATTGCTGCATGGCTTCGGCAGGAAGATTTTTCATTATAAAAAATACTAGTGGGATCATGATAATGAGGCAAACCAGAGCAATCCACAAATAAGCTTGCATGAGGTGTTTGCGGTTTTTATTGCCGTCCCCAAATGCCCAGACAAATATCATGATAGGGTTTACTATAGGAATAGCGAGTATCAGGAGTGTGATGAGCCAATCCTTGACGGTCATGACTGCAGTGTCGTTGGGTACATTAGGGTGTGGAGTGTTATTTTGATCCATGAATAAACTACCTGAATGAAAGTAAATGAATAGGTCGGCAGCGGGCGGTTTTAATTTCTAATGTTTTAAAATGTGCTGAATGTTAAAGCGGTGACGCTGTATAGAATCATTTTGCACTTTTACCCGACTGCCCGGCGATTGCAACATATATTTTATCCCAGCTGCAAGGAGGGGAGTGTTATCTTTCATTCCGTTTTCATGCAAGTGGGCGGGTGGCGGGATAAGGTATCGAGGTAGGATGTGTTGGATTTTGGGTCATATGTGGATGGGTTTTAATGGAATGGGGCGGCTTTGCCGTGTTCTATTAAATTCAATCCACTATGGGTAAGAAATTCAGAAGCGAGTTGATGAGATTGGGGAATATGCGGGTTGATGCCGCAAAAGGAAATTTAATGTAAAGGTCGTCTGAAAATAGGTTTTCAGACGACCTTTAGGATTGTGAACTATTCTGCGGCAGGTTTTACCGTGTTGCGGACATCGCCGCTTTTTTCTTTATGTTTCAGCACCGCGCGGTCGAGCTTGTCCATCAGAACATCAATGGCGGCGTACATATCTTGTTCAACGGCCTCGACGTGGAGGTCTTTACCCGCCAGATGGATGTCTGCTTCAGCCTGTTGATTGAGTTTTTCCACGGAAAGGGTAATGGTAACGGAAATGGCGTTGGCTGCGTGGCGGTTGATGCGTTCCAATTTTTCGGAAACGTAGTTTTTGATGGCCTCGGTAACGTCGAAATTCAGACCGGTGATTTTCAGATTCATAATACAGCTCCTTCGGTGGGGTTCAGTCCGTCAGAAACGGAACGGGAAAACTGCGGTTTAAAACTGTCATTCGGTAAGTTTGCGTTTGTGTGCCGGCGGGATGTCGAGCGATTCCCTGTATTTGGCGACGGTGCGGCGGGCGATGTCTATGCCCTGTTGTTTGAGGAGGCGGACAAGGGTTTCGTCGGAATGGGGCTTGCTGCTGTCTTCGTTTTCGATAATCTGCCCCAAAAACGGCTTTAATCGCGCCTTGGCTCAGGCCTTCTTTGTCGCCTTCGGAATTGACTGCCTGTGTGAAGAAATAGCGTAACGCAAATAGTCCGCGCGGGCAAGACAAATATTTTTTTGGTTGGCGGCGCGCGAAATGGTGCTTTCGGCAAGCCCCAATTCGGCGGCGGCGTCTTTCATAAGCATGGGTGCGAGTCCGATTTCGCCGAAGATGAAGAAGTCTTCCTGATTTTTTTGACGATGTATTCGGCAAGGCGGATGACGGTGCTTTTGCGCAGTTCGAGAGAGTCGATGCGCTGCTTGGCTTCGTTGATTTTTTTCTTTCCATTCGGGCGCGCCGTCTTCTGCGGATTTCATGAGTTCGCAGTATTCGCGGTTGAGTTGCAGTTTGGGCCAGGCGGCTTCGTTGCCGATGACTTTCCAGCCGTCTTTGCCTTCTTTGACCCAAACGTCGGGCTGGATGTAAGCGGTCGGTTCGGAGGAGGCGAAACCGTAGGCGGGGTAGGGGTTGAGCGTGGCGATGATGTCGAGTGCGGCTTCTATGGTTTCGCTGTCGATTTCGGGAAAGAGTTTGCGGAAGCGGATGATGTTTTGTTTGCGGTTTTTGCCTAAGTCGTGCAGCGAGCTTTGGATAAGGTGGGCGGCGGCTTGACGCGCGGGGCCGGCGGGAAGGCGCATGAGTTGGAGCATCAGGGATTCAGTCAGGTTGGCGGCGGCAACGCCGGGCGGGTCGAAGGTCTGCAAAAGGTCGAGGGCGTTTTGCAGCTCGTCTTCGTCCAGCATCCATTCCAAGGGCGTGTTGTCGATAACGTCTTGAATGCTGTCGGTGAAATAGCCTTGGTCGTCCAGGAAGTCGATAAGGATGTGGACGTAGGCGGCTTCTTTGTCGGAAAGGGGGTGTTCGCACACTTGGGCGTGCAGGTATTGGTTGAAATCTTCTTCTTTGGCGATGTTGAGCCACGCGTCTTCGGCATCGTCGCCGCCGAGGTTGTTGCTGTGCGGCATGGCGGTGCCGTGGTTGAAGTCGGCGTCGGCAAATTCGTCGGCTTCGGGACGTTCGAGCAGGGGATTGTCCTGCAACCAGTCTTCGACCTCGCGTTCGAGTTCGATACCGGACATTTGCAGGATGCGCAGGGATTGTTGCAGACGTTGGTTGAGTTGTTGGGTCTGCCTGAGTTTGAGGCCGAGTAAGGTCATGGTGCAATGTATGTTGATTGTTTTTTATATTTCGGACGGCATTTGTCCTCGAGTTTGGTTCGATGGCAAAGAGGTCGTCTGAAAAGGTTTTATGGTGTGTTTGGCGTTTTGGGGAACGCCGTTTTGTTTTTTATTCGATATGTGTATTTCAACACTTTACACTGCATGCGTCAACTCACTTTGGGTGGTTTCGTCATTTAAAAAAACCGCACAATTGATTGTGCGGTTTGCCATTGTCAGTATTTGAAGTTTTCGCCGAGATAGACGGAGCGGACTTGTTCGTTGTTGACCAAGTCGTCCGGCTTGCCGGAGGCGAGGACGGTGCCGTCGCTGATGATGTAGGCTCTGTCGCAGATACTGAGGGTTTCGCGTACGTTGTGGTCGGTAATGAGTACGCCGATGCCGCGCGATTTGAGGAAGTCGATGATTTTTTGGATGTCGATGACGGCAATGGGGTCTACGCCGGCGAAGGGTTCGTCCAAGAGGATGAAGCGCGGCTGCATGGCGAGTACGCGGGCGATTTTCGACGCGTCGGCGTTCGCCGCCGGACAGGGAGGGGCAGGATTGTGGCGCAGGTGGCCGATGTTGAGGTCGGCAAGCAGTTTTTCGACTTCGCCGTCGATGCGGCTTTTGTCTTTGGTGCTGATTTCTAAAATGGCGCGGATGTTTTGTTCGACGGTCATTTTGCGGAAAATCGAGGCTTCTTGGGGCAGGTAGCCAACGCCGAGGCGGGCGCGTTCGTGTATGGGCAGGTGGCGCAGTTCTTGTCCGTCGAGGGTAACGCTGCCTGCGTCGGCGGCGATGAGTCCGACGATCATGTAAAAGCTGGTGGTTTTGCCTGCGCCGTTGGGGCCGAGCAGGCCGATGACTTCGCCGCTTTCGATTTCGAGGGAGAAGCTTTTGACGACTTGGCGTTTTTTGAAACTTTTTTGCAGGTTTTGAACGACGAGGCGGCTGGTGTTTTCGCTCATAAATGACTCTTGGTTCGGAGGTCGTCTGAAAATGTTGTTTGGTTTTTTTGCTGCTTTGGTTTTCAGACGACCTTTTGTGTTGTCAGATATTGGTTATTTGGTTTTTTTGGGTGCTGGACGGTTGGATGACGACGCTGACCCTGCCGGATTTGGCGGCGGATTTGGCGCCTGATTTCGAGCTGCCGTTGATGGTATAGACTTCGGTTTTTGGTGTTGTAGGTGATGACTGCGCCTTCGGCAACGTCGCCGCCGCGTTGGACTTTGGCGTTGCCGGTCAGGGTAACGAGGTTGATGGCGGAGGAGTAAGTTACGTTGTTGGCTTGTCCGTTAACCGTACCTTTGTTGTCGTCGAGCGTCTGGCTGAAGCGGACGGGTGAGCCGCTGGCTTTCATGAACTGTTCGCCTTTGTCGTTGCGGGAGACGTTGACGCTGCCGGCGCGGATGTTGAGCGTGCCTTGTTTGATGATGACGTTGCCGGTGAAGGTGGTGCTTTGGTTGTTTTGGTCGAGCGAGCCTTGGTCGGCTTCAATCTGTATCGGCTGCTTGCTGTCGCTTTGCAGGGCGTAGGCTGGGGCGGTGGCGAAAAAAATGCGGTTAAAACACATGCCTTACATATTTTTTTGTATCATAAATCGTGGCTTTCACTCTGGATGGGAAGTTCAACAAACCTTTTTTTGTGGTCATACGTCAGACCTTCGGCGTTGCCGCTCGATTCGCCGTATTGGAAGGTAACGGGCGTGTCGGTTTGGGCGTATTGCGATTCGGTGTCGACGTGCAGAAGATCGGTTTTGACGACGCCCGCCTGCCGCTTGGCATCGGCGGCTTTGGTCAGGACGACGTTGTGTTTGAACAGGAGTTGTTTGGTTTTGGGTGTTGTACACGGCTTCGTCGCTGCCGACGTCGTAAAAGCCGGCTGCCTTCTTGGAAGAAGACGAGGTGCGGCAGCTCGAAATGGACGTCATTGCTTTCGGGAAACTGTTTCGCCCCTTTTTGCGCTCAGATGCTCTTTTCAGACGACCTTGTTCGTCAAACCGCCGCCCGTCTATGCCGTCCATCGTGTATTGCGGCTGGTTGGGGTTGAGTTTGACTTCTTCAATGTCGATTTCGCTGATTCGCCCCAGCCATGCCGACAATCCGCCGAGCGCGACCGCCAGCACCAAAGGGAATGTAATTCCGTACCGCCATCTTACTTTCATTTGATGTACTCGTTCAAAGCCGCGCCCAGCGTACCTTTCGCGCGCATAATCAGGTCGCACACTTCGCGCACCGCGCCCGCGCCGCCCGCGTGTTTCGTAATATAAGCGGCGTGTTGCAGCGCAAACCAATGCGCGTCGGGGACGGCAACCGGCAATCCGCAGCGCACCATCACCGGCAAATCGACTACGTCGTCGCCGACAAAGGCGCACTCGCCTTCTTCTATGCCCGCTTTCGCACGCAATTCTTCATAGGCGGCGCGTTTGTCCGAAATGCCTTTGAAGTAGTAATTTATGCCTAACTGTTTGACGCGGATGCCGACGGAGGGCGCGTCCCGACCTGTGATAACCGCAGTCTGCACGCCGCTTGCCTGAAGCATCTTCAAGCCGTGTCCGTCCAGGGTGTGGAACGATTTGATTTCTTCGCCGTTGTCGCGGATGAAGATGCGGCCGTCGGTCAAAACGCCGTCCACATCCAATATCAGCAGCTTGATATGCGCCGCGCGTTGTTGCAGCTCGGGGTCTAAGGTTTGCATAGTGTTTCCTTGCGGATTGCTAGGGTTTCAGACGACCTATTCTAACATAAAGGTCGTCTGAAAACGGTTAGCCTGTGTTTGTGGGGATTAATGCGGTTTAACGGTCATGGGGCTGCTTTATATAGTGGATTAAATTTAAATCAGGACAAGGCGACGAAGCCGCAGACAGTACAAATAGTACGGCAAGGCGAGGCAACGCCGTACTGGTTTAAATTTAATCCACTATAACTTTATAATATGTGTCTGTCGGGCAGGGGTCGTCTGAAAACCTGAGATTTGGGTTTTCAGACGACCTTTTGATATTGAAATCGAAGTGTGTGAATGCCTTGACACCCTGTTTCAAGAAAAACATCAATCCTGTCCGGGCATTGTCAGTTCGCTTAAGCCGGGGAGGTCGGCGAAGCTGCGTTCGCGGACAATTTGGCAGAAGTTGTCGAGATAGCTTTTGTCTGCGTCTTCGGTGCGCGTGGCGGCGTAGAGTTCGCTTTGCAGACCGTTGGCAGTGATTTGGCGGTGGACGACGTAGCCTTTTTCGAGATAGGGCATGACGGTCCAGTAGGGCAGGGCGGCGATGCCGCGTTTGCTGGCGACGAGTTGGATGATGGCGATGGTCAGTTCGCTGCGGCGGCGCGGTGGGTTAATGCCTTTGGGTAACAATATTTTTTTGGGCAGGTCGAGCATTTCGTCGGGAACGGGATAGGTGATGAGGGTTTCGCCGATGAAGTCTTCTGCTTCCCAAACGGTTTTGGCGGCAAGCGGGTGGTCTTGGGCGCAGATGCCGACCATTTCGTAGGCAAACAGGGGGCGGAAGCTGATGCCGTTTTGTTTTTCGGCTTCGGATACGATGGCGAGATCGGCGCGGTGTTGCAGCAGGAGTCCGACCGGATCTGCCTGAAAGCCGGAAACGATGTCCAATTCGACTTGCGGCCACATGGGGCGGAATTCGCCCATTGCGGGCATGAGCCAGTCGAAACAGGTGTGGCATTCGACAGCCAGCCGCAACTCGCCTGCTTCGCCTTCGATGATGCGGGCGAGGTCGCGCTCGGCGGCGGAAACTTGCGGGAGGAGTTCGCGTGCGAGCCGCAACAGGCGTTCGCCGGCGGGCGTGAAGCGCAAGGGTGTGGATTTGCGCTCGAACAGGGGCGTATCGTAATAGTTTTCAAGCGCGCGGATTTGGTGCGAAAGGGCGGATTGGGTCAGGAAGACGCGCTTGGCGGCAAGGGATACGCTGCCGGTTTCTTCGAGTGCCAGCAGGGGTTTTTAAGATGGCGCAGTTCGATGATGGAATCCATTGGTTTTTACGCTTTCAGACGACCTCTTGAAACGGGCAATATTAAAATATTTCATGCCGGGGTGTAAATGCGGGCGCGTGTTGAACGGTGTGGGGATTGGGACGCGTCAGGGTTTGCGGTTAGAATGTGGGTCCGATTTTTGTATGAATATGGTGAATTGACTTGAAACGGAGATGGCGTTGTTTCGTCTTGTCCTGTGAAATTCAATCCGCTATGTGTTGAAAGGAATAATATGGCGAAACGCAACGATATTTTTGGCGTGGTGCGACGAGGTGTTGCAGGTCGGAATGTTCAAAGACTATGCGCCCAACGGTTTTGCAGGTCGAGGGCAGGGGCGGAAGTCGGCAAAAATAGCGACATCGGTAACGGCAAGCAAGGCGGCAGTCGATTTTGCTGCGGAGCAGGGCGCGGATATGCTTTTGGTGCACCACGGGATGTTTTGGAAAAAGCGAGCCGGTAACGATTACGGGCTGGAAAAAAAGTGCGCATCGAAACATTATTGCAACACCAAATCAATATGGCAGGCTACCACCTGCCGCTGGATGCGCACCCTGTGTTGGGCAACAACGCGCAGCTTGCCGATAAGTTGGGTTGGGAAGTCGAAAGGCGGTTCGGCGAACAGAACCTGTTGAATATAGGTCGTCTGAAAACACCGCAGACTTTGGCTGAATGGTTGCAACACATTGCTGCAGCGTTGGGGCGGCAGCCCGTAGCCGTCGGCGATATGTCTCGCGAAATCAAACGCATCGCATGGTGTACCGGCGGTGCGCAGGGATTTTTTCAGACGACCATAGACGAAGGCGTCGATGCTTATCTGACCGGAGAAATCTCGGAATCGCAGTTTCACCTTGCCAATGAAACAGGCGTTGCGTTTGTCAGCGCGGGACACCATGCGACGGAGCGTTACGGCATCCGCGCCCTGGGCGAAGCCGTGGCACGGCATTTTGAGTTGGAAGTCTGTCATTTCGACGAAGATAATCCCGCTTAAGCCTTGATAATCGTCATGAAAATTTACCTTAATTTAAATAATGCTTTGAGTATCACGGCAAACTAGGTAGAATTACATCGTTTAATGGCTCGGTATTCCCAAAATTTTAGGACGACTGAATAATGGATAATCAAGAAATCAATAGCGGCCGCCGCCGCTTTCTGACGCTGGCTACGTGCGGCGCGGGCGGTGTGGCGGCTTTGGGCGTAGCTACGCCTTTCGTGGCAAGCTTTTTCCCGTCGGAAAAAGCCAAGGCCGCAGGTGCTGCCGTCGAAATCGATGTCAGCAAAAATCGAATCCGGACAAATGTTGACTGCCGAATGGCAAGGTAAAACCGATTTGGGTGGTTAACCGTACCGATCAGCAGCTCAAAGACCTGAAAAAGTTTGAACGGCGCGGTTGCCGACCCTAATTCTGATGTGGATCATCAGCCCGAAAACTGTAAAAACGAGACCCGTTCGATTAAGCCGAACATCCTTGTAGCCATCGGTATCTGTACCCACTTGGGCTGTTCGCCGACCTACCGTCCCGACGTTGCCCCTGCGGATTTGGGTGCAGACTGGAAAGGCGGTTTCTTCTGCCCTTGCCACGGTTCGAAATTCGACATGGCAGGCCGCGTATATAAAGGTGTTCCTGCACCGACCAACCTGGTTGTTCCGCCCTATAAATATCTGAGCGATACGACAGTCTTGGTAGGCGAAGACTAAAAATAAGGAACGATAATTATGGCAAACCAAACCAATAGCAAAGCAAAAGCATTGTTAGACTGGACGGACGCTCGTTTCCCTCTGTCTAAAAATGTGGAATGAGCATTTGGCTCAATACTACGCGCCGAAGAACTTCAACTTCTGGTACTACTTCGGCTCTTTGGCTCTACTCGTCCTCGTGATTCAAATTGTCAGCGGTATCTTCCTGACCATGAACTACAAACCGGACGGCAACCTGAATGCCTATCACCTGCCTGCTGCCTTTACCGCAGTAGAGTACATCATGCGCGACGTGTCCGGCGGCTGGATTATCCGCTATATGCACTCCACCGGCGCATCTTTCTTCTTCATCGTCGTATACCTGCACATGTTCCGCGGCCTGATTTACGGTTCGTACAAAAAACCGCGCGAATTGGTGTGGATTTTCGGTTCCCTGATTTTCTTGGCATTGATGGCCGAAGCCTTTATGGGCTACCTGTTGCCTTGGGGACAAATGTCCTTCTGGGGGGCGCAGGTGATTATTAACCTGTTCTCCGCCATCCCTGTTATCGGTCCTGATTTATCCACTTGGATTCGCGGCGACTTCAACGTTTCCGACGTTACCCTGAACCGCTTCTTCGCACTGCACGTTATTGCCGTACCGCTGGTGTTGCTCGGTTTGGTCGTGGCACACATCATCGCCTTGCACGAAGTGGGTTCGAACAACCCTGACGGCGTGGAAATCAAGAAACTCAAAGATGAAAACGGCGTTCCGCTCGACGGCATTCCTTTCCATCCGTACTACACCGTCAAAGACATCTTGGGAGTTGTCGTATTCCTGATTGTTTTCTGCTCCGTATTGTTCTTCGCCCCTGAAGGCGGCGGCTACTTCCTTGAAGCACCGAACTTTGACGCGGCAAACGCGCTGAAAACACCTCCGCACATTGCGCCGGTATGGTACTTCACTCCGTTCTACGCAATTCTGCGTGCGATTCCTTCCTTTGCCGGTACTCAGGTATGGGGCGTAATCGGTATGGGTGCAGCAGTTGTCCTGATTGCCCTGTTGCCTTGGTTGGATAAAGGTGAAGTGAAATCCGTCCGCTATCGCGGCCCAATCTTCAAAACTGCGTTGGTTCTGTTCATCATTGCCTTTATCGGTTTGGGTATTTTGGGTGCGATGGTAGCAACCGATACCCGTACTTTGGTTGCGCGTATCCTGTCCGTCGTCTATTTTGCATTCTTCCTGGGTATGCCGTTCTATACCAAACTGGATACAAACAAACCGGTTCCGGAACGCGTAACCATGAGCACCACTAAACAAAAAATCATGTTCTTTGTTTATGTCGGTATTACCGCAGTGGGTGCTTACCTGTTTGCAACCAATATCTGATGAGGGCAGCGAAAATGAAACATACCCTGAAAAACTGGTTTGCTGCCTTGTTATTGGCAGTGCCTATGAGTGCCGCCGTCGCCAGCGGTGGCGGACACTATGAAAAAGTTGAGATTGACCTGCGCGACCAAGTCAGCTTGCAGCGCGGTGCTCAAATTTTCACCAACTACTGCTTATCCTGCCACTCGGCAAGCGGTATGCGCTTCAACCGTCTGAAAGACATCGGTTTGACTGACGAAGAAATCAAGAAAAACCTGATGTTTACGACAGACAACGTCGGTGATGTCATGTTGGCGGCGATGAATCCTAAAGATGCTGCCAAATGGTTTGGTGCGGCTCCTCCGGATCTGACGCTGATTGCCCGTTCTAAAGGCGCGGATTATCTGTATGCCTATATGCGCGGCTTCTATAAAGACCCGACCCGTCCGAACGGTTGGAACAACGTCGTATTCGACAAAGTCGGCATGCCCCACCCCTTGTGGGAGCAACAAGGCGTTCAAGCGGTTGAGCTGGATGCCAAAGGTCAGCCGGTCATGGTGAAAGACGAACATGGCGAATTGAAACCCAAGCTCTATTGGGAATCTACCGGCGCACACAGCCGTCGTTTGCCAAACGGCAAAGTCGTCCAAACAGAGTACGATGCTTATGTACGCGATTTGGTGAACTATTTGGTTTACATGGGTGAACCGGCGCAACTCCAGCGCAAACGTACAGGCTATATCGTATTGATGTTCTTGCTTGCAGTAATGCTGCCTCTGGCATACTTCCTGAAAAAAAGAATATTGGAAAGACGTTCATTAAGTCTTGTAATGAAAAAGGGCAAACCCAATCGGGTTTGCCCTTTTTTTATGATTAAAGAATTAATAGTTTGGACTTTGCACATTTAGGATAATTTCAGACGACCTTTCAACCTTTACCGTGTGGCAGTGATGATGAGTCGGCAGGAAATGGTGGCTGATAATGTTTTTTTAATGTTTGTTTAAACTGACCATAGAACCTAAGTTAAGTATTCAAGCAATCATCTGCACGGCTCGTCTGATTCAGGTTTTGCACATACATTGCAGTCACGATTGTGAGTGAAGAGGAATTCTTGCCATTTGCCGGTCAGCGCGTTGTAAGTTTTCAGTTTGCCGTGTGCCGGTTCTCCTGCGCCGGTGAGTATTTTAAGGGCTTCTGAGGCTTGGGTCGCGCCGATGATGCCGACCAGCGGGGAAAAATACGCCGAACAGGGCGCAAGCGCCGTCATCGGCGGTATCTCCGTCAAACAGGCAGGCGTAGCAAGGGCTGTCAGGCAAATCGGGACGGTACACGGCAATTTGTCCTTCAAAAACGCACGGCAGCGCCGGAAACCAGCGGGGTACGGGTGGCGACGGCGGCGCGGTTGATGGCTTGGCGGGTGGGGTAGTTGTCAGTGCAGTCGAGGACGATGTCGGCGGTATGCATGAGCTCGGTCAGGCGGGTTTCGTCCAGTTTTTCGGTCAGTGCGGTAATGTCGCACGCGCTGTTGACGGCTTTCAGACGACCTGCCATCACTTGCGCTTTGGCTTGTCCGATGTCGGCTTCGGTGAAGGTGGTTTGGCGTTGGAGGTTGGTATCGTCTATGGCGTCGTGGTCGGCGATGATGAGTTTGCCAACGCCTGATGCGGCAAGGTACGGCAGTGCTGCCGCGCCCAGCCCGCCGCAGCCGACGACGAGGACGCGGGCGGCAAGAATTTTTTCCTGTCCTTCGATACCGATTTCGTCGAGAAGGATGTGGCGGCTGTAACGGAGCAGTTGGTGGTCGTTCATGATGAGGTCGTCTGAAAGAGGTTGTATCGGGGAATTTTTATAGCAAATGGGATTTGGAAAGATACAGTAGATTTGTGCGGAAACGGAGATTCCTATTAATGGGATTCTATGCCGGCAAACTTTGTTTTCATCAAGAATGGTTATTATTCGAATAAATATTGTCTCTTTTTGTAGTAAATGTTATCGTTAGCACGATTTTTGGTTTTGTATCAGAATTTTATTAAGGTGTTGCCTGATTTATTTTCAGACGACCTTGATTGCCATAACAGCAATTTTGTCCTTTGCCATATCCTGAAGCGATGAGGTATTTATGATGAGATTGTTTTAAAAGACGCCGAAATTCAAAGTGTCCTCTCATGCTGTAAGAGGGCGAAGATGCATTACATTGCCGAACATGGTTGTTGCCGTGTTTTAAATATTTCACATTTTTTTCCTTATGTCCGTCAAACCTTTATCTTTAAATTTAATCAACTGCTTTGTGCTGGCGGTGCTGTTTCTCGTCAGCCTGTCGGTGGGCGTCGGCGATTTCCGCTGGGCGGATGTGTTTCGCTGGACTTTGTCTGACAGCACGGAATTGATGCTGGTCAGCCGCCTGCCGCGCACGTTTGCGATTGTGCTGACGGGGGCATCGATGGCGGTGGCGGGGATGATTATGCAGATTTTTGATGCGCAACCGTTTTGTCGAGCCGTCTATGGTGGGCGCAAGTCAGAGCGCGGCGTTGGGTGTGTTGGTGATGACGCTGATGTTTCCGGCTGCCGGGCTGACGGCGAAAATGTCGGTGGCGGCTGCGGCGGCGTTGGCGGGGATGCTGGTGTTTATGATGCTGATACGCCGTTTGCCACCGACGGCGCAGTTGATGGTGCCGCTGGTAGGGATTATTTTCGGCGGCGTTATCGAGGCGGTGGCGACGTTTATCGCGTATGAGTTTGAGATGATGCAGATGTTAAGCGTGTGGCAGCAGGGCGATTTTTCGGGCGTGCTGTTGGGGCGTTACGAATTGTTGTGGCTGACGGGCGGCTTGGCGTTGGCGGCGTATTTGATTGCCGATCAGCTGACGATTTTGGGCTTGGGCGAGACGGTGAGCGTGAATTTAGGGTCTGAACCGGACGGCGGTGTTGTGGGTAGGTTTGGTGATTGTCGCGCTGATTACGTCGCTGGTGTTGGTCACGGTCGGCAATATTCCGTTTATCGGGCTGGTCGTGCCGAACATCATCAGCCGCCTGATGGGCGACAAGCTGCGCCAAAAGCCTGCCTGCGGTGGCTTTGCTCGGTGCGTCGCTGGTGCTTTTGTGCGATATTTTTGGGACGCGTGATTGTGTTCCCGTTTGAGATTCCGGTCTCAACCGTGTTCGGTGTGTTGGGTACGGTGTTGTTCTTGTGGATTTTGTTGAGGAAGCCTGCCCATGTCGTCTGAAAACAAGCGTAGCGCGCTTCGCTCGAACAAGGTTGCGTTTATGCAGGGTTCTTCCCGTCCGCTGTGGGCGGCGTTTGTCTTGCTGCTGGCGTGTTGCACTTTGTTCCTGACTTTGAACATCCAAGGCGATTGGGATTTTTGTGTTGCAGCTGCGGCTGACCAAGCTGGCGGCTTTGCTGCTGGTGGCGTATGCGGTCGGGGTTTCGACCCAGCTTTTTCCAAACGTTGACGAACAACCCGATCCTTACACCTTCGATTTTGGGCTTCGATTCGCTGTATGTGTTTTTGCAAACGCTTTTGCTGTTTGCCTTGGGCGGGGTGGGCTATACGTCGCTGCCGCTGACGGGCAAGTTCGGCTTTGAGTTGGTGATGATGATGGGCGGTTCGCTGCTTTTTGTTTTACACGCTCATCCGGCAGGGGCGGACGCGATTTGTCGCGCATGATTTTTGATCGGCGTGATTTTCGGGATTTTTGTTCCGCAGCCTCTCTTCGCTGTTGACGCGCATGATTGATCCGGAGGAATTTACGGCGGCGCAGGCGAATATGTTTGCGAACTTCAATACCGTCCACAGCGAGCTTTTGGGCGTGGGCGCGCTGATTCTGCTGGCGAGCGCGGTGGTGGTTTGGCGCGAGCGGCACCGTCTGGACGTCCATCTTTTTGGGGACGCGACCAAACGATTAATTTGGGCATAAACTACACGCGCAATACTTTGTGGCTGTTGCTTTTGGATTGCCGCGCTCGTGGCGACGGCGACGGCGGTGGTCGGGCCGGTCAGCTTCTTCGGACTGCTGGCTGCCGCGCTTGCCAACCATTTTGCCCCGAGCGTGCGCCATAGCGTGCGGCTGCCGATGACGGTGTGCGTCGGCGGCATCCTGCTGGTCGGCGGGCAAACCGTGTTCGAACACCTGCTCGGCATGAAGGCGGTGTTGAGCGTAGTGGTTGAATTTGCGGGCGGGCTGGTGTTTTTATATTTGGTGCTGAAACGCAAGCGATAGGTCGTCTGAAAACTTTCCCAGCCTGAATTCAGGCGGTAATTCATCATTTCCAGACTGTATTTTTGATTTTGTACACCCTTTAAATTTAATAGGGGGCGTGAAACTAAATATTGAGTTTATACTCATAGTAAACATCACTGAGATTACTATCAGGTATGAGTTATGAGTAAAGTGTTGAAATATCGTCCTGATTTGGACGGGATACGGGCATTGGCCGTTTTATCCGTCATCGTATTTCATATCGATCCCCAATGGCTGCCGGGTGGTTTTTTGGGCGTGGATATGTTTTTCGTGTTGTCGGGATATTTGATTACGACCATTATCAGCCGCGAGATTCGCGACGGCAGTTTTTCGTTTCTCGAGTTTTTACAAACGCCGCGCCAAACGCATCTTGCCTGTCTTTGCCTGTGTATTGCTTTGCACGACGGTCGTTGCCGCCATTTTCTTTTTGTCTTTCGATTTGCGCCAATACGTCAAATCCGCCGTCTATGCCTTGCTGTTTGCCGCCAACCTGTTCTTTGCCCGCCGCGGCGGCTATTTTGATGCGGATGCGACGGAAAAGCCGTTGCAGCACATTTGGTCGCTGTCGTTGGAAGAACAGTTTTACTTTATTTTCCCCGCGTTGCTGATTTTGTTTTTTTCCGTCTCAGCAAACGGCGCAATGTGCGGACGTTTATCCTTTTGCTGATTGTCATCAGCCTGTTTTTCCGCGCTGTTGCCGACTTTGGGCATGGAGGCGTATTTCCTGCCGCATGTGCGTGCTTATGAGCTGCTTGTCGGTTCGCTTTTTGCCTTCATTCCGCCTGCCGAACAAAAACGATAAAGCCAGTACGCCGCTATTCGGATGGCTGATGATGGCGGTCATCGCCGCCACGCTGGTGCTGCCCTACGGCATCCTGCCCGGCGCGGGAAACATCGAACGGCTGCTTTGCTGTCTAGCGGTCGGCGGTTTGATTTATTCGGGCAAATCATTGCAGATGCAGGAAGGTTTCAATACGTCCAAACTGTTGAGCCTCAAGCCGGTGGTGTTTATCGGGTTGATTTCGTATTCGCTGTATTTGTGGCACTGGGTGGTGTTGGCGCTCATGCGCTACATTTATATGGACGCGCAGCTTCCGCTTGCCGCATCGGCGCTGGCTGTCATCATCATGCTGTTGTTGTCGGTGTTGTCTTATTATTTTGTGGAAACACCGGCGCGGAAGGCGAAGAATTTTACGACGGCGAAATTCAAATGGAGCATGGTGGCTTATTTCGCGCTGCTGATTCCTGCGGCAACCTACCTGATGACCGCCAAACCCGCCGCGTTTGAAAGCAGTTTGTACAAAGCCGATGAAAGCAAAATTTGCGCGGACACGCTGACTAAAACCGATTGCGCCGTCGGCGCGGCAAACCAAAAAAACCTGAAGTTTTGGTCATCGGCGACTCACATGCTGCCCATTTAAGCCCGTTCCTCGACATTGTCGGCAAAAAAGAAGGCTGGTCGGCAGACGTCATTACGTCCAACAGCTGCGCCACCGCGTTTGGATTTACCCTGCCCGACAGCGACCGCCGCGCTGACCGCTGCAATCCGTATAACAGGTTTATCGAACAAAAAACCAAAGACTATCCTGTCATCATCATTTCGCAACGCTGGTTCCTCCATACCGCCAAACCGGAATTTTGGGAACGGTTCAACACAATGCTGGAGGATTTGGTGAAGGCGGGCAAAAAAGTGTACGTTTTGGCCGATACGCCCATGGACGGGCAGCTGCCGTTGCGGCGTTATTACCTGAGACAAAAGCTTGGCATCGACATCAATTATGTTTCAGAGGATAAAAAAGAAGAAGTCCGCGATTCCGCCAAGTCGGAAGACGAAGTCGAAAAAATCGTGAAGCAGCACCGCGGCGTGCAGTGGGTTGACTTTATGCAGTACATCCCCGCGGACAAACTTATAGACGGGCTGCCGGTGTATTTCGATACCAACCACCTCAACCCGTTCGGTTCAAGTAAAATTGCCGAAATGTTTATCAACGATAAACGCACCCTGTTGAAATAAGCACAAAGGTCGTCTGAAAACAGATTCAGACGACCTCTTTAAAGCAAAAGGATACCGTATGACTCAAGAACACTTTCCCGAATTTTTCGAGCAAGCCCCGACGCTGACCGTCCAAGACGCGCTCGCCGAATTTCTCGGCGCGGCAGAGGAGGGCATCATGCAGTATCGCTACGCCGATGCCGTCCGCCTGTGCGGACACTCCTGCCCCACCGTTGCAGGCGCGTACCTCATGACGCTTAAAGGCCTGAAAGCACTTTACGGCAGCGACCTGCCCCAGCGCGGCGGAATCGAAGCCGCCATGCAGGGCGCGCGCGACGAAGGCACGGTCGGCGTTACCGCATCCGTCGTCCAACTCTTAACCGGCGCCGCTCCCGAAACCGGCTTCGGGGGCGTCGGCCCGCAAGGACGCTTCGCCCGCCGCAACCTGTTGAGTTTCGATGCCGACATCGAAGGCACGCTGACCCTGCGCCGCAAAGACAACGGCAAAACTGTCGCCGTCAGCCTCAACGCCGCCATGCAGCCCTTCGCCCCCGAAATGCGCGACATCATGCCCAAAGTCGTCAGCGGCACCGCCACCGCAGAAGAACTCAAACGCTTCGGCGAACTCTGGCAGGCGCGTGTCAAGGCCTTCTTGATTGATTTGGCAGACAATCCCCAATTCGTCATCGTTCGCGAAATCTGAAGCCCATCCTTTTCAGACGACCTCTCATGTTCGGAGGTCGTCTGAAAACAAATCCACACATCACACCCATCATGATTACCATCCGCAACGTCAGCTTCCACATCGGCGGCAACCCCATCCTCAACAACGTCAGCCTCGACATCCCCGAAGGCGGCATCACCGCGCTCATCGGTCCAAACGGCGCAGGCAAATCCACGCTCCTCTCCTTCATGGCGCGTCTCCGCCCGCTGGAACAGGGTAGCATCAGTTACGCCGGCAAAGATGTTTCGACCACGCCCACCGCCGAGCTGGCAAAAACGCTCTCCATCCTGACCCAAGAAAAACAGCGTCATGAGCCGCATTACCGTGCGCGACCTGCTCATGTTCGGGCGTTATCCCTACCACCAAGGCAGGCCGACCCCCGAAGACCTCGCCATCGTCGAAAACGCACTTTCTGAGTTCAGACTGGACAGCTTCGCCAACCGCTACCTGACTGAACTCTCCGGCGGACAACGCCAACGCGCCATGATTGCCATGGTCTTCTGCCAAAGCACCGATTACGTCCTCTTGGACGAACCGCTCAACAACCTCGATATGTACCACGCCCGCGCCCTCATGCAGCTGCTCCAGCGGCTGACACGCGAACACAAGCGCACCACCGTCGTCGTCCTGCACGACATCAACCAAAGCCGCCGCCTACGCCGACCACGTCGTCGCCATGAAAAAAACGGGCAAGTCGCCATGACCGGCGCGCCGAACGACATCTTTACCGCTGAAAAATATTAAAGATTTGTTTGATATGGATGTGGACGTATTGGACTATCAGGGCAAGAAGCTGGTTATCCATCACGTTTGAGATGCGGATGTGGAAAAGGTCGTCTGAAAAGTTTTCAGACGACCTTCCATCATCAACCTCAACGTAACCCCGTTTTCAGACGACATCAAGCTGCGGCTGAATGTAAAGGGTATTTGATGGGGAATAAGTACGGATGAGTCTGAAAAAAAGCTTTTAGAACGCATCGGCAAGAATGAATATTTGTTATTAAAAAAACCTACCGGCGGGCTTCAATCAGGAAAAAAACATGAAGAAGCAAGGGTATGGATGTATCGTTGGCAGCGTTGGACCTTTTGGAAATGGTGTGAGGGATTATATGAACAACTGGAAGCAGTTTATATTTTTTTGTAATATTGGCCATAGCTTGTTATCAATTTCTATATTTTTTTATCCGATATGTTCCTTCTCGGCTATATCAATAAATACAGTTGGAATTTGAATTTTTATTCAGGGGACTTTGAATTTTCTTTCAATATTTCTTCCCTATGTTTTTGTTAGACGAATTTTCAGGAAAAACCAATCAAGAAAAGGAAGATGCAAATAATTGAAGTTCGACTTCATGAATTAAAGCCGGTTTCATATTGAACCGGGGAGACTGATGGCGAACCGAAATAATAAGGTTCCTGCCGTCATTCCCGCGCGGGCGGGAGTCCATAGGAAATTTTACGAAATAAGCGTTTAAAAACCGTTGCCGGATTCAAAAGCAAATTTCCAGGGCGGGAAGGGCGGCAGGAGGGGCAGTATCTTTCAATCCGCGATGTCCGTTTCGCTCCGCCCCAAAAACCATCGCGTCCCCATAGCTGAAAAAAACGGTATTCATGTTCGACCGCATGGCGGTACACCGCGCGGATGTGTTCCATGCCCGAAAAACGCGCTGACGAGCATCAGAAGCGTGGATTTGGGCAGGTGGAAATTGGTAATCAGGCGGTCGATGACGCGGAAGCGGTAGCCCGGCGTGATGAAAAATATCGGTGTCGCCCTGTCCCGCTTTCAGACGGCCTGTCTCGCGCGCGGCGGATTCGAGGGCGCGCATGGAAGTGGTGCCGACTGCCCAAACTTTGTTTCCGCGCGCATGGGCGGCTTCGATGGCGGCGACGGTTTCGGGCGGTACGTCAAACCATTCGCTGTGCATTTTGTGTTCTTCGATTTTGTCCACGCGCACGGGTTGGAACGTTCCTGCGCCGACGTGCAGGGGTGACTTCCGCCGTTTCCACGCCTTTTGGCTTTCAGACGACCTAAAAGCTCGTCTGTAAAGTGTAAACCCGCCGTCGGCGCCGCGACCGCGCCCTGATGTTTGGCATAGACGGTTTGATAGCGCGTGTCGTCATCCGCGCCGGCAGCGCGTTCGATATAAGGCGGCAGCGGCAAATGGCCGTTTTGTTCCAAAAAGTTCATAAACGGTTTGCCCGCCTTCAAAAACGCAGGCAGAACAGTTCGTCCGCCCGCTCCACCATGACGGCACAAATATCGCCTTCGAAAATCAGCTTCGTGCCGGGTTTGGGCGATTTGGACGAGCGGATGTGCGCCAGCGCGGTGTGGTTGTCCAAAACGCGCTCTATCAAGGCCTCGATTTTGCCACCGCTCTCTTTTTGTCCGAACAGCCGCGCTTTCATGACTTTGGTGTTGTTGAACACCAAAACGTCGCCCGCCTCAATATAATCAGGCAAATCGCCGAACACGCGGTCTTGCAGCGGCATATCGGGCAGCGCGACCAAAAGACGGCTGCTGCCGCGCACTTCGGGCGGATGCTGGGCAATTAATCGGCCGGGCAGGGTGAAATCGAAATCGGAAATGTCCATAATCTTAATTTTGATGCTTACAAATTTTGTCAGGCGGTCATTATACGCATTTCCCCGCGGGCTTGGCGTTTCATGCGAAAGGTCGTCTGAAACGCCAAGCCCGCAATATTTTGCGTCCGAACAAGGCAATACGGTATCATTCATTCTGTTTCAAACGCCACCGCATCAGAGAGAACAACATGAATATCCCCGCCATTTCCGCTGCAATCGAAGCAGTAAAAAAATCCCCGGCACCGAACGCACGCTCGGCAGTGAAAAAAAGCCGTCAAACTGTTGGAAGAACGTTCCGACGGCCTCCATATCGGACTGAAATTCGGATTCCCCGTCGGGCATATCGCCGCCGACATCGCCAACAGCCTGCAAGAAGCCGTCATCGGCATCACGGGCGATGCGCATATCCACCCTCAGCATTGACACTGAAATCACAACACACAAAGTACAGCCCGGCGTCGCCACCATCAAAGGCGTCAAAAACATCATTGCCGTTGCATCCGGCAAAGGCGGTGTCGGCAAATCCACCACCACCGCCAATCTTGCCACCGCTATGGCACGTATGGGCGCGCGAGTGGGCGTGCTGGATGCCGACCTCTACGGCCCCAGCCAACCGACCATGTTGGGCGTGCAAGACCGCAAACCCGACCAACAAAAACAAAAAAACTGATTCCCGTCGAAGCCGACAGCGGCATCCAAGTGATGTCCATCGGCTTTCTGGTCGATACCGATCAAGCCGTCGTTTGGCGCGGCCCGATGGTCAGCCAAGCCTTGCAGCAGTTGATGTTCCAAAGCGAGTGGGACGAAGTGGACTACCTCTTCATCGACCTGCCGCCGGGTACAGGCGACATCCAACTCACCCTTTCGCAGAAAATCCCCGTAACCGGTTCAGTCGTCGTTACCACGCCGCAAGACATTGCCCTGATTGACGCGCGCAAAGCAGTCGATATGTTCCACAAAGTCAATATTCCGATTTTCGGCGTACTGGAAAACATGTCGGTACATATCTGCTCCAACTGCGGCCACGCCGAAGCCATTTTCGGTTCGGAAGGCGGCAAAAAAACTTGGCAGGTCGTCTGAATGTCCCGCTGCTCGGACAGCTTCCGTTAAAGCCTGCCCGTACGCGAAGCAATGGACGGCGGCGCGGCGAAACAGTTGTTTGACGAACATCCCGCCATTGCCAAAATCTACACCGACGCAGCCTTCCAAATCGCCCTGACCATTGCAGACAAAGGCAAAGATTTCAGCAGCCGCTTCCCAAAAATCGTAGTGGAATAACGGGCAGAGGTCGTCTGAAAGCCTTTCAAACAGTTTCAGACGACCTTGTGGTGCTGAAGATTATGCTAAAGCGAATAATCGGAAAAATCAAATATTTAAAGATTTAATCTTGTTGTTTTGAGAAAAATTGCTTGACACGAAAAAGTCTCGCCTTCTATAATTCACAGCTTATCGGGTCGTTAGCTCAGTCGGTAGAGCAGCGGACTTTTTAATCCGTTGGTCGAGCGTTCGAATCGCTCACGACCCACCACTTTTTCCTAAGCCTAAACAGTCGTTTAGGCTTTTTTTCTTTACCACCGCCTATGTTGGGGTGTGCCTGTTTTGTGTCGCAACCGAGACCGACACTGTCCAATAAAGCCGCGTGTCCATGCAAATGTTCAGGAGCCAGATGGGCATACTTCTGAACCATCCCGACATTCTCCCAACCGCCCATTTCCTGTAATGCGGCCAGCGGAACGCCTGCCTGTATCAGCCAGCTTGCCCATGTGTGCCTCAAGTCGTGCCAGCGGAAATCGGCAATGCCTGCTTTTGACAATGCGTTTTTCCAAATGCGGGAGCTGATGCTTTTCACGGGTTTGCCGTTCGGCTGGGTAAAAACAAAAGACGGGTTTCTGCCCATCTGTTTTACCAATATACCGAGTGCTGTCTGATTCAGCGCAACGCCGATAGGCCTTCCGGCTTTGGCTTCGTCAGCTTCAATCCATGCCGTTTTGCGTTCTAGATTGATTTGCGTCCATTTCAGCCCCAGTACATTGCTTTGCCGCAAACCTGTCGCCAAACTGAAGACCGCCATATCTGCCATATATTCCGGCAGGGCATCAATCAGCCTTTGGGCTTCTTCATGCGTCAGCCAGCGGATACGGCGTTTGGCTTCGCGGTACAACGTCAGCTTCGGTACTCCGTCCAACCAGCCCCATTCTTTCGCCACCTTGTTCAAAATCGCGCGGATTAAGGCAAGATAGCGGTTTTTGGTACTATCCGAACACGTCATGCTGCCGACGGTCTGCATGATGAAATCACGGCTCATGTGATGCAGGAAGACGCCTCTAAATCCGGTCAAGCAGCGTAGGCGGCTGATGTCGTCCCGAATGCTTTTTTTGTCTTTCATCTCTTCAATCCACCGAACAGCCGCTTCATCCCACAGCCGTTTCGGTTTCTCATCGAGATATTGCTGCTGCCACAGTTCATGCTTCAGTTTGTCATGCAGCATTTGGGCTTCTTGCTTGTCTTTGGTGCGAGCAGATTGTCTAATTCTCTGACCGCCCTGCGTTGTGATGTCAATATAATAGACACCGTTTTCGCGTTTATAGATCGGCATTTTTGTTCACTCCTACTTTCAAGTGAAGCCAGCACCCGCGCATTTTCTTGTTCTGTCAGAAATGCGTCAAGTGCGGGCTGTGTGATACAGTATTTCCGACCGGGCATGGAGGCTGCCAAACGGCCGGAGCGGATGTATTCCCGTATGGTTTCGGGGTGGCATTTGCAGACAGCCGCCGCTTCATATACGTCATAGGTTTTCATGGGCTACCTCGCTGTTTCATACACTGCATAGGGGGCGTTCTCCAGTAGTAGGGACAGTCTTCTGATTGCCTCATACCGCCTGATGCGCGGTTCAAGTATCAAAAAACGGCATGGCGCGATATAAAACAGCAGGCAGAGACAACCCTGCCTGTCTGTTTCGATTGGAACAAGGCGGTAGTGCGGATACTGTTCGTCCGTCGGCGCGAACAGCCTACCCACTTTTTACGGTAACGACCTTTATTCTTGATTCCGATAACATATGAATCCTATACAAATTTTTGGAATAAAGAGCCCCAATAGAAGAATTGCAAAAAATACAAATGAAGCGACTAACCAAGAACGATTCATTTTAGCTACCACTTCATCAATATGTGCTTGAGTTTGCTTTGCAATTTTTTGTTGAATGGAACTGGATATTCGTCCTTCGCTTTCAAACAATTCTTTGCCGTACCCTGCCAGCAGATCAGCCATAATCTGCTCCCGATAGGTTTTCAAATCTTCCGCAATCTGAACCGCTGCTTTCAGCGGTTCTTCGATTTCGGCAGTGATTTCGTCAAAATCCTGACGGGTATGGACGCGCTGCTCGGCAAACAGAGCTTTCAGACGGCCTTCCATTATCAGCAGGATGGGAATGATGGGATCGTCCGCCGTCAGCTTTACGCCCGACAGGCGGAATGTTTCTGCAATAATGGCATCTACATCGGCTTGATTCATCATCACTCGCTTCCGTCTGCTTGCTGCGTTGCCAAGAACGGGACTTTATCCAGTTGTTGCCACAAATCGCGCTGTACGGTTTTCAGACGCTGGCGCGGCATCAAGCCAAATGTGTCAGATGTGATTGCTTCGGACAGTGATAAATTTTTACTTGTCATCTCCTCCAGGTCTTTACCGAAAGTGTCGGGATTGCGGTTCGGAATATGTACGATACCTATAATTTGGTCTTTAAATTCTTTATAAACTTTAAATTGGTCAAACGGTTTCTCCTGCTCCACGTTTCCCCGAAAATCGTTCAACCACACAACGACCTCGGCTTTCAGGCTTTTCAATATTTGAACCAAACCTGTAATACAGTCGTTCAATGCCTGTCCGCCCGTCAACGGTACATGGATTACCATTCTCACATTATTCTCGGCCAACAACTCCGGAATTGAGTTCTCCGCCATATAGGACATCAACGGCACAAACGTTGCCGCGCCGTTGTCAACAATGGCTATACCTTCTTCGAATACTAATTTTTCCACCAAACTGTCAAAATTTCGCGAATTGATGGTATTGTGTTCCGTCATGATTTTAACCAGCTCGGGTTTGAAAGCCTGATGACGCAGAAAGGTTTGGTTTACAGGGTCTGTATCGAAGCAGAACATAGGGACAGGCATGGCTGCGGCTGCGGCGTTTTTCAAGTAGTCGGCGGTAAATGCAGCAATCGTAGATTTACCGACCCCGCCCTTACCCTGGGCAATAAAATGGACTTCCTTCATGGCATAACCTTTCGTTTGTAATGATTTTTTTCACAAAAAGAAACCTGCTCGCCCTTGAACAGGCTTTCGTTTGTAAAAAAGCAGCTCTCACCTTTCGGAAGAGCTGCATAAACTGCTAAACATTATGCCGATGTAGAGCAGGAGTGAAATTTTCAGTGAACATCAACCCAACGACCACCGGTTTTCTCTTCGCCTACATAACGGACCTTGTCGCCAGTGGTTGTCCAACCATGTTCAAAAATATGCTTTGCAGTATTGCGGTTTATCGGGACGGACACGGAATTTTTTTAACCATCTGACAGTTTTCCTGTTTGGTGTAGTTTCGGCCAAGACGGTTATAGGTTTTCTGTTCGCAAACCTGTTCCCATGCCGAGTAACGCATCATTCGATTCAACTCTTTAGCGTCGCAGCGACCCGCGCCCTCCGCAATCGCATCTGTCAAACCCGCCATTTCAGCGTTTTTCCGAACTTGCCGGACACATTTTCAAAAAAAGTTCCGACGTGCTTTGAGGGTATCCCCCAGCTTTTTATGCCGAATCGAAAAAAATACCGCTTAATCGAAGCGGTACACTCGCTTGGACGGTCGCCTGATGACAGACACAAAATCGCCTCACACGCCAATCGCGTATCTCCTGTCAGTACATCATCCGCATAAACGGCGGGCGCGGCACCCAGCAACGCCGCTGTCAACAAAACCAAGTATTTTTTCATACACATACCTTTTCCATATTGAAATAAAAGACGAAAAAAAGGATAATCTGCGTACCCCTACGAGATTATCCAGTTCTCCCAAAGCCGCTTTTGAAAGAAAGCGGCTTTTTTTATTGCCAAGCAACTGTCCGAACCTGAAACTTACGACCGTCCTGAACGATATTTACACATAAATCACTATTACCACGCATCAACAGGTCAACCTGCTTGGATGCAGCCTTCATGCTTTCATAAGTGCCAATCACAATTTGTTTGACGGGCTTGCGGAGTTTTTTCATGTTGCTTCCTTTCATTCGTTTGAATTAAATTTGTCATTTGCATACTTGCCTATATAATAAAAATGATGGAATCATTTTCATTAATTTGCTTACTAATGATTTGCAGTTCTAATTTTCTATTATATGAAAGTGCAGTTCCATATAGCTTCAATTGCACTTCATCTAACTCTGATAACCGTTTTCCATTCAGCTCTCGAATTCGATCTCTCAATTCTTCCATTTTTTTCCTTCATCTAAACGCATATCAATAACTTCTTCTATTTGTTAATCATCTAATACCCACATACAAACAAGTGCAATATAACTCAAGATAATAAATGGACTTGCTGTAAGAAAAAGTTATCAGGTTGACCGTATATATTAATTTGATTGTCATTGCTGAAAGCAATATACCAATTATTATTACAAGAACCTTCTTATACATATGAATCTTCTTTTAAATTGATTTGGAATGCAGGGCTTCCACCTGCTCCCCGACGTATTGCCGGTAGTCAGCCTTATCAGGGCATCGCTCAAAACGGCAAAGCGCGATAACTGCCATGCCGCCGATTTTTACCCTCCCGCTACTGCTGGTTGTTCACGGGCAAAGTGCTTGTTCACACAACATCACACACGGACGGTATCGGAACCGCTCAGTCTTCCTTTCTCTCGAGCCGCTGAGTTGCCCGCCGCCTTTTGTGTAGCTAGGCGGTAGAAATGGTCGTCTGAAACTTCTAACGACCTGAAACTAACCTTACTTATTTTGTTATGGACTTAAGTTCCATTTCCAAATCATGTTTTTTACAATCAAACATAATATCCTCGATGTTTTCGAGTGTAATGGTTTTCCCAACTGTGCATCTTTTCAAATTAGTCTTTTGAATATCCGTACCATAAATGGGAATGTTTTCATATGGACTCATAAAAGACATTGAGATAAACAAGTACAACAATGAGAATAAAGGGATACCTATTAGAAATTTAGGCAGCAATCTTTTAGAGGTGTAAATGTAAATGTTGAAAAGAGCTAAAAAAGCCATATACACAATAAAAGTACATATCAACAGAAAAAAACCTTTGCAAGTCCATAATCATCAATAAATGTACTCAGAATAAATTTCATCATCGGTTCAGGTCTCAAAAATATGCAGCAAACCGCTCCTTAAATTGCTTCGCTATCTCAGCAATATCAAAACCTGCTTCTAATCCAAATTGACCTTTCGTTAAATACAATCTAAATTGTTCTTGATATTTTTTTGCAATACCTGCTTCAACGTAACAGATTTCAGGATCATTATGACGCGGAAAAATAAAAACTCTGGATGAGTGATAATGTATGAACCAGCTCGCAATTCTAAGAACTCACAAATATCCTCAGCCAAGTTCATTAAGATACATATTTCAATATCTTTCATATTTCCTCTCCGCACTATTTTCCTAAGGATTCGATTCCTGCCTTTAATTTCATCTCCTGATCACGGTTTTGGCACTCAGTCATAATATCCTCGATGTTTTCGAGTGTAATGGTTTTCCCAACTGTACATCTTTTCAAATTGGTCTTTTGAATATCCGTACCACTGATAGGTATATGCTCATATTGGTTTATTGCAGCAATAGAAAAAAATGAAACTAAATACAAGGCAAAACCACAGCCTGAAATAAGACACGAGGGTAAGCTATACGCATCTTCATCAAAAACCATTGAAAAAATAGCGATTATGCAAATTATAATCGCGAAAAATATCCAAGCCTTACCGCTAGGAAGGCCATAATCATTAAAGAACAAACTAAGTAATAGCGCCATCGTTCTCAACCTTACCGGAAAAATTCCGCAAACCTACCCTCAAACTCCGCGGCAACCTCATCAATATCGTCAAAATCGCTATCTTTCCAAAGATCACTATCATTCAGAAACCACTCGAATTTCCACCAATATTCATTTGCGATACGCGATGCAATGAATGCGTCATCATGATTCTCACGGTTCGCATCAAAAATTTCCTGTCCTGATCGCACATAAACCGACGATTTGTTTTCAAAATGATCACTGATTTCTGCTGCTTTTGATTTGCAGGGCTTTAATTTCATCCTTTGTCATAACTTCGCCTTTGAACTATAATAATAAACTATCTGAAATAATAAACTTTATTATTATTTCATATGAACCCAAACGGAAACCCACTTGTGCAAGAAGTGGGCTTAGATTTGGATACATGTTTAAAGACGGGTAGAGCCGTCTGAACATTTGGGCATACGCCCCTATCGGATTTATCCGATAAATACCCGCTCACGGCGGGGAAAAAGAAAAACCAAATGTATTTTGCAGCTTGTCCGCAGATTATCGCTGCTGCATCGGGATTACGTCCCGATTAAAAAATACGTCCAACTTGCCGCCTGTTACCGGACCCTCTCATCAGGCTACCCGGATGCGCGGCATTTTTTTTTGGCAGGTTGAAAGCTGCCAGCAACCGTTTATTCGATTTACCCAAAAGGCTCAAACGCCTTTTTCTACGCATGTTATTCCAGTACCGAAATAACTACGAAGGCCGGTTGCTTACGTTCCAAACTGTTAAAGAGCTTTCTGCGTTATTTGCAGAATATATTTGCATTATAAGCAGATTATTTTCTGCGTCAAGTGCAAATTTGACTTTTTTGAAAATAAAAAGGTCGTCTGAATTTTCAGACGACCTTTTTATTGGGACGGTTGGAAATTATCCGTGGATGCCAGCTAATAATGCTTTCTTGATTGAGTTGAAGGTATTGTAAGAAGTTATTTTATAGATGACGCAGACCGAAATTAGGAGAATAACGACAAGCGGTGTGAAGATTTTTTGTAGAAAGAGTTCTACAAAAGGAAGCAATCCTATGGTTGGCATGACGATATACTTCATCACTATTGGCAGCCCGAAAAGTATAAACAGAATGGATAGTGCCAATGGAAGCATGAATTTGTTTCTTAGAACCGATTTAATATGCGAATATTTTGGAGTGGCTTCTCCCAAATTGCTGTTATGAAGCATGACGTATTCGCCACTATTTTTTCGCTTATCAAATAAACCGTACACTTGTACCCGATGTCCGGTTCTTGCGGAAAAAAATCCCAGTCATGGAATTTAAAGCTGCCTTCTCCTCCTTCATCATCAACTAGAAAAAATTCAAGTGTTTCGTGTGTTTGGCTCTGGATAGAAACATAATCGAAACCACCACCTGAAACACTTGTGCTGCTTCTACAATTTATATCTACCACTATTCCTGAATAGCAGAGTAGTTTGAAAAACCTATTTTCAAAAACAACTTCGGATTTCACATAAACTCCTTGAAAGTCATAATTCAGGTTAGAGATGAGAGTAATTACTTTCTTCTATACTTTCGATGCTCGACCATAACCCCCAGCGTTTTCAAGTCAGAGTGTGCTGAATGGAAAATTTCAAAATCTTCATTTAATGGATATAGCTCAAAAATCTTTTTCCCATCAATAATGCCACGCGCGCGATATTTCCTGAAAAAAATATCCTGACCATTACTTGTTGCCAAAACAAAATCGCCTGCTTCAGCTTGTAGAGTAGGGTCTAAGATAATTTTATCTCCCACTTGAAAAATCGGGACTCATACTTAAATCGGTTATTTCAAATGAAAAAGATTGTGCAGAAATGGTTTCTTCTGTAATTAACCATTCTTCGATTTCTAAAAATTCAACATGACTTTGAATTTTATCCCAGTCTAATATTTGCCGATTATTTAGCAGGGGTATCCTATGATAGCCTGGTGGTAGAGAAATATCCTTCGCAATATGAGATGACATTAAGTCAACTGGGGAGCAGTTTAAGGCTTTGGCAATTACACTTATCTTTTCAGTTGTCAAAGATTGTTGTCCTCTTTCTATCCGTGAGAGGTTTCCTGTATCTGATCCGATTTCAAGAGCCAATTGCTCTAGAGTCATCTTTAATTCTTTTCGCCTAGCGCGAATGTTTTGTCCAATATCCATTCCTGCATTCTCTAATTCTGCGTGAAATACATCAAAGCTGTATAAGCAGAATATTCTTGTTATTCTTCTGCGTTTAACGCATAATTAAATAAGTTTTTAGTAGGAATCAGATTATGACCTCACCTTTAAAAGTAGCTCGCCTGGGGCGAAAATTGACGTTAGAACAAGTTGCGGAATTGGTTGGCAGCGACAGTGGGAATATTTCCAGAATTGAAAGAGCGAAACAAATCCCGAATAGAGATTTAGCAGCGAAGCTGGTTGAGTTATTCAGAGAGGATGGACTTACAGAGGTTCATCTTTTTTATCCGGAGCGATTTGAAACCAAATAACCATGCTCACCGCCGACCTCCGTCATCACATCACAACGGACTTCGTGGTTTACCGCGAGTTCGGGCTTCTGTGCGGCTCCAATATTCAGGCGGCGACGTTATTGTCGGGGCTGTTTTGGTGGAGCGATGTGGCTGACAAAGAGCCGAAACGTCAGGGCTGGATATATAAGACGGCTACCCAGTTGTTCAACGAGTTTGGGCTAACGCGACGTGGCTACGAGAAGGCGCGGAAGTTTTTATCGGGCAAAGGCGTGATCCAATGCCGACGTGCAGGCGTACACGGCAGAATGCACTGGCAGCTCAATAAAGAGCGTTTATTGGAGCTTTGCTATCTAGTTAAAAGGCGAGGCAGTGCCGCAATTCGACAGCCGCTATCATATCGATACAGACAATTTCCGCCTCGAGAAATGGATTAATCTCGGTCTTTGGAATGACTTTTTGAAGATGCGCGCCGAAAAAAAGGCAAGCCCCTCAATATCAAGCAGAAAAAAATCCTGCTCAATCAACTTAAAGACCTCAAAAAACAAAAAAACTACGACCTCAATGCCGTGATGCAGAAATCGATTCTGAACGGCTGGGCAGGCTTCTATCCATCCGACCGTTCCCCCAACATCCCTGCGCCGCCGACGTCTGAAGCGGCCACGCGCAAAAGCTAAAGCGGAATACGAGGCGCAAATCAAACAATCCACCGACCCGCCGCCCGATACAGGCGGACAGCGGAATCCTGACAATCCTAATCGTCAGAATCTCATAAATTACTACAAGAAAAAACAGTAATCATCAGGCTGTTGGCACCGCCACGCCCAAACGCTGCTCCGGCAGCTTTTTTTGCGCCCTTTGAAGCCGGAAAGGTCGTCTGAAAGGTGGTTCTGCCTGTTTTTCGGCGCAGATTGGGAGATGCCCACCTGTTTTCCGTACCGTATTCCTATTTTTTTACCCAAATCAGATGATAAAAAAATCCGCTTTTTTTGCTGAAATAAGTAATTGAAAATACTGTGTTTGTACATATTGAACAAAGAACATTGGCTTTTTGAGGACAGAGAACTTTGTCCGTATAGGACGGCCTTTATACAAAGACCACGATCACAGATCACTATCAAAAAAATATTACAGGCGGCCGCCTGATTGTTTTTTTGTGCAATTTATGGCTGATACAGATGGATATTGACGTTTGGGAGGATATAGAGCGTTTTTGAGGAGGGGATATGTACAGGTTTTGTGGATAAATAGCTAGAAATATGTACAGGTTTACTGTACAATTAATTGTGTTGCTTAATGGAGATACAAAAAAATGGACTATGTAATCAGCTACACCGCAGCCCGTGAAGATTTGGCGAAGGTTATGACCAAAGTGTGCGAAGACCAAGTAGTAACACATATTACGCGCCGGAACGGAGGGAACTGTGTCTTGATGTCTGAAGAAGAGTACGGCTCTATTATGGAGACGCTTTACCTGTTCGGAAATCCTGCCAATGCTGCACATTTGGAACACTCGCTGGCTCAGGCAGAACAGGGAGAATTTGTTGAGGTTGATCTGTGATGAAGCACCGTTTTACCGCCAATGCCGCCGAAGATTTGGCTTATTGGAAAAAGCACGATGCCAGGAAGGTTGAACGGATCAAGTTGCTTTTGGAAGATATTAAAGCCAACCATCCGAAGGGAATCGGTAAACCTGAACCGCTACGTCATCAAAAATCGGGATTGTGGTCGCGCAGGATAGATCGGGAACACCGTTTGGTTTATTCGGTAGAAGAAGATACGGTAACAGTTTATGCCTGCCGATACCATTACGAACGCTGAATGCGGTATTTTTACCTCGAAAGCCGTCTGAAAAATTCAGACGGCTTTTTTTCATTTGTATTCCTCTGGGTCAATCCCACTCTGCCAGTCAAACCTGCCTTCGCCTGCTGTTTCAGATGAGCCATTCGCCGGTATTTTTGAATTTTGGGATTCATTTTTTTGCAAATGATTTTGCAGTCGCGGAGCTTTTTGAACTTCCACTTTGCTGTTTTCAGGTTTATGGACTGTTTCCGATTTTTGAACGTGTTTTGATAAACCAGTTAATTGTCGTCAATCCAACTTCGAGACCATTTGCCTTCAAAAAGTGTTGGATCTGTTTTTGAGAAAAGCCTTTTTGTTTAAGCAACAGGATGTCTGTTTTGAACGGCTCTAATTTAGAACGTCGTCCTTTTTCTTCCTGCTCAGTTATGAATTCTTCTACCGAAATACCCATATCCAATTCCAATCTAAAAATCAAACCATCCAAATCTAATAATTTCTATTGATAAACTAATATAATCTAATATTAAACTAATAAATCCATTTAATCAATCTAAAAAAACTAAGCTATTTTTAAATCTATATAAATCTATTAATAGCCTATATCAATCTAAATATAATCTAATTTAAATCTATTTGAATCCAATAAATATCTAATAATTGAGCTAATACTTTCCAATCGGCGCGTATCTACCCTTCAAAAAGGGAAATTTCATAAGTACAACACTAAATTTAACTACAACGCAGGATAGGCAACAAGTGCCAAAAAAACGCCCTAAAGCGTTTTTCAATTCCGCCCCAAAGGGCGGAAACGCCGCAGAGCGGCTGAAGGTTTGAAACAACCATCGGGGGCAGCGGCCGCCGTGTTGTTGGTTGATGTCTAAATTTCAAAGCGCAAAAAGTCCAGACCAAGACAAGTGTCTTTGCACGGCTTCTACCTTTTTCCACCACGCCACAGAGGGCGCACCGGACAAAGATAAAAGCCGCACAAAGCCAGTCTGGACTTTTTGCGCTTTGAAATTTTTACGACATCACAACACGGCGGCCGCTGCCCCCGATGGTTGATTATTTATGAATGAACATTTATGAAAGGATTATCAAATGGGACTTGATATGTACGGCTACACCATGAATGCCGAGTTTGTCGGCGACCGTCAAACCGATGTGAATGTGAGTGAAGATGAACGTGATGAAGCAGAACTGAATCAATTTGCGTACTGGCGGAAGTTTAACCATCTACATGGCTGGATGGAAAAAAACTATATCGGCAAAAAAAGGCGGCAAAAGCTGATGTATTTAATTGTTGCACTGTACGCCTAGAACTTGAAGATTTGGAACGGCTGGAAGCTGATTTAAATGATGAAAAAAACTAGAACACACGCCGGGCTTTTTTTCTTTGGAGATTCGCAAATTTATCCCGAAGACATTACAGAAACCAAAACCTTTATAGCGAATGCGCGGTTAGCGATAGCTGAGGGGCGAGCAGTTTTCTATGACAGTTGGTGGTAATGGCTAAACGGTTTCGGGCGGCAAAGGTCGTCTGAAACCTTCGGGAGCAAAAAATGGATAACACGGTTAAAGAGCTGAAAAAAACTCATTTTATTCATTCGGTGCGACGTATAAACCGTCTGATGTTTTTCGTGATTTCGTAGAGCTGGCAGCCCTTGCGATTTTTAATAGTTATATGCGGGATGATGATTGGGAAATACGCGAGGAGCGATACCACGCTATCCGCCGAGAATATAAAGAAGAGGCTTTTAAAATCTTTCCTGACCTTTTGGGCGTTTTGGCTTCGGGCTGCATTAGAGCGGTAAACGTCGGGAGCTACGAAGATTTTTTGGGTGAGCTTTATATGGACTTGGGCGCGTCAAACGAGCGTAACGGGCAGTATTTTTACGCCGATGTCAGTGTCAAGAGTGATGGCGAAACTGGTAGGAATCGACACGGCGGAGAAACTGGAAAAACAAAGATTTGTTTCCTTGCTTGAGCCGTGTTGCGGGAGCGGTGCGAATTTGCTTGCCTTTGCTGAACATATCGCCGATAGCGGAAAAGTTCCGACTTTACATATGGCAGCGGTTGCGGTTGATATAGATGTTTTGTGTGTGTGGATGTGTTTTGTGCAATGCCATTTTTACGGTATCCCCGCAAAAAAATCATACATGGAGACAGTTTAAAAAAACGAATTTCATACGGCATGGCGGACGGTGCATTGGTTGCGTGGCAGTTTTGAAGACTATATGAAAGCCGAAATTGAAGCCGACAAAATAGCCACTTTCGACGAAAAACAGCACAGTCAAGACGAAACGAAGATAACCGCCCCTTGTTGACATTGGAAGAACAGTTGGTTTTGTTTTAAAGAAAGGTTGGATACCGAAGCCCTAATTAAGTTTTTTTGATGTTGGATAATGTTTCTGAAATTGAAGTGAGCATTAGAAAAAGGTTGCATAAAGGGCAACACATTTTATAGGTTCTGACAAAAAAATTTATCTATGATACAGGGGTTGACGATGAAAAATATTCAATGGGAAATTGAAGATTTTAAGGCTAATTACCCGCATACATGGTGGACGGTAGAGCAGGTTATTTACAATGACTAAGATATAAAGGTCGTCTGAAACGGCGATTTCAGACGACCTTTATATGCTGAAGGAAACTTAACGGAAAAAAACGCCCGCCGCAGCCCCGTTACCGCCTCTCAAGGTTCGGCAGAAACGTCCCCACGCCCCTCAAGAGAAAAAAACAGACTTAGGCAACTTTTTCCGGCACCTTCGGCAGACTGCAAAAATTGCCACGCCTATTTTTTTCTCTTGCCCCCTACGGCGGGCTTTTTCTTGTCAGATTTTGTAATTGTGAGAATATTCTTGCTCTTCTCTAATCTATGAGAGCATTTTCTATGACAGAAAGCCACCCATTTCTGGGTGGCTTAGAGTTATCTTTTTAATGCTTCCGCTTTTTAACAGGGAAACACCAATATTCATAACCATAAGCATGAGCGTCTAGTATGCGGTCACTGTTTCGCACTCTGCGATAACGGACTTTAACCCAGCCATTTTCATAAATTATGTTTGAATTTAAGGTCATTTTTTGTTCCTTATCTTCGTGGAACCAACTTTTTTTACTATACTTTGTCCGTCCGCCTTGCATTACCAAACTGTTGACAATGTAAAACTTGTTGACATTTCCAGCCCCGACCATGTACTATTCACCTGTTGTCTACACAAGCAAATAGTTTTTTTACAAGGTCTGATTCCTTAACCTTGACACATAGTACCTTTGATGAAAAGTAATTGCCGTTACTTATTTAATCAAGGGCATTTTCTATTATGCATTATTGTTGAAAATTTGTCAATAGCCTAAATCTATATTTAGGCTATTTTTTTTATTTATATTGCTGATTTAAAAAAAGAAAAATAGTTTTTTTAAAAAAACATCTTTTTCTTCTTTTGCGAAATTATGGTATTAAAAGTAAATCATTCATCCTAGTCGTATAACAAGGACTTAAATTTTGACGGCTCATGTGCCATTGCCTACCCAATTTCTCAGCAGCAAGAGAAATGGTATCCCTACCAAATTTAGTATTAATTTGATCAATACTTTGCATCAATACCTCATGTGTCACAGGACTACCAAACAAATCATTTTGCGCGATTTGTTCAATTCCCCCAAGTCCAATCCCACATTTTTTGTAAATAAAACCTGACCTATAAATATCCTCTAATAAATTTTGTGCGAATCTATTCAATACAATAGAATCAGATGTTGGAAAAATTGAGGTAATTCGATGTCCATAGTATTGTGGTAGTTCTTCCCTAAAACGGTTGGTTTGTATAAACACACTGAGAGTACAGGCTTGTGTTTTCTCTTGTCTTAACTTCGCAGCCCCTGATGATATATGGTGGCTAATAGCTGCCTGTAAATCCTCAATCTGAGTTACTGATCTTCCAAAACTTCGACTGCGTAAAATATGTTGTTTTTTATCGGAAATAATTTCAAGTTCATGACAAGAAATGCCTTGCAATTCGCGTTGCACACGTTCAATAACTACCCCATAACGACAGCGTAAAGTATAACTATCAGCATTAACAAAATCCCATGCAGTGAAGATTCCTTGTTTATTAAGTTTTGCGGCTGTTTGGATGCCAACTCCCCAAACTTCAGATACCGACTGACTCTCCAAAGCCCTTCTTTGTATGTCTGCCGACCAATCTGCCCAAACCACTACACCGCCGAAATGTTTCGGATATTTTTTTGCTAAATGATTACAGAATTTAGCCAGCGTTTTTGTTGGTGCAACACCTACGCAGGTTGGTATTCCTATCCATCTCAATACTCGCCCTCTGATTTCACGACCAATCTCGGCAAGATTGCCCATGCCTGTTAAGTCTGCAAAGCATTCGTCGATAGAATAGACTTCAATAGCTGGGACTAGACCTGCTATCGTATCCATCATCCGCCGTGACAAATCGGCGTACAATTCATAATTGCTACTGAAAACTTTCAGACGACCTTGTTTTTCCAAATGCCGCACCTGATAGTACGGCACACCCATTTTGATGCCCAATGCCTTAGCTTCCGCCGAACGTGCTACGACGCAACCGTCGTTATTAGACAAAACGACAATCGCAGTATCTTTCAACTCGGGACGAAATATCCGCTCGCACGACGCATAAAAAAACTGTTCCCGTCAATTAGTGCGAACATACTATCTACCTATAATCTTTGATGATAAAGCGTAAAACACCGACAATTGCCCAAGTATCTCCTTCTTTAGGGGAAAAAAATTAGGATAGTCGCCAGAACTGTTTTTCCGAATGAAGCTCTATGCGGCCGTCAGGAAATTTATACAGTCGTTTAATAGTGAATTCATTTCCCAAATCAGCCATGACAATATCTCGGTGCTTGGGAGTAACTGATCGGTCGATAACCAATATGTCGTCTTTATCGATACCAGCATCAAGCATTGATTGACCGCCACTTCGAGCAAAAAAAGTGGCCGCAGGGTTAGAAATCAAATATTTGTTGAAGTCTATGTATTCGGCGATATAAGGTTCTGCTGGACTTGGAAAGCCTGCCGGTATTTTCTCAAGAGCCAACGGGATTAGTAACTCAATTGGATTTTTTTAGCAGGAAACATCGCATCTATCGGTACTCTCGTTTCGGTACGAGCTTGGTCAATTAAATTATTTACATCTCCAACAAGCGAAGCCGGAATCCTTTTTCACAACGGTTTTTTTCACCTGATTTGGACTTTCTGCCAGCACCTTTTCGGCTGCCACCATGATTTGTCATTTTTAATGGTACTCATAATGTAAAACTTGATTTTTGTAACATAATCAAGTTTACGCATTAATTCCAAATCTGTAATTAGCAAAAGTTTAAAAATTTAACATCTTTCTGTTTTTACCGAATAAAAAAATTGACCATCAAATTGATGGCCAATTAAATTTAACGTTCAAAAACCAATATCTACATTTAAAAATCTGCCGCTCAATCTGTATACCGGGGCAAGATGGGTAATTTGAGTATGCTCTAATTACCTATCAAATAAATGCCTTAAAATTTGGCTAATTTAAAAATAATCAGGACTTAAATTGTCCATAATCAAATTGTCCATTCTATTTGCCCAACGAGCAATATCATTTTGCACAGTTTGATTCATCAAAAAAACAAAAAAAGCCCTGCGGCCATACAGACATCTGTATGGCCGCAGGGCTTTTACTTTATCGTTTAACGAGAGAGGTCGTTGTCTTGTTCAACATTTGACTGCTTGAAAGAGCGGGTTTCGTGTTGCATTTGAGGTCTGACTTTTTGGTCGTATTCCTGTTGAGCTTTGGTGCTTAGAGGCTGTCCAACCATATCCTTAGCCAGTTTACTGATAAGCCGGGCTTCATTTTTGTGTCCCATCTTATACAGTTCTTTGGCGATTAGACCGTATTCGGCCAATATGTAACCGCGTGTCTGCATGACCTTCTGAATGTGGGGATGTGTCGGTCGTTCCAAGTTTTTTTGATGGCTTGGTTCAATTCCTCCAGCCGCTGCTTTTTCAATCCGGGGGTTGCTCCGCGTTCCTTCATTGCTTTCACTATGCCGTTTTCGGCTTTGTGTATCTTTCCCCGGTGCTGTCGTCGAGTGGCAGCGCATTCTACCCCTTCCTCCCGAAGTTTTTCAGCAAACCGCACTCGCCATTCAAAAAGATCGTTTTTGCGTGGGTTAAGTCGCTGCCCGTAAGTATCTCTCATCAATACACACAAATGGACATGGGGATGCTCGGGTTCACCTTCTTTGTCAGATTCGTGATGCAAAGCAAAGAGGTATTGATGGTCGGCAAATTGTTCAGAAGCGAAATTGCGGGCGGCATTCAATACAGCCTGCGGAGGTGTTCCGGCGGGCATGGACAAGACGATATTGAGGGCTTCCCGATGTTTACCTCTTTCAGGGATATTGAGTTTCTGCCAGTCATCAAGTTGCGATTTGACCGCCTTTTTGCCGTTTAACTTTTCGCCGGAATGATTTTCGACGGTAGTTTTACCATTGCGGGAAATATAGTCCAAATGGTTTCGTATGCCCTGCATACCGTTAGAGTTACTGCTGAGTCGCTTGGGTATTTTTAACCATGACTTCAGGGTGTTTTTTTGCGGCGGCTGTCAGGTTGGCCAAACCGCTGCCCGGTTTGAGCGGAACGCGAGAATTTGTCCGGTGTTTGGATTTTGGGATGGGGATGCCGGAATCTTTTGCGCGGACGGAACGGGTTTTGTAACCCAAGAACCAGTCATCTATTTTACGGTACAGGGACATAGGGTTTGTTCCTATTCAGACAAGCGTTTACGGTTGGTTCGCAGTACATCACCTACCCTTTGGGTATGTTGTCTGATGAATTGGGAAAGGGCATTGATTTGGTCAGATGTAAGTGAAACGCCTTCGCCCATGTTGAGGCTTCGGGCGATTTGGTTCAGGTTGCGGCCAATGGCGACAAGCTGGTAATTGGACTGGTGCAGGACTTCGACTTCGGCGGCCGACAACATGGGATGGTTGCGGACGTGGGACTGGACTATATCGCGCACGATGTCGTTCACACTGCTTTTATGTTGTTTAGCGGCGGCCTCGAGGTAGGCGCGGTCTTTTTCCGGGAGGCGGGCTGTAATCCGCTTGTTGCCTTTGGGCGGTGGAAGTCTGACCAGTTCAGGTTCCTCCGGTGTATCCAACCGGGCTTTCAGCATATTTTTTGCAAGCAGCGATACACTGGGTTTCCCGTATTCTTTACAGGCAATTTCGCGTAAAGCTGCCAATTCGCCTCCGGTTAAACCGAATACGCGCAGAGCAAGACGTTTGTCGTCGGTTTCAATTGTGTCCTTACTCATCTGTCTGTCCTAATAGGAAAAGGTCGTCTGAAACATGGTTTCAGACGACCTTTCTTGTCGTTATCTTCCGTAAAAACAGTTCCTGTTGCTCAGGAGGCTGCTCCGGTTCGTTTTTTTACGTCCATACGCTCGTATTGGGCTTGGTAGAAATTCAGACGCGCCTGCATCTGCGTCTGTTCGGGCAGACCTTGAATCAGGTTCTCCATGCCCGCCTCCAAAAATTCGGTGCTTTTTTTCTGCCCGTCGGCATTCATATCAGACAACCGCCGGCCATACTGTTCTTTTCGCTACCAGCAAACGTTCTTCCAAGGTTTGCACCGGTTGCCGTGCCTCCTTTTCAGGCGGTCTCTCTGTTTTTACAGATGGTGAGGCAGACTTGGGGGTGGGACTGTTTTCCCTTGCCGCCTGTTCCTGTTGTCCGACAACATCCACAACCGTGTCGGATTCCCGTACGGGGATTTTGAAGGATTCGGAATTGCCGCTCTGCCGTTCGGTTTTGGGTAACGTGGGCTTCATTTTTCGATAAACGAGACTTTGATGTCGTAGCGGCCTACGCTTTTATCCCAATAACCAGGTGTTGCGGAAACATAGGCATAGCCGCTTTCCTCCAGCCTGTCTGCAATCCAATTTTCGGACTTGGCGTTCTCCAGCATTTCCGTTACGTCATTTGCCGTAAAAGGAATTTTGGATACCACGCGTTCCGCAAACAGATTGAATACGGCAGCAGCCGTTTCGGGACGGGTATCGCGTGCGTCCATATCAAATGCCGTATCCCAACCGTTCTCCAAGGCGAGATAACGCCCGCTCCGATCGAGGCGGGCGTACATGGTCATATTGCCTTCGGGATTCAGCGAACCGCCTTCCTGTGCGCCCATATAGGTTTTTTCTGCCGTCATGCCGTCCTGTTTCGTCCAGCCGTGATCGGTCAGACGGTCGATGATGTTTTCGGAATAGTGCTTTTCAGACGGTCTTTCTTCTGCCTGCTGTGCCGGTTTTTCAGATTCGCGATTCTCAGGTGCAGGCTTTTTCGGTTTCGGGCGTGCTCTTGCGCTCCTGTTCCTGGCGGTGCAGGGCGAGGATGTGGTTATAGGTGTCGCGGAATTTGGCGAACTGTTCGCCTTTCACGCCTTGCAGGTAGGCATAGCCGAACTGCTGCTTGTCCTATCCCATATGATGCGCGCTTTCTCCACGCCGCTGACGAAAAAGCGGTTCGGGAATTTGCGCCATTGGGTAATTTCGCCGGACTCGATCATCGGTTTCAAAAATTCGGGGATGTCGGCATTGTTCACGCGGTCGATCGCTGCCTGTTCACGTTCTATGGCGCGTTGGGTCTTCTCAATTTCCTTGTCCGCCGTCCGCAAACCGTCGTTTTGGCGTTCCCAGCGGTTCAATGTTGCCTGACCGTTGCGCTTGTCGTTGAGCGGTTGTCCGTTTGCACCAAGAACGTCGTCAAGATGGTTTTGCAGCCGTTTGTCGAACGCCGCCTGTTTCTTTGCTAGCGACTGTTGCAGGATTTCCATTCGTCTGCTGCTCGCAGGTTGCCCGTTTTCGTTATCTGCCATATATCTATCCTCCAAAAAGAAAACAGCCTGAAACCGAAGGGTTTCAGGCTGTAAGGTAAGCCGTCAGAAAAATCAGCGGTCGATTTCCACTTCAGGCTCTTGGGAGCGTCCGTGCTGATGTTGCCGATCGTTTTGCCGTGCCTGCTCCGGAGACGGAATCTGAATCGGATCGGGTAGTTTCAGCTTCGTGCCACTCATCTGTTTGGCAGTATGCTCGTAGTAGTTCCGCAGGGCTTGGGTGCGAACATTTCCTTCAAGACCGCGTAACGTATCCATTACTCCACGTTCGTAAAATGCCAGTTTCTTCTGATTCGGCTTACTCAACTTTTGCGCCTTCTGCATATAGTTGTCTTTTGCCGAAATTAAACCGGTATCCAGTGCGGCCGCTTTCATATTATCGGTTTGGTGTATCACTTGGGCTGGGATTTCTTCCTGACCGATGGAGTGAACCGGAACGTCTATGTCGGTATCGGCTCGTGGCGAAACATTGATGGCACTGTCGGACGGCAAGGTATTTTGTGTCTTCAGGCGGTCGGCGGCAGACAACATGGCAGCATCAGGTTGTGTATGGACGCGCTCCTCTCGTTCAACATCCGGTTTTGACTGTTCCTGCCCTTGAACAGACTTGCCGGTTTCGTGTTGCGGGTTCGACTGTTGAGTTCGTTCGGTATCAGGCTGCTTTGGCGGTTTTGGCGGTTTCTGCGCCGCGTCTGCTTGCCTTCTTTCCTGTTCCTGCGTTATCTCTGGCGCAATACCGTTTTGTGCGTAACGTTCCCGCAATTCTTCCACACGTTGCAAATCGGCGGCGGTCGGTTTGTAGCCACTGGTACGGATACCTTGGGCGGCGGCTTCGATAAACATTGCCTGGCGAAATTCTTTACTACCTGACAACTTGATGCTGTCCCAACCTTTAGCCTTTACGACTTCCAGCATATCCCTGACCGTTTGCGGATCGGAAAGTGCGGTTTTAAGCTGCTTACCTTTATCTTCAAACAGCACTGTTTTGTAGTCTGAAACGGAATAGAATTTACCGCCTACGGTGTGGTAACGTGTTTTGATGTTGTCGGGGATACGGTATTGCAGGTCTAAAACGACCTTACGGGCGTTTGGTTCAGTTTCAGACGACTTATCGAACTTTGGGGCAGTAAATTCCGGTTCGGAGCGGGTAGAAGACTGTTCTTTTTTTGCTCGTTTCTTGAGTAGGCTGGTCTTTTAGGGGTGCTTCCCATCCTTGTTCCGTTTTGTAAAACGTTACGCGTTGTCCATCATGTGTAATACCTTCATAGAATTTAAGCGTACCTTCTTTATCCAAGTCTTGTTGAATTTCTTCAGGGGTTTTGCGTAGATACTTAATGTCGGTTGTAACATCATGCAACTCGAAATGTTTAAAGTCAGACTCACGGTAAACCGGTTCATTAACTGTTTGGGTTCGACCATCGTATTCAATACTGTTGGTTGTATTAGAAGAGGTCGTCTGAATGTTGTCTTTGTTTTCAGGATTCATGGGGTTCTCCAAGTTTTTCAGGTTCAGTACGGCTATTGTTGGCTTTCTCAGCCCTTTCGCTCCATGCTTCCAATTCGTCGGCGATTGCCTGTTCTTGGCTGTTGTCGGGGTTTAAGACGAGATTGACACCTTCTGCAAAGGACTGGCGAACGGCTTCGAGTCCAGCCAGTTTGTGTAGGTCATTAAAGTCGCTCGGTAAAGGGGGACGCCCTTTTTCATCAACGCCTTTGCCTTTCTGATACTGTTGTATCTGCGTCATAGAAAATTCGGGTTGGATTGCTGTGGCGCGATCGCCCAACAATGCGGCAGCCTGTCGGGCTTTTTTGATACCGGTTTGCGAAGCATCGTTATCGACAGCAATCACGACGGGGACGTTTTGAGGCAGTTTTTGTGCCAAGCGTTCGGCAACGGCAACCATGTTGCCTGCATCAAAAGCAATGATGACGGGCTTGCCCGTGGCTTCGTATATGCTCGCCGCCGTGGCGTAACCTTCCGCCATGACGACACCTTTATCCACATCATCGGCCTTGCCGATGAAGGCATACGCCCCTTGAACCTGACCGCCTGCCAAGAAGCGTTTGCCGCCGTCTTGGTTGATGGATTGAAGATTGACGATTTCATTTTCATACAGGACGGGGATAATCAGATTGTCGTTGTCCTTATATTCGTTTTGACGCAGACCGGCGATGGCATCCGGGTTGGTAATACCTTTGGCGACAAGATAGGGATGGCTCAACGAAGCGGCGCGGCTACTATGCCAAATCTTTTGTGCCGTGCCTTTCACCCTCTGTTGCGTCTGCTGCCGCTCCTGTTCCGCCGCCTGCCGCCTTGCCTCCGATTCCGCCTTGCGCCGCGCCTGCTCTTCCACGCTTGGCGGCGTGTAGGGCTTGGCAGGCTGCCAGCCGTTCTGACGCGCCAGCTTCCACACCGTTCCGATAGTGAAGCTGCCCGGTTTAAGGCTTTTCCACGTTGATTTGGCGGCACGGTTGTCATAGTTGTCAGCGCGTTGTGACCATTCGTCCCAAAGGTCATAACCGTTTTCGCCCAGCTCATCTTTAACGGCCGCGCCAACCTGCCACCAAGTATCGCGATCTTGCGAATCGATATAACTCAAGGCACTACGGATGTCGTCGATGTCGCTCATATCCATTCCTTTCCTTATCAAAAATATAAAAAATAAAGCGGCCTGCACTTGGCAGACCGCTGCTTTTACGCCTACGCCGCCGTTTGGACGGTATCTCCGATGAACTGTTTGATAAACAGCAGCGAATCTCCGCCCCAGTTTTCCAAAAAGGGCGGGTATCAGTTCGTTGATGTAGTCCGGCGGGCTGTCCGGCGGAATAATCGAAGAGAGGATGGTACGAGCGAGTTCTTCGGCGTTGGCCGCATCCGACCAGTGGAAGCTGTCCATCTCTTCCGGCGATACGAAAACCGCTTTCGGCGCGGCGGCGGGGGCAGTCCTTTCAAGATGAATGTCCAAAACGGGAATGTCCGGCAATGCCCAATTTGCCCGTTTGGCGAATACAGGATCGGTGTAGTACACGATTTTCTTGGCGTAGATCGGACGGCTGTTGCCCAAACTGATGATACAGTCACTTTTCGGCATCATTTTCATCTCGTCAGGATTCATCACGGCGCGGCGTTGATCGCTGGTACTGGTACTGTGGCTATTCCCTTTACCGGAGGAGTGGGAAATAGATTTTGCCTTGAATGTTTCGTAGCCCACCAGCTTGCTGTATTCCTCCGCGTCGGTCTGCTCGCGCGGCGGATAGACAATCTGACAGCCGAAGTTTGTGAAGAACGTCCGAGTTGCGTCGCGGCCGTACAGGTCAGTTACTTGGGATGGGGTTTGTATAATCAACAAAAGCCTTAACCCGTAACCGGCAATGTATGAAACGCCGTGCTGGATGGCGGGAATTACGCCCAAAGCCGTAAATTCGTCCATCAGCAGGCAGCATTGGTATTTCAACGCATCGGGATTGTTGGACGGCAAGCCCTGCTCGACGTTTACCGTAATCAGTTGGCTGAAAAATAGGTTCGTCAGTCGAGAAAATACGGCGGTTTCGGTTGGCACGATGCCGATATAGACCGTCATCCGTTTTTTGCGTACTTCATCCAAGTAAAAATCATCGCCACTGGTCGCCGCTTCAACCACCGGGTCAATGAAAATACCCAAAGGCGCAATAAGTGTCGCCAAAATGTCCGCGCCTGTTTTGGCGTTACCATTGGCAAAGCCCATCAACAAACTACGGCAGTTTTGGCTTAACTGCGTATGTGTCTGTTGTTCACGCAAGATCATTTCATCTTTAATCCATTCGGCCAGAGTGCGGTCTCCGGATGGCGTCGTCAAACGGAACAGGTTGGCCAACGTAGTTTTGTTTTCAGGCAGGGACAGATCGCGCTCATGTTCCGTTTCGACCATGTAGAGCAGCAAACCGGCGAACAGGTTTTGCGCCGATTCTTGGAAGAAGGTTGCGCTGCCGTTGTCCTTGGCAGGCTTCGGATACATGATGGAAGCGATGTTTTTCACATCTTTGTAGGTATAGACGGGATTGCGTCGAATGTAGGGTACAGGGATTCCAACGATGTGAAACCAAGGGTGCATTTGGATTTCGTTCGTGTTCCGGCATACGTCCGCCCGGGTTAAACAAAAACACTTCCTGCCCATGTGCTGCACGGTAGCCGCCGGTAATCAGGAAGTTTTCCAATTTGGGATCAAAAAACCACCATGCTGTCGCGGTAATGCAGGCAGTTCGGAATAACGATGCCGACACCTTTACCGGAACGGGTCGGCGCGGCCAAATACAAAAAAATTCGTTGCCTGACCAACGCAGGTAGTTGTTGCCGTATTTGCCGATTAACAAGTCAGGTGCTTCGTCAGGGTTGAACGCTTTTTTTAAGCAGGCCATGTTTGGCGATTTCCGCACGGTTGGCAAAACGCGCCGAACCGTGCAGCTCGCGTTTAGGTTTCATCAACATACCGAAACACACGATTAAGAAAACCACCGTCGGTATCAATAGGGCAAGACCGGCAGACACCTGAAACGCTGTCAGATAATCGGGAGGGAGGCGGTCATAATATTTCCAATAACGGTAAAGCATTCCGACCGACGGTTCTGTCTTCAGATTCATCCAACCTGAAAATACGACACTGCCCAAATATAGACCGCCTGCCAATGCAGCAGGGACGGTTACGGCAAGAACGGCAATCAGGTTCAGCAGTTTCTTTTTCATATTCGAACCTCAAACAAATAGCCCGCTCATGGCGGGCAAGGTTTTCAGACGACCTTACAAATAGTCGGGCAGTCCGTTCGGGGCGGCGGCCGACGGCTGGCGGGTATGGATGATTTGCATCTCGGTAACGATGATTTCATGCGCCGTCCGTTCGATTTGCTGCCTGTCTTTATAAAAACGGGACTGCATTTTGCCGATAACGAAAATACAGTCCCCTTTTTTTCATGTACTTGCAAACCGTTTCCGCCTGTTTGTCGTACAGCACGGCGTTAAACCATTCGATACGCTCACGCTGTTCGTCCGTTTCCCTGTCGCGCCATTTTTTTCGGAATAGGCGATGGACACGGTCGTCGTCGGTTTGCCGTTGGGCAGATAGCGCAATTCGGGGTCTTTGCCCAAATTGCCCATGACTTCGATTTTGTTGAGGTATGGCATTACGAAAACCTTTCATTTTTAAAATTAAAAAATGTGGGGAAAAAATGTATCAGCATCTGATGAATATGCGGTTCAAAAAAATTATCGTTTCGTCCCGATATTCCCGTCCGCCCAACGTCTTAATCCAAAAGGCCTTCCTGCTCCGAATACACAAGAAAAAGCAAGGTCTTCCTTCCGGTACAGATTTGTGCTGCCGTCTTTAACCATGAATCCCTTTCTGCCAAACGTAACCGTCGGCAGGGTAAATAAAAAGTAAATCAGCATGATCAACCATAAGACAACATACAGCACGGATTGCATCACTACATCCAAATGAAGCAGGGAAAAATCTTCATTTTTGAAAGTGAAGTAAAGAACCGATAACATGAAGGTAGCCGAGAACATCGAATACATCAAAAAAGGGCGCAGGATAGGGGCTTTGATATGTTCTTCATCGAATCCTTCTTCATCTATATAAACAAACATTTCCAATGTCCTTTCATAAAAATGAAAAGGTCGTCTGAAAACCGTTGTCAGACGACCTTTGACGTTACTCTTCTTTCTTTGCTTTTTTTCCTCTTCCAAAAAAACCTTTCAACTCTTTTTTTCCGCCCATTCCGACAGTTCTTTGGATATGGGTTCGTCCAAATATTCCGCTGCTTGCATACAGCCGAGTACGCGGTTCATATATTCGATTCTTGCCATTTGATATTTGAGGTTAAGGTAGGATTTTATACATCCCTTTAAATCTATATAGAAAGAGAGAAAAACGATAGTGAAAACATATATTGATATTGCTGTCATCATGAATCCTTCAGTCAATCAGCTACGTCCCTGCATGGCGTAGTATTTCTCGACCGGATCAAAATAGAGTTCGGTCATGTAGGTTTTCTCGAAATAGGCGACGACATCGATACTGGATTTGACGGAATTGAGGATATAGTCGTAATCCATCGTCCTGCCGGTTGCCGACTCTTTCGCCAGTTGCGCGATACGGTAGTGGACGCTTCGTGCGTCGTTGGCATGGACTGACATCAGGCCGCCCGGGTGTCCGGTGTTTAGGAGCGAGATGTAATCCCAAGCCTCGTCGCCTCGCAGCTCGGTCAAGAATACACGGTCGGGTTTTAAACGCATACAGGCGGCAATCAGCATTTTTGCCGTGATGTGTCCCTTGTAGAACAGATGGGCATGGTTGGGATGCTTGGGCAAATCCAGTTCGTGTGTATCTTCCAGTGTGATGATGCGGGTTTCCGGCGGAACAAGGTCGGATAGGGCTTTGGTAAACGTCGTCTTGCCGGAGCCGGTGCCGCCTACCATACATATGTTGAGTTTGTGTTTGATGGCTAAAGCGAAAAAGGCATTCATATTACGGTTTGCCTTGTGTTCCAGCATCTCATATTGCCAGGGCTGGAGCTGCACATCGTTCGGCAGCTTCATCTTGTCAGAAATATCCCGATAATATTTGCTGTCCATCTCCATTTCGCCAAGATTGAGGTCGTCTGAAACCCCATAGGCAGATACGTCGTGGAAGCGATTAACGCGTTCCGTATTGATATAGTCGTCCAACGAAAAGCGTGTCTGCGACGGTTTGCGGAAGGCATAGACGATGGTTTTGTCTTCGCAAGAAGGCGGTATCATGATATGCCCGCGTTCGCCGTCAGGCAGGGTAACGGAATGGATGGGCTGCTCCATGCTGATATGTTTACTGTTATAGGTACATAACGCCGTAGCAAGTTGAGTCAGGATCGGCAATGTTAAACGGTCGTCTTCTATCCGTTCAAAACCGGCTGATGTTTCCAAAAAGACTTCGCGTTCGCGGTTAATCAGTACTTCGGTTACGCCTTCGCGGTTGAGATAGTCGTCCAAGCCCGTTTTGGCCATCAAGTTACGGACAACCGCATCAGAATGGATTGATGCCTGTCCGTTAAAAGGTTTCGGATTTTGTGTCATTTGGGATTAGGCTTTCATAAAAAACCTGCTCCCGAAGGAGCAGGTTGTTTGAATCAGTATCCGTAGGGATTGACCAATTCATACACGTTACTGAAATCGACATCCCGAGCGACCATGATGTTAATCAACGTTCCCTGATTAATCGTGCCGGTTGGCGGAATGTTAATACTGTTTTTCAGTGCTTCAGTTGCCAACTGTTGTGCGGCTTCCTGCGTATTTTCATACGAGATATGATTGTTGTTGCCGTTGGTACGGTTTTGGCGGTTACTGAAGGCATCGCCGGCGTCGCCGATCATGCTGATCATGAGAGCACCGCCGAAGCGCCGCCAAAAATGATATTTCACATAAGCAGCATGGCCGCTCTCGCCTAATGCTCCAGCCCCGGGACTGGCCAACGGTACTTTCACGCCCGACGGCGTTTCCAACTCGTTCCACAGCACGAAGACCTGCGCCTGACCTTGCAAAAGGGCGGATGTCTGTTCGCCGATGACTTTGCTGCCACGTTCAACCAATAGGGTTTTCCCGTTAGCGGAATATACATCTTTTTGCCACGATACAGCGGGCAAAGCCCGGCTGGGTCGTTACGATTTTGGTATCCAGTCCGCAGCGGATGTTTGTGCCTTTGATCAGCAGGTAGGGTTAAATCGACGCGCTGTTGCGCTTTAACTGATGCCGTCGTTGTGGCATTCAGGCGTGAGCCGAAACCATTGCCACTGTTACCTGATAACGTGCTATTACCTTCCGCATCACTAAATAAGCCCGAGCCGCTTGCATTCATCAGTTGACCGCCTTCTGAAGAAGGACTGCCCAAAGAGACGGGACGAGTATTTTCTGACATATCGCCTTCTAGGTTGGCCATCACATTGCCACTCATTTTCCGGTCTTGAGGCGTTTGTTTGGGTTGGCCGTCAGCAGGCAATGTTCCGAGCTCGGGTTGTTCACCTGGTAGTTCGGCAGGTTGACCGCCTGCCGGTTGAGCTTGAGAGGCTGCTTCAGTCTTCGCTTCTGAGGCCACACCTTCGGGAGCGGCTTCGGAAGCTGCCTGTTGTTCCAACAGGGCAAGTTCAGCTTTATCTCGATCGAAGTTTTTACCTTTTGTTGTTTCAGGAGCAGATGCCGCCTGTGGTTGCGACGCTTCGGCCTCTTCGCTGCCGCCGGTCATGCCAATTAAGCCCGATACGACTACACCGGCTGCAAGAATACCTACACCTGCGAATAACACTTTACGCATATTGTTGGGCGCCGTGGAATTGAGGTTCAGCGGCATACCGGGTTCGATTTTTTTCGTTCTTGACGGATTGGGACAGGGCTTCGGGTTTTGTGTAGTCGCCGTTTTTCTACCGTATTCGGTTGACCCTGTTCCTGATTTTTTTACGTTTGAATTTGTCTAAGATTTTCATCTGCCATCCTTCTCTATGCGTACTGAGTCTCGGCTGCCTGCCCCAGTACGGTTGAAAGAGCCTCTTTCGTTAAAACTGCGGTTTTCCAAACCCAAAACCGATTTACCCAAGCGCAATACAAAAATGTTTGGCCGTTTCATGGATAACCACGGTATCGCCGTCCACATGGCTGTTGAGCAGCATTTCCGAACCGTCGTCCATCACCTTGTAAATCAGCGGCAGCTCACGGCCGTTATCGAAGCTGAAATAAGTAAAGCGGCCGTTGTCGTAGGCCGCTGTCGGTGCAAGTGCTTTATCGCCTTTACCCCAATAGTTGTAATTGTGCCGCGCGTTGGGGCGGTGTCCTGCCGCTTTGAGTTTTTCTAAAGCCTTTGCCTGTTTCTGCGCTTCGGCTCGGGCTTTGTAGGCCGCCGTGTCGGGATAGACGAACCGCAATATATAGGTTGGTTTTTTTGCACATATTTGCCGTTTTTTTCTTGCCGGTCAGCGACAGGTCGAAGGCATACGTCCGTTTTTTGTTGGTCGTAATCAACATATTCGTGGCAGGTGCGGAAGCAACCGGTTTCATGTAGAGGTTGTTGCCCCGTGCTGCCAAGTTCCACGCTGCGGCATCACCCATACCTAAGCCGCTGGTCGGATCGCCGGTCAACAGCTCTCCATCTTCAAGTTGGATTAAAACTGCCTCACCAATGCGTGCATGGATATGGATAACGTCATCGGGATTGTACATAACGGTTTGGATGCGGCCGTCTTTAGCAGACCCTTTTGGGATGGATACCGCGCCGGATACCGCAGGCAAGAACCCCATTAGCAACAATGCTGTCAGTTTCATATTTAAATTCATCGTTAACCCTTTCTGTTATGGCGCGGTTTCCGGATCGACGCGATAACTTTTGACAATAAAGCCCAGCGGATTGATACGTCGGGCTTCTTCACTCATAGGCTGGTTCGCGTATTCATAGCCGATAGTGGCAATCATGTTCTGCACGGGAATTTCCTGATTTAAATCCCCCGATACCGGCACCATACGTTTTTCAAAACGGACTTGTGCGGTGTTACCGATAAAGGTCACGGCTTTCACTTTTGCGACAACTTTATATTGGTTTTTTTCAGAACCTTATGTGGAGCCTGCGGATTGTCATTGTAGATTTTGGCATAAGCAGCCTGTGTTTCCGGAGAACTCATCAACATGACTGCATCGTAGCTATCTTGTATCGTTACCCAGTCATAGCTTTCACGGAGTTGGACGTAACGTGTCAACCAGTGTTTGTCCATTACTTCGCCATAGGACTGCTCCTGATTTTTCATCATAGTGATGATTTCTGTTACACCGGTATTGTTATCCACTTTGACTACATATGGTCGTGTCTCTTTCAATGGTGTAAGACCGGCCACCGCACCGACCGCCAGCCCGGTAATCAAGAGACACACGCCGCTTATGCGCCATGCGATTTTGGCGTTTTTGTGAACACGCACGATTTCCGCGCTTTCAAAACCCTTGGCGGCATTGATAAATTCAGTAGCCATCTTGTTATTGACAGCTTGTTGTGATTTTTCAGACATCGTTTACCCTCTTGTTTGCAAAGTTGAGTTGATTGGAAACGGGGAGCCATGCGGTTGAGGCGGATTCTTTCCTGAACAAGCGCAAAGCATGACGGCAGAAAGTGATAGTAGAAGGATGGTTTTCATAGAAATTTCCTTTAATTTAAATTTATCAGCTATAAAAAAACACCCCGTTTGGGGTGTTCTTTTATTATGCTGATTTTAAAAAAACATCTACACGATAAGTTGCTTTTTGTAGTATTCAGCTTCTCGCCTTTTTGATAGATTAATAGAGTAAGGGTCTGAAGTGTCAATCCCTATTCTCTCATTTGGCGGAATGGTAAATTCAGAACGTACATAACCTCCGTGATTTCCCTTTTGATCGTAAATAGGGACTTTGATAGATATACGAAGATTTTTCTTCGTTTTGTTGTAGGCCTGACCTTTAAAGTGTACCGAAGTGAGATCACTCACAGTTTCCTGTGTCAACCTCAAATTTCTTACCTCATATTGGGAAGTAACCTTATCAGGCATGGCGATTGTAGTTGTAGCCGTTCCGGAAGAAGAATTTGTTCCTGAATTAATTCCTGCCAAAGTAGTGTTAACTGCCTGAAGACCGTTCGTCAGTTCAGCGCAGGCGGCCAAACTAAGGCTAAAAGCTACTAGAGTGGCAAGTTTGCCGATTTGGAGATACTGCATGTTCAAACCCTTAATCAAAACGAACCGGAATAGGTCGGTCGAATAGTTTAAAAATTAGTCCTAGTATCGATAATCCGATACACAATCCGGCAATTCTAGCCAAATAGCTATCCTGTAAATTGCCGAACATGCCAATAAACACTAATGTTCCCAAAGAGCAGCAACATCCACAAAAGCATTTTAGTAACAACAGTCATGGTATTTTCCTTTTAGGATATTTTTCATTTTGGTTTGACACTATTTCCTCCCGGTAGTTTCACACCTTTTGCCCATCTAGCCACAGACATAACAGTTCGGCTGAACCCATTTACTGATGCCCCACCGGTTAGAGCTGATGCGATAGAAGGTATGCTCCACGCAACTAAAATGAAAATCGTGGTCGATAGGAAAAAGAGCGGGATCAATCCTACAACCTGAGCAACAGAAGCGATCTCTCCAACGACCGCATTTTTGCAAATGTTTCTGGAAGAAATCGTTCTGTAATGAACCCAAAATGACAAAAAAATACCACTGTTACAGAATAATTAAGAATTTGCCCGATCCAGTTCATACCCCACTGGCGTGTTGCCGGAAACAACATGGAACCAATAAACAAAGGACCAATAAGGATTACCATCGCCAACGACAATTTGGCAATCAGGTAATAAGCAAAAGTAATGATAAAGAACAAATAAGCCAATAGTACTGCAACCGAACCTCCTATATATAGCATCAGTTTGTCTGATACTTGGAGGACATCAAGTTCAGCGGCATAAGCAAAAATATTCTCCATCATCGTTAAGATGTTGTTACTTTGAGTATCCAACGCGCTGGCAGTATAGGTGGAAGTCCCCAGTAATCCGCTTAAATTTTCGGGTAACATCCACAGAATGTTTGCGATTTTTTGATACTGACTGGAATTGAAAGCAAAAGCAATAATAAGCAACCAGCCGAACATGCGCTTGCCCAAATCCATAACGTTTTCGTTAAAACCGCGATTGTAGGCATCTAAAGCCACCAAGAAGATATAGATACCGAAACCTATCTGAAAAATTGGGGTAATACCGCTAATTAAGTTGCCGGACTTGGAAAACAGATCGGTTCCCATACCGTTTAACAGATTATTCGCAATATCAGAAAAAGCAGATGTTGTTTGAGCCATAATATAATCTTTATCAGATTGCACCCGAGGACATCGGGTGCTAGTTAATCACGAAGATATTAATTGCAAGCCGAATAGTTACCATCACGGATATGTTTCGCCATGCAAGACTCTCGCGCAGCATATCGGCGTTGTTCGATTACCTGTTGTTGTTTAAACAGTCGGTCAAACATATCCAACTTCGTCTGATTGTTGGCAATTTTTGCCTGTTCAGCCGCGATGCGGTTTTGCAAATCGGCGGCCGCTTTAATGTCTTGAGTGGTATTAATCTGATTCATCAGATTTTCGATATTTCCCAGTTGTTTTTTGGTTTCTGCAAATACTTTGGAAAGCATTTCCTGATTTTGCACCAACAACTTATCAGCACCATCCGCTTTGTAGGCCTTGCTATTTATCATCGACTTATAGTCGATGTTTTTCGCACCATCATAAACAGCACTCCACTCTGACGGGATTTGGTCTTTAACCGTATCCTTCAAAAGGTTACCTATATTTCGTGAGCCGGTCATCGCTTTAAATTGTTTGACCTGTTGTTCGTATTGTTGCTTCAACTGCGTAAGTTGTTTTTGCCATTTCTGCCATTTGCTGGACGAAGTTTTGAGTACGTTGAGCAGCAGCTCCACCATCAAACACCGGAATTCCGGAAGCATTTACCATAAATGGCACCGAAGCCAAACTTGTGGCCAGCAATACCGAGCAGACTGTTTTTCAAATGGATTTTCATTTTGAACTCCTATTAAAAAAACCGCCTAAAGGCGGAAACAAAAAGGTCGTCTGAAATTTCAGACGACCTTCGTAATAAAGATGAACATCATGCGACATGGGCTCTCTTCCGTTCGCGGCGTTCCTGTACTGCCTCAACAAACGAACGATACCAAACATCCGGATTTTCACTACCAACATCCTTCATCACCCGATACAACAACTCCACGTTGTCAGATGATCCGGATAGAAATGCCATTTCATCCTGAAAAACCGTACAAATCCAACATGGCGAATGCCGACTGTTTCGACTGCTTAACCAAGAATGTGCGGCTTTCCAACGAAAGTTTGGACAACTCCTCAAACTCTTTTTACAGTCAGGCCGCAGCGTTCGTAGCTGTTTTTCATACTCGGCATCAGGATTGGGCAAGAAGATTTTAGTCGGCGTCTGTTGAACAATGGCGGGGAATATCGGACAGGATATAGCATCTTCCGGCGATTGCGACACCAAAATCAGCCAGCCGCCGCGTTTACGGTCGGTTTTCAGGATTTTTAAGCATGATGTCCTGCAATGCCTCAAAAACGTGCCGCATACCAAAAATTCTTCAATGATGGAGGCAAGGATGCCGTCTTCTTTGGCAACTTTGTCCATCATGATATTTCGCAGGTGGAACATATACGCTAAAAACCGGAGCGGTCGGCGGATAGTCGTCCTTCAGAATATCAGTCAAGTCAAAGCCGACACGGTAGAACTGTTCGGCATCAAACAGGTTCGTCGGGTTGTCCAAGCACCATGCGAACCGTCCGCCTTCGCTTTCGCACCATTTGGACAGGCGCATACGCAGTGAGTTGGGATCAGGAACGACGGGAATACTTTGTAACAGATGGCTGAAACGACGGTGTTCGTAATCCATGCTGAACATCGTATCGACGGCCGCCTGAATCTCTTTTTCTTCCGTCGCCGTCAGTTTGCCGTTTTCATCTGCGCCGCACATGCCGACCAAGCTGTACAGGAATTCACGGTTTGCCGGTGTATCGGGCAGTTGGAAGGGATTTAACCCGGTCGAAACCCCCGCTTCTAACGCAAAATACGAGCCGCCAATGGCACGGATGAATATCTCCATGCCCCGGTCTAAGTCCATCACGAACATATAAGGGTTGAAGCGTTCGGTAAACGCCATCATGGCTGTTTGCAACGTAGTTTTGCCGGTACCGGTTGCACCCAGTATCAGCGTGTGTCCGGCGATTTTTTTCGCCGAGGCTGTCCTCCTTCAAGTTTGAAAAATGGAAGTTGAAGTCGTAAATCGTTTTGGACGTGGTTTGCAGCGGCATAATTGCCGAACCGTCGCCAATCGGATTACCCTGTTTTTTACCGTGCGAGTAGTTGTGTATGCCGAAGGTTGTCGCAAAGTTTGTTGTCGTTTTCGGGAAAGAGCGGGGCTTTTTCCTTGCTGCCCGGCACTTGGCTGAAAAAAACGTCGCAGGAGCCGAAAGTCCCGCCTTGGTAAAGCGGTAGCCGCCCGCATTCAGGAATGTGGAATAGGCGCGTGCACCGTTTGCCGCCGCCTCTTCCGCCGTCTTACCGTACACGACCAACGCCGCATGATAGTCGCCGAACATCAGTTCGCCCGATACAAGCAAGCCCCTGACCCTCTTCCAGCTCCTTCTGTTGCGCGGTCGCTTTGTCGTTGACCGATGTCAGGTTGTTGAGCTGCTTCTTGATTTCACCCTGCATGTCGTATGGATTAATAAATACGAGGCTTTGTGTGAAAGTAAACTCACACGGTAGGCGCAGAATGGATGTCAGGATTTTGGGCTTGCTGACACCGAAGTCCTTCAGATCGAACATCTGCGCGAACTTGCGGGTTCCGTTTTGGGAACGGATTTTCGCACAAATCCGAGCCAAAATGCAGATTAGCCCCGGGAATGGTCTGATAGGCATCAACAACCGAAAGCGGAATCTCTTCCCTTGTTCCGTTAATCAGGCTACCGAAAAACGAGTACACCTCCGAGAAGGCAACACCGTTTTCATTCTGATAGGCAGTCAGAAGATACGGATCATAGGGTTCGAGTGAACGCATCAGAATCTGAATTTGCTCTTCCGCCTCTTTAATCCCTGCTTCCAAATAGTCGAACTTAATCAAAACTGTCAGATGGAACACGTTTTTCAAAAATAATCCGCTTCCTGAAAGCGTTTCAGATACTTGTCTGCAAACTGCTGACAGAAGGTCGTTTGAAACTTGTATTCACGGTCAAAGACAATCTTTTGGCGTTGCAGCGTTCCCCACACCGCCAAACGGTTGCCCAAGGTTTTGCCCATACCGGCGAGCAGGTTGCGTAACGATACAAACTGCGTGAACAGGTGCTTGTCGTCCACACCATCAAACGGCAGGCCTTCCATGCGGATAACGAAGGCGAGATGTCCCGTTTTGTAATTAACGATGTTGTTTGTGACGTGTTGGCAGATTTTCGGTAGAAAATCCGACTGTGCCGGTTGCGCTTTTAGAGCGTTGCTCAAAAAATCGCTGATAATCACTTTGTTGTCTCCCGAATTTAGTGGCGAGAATGGTATTGGTGCCGTTGAACAGCTTGGTATTGCGACGGCGTAGGAAGTATTTCGTTTCGTAGAAATAAACCCTTAACGCTTGGTCATCGTTAACACAGATAGTGCGTATGAACGCTAAAATCGGTATAGGAAGCAGCAGAAAAAATAATGCCTTTCCGTGAAGGAAAGGCAGTGATATTGTCATTAGCATCATTGAAACGAAACCACATGCTGCTATGGCCAAAACGGGCATACCTAAAACCATTGCCTGACGACTCAAACCATTAAATGTTGGTTGTTCGGTATCAATATTTTCTTTTTGCATAAAGTATTCTGCCTAAAAAGACATTTTGCCACCAGTAGCAAAACAAGAATGCGACGAAACCGATAGAAGCACCGCCACCAACAATATATAAACACTCGACTAAAATGTTATACCAAGTCTTCTGTCCATTTTTTGCAGCAAAAAATGCCCATAGCAATGTAATACTAAATAAAATTCCGACAAATGTATAAAGACCGGCACGAATCTTGGTTGCAGTAGAATTTAGGTCGTTAAATCCATCCGCCAAACTTAGTTGAGCCATTGTCAACAAAGCAATTGTCGCAATAGTTTTGGTATTGTTTACTGCTTTTTTTGATGTTGTTAGTCATCATTTTTCCTTTTTACAAAGACAAAAAAACCGCATATAGCGGCAATGAATAGCCCGGAGGCAGTTAAAACTCTTTGAATACATCCCATTCTGCGTATCGCTTGGCGGGTGCTTGGGCAGCTACTTTAACTATGTTTTCAGACGAGCTGTCAGATCGGGCAACAGCAGGTATAGGTTTCAACTTGAAAGGCTGAACAGGGCTTGATGCCAAAACTGCACGGTTGCCGCTCAAACGTGCATAACGCGCTTTGACGTTTCTGACATAGTGCTGCGTTTCCCGATAAGGCGGAATGCCTCCATATTTACGCACTGCCCCTTCCCCTGCGTTGTATCCAGCAAGCACCAAGTCAAGATTGCAGCCGTGGCTACTGGATTTGTCAGGGAAGTGGTTACATAAAAAACGCAGGTAACGTGTACCTGCGATGATGTTTTGTTCCGGATCGTAAAGGTTTTTGGGGTTTACCCCCATCCGTGCTGCCGTCCCAGGAATAACCTGCAAAAGGCCTCGCGCATCTTTGTTAGACAGGGCATAACGGTTACCACTACTTTCCCTGCCCATAACAGCCCATACAATGTTTTTATCCAAACGTTGCAATGCGGCATGTTTTTCGACCAATGCCTCATATTGAGGGTATGGGGCGGCGGCAAACGCCGATGAATGGCAGATAACAAAGAGTGAGGCAGTCAGTTTCAACATTTTTTTCATGTTTATCTATCCCAGTGAATGCTGTGTATTAATTCGTAAAACATGACTATGAAATAAATCATAATTAAGATATAGATTATGCCTACTACTAAAATCATAAAAATTGCTTTCGTTGTCTTCATTATCATATTTATTTTTTTCATGATTTACAATATTCCATTTGAAAAGAAAAAACGAAAATCTAAGCAAACTGAAAGTTAGAATGCTTGGATTTTCGTTCTTTGGGGTGTGTCTGGTTTGTGCCGGGAGAAGGCAAAATCAGACTGTATCAGAACTGAAGGTGCTGGCTTCAACTCTGTTTAGAAACAATTAGTTATATTTTATTTTTTGGACTTTTAATCCGTTGGTCGAGCGTTCGAATCGCTCACGACCCACCAAATTTAAAAAGCCTGGACAAATGTCCGGGCTTTTTTATTTGCCGGTATGTTTTGAGATTGTTACAGCCTGCCCGTTAGGGTTTTGATACAGGGTTTGTTTGTTATAGTGTATTAACTTTAAACCAGTACGGCGTTGCCTCGCCTAGCTCAAAGAGAACGATTCTCTAAGGTACTGAAGCACCAAGTGAATCGGTTCTGTACTATCTGTACTGTCTGCGGCTTCGTCGCCTTGTCCTGATTTAAAGTTAATCCACTATATGAATAAAGGTCGTCTGAAAACAAGATTTCAGACGACCTTTTTGCTTTAAGCAATGTGATGCAACCGTTCGGACGGGTTTTGGCGTTGATGCCTGCTTATTCGTACTCGGGGTAGAGCGGCATGGTGCCGGCTTCTTCGAAGGTTGAGTGTGCTTTGACTTCTTGAAGGCGGCGGCCGATGCGGCGGGTGACGGCTTCGGCTTCGTTTTGGTGGTCTATGGTCAGTCCGGGGATGGTTTTGCCGAAAAGTTCGGCATCGAGCAGGCGCTCGGCGTGGATGCCGGGGCGGTAGTTGTGTCTGACGGCGGGGTCGCGCTCTTCAAAAAGGTAGCCGACGACGCTGTCGCGGGTCAGTGCGATGCCGAGTGCGGCATCTTCGCCGCCGAAGATTCGGAAGAGTTCGTCTTGTGGAAAGCCGCCGCAGGCGAGAAAGATGCTGCGGCGGAATACGGTGTTGCCGCCGCCGGTCATTTGCAGCCTTTCCCATGCGGTGGGGAATTGCGGGTGGTTGAGGTAGTGTTCGGGAAAGCCGACGGGACGCAATTTGAGGCGGACCAGGCTGAGGTAGGAGTAGGCTTCCAAGCCGAGGTAGGTGGCGTTGAGGACGTTGTTTTCATAGACGTCGTCGGCGTCGAGGAAGGCGATGAAGTCGGCTTGGCTTTTGCATGGCGCCCCAGTTGCGGGCTTTGGCGGCGCCGCCGTTTTCGAGCATGTATTCGCAACGGACTTTCGGATGGATGGCGGCGAGGTCGCTCATGATAAGGCGTGTGTCGTCGATGGAGGCGTCGTCAATCAGCCAGACGTTTTCGACGGCGGGTTGGGAAACGGCGCTTTCGACAGCCGCTTGAAGGGTGGCGGCGGAGTTGTAGCAGGGGATGATGACGTCTAGTGTGGGTCTCATAATGTGATGCTTTAAGGGGTTGTTGTGTCAAAAGGTGGGGAAAGGTCGTCTGAAAACGGTATTTAGGTTTTCAGACGACCTTTTGGTATTGCCTGATGCGGACTACAACACTTTCACGATGCTTTCGCACAGGTAGTCGATGTTGTCATCGGTAATACCGGCGACGTTAATGCGGCCGGAGCGCACGGCGTAGATGGCGAACTCGTTTTTTTCAGGCGGTCGACTTGTTCGGGCGTGAGGCCGCTGAAGGAGAACATGCCGTTTTGTTCGATGATGAAATCGAAGTCTTGATTTGCGCCTTTGACTTTGAGCAGTTCGACGAATTTTTGACGCATGGCTTTGATGCGGCCGCGCATTTCGTCGAGTTCGCCAATCCATTGTGCTTTCAAATCCGCGTCTTTCAACACGAGGGCGATGGTGTTCGCGCCGTGGGAGGCGGGGTTGGAGTAGAGGGTGCGGATGATGGTTTTGACTTGGCTGTGGGCGCGGGCGGCGGTTGCTTCGTCTTCTGCGACTAAGGTAAACGCGCCGACGCGTTCGTTATACATGCCGAAGTTTTTGGAATAGGAGCTGGCGATGAGCAATTCTTTGTTGTATTTCAGGAAGGTGCGCAGGCCGTATGCGTCTTCTTCGAGGCCGTTGCCGAAGCCTTGGTAGGCGAAGTCAAACAGGGGCAGCCAGCCTTTTTTTCGGCGGAGAGTTTGGCGAGGGTTTCCCATTGTTCGGGCGTGGGGTCGATACCGGTGGGGTTGTGGCAGCAGCCGTGCAAGAGGACGACGTCGCCTTTTTGCGCTTGGCCGAGGTCTTCAATCATGCCGTCCCAGTCTAGGCCGTGTTTGGCGGCGTCGTAGTAGCGGTATGGCTTGTCTTGGATGCCGACGGCTTTGAAGATGGCGTTGTGGTTGGGCCATGTGGGGTTGGAAATCCAGACGGTTTGTGCGTTCAACTGGCGTTTGGCGAACTCGGCGGCAATACGCAATGCGCCTGTGCCGCCGAGGCTTTGGGCGGTTTTGGCGCGGCGGCTGGCGACGATTTCGTGGTCTGCGCCGAAAAGAAGGATTTGGGTTTGCTCGTTGTAGTCGGCAACGCCGTCGATGGTGAGGTAGTTTTTTTGGTGGTCTCGCTCTCGAGCAGGCGTTTTTCGGCTTCTTTGACGGCTTTGACGATGGGGGTCGCGCCGGATGCGTCTTTATAAACGCCGATGCCGAGGTTGACTTTTTCGGGACGGGTTTCGGCTTTGAATGCTTCGCCCAAGCCTAAGATGGGGTCGGCGGGGGCGGCTTCGATGTGCTTGAAGAACATGGTTTCTCGCTTTGCAAAAAATGAAGGGACGGGATATTTCCTTTGGGATTTTACGCTGTTTCAGGTCGTCTGAAAATGAATGCGGCAGGTTTTGCGCAAATGGTTTACATCATGCCTTTGATACCGGCGAGGATGATGCCGTAGCGCAGGATTTTTCCGGTCAGGAGCATGAGTGCGGAGGTATAAGGATTGAGCCTGAGCCAACCTGCGGCAATGGGCAGCGCGTCGCCGATGACGGGCAGCCAGGCAAACAAAAGGGGCAGGGTGCCCCAGCGTCGGAGCAGGCGCAGGGTCTTTTTCAGACGACCTTTTCTTGGACGGAATCAGCCGCCCCATCCAATAGGAAACCATGCTGCCCAAGCCGTTTGCCAGTCCGGCGCACAACCACGCGCCGTATGCCTGTTCGGGATAGGTGTAGATAAACGCGGCGAAGGCGGCTTCGGACGTGCCGGGCAGGATGGTGGCGGAGGTAAAGGCGGAGGCGGCAAGTCCGAGATAGGCGTAAATGAGGGGCATGGCGGATAAGTTTGCGTCAGGTCAAAGGTCGTCTGAAATAAGATTTTAAGTCGTTTGCGGGTAGGTTAATTGTAGAATTCAGACGGATTCTGTCTATAAAAATGCGTTATCGGACAGAATCTTGCTGAAACTCTATGTAGTCGGCGCATTTCCAGTGTTTGCAAGAATGGCAAAAGCCAGTATGATTCGGCCCGTTATTAACGGATATTAACTGTTTGTACGGTCAATTCCAATAAATCGAAAGGCAAATCATGTCTACGCCATCACAACAAAACCATAATTCCGCGCTGGTCGTCCTGACTACGCTCTTCTTCATGATGGGTTTCATCACCTGCATGAACGACATCCTGATTCCGCATCTGAAAGAAATTTTCGAGCTGACTTATGTTCAGGCGATGCTGATTCAATTCTGTTTTTTTACCGCCTATGCCATCATGTCGATTCCGATGGGGCATCTCGTCGGTAAAATCGGCTATAAAAACGGCGTCATCGGCGGCTTCTTGCTGACCGCCGTCGGATGCTTGCTGTTTTATCCCGCTGCGGGCAGCCACTCTTACCCGACTTTCTTGGGCGCGCTCTTCATTCTTGCTTCAGGCGTAACCCTATTGCAGGTTGCAGGCAACCCGTATGTAACCTTGTTGGCGAAACCGGGCAAAGAATCCGCTACGCTGACTTTGGTGCAGGCGTTCAACTCACTGGGTACGACCATTGCCCCGCAAATCGGCGCATTCCTGATTCTGGCAGATGCAACGCAGACCGCCAGCAAAGCCGAACAGATTTCCTCCGTTCAAATCCCTTACTTGGGTTTGGCAGGCCTGTTGATTATCCTCGCCGTTTTCGTAAAAATGATCCGCCTGCCTGACGCGCGCAAAATCGCTGAAGAAGAAAGCGAACACAACCACGACGGCAAAAGCAGCGTGTGGCAATACAAACACCTCGTCCTTGGTGCGGCAGGTATTTTCTGCTACGTCGGTGCCGAAGTATCCATCGGCTCATTGATGGTCAATGTCTTGGGCTTCCTGAAAGGGATGGATCATGCTTCCGCCGCCCAATACCTGTCGTTCTACTGGGGCGGCGCCATGGTCGGACGCTTCCTCGGCTCGGCAGTTATGGCGAAAATCGCGCCCAACCGCTACCTTGCCTTCAATGCCACTATCGCTGTTGTCCTGCTCATCATCGCCATGATGACCGGTAAAGGCAATGCCGACGTCGCCATGTGGTCGCTGCTTGCCATCGGTTTCTTCAACTCCATCATGTTCCCGACCATCTTCTCGCTGGCGACCAAAAATCTCGGTAAATTCACCAATGCTGCTTCAGGCGTACTTTGTACTGCCATTGTCGGCGGTGCGATTGTTCCGGTCGTACAAGGTTGGGCGGTCGATACTTACAGCCTGATGTCGTCTTTTGTCGTATCAGCCGTGTGCTACCTCTACATCGTCTTCTTTGCCCTCAAAGGTTATAAAGCCGACGAGTAAGCGTTGACTGAACAAAAGGTCGTCTGAAAACTTGGAAATCAGGTTTTCAGACGACCTTTTGCTTTGCGGCGGACTTGTAAACCTGATCCGCCCAAACCGAGGTCGGCGGATTCGCATTTGAAGTGCAACTTTCCATAACAGAAAAAAAGGCCAGTATGCGGTAGCATACGGCCTTTCCTGCAAGAAAGATTGCCATGAGCTACACACAACTGACCCAAGACGAACGATACCATATCCAATACCTGTCCCGCCACTGCACCATCGCCGAAATCGCCAAACAACTTAACCGCCACAAAAAGCACCATCAGCCGAGAAATCAAGCGGCACTGCATCCAAGGACAGCAATACAGCGCCGATAAAGCACAGAAGCAAAGCCGGCTGACCAAAAAAAGCACCGGCGAAAAACCCTATAAGCTCGATTCGCAGCTGATTCAACACATCGACACCCTTATCCGCCGCAAACTCAGTCCCGAACAAGTATGCGCCTACCTGCATAAACACCACGAGATCACACTCCATCACAGCACCGTTTACCGCTACCTCCGCCAAGACAAAAAGCAACGGCGGCACTTTGTGGCAACATCTCAGAATATGCAGCAAACCCTACCGCAAACGCTACGGCAGCACATGGACCAGAGGCAAAGTGCCCGACCGCGTCGGCATAGAAAACCGACCTGCTATCGTCGACCAGAAAAACCCGCATCGGCGATTGGGAGGCCGACACCATCGTCGGCAAAAAAATCAGAAAAAGCGCGTTATTGACCTTGGTCGAACGCACTACCCGCTACACCATCATCTGCAAATTAAAGAACTTAAAAAGCCGAAGACACTGCCCGGGCGGCCATTAGGGTATTAAGGGCATATAAAGCCAGAGTCCACACCATCACCATGGATAACGGCAAAGAGTTCTACCAACACACCAAAAATAGCCAAAGCATTGAAGGCGAAAACCTATTTTTTTGCCGCCCTTACCATTCTTGGGAGAAAGGGCTGAATGAGAACACCAACGGACTCATCCGACAATATTTCCCCAAACAGACCGATTTCCGAAACATCAGCGATCGGGAGATACGCAGGGTTCAAGATGAGTTGAACCACCGGCCGAGAAAAAAACACTTGGCTACGAAACGCCAAGTGTTTTATTCTTAAATCTGTTCCAACCACTGGTACCCTAGTGTTGCACTTGAAATCCGAATCCAAGGTCGTCTGAAAATACGGCAACAGATTTTAACCGGAGCTTAAACCCGTTTTCAAAAGACAAAACGCGTCCGCAATATGGTCTGACTGACTTATGGCATAATGCTGGCGGCAAAAAAATACAGGAGGCCCTCATGTCGAAAAATCATCTTATTGCACGGACTGCACATGCACTCTTGGGTGATGAAACCTTTAGCGGATATGCTGGAAAAGCAGGGCTTTGACGTTGCCCTGTTCGGTTATTACAGCGTCTGGCACACCATGCAGCAGCACACGCAGGCATTGGCGGAATTTGTTGAAAAACACGATACGGGCGAGCCTCTGCATTTTGCCGGACACAGTCTGGGCGGGCTGGTGTTGCGCCACTTTGCCGCCGCCCACCCCGAAAAAAATTACCGGACGCATCGTTACCTTCGGCACGCCCCACCAAGGCAGCCGGGCTGCGCAAAGGGTGTTCCGGCTCGGATTGAAAACCCACGTACTCGGCGGCGCTTATCGCGATGCGCTCGACGGCGGCACACCCGATTTGCCCGAACATATCGAACTGGGCAGCATCGCTGGTAACAAACCGCTCGGGCTGGGGCGCGTATTGGGTTTGCACGGCGAACACGACGGTACGGTTTTGGTCAGCGAAACCCGCTGTCCGAATATGCGCGACCACGTTATCTTGCCCGTCAGCCACAGCGGTATGCTGTTTAAGCACATTACTGCTGAGCAGACCGCAACATTTTTGCGCGAGGGGCGGTTTAATCATGGCTAAAAAACTGGGATGACGGGATTTGAGAATAATAAAAAGGTCGTCTGAAAACTGGGAAATCAGGTTTCAGACGACCTTTTGGCAGAAGAAACTGTTTGAATCGGTTAACTGATTTGCGGTTTGTTTTTTTACAAAAAAATAAATAGTGTTGACAATTTTTTTGTAGTGGTCATTAATGTACCGACACTTTATTTGAGGTTTTCAACAGCCCTGCGTACTGTACTACCTACAAAAATTTAAATTTAATCAAGAGGAAACAATCTATGGAGCAACTATTTATTCCTGGCAGTATCATTGCCGATTATTTTTATCTCGGTCTTTTTCCTGCTGGTTGCCGCGTCTTTGATTGCGGGCTATGTCGATGCTATTGCGGGCGGAGCCGGGCTGATTTTTGATTCCTGCGTTTTTTTGATGGTCGGCCTGCCGCCGCAGGTCGCGTTGGCACAGGAGAAATTGGTGAGTACCATCGGTACGGTGGCTGCGATTAAAAACTTTATGAAAAGCAGTTCGATTGTATGGCGCATTGTGCCGGTCGGCATTGTTGCGGCTTTAATCGGGGCGTTCGTCGGTGCGAAAGTCATCCTGATTCTGCCTGTGGAAACCATCAATTACATCATTCTTGCGTTTTTACCCATAGGCTTGCTGGCAACTTTGTTCAAAGGCGTTTTGCTGAAAAAAGACGATGAACGCGGCGAGATAAAAAAATCTGCCGTCGCTGTCTTTTTAACTTGTCTGATTGTTGGTTTTTATGACGGTTTTTTTCGGACCGGGCACGGGCAGCATTTTCATCATCGCTTTGTTTGTCATCAACAAATTGTCGTTGTTGCAGGCTTCGGCTACTTCTAAGATTTTTTTAATTTTGCTTCCAATATCGGGGCATTCGTCGCTTTCTTGATAGCGGGGAAAATGGCGTTCTAATCGGAATCCCTGATGATTTTGGCGAATTTGTTGGGCAACCATTTCGGCAGCCTCCATGCTATCAATTCAGACGGGGAAATCATCCGTAAGGTTTTGGTCGTAACGGTTTTGCTGATTATTGCTTCGATGGCATATAAGGCTTTTTTTCGGCTTGACGGGCAGATGTTAGGTAAAGGTCGTCTGAAAACTTGGAAATCAGGTTTTCAGACGACCTTTTTAGCTTTTGGCAGATTGGATTTCTAAACTGCCCGCCTTAAGACAACTTGACGGCGAGTTCTGCCAGCCGTTTGCCTTGTGCGAAGGCGATGTCGTTTTTCTTCGGCGGTCAGGACGGGTTTGCCGTCGTGTCCGGCGACGTGGGACGCGCCGTAGGGGGTGCCGCCGCTTTGGGTGTTGCTGAGGGCGGATTCGGTGTAGGGGATGCCGCTGATGATCATGCCGTGGTGCAGGAGGGGGAGCATCATGGTGAGGAGGGTGGTTTCTTGTCCGCCGTGCTGGGAGGAGGTGCTGGTGAAGACGGTGGCGGGTTTGCCGGCGAGTTCTGCGCCAAGCCACAGGGGGATAGTGCCGTCGATGAAGTATTTCATGGTGGCTGCCATGTTGCCGAAGCGGGTGGGGCTGCCTAGGGCGAGGGCGGCGCAGGTTTTGAGGTCTTCGGCGGTGGCGTAGGGTGCGCCGCTGTCGGGGATGTCTTTTTCGACGGCTTCGCAGACGGTGGAGACTTTGGGGACGGTGCGCAATACGGCTTCGCAGCCTGCGACGCTTTCGATGCCGCGTGCGATTTGGCGGGCGAGGTTGAGGGTGCTGCCGTTTTGGGAGTAGTAGAGGACGAGGATTTTGAGGGGATTTGGGTTCATTTGGGTATTCCGTTACAATAGGGTTGGTGGGAAATAGGTGTTAATTTCGCTGAGGCTGTGTTTTCAGACGACGTGGTCGTTTCTGTTTTTTATTTTCAATTCGTTATTTTTTCGGGAAAGATTATGCCGTTTTTGAAATGGTGGCAAGGTTTGTCGGACAGTAAGGCGTTTGCGTTTGCGTGGTTTGTGGTCCGGCGTTTCGATGAGGAGCGTGTGCCGCAGGCTGCGGCGAGTATGACGTTTACGACGCTTCTGGCTTTGGTGCCGGTATTGACGGTGATGGTGGCGGTTGCTTCGATTTTTCCTGTGTTCGACCGTTGGTCGGATTCTTTTGTTTCGTTTGTCAATCAGACTATTGTGCCGCAGGGTGCGGACATGGTGTTTGATTATATCAATGCGTTTCGCAATCAGGCGGGGAAGTTGACGGCGATCGGCAGTGTGATGCTGGTGGTGACGTCGCTGATGCTGATTCGGACGATTGACAATACGTTTAACCGGATTTGGCGGGTCAATTCGCAGCGGCCTTGGATGATGCAGTTTTTTTGGTGTATTGGGCGTTGCTGACGTTTGGGCCGCTGTCTTTGGGCGTGGGGATTTCTTTTTATGGTCGGGTCAGTGCAGGAATCTGCGCTGGCTTCGTCCCAATGGGTGGGGGTGTTGCGGACGGCGGGGACGCTATTTTTTGCAACGCTTTTGTTATGGGGCCTGTATCGTTTCGTACCCAACCGCTTTGTGCCTGCGCGACATGCGTTTATCGGGGCTTTGGTCACGGCGTTTTGCTTGGAGACGGCGCGTTTCCTGTTTGCTTGGTATATGGGCAATTTCGACGGCTACCGCTCGATTTACGGTGCGTTTGCCGCTGTGCCGTTTTTTTGGCGTGGCTGAATTTGTTGTGGACGCTGGTGTTGGGCGGCGCGGTGCTGACTTCGTCGCTGTCTTATTGGCAGGGTGAGGCGTTCCGCAGGGGCTTCGATTCGCGCGGGCGGTTTGACGATGTGTTGAAAATCCTGCTGCTTTTGGATGCGGCGCAAAAAGAGGGCAAAGCCTTGCCTGTTCAGGAGTTCAGACGGCATATCAATATGGGTTACGATGAGTTGGGCGAGCTTTTGGAAAAGCTGGCGCGGCACGGCTATATCTACAACGGCCGTCAGGGCTGGGTGTTGAAAACGGGGGCGGATTCGATTGAGTTGAGCGAACTCTTCAAGCTCTTTGTTTACCGCCCGTCGCCTGTGGAAAGGGATCATGTGAACCAAGCCGTCGATGCGGTGATGACGCCTTGTTTGCAGACTTTGAACATGACGCTGGCGGAGTTTGACGCTCAGGCGAAAAACCGAAAGCAGCCTTCTTGATTATGTTTTGAAACGGATAAAAGGTCGTCTGAAAGCAGTTTTCAGACGACCTTTTGCTATAATCGGGCTTCATCGTCCCGTTCGGTTTGGAACCCTATGAAAACCCTCGTCCTCCTCCTGTTTTCCTTCTCCACTGCCACCGCTTTTTGCCGCATACGGTTTAGGTTTGGGGCAGGAGCCGAAATATCCCGCCGACTTTCGCGCCTACGAATACGTCAATCCCGACGCGCCAAAAGGCGGTGTGTTTTCCCTGCCGATGCAGGGCGGCTTTGATACGTTCAACCCGTTTACCCTCAAAGGCGACAAAGAAGTCGGCGTCCTCAATCTGACCGTGGACATGCTCACGGACAACAGTTGGGACGAACCTTTCTCTATGTACGGACTATTGGCGGAAGACTTTTTCACTTGCCGAAGACGGGCTGTCGGCAACATTCAGGCTTAACCCGAAAGCCAAATTCCACAACGGCGATCCCGTCCTTGCCAAAGACGTAGCCGCCTCCTTCCGCCTGCTTACCCAAGACAAAGCCGCCAACCCTTCTATCGCATATACTGGAGCGACGTTGCCAAAGTCGAAACGCCCGACGACAGGACAGTCGTTTTCCGCTTCAAACAGCGCAATGCCGAATTACACATGGCATTAGGGCAACTGCCTGTGTTTTCTCATAAAAGCTATCCCGAAGGGCTGGAAAAAGGCGCAAACAAAATGCCCATCGGCTCCGGCCCCTACCGTTTCGTCAAAGCAGACATCGGGCGCATGAGCGAATACGCGCGCGACAAAAAAACTACTGGGCGCAAAACCTTCCGACCCGCAAAGGCAGATATAACTTCGACACCGTCCGCTTCAAATATTTCAAAGACAACAGCGTCCGCCTCGAAGGCCTCAAAGCCGGACAATACGACTTCGTTTACGAAAATGTCGCCCGAAACTGGGCGCGGGGCTATTCCGACGAAATGCTCGCCAAACGCGGCATGGGCAAACACGAATGGATACAGAAAAAGCGATGCCGGCATGCAGGGGCTTCGTCATGAACCTGCGCCGCGCCCCGTTTGACAACATCCTCGTGCGGCAGGCGATGGTCGAGAGTTTCGACTTTGAAAGCATCAACGCGCGCATTTTCTACGGCGCATACCGCCGCAGCAACAGCTTCTTCACCAACAGCGAGATGGCGGCGACAGGCAAACCGCAAGGCGCGGAACTGAAACTGCTCCAGTCCCTCGGCAACACCCTCGATCCCGCCGTCCTGAACCGACCCGTCCCCGAGCCGCCCCAAACCGACCCGAAAACAGGCATACGCCCCAACCTGCTCAAAGCCCGCGCACTCTTGGAAAAAAAGCAGGCTACCGCTATAAAAAAACGGCAAACTGACCGACAGCCAAGGCAAACCCCTGACCTTCGAGTTCCTGACCGCCTCCAAAACCTACGAACGCATTACCGCCAAATGGCAACGCGACCTCGCCAAAATCGGCGTAACCATGAACATCCGCGTTACCGACCCCGCCTTATACCAAAGGCGGCTCAACGATTTCGACTTCGACATGACCATTACCGTCTATGCCAACAGCGAAAGCCCCGGCAACGAACAATACGATTATTTCGGCTGCGAAGCCGCCAAAATCCCCGGCAGCCGAAACCTCGCCGGCGTGTGCCGCCCCGAAGTCGAAAAGCTGCTCAAACATTTCGGCAGCTTTACCAACCGCGAAGAGCTGAAAACCACCTCCCGGGCACTAGACCGCACCATCCGCCACCAATACATCATCGTCCCCGCCTGGTACGCCGACCGCTACCGCGTCGTTTACCGCAACAACCTCGGCATCCCGCAACAACTGCCGAAATATTACGACCCGGTATTTTTTTCGCTGAGTAGCGGGTGGTGGAAATAGGAGGGGCAATCCGTAGCGTGGACTTTGCCCGCGAGATGAAAGCAGGTTCGACTGTTGTCTTGGATTATTGAATGATAGATTTCGTGGGCGAAGCCCACGCTACTTGAGTCCCAAGCCTGTATTGATTGAATAAACGAGGTCGTCTGAAAACGGGAGTGAACGAGTTTCTCCAAAACTCAAATCTCAAAGTTTTCAGACGACCTTATTTTTACCTGTAACCTGCCCCCTCTCCCGTCCGGCGGGAGAGGGCTGAGAGAGGGTGGCTCTATGGGTTGTACGAATTTGATTTGACCTAAAGTTGCAAAGCCACCCCCTATCCTAACCTTCCCCCGCCGGACGGGGGAAGGGACAAGTTGTCGTTGCTGCAATGAGTAATAATCCGTAGCGTGTGCTTTGCCCACGAGATAAATGCCGAAATGGATGCCCATTCGGCTGTTGTCTGATTTGGATTTTTTTAGATAGCAGATTTCGTGGGCAAAGCCCACGCTACTTGGGTTATCCCAAGCCTGTATTGATTGAATAAACGAGGTCGTCTGAAAAAAATCGGGAGCGAGTTTCTCTAAAACTCAAATCCCAAAGTTTTCAGACGACCTCGTTTCGACTGGTATCCCGCTCCCTCTCCCGTCCGGCGGGAGAGGGCTGAGGGAGAGGGTGGCTCTACGGTTTGCACGAATTTGCTTTTACCTAAACTTCAAAAAGCCACCCCCATCCTAATCTTCCCCGCTAGACGGGGGAAGGGACAGGTTGCCGTTGCGGCAACGAGTAGAGACCTTTGCAAAAAAGCCTTTCCCCCCAACAGCCGAAACCCAAACACAGGTTTTCGTCTATTTCCGCCCCTAATTGCTCCTGATTTTACCCAAATACCCCCTTAATCCTCCCCGGATACCCCATAATCAGGCATCCGGGCCGCCTTTTAGGCGGCAACAGGCACACTTAGCCTGTTAGCCGCTTTCAACAGGTTCAAACACATCGCCTTCAGATGGCTTTGCGCACTCACTTTAATCAGTCCGAAATAGGCTGCCCGGGCGTAGCGGAATTTACGGTGCAGCGTACCAAAGCTTTGTTCGACCACATAACGGGTCTTCGACAAATATCGGTTACGTTTGGTTTGCGCTTCCGTCAGCGGACGGTTGCGGTGGGCTTTGCGCATAATGCCGTCTAACAACTGATGCTCTTTCAGATGTTGCCGGTTTTCCTTACTGTCGTAGCCTTTGTCGGCATAGACGGTCGTACCTTCGGCAATGCCTTCCAACAAAGGGGACAGATGGTTACACTCATGGACATTGGCGGGGGTGATGTGCAGTTTCTCGATATAGCCTTCCTCATCGGTACGGGTATGTTGTTTGTAACCGAGTTTGTAGAGGCCGTTTTTCTTTGTCCAACGGGCATCTTTGTCCTTACTCGGTGTGGTTTGGCCGCTGACTTGTCCTTCCTCGTCGACTTCTATGGCCTGACGCTGTTTGCTGCCGGCAGTCTGAATAATGGTGGCATCAATGACGGCGGCGGATGCCTTCTCTAATTTTAGGTTTTTTTCGGCCAGTTGTCGGTTAATCAGTTCCAGCAATTCGGACAGGGTGTCGTCTTGCGCCAGCCAGTTGCGGTAGCGGCATAAGGTGCTGTAATCGGGGATGCTCAGTTCGTCAAAACGGCAAAACAGGTTGAAATCGATGCGGGTGATGAGGCTGTGTTCGAGTTCGGGATCGGAGAGGCTGTGCCATTGTCCGAGCAGGACGGCTTTGAACATGGACAACATGGGATAGGCGGGACGGCCGCGGTGGTCTCTAAGGTAACGGGTTCTTTGACGGTTCAGGTACTGTTCGATCGGTTGCCAATCAATCACCTGATCCAACTTCAATAGTGGGAAGCGGTCGATGTGTTTGGCGATCATGGCTTGTGCGGTTTGTTGGAAGAAGGTGCTCATGAGAAATCCCCTAAATGTCTTGATGGGAATTTAGGGGATTTTGGGGAATTTTGCAAAGGTCTCGAGTAGCGTGGGCTTTTCCCACGAGATGAAAGCCAAAAATGGATGCCCATTTGGCTGTTGTCTGATTTGGATTTTTTTAGATAGCGGATTTCGTGGGCGCAGCCCACGCTACGGGTTGGATTTCCAATTTAATTGAATAAAACCTGCGTTGATTGCATAAAAAATTGAATCCAAGGTCGTCTGAAAATCCCCAACCGCCACCACTCAAGCCGTATTCCTGTTTGCTGGGCATACGGCTTGTCGTTTCTGCCGGTTTATTTCTTCTGCCACGCTTGGCGGAGGTATTCGATGTGGTCGGGGAGGGCGTAGAAGGGGTGTTGCCGTGGTTGGCGTTGGGGTAGAGGGTGAATTTTGCGTCTGCGCCGAGGTGTTGGAGGGTGCCGGCAAGCAGTTTGGCTTGGGCGACCATTTCCCTGCCGATTTGTTCGGGGCGGTTGCTGCGGCCTTCGTGTTCGCCGACGCTGATGCGGACGGCGGTGTCGGCGGGAAGGGCGGACGGTAGGAAGTCGAGGACGCGGCGGTTGTGCCACCAGACGGAGGGGAGGCGAGCAGGTTGTGTTTGAAGCGGTCGGGGGCGGTGAAGAGGGAATAGAGTCCGAACAATGCGCCGAAGGAGTGTCCGAACAGGGCTTGTTCTTTGGGGTTGACGGGGTATTTGGCGGCAAGGGCCGGGGCGAGTTCGTGGTCGAGGAAGGCGGCGAAGCGGTTGGCTTGTCCGTATTGGCGGCGTTCTGCTTCGGTGGCGGTTTCGGGTAGGGGGGTGTAGTCGAGGGCGCGTTGGGTCAGGTCGCGGACTTCGCCGTTGGGGTAGCCGATGCTGACGATGAGGCAGGCGGCGCGGCTTCGGGTCATTGGGTTGATGAGCAGGGATTGCGCCATGCTGAGGGCGGCGGGAAAGAAGGCGTCGCCGTCGAGGATATGGAGGACGGGATAGCCTTGCGGGGGCGGGTCGCCGACGGCGGCGGTTTGGATGCGGTAGCTGCGGCCGGTGTGCTCGGATCGGATGTGGGTTTCTTCGGCTTGCAGCAGGCGGGCGGCTTGCCAGTGTGCGGTGCGTGAGGTCATGGCGGGGTTGTCGGTTGTGTTGGTGGGGTGTGTGTGTGTGTTATCGGGTTGGCGGATGTTTCAGACGACCTTTGGGCTATATCTGCTGTTTCTCTATGTCAAACATGAACATATAGTGGATTAAATTTAAATCAGGACAAGGCGACGAAGCCGCAGACAGTACAGATAGTACGGCAAGGCGAGGCAACGCCGTACTGGTTTAAAGTTAATCCACTATAATGATAAAACCGGACAGGGTGGTGTGCCCTGCCTGCCCGGTCTGTTTCCGTAATGTGTTGGTCTTCTGGTTTTTGGCGGTGATTTGTTTTCCTTTTGCTTTTCCCGTTTTTAGAAGTCGTAGCGGAGGTTCGCCATCAGGCTGCGCTCCGAGCCGGGAATGTTGAAGGTGTTCGCGCTGCCGACGCGGGCGTAGTAGTGGCGGTTGAAGATGTTGTCGGCGTTGATTTGCAGCTTCAGTTTGGGCGTGAAGCGGTATGCCGCCATGGCGTCGAAGGTGGCGTAGCCGCCTGCGCGCAGCCCTGCCGCTGAGGAGATGCTGCTCATCGCGTTCACGCCGCCGCCGAGGGTCAGCTTGGGCGTAACTTCATAAGTTGTCCACAGGTTTGCGCTGTGTTTGGGCATCAGCAGGAAGATGCCGTCGTCGCGCGAGTTGGCGGCGGTTTTGATTTGGCTGTGCAGATAGCTGTAACCTGCGTGGATTTGCCATTTCGGTGTAATCGCGCCGCTGATTTCGGTCTCAACGCCTTCCATCACGCGTTTGCCCGAGGCGGCGTAACGGGTGTTGCGGTTGTTCGGGTTCAGCGGTGCGGCGGCGTTTTTGTCTTTCAGGCGGTAGAGGGAGACGCGGGTGTTGAGGCGGTCGTCCATGTAGCTGCCTTTGTAGCCGACTTCAAACTGGTTGCCTTCGCGCGGTTTGAGCAGGTTGCCGCCGGTGCCGAGGCTGGTTTGCGGCGTGTAGAGTTGGGAGAAGCTGGCGTAGAGGCTGTTGTTGTCGTTCAAGTCGTAAACTGCGCCTGCGTAGCCGGTGAACTTGGTTTTGCTGGCTTTGTGCAACTCGTCGCCTTCGCCCGCTTCGATTTTGTAGTGTCCCAAACGCCAGCCGCCGATGAGTGACAGCCTGTCGACCGGATGGAAGACGGATTTGCCGTAAACACCGAATTCGTCAAGGTTTTCGGTAGCGACGGTATGGCTGTAACCGCGCGCGCCGGCACGGGCGTTCTGCATCAGGTTGACATAGGGAACGGAGTGGAAATCGCCCAAGGCAACATTACGCGCAACGGCTGCACGGCCTTGCTCGTTGGTGCTGCGCAGGCGGTTGTAGTCCGCGCCGACGACGAGTTCGTTTGCGGTGTTGCCCAAGGCAAACGGACGGCTGTAGCTTGCGTCAACCGCGAAGGCTTTTTGTTTGATTTCCGTGCCTAAGCCGACGACGTTTGCCTTATTGTCGGCAGAAAGTTTGTTGGCGGCGAAGGTGTAGTTGGAGTCGGCATCGCGGTCGGAATAGCGCATACCGATTTTGCCGTAGCCGCCGTCGTCAAAATAATGTTTCAAATCGGCGAACACGTCATGGCTGTTCATTTTAAATTTGTTCCAATCCGCGCCAACGAAAGTGTGGTTGGGTAGGGACAGCAAATTGCCGCTGCTGCCGACGGGCAGACCGTTGTACGGCGCGAGGTGGCGTTGTTGGTAGAGATAGCCTACGCCCAAAGTCGTGTCGGGGTTGATGTCCCAATCCGCCGCCGCATAGAAGGTTTCGTGGTGGTTGTTTTTCTCGGCAGGACGGGGAGACGCGCCCGAAGTCTGCGCCATCACACGGCCGCGAACGCTGCCGTCGGCGTTCAGAGGACCTGAAACGTCGGCTTCGGCTTTATATTGTTTGTGCGTACCGAACCCTGCTGCCGCATGGCCCTGGAACTCTTTGGTCGGGCGTTTGCGCACCAAATTCACAATGCCGCCCATCTCGCCGCTGCTGTCGAACAATCCGCTCGGGTCGCGCATCACTTCGACGCGGTCGAAGGCGAACAGGTTGGGCAGCGTGCCGTTGATACTCTGCATTTGCGCAGGCAGGCCGTCGATATTGTATTCGCTGTATTCGTAGCCGCGCGCATAAACCGAAGAGCGTCCGTCGTCATTGCTCAACACGCGCAGGCCCGGCGTTTTGCGTGCCAATTGGTCAAAGGTATCGACGTTGCGGTCTTTTACCTGCTGGTTGGTAATGATGCTGACGGATTGCGGAATCTCGCGTAAAGATGCGGGGATTTTTGTGCCGACGGTGGCGGCAAACGAGCTGTAATCGCCGTTTTTCTCGGTGGCAATCGCGTTATACGAACGCTGCCCCTGAACATGGACAGTATCCAGCTCGGCCGTTTCGGCGGCAAATACAGTGGAAGATAAAGCGGCCACAACGGCGGCAGCGGTCAAGTTGGGACGGAACATCAATTTCTCCGGTCTTTTACAAATGAGAATTGTTGTATTTTATATTTTTTTGATGGCTGACATTGTGGAAAAAAACTATCGTTTTTCCCTGACAATCTTTTGTGAATATGCGACAAGGTCGTCTGAAAACCTCAATTTGGGTTTCAGACGACCTTGTCGCAACTGCTTGAATCAGCTTGCCGATTCTAGGCCATAAGGTTTGTTTGACGTTTTGATGGTCAGGGTCAGTACGGCGGCGATGGCGAGGAAGACGCCGGCGAAGGTCATGGCGTTGGACGGGTTTGCACCGAGGAAGGTGTCATAGATCCAACCGAAGGTAACGGTTTCAATCAGCATCGGAATCACAATCATCATGTTGACGATGCCCATATACACGCCGTAGCGTTCTTTCGGGATGGAGTGTACGACAATCATAAACGGCACGCCCATCATACTTGCCCAGCCGATACCGAAGCCGATCATCGGGGCGAACATCAGGTATTTATTGGTGATGTGCGGGATGGTTAAGAGGGCGAGCGATGCCAGGATAACGGCAAAGGCGTGGACATATTTCGCGGCATATTTACGCGCCATCCACATCAGTCCGAAGGCGGAAACGAAGGTTACGACATTGTAAAAACCGTTGACCAAACCGGTCCATGCCACTGCCTGTTCATAGGCAGCCTGGTCGGCAGATGTCGAACCCCAGACGGATTTGACGATACTGTGGGAGATGTATTGCCAGTAGATGAAGAGGGCGTACCATTGGAAGAGGTAAACGGAGGCAAGCTGCCACAGTGGGGTAGGCATTTCCTTAATGGCTGTGCCGATGTCTTTGACGGCGTGGACGGGGCCTCTAGGTTGGGCTTTGATTGCCGCCATTTCTTCGGGAGAAGGTTCGTGTTCGGGCGTGGACAATACGGTTACTAAAACAGAGCCGATGGAGCAGACGGCGCCGATATAGAACGAGCCGAATACCCAGTAGGGGATACCTGCTTCAGAGGTTTGTTGCAGCCAACCGATTTGTTGGAAGATGTAGAGCGATACGTTGGCAAGGGTAATGCCCAAGCCGGTGAACACGGACTGCATCAGGAAGCCGGTGGATTGTTGGTGTTCGGGGACGGTATCGGCGATGAAGGCGCGGAAGGGTTCCATGGCGGTGTTGTTGCTGATGTCCAAGAGCCACAGCAGCAATACGGCAACCCACAATGCGGTAACGTGCGGATAGATGAAGAGGCAGAGGCTGCAACCGATGGCTCCGATTAAGAAATACGGGCGGCGGCGTCCCAAGCCGGGAATCCAAGTGCGGTCGCTCATGGCACCGATAAGGGGTTGAACGAGCAAGCCGGTAATCGGACCCTGCCATATTCAGAATAGGCAGTTGGCCGGGGTCGGCATGTAAGAAACTGAAAATCGGGTTGATGGCGGTTTGCTGCAAACCGAAGCTGTATTGGATGCCGAAGAAGCCGAAGTTCATCAGCATAATCTGGCGAAGCGTCATCGATACTTGTGGGGAAATCTTCATTTTGAAGCTACTCCTGGACTTTGTAAGAAGAAAACATGGAACAACAAACTGCAGGAAACACTCAGCATAATCGAAGCGGTTGGACCGCTTTCTTTATTCTTTGGCGTATCGTATTGATACGTTGCAAATAGGTAGAGTGATGCGTTGTTTGTGTTTTCAGACGACCTTTTATTGTCGTATTGTGTCTGCCTCATGAAGCAGACGTCGTCTGAAAGAATGTTTTACTTCAATGCCGTGACCGACTGCCGCCAAATCGTTTCTCCGACAACCCGAACGGGCGGACGGGCGGTTTCTTTGGTCTCGATAATGTCGAACAGGATTTCCGCCGCCAGCGCGCCCATGCGCATATAGGGCAGCTCGGTGCTGGTCAGCGGCGGGAACAGGGTTTCGGCAATCGCGCTGTGGTTGTCGTAACCCTGCCACCGATACCTGCTCCGGAACGCGTACGCCGCGCGTCCTCAAAATGCCGTAAACGCGGACCGCCATTTCGTCGTTGCCGCAGCAAATGACCGTCGGCGGGTCGGCAAGCGACAATAATTTCAATACTGCCGCAATCAAAGGCTCGCTGTCGTTGGCAAAGTCGGTGATGCCGGTTTGCACCAAGTCAGGATCGAACACCATGTCCGATTCGTCCAAAGCGCGGCGGTAGCCCGCCAAACGCAGCCGCGTCGCTTCTGCGCCTGCCTGCAAGGTGATGTAGGCGATACGGCGGTGTCCGTGACGGATGATGTTGCGTACCAAATCGTATTGCCCGCGCTCGTCGTCCGGCAAAACCGACGGCGTACCCGCCGCGTCGAAACAGTTGACCAAAACCATCGGGCAGCGGTTGGGCATTTCGGGCAGGACGATTTCGCGGTGCGATTCGGTTACATACAAAAATGCCTTCCGCGCGGTGTTCCATAAACGTCCTGACCAAAGGGTCGATTTGCTCGTAGCGGTTGTCCGTATCCGCAATCATCAGCGTTTTGCCCGCTTCGCGGATTTTCTGCTGGATACCTTTGATTAAAAACATATCCGGCAGACCGTGTACTCCGCCGTATTCGCCCGTACGCGAGATGGCGCCGGTAATCAGTCCGACCAAGTCCGAACGGTTCGACCGCATCACCCGCGCCGCCGAAGACGGGATATAACCCAAAGCCGCAATCGCTGTTTCGACTTTTGCACGGGTTTTATCGCTGACCGGCGCATCGCCGTTGATGACGCGGCTGACCGTTTTGGGTGAGACGCCCGCATAAGCAGCAACATCATAAATTGTAGCCATCTTACGACTCCCGCCTCATCCCTGTTTCATTTGATTACGAAGCATATCACACCTGACATCGGTGTCATACTGAAAATTTTTAAAAAAACTTTGATGAAAAATCAAGCACATCATTTGCATATTGCATACAATTCTTAACTGAATCACCTGCCCATGTCCGTCAAACCCGTGCCATTTTGTTAAACTACATTAAACTACAAAAAATTCATTAAGTAGCGAACCAATCAGCCGCGGTACAATCTATAACTGAATCACATCCCCCGAATGAGCGGGGCGAACCCAATTCCGAAGGAAACCCGATGACCGCATTTACCGAAGCATGGCAAGCCCTTGAACAACACCGGCTCGACACACAACACCTCCACCTGCGCGACCGCTTCGCCGCCGAACCCGACCGCTTCGGCAATATGCACGAAACCCTCGACGGCCTCCTCTTCGATTACAGCAAAAACCGCCTCGGCGAAGACACTTTGCAACTTTTGTGCCGCCTTGCCGAAGCCTCGCCCCTTGCCGGACAAATGCACGCCATGCAAAACGGCGAAAAAAATCAACCTCAGCGAACACCGCGCCGTCCTCCATACCGCCTTGCGCCTGCCGCCCGACGCCGCGCCCGTTTACGTTGACGGCGAAAACATCCTCCCCAAAATTCACCGCGAACTCGACCGCGCCTTCGCCTTCGCCGAATCACTCAACAACGGCAGCCACAGGGGCATCACCGACAAACCCATCACCGACTTCGTCCACATCGGCATAGGCGGCTCCGACCTCGGTCCCAGAATGTGCGTAGAAGCCCTCAAAGCCTACCGCCAAAACATCCGCGTCCACTTCGTCAGCAATTCAGACGACGCCGATATCAGCCGCACACTCGCTCACCTCAAACCCGAAACCACCGTATTCAGCATCGCCAGCAAATCCTTCCGCACGCCCGAAACCCTGCTCAACGCCTACGCCGCCCGCGCCTGGTATCGGGACGCAGGTTTGCCCGAATCCGGCATCTACCGCCACTTCTGCGCCATCTCCTCCGACGTTGCCGCCGCCCGAAACTTCGGCATCGCCCCCGACAACGTCTTCGCCATGTTCGACTGGGTCGGCGGACGCTATTCCGTCTGGTCAACCATCGGCCTGCCCGTCATGGTCGCCGTCGGCACAGACCGCTTCCGCGAACTCCTCGCCGGCGCGCACGCCATGGACACCCACTTCTTCCAAACCCCCTACCGCCGCAACATCCCCGTCCTCATGGCGCTCATCAGCATCTGGTACAACAACTTCCAGCACGCCGACGGACAAACCGCCGTCCCATACAGCCACAACCTGCGCCACCTCCCTCGTGGCTCAACCAGCTCGACATGGAAAGCCTCGGTAAAAAAACCGCACCGCCGACGGTCGTCCCGTCCCCCACACCACAGGCGGCATCGTCTTCGGCGAAGAAGGTGTCAACTGCCAGCACGCCTATTTCCAACTCCTCCACCAAGGCACACGGCTCATCCCCTGCGACTTCATCGTCCCCATGACCACCGCCTACGGCATCAACCGCCAACACCGCTTTACCGTCGCCAACGCCTTCGCCCAAGCAGAAGCCCTGATGAAAGGCAAAACCCTCGAAGAAGCCCGCGCCGAACTTGCCGACCTGCCCGAAGCCGAACGCGAACACCTCGCCCCGCAAAAAGAATTCCCCGGCAACCGCCCGAGCAACAGCCTCCTCCTCAGCGCCACCGACCCCCGCCGCCTCGGCATGCTCATGGCGGCATACGAACACCGCACCTTCGTCCAAGGCGCGATTTGGGGCATCAACCCCTTTGACCAATGGGGCGTCGAATACGGCAAAGAACTCGCCAAAACCATCGAACCCGAACTCGAACGCGGCAACCCGCAGCACGACAGCTCCACCAACGGCCTCATCGCCTTCTACCGCGCCAGCCAAAACGGATAGGCAGTTCAAACATAAAGGTCGTCTGAAAACCTACATCGGGTTTTCAGACGACCTTTTGCTCTGTTATGGGCAGAGTAACTCGGATGATGCTCATACTACGGCTGATTGTCGCGAGTGGAACGATTAATCTATACGTTTTAGCTGGCTTTTGTGGATATATCCTTGAATTGATACATTGTTACCGTCTTCGTTTTTTTCTGTGTAAGCCCCCTGATTGCTGTACCACAACCAGTCGCCTTTTTCTGAAAGTTGGGGCAATCTGTACACGCGTTCCGTTTGGGAGTGTTTTGATGATTTCGCCTTGGCTGATCGGTTCTTCGGGGTGGCTGTTGTTACGGACGTTTGCCGAACCATCGCATTCGATATCAGGTAAAAAATAATCAGCGGCTTGGGCTACTACGGTGGCTGATAATAGGGCGGTTAAGAATAGTGCCCATTTTTGTATGCTCTGTCTTTCCTTTGGGGTTGGGGTAAGTTGTGTTGTCACCGTAAGGTGTGGCTATGGGCAGGCATAGTGCGTTAAAAATGCGATGTCTGGTTTATCCGAGTTTCGCCTCCTCCCCGAACACTTCCCGCCACAATTTCCTGACATTGCCGTAATGTGCCAGCAATTCGTCGGTTACTTCGGTTTTTTCCGCGTCGCGCAGTTTGGTGTTGTGTTGCTGCTGGCGGTAGAAGCGGTAGGCGGTGCGGCTTTGTTCGGCGAGGGTTTTGCCGATGAGGCCGCAGTCGGCAGCGATGTTCAAGAGGGCGATGTTGCCGTAGTTGTCGAGGAGTTGCGGATATTGGCGGGCATGGGCAAGGATGAGGTATTGGACGATAAATTCGACGTCGACCACGCCGCCGCGCGCGTATTTGACGTTGCTGTCAACCGGCGGGTGGGTGGGGAAACATTTTTTTCGCGCATTTCGATGATTTCGCCTGACAAGGCGGTTTGGTCGCGTTCGGCGGTCAGCATTTCGGTGCGGATGCGGTCGAAGGCCGTCTGAATTTCGGGTGTGCCGCAGATGAAGCGGGCGCGGGTGAGGGATTGGTGTTCCCACGTCCAGGCGTTTTCGCGCTGATATTTTTCGAAGGCGGCGATGCTGTGGGAGAGGAAGCCGGCGTCGCCGTTGGGGCGCAGGCGCAGGTCGGTTTCGTAGAGGCTGCCTGCGCCGGTGGCGGCGGAAAGCCAGTTGGTCAGGCGGCGGGCGAGGCGGCTGTATACGTCGCCTGCGTCGGGATGGGGATCGTCGTAGAGGTAGACGAGGTCGAGGTCGGAGGCGTAGCCGAGTTCTTTGCCGCCGAGTTTGCCGTAGCCGACGACGGCGAATTGCGGGGTGTCGCGGTGTTTTTTGGGCATGTCCGCCCACGCGCACGGCAGGGCGATGGCGAGGATGGTGTCGGCGAGGGCGGAGAGTTGGTCGGAGAGGGATTCTACCGTCCACAATCCGGCGAGGTCTTGGACGGCGAGGCGGAAGACTTGGGCGTGCTGGAAGCGGCGCAGTGTGTCCATTTGCGCTTCGGTGTCGCCGCCGCAGGCTTTGAGGTCGTCTGAAAGGGCGGCGGCGAGGGCTTGCCAGTCGAACGCAGTATCCAAAAGCTGCGCGCTGATGAGTTCGTCCAGCAGAATCGGATATTTGCTCAGATACGCCGCCACCCATGAGCTTTGGCTCATAATCTGCGCCAGTTGCGCCAAGGTTTGCGGATGTTCGTTAAGGAAGGCGAGATAGGCGGAGCGGCGGCTGATGTTTTCGAGGAAGTCAAACAGCCGCATCAGCGTATCGGTCGGATTGGGTTGCTCGGCCGCCGCCTGTACCAACAGCGGCACAATGGCGTCGAAACGCGGCTGGGCGTGTGCGGAGAGATGGCGGTATTTATGGCCGTGCCGGATTTGGTCGAGCCTTGCGGCGATGGTTTCGGCATCGAACCCGTGTTCTTTCAGACGGCCTTGCCGCTCTTCTTCATCGGGTTTGTCCTGCCATGCCCACTGCCATGCGCTGTTGGCTTGCGTTTGTTCTTCGGGTTCGCTCAAAATTTCGTTGAACAACTGATTGACCTTGTTCCGATGAACGTTGAGGTCGTCTGAAAAGGCGGTGTAGCTGTCGAAACCCATGCTTTCGGCGAGTAGTTGTTGCTGTTCGGGCGAGGCGGGCAGGGTTTGGGTTTGCTGGTCGTCCCAGTATTGCAGGCGGTGTTCGACGTCGCGCAGGAAGCGGTAGGCGGCGAGCAGGGTTTCGACGTTTTCAGACGGCATGATGCCCAGCTCGGCAAGTTTCTTCAGCGTTTCCTGCGTGCCTTTCAGTTGCAGCGCGCGCATTTGTCCGCCGCGTATCATCTGGAAAATCTGGGCGATAAATTCGACTTCGCGGATGCCGCCCGCGCCGAGTTTGATGTTGTCCGCCATGCCTTTTTTGCTGACTTCGCTGCGAATTTGGCGGTGCAGGTTCCGCATCGCCTCATACGCGCTGTAATCCAGATATTTACGGAACACGAAGGGGCGCACCAGCGCTTTGATGTCGTTCGGATACGGTGTAACCACGCGACCTTTGCACCATGCATAGCGTTCCCATTCGCGCCCCTGCGTAATCAGGTATTGCTCCAGCGCGGTTTCGCTCAATACCAGCGCGCCCGAATCGCCGTCCGGCCGCAGCCGCATATCGACGCGGAACACTTGCCCGTCGGCGGTAATGTCGTTCAGCAGCGCAATCAGTTTCTGCCCGACTTTGGTGAAAAACTCTTGATTGCCGCGTTCGCGCCTGCCGTCGGTGTCGCCCGATTCGGGATAGATGAAAAATCAAATCGATGTCGGAAGACACGTTCAACTCATAGCCGCCCGCCTTGCCCATCGCCACCACGCTCAAATGTTGCGGCGATTTGGTATAACGCCCGATCGGCGTGCCGTACATGTCCTGATAATAGGCGTAGGCGAAATCCAGCGCGGTATTGACGGCAAAATCGGCAAACAGCGTAATCGTGCGGGTTACTTCGTTCAAATCGCTGATGCGGTTTATATCGCGCACGATAATCTGCGACACCACATAACGGCGCAACTCGCGCAACTGCCGCGCCAATTCTTCCTCGTTTTCTTCCGCGCGGATTTGGTCCCAATCGGCAAAGGCTTGGAAATCCGCTTCGGTTAAAACCTTGTCCAACATGGGCAGGAAAATTTCGGGCTTGAGTTTGCCGTTGTCGAGCTGGCGGGCGAGGAACAGGGAATGGCGGCGGGCGGTGTCGAGGCGGTTGTCGGACATTTTGGATTCCGTTTGGAAGGATGACGGGAGTGGGATAGTGGATTCACTTTAAATCAGGACAAAGCGAGGCAATGCCGTACTGGTTTAAAGTCAAGCCACTATATCATAGCAATCTTGGAGGTCGTCTGAAACAGTAAAACACCTTTCAGACGACCTTTGCAAAAGCTGACGGCAAAGCGTTTACATGGCAAAATACCGCCTGTTTGCAGGTCATCCGAATTTTTCAGACGACCTTTTACCCTCTTCAAAAGGAATCCCCATGTCTTTGCAAAACATCATTGAAACCGCCTTTGAAAAACCGTGTGGACATCACCCCGACCACCGTTACCCCCGAAGTCAAAGAAGCCGTGTTGGAAACCATCCGCCAACTCGATTCAGGCAAATTGCGCGTCGCCGAACGTTTGGGCGTGGGCGAATGGAAAGTCAACGAATGGGCGAAAAAAAGCCGTCCTGTTGTCCTTCCGCATCCAAGACAACGAAGTCCTCAACGACGGCGTGAACAAATACTTCGACAAAGTGCCGACCAAGTTTGCCGACTGGTCTGAAGACGAATTCCGCGCCGCCGGTTTCCGCGCCGTACCCGGTGCCGTTGCGCGCCGCGGCAGCTTTGTTGCTAAAAAAACGTCGTATTGATGCCGTCTTATGTCAACATCGGTGCATACGTTGACGAAGGCGCGATGGTCGATACTTGGGCGACCGTCGGCTCTTGCGCCCAAATCGGTAAAAACGTTCACTTGAGCGGCGGCGTCGGCATCGGCGGCGTACTCGAACCCCTGCAAGCCAGCCCGACCATTATTGAAGACAACTGCTTCATCGGTGCGCGTTCCGAAATCGTTGAGGGCGTGATTGTCGAAGAAGGCAGCGTGATTTCCATGGGCGTGTTCATCGGGCAATCCACCAAAATCTTCGACCGCACTACCGGCGAAATCTACCAAGGCCGCGTACCGGCAGGCTCGGTTGTCGTGTCCGGCAGCATGCCTTCTAAAGACGGCAGCCACAGCCTCTACTGCGCCGTTATCGTCAAACGTGTGGACGCGCAAACACGCGCCAAAACCAGCGTCAACGAATTGCTGCGCGGTATTTAACCGGCAAACAGAAAAGGGGAGGTCGTCTGAAACAGCCCGAAACATAAACGGGCTTCAGGCAAACGGGTTCCCCTGCTTGAATGGAAAGAGGTCGTCTGAAAACCGGATTTCGGGTTTTCAGACGACCTCTTTATTTACGGTATGCAGCGATATTGCGTTAGTATAGTGGATTAAATTTAAACCAGTACGGCGTTGCCTCGCCTTGCCGTACTATTTGTACTGTCTGCGGCTTCGTCGTCTTGTCCTGATTTAAATTTAATCCACTATATGACTTAAGATGGGGAAGTCAAAAAAATATAATTTAAAACAATATATTATCCTGTTTTTTTCTAGAATTGTTGTATGCAATCGCGTATAATTCTGCGATTAATTTGTTTAACGGTCGTATCAGACGCATGCCGTCTGAAACCGGATACAGGAGCCCAATTACCATGATGACCTTATATTCAGGCATTACCTGCCCGTTCAGCCAACGCTGCCGTTTCGTGTTGTACGAAAAAGGCATGGATTTTGAAATCAAAGATGTCGATATTTTCAACAAGCCCGAAGACCTTGCCGTCATGAATCCGTACAATCAAGTACCTGTTTTGGTTGAACGCGACCTCATCTTGCACGAGTCCAACATCATCAACGAATATATCGACGAACGTTTCCCGCATCCGCAACTGATGCCCGGCGATCCCGTGATGCGCGGACGCGGGCGTTTGGTGTTGTTCCGCATGGAAAAAGAATTGTTCAACTTCGTCCATGTTTTGGAAAATCCCAACGCGACCAACAAAGAACAGGCTAAAGCGCGCGAAGCCATCGGTAACGGGCTGACAATGCTGGCTCCTGCTTTTGCGAAGAGCAAATACATCCTCGGCGAAGATTTTTCTATGATTGACGTAGCGCTGTCTCCTTTGTTGTGGCGGCTTGATCATTACGACATCAAACTCGGCAAATCCGCCGCACCTTTGTTGAAATACGCCGAGCGCATTTTCCAACGCGAGGCTTTCATCGAAGCACTGACGCCCGCCGAAAAAGCCATGCGCCGATAAGCTTCCGAAAGGAGATACCATGACGACTTCGACCAAGCCCTATCTGCTTCGTGCCTTATATGAATGGTGTATCGATAATAGCCAAACGCCGCATCTGGTCGTTTGGGTTAACGAACATACCCGCGTACCCATGCAATATGTCCGCGACAATGAAATTGTACTGAATATCGGCCCGGCCGCCAGCCATAATCTGAATATCGATAACGATTGGATCAGCTTTTTCCGCCCGTTTCGGCGGCGTGGCGCACGATATTTGGATTCCCGTTGGTCATGTCATAAGCATCTTTTCACGCGAAAGCGGGGAGGGATGGGGTTCGAAGTCGAGCCTTACGAGGCGGATGCTTCCGGTAAGGAGGCGCAGCAGGAGCCGGCGGCAGATAAGCCAACTGACGGAGAGCCCGCCAAGTCAGGCAAGGTATTGAAGTTCGTCAAATAAAATGAAAGGTCGTCTGAAAGTAGATTTCAGACGACCTTTTTACTCATATGCATGATCTTTCAGGTTGGGTTCTTTAGAGGAAATTACGTTATCCGTTTGCCCAAGATAACCACATCCGCTTCAAATGTTTCCAAATCGCACACTGCGGGCAATCTGCCCCATTCTTGAAAAACCGAACGAGTGGAAAAAGATGCAGGCTGGGGTGGTTGTGTCCGAAAATCACGGCCAAAACATTTTTAATACCCAAGGAGGGCGCGCGCTCCAACATATTGCGCAGCAGGATTTTACCCACGCCGACCCCGCGCATATTGTGTCGGACATAAATACTGATTTCCGCACTGATGTGATACGCGTGGCGCGGATAATAATCGCTGAAGCTGCCCCATGCCAGCAATTCGCCGCTATGGTTTTTCAAGACATAAAGCGGACGTTTGCCGGAATGTGCTTCAAACCAAGGCTTGCGGGTTTCGATGCTGACGGGCGATAAATCGGCGGTAGATTGGCGCGCTTCAATCGTACTGTTGTAGATTTCGACAATGTCGGGCAAGTCTTCTGTTTTCGCTAGAGTAATCGTATATTCCATTTTCAGGCGACCTGACGGCTATTGGATGAGTTTGGAAATGGTTTTTAAAGGCAGGATGTTTCGCATCACCCATCAGGTTGAATAATAGGCTCTCAACGTTGGATACGGCGGCTCCGGCAGTAAGCATCTGCTGCAAGGCATTGTCTTTGTTAAGCGCGTTTCTGGAGGTGGTGCATTCGTAAGGAATGTGGACGCGGATATTGTGCTTGAGCAAGTCCAAGGTCGTCTGAAGCATACAGATGTGCGCTTCCGCACCGATTAAGATGATGTTTTCGATTTGTTTCTCTTTCAGAATCGCCATGACTTCGGGTGATGCGGCGGAAAAACGGGTCTTTTCAAATATCGGCGTATTGTGCAGAAGCAGGGATATGGCGGGAGTCGTTTTACCCAAACCCTTCGGATATTGTTCCGTTGCTGTAAACGGTATGTTTAGAGCCGACAAGCCTTGCAGCAGGATGCGGCAATGTTCGACCATTTGTTCACTGCCGTGCAATGCGGGCAGCAGGCGTTCCTGAATATCGACAATCAGGCAAAGCGTATTTTCCGTGTTCATTTGGATTTCCTTTCAGACGACCTAGGAAAGAGGTTATTTGTGTATATGCTGCATCAAAACGGTAAAAAGTACTTAAAGTCTGTTTATTTTAAGAAAAAAACAAGTGGGAAAAGGTAAGACGGTCGGTCAAACTGTTCTGTATTATACAAAGGCTTTTCTAAGAAGAGCCAATTAAAACAACTTACATATCACACGGAGGTAATACTATGGGATGGATCGTTACGATTATTATCGGTTTCATCGTTGGTGCTTTGGCAAAATTCCTGCATCCGGGTAAGGAAAATTTCGGATTCATTATGACGACTCTGTTGGGTATTGGTGGGTCGGCGTTGGCAGGATTTGTGGGGCAAAAATTAGGTTGGTATCACGTGGGTGAACCTGCCGGATGGATTGCCTCAACCATTTTCGCCGTAATCATTTTGGCGGTTTATACACGGTTTTTGAAAAACCGCTAATCTGATATAGATGATTAAAGCAGGCCGGAATATCGGTCTGCATTTAGGATTGAAATGGAAAAGCCCATGTTGTTATTTCCCGTACAAGCGGGAACGGCAGCTTGGGCTTTTTGGTTTGAACTTTATATATTTGAAAGAAAAATGGGGGTATAGATAATGGAACAATATAAAAAGTAAAAAGACCTGCATATTTTATGCAGGTCTTTTATTTTGGGGTGGCTGATGGGGCTCGAACCCACGACAACTGGAATCACAATCCAGGGCTCTACCAACTGAGCTACAGCCACCGTAAAACTAAAAATTTTGGCACGCCCGACAGGAATCGAACCTGTAACCCCCGACTTAGAAGGTCGGTGCTCTATCCGGTTGAGCTACGGGCGCTCATGCCGATTCGTGCTAAAGCATTATTGGTCGGGGCGGTGGGATTCGAACTCACGACCCTCTGCTCCCAAAGCAGATGCGCTAACCGGGCTGCGCTACGCCCCTGACTTGAAGAGTGAAACTATACAGATAGGTTTGTAAAAGGTCAACTGTATTTTTAAGTTTGTTTTTATTTCTTGTCCTATCTTTTTATTTTTTATTAAGATTTATTTTTATGAGTATGCCAGGGAATAGAATGAGAATATGAGTTTGAATGTGCAGGAATGTGGTTTTACGGGATGTGTCAAACCGGTTTAAAAAAATGCGATAATCGCCGATATTGTTCATTTTGATTGGGAAGGAAGGTTTATGGCTGCACAATTAATCAACGGTAAAGAGGTGTCGGTCAAAAGACTGACAAAAGTTACCGAAGCGGTGGTAAAGCGTCAGGAAGATGGTTTGCGCGAACCTTGTTTGGCGGTCATTTTGGTGGGTAATGATCCTGCCAGTGCGGTATATGTCCGCAATAAAAAGCTGGCTTGCGAAAAATGCGGTATCCGTTCTTTGTCTTATGAGCTGCCCGAATCGACTTCCCAAGAAGAGTTGTTGGATTTGGTCGGGCGATTAAATGAAGATGATGCTGTGGACGGTATTTTGGTGCAGCTTCCGTTGCCGGTACATATCGACAGTCAGGCCGTTCTAGAAAATATTGTTCCACATAAGGATGTGGACGGCTTCCATCCTTACAATATAGGACGGCTGGTGGTGAAAATGCCGCTGATGCGGCCATGTACGCCCAAAGGCGTAATGACGCTTTTGGAAGAATACGGGGTCGATCCAAAAGGGAAAAAAGCGGTTGTTGTCGGCGCTTCAAATATTGTAGGCAGACCCCAGGCTTTGGAACTATTGTTGGCACGTGCGACGGTAACGGTATGCCACAGTGCGACGCAAAAATCTTGCTGATGAAGTGGCTGCGGCGGATATTTTGGTCGTCGGTGTGGGTATCCCGAATTTTGTTAAAGGCAGTTGGATTAAGCCCGGTGCGGTTGTGATTGATGTCGGTATCAACCGTTTGGAAGATGGCAGTTTGTGCGGTGATGTGGAGTTTGATGTGGCAAAAGAACGGGCTGGCATGATTACCCCTGTTCCCGGCGGCGTCGGCCCGATGACGATTGCGACGCTTTTGGAAAATACCTTGCACGCGGCTGCACTGCATGACTGAATGATATAAATTGTTATGGAAAAGCCGAGCCGGAATACACGGGAGGGATACGGTATCCCGCGTGTTCCGGCTTGGCTTTTTGATGTCGTGGTAAAGGTTGTCTGAAATCAGTCGGTACATGATTGTCCCTTACGATTTCAGACGACCTTTTTATTTTTTTCAACAGGTGCAGCAGATATTGACCGTATTGGTTTTTTGCCATCGGGCGGGCGAGTTCTTCCAAGCGCTCGTCTGAAAGCCAGCCGTTGCGCCAAGCGATTTCTTCGAGGCAGGCGACTTGTAGGTCTTGGATGTTTTGCACGGTTTGGACGAATGAAGCGGCTTCGTGCAGGCTTTCGTGCGTACCGGTGTCCAACCATGCAAAGCCGCGCCCCAAAAGCTGGACGGACAATGAACCGTCGTCAATATACATTTGGTTGAGTGTGCTGATTTCGAGTTCGCCGCGTGCGGAGGGTTTGACTTGTTTGGCAAACTCGACGACGCGGTTGTCGTAGAAATATAAGCCCGTTACCGCCCAGTCGGATTTGGGTTGTTTCGGTTTTTTTCTTCGATGGATAAGGCGTTGAAGTTTTCGTCAAATTCAACGACGCCGAAACGTTTGGGGTCTTTGACTTGGTAGCCGAACACGGTGGCGCCGTGTTTTTTTGGAGGCGGCTTGTTTCAGGGTTTGGGTAAACGATTGGCCGTAGAAAATATTGTCGCCTAAGACCAAGCAGACGTTGTCGTTGCCGATAAACTCTTCGCCGATGATGAATGCTTGCGCCAAGCCGTCGGGGCTGGGTTGTTCGGCGTAGCTGATGGAGATGCCGAAATCGCTGCCGTCGCCGAGCAGTCGTCTGAAAGAGGGATTGTCTTCAGGGGTGGTGATGACCAAGATTTCGCGTATTCCCGCCAGCATCAATACGGACAGGGGATAGTAAATCATGGGTTTGTCGTACACGGGCAGGAGCTGTTTGGATACGCCGCGCGTGATGGGGTAGAGGCGCGTGCCGCTGCCGCCGGCAAGGATGATGCCTTTCATAAGTTTCTCCTGAAGTGGTGTGATTTTTGATTTTCAGACGACTTCCCTGACTGAGAAGGTCGTCTGAAAACTTATTTTCCTGTTCCTAAACGTTCCAGGCGGTAGCTGCCGTTCAATACATTTTGCCACCAGGTTTTATTGTTCAAATACCATTGCACTGTTTTGCGGATGCCGGATTCGAACGTTTCCTGCGGTTTCCAGCCCAGTTCCCCTGCCGATTTTGGCGGCATCGATGGCGTAGCGTACGTCATGGCCGGGGCGGTCTTGCACGAAGGTAATCAAGTCTTCGTACCGTGCTACGCCGGCAGGTTTTTCTTGTACAAGTTCTTCCAGCAGGGCGCAGATGGTTTTAACCACCTCAATATTGGCCTTTTCATTGTGTCCGCCGATATTGTAGGTTTCGCCGACGACGCCTTCGGTAACAACCTGATACAGTGCGCGGGCGTGGTCTTCGACAAACAGCCAGTCGCGGATTTGCATTCCGTCGCCGTACACGGGCAATGGTTTGCCGTCGAGCGCGTTCAGAATCATCAATGGAATGAGTTTTTCAGGGAAGTGGTACGGACCGTAGTTGTTCGAACAGTTGGTTACGATGGTCGGCAGACCGTAGGTGCGCAGCCATGCACGCACAAGGTGGTCGCTGGATGCCTTGGAGGCAGAGTAGGGGCTGGACGGGGCGTAGGGCGTGGTTTCGGTAAACAAATCGTCCGTGCCGTGCAAATCACCATAGACTTCGTCGGTGGAAATATGGTGGAAACGGAAGGCTTCGCGTTTTTCAGACGACATCTGTTGCCAATAGGCGCGCGCAGCTTCAAGCAGGTTGAACGTGCCGACGATGTTGGTTTGGATGAATTCGCCTGCTGAATCGATAGAGCGGTCAACATGACTTTCCGCTGCCAAGTGCATCACGGCATCGGGCTGGTGTTGTGCAAACACGCGGTCAAGTTCGGCACGATCACAAATGTCCACTTTCTCAAAAGCGTAACGGGGACTGTCGGCTACATCGGTCAGAGATTCGAGATTGCCCGCGTAAGTTAATTTGTCGAGGTTGATGACGGAATCTTGGGTATTTTGGATGATGTGGCGGACAACTGCCGAGCCGATAAAGCCCGCACCGCCGGTAACGAGGATTTTTTTCATGGGATGGGTCTGAGATACAGTACAGCTTTGAATTATAACTGTATATATTTTTTTTGTATCTTGGGTGTCAATTAATATCACGGCATTATTTTTGATATTTCGGTATATCATTTCATTTAACTCTAAGAATATCATGAAGATATTTTCTATGATTATTTTGGTGTACCTTAAACGCTTTACTATAATTTAATTTCAGCAGCATGAATCCCAACAGTCCAGCCATCTTAAATCCGTAATTAGGTCTTCCCCTTAAAAGACAATCGAATTTTGCATCGTCTCTGAATGAAAGTTTGTATAAAAATGCTATTGGCAATATTGAAAAAAAGAAATTATTAAAAATAAATTTTGTCTGTCAAAACCCTTTTTATTAATCTACTACAATAAAATCATTATGAAACACACACCTATACCTTATGAACGTCAGGAAATCATTCGGCGTGAACGTGAGTTAGCTAAATATGCCAATACTATGGATAGTTTGTTTTGCATTCCTTTTACCAAACAAGGAATCGGCGTTGATGCCATATTGTCGCTGATTCCTTTTGTCGGGGATATTGCCGGGCTTTTGTTGACGATGAAGGCTTTTCGAATGGGGAGGGAGTTGGGCGTGCCAGAACATAAAATGCGTCCTGCCGTATATCTTGCTTTTGCCGATATGGTGCTTGGCATGATTCCTGTTGTCGGTACGCTTATCGATATTTTCTTGCAACCAAGCCGCCGTACTTTGAAAGTCATCAATGAACATGTGCGCAGTGAGTATGGCATCGACTACGACATACATTTGGAGCGTCCGTTTATGCACGCGGCTTTGGAGAAGAAACAACAAAAATCAGACTTTTGGCGCAAACCTGTTGCGGCTTGGTTTTATCTGCATATGCCTGATTTTTTTGGTTTGATTGTGTTGGTTTTGATGGGTTGGATAACGGTTGCAGTAAGTAAATGGGCATGGAGCGGTATGGCTTATCTGTTTCACGCTGTTGCCGGTTGGTTTTGAATGTTTGTGATTTGAATGGAGATATATAGCAGGTTAAGTTTAAATCAATATTGCGTTGCAATGTCTCAGTATAGAGAGAATGGCTCTCTAAGTATGAGCGTACCAAGTTGACTGGTTTCGTACTGTCTATACTATCCGCGATTTTGTCCTAATTTAAATTTAACCCGCTATATCTAAAACCTACGTTTAGGTTTTACTTCCTAAATGTGCAGACAATACAAAGTGCAAACTTAATTGATGTCCAAACGTTCCATACGGTAGCGCATGGAGCGGAAGCTGATGCCTAAAAGCTTGGCTGCCTGAGTGCGGTTGTAACGGGTTTGCTGCAACGCTTGTTCGATAATGCCGCGCTCGATTTGGTCAAGGTAATCTTGAATCTGCATGGTGCGCGGGTCAAACGGCGGAAGCGGCTGGTGATCCAAAGTTTCGCCTTTTCGTGTTTCTGAATCGGCGATGTCGTCAAGGCTGAGGTTTGGATGGTCGTTTTTGGGCGTCGTCGTGTTTTGGATTTGCAAATCATCCAGCTGGATAACTTGTCCGACAGTCAGGGCGACGGCGCGTTCGAGGATGTTTTCGAGTTCGCGGAAGTTACCGGGATAGCTGTAATGCAGCAGGGCTTCTTGCGCTTTGGGACTGAGTTTGTAGGTTTGCGTACCGTGGCGGTGTTTGTAGAGCAGGTACAGAATCAGCGCGCCCAAGTCTTCACGCATTTCGCGCAGGGGCGGCATGTGCAGGGTAACGACGTTGAGGCGGTAATATAAGTCTTGACGGAATGCGCCGCTATCAACAAGGGCTTCAAGGTTTTTATGGGTGGCGCAGATGATGCGGACATCGACGAAAGTTTCGCGGGCATCACCGATGCGGCGCACGGCTTTTTTTCTTGGATGGCGCGCAGGAGTTTGACTTGCATGGCTAGCGGCAAGTCGGCAACTTCGTCAAGGAATAGCGTGCCGCCGTCGGCGTGTTGGAAGAAGCCGAGACGGTCTTGGTCGGCGCCGGTAAAGCTGCCTTTTTTGTAGCCGAAGAATTCGCTTTCCATCAGATTTTCAGGAATCGCGCCACAGTTGACTGCGATAAAAGGCTTGTCGGCGCGATCGGACAATTCGTGGATGGTACGCGCAGCCTGTTCTTTACCGGTACCCGATTCGCCGGAAATATAAACGGGCACGCCGCTGCGGGCGAGGCGGCGGATCAGGTGGCGGACTTCGACCATTTGGGGCGAACTGCCGAGCAGCCGCGGCATATCTTCTTCGCCGCCCAATTCTGGAACGTCTTCGTTTGCACGCATGGCGATTTCGCCGGTGGCAAAGCGTTCTTTCATGGAACGCAGGCTTTCGGGCACGGAGACAGAACCGCTCAAGTCGCGTTTGGGCGGTTTGGGCGGGGTTTTAGGCTTGTTGAATGCGGCTGCGACAGGCGCGGACGGTTTTTCGGTTGGCGGCTGGGCAATTTCGTCCGTGCTGTTGGAAACAGAAACGGCAGATTTAACCAACGAGCGAAGTTGGGAAAGGGTAATCGGCTTTTTGCAGGTAGTCGAACGCGCCCGCATTAAGCGCTTCAACCGCTTGGTCGGCATTACCGAAAGCGGTAATGACGGCGACAGGGGTGTCGAGCATGAGTTCGTCTATGTATTGGACGACTTCGAGACCTGAGCCGTCGGGCATCCGCATATCGGTCAAGACGAGGGAATAGTCGTTGTTGTCGAGCTTGTCTTTGGCATCTTCTACGCCGACGGCGGTCTGCACGCGCAGTCCCATCTTCATCAGCGTCATTTCCATCAAGTCACGGATGTCGGCCTCGTCGTCGACGACCAATACTGGGTCTTGCAGCTTACTCATTGTGTTCTCTCGGTAAAATCAGTTCGAATCCGTTCATTTCGGGGTGGTAATGGAGTTGGCCCATATTGGCGTGCGCCAATTCGCGGGCAACGTACAACCCCAATCCTGTACCTTGTTTTTTTCAGTGGTGTAGAACGGCTCGAAGAGATGGTTGCGGACTTCGGGCGAAATGCCTTTGCCGTTATCGGCAACGACGATGGAAATATGCATCCTGCCGCTGGGGCGGATCAGGACGGTAATCGCATTCTCGTCCTGACGGCTGTGCCGCCATGCGTTATTGCAGAGGTTCCACATGATTTGTTGGATGTGCATCACATCAGCGAGGACGGTAAGGTTGTTGCCGTCCATGTTCATGCGCAGGCAGCCGATAGCGTCGGAATTGTTGAGCGTGAACTCTTGTTTGAAGTCGAGCCAGAATTTCATCAGGTTGATCGGCTCGCGGCTGATGTTGTCGCGCTTGTTGAGCAGGGAGATGTCTTCCAACATTTTGTCGATGCGCTGGATGTTGCTGTCGATAATGCCGCAAAGCTTGGCTTTAACGGGATCGGGTTCGGTATCGTCATCACTTTCTTGCAGCAAATCGCTGGCATGACGGATGGCGGACATCGGATTGCGGATTTCGTGGGCGAGGTTCGCGGTAAGCTGTCCGAGCGAGGTGAGCTTGGTGGACATGGCCTCTGCCGCGACTTCGCGCAGCGAACGGACATACAGCATGAGCAGTTCCGTCTGTTCCTGAATCAGCGGGACGGCGCGGACGTGCATGGCGTGTTGGAAGATGTGGATATCGGTTTCAAACGGTTTGTCGGGATGATATTGCCAGCGTGTAACCAATTCGCCGAACACGACTTCCTGCTGGTCAACCACCAAACCGGGGAAATAGGTTTTTGCCTGTTTGTTGAAAAGCCAGACGCGCTGGGTGCTGTCGATAACGATAACGGCTTCCTGCACGCGGTTGAGAACGAGGCGGTTCAACCCGCTGATGCGGCGGTAGGCAAGCTGATGGCGGCTGGCGGATTCGGTCGCCTGCTCCAGATAGCGGGCGGCGAACGAAGTCAGCATGGCAACAAGGTAACACGCGCCGCAGAGCAGGACCGTAGTAATCAGGGGTTGTGTATCCCAATCAAACGGATGCAGGCGGATGCTGCCGTCAAGCAGCAGATTGAAGAAGAACAGCATAGACGCGTAGCCTGCGTACAGCATGGGGTAATGCCCGTAGCTGAGGAGGCAGGACGTCGCGACGAAAGGAAGGACAAGGATGCCGAAGCCCGAATCGACTCCGCCGGCGATATACACCAGTATCATCATCATCGAAATATCGACGACTGCACTGGCATTGGGCAAATCCAAAGTCTGCCATTGCCAGTCCGGACGGGCGACGGATAACAAGATGAGGAAAGAATACAGCGCTGCCCAGCTGTAAAAATTCGACGGGGGAATGACATGCCGATATGGGTGCCATTGCTGTAAACGCCGAAAGCATGCATAACCAACAGCGGCAGCACGATGGCAATGCGGGCAATATTGATTAAACCGGGTATCCGCTCGCTCAGGTTTCCCAGTTCCTGAAAGCCGGACTTACTCATATCCGCAACCCTTTTTGTTTATTTTTTTATCATTATTAGTACCTGTTTTTTTGAAATCGTTCTGCAATATTTCCGCAGACGGTCGTAAATATTTTTTTAATTTTGTCAGCATAACATAAAACGACCGTGTTTTCTAGGGTTTTCAATGTGTTATCGTTTCCTCTGTTGCTTATTCGGAAGCTGCGGACAAGGTTTTCAGACGACCTGAGATGTCCAAAACCTTCCCTTTTTTGCCGCGTTTGCCCTCGATGTCGCAAATGCGCAATTTTTCCTGATGCGCCGCACCGCGCTTGCCGACGGTTTCAACGATGAATTCCGCAGCCGTGGTTACCATAACGTGTTCCAAAAATGCGCCGTCGGTCAGCGACATCAACTGCAAACCGCGCCCTTTGGGCATGACTTTGAGTTCGCCGATGGAAAACGCCAAGAGGCGGTGGTCGCTGCTTGCCAGTACGATTTTGCAGTCGGGGTTGATGAGCGAAGAGGCATAAACCGCAATCGGCGGCAGGACGGTTTCGCCGCTGTCCACGGTCATCACCACTTTGCCCGCTTTCACGCGTCCGACCATGTCGCCCAGCTTGGCGATGAAGCCGTAGCCGCCGCTACCTGAGAGCAGGTAATGCTGTTCGGGCTGGCCGGTGAGCATGGCGACGGGTTTGGCGCCGTTTTGCAGCTCGATTAACGATGAAACCGGCACGCCGTCGCCGCGTCCGCCGGGGATTTCGGCGGCATCGAGCGTGTAGGTTCTGCCCAATGAATCCAGAATGACGACGGGTAAAACGGTGCGGCCTTCAAGGGTTTGTTTGAGGCGGTCGCCTTCTTTGAAGGCGGTTTGGCTCAAATCAAGGTTAGTGCCCAGCACGGCTGCGTATCCACCCTTTTTCCGACAGAATCAGCGTGATGGGTTCGTCGGCGGTGGTCTGTGTCAGCACGGCGCGTCCGGCTTCTTCCACCAGCGTGCGGCGCGCGTCGCCGAACTGCTTCATGTCCGCCTGCATCTCTTTGATAATCAGCTTGCGTTTTTCGTTTTCGTCGCCCAAAAGGATATTCAGACGACCTTGTTCCTCGCGCAATTCATTCAATTCTTTTTCGAGTTTGAAACCTTCCAAACGCGCCAGCTGACGCAGGCGGATTTCCAAAATGTCTTCCGCTTGAATTTCGGTCAATCCCGAACGCCGCCATCAGGTCGGCTTTCGGGTCGTCTGATTCGCGGATGACTTTAATCACTTCATCAATGTGCAGAAAGACTTTCAGACGGCCTTCAAGGATGTGCAGCCGTTTTTCCACTTGGTTCAAACGGAATTTCAGACGACGTGTTACGGTAACGATGCGGAAATCCAACCATTCCTGCAAAATCGTTTTCAGGTTTTTCTGCGCGGGACGGTTGTCCAGCCCCATCATCACCAAGTTCATGGACACATTGCCTTCCAGCGAAGTCTGCGCCATCAGCGTGTTGATGAAGGTATCGGTATCGATGCGGCTGGATTTCGGCTCGAACACCAGACGCACGGGATGTTCGCCGTCGGACTCGTCGCGCACGCGGTCGATTAAATCCAGCATCAGCTTTTTGGTGTTGAGCTGGTCTTGGTTCAGCTGCTTTTTACCCGCTTTCGGTTTCGGGTTGGTCTGTTCTTCGATTTCGGCAAGGATTTTGGCGGAATTGGCGTTCGGCGGCAGCTCGGTCACAATCACGCGCCATTGTCCGCGCGCCAGTTTCTCGATTTCGTAACGCGCACGCACGCGCACGCTGCCCTTTCCGGTTTCGTAAATCCGGCGCAATTCGTCCGCCGGCGTGATGATTTGACCGCCGCCGGCAAAATCGGGAGCAGGGATGTACTGCATCAGGTCGGCAGTTTCCAGCGTCGGTTTCTTCAACAGCGCAATCGCCGCCTGCGTGACTTCGTTCAAATTGTGCGACGGAATCTCGGTCGCCATACCCACTGCAATGCCTGATGCGCCGTTGAGCAAGACCATAGGCAGACGTGCTGGCAGGTGTACAGGCTCGTCAAACGCACCGTCGTAGTTCGGCACAAAATCCACCGTCCCCTGATTGATTTCGGACAACAGCAATTCCGCAATCGGCGTCAGCCGCGCTTCGGTGTAACGCATCGCCGCTGCCCCGTCGCCGTCGCGCGAACCGAAGTTGCCGATGCCGTCGATTAAGGGATAGCGCAAGGTAAAATCCTGCGCCATCCGCACCATCGCTTCATAGGCGGAACTGTCGCCGTGCGGGTGGTATTTACCCAAAATCTCACCGACCACGCGCGCCGATTTCACCGGCTTCGCCCCCGCCGTCAAACCCATATCGCGCATGGCAAACAAAATACGCCGCTGTACGGGCTTTGGCCGTCTGAAACTTCAGGCAGCGCGCGGCCTTTGACCACGCTCATAGCGTATTCGAGATAGGCGCGTTCGGCGTACTGACCTAAGAGCAGGTAGTCTTCGCCGACGGGGAATGGGACGGAAACGTGTTCGTTCATAAGGAAGCTGGAAATAAAGGTAAAGGGCGATATTGTAAAGTATAGTGGATTAACTTTAAACCAGTACGGTGTTGCCTCGTCTTGCCGTACTAGCTGTACTGTCTGCGGCTTCGTCGCCTTGTCCTGATTTAAATTTAATCCACTATAAAAATGGGGTTTCTGTTAGAGAAGGGCAGTTTGTACTGAGTTTTGATTGGGCATTGGCGGGAAGTTTATAGAATTTTTAGACATTAAGGGTCGCCTGAAAATTTTCAGACGACGGCGGATTCGCATTTGAAGTGCAACTTTCCATAACAGAAAAAGGCCAGTATGCGGTAGCATACGGCCTTTCCTGCAAGAAAGATTGCCATGAGCTACACACAACTGACCCAAGACGAACGGTACCATATCCAATACCTGTCCCGCCACTGCACCATCGCCGAAATCGCCAAACAACTTAACCGCCACAAAAGCACCATCAGCCGAGAAATCAAGCGGCACTGCATCCAAGGACAGCAATACAGCGCCGAAAAAAAGCACAGAAGCAAAGCCGGCTGACCAAAAAAGCACCGGCGAAAACCCTATAAGCTCGATTCGCAGCTGGTTCAACACATCGACACCCTTATCCGCCGCAAACTCAGTCCCGAACAGGTATGCGCCTACCTGCGCAAACACCACGGTATCACACTCCATCACAGCACCGTTTACCGCTACCTCCGCCAAGACAAAAAGCAACGGCGGCACTTTGTGGCAACATCTCAGAATATGCAGCAAACCCTACCGCAAACGCTACGGCAGCACATGGACCAGAGGCAAAGTGCCCGACCGCGTCGGCATAGAAAACCGACCTGCTATCGTCGACCAGAAAACCCGCATCGGCGATTGGGAGGCCGACACCATCGTCGGCAAAAAAATCAGAAAAAGCGCGTTATTGACCTTGGTCGAACGCACTACCCGCTACACCATCATCTGCAAATTAAAGAACTTAAAAAGCCGAAGACACTGCCCGGGCGGCCATTAGGGTATTAAGGGCATATAAAGCCAGAGTCCACACCATCACCATGGATAACGGCAAAGAGTTCTACCAACACACCAAAATAGCCAAAGCATTGAAGGCGAAAACCTATTTTTGCCGCCCTTACCATTCTTGGGAGAAAGGGCTGAATGAGAACACCAACGGACTCATCCGACAATATTTCCCCAAACAGACCGATTTCCGAAACATCAGCGATCGGGAGATACGCAGGGTTCAAGATGAGTTGAACCACCGGCCGAGAAAAACACTTGGCTACGAAACGCCAAGTGTTTTATTCTTAAATCTGTTCCAACCACTGGTACCCTAGTGTTGCACTTGAAATCCGAATCCAAGGACCCTTAAATATACAGTAGTGGTCAATATTTCAGTACGGATCCAACCGGTTTGTTAGCCTCATGCCTGTACGTTGGATATAAATGCCTAGTTGGGTCGGAGAAAGTATTTTCAGACGACATAGAAGGTCGTCTGAAAAGCTTTGGTTTGAAAAAGTAGGTATCGGCATTCTATAAAACTGCACAGTTCCGGAAATGCAGCAGTTATTCGTACACAATTCCTGCAATTATCTCATGTTCGTTCAACCCGCCGTATTGTTGTTCCCAATCGTGTGATGCTTCGAGTGTATCGCATTCTTGGGCGACGGATAATTGGATACCGTCCATTTTGTCGGAGGCCATTCCGCTAAGGCGGTCGCACATCTCGGCAGAGAGATGTTGTTCGGAAGATTGATGGGCTTCTGAATAACTGAAAGGAAATGCCAAAAATCCTAAAAACGAAGGCAGCAACGGCGAGCCATGCATTTTTACGGTAACGGGTCATTATATCCTCCAATCAAATAAAACTAAGATTTTTCTTACTTGCTTGTGTCAAACAGCCTTTGCTTCATGAAAATCTGATTACAATCATCGTAATATATGCCATGTTTTTACCTAATTATGGCTGAGGAAGGCCTGGTTTGTTTGAAGCGTTAGAAGAATCATACTAAGCAAAAACAAAAAATGCAATACTTTTTCTTAATTCAACTAATATTTTTTTCTTACATTTTTAATAAAAACTAAGGTAAAATAAACCCACAAGTGCTTCATTGTAGGAGGCGCATTTCAGCCTGAGGATCGATATGGATACATTTAAAGACAGATTGGTGTTTTTGTGGAAAGACGAAGCGCGCCAAGCCAAAATTGCCGCAGACATTGATATGACCATTGCGGGATTTAGTAGGATTTGGAACGAAGGCGGTTTGCCGAAATCGGAAACTCTAAAAAAAATCAAACAACTGAAAGGTTGCAGTATTGACTGGCTGTTGACTGGGGAGGGGAGTCCGTTCCCTAATGTGCAAGTTCCGTCTTCTACTGCAGTTGCTTATGATACATTGGGTAATCCGGTTGATATCGACGAGTTTGTCTTTGTTCCGCGTTATGATATTCAGGCTGCCGCCGGACATGGGCGGTTAGTAGGTGATGAAAAACCTGTTTTTACCATGGCATTCCGTCGGTATTGGGTAGAAAATTATGTTACCCGTGATACTAAAAACCTTTCCGTTATTTCGGTCAAGGGGGATTCTATGGAAGGGGTTTTGAATGATGGGGATACTATTTTAATCAATCATGCTGAGACTGCGCCGAAGGATGGGCTGTACGTTTTGAGGCTTAATGAGAATTTGTTGGTAAAACGATTACAGCTGATGCCAGGCGGGGTGGTGAATGTGATTTCCGCCAATGAGGCTTATCCGACTTTTTGAAATTGATTTGAATAATTTGACTGACGATGTTGCCATTATCGGGCGTGTCGAGTGGTTCGGGCGAAATATTTGAATGGTGTAGTCCTTGTATTTTCAGACGACTTGTTAAGTAGTGGTTTATGGTTTTTATCTCTATTGATAAATATAGAGGCGGACTCCATCTTGCATGGAGAAGTCCGTGAAGCTGCAACTCTTGATGCCGGTCAATCTGAGGGCAGACTTGCTTTAGGTTAAGGTTTGCAGGACAATATCGAAAATATTCATATAAAAAGGAAACACATCATGTCAGACGAAAGTCCAATTATTTTCACTGATAGCTGCTGTACCAAGGTTGCCGATTTGATTGCAGAAGAAAACAATCCCGATTTGAAATTACGCGTGTTTGTTAATGGCGGAGGTTGTTCGGGATTCCAGTATGGTTTTACTTTTGATGAAATCAAAAATGATGACGATTTTGAAATTCAGAAAAACGGCCTGACTTTCTTGGTGGACCCGATGAGCTACCAATATTTGGTTGGTGCGGAAATTGATTACACTGAAAGTTTGCAAGGATCGCAATTTGTTATTCGTAATCCGAATGCAGAAACGACTTGCGGTTGCGGGTCATCCTTCTCAGTTTGAGCCATATGTAGATAAAAAAAGGCCGTTTGTTTATACAAACGGCCTTTCGTTTGTAATTGCTTTCCAATAAAAAAATCATCTGTCTTATAATCTATAATTCCCTTTGGGAATATTTACTCATGTACTATCTGTTATTTGATTTACATTCGGCTTGGTGCCGATAGGTTGCATACCCAAAGCTAATTATCAGATAGTTGGGTAGTTTAGGAAGTTTCGGGAGTAGTGTCTAAGTCAGATGATAGGTTGACGGATCGCTGCCGTGTATCATGGTATAAGCAAAATCAAGCCGGTTTCCGTGAATGGGATTAAAAAGTTCGGTTTGTTCTAGGATAACAATGAAAAAAACTCTGACAAACTTTACGATGTTTATGTTTCTTATCCGCCAGATGTCGATCATGAGCGTATCAATGCATGCCTATATGATAACTTGCCGGAAAAAAAGAAGCAGAAGATTTGGTTCAGGCACTTTCTGAACGTCCGCAAGCGATTATTGCCGAGAATTGTACGCAGGATGAGCGCGAGAATGCGCAGCAGTATTTCAACTACTTGGGGCTTGATGTTATTGTGCGTCAGTCCATGGAGTTGCAGGTAAGTGAGGACGAAGGTGAAAACGAGGAAGCGTCTTTAAAGCAATGTCCCGTTTGTATGACGATTACGGAGGATGTGGCAGCAGAGGAATGTGCCGTCTGCCATTTCCATTTTGCCAGTGCAACCGAGCAAATCATCCAGCGTAAACGTATTGAGTGGCAGGAAAAGGTGGCGTTTGAGCATAAAAAACAAGCTGAAATCGCTCACAAATTGCAACTTGAAAAAGAGCGGGAAGAAAAGTTGATGCGGAAAGAAATCCGTGCCGAACTTGAAAGCAAATTGCGGCAGGAGTTGGGGCAGGATCCTAGACTGGAAGCCCTTACTTCCAAACGCAATATGATTGTTCTGGTTTCTGTTTTGGGTGTGTTGGCTATGTTCGGCTTGGTGGCGGCAGGATATTTGGCAGCCAAATACCTTTGATGAATGCTTTTAAATTTGAATATATCGTAGACCGGATTTCATTTTGAAATCCGGTTTTTATTATTGTGATGTCCTGCTATGAAGAGTTGTATTGATTTTGTGGGGATACTGTATCGTGTCTATTGAAACGGATTGTCCAATGTACCATAATCCGACTGTTCTATTCCTATTAAAAACAATAAAGGTCAAAAATTATGTGCCAACTGCTCGGCATGAACTGTAATACCCCAACGGACATTATGTTTTTCCTTCGAGGGTTTCCGCCGCCGCGGCGGCATTACCGACCATCACGCCGATGGATTCGGTATCGGTTTCTTTGAAGGGAAAGGTGTACGATTGTTTCACGATGATAAGCCCAGCGCAAATTCCCCGGTTGCCGACTTGGTTCGCGCCTATCAAATTAAATCTGAAAACGTCATCGCCCACATCCGTAAAAGCCTCGCAAGGGCAGACTTCTTTGGCCAATACCCATCCTTTTTATGCGCGAAATGTGGGGCGAATATTGGCTCTTTGCGCATAACGGGCATTTGATTGATTTTTATCCGGAACAAGGCGAGTATTACCATGCTGTCGGTACGACCGACTCTGAACGTGCATTTTGTTATATCCTCAACCGGCTTCGCAGCCGCTTTTTCTGAGAAACCTGATTCCGATACTTTGTTTGATGCCGTTGCTGCGCTAACTCACGAAATTCGCCGCTTCGGATTGTTCAATTTTGTGATGTCCAACGGCGACTGCCTGTTTGCACATGCCAGTACGCTGCTGCACTATATCGTGCGCAAAGCTCCTTTCGGCAAGGCACGGCTTTTTGGATGATGACGTGATGGTCGATTTTTTTCCGCAGTTACCACCCCGAATGACAAAGTCTCCGTTATTGCCACACTGCCCTTGACCCGAGACGAAACTTGGTCGCAATTAGCTGTTGATGAATTAGTCATGTTCCGAGACGGCGATATTGTCCGCAGCGACCGCCCTGAAAGCCCTGTTTACATGAGCGCGGAAGAGGGGTTGGCAATTGCCCGCGCAGTCGGCGTGTCCGTATAAATATGAAAGGTCGTCTGAAAAATGTTCAGACGACCTTTTTCATGCTGGTCGTATCAATAATTGGTCGAGCAGAACTGCTCACGCTTGTCCGCATCGGCGGCATAACACGTCAAGCCCATGCCTGCCGCGTTGCTGTTGTTCGCCTTCGCTCCCGGTTTTTTTGTTCACCAAAAACTTTGCCGTTTTTTTCCCGATTTCCACGGTTACGCCTTTACCGTTTTTTTCAGCTTCCACTTCAACACCTGCGCATCGGCATTCTGACACTTGTTGACCGAACAGCCGCCTTCAGTCGCCACATTGCCGTTTTTTTATAAATCACACACTGCTGCTGGCTGTCGGCGCAAGCCGCATAGGCAGCAACGGAAAAACAGGAAATCAGTGCGGCAAACAAAACAGGTTTCATAGTTTGGACTCCTTGGGTGGTGATGATGGGTTTGCAATATCTCAAACTATACGCCTGTTTGTATGTGCCTACTACAAAATGTGTTTGCGCCATTTGAATGGTGGTAGGTAATGCCGTGCTTCACGTCGGACGGAAGTGCGGAAATCCTGTAAGTTTAATTCTATTTACTATCGGGAATTAAGTTTCAGACGACCTTGGATTCGGATTTCAAGTGCAACACTAGGGTACCAGTGGTTGGAACAGATTTAAGAATAAAACACTTGGCGTTTCGTAGCCAAGTGTTTTTCTCGGCCGGTGGTTCAACTCATCTTGAACCCTGCGTATCTCCCGATCGCTGATGTTTCGGAAATCGGTCTGTTTGGGGAAATATTGTCGGATGAGTCCGTTGGTGTTCTCATTCAGCCCTTTTTCCCACGAATGGTAAGGGCGGCAAAAATAGGTTTTCGCCTTCAATGCTTTGGCTATTTTGGTGTGTTGGTAGAACTCTTTGCCGTTATCCATGGTGATGGTGTGGACTCTGGCTTTATATGCCTTTAATACCCTAATGGCCGCCCGGGCAGTGTCTTCGGCTTTTAAGTTCTTTAATTTGCAGATGATGGTGTAGCGGGTAGTGCGTTCGACCAAGGTCAATAACGCGCTTTTCTGATTTTTGCCGACGATGGTGTCGGCCTCCCAATCGCCGATGCGGGTTTTCCGGTCGACGATAGCAGGTCGGTTTTCTATGCCGACGCGGTCGGGCACTTTGCCTCTGGTCCATGTGCTGCCGTAGCGTTTGCGGTAGGGTTTGCTGCATATTCTGAGATGTTGCCACAAAGTGCCGCCGTTGCTTTTGTCTTGGCGGAGGTAGCGGTAAACGGTGCTGTGATGGAGTGTGATCCCGTGGTGTTTATGCAGGTAGGCGCATACTTGTTCGGGACTGAGTTTGCGGCGGATAAGGGTGTCGATGTGTTGAACCAGCTGCGAATCGAGCTTATAGGGTTTTCGCCGGTGCTTTTTGGTCAGCCGGCTTTGCTTCTGTGCTTTATCGGCGCTGTATTGCTGTCCTTGGATGCAGTGCCGCTTGATTTCTCGGCTGATGGTGCTTTTGTGGCGGTTAAGTTGTTTGGCGATTTCGGCGATGGTGCAGTGGCGGGACAGGTATTGGATATGGTATCGTTCGTCTTGGGTCAGTTGTGTGTAGCTCATGGCAATCTTTCTTGCAGGAAAGGCCGTATGCTACCGCATACTGGCCTTTTTCTGTTATGGAAAGTTGCACTTCAAATGCGAATCCGCCGACCTTATATATTGCGCTCCATCAGGGGCGCATATTTTTAATTCTTGTAAAGCCCCTTAACTCTAGCCAGTGAAGGGGCTTAATCATGTTTATTTTCTATACCGTCAATCCCGAACCATTATCTTTCCCGAAAGCATACATCTTGAAAGTGTTCAGGGATAAAGACAACGAATCCCAATGCATCAAAACACTTTGTTTACCTATCCGCAATCCGACTTTGAAACAAAAAACCGAAAACGAAGCGTATGAATACGGCAGATTGTTTGTAAAAGAACTGATGGACAAGGAATGCAACCGTGAAAGCCTTGGAAGATAAATCCGTGGCGGTGTCCGCGGACATGGCGGACGCGTCAGCGGACGGCGGGGCTGCGGCAACCGCCGAAGGCTGCCCCCCTAGGCTAATAGGGGGGGAGCAAAACAAAACCCCAAATCCGAAGGGTGCGGAAAAAACAGAAAGCCAAGAATTCCAATTCGAATATTTCAGCCATTTTGTATCGGACGGCAAGGGCAGATTCATAGAAATACCGTTAAGGCGTGGCAGGGATGACGGAGCGTTCATAGACCAAATCACTTTCACGATTCACGAAGATTCTTTGCCGAAAGTAACAGGAAAAGGATTGGTTTCAGATACGGAATTCGTTGTTCAGTATAGCGAGCTGCTTGAAGAAATTTTTGGGATTCGGCATTACCCAAAAAATTACCGTTCAAAGGAAAGTTTTTTTCTATAAAAGCTGTTACCAACTCGGACCCGATAACGTCGAATACGGAAAGGTTCACTATGGCGGTCAGCGAGAAACGATGTTGGTCGAATTGAACGGAACAGGCTGTATGGCGGCATTACCCGGTTGGGAAAACCGCCTACATGAATTCTTAAGTAAATGCGTCCGCCCGAAAATAACCCGTGTCGATGTAGCCCATGATTTTTTAAACGGCGAGTACACACCCGATCAGGCAATGCTAGACCACGATAACGGACATTACGACGTACACAATATGCGGCCAAAAAGCGAATGTCGAGGCACGGCATGGCGAAATGAAGACGGCAGCGGAAAAACCTTTTATATCGGCAAGCGCGGAAACTCAAAATTTACCCGTGTTTACGAGAAAGGCAGACAGTTCGGAGATGTTGACAGTCCTTGGGTTAGGTTTGAAACCGAATTCAGGGCGGGGGATATAGAAATCCCATTGGATATGCTGCTTTATCCCGGTTCATATCTCGGCGGTGCATATCCGATTTGCAAGGCGATTTTTAAAACCGAAGCCAAGCGGATGGAAGCAAAAGTAGAAACCGTTAATTTGACATTCGACCATAAGCTTTTCCATGCAAGGAATCAGGTCGGCAAGATGGTCAACTTCCTCCGCGATATAGGGTGGGACGATAGCAGGATAGTTGATGAGCTGGTGAAAGGCGTTGAAGGTTATCCAAAAGGTTTACAGCCTGAGCAATATGATTGCAGACACCAAACGCAGAAATTCCAGTATATCCACGAAGAACAGAAAGCTATTAACGCATTGAACATTGAAACACTGTTTGATGATTTGAATGAAGAGAAAGAAACCGCATTCCCACAAGACAGGGAAAGGCAACACATCAAGGATATTGAGTACGAGGAACGTCAAATATCCGATTTTTTAAACAATTGAAGGAAATTGAAAAATGTTTGAAACAAGCCAAGTAACCACATATCCAGCCACTTTGTTGGGCGCAAAACAATTCAAAGGCGAAATCGACGGTAACAAAATCGATTCATGCACCGTTTTGGTAGCCAGCCCCATGCCGTCAAACGGCAATGCCGTGGGCTTTACCGCGGCAAGCATGAAGTTTGGTGACAGCCATAATTTTGAAAAATTGAAAAACCTTAAATTCCCCTGTGCGGTTGATGTAACCGTTGCCATGGAATCAACAGGCAAAGGCTTAGTGCCGAAATTGTTGGATTTCCAAGTAAAGGGCGCAGCACCTAAAGCCTAAGAAAGGCTGAATCATGAGCAGATACCAACAGAAATTCATCGTACAGGAATTGGAAAATCACGAATTCATCTATCCCGATCCTTTTGGCGATATTGGCTTTACGCCGAACATCAAATCAGCCGGCAAGTATGACAGCTATGAAGACGCTTTTAGCTCGGCATTGGAAGAGATAGGCGGGGAATTTGTAATTTTCGGATTCTACGAAAAAAAGAAGATTAAGTTTAAGAGGCTCGGCGGGCGGTCTCTAAAACCTTCACAAAGCCCGCAAAACTATTTTTTTATCAACATTTCGTAAAGGAAAACATCATGAAATTGATGAACATTTGCCGTAAATACGGCGCAAAACTGGCTGTCGTTGCCGCCGCTCCTCTGGCTCTCGCTGGTCAAGCATGGGCTGAAGTACCTGAAAGCGTCAAAACCGACTTGGCTACTGCTAAAACCGATGCTCTGTCAGTTGCGGCAATCGTACTGGGTATTATCGCTTCCATCTTCGCAATTACTTTGATTCGTCGCGTATTGCGCTAATCCAAAAGTTTCAGACGACCCGCCAAAGGTCGTCTGAATTTTAAAGGGGCATAGAAATGTCGATTTTAGACACATTATCGAAAGAGTTTGGATACAGCCTTGCCGATATAAAAGAAATCGGCGGCTATGTTTTGTCGGCATATGGCGGGCTTTTAGGCATTGCCCTGATACGTTCGGTTATAGACGGCAGAAAGGCTAAAGCAGCCGCCGAACGAAAAGAACGTCGTGAAGAAATTCGGGAAAGGCTAGATGAAATCAGATTAAGACTTGCCGAAATCCGACTGGAAAAAGCCGAAGCTGAAATTAAAGCACATGAAGCCGAAGAGTCGTCCGATGAACACGAAGAGTGTGAAGACAGACGCCGAACGCAGGAAGAAGCCTTAGCCGTTTATGAAGAACTCGTAGCAGAAGAGCAGGAACTTGCAGCACAGGAACAAGAGTTTGAAACGATTGCAAACGGTATAGGCGAAGATGAAGACGACGACGGCGTTTATATCTATAAGGATTGCTGATGGGCTATCAAGTCGGAAACAACTGTTACGCAACCCGCCAGGACGCCGAAAACGTCTATTTCAGCCTAGTACCTCCAAGGATTGGCGAAGACGGCAAGTTGATACAGCTTCAGGCGTCTAAGCTCGGTTGGATACTTAACGGTCAGATCGTCAAAGCCGAATTGCCCGAATGCAATCCGATAGACAGCATGAGGGACGGTTCATACATCGGCTGGTCTATGGTCGCCATAATGGCTGCCGTGTGGGGATGAAGCTTTTATGGCAGAAATTGAGGTAGTCGCATGATGGACTTTTATTTCTATCTTGGCGTATTTGTTCCGGTCGTGGTGGGCTGGATGATTTTTAAATAGGTAATGATATGGAAGATGATTTTGAGTATGAACAAGGGGCTAGTTATGGCGGGTCAGATTATGGTTTCGGTGACTTTATGGAATCAGACCCCGATTATGAAACGCATGAAGAGTATATGGAAAGAGTTTGGCCGGATGGTTATGACAAACATCAGGATTATTTAAATTTCCTTATTGATGCCGGTCTTATGCCTGAAGACAGTACGGTCGAAGACATGATAGATAGTGGTTATAGTTTGCCTTGATGACGAAGTGATATAATCCCGACTTTCTGCAACCGTTACGAAAGTTAGGATTATGTTTTATATTTCAGAAGAAGAATTGAGATTCAAAAAAAGACACGAATCCCGATTATTTAAAATGAAAAAAATTGTGTCATGTGTTTATAGCTGAAATGTTCAGACTTAAAGAAATTTATCCAATTTCTGATTTTAAGAACATGGTAAAAAGCGCAGCCCAATATTTTTTTAAATAGAACATATCTTGATGATATGTTAGTTTTTGAAGATGGCTCGTATTTGAAATTTCAGTTTTTTTAGAACATGGCTTTGAATGCAAAGAGTTCTATGATGGTCAAATTTCAACGGCTTATTATTATGGCCGTTATTCTATTAGGGATGTAATTTTAAAGCTAACGCTGAATTAGTAGTTGAGCCAAATGGAAGAGTTCGTGTTCCTACGGGTGGATTTAATGAAAATGGCGTTAGAACTTGGCGTTATTTAGATAACGGTCGTGGCGGCATGGGTGGGAATATGTTTTATCATGAAATTGGTAGTAAATCCTTATCTGTCCGCGAAGCCTCTACAGGTCTCCGCTCCGCCTCAACAGTCCCCGTAACCATCGAACGCCGTGTAGCCCGCTCTACCGTCCTAAAAAACCTGCTCTCTAAAGCCCGTATCGGCGGTAAATTCATAAAAATAGGCGGGGGTCCGGTCGGTTTCGCCGTTTCGACCGCTGCTTTTTTTATTTAGTTGATGCTGCATTACAGGATGAAGGCTACGAATACAATGCAGATCACGAAAACTTCGGCAAGACAGAACCCGACTACGGCTATTGCGTGTCGGAATTAAATACAGGCTCGGCATGCAGTGAAGAACGAATTAAACTCAAACAAGATTACTGGCAGGAAGGCGCGGCCGACAACGAAGCTCTTAAGCAGGCAATGTGCAAGCTCGCCTATTCCAAAGGCTATTTTTTTCAATCCCGTCAAATTTACACCGACAAATTTTTTTCAACGTCAGGCCGTTGGTGCAGTGCACAAATTGTAAACGCCAAGGGCGAAATAACGCACGATGTATTGATGACGACATTAAGATACGTCAAATACAAAGGCAAATTCACGCCCATTTCTCAATCAGACTTTTGACCGCATTGTCGGTCCGAAAGCCGATTCCGCCCCGTCTCAATACGTCAACGCAACCGCCAACGAAGACGGCAGCATCCCAGGTGAATCTCAAAGCACGCCGACCGTTCCTAACGGAACAGTCATCACACTTGGTCCCGCAACAGGGCAAGACGGCAGACCCTTTCAAATAACCATCAGTTTCACAACAGGCGCGGACGGCAATACGACGGCCAAAGTAACCACAACCCCGCGCCCTGACCTCACACCGGGCAGCCCTGCCGCGCCAAAAACCAACCCAACACCCACACCGGGCGAAAATGGCAAGCCGGGCGGACAACCCGACCCAAATCCTGACGGAAAGCCAGGTTCGCAACCCGACCCAACGCCCGACGGCAGCCCGTCCGATAAAACAAAGCCCGACCCTGACGGCAGTCCTGGCGGCAAAGACAAGCCCGATCCAAATAACACGCCTGAAGGAAAAGACGACCCCAAACCCGACGACAAGCCGAAAGAGGATGACAAGCCCAAAGAAAGCGGCGGGTTATTGTGTGAAGTGTTTCCGAACATCTTAGCCTGTGCTGAAAAAGGCAACATAGAAGAACAGGAAGAGCCATTCAAAATACCGCATACCCAAAACGAAACGACATTTAGCCCGGATTTCTTCCTACCTGATAACGGCGTTTGTCCTGCTCCTAGAACAGCAACCTATTTAGGCGTAACGATGGAATTCAAATATGACCTGATTTGCCGTTTTGCCGAAATGATACGTTTCCTTGTTATCGGTATAGCTGCCGTTGTAGCCGCATTTATCATGTTCTCAAGCAGAAAGGACTAAAGCATGCAAGCCGCGTTTTTCGCCATATTACAAAGGCTGCTGACCTATATCGTCGTAAAAGTATTTATAGCACTGGGTATCAGTTTCGTGACCTTTACAGGCTTTACAGTGGGTCTAGGATTCGTCAAAGACTACATCAGCAATAAATTCAATTCCATGCCGTTCGATATTTTCCAAATCATCATGATGGCAGGTTTCGGACACGCGTTAGGTCTGATATTCGGTGCATTCGCCTTTAATGTCGCTATGCAAAGCATAAGCAAATTGTCGTTCATTCCAGGGGGTAAAGATAAATGATTATTCTGCAAACAGGCGTTCCGGGCAGCGGAAAGACCAGTTCTATCGTCAATATGTTGATGACCGACGAAAGCTACACCCACTTTACCGACAAAGACGGTGTTAAGAAAAAACGCCCGCTCTTTGTTAATGGCATTCCCGAACTCAAAATAGAACATGAAGAACTTTCAGACGAGCAAATCAAATCCCAGCCGTTTCAAGACTTCCTCCCTTATGGCTCGCTCGTCATCATAGACGAAGCACAAAGGCTGATGGGTACACGTTCCGCCGCTTCAAAAGTACCGCCGTTCATCGAAGCATTGGCAACGCACCGCCATCACGGTTTAGACATCGTTTTGATTACGCAGCATCCCAGCTTCCTTGACAGTTTCGTCCGCCGGCTTGTCCAACGGCATATGCACGTTTCTATCAAGCCTGTTGGGCGCAAACTCTACGAATGGAACGAATGCGTCGACCAGCCCGATAGCAGCGTCAATATTGCCAAAGCAATTGAGCGCACGTTTGTTGTTCCTAAAAAGTCCTTTGGCATGTACAAATCCGCCGAAGTACACACCAAGCCCAAACGCCGCATTCCCAAAAGCCTGATATTCGTCGTTTTGTTTATACCGCTTTTGATAGGCTTCACCCTTTACACGATAAACAACATGAGCAAACGATTTAGCGCGGACGAACAACAAACGACGGCCACAAATGCCGCGTCTGACGTAGATGGTGCGTCTGAACAAAAAAATACCGCTGCTCCTGCTGATATAGGGCAAAAACCTCAAACCTGAAGACTTCGTCCCTGTACTCGCCGAAAAGCCCGAAAGCAAACCGATTTACAACGGTGTCCGCCAAGTCAAAAACATTTGAGTACCCTGTCGGCTGCGTCGATGGCGGCAAAAAGCGGCTGTACCTGTTATTCAAGCCAAGGCACACCGCTGAAAGAAATCACAAAAAGCCATGTGTAAAGACTACGCAAAAAAACGGCTTGCCGTTCAATCCCTACAAAGATGAGCAGCAAACCGCGCAACAGCAACAGACCGCACCGCAGGCCGCCTATACGCCTGAAAGCGGCCAAGTTCTCACGATGGGTGGACAACCCCCACAAAAATCTAATGTATGACGGTTATACAGAAGCAGGGACAACAATTTGCACAACGCGGCGGGGTCGTAGGTTCGCCATAAATAAAGATGCTTATTTATCTGTTAATGCAGCCAAAGGCGGAATTAATAGGTAAATAAGCATCCACGGGGTGCGGGAACTCCCGCTTTTTTGAATCTCAGCAATTTTATGTCTTCCGGCGACGTCTATAATTTCAAAAAAATAGGCAAAAAAATCAGCTCAACCGGACGCAATAAAATGCTAAAGCCAAAAACCCGCAAAACGTTTTAAAAAAAGACGGTTTGCGGGTTTTTTTGTTTATGCGCAAAACAGAAGCCCGGGCGGTTTAGGCAGTAAATCGACCAAAGTTAAAAAAACTGGGAAAAAAAGAAATGCCGAACCGTCCGATCGTCCTAAAGATTGAATATCATCATAGCCGCATAGCAGGCTGAATAAATAAGGAAAATGCAATGAATGTAATAGGATTGGATATTTCCAAAGACACCATAGACGTAACATTGATTACGGCCAAAGGTGAAATGGACTATATAAAAAAATCGGAAACAGTCATGAAGGTTTTGAAAAACTGATTGCCTGGATAAAAAAACAAAACGAGTTAGAAAAATCGCTATAAGCATGGAGGCAACAGGCGTTTATTACGAACAGGCGGCGGAATATTTGAGCGCAGTCTATACCGTTTACGTCATTAATCCATTGAAAATAAAAGATTACGCAAAAAAAGCCAGTTCAGACATACCAAAACAGACAAAGCAGATTCAAAGCTGATAGCCGATTACGCAAAACGGCATTTAGATAAATTGACACCGTTTAGGCCGTCTGAAAAATCCAACGTTGTATAAACTGATAAACCTTCTCCAACAACTCAAGCAACAGAAGCACGAAAAGCCAAAACAGGTTGCATACCGCAAAAGACCCGTTTATACGATCAACCCATGAAACAATCATCCTGTTGCTCTCAAATAAAAATAGACGAAACCTCCAAACGTATAGACAGCACGATTAAACAACAAAAAAAGCCTGAATGCCGAATATCAAAAATCTCCAAACCATACCCGCCATAGGAAAAGATACCGCTGCAATCCTGCTTAGACACCTGACGGATAAAACGTTTGAAACCGCAAACCAGTTTGTATCATTTGCAGGTTTGAGTCCGAAAAATCGAACAATCGGGAATCAGCGTGAACAAAAAAAGGAAGATTGAGCAGATACGGACATCGACAACTAAAACGCGCACTGTTCATGCCCGCTTTGGTTGCCTATCGGATAAACGCATTTCCGCAACTGGTCAAAAAAACTTAGAAGCGGCCAAAAAAACCGAAGATGGTCGTCATAGTCGCCATAATGCGAAAAACTCGCAAAAAATAGCCTACTACATCCATAAGACACAAAAAGCCGTTTGACAAAGCGCGTCATCAGACGGTTTAACATAAATATATAAAACAAAACGGCTGCAAAAAAAGCAGCCGTGCATTGTTGTATCTGACATAAAAAGCAATAACTAAATAATTAACAAAAAAACAGCAAGATATAATAATATCCTAATTTAATATTTGACATTGCAATATATCATCTTTTTATTGAAACGGCAACCTTGTTTTCTGTTCTGTTAGAAAGAGAAGGAACCATTTTCTAAATGTCGGATATTTTTGTTTTGGTGATTTCAGTGGTAAAAAAGGTCGTCTGAAAATCCTTTTTTCAGACGACCTTTAATTGAGTCTCAAAAAAAGCCAACCTTACCTTTTCAACTTCGCCAACGCATCCGCCATCGCCGAATTGGTCGGGGCACGGTCGTTGCGTTGGGGTTTACGGTCGCGGCGTTCGGAATGTTTGCTTTCAGACGACCTGTTGCCTTTGGTTGCGCCGGCTTCGTCATCCAGCCGCATGGTCAGCGCGATGCGTTTTCTGGCGGCATCGACTTCCAGCACTTTCACTTTCACCACGTCGCCGGCTTTTACCACTTCGCGCGGGTCTTGGACGAATTTATTGGACAGGGCGGAGATGTGTACCAAGCCGTCCTGATGGACGCCGATGTCCACGAACGCGCCGAAGTTGGCGACGTTGGAAACCACGCCTTCGAGTATCATGCCGACTTGCAAGTCGCTGATTTCGTGGATGCCTTCGGCGAATGATGCCGTCTGAAACTCGCCGCGCGGGTCTCGTCCGGGTTTTTTTCCAACTCGGACAGGGATGTCCAGAATGGTCGGCAGGCCGAAGCGTTCGTCGGTGAAGTCGGATGCTTTGATTTGCTTCACGCGCTCGCGGTTGCCGATGAGCTCGGCGGCGGTAATGCCTTGTTGCGCCAGCATTTTGGCGACGACGGGATAGGCTTCGGGGTGGACGGCGCTCGCGTCCAGCGGCTCTTTGCCGCCGTTAATCCGCAAAAAGCCCGCCGCCTGCTCGAAGGTTTTTTCGCCCAAACGCGGTACTTTCAGCAATTTCTTGCGGCTGTCGAATGCGCCGTTTTCATCGCGGTAGGCGACGATGTTTTGGGCAAGGGTCTGATTCAAACCGGAAATCCGTGCCAAGAGTGGGGCGGAGGCGGTGTTCACGTCCACGCCGACGGCGTTCACGCAGTCTTCGACCACCGCGTCCAGCGATTTGGCGAGCTGGCTTTGGTTCACGTCGTGCTGATACTGGCCCACGCCGATGGATTTGGGGTCGATTTTGACCAGCTCGGCGAGCGGGTCTTGCAGCCTGCGGGCGATGGACACTGCGCCGCGCAAGGAAACGTCCAAGTCGGGGAACTCGCGCGCCGCCAGTTCGGACGCGGAATAAATCGACGCGCCGGCTTCGGAGACGACGATTTTGTGCAGCCCCATTTCCGGCATTCCGCGCACCAGTTCGCCCGCGATTTTGTCGGTTTCGCGGCTGGCAGTGCCATTGCCGATGGCGATGAGCTTCACGCTGTGTTGTTTAATCAGGCGCGACAGTGTTGCCAACATATTGTTTTCTTGGTGCAAATAGACGATGACCGTATCCAGCAGCTTGCCTGTGTCGTCCACCACGGCGCATTTCACGCCGTTGCGGTAGCCGGGGTCGAGACCCAAAGTGGTCAGCCGTCCGGCGGGCGCGGCGAGCAGCAAGTCTTTGAGATTGCGGGCGAACACGGTAATCGCATCGGTGTCGGCGGCTTCTTTCAGACGACCTAAGGCTTCAAGTTCCAGCGACAAAAAGATTTTCGCGCGCCAAGTCAGGCGCACGGTGTCGCGCAGCCATTTGTGGCCGTCTGAAACCTTGAAGCGGCGGGCGATGATTTGCTCGTATTCGCTTTGCTGCGTAATCGGCGTGTCGTCGGGCTGGTATTTGAGCGCGATGTTCAACACGCCTTCGTTGCGGCCGCGCAAAACCGCCAGCGCGCGGTGGCTGGGCATGGTGCGAATAGGTTCGCGGTGGTCGAAATAATCGCTGAATTTTTCGCCTTCGGTTTCTTTGCCTTCAACGACTTGCGCATGGATTTCGGCTTCATTCCACAGCTTGTCGCGCAGCGTGCCGATGAGTTCCGCGTCTTCGGCAAACTGCTCCATCAGAATCGCGCGCGCGCCGTCCAATGCGGCTTTGGCGTCGGGGACGTTTTCGTTCAGGTAGCCTTGCGCGGCGGCTTCCACGTTCTGTGGCTGCTCGGCAAGCAACACGTCTGCCAGCGGCTGCAACCCGTGTTCGCGCGCGATTTGCGCCTTGGTGCGGCGTTTGGGCTTGTAGGGCAGATACAGGTCTTCCAGCGCGGTTTTGTTGTCGGCGGCTTCGATTTGCGCCCTGAGGTCGTCTGAAAGTTTGCCTTGCTCTTCAATGCTTTTTAAAACAACGGCTTTGCGCTCTTCCAGCTCGCGCAGGTATTGCAGCCGCTCGGCAAGCTGGCGCAGCTGCGTATCATCCAGCCCGCCCGTGGCTTCTTTTGCGGTAACGGGCGATAAACGGCACGGTCGCACCGTCGTCCAAAAAGGTCGACGGCGGCGGTGATTTGGGCGGCGGTGGCGGAGAGTTCTTGAGAGAGGATTTGGGTGATGTTCATGAGGAAAGGTCGTCTGAAAAAGTGATCATTATATCAATGGAAGAGGAGGGAGGAGGCGAAGATTGTGTTTTGAATATGAAGCTTAGTCCTGAACCTTCTGAAAACAAAACGTCGTCTGAAAACCCCAAATACAGTTTTCAGACGACGTTTTATTTTTACTTGCCTGACTTAAATCTCGCTACCGCCGACGGTCAGTCCGGCATCAATCCGCAAGGTCGGTTGTCCGACGCCGACAGGAACACTTTGCCCGTCTTTGCCGCACACGCCGACACCACTATCCAGCGCGGTATCGTTGCCTATCATGGAAACATGTTTCAACACTTCAGGACCGTTGCCGATGATGGTTGCGCCTTTGACGGGATATTGCAGTTTGCCGCCCTCGACCCACCACGCTTCGGATGCGCTGAAGACAAATTTGCCGCTGGTGATGTCCACCTGTCCACCGCCGAAGTTGACGGCGTAAATGCCTTTGTCGATGGACGCGATGATTTCGTCGGGTTCGTAGCCGCCGTTTTCCATGAAGGTATTGGTCATGCGCGGCATAGGGGCGGAGGCGTAGCTTTCGCGGCGGCCGTTGCCGGTGGATTGCGTACCCATCAGGCGGGCGTTGGTTTCATCCTGCATATAGCCGACCAAGATGCCGTCTTCAATCAATACGGTGCGGCGTGTTTCGTTGCCTTCATCGTCGATATTGAGCGAACCGCGCCTGTCGGCAATGTCGCCCTGATCAACGACGGTAACGCCTTTGGCGGCAACGCGCTCGCCGATTCTACCTGAAAAGACACTGGTTTCTTTGCGGTTGAAATCGCCTTCCAAACCGTGTCCGACGGCTTCATGTAGCAACACGCCCGGCCAGCCGTTGCCCAAGACAACGGTCATTTCGCCTGCGGGTGCGGGGCGGGATTCGAGATTAATCAAGGCTTGTTTGACGGCGGCATCGACAAACTGCCGCACCAAAGTTTCATCAAAATAAGCTAAGTCGTAGCGACCACCGCCGCCCGCGCTGCCCTGCTCTCTCCGGTCGCCCTGTTTGGCGATGACGGTAACGTTCAGGCGCACCATCGGACGGATGTCGGCGGCGTGCCTGCCGTCGAGGCGGGCAATGTAAATCATGTCGTATTCGCAAGTCAGCCCCGCCATCACTTGCACAATGCGCGGATCGGCGGCTTTGGCAAGCGTTTCCACTTTGTTCAATAAGGCAACTTTGGCAGCGGAATCGAGACCGATAATGGGATTCAGCACCGCATGGACGGATTTGCCGTATGCGGCGGACGGGACTTTGACAGAAGCTTCGCCGCCTGCCACGCCGATGACGCGGACAGCTTGGGCGGAACGGTTGATCGAATCGATACACAAACTGTCCGCATAGGCAAAAGCGGTTTTTTCGCCCGAAACAGCGCGCACGCCCACCCCCTGATCGATTTGGAAACTGCCTGATTTGACGATGCCCTCTTCCAAATGCCAGCTTTCAAAAGCAGTGCGCTGGCAGTAGATGTCGGCGTAATCGACGTGATGCGCGCCGATGATGCTCAGGCTTTTGGCGAGCAGCTCAGGGGAAAGGTGATTGGCTTCGAGCAAATCGCGCTGTACGGTAGCGTAAGTTGAGTGCATGGTTTTCAGACGACCTTCAAGGCTGGGGAAACTTGGGGCTTGATTATACGGCATTTGTTATGACTTTGGATATGTCGATTGTTTGTATTTATAAGGGGTTAGGGTCGTCTGAAAACAAGGGGCGGATAGGGATGATTGCTCAGATGGCCGGTATTTACATAATTAAACTGTTTTGAACATTGCATATTGTCATTTCATGTTGTACATTTGTATTCAAGTGAATACAAAACAAATCAAACGAATATGAATGCGACAAACCGTATCCCAGTCAGTGTGCGAATTACTCAGGAAGACGCTGATTTTATTGCCGAATTAAAAATCGAAGGCGCGAATACGCCGTCTGAAAAAATCCGCGAGCTGCTCAAGCAGGCGCGTTTGGCGCATACGCAGACGCGCGATTACGGTTCCGCACTGACGGCGCAGGAGCAGTTTTTCCAAGCGGCGAAACATGACGTGCTGCACGCGGAAAAAGCAGGCGGGGTGCATTCGCATATCGTGGCGCGTTTGTTTGAGCAGCTGCCCGACTTGGGCGCGACGCTCGCCGCCGACCTGCCCGAAGAAGCCGACCTCGACAGTTTGAAAAAAATACGAACGCGAACTGATGTGGCGCATCGTCCGCCTCACCGACAGCATCTTGCAGCTCGCCGTAACCGGCAAAGGCGCGGCATACGACGATACTGTGCTGCAACAGCTTGAAAAACACTTTGAAACTGGCGAGGATTGTGCAGCAGGCAGGCGAGGTTTGATGTCGTCTGAAAAAAATGGGGCGCATGAAATAGAAGTATTTGTTTGCCGCTATTCCTGTACGGGCTGCCATGCCCGAATATTCCGAAAAACGCTAGGGTCTGGATTCCCGCCTGCGCGGGAATGACGGATGGTTGATTATCCCCGTGCCAACTTAAATCAAACACATTTTATTGAAAGGAAAATCCAAATGAGCGAAACCCTATCCCGCAGAGTGGGCCGTCTGGTGAGCGGCGGTTTTCATGCCCTGATTGATGCGGCGGAAAACCTTGCGCCTGAGGCGGCAATGAACGAGAGCATCCGCGAAATCGAGCGGGCGGTGGACGAAGTGCGTGCCGAGTTGGGCAAGGTGTTGGCGCAGAAACACCTTGCCGCCAAGAAGATGGCGGACGAGAGCAACCGCCACGAAGCCATCGATGCCAACCTGCAAGCTGCCGTAGCGGCGGGGCGCGACGACCTTGCCGAAGCGGGCATCGCCGAACAAATGGACATCGAAGCACGTCTGCCTGTTTTGGAAAACACCATTGCCGACTGTGCCGCGCAGGAAAAAGAACTTGAAGGCTTTATCGTCGCCTTGCAGGCAAAAAACGCGAGATGCAGCAGCAGTTGCAAGACTGGCGCGCCGCACAGCAGAACGCGGGCGCAGGCAAAGCGGCAGGCGGCAGCGACCTCAACCGCATCGCCCGTGATGCCGAAAAAAGCGGCAACGCCTTCGACCGCGTGATGGGTCGTCAAAACGCGGTACACAGCAGTACCGATGCGGCGCAGTTGGCAAAATTGAAGGAATTGGAAGACTTGAGCCGCAACAACCGTATTGCCGAACGGTTAGCGGCACTGAAGGCGAGGAAATAGGCTTTCAGACGGCCTTTAATCAGGAAAGGCCGTCTGAAACGAAAAACGCCGCGCGGAGCTTGCCCTTGCGGCGTGTGGCGGAACGGATTAATCGGATTAATAGTCGATGCGTTCGCTGATAATCCGCAAATCCGGCCATGAGAAGACGATGTTGTATTCGCGTCCGTTTCTGAAGGCTTCGGCTTTCAGTACGGGGCGGCCGCGGCGGTCGTCGGCTTCGATTTCATGGACACGGTAGCCGCGTCGTTCGAGTATCCGCATGACTTGCGCGCGTTTTTGCTCGAAAGACGGATCGCTGTAAATTTGGTGTTCGATGTAGTCGTCATCGTAATACTTGCCGTCGCGGTAACGGTAGTCGTCATAACGATCGTAATTGCGCTCATAGCGGTCATAATAGTAGTCGTCGTAATAATCATCGGGGTAAGGGGCGGCGCAGGCAGCCAGTGCGATACTACTCAGGAGTAATGCCGGTAATAGTTTTTTTCATGTCGTATCCTTTCGGGACGTGGGGTAAGTAAAGAATGTTCGGGCGCGGTTATAAATCCACGCGTTCTTCGATAATGTTCAAATCGGGATAAGTCATCACGATTTTGTATTCCAAGCTGCCTTTGTAGGCCTCAAACTCCAAAACGGGTCTCGCCCAATGCAGGTCGGTGTCGGAGTCGTGGACTTCGTAGCCTCTGCCTTGCAGAATGGACACGGCGCGGTTGTGGTGTTGCGCGAACGCGGGGTCGGTTTCCATGCGGTATTGGGCGTAGTCTTCGTAAAGGTCGAAACCTTCCGCTGCAAGAAAAATGGCGCAAATGACGGCGGCAGGAAGCAGCAGTTTTTTCAAAAGCGGTTTGAACGGTTCTATATATTGCGACTGCGGATATTTCATTTCGTTCCCTTTGCGTCTGTTGTCGGTATAGACATTTAAACACGCAGGACTTAGGGAAAAGTTAGGAGCGTTTTCAGACGACCTTTCTTTACGGTACGCACAGGCCGTCTGAAAACGGATAGGGATAATCCCATGATTTTTGCTGTTTTGATTGCCTTGATAACCGCCGCAGTGCTTTATGTCCTGCTGTTTGAGGATTGGGATGAATTCCTTGAATGCGTAAAATTCTGTTTCACCCCCGAAATCATCAGCGCGCTGCGGGGAAATATTGGGATGACGTATGGGCGGAAACCAAAATCCTGCTGTGGCTGGGCATCAGTTTGGCGGCGGGCGCATCGGCTTATGCCTGGCTCAACTAGAGTCAGCGTTTCAAGGCGGATACCGTCTTTATTGCCGCGAACAGTAAATAATTGAAAGGAATGTCAAAATGAGCAAAAAACACACCTACCGCACCGCGACAACATGGACGGGCAATCTCGGCGAAGGCACATCATCCCTACACCGCTTATTTGCGCAACTTTACCGTTTCCGCCGAGGGCAAGCCCGACTTGCACGGTTCCGCTGACCCGGCCTTCCGCGGCGATGCGGGCCGCTGGAACCCCGAAGAAATGCTGTTGGCCGCCGTTTCTGCCTGTCACCAACTATGGTACCTGCACCTGTGTGCCGACGCAGGCATCTGTGTTACCGCCTACACCGACCACGCCGAAGCGGTGATGGACGAAGGCGGAAATGGGAGCGCAGGGGCGTTTCGTCTCCGCCGTGTTGAAGCCACGCGTTACCATCGCCGCAGGAAACGACCGCGCCAAGGCTTTGGAACTGCATCACGAAGCGCACCGCCTGTGTTTCATCGCCAACTCGGTCAACTTTCCGATTGAATGCCGCGCCGAAATTGAGAGCGGAGAGGTCGTCTGAAAACCCGATACCTGTTTGAAATGCAAGAATAAAAAGGAACACGATAATGTGGAATTTAATCAACGCCCCCGAAACGGAAATCTTCGGCATCGCCATCACGCTGATGGTTTTACTCGGCGTGTTGGAAGTCATCTCCATGCTGGCGGGCGGCATCAGCGACTGGCTGGACAACCTGCTGCCCGACAGCCTGACCGAAACCGCGCACGCCGAAGTCGGGCTGGATGCGGCGGACGCGGGCGTGTTCGTCAGGGTTTCTGAGCTGGCTGTATGTCGGTCGCGTGCCGGTGTTGATGCTGATGGTGGTGTTCCTTGCCGTGTACGGACTGACGGGCTACCTGTTTCAGACGACCTTTGCCGCCGTGTTCGGCAGCTATCTGAACGGATGGCTGGCGGCAGTCGCCGTGTGGTTCCTTTCGCTGCCGCTGGTGCGCCTGACGGCGGGCGGACTGTACAAAATCATGCCCAAAGACGAAACCACCGCCGTTTCGCAGGAAAGCCTGATCGGACGCATCGGCACGGTGGTGCTGGGCGAAGCACGGGCAGGCAGCGCGGCGCAGGTGCGGGTGAAGGATGTGTATGGTCAACAGCATTATGTGATGGCGGAACCGGATTCCGACGAAGTGTTGAAACAAGGCGACGCGGTGTTGCTGGTGTCGCTGGAGGGAAATACGTTTAAAGCGATTTTGAATCCGAGTGGGAGCTTGGTGGATTGAGGTCGTCTGAAAATGAAGTTCCTGTACATACCTTAATTAGTTACATACTTGAACAGTCCGTTTTTTTCAAATGACCACTATCAGCATAATTTAAAAAAATTTATCGTTTAACTCACAAAAAGGAAAAATGAAATGCCAAGAAGATTAGACGCAATTTCTGACGGACTTAAGCAGGCTTTGTTGAATACATCTTTTGAGAATCAGGTGGTTGTTTGGTTAATGCAAGATGGGTGGCAGGTTTTTTTACCCCCTGTTTTGGATCATGGGCATAAAACGGATATTTTAATTTCGGACGGAAAAACGTTATTTCCGTATCCAAATCAAAAACAGTAGATGCCAATAAGGGTAAGAAGCAAGAAGTATCGAATCAATGGGGAGAAATTAAGATTGATTTTGTTATTTATTTTGCACGAAATGGTGAATGGGGTTGCATTGCTCCAGCATTCTCCGAAAATAAAAAGCCTTTGAATGCCCCTGAACATAAGATGTTCTTATTAAAAAAGAAATGAGTTTTTGACTGCTTTTCATACGGTTGATAATTAGCTCGGCAGGTCGGATTCTTGAATCCGACAAATTGCCCCGTTTCATCAGTATTGCACATAACCGAAATTGTCGGATTGCAAGAATCCGACCTATCTTTAAAACCCCAGATTTTTTTAACCTTTCAGACGACCCCAAACCCTAAAAAAACCGTCTGAACCGACGCCCCTCAAGTGGTCCGTAGCGTGGGCTTCGCCCACGAAGCAAACATCTCGGATGATCGTTTGATTCAAACGGCAGTAGGTCGCGGGCAAAGCCCACGCTACGGTTTGCAAAAAAACAGAAATGGTAGGTCGGATTCTTGAATCCGACGAACCGCTCCGCTTCAGCCGTATTGCACATAACCGAAATTGTCGGATTCAAGAATCCTGCCTACCTTTAAAAACCCCAGATTTTTTTAACCTTTCAGACGACCCTAAACCCTAAAAAAACCGTCTGAACCCACGCCCCTCAAGGGTATATCGACAACAAGAAAGGAAAAACCATGAACTTGGTCTCCATCGGCATCATCGCCGGCGTCATACTCGTCGCGCTGTTCGTACTCGGCCTCATCCTCACCCGCCTGTACCGCCGCGCCAGCAAAGAAGTCTCCTTCGTCCGTACCGGTTTCGGCGGAGAAAAAGTCATCATGAACGGCGGTGCGATGGTACTGCCCGTACTGCACGAAATCATCCCCGTCAACATGAACACATTGCGTCTTGAAGTGCGCCGCGCGCGCAGCAGGCGTTGATTACCCGCGACCGGATGCGCGTTGACGTCATGGCGGAATTTTACGTCCGCGTCAAACCCAGCGCGGAGAGCATCGCCACCGCCGCGCAAACGCTGGGTATGAAAACCATGTCGCCCGACGAATTGAAAGACCTCGTCGAAGGTAAATTCGTCGATGCCCTGCGCGCCGTTGCCGCCGAAATGGCGATGGAAGAGTTGCACGAAAAACGTGTTGATTTCGTTCAGAAAGTGCAACAAGTCGTGAGCGAAGACTTGTTTAAAAACGGCCTCGAACTCGAAACCGTTTCCCTGACCGGCCTCGATCAAACCAGCTTTGAGTTTTTCAACCCGCAAAACGCCTTTGACGCGGAAGGTCTGACCAAACTGACCGAAACCATCGAAGGCCGCCGCAAAAAAACGCAACGAAATCGAACAAGACACCGATTTGGCGATTAAAAACCAAAAAAACCTCGAAGCCGAGCAGCAACGCCTGAAAATCTCGCGCGAAGAAGAATACGCCAAACTCGAACAAGAACGCGAAATCGCCGTGCGCCGCGCCGAACAGGAAGCCAGCATCGCCGAGCAGGAAGCGCAGAAAAAAACGCGAGGCGGAAGAAGCCAAAATTGCCGCCGAACGCGAAGTGGATTTGAAACGCATTGCCGCCGAACGCGACATTAAAAACGAAGACATCCGCAAAGCCCAAGCCGTCGAGCAGGCAGAGGTTGAACGCCGCAAAGCCATCGAATTGGCCGAGCAAGACCGCGCCATCGCCGTTGCCGAGAAATCGCGTGCTGAATCCGAAGCCAAAGCCGAAGCCGACAAAGCCCGCGCCGCTGCCGTGCGTGAAGAAGAGAGCGTGATTACCGTGCGCGAAACCGAACGCGCCGAGCGTGCCAAAGCGGTCGAACTGATTGCCGCCGAAGAAGCCGCGCAAAAAGACGCGATTTCGCTCACCGTCGCCGCGGAAGCCGAGAAGCAGGCCGCGCAAGACCGCGCTGAAGCCGTGCGCATCGCCGCCGAAGCCGAAGCCGAGAAACAACGCCTGCAAGCCAAAGGTGAAGCCGATGCCAAAGTCCTGCTGGCACAAGCACAAGAGCAGCAATACAAAGTCGATGCCGAAGGTACCCGTGCCGTGAACGAAGCCGCCAACGTCCTGAGCGTCGAGCAAGTCGAAATGCAAGTGCGCCTCGCCCTGTTGAAACACCTGCCCGACATCATCCGCGAATCCGTGCGTCCGATGGAAAACATCGACGACATCAAGATTCTGCAAGTCAACGGCTTGGGCGGATTCAGCGGCACTGCCAACGGCTCCGAAAGCGTGTCGGACGGTCAAACCACACAAGCCAGCCTCGCCGACCAAATGGTCAACAGCGCACTGCGCTACCGCAGCCAAGCCCCGCTGGTTGACGGACTCTTGAAAGAATTGGGCCTGAACGGCGGCGACATCAACGGGCTGACGCAGGGGGCTGGATAAAGGCATCGGCAAGGAATAAGCCGCGCCGTTAAGAAGGTTCTGAAAGCAAAGGTCGTCTGAAACCTCGAAACAGGGTTTCAGACGACCTTTGTCAGATGTTTTTAGTATAAAATCCCACTTTATTTTTTTCTCCCCGTCCTTATCCCATGCGCCTGACCCACATCAAACTCTCCGGCTTCAAATCTTTTACCGACCCGACTACGATTCATGTGCCGGGGCAGCTTGTTGCGGTTATCGGGCCGAACGGCTGCGGCAAGTCGAATGTGATTGACGCGGTGCGTTGGGTGTTGGGCGAGGCTTCGGCGAAGCAGCTTCGCGGCGAAAGTATGCAGGACGTGATTTTTAACGGTGCGGCGACGCGCCGTCCTGCGCCGAGGGCTTCGGTGGAGCTGGTGTTTGACAACAGCGACCACAGTTTGCAGGGGGCGTGGGGACAGTATGCCGAGGTGAGCATCAAGCGGCAGTTGACGCGTCAGGGCGAATCGACTTATTTCATCAACAATCAGACCGTGCGCCGCCGCGACATTACTGATTTGTTTCTGGGTACGGGCGTGGGCGCGCGCGGTTATGCCGTTATTGAGCAGGGGATGATTTCGCGCATCATCGAAGCGCGGCCGGAGGAGTTGCGCGCCTATATCGAGGAGGCGGCGGGCGTGTCCAAATATAAGGAACGCCGCAAGGAGACGGAAGGCCGTCTGAAAGACACGCGCGAGCATTTGCAGCGTTTGGGCGATTTGCAGAACGAATTGGCGCGTCAGGTGGAAAAGCTGGAGAAACAGGCGGAAACCGCCGAACGCTACAAATCCCTGACCGCTCAGTTGAACCAACAACAGGATTTGCTCGATTACGCCCAATGGCAGCAATCGCTTGCCGCCGCCGACAAGGCGACCGCGCAGCATCAGTCTTTGCAGGCGCAGCAGGACGAAACCGCCGCGCAGGTTCAGGCGTTAAACGACGAAGTACACGCCTTGCAGACTGCCGAACAGTCGCAGCAGCAGGCGGTACATGAATTGAGCAACAAACGCGGTGTGTTGCGCGAGCAGATTGCCCGTTTGGAAGAGCAAATCCGCCATCAGCAAAACCTGCACCAACGCATCGAACGCGACAAGCAGGCGGCGCAGGCGCAGTTGCAACGCATCCATCAGGAGCAGCAGCAAATCCGCGTACAGCTTGAAGAAAACGAGTTGCAGGCGGAAGAAAAACAAACCGAATTGGCGGAATGGGCGATGCAGGTTGCCGAACACGAAGAGCGTCTGCCCGAATTGGAAGAAGCCCAAGCCACGCTTAACGCCGCCTTCCAAACCCAGCAGGACGAGGCAAACCGCATCCGCCGCGAACTGGCGTTGAAGCAGCAGCAGCTTGCCCATGCCGAACAAACCGTTGCCAAGCACGAAGAGCGCAAAGGTCGTCTGAAACAGGAAAACCAAGCCCTGAACCTGCCTGACGAAGCCGAAACCGCTGCCGCGCAGGAAGCCGCCGCCTTGTTGCAAAGCCAGCAAGAGCATTACGAAGAACAAATCATTGCCGCCGAAGAAGCTTTGCACGCCGCCCGCCAGGCGTTTCAGACGACCTCAGACCGCTTCCAAAGCCTGAAGCAGCAACACATCACCTTGCAGGCGCAGCAGCAGGCGTTGTCGCAAATCCTGTCGCAGCAGCAGGAAGCCGCCGACTTCTGGCAGGCAACCGACCACGCCGCCGCGCCGCAACTGTGGCAACACATCACCGCGCCCGCCGAGTGGCAGCACGCCTTGTCCGTCCTCCTTGCCGAACGCCTGCACGCCCGCGCCGTGCCGTCTGGTTTCGTTCCCCCCGCGCCTTTGCCGCAAGGGCAAGCGGCATGGCTTTCAGACGACCTCTCCGGCGGCATCAAAAAATCCCTGCCCGTACAGGCATTGTTGAACCAAATCCAAGCGCAGCCGCCGTTTCAGACGGCATTGCACCACTGGCTCGACGGCGTATTGTGCGCGCCCGATTTGACTTACGCCCTCGCGCATCAAAGCGATTTGGGCGCACACCAAATCTGGCTCACACCCGAAGGCCATCAGGTCGATAAAGTCAGCGTCCTGCTCTATGCCAAACCCGCGCAGGAAAGCCTGATTGCCCAAAAAGCACGCCTTGACGGCATCGCGTCCGAACTGGAAAACCTCGCCCCCGAACTTTCCGCCGCCGAAGCCGCGTTCAAACAGGCGGATGCCACCGTGCGCTCGTCCGAAGTGCAGCACAAAAATCTGATGCAGCAGCAACAGCAGCACACGCGCCAATACAGTCAAGCTCAGCAACGCGCCGCCGAACTTCTGGCACGCACCAACCAAGGGCAAATCCGCCGCGAACACATCGAGCGCGAACTGGCGCAGTTGGCGGAAGAACAGACCGTGTTGCAACACACGTCCGACGGGCTTTCAGACGACATCGCTACTTTGCAGGAAGCCGCTGCCGAACTCGAACACCAACAGCAAACCACCGCACACAGCCGCCAAGAGCAGCAAGGCCGTCTGAAACAGGCGCAGCTTGCCCTGTTGGAAGCCAACCGCCAATACGGGCTTGCCGAAGTCGCCGTCCACAAGCTCAACCAGCAAAAACAAAACTACCAACAGCAAATCGCCCGACTCGAACAGCAAACCCTGGACTGGCAGGAACGCCAGCAAGAGCTTGCCCTCGCCTATGAAACCGAGTTCCAAAACGACGAGCAGCACATCAAGCTCGACGAGCTGACCGAAGCCGTGCACACGCTGGACGAAGAATACATCGCCGCGCAGGAAAAACTCGCGCAGATTCAGGAGCAGGGCAGGGAGCAATACGCCCGCGTACAAACCCTGCAAACCAAGCTGCCGCAGCTTCAGGCCGCCACCCAAACCGCCCTGTTGCAACAACAGGAAGCCCTGATTAACGCCAAACGCTACCATCAAAACCTGACCGAACGCGCCGCCGATTTGGACGCGCTCGAAGCGTTGGCGAAAGAATCGCCGAAAGTATTGAACAGCAGCATCGGCAGCCTCACCCAGCAAATCGAAGCCCTCGGCGCCGTCAACCTCGCCGCCCTGCAAGAACTCGAAGAAGCGCGCGAACGCGACGGCTACTACCGCAGCCAAAGCGAAGACGTGCAGGCCGCCATCACCCTTTTAGGAAGAAGCCATTGCCCAAATCGACGACAAAACCAAAGCGCGTTTCAAAGAAACCTTCGACGCCGTCAACGGCAAAGTCCAAACCTTCTTCCCCACCCTGTTCGGCGGCGGCGAAGCTACCCTCAAAAATGATAGGCGACGACCTCCTGACCGCCGGCGTGTCCATCATGGCGCGCCCGCCCGGCAAGAAAAAAACAGCACCATCCACCTCCTCTCCGGCGGCGAAAAAAAGCCCTCACCGCCATGAGCCTCGTGTTCGCCCTGTTCAGCCTCAACCCCGCCCCCTTCTGTCTTCTGGACGAAGTCGACGCCCCGCTGGACGACGCCAACACCTCGCGTTTCTGTAACCTAGTCAAAGAAATGTCGGCGCAAACCCAGTTCCTCTACATCTCCCACAACCGCCTGACCATGGAAATGGCGGAACAGCTCGTAGGCGTAACCATGCAGGAAAAAGGAGTATCGCGCGTCGTTGCCGTGGACATCAAACAGGCGTTGGAAATGGCGGAACCGTGATGAGGTGGGGGAATTTTGATTGAGTTTGATACGGAAAGGTCGTCTGAAAGTGTATTTCAGACGACCTTTTATTTCTTTCTAGAGATGCTATAAAAAAACTTTACATTTACCTCAAACAGGTTTAAAACTCTTCCTTTTTCCCTATTCAGAAATTTGTTAACAATTTCCCCCTAAGGAGCTCAACATGAAAGTAGGTTTCGTCGGCTGGCGCGGCATGGTCGGTTCGGTTTTGATGCAGCGTATGAAAGAAGAAAACGACTTCGCCCATATTCCCGAAGCGTTCTTCTTCACCACTTCCAACGTCGGCGGCACGGCACCTGATTTCGGTCAGGCGGCTAAAACATTATTGGACGCGAACGACGTTGCCGAGCTGGCAAAAATGGACATTATCGTAACCTGCCAAGGCGGCGATTACACCAAATCCGTATTCCAACCCCTGCGCGACAGCGGCTGGAACGGCTACTGGATTGACGCGGCGTCCTCCCTGCGTATGAAAGACGACGCGATTATCGTCCTCGATCCTGTCAACCGCAACGTCATCGACAACGGCCTCAAAAACGGCGTGAAAAACTACATCGGCGGCAACTGCACCGTTTCCCTGATGCTGATGGCGCTGGGCGGCCTTTTTCAAAACGATTTGGTCGAATGGGCGACCAGCATGACCTACCAAGCCGCATCCGGCGCGGGCGCGAAAAACATGCGCGAACTCATCAGCGGAATGGGCGCGATTCACGCCCAAGTGGCGGACGAGCTTGCCGATCCTTCCAGCGCAATTCTCGACATCGACCGCAAAGTATCCGATTTCCTGCGCAGCGAAGACTATCCGAAAGCCAACTTCGGCGTACCGCTCGCCGGCAGCCTGATTCCGTGGATTGACGTAGATTTGGGCAACGGTCAGTCCAAAGAAGAATGGAAAGGCGGCGCGGAAACCAACAAAATCCTCGGCCGCAGCGACAATCCGACCGTAATCGACGGCTTGTGCGTCCGCATCGGCTCTATGCGCTGCCACAGCCAAGCCATCACCCTGAAGCTGAAAAAAGACCTGCCCGTTTCCGAAATCGAAGCGATTTTGGCAGGCGCAAACGATTGGGTGAAAGTCATCCCCAACGAAAAAAAGAAGCCAGCATCCACGAGCTGACCCCTGCCAAAGTCACCGGCACGCTGTCCGTCCCCGTCGGACGCATCCGCAAACTGGGCATGGGCGGCGAATACATCAGCGCGTTCACCGTCGGCGACCAGCTCTTGTGGGGCGCAGCCGAACCCCTGCGCCGCGTGTTGCGCATCGTGTTGGGCAGTTTGTAAGATTTGCAGGTCAAACAAAAAAAGCAACGGTTTATCCGTTGCTTTTTTTATCAAGGTCATCTGAAAGTAGCAGGGGTGGACGGATTCTTAAATTTAACGGTTTATAGTGATTTACATAGAAACCTTATGCCGTTATTCCCGCGCAGGCGGGAATCTAGAAATTTGAAATCATGGCAACTTTGTAAATTTTTCTGAAACCCCGAAATCGAGATTCCCTCCCGCGTGGGAATGACGGCATGGGCAAATTTTCAAACTCTACCTGTGCAATGCCTCCAAGGTCGTCTGAACGTCCTTTCAGACGACCCCTTCCTACATTTTCAGCTAAAATACGCGCCATTAAAGGACAAAGCCATGATGACGCCCGAAACCCAGAAACAGCTCAAAATCACCGATGTTTCCGCCAAGAAGCTCGACAAACTCAACCTCCATACCGCGTGGGATTTGGTGTTGCACCTGCCGTTGCGTTATGAGGACGAGACGCACATCATGCCGATTAAGGATGCGCCGATCGGCGTGCCGTGTCAGGTCGAGGGCGAGGTCATCCATCAGGAAGTAACTTTTAAGCCACGCAAACAGCTGATTGTCCAAATTGCCGACGGTTCCGGCAGCGTCCTTTTTTTGCGTTTCATCCACTTTTACGCCAGCAACCAGAAACAGATGGCGGTCGGCAAACGCATCCGCGCCGTGGGCGAAATCAAACACGGGTTTTACGGCGACGAGATGATTCATCCCAAAATCCGCGATGCCGAGAGCAGCGGTTTGGCGGAAAGCCTCACGCCCGTCTATCCGACCGTAAACGGCTTGAACCAGCCCACTTTGCGCCGCATCATTCAGACGGCCTTGGACGTTACGCCGTTGCACGACACCTTGCCGGATGCTTTATTAGGTCGTCTGAAACTGCCGCACCTCGCCGAAAGCCTGCGCCTTTTGCACTCTCCGCCGCCGAGTTTTACCATCCACCAGCTTTCCGACGGCGCGTTGCCTGCATGGCAGCGGCTCAAATTCGACGAACTTTTGGCGCAACAGCTTTCCATGCGCTTGGCGCGGCAGAAGCGTGTCAGCGGCACGGCGGCAGCATTGGGCGGCGACGGCACGCTGACCCAAGCCCTGCGCCACGCCTTACCGTTTGCCCTGACCGATGCCCAAGAAAGGGTCGTGTCCGAAATCCGCCGCGACATGGCGCAAACCCACCCCATGCACCGCCTGCTGCAAGGCGATGTCGGCAGCGGCAAAACCATCGTCGCCGCCTTGTCCGCGCTGACCGCCATCGAATCCGGCGCGCAGGCGGCCGTGATGGCGCCGACCGAAATCCTTGCCGAACAGCATTTCATCAAGTTCAAACAATGGCTCGAACCTTTAGGACTCGAAGTCGTCTGGCTTTCCGGCAGCCAGCGCAAAAAAGCCAAAGACGAAGCCAAAGCCAAACTCGCCGACGGCACCGTCAAAATCGCCGTCGGCACGCACGCCCTGTTTTCAGACGACGTCGAGTTCCAAAATTCTGGGCTTGGTGATTGTGGACGAACAACACCGCTTCGGCGTCGCCCAACGCCTCGCCCTCAAAAACAAAGGGCGCGACGTCCACCAGCTGATGATGTCCGCCACGCCCATCCCGCGCACGCTCGCCATGAGTTTTTTCGCCGACTTGGACGTGTCCGTCATCGACGAATTGCCGCCCGGGCGCACCCCGATTAAAACCCGCCTCGTCAACAACGTCCGCCGCGCCGAAGTCGAAGGCTTCGTCCTCAACATCTGCCGCAAAGGGCAGCAGGCATACTGGGTCTGCCCGCTGATTGAAGAAAGCGAAACCCTGCAACTGCAAACCGCCACCGAAACCCTAGCCCAGCTTCAGGCAGCCTTGCCCGAACTCAACATCGGCTTGGTACACGGGCGCATGAAACCCGCCGAAAAAGCCGAAGTCATGGCGGAGTTTGCCGCAGGCCGTCTGAATGTCTTGGTCGCCACCACCGTCATCGAAGTCGGCGTAGATGTGCCCAATGCCGCCCTGATGGTAATCGAACACGCCGAGCGCATGGGCTTGGCGCAGCTGCACCAATTACGCGGGCGGGTAGGGCGCGGCGCGGCAGAAAGCGTGTGCGTCCTCCTGTTTGCCGAACCCTTGAGCGAACTCGCCAAAGCGCGGCTGAAAGTCATCTACGAACACACCGACGGCTTTGAAATCGCCCGCCAAGACCTCAACATCCGCGGCCCCGGCGAATTTCTCGGCGCGCGCCAAAGCGGCGTCCCCATGCTGCGTTTCGCCAACCTCGAAGAAGACCTGCACCTCTTGGAACAGGCACGCGAAATCGCCCCGATGCTGATTGAACAAAACCCCGAAATCGTCGAAGCGCATCTGGCAAGGTGGCTTGCCAGCAGGGAAGGGTATTTGGGCGTGTGAGGTCGTCTGAAAAATCCAATCCCGCCATTTTTACCTAATGCGCCGTCATTCCCGCGAAGGCGGGAATCCAGACCTCTGATTTTCAGAAATATTCAACGATGACCGCAGTGGGTACTTTGCCCACAGATATGGTTTGCAGAAATATCAGTTGCGGCGGGTCTCTATATATTCTCGCGGGCAAAGCCCACGCTACGGCAGTCGATTGCAGATACCCGCAAGTCGTCTGAAAAAACACACTCCACCCCCCTGCCTGCTACACCGTCATTCCCGCGCAGGCGGGAATCCAGACCTTTGGCTTTCAGAAATATTCAATGATTACTGTAGCGTAGGCTGTGTCCACGGATATGGTTTACGACAATATCGGTGCTGCCGGTCTCTATATATTCTCGCGGGCAAAGCCCACGCTACGTCAGCCGCTTTCAGACACCCGCGAGTCGTCTGAAAAAACAGTTCCCACATCCCTGCCAACCGTGCCGTCATTCCCGCGAAGGCGGGAATCCAGACCTTCGGCTTTCAGAAATATTCAACGATGGACGTAGCGTGGGCTTTGCCCACGAATATGGTTTGCAGAAATATCAGTTGCGGCGGGTCTTTATATATTCTCGCGGGCAAAGCCCACGCTACGGATGCCGATTGCAGACACCCGCGAGTCGTCTGAAAAAACAGTTCCCACATCCCTGCCAACCGTGCCGTCATTCCCGAGAAGGCGGGAATCCAGACCTTCGGCTTTCAGAAATATTCAACTATCACCGTAGCGTGGACTTTGCCTACGGATATGGTTTACGACAATATCAGTTGCGGCGGGTCTCTTATATATCTCGCGGGCGAAGCCCACGCTACGTCAGCCGATTGCAGATCCCCGCAAGTCGTCTGAAAAAACACACTCCACATCCCTGCCTGCTTCGCCGTCATTCCCGCGCAGGCGGGAATCCAGACCTCTGATTTTCAGAAATATTCAACGATTACCGCAGTATGGGCTTTGCCCACGGATGCGGTTTGCAGAAAATATTGGTCTTGGCAGGGGCGTTTATGTTTTACCGGCGAAGCCAGCCATATTTTTCAGACGACGGGTTTAGTCAAATCAAACGTTCAAAAAAATAAACTAAATATCTATAATTACCTTTTTGAATATGACCGCTTATCCGAATTAAAAATCCGCTTATCAAATTCGTATAAAAAAATCAACATAAAATCATCGTATTAAAAAAATATAAAACCTCAAAAATACCGCTTGTCTAAAAAAACGATACCGTTTATCAAATCCATTTCAATATTATTAAAAATAGGTATGAAAGTGACGAAATACGTCATATGACATAAAAACGTTTCCCTTTTTCTTCTCAAAAAAATGACAAAACACGTCATATCCCCCAAAAAAATCCTACGTCATAAAAAAAGCCCAAATCTGCCCAAAAAAATCCTTCAAAAACAAATTTAAACCTATTAAAAAAACATAAAAATTACAAAAATATTTTTCACAAAAAAATCCAGACTTGGCACATCCCCTGCTTGATACATTACGTCCGGCAAGGGAAACGAAGCAACGAAGCCCGCCCCGGGAAGCTGTATATTCCTTCTACTTGATGGTTTTACTCATAAACAAGCAGAGCCAAACGCATTACGGATTTTTTAACAACAAACATTTTTTATTCACAACACTTTTTAAACTGGAGTTTATTAAATGAAAGCAATCCAAAAAGGTTTCACCCTGATCGAATTGATGATCGTCGTAGCAATTATCGGTATCCTGGCCGCTATCGCCCTGCCGGCTTACCAAGACTACACCGCACGTGCTCAAATCTCTGAAGCGATTACTTTGTCTGATGGTCAAAAAGCTGCCGTTACTGAATACTATGCCGATAAAGGTGCCTTTCCTAAAGATAATGCAGAAGCTGGTGTTGCTAGTGCATCTACCATTAAAGGTAAATATGTAAAATCTGTTACTATTGGTGCGAATGGTGTGATCACAGCTCTGATGAATTCAACTGGCGTAGCTGATGGCGTTAAAGGTGCATCTATTGTTTTGACACCAACTGCTGAAAGTGGTGCGGTAACTTGGGTATGTAAGGCTACAAAAGGTAGTACTGCTAGTTCTAGTGGTACTGGTGGCGCTGGTGGTACTGGTGGCGCTGCTACTGCATTGGAAGCCAAATATATTCCAGCGGCTTGCCGTTAATAATCTAAATCTTTGATTAGGGTGTGTCCCCTTGTATATGGGATACACCCTTCTTTGGTATATACATCTAAAAAATCATTGTCAAACAATCTGATAGAGAGAATGTATATGATACAAAAAGGTTTTACCTTGATTGAATTATTGGTTGTCATGGCGATCATCGGTATTTTGGCGGCAATTTCTTTCCCAATTTATAATAATTATGTTGCCCGTTCGCAGGTAGTTGAAGCATTGCTGTTTGCCAGTACGGCGAAAACCGATGTCAGTACGGCTTATTTCGGTCAGGGCTGGATTCCGGTTGGTAACTATAGCGGCGAAAATAATGTAAACGGACGGTATGTGAAATCGCTGCATGTCGCCGCTACCGGAAAAATTACTGTAACAATGAATGATGAAGCCAATATTGCCATTAGAGGGAAAACAATTACTTTAGTCCCCAAAGTTGGTGCATCAGGTAATGCAGAGAGTGTTATTGAATGGAGCTGTGATTCCTCTGATGCCAATGCGATTTCTAAGAATTTTTTACCTACGCCATGCCGATAAATTGTGTGTGATGTAGGCTTTGTTTCATGTTGGTAGCAATGGTAGCGTGGGCTTTGCCCACGAGGATGATGTGCAAGGCTGTCTGAAATTTTTCGGCATGATTTGTGGGCAAAGCCCACACTACAGTTGAGGCATGCCCAACAAAAATTTGAATATCCGCAATGTGGGGTTTGAAAAGCTAATCTGCTAAAAGGTCGTCTGAAAGTGTTTTCAGACGACCTTTTACATGGTTGAGGATGCTTCTTATTCCCTGTTTTATTGTTTGGCATGGCGTTTGCTTAGTTTTTTCATCATTATTTATTTTTCTAGGGATTTGCTGATGGAGCCTTCTTCTCTTTTATCGAAGCAAATTAGATTGCCGTCGTTGCGGCTGAAGTATTTTGCTTATGCGCTATTGCTCGTTGTATTGCCGAATCTGCTTTTTTTTGGATTTTTGGCAGGGCTTACAGGAACGGCGCGTCCGATTATCAATTTGGATTATATTGCGGCGGCGGCTTTGTTTGCGCTCGGGTGGAAACCCGCCAAATGGGCGGGGTGCTGCTTTTTGGGGCTGCGCTGCTGTTTGATGTGTTGATGCTGGTGATGCAGCAGTTCCCGTTTATGGATTTGCTGGGGGCTATATACCTTGCGCCCTTTATTATGAAGGCGCCTTTGCTTTATCAGTTATTGACGGGCAGTTTGCTGCTGTATCTTTTACTGATGCCTTTGATATTGTCCAAAAACGGCCGATAAAAACCGATTTTTTTTCCATGTTTCGGTATTGGTTGCTCCGCTTTTGATTGCGGCTTATTTTACCGGGCATTTGCAGTATTACGAGCGTTCGGCGCAGTTTAATCTTTTCGGGGCGAATAATTTTTATTATGCGAAAAGTCAGTATCTGCTTTATTCGAGCAGTCAGAATGCTGACTTTATCAAGCAGGGGTTTCAGAGTCCTGTATTTATGCCTCTGAAGAATCAGCAAAGGGCGGCATCGCATTTGCTGAAGCCCCAATCGGACAAGATTCTCATGATAGTTGCAGAATCTTGGGGACAGCCCGACAAGCAGGCTTTGCAGGATGCGGTACTTGCTAAGTTATCGGAGCAAAAAAAGATCGTTTTTCGGTTTGGGAAGGCGGCAGTTTTAATTTTATCGGAGCGACTGTGGAGGGTGAGATGCGGGAGCTTTGTTCTTACAGCAGGGTACATGGTTTTGGGTTGCGCCGCGCTCCGGATGAGAAGTTTGCCCAATGCCTGCCCAATCTTATGAAGAAAGAAGGCTATCGGACCTTTGCCCTGCATGAGGGCGAGCAGCGCGCTTTATGACCGCTTCAGTTGGTATCCGAAAGCAGGCTTTGAGGAAGTAAAAACAGCCGAGAATATGATCGGTAAGAAGACTTGCTCGGCATTTGGCGGGGTATGCGACAGTGTGTTGTTTGATGAGGTTTCATCATTCTTTGGAAAAATATAACAAAGGGTTATTCTATTGGATGACGCTGACCAGCCATGCGGATTATCCTGAATCGGATTTGTTTGACCATCGTTTGCAATGTGATCAATATGGCCTGCCTACCGATACGGATTTATGCCGTAATTTCAGTTTGCATACTCAATTTTTCGACGGCTTGGCAGAATTGGTCAAACGCCCGGAGATGAAGGGTGTAGAAGTCATTGTTGTCGGCGACCATCCGCCTCCTGTCAAGAATATTGGTGAAACAATCAAATATTTGGAACAGGGGCGGGTTGCCTGGTTACATTTTAAAGTGAAGGATTGAGTTGTTTAATGAGATATGAGAAAGGTCGTCTGAAAAAGCGTTTTCAGACGACCTTTGTCATTTATTAAGGCTTATTTCCAAACCAAGAGCGCGTGGTTGCGTTTGCCGCGTCGTACGATGGTGTATTTGCCGAAGCGTTTGTGTGCGTCGGTCAGCAGGTAGGCATCGTCGGGTCGTTCGGCGGAGTGGTTCGGGTTGTTCGATTCGGCGGCTTGGCCGTTGAGCAATACCGCTTTGCTGTTTACAAAACCGCGCGCTTCTTTGTTGGACGAGGCCAAGCCGGTTTTGACCAAGGCTTCGACGACGTTGAGGTCGTCTGAAACTTCAAATGCGGGCAGGCCGTCGAGGGCGAGCTGCTCGAAGTCGCTTTCGGTGAGATGGCTTTGGTCTTCGGCAAACAGGCTTTCGGAAATGCGCTGCGCGGCTTGCAGGGCAGCTTCGCCGTGAATCAGGCGGGTCATTTCTTCGGCGAGGATGCGTTGCGCTTCGGGCTTGGTGCCGCTGGCTTTGTCTTTTGCTTCGATGGCGTCGATTTCCTCGATAGACAGGAAGGTGAAGTATTTCAAGAATTTATACACATCGGCATCGGCAACTTTCAGCCAGAACTGGTAGAACTGATACGGCGAGGTTTTTTTCGCGTTCAGCCATACCGCACCGCCTTCGGTTTTGCCGAATTTGGTGCCGTCGGATTTGGTGACCAGCGGCAGGGTCAGGCCGAATACTTGTTTTTGGTTCAGACGGCGGGTCAGGTCGATACCGGCGGTGATGTTGCCCCATTGGTCGGAGCCGCCGATTTCCAAAACCGCTCCATGGCGTTTGTTCAGTTCGGCAAAGTCGTAGCCTTGCAGCAGGGAGTAGGCGAACTCGGTAAAGGAAATCCCCACATCGTCGCGCTCGATACGCTGTTTGACGGATTCCTTGTTCAGCATGGCGTTGACGGAAAAATGCTTGCCGATGTCGCGCAGGAAGTCGAGGCAGTTCATACTGCCGAACCAGTCGGCATTGTTCGCCATAATGGCGGCGTTTTCGCCTTCAAAGCTCAAAAACGGTTTCAGTTGGTTGCGGATGCTTTCTACCCAGCCTGCAACGGTTTCGGCGGAATTCAAGCTGCGCTCCACCGCTTTGAAGCTGGGGTCGCCGATCATACCGGTCGCGCCGCCCACCAAAGCAATCGGCGTATGTCCTGCCTGTTGGAAACGGCGCAATGCCAATACGGGCAGCAAATGGCCGATATGCAGGCTGTCGGCGGTCGGGTCGAAACCGCAGTAGAGGGAGATTTTTTTGTTCGTTCAACAAAGCGTCTAAGGCTTCGATGTCGGTAGTTTGCGCGATAAGGCCGCGCGATTGTAGGTCTTGGATGACGCTCATCGGTATCTTTTCAAAAAAATTAGCGGTTTTGCAAACCGCTAATTGTAACTAAATTTAATCGGATCAATGGCTATGGTGCGTATCGAGGAGTTTATTCTCTTTGGAAAAAAACGCTTCGCCAATTCTATTCCTCCGTAAGGGTTGATATGGTCTTTATCCGAGTAAACTGGCAATCCGTCGATTTTAAAATCTTTCGGGATAAGGGCTGCGGTATCAATGATATAGACATTAGGATATTTGGCTGCCAGTTCCCTAATACGGATATTGCCTTTCGTGGTCGCTTCATCGTTTGAATACAGGTTTTGGCGATAACCCGGTATACGGGAGGACAGCATATAGGCGCGCAGGGCGTTGTAAGACAAGGTTTGGTTGTCCGTCATGAGGGTAAACAATTTGTTTCTCAGAAGATAGTGTTTGCAGCATGGTGTCGAATTTTTGAAAGAAATCAGCATCATAAGAAATAGAATTGCTGTTTTCCGGCATTTGGTTGCCCCAGCGCATGGCCAAAAGCACTTTTTGAATATCGAGGCAGATGCTCTTGTGCATACTGATAAAAGGCGCGACAGGAGGCATTTTGTTTGAACACTCGGGCTGAGTAGCCTTCTACATAGGCGCAACTGTCGGCAGAAACCATGGTTGCAGACCATTTTTTTCCTTTTTGCCCACGGCATCAAAGAATGTTTTGTATTGGTCGGCGTGAGAGTCGCCCAAAAATCAGCAATTCCGGCTGTTTTTCCGTATCTCCCCAAAGGCATTGTTTGTCGGTATTGTTATGACAGGAAGTGTAGGAGCGTGCCAATCCCATACGGTCATATTGCGCCATAAACGGCAGCTTCATCGTGAAAAAAAGAGCCTACGGCCAAAAATCAGCATGGGGAGGGCATAAATCCACGAGGCAGATTGTACAAACGAGCCTTTCCAATTTTTTTAAACGGTGGCGGATTCGCATTTGAAGTGCAACTTTCCATAACAGAAAAAAAGGCCAGTATGCGGTAGCATACGGCCTTTCCTGCAAGAAAGATTGCCATGAGCTACACACAACTGACCCAAGACGAACGATACCATATCCAATACCTGTCCCGCCACTGCACCATCGCCGAAATCGCCAAACAACTTAACCGCCACAAAAGCACCATCAGCCGAGAAATCAAGCGGCACTGCATCCAAGGACAGCAATACAGCGCCGATAAAGCACAGAAGCAAAAGCCGGCTGACCAAAAAAAGCACCGGCGAAAAACCCTATAAGCTCGATTCGCAGCTGGTTCAACACATCGACACCCTTATCCGCCGCAAACTCAGTCCCGAACAAGTATGCGCCTACCTGCATAAACACCACGGGATCACACTCCATCACAGCACCGTTTACCGCTACCTCCGCCAAGACAAAAAGCAACGGCGGCACTTTGTGGCAACATCTCAGAATATGCAGCAAACCCTACCGCAAACGCTACGGCAGCACATGGACCAGAGGCAAAGTGCCCGACCGCGTCGGCATAGAAAAACCGACCTGCTATCGTCGACCAGAAAACCCGCATCGGCGATTGGGAGGCCGACACCATCGTCGGCAAAAAAATCAGAAAAAGCGCGTTATTGACCTTGGTCGAACGCACTACCCGCTACACCATCATCTGCAAATTAAAGAACTTAAAAGCCGAAGACACTGCCCGGGCGGCCATTAGGGTATTAAAGGCATATAAAGCCAGAGTCCACACCATTACCATGGATAACGGCAAAGAGTTCTACCAACACACCAAAATAGCCAAAGCATTGAAGGCGAAAACCTATTTTTGCCGCCCTTACCATTCTTGGGAGAAAGGGCTGAATGAGAACACCAATGGACTCATCCGGCAATATTTCCCCAAACAGACCGATTTCCGAAACATCAGCGATCGGGAGATACGCAGGGTTCAAGATGAGTTGAACCACCGGCCGAGAAAAAAACACTTGGCTACGAAACGCCAAGTGTTTTATTCTTAAATCTGTTCCAACCACTGGTACCCTAGTGTTGCACTTGAAATCCGAATCCAAGGGTTTTTCTATGCAGAAATAAGAAATCAAGGAAAGTACCACCATCAGGACGATCGCTGCCGCTGTTGAATAAGGAGGCAGGTTGTCCGGACCGATATAGCGCATAAAGGCCAATATAGGCCAATGCCACAGATAAAGTGAATAGGAAATCAAGCCGATGGCAACGGTGATTTTCCATTGGAAAAAAATTTTTTTAAGCGGGTGGTCGAAATGATTAAAATAAATCAGTGCTGCCGAAGCCAGGCAAGAAATCAAAGCGGCAGGGGCCTGGAAAAATAAGCGGTTTGTTCCGTGTAGGCAAACAGACAGACAAACAGTATGCAGACGGAAAAATAAAGTACCTGCGGCAGCATATTGTTTGCCGATAGAAAGTTTCTGCTGTTGTTGATATTGCATCCATACGGCGGTTAACGACCCGACCAGCATTTCGCAGGCACGCAGATGGGGGAGGTAATATTTATCCAGTGAAGAAGGCATAAAGGAAGCGGCAAGGCTTAACACACATAACGCGATGAGAAAGCCAAACTGAACGCGCCAGCTTTTGCGGACGACGAGCAGCAGCAATATCGGAAAGACAAAGTAGTATTGTTCTTCGACCGATAAAGACCAGATATGGAGCAGAGGCTTTTTCTTCCTGTGCCGGATCGAAATAGCCTTGTCCTTTTGCGAAATACAGATTGGATGCGAAACCCAAAGCAGCCAGTGAGGATTTCCACAAAAGAAAGAAATCATCTTTGGTGAATAAAAAGAAAGCCGCCTATCAGCGTTGCGATTAATACGGCAAAAAAATGCAGGCAGAATCCGTTTGATGCGGCGGATATAAAAACGTTTTAAAAGAGAAAATTCCTGACTCATTTCACGATGGATAATCATCGTAATCAAAAAAAGCCTGAAATCACGAAGAAAAATATCGACACCGAGAAAACCGCCCGGCAACCAGTTCTTTTCGATATGGAAAGCTACGACGGATAAGACGGCCATGGCGCGCAATGTATCAATGTCAGGACGGTAAGATAAGACTTTACTCATAATATTTTTTTACTTTAAATAGAGCCGGCAATGCAGAGGTCGTCTGAAAGATAATTTTTATAAGGGTTACTGGTTGTTCAAATCGGGTATAGGGTGTATGGGTGGGCTGCTTTAGAATAATTGTTGATAGTGTCGGTTTGATTGGGTAGTTAGATTGAAAAACTCAGGTGATAGTTTTAAGATGTGGGATTAATATTTTATTTTTTTATAATTAATGAGATAGGGCTTAATCGGGTTTGAGTTTTTATACGCTTCCATTTCCATGGCAAGGTGAACCCGAATAATTGTTCAGAACAGGTTTCAGACGACCTTGCCCGACTCAAAAAGTATCGGGAGGTCGTCTGAAAACCTGTTGCATTGGGTTTATACGTTAAACAGGAAGTGCATCACATCCCCGTCCTGCACGACATATTCCTTGCCTTCCACGCGCATTTTGCCGGCTTCTTTGGCTTTGGCTTCGCCGCCGAGCGAGACAAAGTCGTCGTAGGAAATGACTTGGGCGCGGATGAAGCCGCGTTCGAAGTCGGTGTGGATGACGCCGGCGGCTTGCGGGGCGGTGTCGCCTTTGTGGATGGTCCAGGCGCGGACTTCTTTGACGCCGGCGGTGAAGTAGGTTTGCAGGCCCAAGAGATCGTAGCCGGCACGGATCAGGCGGTTGAGGCCGGGTTCTTCCAAGCCCATTTCGGCGAGGAATTCGGCTTTTTTTCGTCTTCTTCCAATTCGGCGATTTCGCTCTCCATCGCGGCGCAAACGGCAACGACGGGGGCGTTTTCTTTTTCAGCCAATTCTTTCAGGCGGTCGAGGTGCGGATTGTTTTCAAAACCGTCTTCGGCAACGTTGCCCACATACATGGCGGGTTTGGCAGTCAGCAGGAACAGCGGTTTGAGCATGGCGAGTTCTTCCGCGTCCAAACCGAAGGAGCGGACGGGTTTTCCTTCGTCCAGATGCGGCAGCAGTTTTTTTGCACAGTTCGACCAGTTTTTTTGCGCGTCTTTGTCGCCTGAGCGGGCGCGTTTCTCTTCGCGGACGATGGCTTTTTTTCGACGCTGGCGAGGTCGGCAAGTGCCAGTTCGGTACCGATGGTTTCGATGTCGGCAATCGGATCGACTTTGCCGGAAACGTGGACGATGTTGTCGTCGTCAAAGCAGCGCACGACGTTGACGATGGCGTCGGTTTCGCGGATGTTGGCGAGGAACTGGTTGCCCAAACCTTCGCCTTTGCTCGCGCCTGCGACCAAACCGGCGATGTCGACGAACTCGACGATGGCGGGCTGCATTTTTTGCGGATTGACGATTTTCGCCAGTTCCGCCATGCGCGGGTCGGGCACTTCGACGATGCCGACGTTGGGTTCGATGGTGCAGAAGGGATAGTTCGCCGCTTCGATGCCCGATTGGGTCAGCGCGTTAAAGAGGGTGGATTTGCCGACGTTGGGCAGGCCGACGATGCCGCATTTCAAGCTCATGGTTTTTCCTGAAAAGATAAAAAGTTTAACGGCGGATTATAGCATATCGGGGAATGACTCAAAAAAACTGTAAAGGTCGTCTGAAAAGCGCGTTTTCCATGCGATGGGAGCGGTTGGCGTTTTCAGACGACCTCGACGAAGATGGGACAAGGTAGCGTGGGCTTTGCCCGCGAGAAATATATCGGTCTATTTTGTTTGGGGCGAGTGGCAAAATATCCTGATTTTCGTGGGCGGAGCCCACGCTACGGCTGCGGCGGGTATTGTATTCAAACTCGCAATAGAAGGTCGTCTAAAAAAATGGTCATATCAGGTTTGCCTGGCTGCAATCCGTGTTTTCAGACGACCTTGGTAACGAGTGGAAAAAGTAGCGTGGGCTTTGCCCGCGAGAAATATATCGGTCTATTTTGCTTGGGGCGATGGGCAAAATATCTTGATTTTTGCGGGCGAAGCCCATGTTACGGCTGCGGCAGGTGTTTTATTCAAACCCATAATAAAGGTCGTCTGAAAACAAGGATAGCGAGTTTTTCTAAAACTACTACTTCGTTTTCAGGCGACCTTTTGTGTTTATAGATTTTTAATCAAACAGTAAAATCAGCAGCAACACAATCGCAATCACGCCCAGCCACATGCTTTGCCGCTGCTGTACTTTAACCAAATGGATATAGGCATCGCGCATTTCCTGCTGGCGGTTTTCATCAACCAGCGCATTGATTTTGCGCGGCAGGGAAGGGATGATTTGCGCCCAGTCGGGGGCTTCGTTTTTGAGGTTGCGCAAAAAGGCTTTAGGTCCGACCTGTTCGTTCATCCACTTCACTAAAAACGGTTTGGCGGTTTTCCACAAGTCCAAATCGGGATCAAGCTGCCGTCCCAAGCCTTCGATGTTGAGCAGCGTTTTTTGCAGCAGTACAAGCTGCGGCTGGATTTCAACATTGAAGCGGCGGCTGACTTCAAACAGGCGCATCAGTACTAAGCCGAAGGAAATTTGCGAAATCGGTTTGTTGAACACCGGCTCGCACACGGCGCGGACGGCGGCTTCCAATTCTTCCGCGCGCGTATCAGCAGGCACCCAGCCCGATTCGATGTGGGCGGTGGCGACGCGGTGGTAATCGCGGTTGAAGAAGGCGAGGAAGTTGATGGCGAGATAGCGTTTGTCGTAATCGGTCAGCGTGCCGACGATGCCGAAATCGAGGGCAATGTAGCAGTTGTCGGTGGCGACCAGAATATTGCCGGGGTGCATATCCGCATGGAAAAAGCCGTCGCGGAAAACTTGTGTGAAGAAGATTTCCACGCCGTAATCGGCAAGTTTGTGCAAATCAATGCCGTCTGCTTTGAGTTTGGCGATATCGGATACCGGCGTGCCGTCCATCCATTCGATGGTCAGTACGTCGCTGGTGCAGTAGTCGTAAAACACCTTCGGCACAATCAGCATATTGCTGTTTTGGAAATTGCGTCCGAGTTGGCTGGCATTGGCGGCTTCGCGCATCAAGTCCAACTCGTCATGCAGGTATTTGTCAAACTCCGCCACTACTTCACGCGGTTTCAAACGCTTGCCGTCGGCAAACAGTCGCTCGACCCAAAGCCGCGCCGAAGCGCATCAGCGACAAATCCTGTTCGATAACGGGTAAAAGGTTGGGACGCAAGACTTTGACCGCCACTTGTTCGCCCGAATGCAGGCGGGCTTTGTGTACTTGGGCGATGGATGCGCTGGCGACGGGTTCGGTTTCAAATTCCGCATACAGCGTTTCGATGGATTGCCCCAGTGATTTTTCGATTTGCGAGCGTGAAAGCTGCGCATCAAACGGCGGGACTTGGTCTTGCAGCTTTGCCAGTTCGACCGCGTAATCATGCGGAATCAAATCGGGGCGTGTGGACAGAACCTGCCCGAATTTGATGAAAATCGGCCCCAGGCTTTCTAGGGCAAGGCGCAGGCGGACGGCAGGCGGTTCGTTTTCCAATTCAGACGACTGCGGCAGCATTTTCAACATCGTCCGCGCCCAGCCCGGACGGACAAGCGCGGCAAACAGCTCGGCGAGGCGGTAGAGATAAAGCGTGCGGAGGATGGTTTTGATGCGTTTGAGCCGTTTCATGACGATATATTGATATTGCGCGACAGTCGATAATGCGGGAATTATATAGGAAACGGCAGGCGTTGGCGGGCTGGTTTTTGAAAATGTCGTCTGAAAATGAAGCAAGGTAGTTTTAAGGCGGAATTTGGGTTGATCCGTTTTAGCTGTTGTTTAACTACTGAAAAATTGTGCGGATTGTTTTGGTATTAGGAAAGATAGTTTCAAGGTTTGAAAACAAGATTTTTTTAATAGATTTTCATAATATTTTGTTTTACATGGTATTTTTGATTGGCGTGTCCGCATTGTGCGGTGAACCTGTTTGCGCTGCCTTTGCAAGTGGGAATTTTTTTACGGTATGCTGGATTGGATTATTTACAAATCAATAGGATTTTTTTACTTATCTTGTTGTAATTGAAAATGATTTGTTCCGCGTATCCGTAAAAACGCGAGAATTTCCGCTGTATTTTAATTAGAAAAATGTTTGGGCGTGGATTGCCTGCAATTTCATCAGCCCGTGATTTTGAAGTTTTAGATGAGGAATAGTACATGAATCCCATGTATATCACTTTTGCAATCTATCTGATTGCCGTTCTCTTGATTGGTCTGGCCGCGTATTTCTCCACGCGCAATTTCGATGATTATATTTTTGGGCGGGCGCAGCTTGGGTCCGTTTGTTACGGCGATGTCGGCGGGTGCGTCCGATATGTCGGGCTGGCTTTTGATGGGTCTGCCCGGCGCGATTTATTTGAGCGGTTTGAATGAGGCTTGGATTGCCATCGGTTTGGTGATCGGCGCGTATTTCAACTGGCTTTTGGTGGCGGGCCGTCTGCGCGTACATACCGAATATGCCAACAATGCGCTGACGCTGCCGGATTATTTCTTCCACCGCTTCGGCGCGGGCGGACATTTGATGAAAGTGGTTTCCGCGTTGATTATCTTGTTTTTTTCTTCACGATTTATTGTGCTTCGGGCATTGTGGCGGGTGCAACTTTGTTCCAAAGCCTGTTTGAAGGCATGACTTACAATCAGGCGATGTGGCTGGGTGCGGGTGCGACCATTGCCTATACCTTCTTGGGCGGCTTTTTGGCGGTAAGCTGGACGGATACGCTGCAAGCTTCTTTGATGATTTTTGCGCTGATTTTGACGCCGGTAATGGTGTATCTGGGTCTGGGTGGTGCAGATCAAATGTCTGCCGCAATTCAAAAATGTTGCCGCAAGTACAGGCAAGGAATACGGCAGTCTGTTTGCCGGTACGACCGTCATCGGCATTATTTCCACCGCCGCATGGGGCTTGGGCTATTTCGGTCAGCCGCACATTTTGGCGCGCTTTATGGCGGCTGAAAGCGCGAAATCGCTGGTGTCCGCACGCCGCATCGGTATGACTTGGATGGTGTTGTGTCTGGCAGGCGCAGTGGCGGTCGGCTATTTCGGCATTGCGTATTTTGGTGCCAATCCCGACCAAACCGCTTCCATGAAGGGCAACCACGAACGTATCTTCATCGCGCTTTCTACTTTATTGTTCAACCCTTGGATTGCCGGCATTATTTTGAGCGCGATTTTGGCGGCGGTCATGTCCACTTTGTCTTGCCAGCTTTTGGTTTGCTCCAGCGCGATTACCGAAGACTTCTACAAAGGCTTTTTGCGTAAAAATGCGCCGCAAAAAGAGCTGGTGTGGGTGGGTCGTCTGATGGTGTTGGCGATTGCTGTGATCTCCATCCTGATTGCGTCCGACCCCGAAAGCAAAGTTTTAGGCTTGGTGTCTTATGCGTGGGCAGGCTTCGGCGCGGCGTTCGGTCCGATTGTGATTCTGTCGGTATTGTGGAAACGCATCACTGCATACGGCGCTTTGTCGGGCATGATTGCCGGCGCGCTGACTGTGGTGGCATGGGCGGAGTGGGTTAAAAAACCGGCTTTGGCTGCACATGAAACCGGTATTTGGACTATGTACGAAATCGTCCCCGGCTTTATCGCCTGCTTGATTATCGCTATTCTGGTTTCACTGACCGACAAAGAGCCGTCTCGTGAAATCCAAGAACGTTTTGAAAAAGCGGATACAGAATACCGCGAGGCGAAATAAGTGTTTTCAGACGACCTGCCGTTGACCGCAGGTCGTCTGAATTTCTTTATACGGGAAGGCAGGTTTTTATTTTTTTATATTGATGCTCATGCGGATAATGCACTCTTTTGGACTTTATCTGCTTTTTATCAAAAGCAAAAAAATCCTGTTTTTGAGATAAATTGCTTGTCCGACCCTTATAAATTTATTAAGATATTATCTATATGCTTTTAAATCTTTTCAGACGACCTCGAAAAGGGATGGGGTCGTCTGAAAATCATCATAAAAACTTTGGAGAACCTTAAAATGTTTGACTTTGCTTTTCCGACACAAACGCCACTGCGCCAAGCGATTACCGATGCTTACCGCCGCGACGAAATCGAAGCCGTTCAGGATATGCTGCAACGCGCCCAGATGAGCGACGAGGAGCGTCGGGCGGCGTCCGAACTCGCGCGCCGTCTGGTTACGCAGGTTCGTGCCAGCCGCACCAAAGCCAGCGGGGTGGATGCGCTGATGCACGAGTTCTCGCTCTCCAGCGAAGAAGGCATTGCGCTGATGTGTCTGGCGGAAGCTTTGCTGCGCATTCCCGACAATGCGACGCGCGACCGCCTGATTGCCGACAAAATTTCCGAAGGCAACTGGAAAAGCCATTTGAACAACAGCCCGTCCCTGTTCGTCAACGCCGCCGCATGGGGCTTGCTGATTACCGGCAAACTGACCGCGCCGAGCGACAAGCAGATGGGTTCGGCTCTGAACCGTCTCGTCAGCAAAGGCGGCGCCCCCCTGATCCGCCAAGGCGTGAACTACGCCATGCGCCTGTTGGGCAAACAGTTTGTTACCGGACAAACCATTGAAGAAGCGCTGCAAAACGGCAAAGAGCGCGAAAAAATGGGCTACCGCTTCTCCTTCGATATGTTGGGCGAAGCCGCCTACACCCAAGAAGATGCCGACCGCTATTACAACGACTACGTCCAAGCCATTCACGCCATCGGCAAAGATGCCGCCGGACAAGGCGTTTACGAAGGTAACGGCATTTCCGTCAAACTCTCCGCCATCCATCCGCGCTATTCCCGCGCCCAACACGAACGCGTGATGAGCGAACTCCTACCTCGTCTGAAAGAGCTGTTCCTTTTGGGTAAAAAAATACGATATCGGTATCAACATCGACGCCGAAGAAGCCAACCGTTTGGAGCTGTCTTTGGATTTGATGGAAGCACTCGTTTCCGACCCCGATTTGGCGGGTTACAAAGGCATCGGCTTTGTCGTTCAGGCATATCAAAAACGCTGCCCCTTCGTCATCGACTATCTGATTGACCTTGCCCGCCGCAACAACCAAAAACTGATGATCCGCCTCGTTAAAGGCGCGTACTGGGACAGCGAAATCAAATGGGCGCAAGTGGACGGCTTGGACGGCTATCCGACCTACACCCGCAAAGTCCATACCGACATCTCCTACCTCGCCTGCGCGCGCAAACTGCTGGACGCGCAAGACGCCGTGTTCCCGCAATTCGCCACCCACAACGCCTACACCTTGGGCGCGATTTACCAAATGGGCAAAGGCAAAGACTTTGAACACCAATGCCTGCACGGCATGGGCGAAACCTTGTACGACCAAGTGGTCGGCCCGCAAAACTTAGGCCGCCGCGTGCGCGTGTACGCCCCGGTTGGTACACACGAAACCCTGCTCGCCTACTTGGTGCGCCGCCTGTTGGAAAAACGGCGCGAACTCGTCGTTCGTCAACCAAATCGTCGATGAAAACATCAGCATCGACACGCTGATCCGCAGCCCGTTCGACACCATCGCCGAACAAGGCATCCATCTGCACAACGCCTTGCCGCTGCCGCGCGATTTGTACGGCAGGGGTCGTCTGAATTCTCAAGGCGTCGATTTCAGCAACGAAACCGTGTTGCAACAGCTTCAAGAAAAACTCAACCGCGCCGCCGCGCAAGACTTCCACGCCGCGTCCATTGTCAACGGCAAAGCCCGCGATGTCGGCGAAGCGCAACCGATTAAAAACCCCGCCGACCACGACGACATCGTCGGCACAGTCAGCTTTGCCGATGCCGCGCTTGCCCAAGAAGCCGTCGGTGCAGCCGTTGCCGCGTTTCCTGAATGGAGCGCGACGCCAGCCGCCGAGCGTGCTAATTGCTTGCGCCGTTTCGCCGATTTGCTGGAACAGCACGCCCCCGCGCTGATGATGCTTGCCGTACGCGAAGCAGGTAAAACGCTGAACAACGCCGTCGCCGAAGTGCGCGAAGCCGTTGATTTCTGCCGCTACTACGCAGGCGAAGCCGAAAACACCCTGCCCCAAGACGCCAAGGCCGTCGGCGCCATCGTCGCCATCAGCCCGTGGAACTTCCCGCTCGCCATCTTTACCGGCGAAGTCGTTTCCGCATTGGCAGCCGGTAACACCGTTATCGCCAAACCTGCCGAACAAACCAGCCTGATTGCCAGCTACGCCGTTTCCCTGATGCACGAAGCAGGCATCCCGACTTCCGCCTTACAACTTGTCCTCGGCGCAGGCGATGTCGGCTCAGCGCTGACAGGCGACCCGCGTATCGGCGGCGTGATTTTCACCGGTTCGACCGAAGTGGCGCAACTGATTAACAAAGCCCTTGCCAAACGCGACGACAGCCCCGTATTGATTGCCGAAACCGGCGGTCAAAACGCCATGATTGTTGACTCCACCGCGCTGCCCGAGCAAGTTTGCTTGGACGTGCTCAACTCCGCCTTCGACAGCGCGGGACAACGCTGCTCAGCCCTGCGCATCCTCTGCGTTCAAGAAGATGTCGCCGACAAGATGCTAAATATCATCAAAGGCGCGATGGACGAATTGGTCGTCGGCAAACCCATTCAGCTCACCACCGACGTAGGCCCCGTTATCGATGCCGAAGCGCAGCAAAACCTGCAATCGCACATCAATAAAATGAAAGGCGTTGCCAAGTCTTACCACGAAGTCAAAGCCGCCTCCGACGTTGATCCTGCGAAATCCACTTTCGTGCTGCCGATTTTGTTCGAACTCAACAATTTGAACGAACTCACCCGCGAAGTCTTCGGTCCCGTCCTGCACGTCGTCCGCTACCGCGCCGACGAACTTGACCAAATTATCGACCAAATCAACAGCAAAGGCTACGCGCTCACCAGCGGCGTACACAGCCGCATCGAAGGCACGGTCAAACGCATCCGCGAACGCATCGAAGCGGGTAACGTTTACGTCAACCGAAACATCGTCGGCGCTGTCGTCGGCGTACAACCGTTCGGCGGACACGGCATGTCAGGTACAGGTCCGAAAGCAGGCGGTTCGTTCTACCTGCAAAAACTGACCCGCATCCCCGAATGGGTTGCCCCGCCGTTGAGCCGCATCGGACAAGCGGACGAAGCCGCGCTCAAACGCCTTGAAGCCCTGATTCACAAGCTGCCGTTTAATGCGGAAGAGAAAAAATCAGCGGCATCGGCATTGGGACACGCCCGCATCCGCACCCTGCGCCAAGCAGAATCTGTCTTGGTCGGCCCGACCGGCGAACGCAACGCCCTGAGCTGGCGTGCGCCCAAACGCGTCTGGGTACACGGCGGCAGCCTCCTGCAAGCCTTCTGCGCCCTGACCGAACTTGCCGCCGCAGGCATCGTAACCGTCGTCGAACCCGACAGCCCGCTTGCCTCCTACACCGCCGACCTCGAAGGCCTGCTGCAAGTCAACAGCAAACCTGAAAGCACGGGTGTGCACCACGTCGCCGCCCTAAGCCCGCTGGACAGCAGCCGCAAGCAAGAGCTGGCAAAACGCGACGGCGCACTCATCCGCATCCTCCCGTCCGAACAAGGCTTAGACATCCTGCAAGTGTTTGAAGAAATTTCTTGCAGCGTCAATACCACAGCCGCCGGCGGCAACGCCAGCCTGATGGCCGTTTCTGACTAAAAGGACTGAATAAACGCCAGAGCGTTTGAACAAAGGTCGTCTGAAAACGTTAGCAAAACCCGCTAAGTCCGTTTTCAGACGACCTTTTTCTGTAAATTAAAATAAGCAGGGCAGATATTGTTTTTCCGTCAGGTATTGATGGTTAACCTACCGTCGTTATTTCCGTACGGCTGGGAATTCGGAAATTTGAAGTTGCAGCAGCTTTGAGATATTTCCGCAATGCAGAGACCCGGATTCCCGCCTGCGCGGGAATGACGGCAACGGCGGTTTCAGACGACTTTTATGGGCTGATGATAAAGTTTATCCGGAAGTATGAAAACAGGTCGTCTGAAACCCCAACCCCGTTTTCAGACGACCCCGATATTTATTCTGCCCAATCCTGCGTTTCTTCCGAATCGCTCTGACCGCCTTCCATGACGGATTTGATTTCTTGGAAGAGGGCGCGGAAGTTTTTCGGCGGTTTGTTTTTGTTCCTGCTCTTTTTTTCGTGTTGCGGATTAAGGTGCGCAATTTGCCTGCGTCGGCATGGGGGAAGTCCGCCATGAATTGGGTGATTGCGTTGTCGTCCGCCAAGAGGCGCGTGCGGGCTTGTTCGACGCGTTGCAAGAAGGCGTTGTGGGCGGTATTTTCGCCGCGCAGTTTGGCGAGGAAGGCTTCGATGGGCGCGGGGTCGGTGTCGCGCATGAGCCTGCCGATGAATTGGCTTTGGCGTTTGAGCGCGCCGTTGGACGTGATTTTTTTGTAGGTAACGACGGCTTCGTACAAGTCTTCGTCCAAGCCGATTTTTTTCAGCGTATCGGTCGAGAGTTTGGTCAACTCCATGCCCAAAGCCTGCAAATCGTTCATCTGCTTTTTTTCATTTGGGTTTTTGCTGACCCATTCGTCTTCGTTTTCAAACATTTTGATAAACCTTTAATTTTGTTTCGGGTATTTTAGCACGTTCGGGCAGGGTTTCACGTCAACGCCCTGTTGAAACGGCGTTTTCAGACGATCTTTTATAGTGGATTAAATTTAAACCAGTACGGCGTTGCCTCGCCTTGCCGTACTATTTGTAATGTCTGCGGCTTCGTCGCCTTGTCCTGATTTAAATTAATCCACTATATCTTCTGCGGCGGTATTTTTGCCGAGGTCGTCTGAAAACGGTTAAAATGCCGCAAACCTCTGTCAGGAAACCTTTTATGCTGTTCAACCACACCGCCTCCGAGCTGACCGGCTTATGCGGACACGCCTTGGATTTGGCAAAAAACATGGGCGCGGCGGCTGCCGAAGCCGACTTTAGCGAATCCATCGGGCAAAGCGTCAGCGTACGGCTGGGCGAAATCGAACAAATCGAGTTCCAGCAAGACAAATCGCTGGATATTACCGTGTACGTCGGCAAACGCAAAGGTCGCGCCAGCACCGCCGACTTCTCCGAAAAAGCCCTGCAAGACACCGTCAAAGCCGCTATCGACATCGCCCGCTACACCGCCGAAGACGATTGCGCAGGTCTGGCAGATGCTTCACTGATGGCGCAACACGTCGGCGACCTCGACCGTTATCACGAATGGGATTTAAGTACGGAAGCCGCTATCGAGTTGGCAAAACAATGTGAACAAGCCGCCCTGAGCGCGGATGAACGCATCGAAAACTCCGAAGGCGCAGGTGTTCAGACTGGACATTACCAATACGTTTACGGCAACACCCACGGCTTCACCGCCCACCAACAAGGCACGCGCCACAGCATTTCGTGCAGCATCGTCGCCGCCGACGAAAACGGCATGCAGCGCGACTACTGGTACGATGCCGCCTGCCGCCATCAAGACATGGACAGTCCCGAGCAAATCGGCAAAACCGCCGCCGAGCGTACCTTACGTCGTCTGAACAGCCGCAGCATCCCGACAGGCAGCTATCCCGTTCTCTTTGATACCACCGTCGCAGGCGGCCTTATCGGACACCTCGTCGGCGCACTCAGCGGCGGCGCGCTCTACCGCCAAAGTAGTTTCCTGATCGACAGCATAGGCAGAAAAGTCCTGCCCGATTTCCTCAGCCTGCGCGAAGAGCCGCACATCCCCCGCGCCTTCGGCAGCACCTATTTCGACTCCGAGGGCGTCGCCACGCAGCCGCGTTTCGTCATCCGCGACGGCATTGTCGAAGGCTATTTCCTCAGCAGTTACAGCGCGAGAAAGCTCGGTATGCAGACCACGGGCAACGCTGGCGGCGCGCACAACCTTTATTTGAACCATACGCACGAAACGCAGTCCGACCTGCTGAAAGAAATGGGCACGGGATTGTTGGTTACCGAACTGATGGGGCAGGGTGTGAACACCATCACGGGCGACTCATTCGCGCGGCGCGGCGGGTTTTTTTGGGTGGAAAAACGGCATCATCAGCCATCCCGTCCAAGAAATCACCATCGCCGGCCGCTTGCAGGATATGTACCTCGGCATCGTCGGCACTGCCAACGACGCGCTGCGCCGCTCTTCCAACAAAATCGGTTCGGTGCTGATTGAAAGTATGACCGTGGCGGGGGAGTAGGTTTTACCCGGTTATTAAAAAGGTCGTCTGAAAAACGGCGAATGTTTTTTTCAGACGACCTCAGATTGATTATTACGAAAGTTTTTTTCATGCACGTTGCCGTTATTCCTTCTTGGTATCCCAAAACTGAAACCGATGTGGACGGAATCTTTTTCCGTCTTCAAGCACAAGCCTTGCAGCGAAAAGGTTTGAAAGTCGGGGTGATTGCGCCGATGTTCCGCTATTTGCGCGTCCATACCAAATCTATTTTTACCGGTCCGTACGGCATCCGGAAACACAATCAGGGCGGGTTGAATACCTACGCTTACGACAGTATGTATTTTTTCCCCCGTTTTCCTGTTATTGATTTGGACCGCATCCGCTGGGTGCGCGCGGGGATGAAGGCATTTGCGCGGTATGTGCGTGAAAACGGCCGCCCCGATATTGTTCATGCACACTCCATGAACTACGCGGGCATCCTCGCTTACGAAATTTATAAGACTTACGGTATTCCCTACGTCATTACCGAACACAGTAGCACCATTACCCGCAACCTCATACGGCCTCACCAATGGCCGATCATGCGCCTCGCTGCCGAACATAGTGCCGCGCGTTTTGCCGTCAGCCGCGATTTCAGCCGCCTGCTGAAGGAAAAATACGGTTTGGAATGGGAATACCTGCCCAACGTACTGGGCGATAATTTCGCACGGGATTTCACGTTTCCCGATAAAGGAAACCAAGACTACACCTTCTGTACCGTTTCGCATCTGCGCCATCTGAAAGGGCATGACCTCCTGCTGCCGGCCTTTGCGAAAGCGTTGGAAAAATATCCTTTCCTCAAATTGAAAATCGGCGGGGACGGCGTGGAAGCCGCCAATTTGCGCCGTTTGGCACAAGAGTTGGGCATTACGCATGCCGTCAGCTTCCTCGGCGCGCTCACTACGGACGAAGTATTAGATTTGATGCGCCAAAGCGACGCTTTCGTCCTTGCCAGCCGCACGGAAACCTTCGGGGTCGTGTTTATTGAAGCGTTGTCTCAGGGCTTGCCCGTCATCGCCACCATGTGCGGCGGTCCGCAATCCATCGTTACGCCCGAGAACGGTATTTTGGTGCCGACCGAAAATATCCCCGCGCTTACCGATGCATTGATTGAAATGTATGAAAATCGCGAACGCTTCGATCATGAAAAAAACTGCGTCGAGATTGTTTTGGCGGAGTTTAGCGAAGAGGTTATCGCTTCAAGCTTAATCCGAACATTTGAACAAATCGTCGGAGAAAAGCAAAAGCAACCTTAAGTTTTGCTATAAAGCCAATCTGACGCATCGGTTTTCCGCCGTCTTGGCATCCGTTTAATCCGTTTCCTTTTCAGACGACCTTCAAGAACAAAGGTCGTCTGAAACACTGTTTACACACTACATAATGTCTCAAACCAACCTCCCGTCCCGCCGCCTTTCCGTCGCCCCCCCATGCTCGACTGGACGGATCGCCACTACCGATACCTCGCCCGCCAGATTACCCGCAACACATGGCTTTACAGCGAAATGGTCAATTCCGGCGCCATCGTCTATGGCGACAAAGACCGCTTTTTGATGTTCAACGAAGGCGAGCAGCCCGTCGCCCCTGCAACTGGGCGGCAACGACCCGTCCGATTTGGCGAAAGCGGCCAAAGCCGCAGAAGAATACGGCTACAACGAGGTCAACCTCAACTGCGGCTGCCCCAGCCCGCGCGTGCAAAAAAAGGCTCGTTCGGCGCGTGTCTGATGAACGAAGTCATGCTGGTTGCCGACTGCCTCAACGCCATGCAGGACGCGGTCGGCATCCCCGTTACCGTCAAACACCGCATCGGCGTCGACAGGCAGACCGAATACCAAACCGTCGCCGATTTCGTCGGCACGCTGCGCGACAAAAACCGCCTGCAAAACCTTCATCGTCCATGCCCGCAACGCATGGCTGGACGGACTCTCCCCAAAGAAAAACCGCGACGTTCCGCCGTTGAAATACGATTACGTTTACCGCTTGAAAAAAAGAGTTTCCCGATCTGGAAATCATCATCAACGGCGGCATCACCACCAACGAAGCAATCGCCGGACACCTGCAACACGTTGACGGCGTAATGGTCGGACGCGAGGCGTATCACAACCCGATGGTCATGCACGAATGGGACAGGCTGTTTTACGGCGATACCCGCAGCCCGATTGAATACGCCGATTTGGTGCAGCGCCTCTACACATACAGCCAAGCCCAAATCCAAGCCGGACGCGGCACAATCTTGCGCCACATCGTCCGCCACAGCCTCGGGCTGATGCACGGCCTGAAAAACGCCCGCACCTGGCGGCGTATGCTTTCCGACGCGACGCTGTTGAAAGACAACGACGGCAGCCTGATTCTCGAAGCATGGAAAGAAGTCGAGCGGGCGAACGTATGGGAATAAAAGCGCGGTTTTCTTAAACATCAAACACGTCGTCTGAAAACAGATTCCTTTTCAGACAACCTTTTTACCTTTTTAATCTATCCCTATGATGAAACGAACCATACCGATTATCTTCTCAGCCTTCCTGCTTGCCGCCTGCCAAGCCTCGTCCACTCAAGAAACACGAACCATGAATACCCGACTTTGGGCAGTATCTGTCAAGCAAGATGCCAACCTTTACCGTATCGATGACAAACTCTACCGCAGCGAACAGCCTGTTCCCGAGGACGGCGAAACTATTTCGCAGCAGGGGTATCAAAAGCGTCGTCAATCTGCGCTTTTTCGACCGCAATGACGACGACTATCTCAAGCAATACGGCATCAACATCATCAACCGCCCACTGTTGTCGTGGAATGTCAAACCTAAAGACATCGCCGAAATCCTGTACCTGATTGAAAAACAACAACAAAACGGCGCAGTCCTCATCCATTGCTACCACGGTGCCGACAGGACGGGGCTGATTGCCGGAATGTACCGCATCCTTTACCAAGGCTGGCAGATTGAAGAGGCAAAAAGCCGAAATGCAGCACGGCCCCTACGGTTATCACAGCATTTGGAAAAAAATATCGCCAACCTGTTTACCGAAGCAAAAGTACAGGAAGTCAAAAACCATTTGGAACGCCTGCGCAGCAACGAACGGAATGCATTATCCGGGCAATAACGCTGACTTATACATCCAATACTGACTCTGACTGCCAGGCTGATTTTTAGAGACAACATATTTATTGGTGCATCATTCCCGCTCAGGCGGGAATCCATTGGAAATCTTCAATTCAAAATTAGATTCAATCCTATGGGAAATAACGGTTAATAGCGGGTGTCGTATCAAAAAATAAACGTGTCGGCCGTATATAAAAGGTCGTCTGAAAACCTTATCCATCAGGTTTTCAGACGACCTTTTTATATAGTGGATTAACTAAATCAGGACAAGGCGACGAAGCCGCAGACAGTACAGATAGTACGGAACCGATTCACTTGGTGCTTCAGCATCTTAGAGAATCGTTCTCTTTGAGCTAAGGCGAGGCAACGCCGTACTGGTTTAAAGTTAATCCACTATATCTGCGGTCTTAATCGGGCGATTCAGTTCAAATCACAAAATCCATTGCCACGCCCTGTAAGCTCTGGTCCATATCTGCCGCCGGGGTTTTTGACCGAACGCCCCACCGGTTTGGCAGGCACGCCGACGACGGTGATTGACGACGGTACATCCGCAACGACCACGCTGCCTGCGCCGATTTTGGAATTGTCGCCGATGCGGATGTTGCCCAATATCGAAGCGTTCGCGCCGATCATCACACCGTCGCCGATTTTCGGATGGCGGTCGCCGCCTTCCTTGCCCGAACCGCCGAGCGTTACGCCGTGCAGGATGGAAATATTGTTGCCCAACACGGCGGTCTCGCCCGCCACGAAACCGGTGGCGTGGTCGAGCATCAGCCCATGACCGAAACGGGCGGCGGGGTGGATATCGACGCCGAACACTTCCGACATGCGGTTTTGCAGGAAATACGCCAGCGTTTTGCGGCCGTTTTGGTAGAGCCAGTGATTGATGCGGTGCGCCTGAATGGCGTGGAAACCTTTGAAATACAAGAGCGGCAGCGAATATTCGTCGCAGGCGGGATCGCGTTCGTAAATGGCTTTCAAATCGGCTTCGACGCAGTTGCTGATGCGCGCGTCGCTGCCCAATGCCTGCTGGTAGATTTCAAACAGGGCGCGCACGTCCATAATCGGGCTGCCAAGTTTGCTGGAAAGGTGGTAGGCAAGGACGGAATCGAGCGAGTCGTGGCGCAACACGGTTTGGTGCAAAAAAAGCTCGCCAGCATCGGTTCGGCTGCGGCTGCGGCTGCGGTTTCTTCGCGGATGGTGTGCCAGAGGTTGAAATCGGTTGTGTTCAGGTGGTCTTTTTTCATGTCTGGGGTCGTCTGAAAAATAGGAAGGTATCGGTGTATCTTACCTTTTATCAACGATTTGCGATAGCGCATTGCGGAATATGCTTATGATGGTTTCCGTGTGCTTGAAGTTTTTTCAGACGACCTTATATAAAGTAGCATTCGATTCAAACCATTCCAAAGGATGCATGAAATGAGCGAACATCACGAACAATATCAACACGAAACCGAAGAGGCGGCAAACGCAGAAGCCGCCCAAGCCCCCAAAACCGAACAACCCGAAGCTACCGAACCGCCGACTTACGAAGAATTGCAGGCGCGTATCGCCGAGTTGGAAGGACAGTTGAAAGACAGCGAACTGCGCGGCCTGGCGAACGAGCAAAACCTGCGCCGCCGCCATCAACAGGAAATCGCCGATACGCACAAATTCGCCGGACAAAAATTCGCCGCCGAAATGCTGCCGGTCAAAGACTATCTCGAAATGGCGCTGCTCGACCAAAGCGGCAATTTCGACGCGCTGAAAAATGGGCGTGCAAATGACGCTGAACGAATTGCAAAAAGCGTTTGACGCCACGCACATCAAAGAAATCAACCCGCAGCCCGGCGACAAACTCGACCCGCACCAACATCAGGCAATGCAGGCGGTCGTCAGCGAGCAAGAGCCGAACACCATCGTCAGCGTCATGAAAAAAAGGCTACACCCTGTCCGACCGCGTATTACGTCCCGCAATGGTTGTCGTGGCGAAACAAGAATCCTGAAGGCACCGCTTGATAAAGTTTATCAAGCATAAAAATTTTCAGACGACCCTTCCCCGTCCCTCAAGCCTCAATCCCGCTTTTTGGAAAAATCATTCCGATGATGCTCAATCGGAAAAACAAAGACAAGGTCGTCTGAAAAAAACAAAAATACCGTCCTGTGGATAAATAGTCTAGTTTGTTGAATTTTATATAAAAAAATTTCAACAAAACCCTTGAAAAAATATCGGGCAACCTTATTTACAGGTCAAAGGAACAAAATGTTCCACACAATTATTAATTTAGAAAAATCTTTTTAGGAGCAACATCAATATGGCAAAAAGTAATCGGTATCGACTTAGGTACAACCAACTCTTGTGTATCCATCTCTGAAAAACGGTCAAACCAAAGTTATTGAAAAACGCAGAAGGCGCACGCACTACGCCGTCTGTCGTCGCTTATCTGGACGGCGGCGAAGTCCTCGTCGGCGCACCGGCCAAACGCCAAGCCGTAACCAACGCTAAAAACACCATCTACGCTGTCAAACGTTTGATCGGTCATAAATTTGAAGACAAAGAAGTCCAACGCGACATCGAATCCATGCCTTTCGAAATCATCAAAGCCAACAACGGCGACGCATGGGTGAAAGCGCAAGGCAAAGAGCTGTCTCCGCCGCAAGTTTCCGCAGAAGTCCTGCGTAAAATGAAAGAAGCCGCCGAATCTTATTTGGGCGAAAAAGTAACCGAAGCCGTGATTACCGTTCCGGCCTACTTCAACGACAGCCAACGTCAAGCCACCAAAGACGCAGGCCGCATCGCCGGTTTGGATGTAAAACGCATCATCAACGAGCCGACCGCAGCCGCTTTGGCATTCGGTATGGACAAAGGCGACAACAAAGACCGCAAAGTAGCCGTATATGACTTGGGCGGCGGTACCTTCGATATTTCCATCATCGAAATCGCCAACCTCGACGGCGACAAACAATTCGAAGTATTGGCAACCAACGGCGACACCTTCTTGGGTGGTGAAGACTTCGACCAACGCCTCATCGACTACATCATCGCCGAGTTCAAAAAAAGAACAAGGCATTGATTTAAAAACAAGACGTGATGGCATTGCAACGTCTGAAAGAAGCTGCCGAAAAAGCTAAAATCGAATTGTCCAGCGGCCAGCAAACCGAAATCAACCTGCCGTACATCACCATGGACGCAACCGGCCCGAAACACTTGGCGATGAAAATCACCCGTGCCAAATTCGAAAGCCTGGTTGAAGACCTGATTGCCCGCTCTATCGAGCCTTGCCGCACCGCATTGAAAGATGCCGGTTTGAGCACCAGCGACATCGACGACGTGATCTTGGTCGGCGGTCAGTCCCGTATGCCGAAAGTACAAGAAGCCGTTAAAGACTTCTTCGGCAAAGAGCCGCGCAAAGACGTCAACCCTGACGAAGCCGTTGCCGTAGGCGCAGCGATTCAAGGCGAAGTATTGAGCGGCGGCCGCAGCGACGTATTGCTGCTGGACGTAACCCCTCTGTCCTTGGGTATCGAAACCATGGGCGGCGTGATGACCAAGCTGATTCAGAAGAACACCACCATCCCGACCAAAGCGTCGCAAGTGTTCTCTACCGCCGAAGACAACCAAAGCGCAGTAACCATCCATGTACTGCAAGGCGAACGCGAACGCGCTTCCGCCAACAAATCTTTGGGTCAGTTCAACTTGGGCGACATCGCACCCGCACCGCGCGGTATGCCGCAAATCGAAGTCACCTTCGACATTGACGCCAACGGTATCCTGCACGTTTCCGCCAAAGACAAAGGCACAGGCAAAGCCGCCAACATTACCATCCAAGGTTCTTCAGGCTTGAGCGAAGAAGAAATCGAACGCATGGTGAAAGATGCCGAAGCCAATGCAGAGGAAGACAAAAAACTGACTGAATTGGTCGCTTCCCGCAACCAGGCCGAAGCCCTGATTCACTCCGTGAAAAAAATCTTTGGCGGACTACGGCGATAAACTCGACGCAGCCGAGAAAGAAAAAATCGAAGCCGCGCTGAAAGAAGCCGAAGAAGCCGTGAAAGGCGACGACAAAGCCGCCATCGATGCCAAAGCCGAAGCACTGGGTGCAGCCAGCCAAAAACTGGGCGAAATGGTTTACGCACAAGCACAAGCCGAAGCCCAAGCAGGCGAAAGCGCACAAGCCGAGCCGTCCTCAGCCAAGAAAGACGACGACGTAGTAGATGCCGACTTTGAAGAAGTAAAAGACGACAAGAAATAATTAAGGTCGTCTGAAAAAGCGCGAATCGCAAGGTTCGCGCTTTTTGTTTGAATTATTTATAGTAAAAAGTCGTCTGAAAACTTTTCAGACGACCTTCTGCCTATCTGTTGCCCTGTGGGGAAACATAAGAAAAATAGACTTATTTTTTTCAAACCATCCAATCAAAGGAAACCTTCATGACGACATTCCCCATCGCGCGCGCGGGCGATAAGACACTTGAAATCCAAGGAAAAAAATGGCGAACCGCCACGGCTTGATCGCCGGTGCGACAGGTACAGGTAAAACCGTAACTCTGCGCCGTATGGCGGAAGCCTTCAGCAGCGAGGGTGTTCCCGTATTTTTTTGGTTGACGTCAAAGGCGATTTGTCGGGCATCGCGCAAGCGGGTGCCGCCAGTGGCAAGGTCGGCGAACGCATTGCCGAGTTTGGCTTGGGCGAGCAATGGCTGCAAAGCTTCCCCGTGCGCTTTTGGGATGTTTACGGCGAAACCGGCATTCCGGTGCGCGTAACCGTTTCGGAGATGGGGCCGCTGCTGCTGGCGCGTTTGATGAATTTGAACGATACGCAGGAAGGCTTGTTGAACCTCGTGTTCAAAGTCGCCGACGACAAAGGCTGGCACATTCTGGATTTGAAAGACTTGCGCAGTATGCTGAAACACGTTTCCGACCACGCTTCGGAATACCGCACGCAATACGGCAACGTCTCCGCCGCCAGTATCGGCGCGATTCAGCGGCAGCTTTTGACGCTGGAGAACGAAGGTGCGGAAAAATTCTTCGGCGAGCCGTCGCTCAACCTGCAAGATTGGATGCAGACCGACAATGGCAAAGGCGTCATCAACGTCCTCAATTCGGAAAAACTGATGCGTTCGCCGCGTATGTACAGCGCGTTTTTGCTGTGGATGTTGGCGGAGTTGTTTGAAACCCTGCCTGAAGTCGGCGATTTGGAAAAACCGAAATTCGTGATGTTCTTCGACGAAGCGCATTTGATGTTCGACAACGCCGCCAATGCGCTGGTGGAACAGGTCGAGCAAGTTGTGCGCCTGATCCGTTCCAAAGGTGTGGGCGTGTATTTCGTGACCCAAAACCCGCTCGATTTGCCCGATACCATCCTCGGACAGCTCGGCAACCGCGTGCAACACGCCCTGCGCGCTTTCACGCCGCGCGACCAAAAAGCGGTTAAAGCCGCTGCCGAAACCTTCCGCAGCAATCCGAATATCAAAGTTGCCGAAGCGATTGCCGAACTGGGCGTCGGCGAAGCGCTCGTTTCCTTCCTCGACGAAAAAGGCATGCCGGAGCCGGTAGAGCGCGCGCTCGTCCTGCCGCCTCAATCCGCCTTGACCCCGCTTGCTGCCGAAGAGCGCAACCGATTGTTCCAAAACGATGATTTGTATCCGACCTATAAAGACATGGTGGACAACTATTCCGCTTTTTGAAGCCTTAGCCGAAGCCGACAGTCAGGTCGCTGCGGAGAAAGAGGCGGCAGCGGCGGCAAAAGAGCAGGAGAAAGCGCAAAAAGCCGCTGAAAAAGAAGCCGCCAATGCCGACCCCGGCATACTCGGCGGACTGCTCGGCGGTTTGAGCGGCGGGCGCAAAAAGTCAGGGCAGGGCTTGGGCTACAACGTCGCCGACGCCATCGGCAGCCAAATCAACCGCCAAGTGACCAATGCCATCTCCCGCAGCGTGATGGGCATTATTAAAAAAATATGTTTAAGAAATAAGGCGTAATAAAGAAGGCAGAGGTCGTCTGAAAGCCTGACAATCGGTTTTCAGACGACCTTTTATATTAAATTCAAAAAAATATACCGTCATTCACGCGCGGGTGGGAATCCAGAGCTGCCTGCACAGGAACTTATCAGGCAAAAAAACGGTTTCTTTAACTTTACGTTCTGGATTCCCGCCTGCGCGGGAATGACGATTCAGGTATTTCTATATTGAATCCGCTATATTTTTACCTCAACTTACCATCAAAACCGCGTTGTCGAAGCCGCTGTGGCGCAGCAGTCTGTATAGGTCTGATTTTCGAATCAGACAGTTTAAGATGTTTGGAATCCTCGTAAAAAAAGGTCGTCTGAAATTTTCAGACGACCTCTAATATTTTTGAAAATTGAAATGAAAAAAACTACCTGCCGTTACTTTTTGAGTAGGTGAGGAGGAAGGGTTTTGTACCTGATTTTTGCAAGTTTCTTTTTATCTTGCGCTTCTGCGGCGTTTCTTGCGTTTTCGGGCATTAGTTGGTAGAGCTCGTCCAATTCTTTTCGGTTCGGTAATGGCTTTCTTCACAATGAAATTGATTAAGTCGAACATTTTTTTCCTGCAACCTTGTCGAAATCCTCATCCACAATTTGGCCAGGATGTACGGCGTTATTGCCGGTAATCCGCAAAGTATCGGCAACTTGGACAACCCGTCCTGAGAATGCGCCTTTTTCAACCAGCGACCTGATGTCGTCATTAATGTTTTTTTCCCTTTTTTTCTCCCAAGTGGATACATAATTTTTTTGCAAGCCTAAACGCAGTAATGCTGCTGCTCCTCGAGGGGATTTGATAAAAAAATTCGGGCGGCTTCTTCGTAATCTTTTTTTCACATCCTCGGGCATATCTTCGGCTGGAAGGGGTGCAGAGCCGAAATCTGGATAGAGTATTTCACCTTTTCTTCGGAGTTCCAAACCTGTCAATTTCGTTTCCGTTACTCGCCAAAAAAACTATATTGTTTACAATGAGCACAAATAGCTTGATAATAAACACTTGGTTCTTTACTTTTGCCATTCCATATGCGAAAAATGCCCCGCAATGTGGGCAATTAAAAAGCTTTTTTTATAAAAACTCAGGTGCGGTATATGCTGTCATTTCTGCCATCTCCCTATCAATGTTAACAAAACAATATCTATTGGTTTTCGATAAAGGTCGTCTGAAAACTTTTCAGACGACCTTTTATATTAATTCAAAAAAACATGCCGTCATTCCCGCGCAGGCGGGAATCCAGACCCTGTCCGCACAGGAACTTATCGGGTAAAACGGTTTCTTCAACTTTACGTTCTGGATTCCCGCCTGCGCGGGAATGACGGTTCAGGTATTTCTATTGAATCCGCCATATTTTTACCTCAACCTTACCGTCACGCCGCGTTGTCGAAGCCGCTGTGGCGCAGCAGTGCGTCTATGCTCGGTTCGCGTCCGCGGAAGGCTTTGAAGGACTCCGCCGCGCTGCGGGAGCCGCCGACGGCGAGGATTTCCTGCCAGAAGCGTTTGCCTGTGGCGGCGACGTCGTCGCTTTCTTCAAAGGCGGCGTAGGCGTCGGCGCTGAGGACTTCGGCCCATGCGTAGCTGTAATAGCCTGCGGAGTAGCCGCCGGCGAAGATGTGGCCGAAGCTGTTGGCGAAGCGGTTGTATTCGGGCGGTTGGATGACGGCGACTTCTTTGTGCACGCTGTCTAAAACCTGCGGCCAGTTTTTCAGACGACCTTCGTTGTCTTCGCTGTAAATGGTCATGTCGAAGAGGGCGAACTCCATCTGGCGGACGAGGAACATGCCGCGTTGGAAGTTTTTGGCGGCAAGCATTTTGTCGAAGAGTTCTTTCGGCAGGGGCGGCGCCGGTTTCTTCGTGGGCGGACATTTGTGCCAAGACGTCGTATTCCCAGACGAAGTTTTCCATAAACTGGCTGGGCAGCTCGACGGCGTCCCACTCGACGCCGTTGATGCCGGATACGCCCAGTTCGTCCACTTGGGTGAGCAGGTGGTGCAGGCCGTGGCCGGTTTCGTGGAAGAGGGTGAGGATTTCATCATGGCTCAGGCGGGCTTCTTTGCCGCCGACGGGCGGGGTGAAGTTGCAGACGAGGTAGGCGGTGGGCAGTTGCAGCGTGCCGTCGGCGAAGCGGCGGCGGCCTTTGTAGTCGTTCATCCACGCGCCGCCGCGTTTGCCTTCGCGGGCGTAGAGGTCCATATAGACGCCGCCTATGGTTTTTGCCGTTTTGTTCCAGCTCGAAGTAGCGCACGTCTTTGTGCCAGACGGGAACGGTTTTTTTCGGCGAATCCGATGCCGTAGAGTTTTTTTGATTTGGGCGAACAGGCCTGCCAGAACTTTGCTGACGGGGAAGTATTTTTTGACTTCGGTTTCGCTGAATGCGTATTTGGCTTCGCGCAGTTTTTCGCTGGCGTAGCTCAAGTCCCACGGCTGCGGGTCGGCGAGGTTCAGGCTTTCTCGGGCGAAGGCTTTGACTTCGGCGAGGTCTTTTTCGGCGTAGGATTTGGCGCGGCGGGCGAGGTCGTGCAGGAAGGTGAGGACTTGTTCGGGGGTGTCCGCCATTTTGGTTGCCAGCGACAATTCGGCGTAGTTTTTTTGAAGCCGAGCAGTTTGGCGGTTTGCAGGGGCGTTTTCGAGGGTGCGGTCGATGTTGGCGGTGTTGTCGAATTTGCCGTCGTCTCGAAAGTTCGCTGGCGCGGGTAACGTAGGCGCGATAGATTTGTTCGCGCAGTTCGCGGTTGTCGGCGTATTGGATGACGGCGAGGTAGTGCGGAATCTGCAAACCGATTTTTGTAGCCTGTTTTACCTTCGCTTTGCGCGGCGGCGGCAAACATGGCGAGCGAGTCTTCGGGAATGCCGGCAAGCGGTGCGGCGTCATCGAAGTAGAGGGCGAAGGCGTCGGTCGCGTCTAAGACGTTTTGCGAGAATTTGGCGGAGAGTTGCGCGCCTTCGGTTTGCAGTTTTGCCAGTTCTGCCTGCTGTTCGGGCGGCAATTCCGCGCCGCTGAGGACGAAATCGCGCAGGTCGTGGTTGAGCTTGGTTTTTTTGTGCGGGGGAGAGGGTGTCGAATTCGGGGAGTTTTTTTGATGGTTTTAAAGCGGTTGTACAGCTCGATGTCTTGTCCGATTTCGGTGAAGAAGACGGTGATTTCGGGCATCAGTTCGTTATAGACGGCGCGCAGTTCGGGCGTATCGACGACGGAGTTGAGATGGGACACGACGCCCCAAATCCTGCCGACGCGTTCGGTGATGCCGGTCAGACGCTCGACGGTGTTTGCCCAGTCGGTGTGCGTTTGGGCTTTGACTTCGGCAATCTGCGCGCGCGCTTCGGCGATAGCGGTTTGCAGGGCGGGTTTGATGTCGGCGGTTTGGATGGCGTCGAAACGGGGTTCTTCGCCCAAATGGAGCAGTACGTTGTCGGTCATGGATGGGATTCCTTTGTGTGGGTGGCGGGTTCGGACGGAGGTCGTCTGAAAAATGGCTGCCGCCTGAGTCAATGGGAAAAATGAGGATAATGTGTGTCTGGGTTTTAGGTTTGCCGTTCGGGCGAACCGATTGTGTTTTCAGACGACCTGTTTGGATTCGGGGTCGTCTGAAAATGACGGGAGCAAACAATAGGGGAGATATAGTGCCATCACGTCAGGCTTAAAGCGTCTTTCCCTGTTTTTACGCTATTCCGCGCCGCGCGGGTTGGATTTGAGCGGGGCGGCGAGGTCGAGGCTCATCGGTGTGCCGGCAGGGGCGAATACGGCTTGTGCGATATTGGTTTGCAACGAATCGGCAAACGCGCCGCGATAGATTTTCGCGCCTTGGTGGGTCAGGGTTGGATTGGACGTCGACGTAAACTTCGCCGCCGATTTGCTGCCACAGGCGGCAGAACGTATAGTCTTCGGAAAGGTAGCGTTTGCTTTCGGGATCGACCATGCAGTCGAAGAAGCGGTAGTGCAGCCCTTTGTCTTCGCGCTTGTAGTCGCTGTCGGAGATGTAGTTCAGCTCGGGGTAGGCGGCCATCATTTTTTCGAACACGCTGCGTTTGATGACCATGAATCCGGTCGGCGCGTCATCGACTTTCATAAAAACCTTCTTCATCGACGCGCAGGACGATTTCGCCGTTTTCGTTTTTATCGCCTGTGTTGACGGTGTAGGCGGTGTACATCCGCTCGAAATCCGCTTGGGTCGTGCCGGCGGGAACGCCTTCGTCAGGCCAGTTTTCGCGTTTCAGCGGATAAATGCCCGCTACCACGTCTTTATCCGCCAAAAGCAGGCGGTAGAACGCTTCGGCGGAAAAACCGATGTCGGAGTCTATCCAGAAGAGGTGCGTCCATTCTTGGTTTTCCAAGAAGGTCGCCACGCAATTATTGCGCGCGCGGGTAATCAGGCTTTCGCCGCGCTGCATCATTACTTGCAGCGGCCAGCCGTTTTGCGCGCTGGTGTGGACGATATTGAGCAGCGAAAGGACGTAATTGTGGAAATATTTCCCGTCGTGGCTGGGGGTCATGATGACGGGGTACATTTGCGTAAGGGCGGATTCGGGCAACATAGTATTTTCCTGATTGTTAATAGATTATGGGGTTAAGCTTGAGGGTTTAGCAGGCGGTATTGTACGCGCAAAAACTCATCCAGCACCGCCTGCTGGATTTCTAAACGCTTCGCCACGGGCGAGGCATAGCGCACGATGATAAGGTACACCTTGTCGTCATGCGGCACGCGGGTTACGCGCGGCTGGGCGGCAGGGGTAATGAACAGCTTCTCCGCCTGCACGTTTTCCAAAATGCCGCTGGATGGCGGGTACATAAGGTTGGCACAAAGGCTCCAATACGACTTTCAGATGACCTACAATCACATCCGAATCCAAATGAATCGGCACGGGAATTTCCACCGTATGAATCACATAATCGCCCAAGATATTGTCGCGGCGGACGGAATGGTTCAAAAGCAGGCTGTTCGGGAACGACAGCGTTTTACCCGAAAGCTGCCCGACCAGCGGGTTCGGACCGAGCTGCATCATCAGCGTGTTCAAAAGATTAATATCGACCACGCGCCCGCGCAGGCCGTTGACCTCGATATAGTCGCCGACCGAATATTGTTTCGTTACCGAGCGCAAGATGCTGCCCGACAAACACATAATCAGTTCCTTCGTCGCTACTACAATAGCCGCCGCTACGGCAAACATCGACAGCGCCAGCGTCTGGATTTGTGTCGCCCAAATTATCGCCAGCCCGAAAATGGTCAAAATCAGCGTCAGATTGCGGCTGAGTACCAAGGAGCGGCGTTTTTCCTCGATGCTGTAATGCGGGTGGCGGCGCAGATACAGGTTCAGCAAAACGCCGCGCAAAACCAGCAGCGCCATGACCATCAGCACCGATTCCACCACTTCCTCGCGTACCGGCAGAGTATGCAGCCATTGCCGTACTGTGTCCCACATAGTGTAAAAAAATCCTATATTTATCTTGATATTGTTTTCAGACGACCTATACGCATTATCGGCACGGACTGCCAAGCCGCCTAAGAAATGACATTATAAATGATAACGAATGGGGCGGTCGTCTGAAACATTTGCAAGAGGCATATTATCGGAATTATGCGTTCAGACGACCTTTAAAAACCTATAATGATATACTGTAACACTATGTTAATAAAGAAGAAATTGTTTACTGAACTGCCAAAAAAGGATAACATAGAGACTGTAACATAAAGGGTTTGAATTAACCATCGATAACGAGGAATCAAAATGACTTGCAAAATCCACGATCATCACGACCATACCCATGGCGCCGGTTGCGGCCATACCGCCATCAAACACGGCGACCACACCGACTATCTGCACGACGGTCATCTGCACCACGAACACAACGGCCATTACGACGAACACAGCTTAAGCGTCAATGAAACCAATCCCGACGGCTGCCATCCCGTCGATACCTGCAAAGGCCACGTTCACGGCGAAGGTTGCGGCCATGAAGCCGTACCGCACGGCGATCACACCGACTACATCGTCAACGGCCGCCTGCACCACCAACACGGCGACCACTGCGACGATCACGGTCCGGTCGAGATTGTGAAGTAAGCAGTTTTTAAAGCTTAGGTATAAAAAGGTCGTCTGAAATACATTTAGGTTTTCAGACGACCTTTTTACACTGTGTATGACAAAAAACCTGCCCGAATCGTCGGGCAGGTTTGCTTATAGCTGAATCGAGTCGGATTAGTTTTTTTGTCCAGATCGACCAGTTTGTTTTTGGCAATCCAAGGCATCATGGAACGCAGTTGCGCACCGACTTTTTCGATTTGGTGGTCGGCAGTCAGGCGGCGGCGGGCGGTCATGCTGGCGTAGTTGACGGCGCCTTCTTGGATGAACATTTTGGCATATTCGCCGGTTTGGATGCGTTTGAGGGCGTTGCGCATGGCTTCGCGGGATTTGTCGTTGATGACTTCCACGCCGGTAACGTATTCGCCGTACTCCGCGTTGTTGGAAATGGAGTAGTTCATGTTGGCGATGCCGCCTTCGTAAATCAGGTCAACGATGAGCTTCATTTCGTGCAGACATTCGAAGTATGCCATTTCGGGCGCGTAGCCTGCTTCGGTCAGGGTTTCGAAGCCGGTTTTGATCAATTCGACCACGCCGCCGCACAATACGGCTTGTTCGCCGAAGAGGTCGGTTTCGGTTTCTTCGCGGAAGTTGGTTTCAATCACGCCGCCTTTGGTGCCGCCGTTGGCTGCTGCGTAAGACAGGGCGATGTCGCGCGCTTTGCCGCTTTTATCTTGGTAAACGGCGATCAGCGAAGGTACGCCGCCGCCTTTCAGGAATTCGCTGCGTACGGTATGGCCGGGGCCTTTGGGGGCGACCATAATCACGTCCAAGTCGGCGCGCGGTACGATTTGGTTGTAGTGTACGTTGAAGCCGTGCGCGAAAGCGAGTACCGCGCCTTGTTTCAGGTTAGGCTCGATTTCGTTTTTGTATACGACGGGTTGGTTTTCGTCGGGCAGCAGAATCATCACTACGTCAGCTTTTTTGGTGGCATCGGCTACGGACAATACTTCGAAGCCGGCTGCTTCTGCTTTTTCCAAGAGCCGCCTTGGCGCAGGCCGACTACTACGTTTACGCCTGAATCTTTCAGGTTTGCCGCGTGGGCGTGGCCTTGTGAGCCGTAGCCGATGATGGCGACGGTTTTACCTTTGATCAGGGACAGGTCGGCGTCTTTATCGTAATAAACTTGCATTTGATTTCCTTTGGATAAAATGGGTTCCGGCTTTGTGTTGAGGATGCCAGACAGTTGGATTGAGGGTAAAGGGTTAAACGGAGAGTTCTTCCATCAAAAACGATTTCGAGCGCGTCGGTTTTGCCGTCGATGGCTTTAACGAAACCTTGGAAATGTTCGCTGGCGTTGTGCGTATCGATGGCTGCCTGAGATTTCCAGTTTTCGACGAAGACGAAACGTTCGGGCTTGCCGATTTCCTGATGCAAATCGTAGCTGATGTTGCCTTCTTCCGCGCGGCTGGCTTTGACCAGGCTTTGGAACAAGGGTTTCAGCGTTTCCGTGTATTCGGGTTTGACGGTAACCAGCGCGATGATTTTAATGTTTGACATCAATCTCTCCTGCCGTTTCTGTTTTCAGACGACCTATCGGGTCGTCTGAAAACCTGACGGTGTTAAATTTTTCAAAAATACGCTCGCCGCGGCCGATTCCGGCTGCACCTGTGCGTACGGTTTCCAAAAATCTGGGCGCGTCCGACGGTTTCGAGGAAGGAGTCGAGTTTGTCGGTCGAGCCTGTGATTTCGATGGTGTAGCTGCGGTCGGTTACGTCGATGATGCTGCCACGGTAGATTTCAGTCAGGCGTAAAAAAATTCGTCGCGGTCTTTGCCGACGGCGCGGACTTTTACCAACATCAATTCGCGTTCGACAAAACGGCTTTCGTTCAAATCGACCACTTTGACAACCTCAATCAATTTATTGAGTTGCTTGGTGATTTGTTCGATGACTTGCTCGTCGCCATGGGTAACGATGGTCATGCGCGAAAGGGTTTTGTCTTCGGTCGGGGCTACTGCCAAGGAATCGATGTTGTAGTCGCGAGCGGAGAAAAGACCGACCACGCGGCTCATCGCGCCTGATTCGTTTTCCATCAGAACAGATAAGATATGTCGCATTGTCGTTCTCCTTACGCTTTCGGGTTTTCGCGCATATGCGGCGGCAGGACCATTTCGTCCAAACCTTTGCCGTTGCCGACCATGGGCAGCACGTTTTTGTTTTTTTATCGGTCAAGAAGTCGATAAATACCAGACGGTCTTTTGTCGGACCGCTTCCAAAAGCGCGCCTTCAACATCGGATTTTTTGTCCACGCGGATGCCGATGTGCCCGTATGCTTCCGCCAGTTTGACGAAATCGGGCAGGGAATCGAAATAGGTTTCCGATTCACGGTTGCCGTAATACAGCTCCTGCCATTGGCGAACCATGCCGAGGTAGCCGTTGTTTAGGGTAACGACGTTAATCGGGACATGGTATTGGAAGCAGGTAGACAATTCCTGGATGTTCATCTGAATCGAACCTTCGCCCGTAATACAGAACACGTCTTGGTCGGGAGCGGCGAGTTTCGCGCCCAACGCATACGGCAGGCCTACGCCCATCGTACCCAAGCCGCCGGAATTGAGCCATTGTCGCGGGCGTTCAAACGGATAATATTGCGCCGCGAACATTTGGTGTTGTCCCACGTCCGAAGTGATGATGGCGGAATTGCCGGTAACTTCGGCAAGTTTCTGCACGACATATTGTGGCTTGATGATTTCGCTGTCGTTGTCAAACCACAAGCAGTTGCGCGAACGCCATTCTTCAATGTTTTTCCACCATTTGTCCAAAGAGTCGGCGGCAGGAGCATCCTGCTTGCCCCACAAAGCAATCATTTCGGACAAGACGTTTTTTTCACATCGCCGACAATCGGAATATCGACTTTCACGCGTTTGGCGATGCTGGACGGGTCAACATCAATATGAATGACTTTTTTGGCTTTTTCAAAAAATTTGGACGGAACGGAGACGACACGGTCGTCAAAACGCGCGCCCACTGCCAACACGACATCTGCGTTTTGCATGGCGAGGTTGGCTTCGTAAGTGCCGTGCATACCCAGCATGCCTAAGAATTGGCGGTCGCTTGAAGGGTACGCGCCCAGCCCCATCAGTGTGCCGGTACATGGTGCGCCCGTCATGCGGACAAATTTCGTCAGCTCTTCCGAAGCATTGCCCAATACCACGCCGCCGCCGAAATAAACGATCGGACGTTTGGCGGAAGCCAACATTTGGATGGCTTTTTTAATCTGCCCGATATGGCCTTGTACGACAGGTTGGTAAGAGCGGATAAAGATGTCTTCCTGCGGATAGCTGAATTTCGCCATCGCCTGCGTTACATCTTTGGGAATATCGACCACAACGGGGCCTGGACGGCCGCTGGCGGCGATTTGGAATGCCTTTTTAATGGTCTCGGCAAGCTCGTTGACGTTGGTTACCAAGAAATTGTGTTTGACGCACGGACGGGTAATGCCGACCGTATCCACCTCTTGAAACGCATCCGTACCGATGAGCGAATTGCCGACCTGTCCGCTGATGACCACCATCGGAATCGAATCGCTGTATGCGGTGGCAATGCCTGTCAGCGCATTGGTCACGCCCGGACCGGAAGTAACCAGTGCGACGCCGACTTTGCCGCTGACGCGCGCATACGCATCTGCCGCGTGTACCGCCGCCTGCTCGTGTCGGGTCAGGATGTGCTTGAATTTATTGAGTTGGAAAAATAGCGTCGTAGATTTCGATGACTGCGCCGCCCGGATAGCCGAAAAACATACTCTACACCTTCGGCTTTGAGACTTTGCACTATGATTTGTGCGCCTGATAATTGCATAATGACCTCTTTTATATGGTTTCAAACCAATAGGGGCAACCCGCCTCGCCACAGCACCTGTAATGCAAGCCCTCCAAGCAGCGGTTTAGGGTACGCGCATTGAAGAAACACGGCGACAGTCAAACTGTCCAATCAATTGGAATGAAACACAGAGTTTATGAATGAAAAGAATGCAAACGATAACGCAAACCGCCTGTTCAATCAAGACAAAAATCTTTCATCTTTTAACGTTGTTTGAATATTGTGAAGATTGTTTTTTTGATTTTTTTATAGGATAAATATGATTTGGGTTTCTTGTATCTCGTATCTTTGTTCATAAAATTGTTGACATTTTAAATGTAGGATTGAAAGGTGCCTTCTCAGTTTGATTCATAAGAAAAAGGTCGGCGGATTCGCATTTGAAGTGCAACTTTCCATAACAGAAAAAAAGGCCAGTATGCGGTAGCATACGGCCTTTCCTGCAAGAAAGATTGCCATGAGCTACACACAACTGACCCAAGACGAACGATACCATATCCAATACCTGTCCCGCCACTGCACCATCGCCGAACAACTTAACCGCCACAAAAGCACCATCAGCCGAGAAATCAAGCGGCACTGCATCCAAGGACAGCAATACAGCGCCGAAAAAGCACAGAAGCAAAGCCGGCTGACCAAACAGCACCGGCGAAAACCCTATAAGCTCGATTCGCAGCTGATTCAACACATCGACACCCTTATCCGCCGCAAACTCAGTCCCGAACAGGTATGCGCCTACCTGCGCAAACACCACGGGATCACACTCCATCACAGCACTATTTACCGCTACCTTCGCCAAGACAAAAGCAACGGCGGCACTTTGTGGCAACACCTCAGAATATGCAGCAAACCCTACCGCAAACGCTACGGCAGCACATGGACCAGAGGCAAAGTGCCCGACCGCGTCGGCATAGAAAACCGACCCGCCATCGTCGACCAGAAAAACCCGCATCGGCGATTGGGACGCCGACACCATCGTCGGCAAAAAAATCAGAAAAAGCGCGTTATTGACCTTGGTCGAACGCGTTACCCGCTACACCATCATCTGCAAATTAAAGAACTTAAAAGCCGAAGACACTGCCCGGGCGGCCATTAGGGTATTAAAGGCATATAAAGCCAGAGTCCACACCATCACCATGGATAACGGCAAAGAGTTCTACCAACACACCAAAATAGCCAAAGCATTAAAGGCGGAAACCTATTTTTGCCGCCCTTACCATTCTTGGGAGAAAGGGCTGAATGAGAACACCAACGGACTCATCCGGCAATATTTCCCCAAACAAACCGATTTCCGAAACATCAGCAATCGGGAGATACGCAGGGTTCAAGATGAGTTGAACCACCGGCCGAGAAAAACACTTGGCTACGAAACGCCAAGTGTTTTATTCTTGAATCTGTTCAAACCACCGGTACCCTGGTGTTGCACTTGAAATCCGAATCCAAGGTCGTCTGAAAACTGAACTGCACCCCAAAAGTTGGACACATACCATCCAACCACCAAGGTGCAGTTTTTTTATGAGCAAATATACATTACACTTCAAATACCAAGCTACCTGCACATACGCAGCCAACAGCGTACTGCAGATCACTACGGCATCTCCCGAACCCACCTGCGGCGATGGATACGCGCCTATCAGGAAGGCGGTATCGGCGCACTCGAACATCCACAATCCAAAACCATGACCGAACACCGCAAAAACCCCTTCATCGCCGACAAACCCGATCACGAAAAAACACAGGCAGAGCTTATCGAAGAGTTGTGCTGAGACCTTTGCAGAAATTCCCTCAAAATCCCCTAAATTCCTATCAAGGCATTTAGGGGATTTTGGGGAATTTTGCAAAGGCCTCAGGCTACACCGAAAGCATGGTTGACCGAGCCTTTGTATTCCGTACCGTTGTCGGAGTAAACGCACTCAATCAGGTATGGGCAGGGATCAATCAGGTGTTCGGTCAGAAACTTGGCGGTGCTGTCTGTGGTTTTGTCCGGCAAAATGGCGGCGTATGGCTCCCTTGAGAAATCGTCGATGGCGACAAACAGGTAATCCCGCTTATCGGTGACTTTCTGCCCTTTGAGCAGCGGCAGCCGTTTGGTGTCGAGATGCACCGGCTCTCCGGGGTAGGATTTATTGTAGCGTTTGGCCTGCTTTTTGAGTTTTTTTCCTGAATGCTGCGTTCTACCTTGGCCAGGCGTTTCATTCCGTACTTTGCCTGTTTGAAACGGTTGTTGGTACTGGTTTGCGGTTTGAGCAGTCTGCCTCTTGCGGCTTTAAGTGCGCGGTAAATGGTGACGCGGCTGACTTGGTAGCGGCGTGCCAGGGAGGTGACGCTTTCCTTCCCCTGCGTGTAGGCCAGCCAAATGGCTTGTCGGTGGTGCGGGGTGAGGCGGGTGTTTTTTTGTGCATGTTCATGTTTCAGTATTCTCCTGGAAATACTGTAAACAACGCTACTGGTTTCTACAGCTTATACGCGCGCCATCCATATGAACAACCCTGATACGCTCGTCCGCACGCAGGCTGCGCCGCTGCTCGTCCCTTTGGTGGAGGAAGGTTGGTTGGAACATGAAGTTACCCGCCTGACCGTATGCGAATACCTCAAACCATTGCTTGCAGACGGCATCGATACGCTGGTGTTGGGCTGAACGCACTTTCCCTTGCTCAAGCCCTTAATCGGTAGGGAGGCGGGTAATGTCGCTTTGGTTGATTCTGCAATTACGACGGCTGAAGAAACAGCACGCGTCCTTGCGCAGGAGGGATTACTCAATACTGACAACAATAATCCCGACTATCGTTTTTATGTCAGCGATATTCCTTTGAAATTCAGAACGATAGGCGAACATTTTCTGGGTAGGACGATGGAGCAGATTGAAATGGTGTCTTTGGGTTAGGCAAGGTTTGCTCAAACACCCGCATATCCGGAGTAAGAACGTGTTCATTGTCTCAGCCTCTGCTGTAAACTATCGGCATGAACAGAAAAACCTACCCAAGCGATATCAGTCGCGAGCAATTTGCGCCTCTCCTTCCCCTGCTGGAAAGTGCCCGTAAACGCACAGCGCCACGCCAGGTGGACTTGTACGATGTCTTTTTGTGCCATTCTCTACCTGCAACGCACTGGCTGCTCCTGGCGCGCTTTGCCGGGCGACTTCCCCAAATGGCGCACCGTGCATTCCTACTTCCAGAGATGGACCGAACCACGCGAGAGTGGCATCAGCATCCTTGAGGAAGCATTAAAAAAATCAGGTAGTTGCGGAGCGCCGCAAGCAGGGGTCGCCATGAAGCAACTACTTTCCTGATTATTGATGCGCAGAGTGTGAAGAACACGGATACCGCCATGGAAAAAGGCTACGATGCGGGCAAGAAGGTTAGCGGTATCAAGCGACATATAGCGGTTGACACGCAAGGTTTGCCGCATGCCCTTGCGGTAACGACGGCGGATGTTACGGATAGAAAAGGCTGCCTGGTGGCATTGGAACGTGGGCGGGATAATCTTGGTGCGATACAAAAAAATCCTTGCTGACGGTGGTTACACGGGTAAGGTATTTGCTTCGTCGGTACAGGAGTTGATTGGTGCGGAGGTAGAGATTGCCAAACGAAACGAATTGCACCGTTTTTGCAGTATTGCCGAAGCGATGGGTAGTAGAGCGCAGCTTTTCCTGGTTGGAAAAAGAACAGGCGGCTTTGGAAAAACTGCGAGCGTAAGTTGAGTACCAGTCTGCAAATGGTAGCTTTGGCTTTCTTGGGAGTCCTGCTACGAAGACTATGAACACGCTCTAAGGATGTGCGGGTGTTTTTTTGTGAAGGTACGTCAGAAAAATGTTTGCAAATTACATTTTAAGTTAATAAAATATAAACTATTATCATTTTTAAAAATTTGATATGAAAAATTCACTTATTGCCCAAGCAGCCGGTATCCTGCCTGTGCTGCTGCTTTCTGCCTGCGCGGGCGGCGGCAGTTTCGATTTGGACAGCGTGGAAACGAAACAGCACAACCCGCAGTCCGAAGCACCGAAATACCAAGACGAACAGACTGAAAAAAACCGGCAAAACCCGATGAAGCGCAGGCGGCGGAAAAACGACCGTCCGGTTTACGGTTTTGCAGCCAAAATACCGCGTCGGAACTGGCACCCGAAAAAAATAAAGAAGATCATAAGGCATTATCAGAAGCGGATTGGGAGAAATTAGGTGCGGGTGAGCTGGGTGAGTTTCCCCAAAAGAATGAGATTTTTTTGCGATGGATAAGGGTACGCTGAACGAATCCATCACAACGGGCGACGGCAAAAGCCGTGTGGAAGGATACACGGATTTCCAATATGTCCGCTCGGGCTATATCTACCGCAACGGTGCCAATAAAAATCGATTTCAAAAAAACAATATCGCCCTTTCCGGCGCGGACGGCTACCTTTTCTACAAAGGCAGCAATCCTTCCCAAGCTCTGCCGATGGGCAAGTCGATTTACAAAGGCACTTGGGATTATGTAACCGATGCCAAGGAAAAACAGAAGTTTTCCCAGTTGGGTAATTCGCAAGCGGGCGATAGGTACGGGGCTTTGTCTGCCGAGGAAGCGGATGTGTTGCGCAATAAAAGCGAGGCACCGGAAGGTCAGACCGATTTTGGGCTGACCAGCGAGTTTGAGGTGGACTTCGCCGCCAAGACCATGACCGGCGCGCTCTACCGCAATAACCGGATTACCCATAACGAAACCGAAAATAAAGCCAAACAAATTAAACGTTACGACATTCAGGCTAACCTGCACGGTAACCGTTTCAAAGGTAAGGCGTTGGCTGCAGATAAAGATACTGGGAACGGTCATCCCTTCGTTTCTGATTCTGATAGTCTGGAAGGTGGTTTCTACGGGCCTCAGGGCGATGAGTTGGGCGGCAAGTTTTTGGCAAACGATAAGAAAGTGCTTGCCGTATTCAGCGCGAAACAGAAAGATGGTGCAGAAAAACCATTGGCTGAAGCCTTTATGGACGCTTACCGTATCGGTGCGGATTTTGTGAAAAAACAGATAGACAGCTTCGGCAACGTGGCCAAACTGCTGATTGACGGCGTAGAGCTTGCGCTTGTGCCGTCCGAAGGCACTCAGACGGCATTCCAGCATGTATTTGAGAAAGACGGTGTGAAGGTGTCGGTATGCTGCTCCAATTTGGATTACCTGCATTTCGGGGTGTTGGAACACGGCGGTTCGCACGATATGTTCCTGCAGGGCAGCCGTACGCCGGTTTCCGATATGCCTGTAACGGCGGGAGAGGCGGTATATCGCGGTACATGGTCGGGTACTATTGTTAATGGTACGAGCTGGAGTGTCGAACCTTCCAATAAGGAAGGCGGTAACCGGGCGGAGTTTAAAGTTAATTTTGCCGAGAAAACCCTCAACGGTATGCTGACGGCGAAAGACCGCATTGCCCCCGTATTCACCATCACTGCCACGATTCAGGGCAACGGTTTTTTTCAGGTGTGGCGAAAACCGGTGAAAAACGGCTTTGCATTAGATCCGAAAAAAATACCATCGATCCGAAACGGACGAATATCCGTGCAGATGTGTCCGGTGGCTTCTACGGCAAAAAAACGCCATTGAGATGGGCGGATCGTTCTCCGGAAATACATTGGAGGGAGAAAGCGGCAAGGTGGCAGTGGTATTCGGTGCGAAACGCCAACAGCTTGTCCGGTAAACTGGGCTGCCGGTTGAAAGAGGAAAGTTCTTCAGACGGCATATCGGCTTTAAATGCCGCCTGAAGGCAGTAAGTAGAGAAATGATATGAAACAGCAACATTTGTTCCGATTAAATATTTTGTGCCTGTCGCTGATGACTGCGCTGCCTGCTTATGCGGATGTTTTACCGGCCGGACAAGTGTGGGAAAAAGCAGCTCGATACCGTGCAGGTCAATGCGAAAAAAACAGAAAACCCGCCGTGATAACGAAGTAACCGGGCTGGGCAAGCTGGTCAAATCTTCCGAGACGCTAAGTAAAGAACAGGTTTTGAATATCCGAGACCTGACCCGTTACGATCCGGGTATTGCCGTGGTCGAACAGGGTCGGGGCGCAAGTTCCGGCTATTCAATACGCGGCATGGATAAAAAAACCGCGTTTCCTTAACGGTAGACGGCGTTTCGCAAATACAGTCCTACACCGCGCAGGCGGCATTGGGTGGGACGAGGACGGCGGGCAGCAGCGGCGCAATCAATGAAATTGAGTATGAAAAACGTTAAGACCGTTGAAATCAGCAAGGGTTCGAATTCATCAGAATACGGAAACGGCGCATTGGCAGGTTCGGTCGCATTTCAAACCAAAACCGCAGCCGACATTATCGGAGAGGGAAAAACAGTGGGGCATTCAGAGTAAAACTGCCTATTCTGGAAAAAGACCATGCCCTGACACAGTCCCTTGCGCTTGCAGGACGCAGCGGCGGCGCGGAAGCCCTCCTTATTTATACTAAACGGCGGGGGCAGGAAATCCATGCGCATAAAGATGCTGGTAAAGGTGTGCAGAGTTTCAACCGGCTGATGCCGGTCGAGGATACCCATCCGTACGCAAATTTCATTGTCGAAGAGGAATGTTCCAATGGATATGCGGCCTGTAAAGACAATGCGAAAAAAGATGCTTTGGCCAAAGATGAGCGCAAAACCGTCAGCACGCAGGATTATACCGGCCCCAGCCGCTTCCTTGCGGACCCGCTTGAGTATGGCAGCCAATCATGGCTGTTCCGACCGGGTTGGCATTTGGACAACCGCCATTATGTCGGAGCCGTTCTTGAACGTACGCAGCAGACCTTTGATACACGGGATATGACTGTTCCTGCCTATTTTTACCGAGGCCGATCTGAATGAAAGTGTCCGGAGAAACGGTACGCCGAGCGGCTTTGGCAAATATTCGGGCAATAATAAGGCCGAAAGGCTGTTTGTTCAGGGAGAGGGCGGTACATTGCAGGGTATCGGTTACGGTACCGGCGTGTTTTATGATGAACGCCATACTAAAAAAACCGGTACGGGGTCGAATATGTTTACCATAATGCTGACAAGGATACCTGGGCCGATTACGCCCGACTTTCTTATGACCGGCAAGGTATAGATTTGGACAACCGTTTGCAGCAGACGCATTGCTCTCACGACGGTTCGGATAAAAATTGCCGTCCCGACGGCAATAAACCGTATTCCTTCTATAAATCCGACCGGATGATTTATGAAGAAAGCCGAAACCTGTTCCAAGCAGTATTTAAAAAGGCATTTAATACGGCCAAAATCCGTCACAATTTGAGTATCAATCTAGGGTACGACCGCTTTAAGTCGCAATTGTCCCACAGCGATTATTATCTTCAAAACGCAGTTCAGGCATATGGATCGAAAATCCCGGAAGGGGCGCAGTCACCCAACGGAAGCCAAGGCAAACCGTATTGGGTGTCTATTGGCAAGACCACGGTCAATACATCGCCGATATGCCGTTTCGGCAATAACACCTATACAGACTGCACACCGAGGAATATCGGCGGCAACGGTTATTATGCAGCCGTTCAAGACAATGTTCGTTTGGGCAGGTGGGCGGATGTCGGAGCAGGCATACGTTACGATTACCGCAGTACGCATTCGGAAGATAAGAGTGTCTCTACCGGCACTCACCGCAACCTTTCTTGGAACGCAGGCGTAGTCCTCAAGCCTTTCACCTGGATGGATTTGACTTATCGCGCTTCTACGGGCTTCCGTCTACCGTCGTTTGCCGAAATGTACGGCTGGAGAGCCGGGGAGTCTTTGAAAACGTTGGATCTGAAACCGGAAAAATCCTTTAATAGAGAGGCAGGTATTGTATTTAAAGGGGACTTCGGCAATTTGGAAGCCAGCTATTTCAACAATGCTTATCGCGACCTGATTGCATTCGGTTATGAAACCCGAACTCAAAAACGGGCAAACTTCGGCTTCTGGCGACCCCGGATACCGAAATGCTCAAAAATGCACGGATAGCCGGTATCAATATTTTGGGTAAAATCGATTGGCACGGTGTATGGGGCGGGTTGCCGGACGGGTTGTATTCCACGCTTGCCTATAACCGTATCAAGGTCAAAGATGCCGATATACGCGCCGACAGGACGTTTGTAACTTCATATCTCTTTGATGCCGTCCAACCTTCACGATATGTATTGGGTTTGGGTTACGACCATCCTGACGGAATATGGGGTATCAATACGATGTTTACTTATTCCAAGGCAAAAATCTGTTGACGAACTGCTAGGGCAGCCAGGCGCTGTTGAACGGTAATGCCAATGCTAAAAAAGCAGCATCACGGCGGACGCGGCCTTGGCATGTTACGGATGTTTCCGGATATTACAATATCAAGAAACACCTGACCCTGCGCGCAGGCGTGTATAACCTCTTCAACTACCGGTATACCACTTGGGAGTCTGTAAGGCAGACTGCCGAAGGAGCGGTCAATAGGCACAATAATGTCGGCAGGTATAACCGCTACGCCGCACCGGGACGAAATTACACCCTGACTTTGGAGATGAAGTTTTAACCAAAGCAACCGTGCATCAAGGCAATAGGTGAACGGCACGGATATTGCGGTAAAATTAGAAACGCCGTCTGAAGAATTTCAGACGGCGTTTTTCAATATTCCGGATTAATTGGAGCCTACTTTGATTTTTTGCCACAAGTTGACAGACAGTTTTTTCGCATCTGCGCTCATTTGAGGCATCACGAAACCGTCTTTCATGTCTTGCTCGTTCGGGAAAATAGAACGTGTGTTCACCAGCTCGGCAGGCATTTTTTCGCGTGCCGGTTTGCTGGCCGGCGCGAAGGTTACGGCGATACCGTTTTTCGCAGCCACTTCGGGATCGAGCGTGTAGTTGATGTATTTGTGGGCATTGGCGATGTTTTTCGCATCGGCCGGAATCAACCAAGATTCAATCCAGAAGCCCATACCCTTCGGCGTCAACACTTCGATGCCGACGTTGTTTTTCACTTCTTCGGAACGGGCTTTCGCCAAGTTCAAGTCGCCGCCGTTACCCGCTGCGAGACAGATGTCGCCGCGCGCCAGTTCGTCAATGATGGACGGACTGAAACGTTTTACATCAGGACGGATGGCTTTCAGCACTTCCGCCGCTGCTTTCAAATCATCAGGATTTGTGCCTTTGGGGTCTTTACCCAAGTAGTTCAGCAAAATTGGGAACATTTCGCTCGGCGTATCCCACAAGGCGATACCGCATGATTTCAGCTTATTGGTGTATTCAGGCTTGAACAGCAAATCCCAACCGTTTTCAGGCAGCTTGCCGCCCAAAAAGTTCTTTGCCCTTCGCCGTAATTGCCAAAGTGTTGACGCCGGAGAAATAAGGAACGGCATACTGGTTGCCCGGGTCGGCAGTTTCCAACATTTTCAACAATTCGGGATCGATGTTTTTGTAATTGGGAATCAGGTCTTTATTGATTTTTTGATAAGCACCCGCTTCGATTTGGCGGGGCAGGAAGGCGATGCCGGGAACGACCAAGTCATAGCCGGATTTACCGGTCAGCATTTTTGGCTTCGAGGGTTTCGTTGTTTTCGTAAAGGTCGTAGGTCAGCTTCAGCTTATTGGCTTTTTGAAGTCTTCAACGGTGCTCTCGTCAACGTAGTTCGACCAGTTGTAGATGTTCAAAGTATCGGTGGCGGCTGCTTCAGCATTGGCAGCAGGCGCGCTGCCTGCTTGAGGTTGCTCGGTTTTTTTCTCGCCACCGCCGCAAGCGGCCAGCGACAATGCCGCCAATATGGCTAATACGGATTTTTTTCATACGGGCAGATTCCTGATGAAAGATTGTTAACGGAAAATGAACACTCTGCACCCCATCAATACCCCGGCGCAAAGCGGGGCTATTGTAATGGAAGTAGGTGAGAACTCAAAGCAATATCTGACTGATTTTTTTATTGAAATAAGGCACGATTTCTTAGGCTCGGGAAAACGGCGTTGCACAAGATGTCGTTTTTGGGCAAAATACGGGCGATTTGCGCGCGCGAACAGAGAAAATACTTGCATATAGAGGAATCTGTCTTTAAAATTGCGCGTTTACAGAATTTATTTTTTCAGGAGATATTCAATATGGCAAACAGCGCACAAGCCCGCAAACGTGCCCGCCAATCGGTTAAACAACGCGCCCACAACGCCAGCCTGCGTACTGCATTCCGTACCGCGGTGAAAAAAGTGTTGAAAGCAGTTGAAGCCGGCGACAAAGCTGCTGCCCAAGCAGTTTACCAAGAGTCCGTCAAAGTCATCGACCGTATCGCTGACAAAGGCGTATTCCACAAAAAAACAAAGCAGCCCGCCATAAGAGCCGTCTGTCTGCCAAAGTAAAAGCATTGGCTTAATCTTTTTCGCCCATTGCCTTGGCGTGTTACCGCGTCGGGACAGGCAAGCAGATAACGATGCCCCTGAGGTCTTAACCTTTTCAGGGGCATTGCCGTATGTGGTGCAAGTTGATGTAAACTTTTCAGACGACCTGCCGTAAAGCAGGCACAAGGCGGTAAAATGCGGTTTAATCTGTTTTTCACACGATTAATCCCGATTTTCAGGCAAAAGGTCGTCTGAAAAACACCCAATCGGCAATCCCATGAATGAAATGATGAACAAGATGTTGAAACACGATTTGGCGCAAAGCGATGCCCTAAAGAACAAAAAAACCGTCATTCTCCAAATGCCGGCGCGCCTTGATGCTTATCCTTGTCGGCGGATCCGCCGCCCCTGTCGCCTATGCCGACACGGCTTTGCAATGCACCTCTATTCAAGACAATGCCACCCGTTTGGCGTGTTACGACAGCATTTACTCGGCTCAACTGCCGCCGCAAGCACCGCTGCCCGTCATTCGCGAAGAAGCCGCCAAAGCGCCGGTCGATTTGCCCAAAACCATCAGCACCAGCCGCGAGAAAAAAGCGGCGACAATTGTGTTTGACGAAAATAAAGAGCAATCCACTCTTTCGGAAGACAATCTCCGCACCGCAGCCGATGCCTACACGCCGCTGAGCCTGATGTACGATTTGGACAAAAAAACGACTCGCGCGGCTTGCTAAGCGTGCGCGAGCACAATCCCATGTACCTGATGCCCGCATGGTACAACAGCTCGCCCAACCTCCATCCCCACTCCCCTTCGCGCGGCACGACCAATCAGGAAAAATTCAGCGAACAGAAACACATAGAAACCAAACTGCAAGTTTCGTTCAAAAGCAAAATTGCCGAAGATTTGTTTAAAACCCGCGCGGATTTGTGGTTCGGCTACACCCAAAAAAATCCGATTGGCAGATTTACAACCAAGGCAGAAAAATCCGCGCCGTTCCGCAATACCGATTACGAACCCGAAATCTTCCTGACTCAGCCCGTGAAGGCAGATTTGCCGTTCGGCGGCAAACTGCGGATGGTCGGCGCAGGCTTCGTCCACCAATCCAACGGACAAAGCCGTCCCGAATCCCGCTCATGGAACCGCGTTTACGCATTGGCGGGGATGGAATGGGGCAAACTGACCGTCATCCCGCGCGTGTGGATGCGCGCATTCGATCAGACCGGCGAAAACAACGACAATCCCGACATTATCGACTATATGGGTTATGGCGATTTGAAGCTGCAGTACCGCCTGAACGACAAACAAAAATATTTCGTCCCTGCTGCGCTACAATCCTAAAACCGGACACGGCGCGGTTGAAGCCGCCTATACTTTCCCGATTAAAGGCAAACTCAAAGGCGTCGTGCGCGGCTTTTCACGGCTACGGCGAAAGCCTGATTGATTACAACCACAAACAAAACGGCATCGGTATCGGACTGATGTTCAACGACTGGGACGGAATTTGACACCCAACCCCGTTTTCAGACGACCTTTTACATCATGTTGCACACAGGTCGTCTGAAAGCAAAACAAACACCCTTCCCATATTAAAAACACTCGTTTCCTATCGCCCAAACGCGTATAATGCAAGGTTTGGGCGATATTTGTCGGAATGACACAGAAGATGACAGAACAAACGGCCGAAGGCGGAAAAGTTGCCAAGGCATTAAAAAAATATCTGATTACAGGCATGCTGGTATGGATGCCAATAGCCGTAACCATTTGGGCGGTCAGCTATATCATATCTGCCGCCGACCGGCTGATCAGTCTGCTGCCCGAGCAATGGCAGCCTCAATATTTTTGGGGATTCAACATTCCCGGCTTGGGTATTATTGCCGCCATTGTCGTCTTGTTTCTGACCGGCGTGTTCGCCGCCAACGTTTTGGGGCGTCAAATCCTCGCAGCATGGGACAGCCTGTTGGGACGGATTCCAGTCGTCAAATCTATCTATTCCAGCGTCAAAAAAAGTATCCGAGTCCCTGCTTTCCGACAGCAGCCGCTCGTTCAGAACGCCTGTATTGGTTCCGTTTCCGCAACCCAATATTTGGACGATTGCCTTTGTTTCAGGACACATCCCCGACAAACTCAAAGGCAGCCTGCCGCACGATGACGACTATCTTTCCGTCTATGTGCCGACCACGCCCAATCCGACCGGCGGCTATTACATCATGGTGAAAAAAAGAGCGACGTGCGCGAACTCGATATGAGCGTGGACGAAGCATTGAAATATGTGATTTCGCTGGGTATGGTGATGCCGGATGAAGTTCGGGTCAAGGTTTTGGCAGAACACAGGTCGTCTGAAAACGACGATACAGAACAAAACAATTAAGGTGTCTTTTTTCAGACGACCTTTTCCTTCTTTTCAAATTGAACAATATAAAAAGGTGATTTTATGCGTACCAACTATTGCGGCCTGATCAGCGAGCAATACTTAGACCAAAACCGTAACCGTCAAAGGCTGGGTACACCGCCGACGCGACCACGGCGGTGTGATTTTTATCGACTTGCGCGACCGCGAAGGCATCGTCCAAGTCGTAATTGACCCCGATACGCCCGAAGCGTTTGCCACTGCCGATTCCGCCCGCAACGAATACGTTTTGAGCATTACCGGCCGCGTGCGCAACCGTCCCGAAGGTACGACCAACGACAAAATGATTTCCGGCAAAATCGAAATCCTGGCCAAAGAAATCGAAGTCTTGAACGCCGCCGCTACGCCGCCGTTCCAAATCGACGACGAAAAACATCAGCGAAAAACGTGCGCCTGACCAACCGCGTTATCGACCTGCGCCGTCCGGTGATGCAGCGCAACCTGCGCCTGCGTTATCAAGTCGCTATGGGCGTTCGCCGTTATCTGGACGCGCAAGGCTTCATTGACATCGAAACCCCGATGCTGACCCGTTCCACGCCTGAAGGTGCGCGCGACTACCTCGTGCCGAGCCGCGTTCATCCGGGCGAGTTTTTCGCGCTGCCGCAATCGCCGCAATTGTTCAAACAACTGTTGATGGTGGCGGGTTTCGACCGTTACTACCAAATCACCAAATGTTTCCGTGACGAAGACCTGCGTGCCGACCGCCAGCCTGAATTCACCCAAATCGACTTGGAAACCTCGTTCTTGAACGAGGATGAAATCATGGACATCACCGAAGGCATGGCAAAACAAGTCTTCCAAGACGCGCTGGGCGTGGACTTGGGCGATTTCCCGCGTATGCCTTACGCCGAAGCCATGTTCTACTACGGCTCTGACAAACCGGATATGCGCATCAGCCTGAAATTCACCGAGTTGACCGACCTGATGAAAACGGAAGAATTCAAAGTCTTCCGTGGCGCAGCCGACATGAAAGGCGGCCGCGTGGTTGCACTGCGCGTACCGAACGGCGCGAAATTCAGCCGCAAAGAAATCGACGAATACACCAAATTTGTCGGCATCTACGGCGCGAAAGGTTTGGCGTACATCAAAGTGAACGATGTCAGCAACCTCTCCAACGGCGAAGACAGCGGCCTGCAATCTCCAATCGTGAAATTCCTGTCTGAAAACGCCCTGAAAGAAATCATTGCGCGTACCGGCGCGCAAAACGGCGACATCATCTTCTTCGGCGCAGACAAAGCCAAAGTCGTGAACGAAGCCATCGGCGCACTGCGTATCAAAGTCGGCTTGGAACACGGCAAAGATAACGGCTACTTCGTGGACGAATGGAAACCTTTGTGGGTCGTCGATTTCCCGATGTTCGAATACGACGAAGACGGCGACCGTTGGGCAGCCATGCACCATCCGTTCACCTCGCCCAAGCCCGGTCATGAAGACCTGATGGCGTCCGATCCTGAAAAACTGCCTGGCACGCGCCTACGATATGGTGTTGAACGGCTGGGAAATCGGTGGCGGTTCTATCCGTATCCACCGTGCCGACGTACAGGAAAAAGTCTTTGCCGCACTGAAAATCAGCCCTGAAGAGCAACAAGAAAAATTCGGCTTCCTCTTGGACAACCTGAAATTCGGCGCGCCTCCGCACGGCGGTTTGGCATTCGGTCTCGACCGTCTGGTGACACTGATGACCGGAGCCGAATCCATCCGCGACGTGATTGCCTTCCCGAAAACCCAACGTGCTCAATGTCTGCTGACCAACGCGCCGAATGCGGTGGACGACAAACAGTTGCGCGAATTGAGCTTGCGCCTGCGTCAAAAAGCGACTGAAAATAAAGAAGCGTAATTTTTAAAAGCAGGTGGGCAACACCTAATGATTGAAAGGTCGTCTGAAACCTAATTACACGGGTTGAACTGCACCCCAAAAGTTGGACATCCCCCCCAACTCACAAGGTGCAGTTTTTTTATGAGCAAATATACATTACACTTCAAATACCAAGCCGTACTCCACTACCTGCATATACGCAGCCAACAGCGTACCGCAGACCACTACGGCATTTCCCGAACCCACCTGAGACGATGGATACGCACCTATCAAGAAGGCGGTATCGGCGCACTCGAACATCCCCAATCCAAAACCATGCCCCAACACCGTAAAAACCCCTTCATCGCAGATAAACCCGACCAAGAAAAAACACAGGCAGAGCTTATTGAAGAGTTGTGCTATATGCGCGCAGAGGTCGCCTACCTAAAGGAGTTAAAAGCCCTCAGCCAAAAGCAGACCGCAAAGGACAAAGCCAAACCGTCCAAACACTGAGGGCGCAACACCCGCTCAAATACCTGCTGCACATCGCAAACCTGCCCAAAAGCAGCTTTTACTACCACCACCAAGACCGACCCGACCCCGACGCAGCCGACAAAGCCCTCCTTGTCGAAACCTACCGGCGGCATAAAGGACGCTACGGACAAAGGCGCATTGCCGCAGCATTGGGTTGGAACCGCAAAAAAGTGGCGCGGTTGATGAAGCAGTTGGAACTGAAAGCCCTCATACGGGCGAAAAAAGCCTACCGCCATCCCGCCATGGGCGAGATATCGGAACACCTCCTCAAACGCCGGTTCAAAGCCCGAAAGCCCAACGAAAAAAATGGCTGACCGACGTTACCGAACTCAAAGGGAAGGACGGCAAACTGTACCTCTCGCCAATCTTGGACTTGTTCAACCGCGAGATCGTCGCCTACGCCATGAGCCGCAGAGCCGACAGCGAAATGGTGAAGGAAATGCTCGAAAAAGCCGCACCCCGTCTGACTGATAAAGGAACGATGCTTCATTCGGACCAAGGTGTGCTGTACCGTACGGCGGGGTATAGGGAATTGCTTGCGGAGCATTCCATGGTTCAAAAGCATGTCGCGAAAGGCGAACTGTTGGGACAATGCGCCGATGGAAAGCTTCTTTGCGGTGTTGAAGACGGAGTGTTTCTATAACGCAGGTGAATTGACGGTAGATGAATTGATGAAGCAGATAGATGACTATATGGATTACTACAACCGGGAGCGTTGCAGTTTGAAATTGAAAAAGCTGAGTCCTGTCGCATACAGAACCCAGCTTGCACAGAGCGCCTGAATAGGCTTTTATGAGTGTCCAAGATTTGGGGGCCAGTTCAGGTTTCAGACGACCTTTTTCATTGTTGGTAGCAAAGTATTGCGGAAAAGAGCTTTTTAATTCGGATTTGCTGCATGGTTTATGTTTTGGGAAGTTTTATCTGTTTGATTTGTATGTATTCGAAAGCCGTTGCTGATTTTTGTAAGCAGGGAAAAAAGGGGAGTGCATCGTGGTAAAAGAGGTTGTCTGATATTGAATCTAGGATTGTTATTATTCTTATGATTATGCGCTATTTGCAGGAAGGACTTATATAAATAGGACGTTTTGCATCATGTAATATTTATTACAGTTAATATTTTTTTAACAAATCCAATGTTAAGGTTGTTTATTTTTTTGTTATTTTTGATTTTTTTAATACTTGTATAACTTCGTAAAAATATAAGAAAAATTTCGCCATATCGCGTTTGTTTTTTTGAGTTTTTTTATGTTATTTGTTTAGCGGAGACCGTTAAGTAATAAATCCAAAGGGATGAAGTTGGAATGTAATATTATGAAAAAAATAATTTTAGAGGTGAATAATGTTGTTATTTACAATACTTGCGGTGTTGGTTCTTGGGATAATGTGCTTCTTGATGATTATCATGAGGATGCATATTAAACGCTTTGCCTATAACGTTACGCAGGATTATCGCTATGACTGTTTACCCCAGCATTTTTGTAGCGCGATTGGAGGGTGGAGTTATAAAACTACCTCAAGAAGTGGATATTAATGATACGGTCTTGGCTGCGGTCAGTGTTGAAACTTCTTTGTTGGGCAAATGGTTGTTGCCCTATATTAAGATTGAAACCCGCAAAGGTATTTGGAAACATTACATCGAATTTGGCGGTAGAGGCGTGAGATATTTGAACTTCAGCGATATGTTTGATGCTGAAAGTCGGGAAATTTCCTTGTGGGGCAGAAGGGTCTTGTTGAAAAATCAGGAAGTCAGACTGACTGTTTATCCGCGTATGTCTTTGGATGATAAAAAAATCCTAGTGCTTGCGCCGCACGCTGACGATGCGGAGTTGGCAGCTTACGGCCTGTATGAAAAATATGCTGCAAATGCGATGGTGGTAACGGTAACGGCAAGCGAAGCGGGGCGTTTCCATTATGAAAACCTTTTCTGTAAACAATGCCCAACGGAAACTAAGGAGCAATATTTGGAAAAGGGGCGGATGCGGGTCTGGAACAGTCTGACCGTTCCGCTTTTGGCAGGGGTATCGTCTGAAAACATTTTGCAGCTCGGTTTTTTTGATACAACGCTGAAAACTTTATACAACCACCCTGAACGTGAAATTCCTTCTGCGAAGCTGGAAACGGCAGATGTGGGTATTTTCCGGAGAGCCAATAAGTCTGTTATATCAGAGGGTTTGCACGGTGGTTCGAATTGGCATGATTTGGTGGACAATATGGCTTACGTCATCGAATCATTCCGTCCTGATGTTATCGTTACGCCTTCGCCGAATATTGATGTCCATACCGATCATCAATGTACTACCATCGCCGCTGTCGAGGCATTGAGAAAGTTGAATTACACCAACGGTTCGCTGTTTTTATATACGGTTCACTATTTGACCGACGATTATCCTTTGGGGAATGTCGGTGCTGCGTTGAGTCTGCCGCCGTTTTTTAGCGAAGAGGACAGTAGCGATATGTTGTATTTCCATTCAATTTATTCCCATCCCGTTGATAAAAAAACGCAAAACCATAAATTGTTGGCATTGGATGCGATGAACGATATTCGTCCGAATGCACGCAATTACATGGATTGGAAATATGTATTACGCAAGGGTTTGAGCCTGCTGTATCACGATATTACTTCTATCCATGTGGATCTGGTTAACCGATTTGTCCGCAGCAATGAATTTTTTTATGTTGTTCCTGTCAGCGATGTCCACAATCAGGAGACTTATCAGAAAATTATTTCTCGGGGCGGGAAGAATCACCTTCATTGATCCGATCTGAAATGTTTGAACTGCACCCCAAAAGTTGGACATCCCCTCCAACTCACAAGGTGCAGTTTTTTTATGAGCAAATATACATTACACTTCAAATACCAAGCCGTACTCCACTACCTGCATATACGCAGCCAACAGCGTACCGCAGACCACTACGGCATTTCCCGAACCCACCTGAGACGATGGATACGCGCCTATCAAGAAGGCGGTATCGGCGCACTCGAACATCCCCAATCCAAAAACCATGCCCCAACATCGAAAAAAACCCCTTCATCGCAGATAAACCCGACCAAGAAAAAAACGCAGGCAGAGCTTATCGAAGAGTTGTGCTATATGCGCGCAGAGGTCGCCTACCTAAAGGAGTTAAAAGCCCTCAGCCAAAAAGCAGACCGCAAAGGACAAAAGCCAAACCGTCCAAACACTGAGGGCGCAACACCCGCTCAAATACCTGCTGCACATCGCAAACCTGCCCAAAAAGCAGCTTTTACTACCACCACCAAGACCGGCCCGACCCCGATGAAGCCGACAAAGCCCTCCTTGTCGAAACCTACAAACGGCATAAAGGACGCTACGGGCAAAGGCGCATTGCCGCAGCATTGGATTGGAACCGCAAAAAAAGCAGCTCGGTTGATGAAACAGATGGGGCTGAAAGCCAAAAATACGGGCGAAAAAAAGCCTACCGCCATCCCGCCATGGGCGAAATATCGGAACACCTCCTCAAACGTCTATTCACAGCCGAAAAAGCCCAACGAAAAAAATGGCTGACCGACGTGACCGAACTCAAAGGGAGCGACGGCAAACTGTACCTCTCGCCAATCTTGGACTTGTTTAACCGCGAGATCGTCGCCTACGCCATGAGCCGCAATGCTAACAGCGAAATGGTGAAGGAAATGCTCGAAAAAAAGCCACCCCCGTCTGACTGATAAAGGAACGATGCTGCATTCCGACCAAGGTGTGCTGTACCGTACGGCGGGATATAGGGAATTGCTTGCGGAGCATTCCATGGTTCAAAGCATGTCGCGAAAGGCGAACTGTTGGGACAATGCGCCGATGGAAAGCTTCTTTGCGGTGTTGAAGACGGAGTGTTTCTATAACGCAGGTGAATTGACGGTAGATGAATTGATGAAGCAGATAGATGACTATATGGATTACTACAACCGGGAGCGTTGCAGTTTGAAATTGAAAAAAAGCTGAGTCCTGTCTCATACAGAACCCAGCTTGCACAGAGCGCCTGAATAGGCTTTTTATGAGTGTCCAAGATTTGGGGGCCAGTTCAGTTTTCAGACGACCTTTAAATATACAAAGGTCGTCTGAAAACCTATAATGGCCTGAGATTTCATATATTGCAGCCGTTATGCCGACTTATTTTATTGCCGATTTACACCTGAGTGAAACCCGTCCTGAGTTGACCGAGCTGTTTTTGCGTTTCATGCGCGAAAAAGCACCGTCTGCGAGGGCGGTTTATATTTTGGGCGACCTATTTGATTTTTGGATAGGGGATGACGAACATTCCGAATTGACGGATACCGTTTCCCGTGCCGTCCGTAATGTTGCAGGGGGTGGAGTGGAATGTTTTTTTTGTTCACGGAAACCGTGATTTTTCTGATAGGTGAGAAATTCGCAAGGCAAGCGGGCATGGTACTGCTGCCGGAATATTCAGTCGTCGATTTATACGGTACGCCGGCTTTGATTTGCCACGGTGATACTTTGTGTACCGATGATGTGCGTTATCAGAAATTCAGGAAAACAGTTCATCAAAAATGGTTGCAACGGTTGTTCCTCATGTTGCCTCTTAAGCTGCGTCTGAACATTGCGCGAAAAAAATCCGCCATACCAGTAAGCACGACAAGCAATATAAAGCTGCTGAAATTATGGATGTCAATCCCAAGTTCACCTCTGATATCGTCCATAATTACGGCGTCAGATTGCTGATTCACGGACATACGCACCGCGAACATATCCACGAAGAGAACGCATATACGCGTATTGTGCTGGGAGATTGGCGTAGCGACTATGCTTCTATATTGGAAGTTGATGAGTACGGATACAGGTTTGTTGAGTTATAGATGTTTGATTTGCAAATGTTGAAAATATAAAAGGTCGTCTGAAAGTTTTCAGACGACCTTTTTAATGACGGAAAATCAAAGTCGGATTATTTCTGGCAGGGTTTAAACTGCCATCCGCTCTTTGCAGGTCAGTTTTGCATCTATCCAATCGTTTCCTCCGGGTAAGACTATTTGGGAAACCAGCGCATCCAAGTCGTGAAGGTAGGCTGAGGCTTTGGGGCTGTTGATGATTACGACGACAATCATCGGCTTGTCGCCCAGCCAGTAGCCTGCCAGTGCCCGCACGTTTTTGAGCGTGCCGGTTTTCAGACGCAGTCGGCTGCCGGGTTGCTTTAGGCGTTTTTTCAATGTTCCGTCCTGTCCGGCAATCGGCAGCGTGTCGATAAATTCTTGTTTAAACGGGCTGAAATAGGCTTTTTTTCCAGCATTTGCCCCATCATGTGCGCGGTAACGCGCTCGCTTCTCGATAAGCCCGAACCGTTTTCCAAAACCAAGTTTTCCGTATCTACCCCTGCAGTCGCCAATTCCAGGGAAACCGCTTCCGCTGCTTTTTCTGCGTGCGGTTTCGCTGTCGCCGTTGCCGCCAAGTTTTAAGAATACGGACCGTGCAATCAGGTTGTTGGAATGTTTATTCATATCGGTCAGTATGTCTGACAACGGTTTGGAGCGCGAAACTGCCAGCGTTTTTTTGTGTTACTCGGTGCAGAAGCGGTTTTGAGATCGTCTGAAATCGTACCGCCGAGTGCGCGCCATTGATTTACAAAGCTTTTGTGTGCAAATTCTACGGAGGAGAGCATATTGATATGCATTTCTTTGCCTAAACAACTCTCCGGAACCTTACCGCCGATATGTAGCTTCCCATCGGAATAGTTGGCACGCATATGATTTTGCAATGCGCCGCATTTCAAAGCGTTTGACAGTACGGTTTTTGTTTTCAATAGGAATATCGGGTAAGGGTGGCGAGGTCTCGACGGTAATGCCGCCTGCACCATCTGACTCCGGTCTGAGCCAGACAACCTTGTAAGCCAGCATATTCGGATCGGGGGCGGTCATAAACGGTGAACCTGCGTCGGATTCGAAATCCGGCGGGTTGCCGACGGTACCCCAGAGATGGCGGTCGAGTACTAGGCTACCTTTAATATGCCTGATACCTCTGTTTTGCAGTTGTTGCAGGGCATCCTTCAGTCCGTCTTGGTCAAACACAGGATCGCCACTGCCTACCCAATAAATATCGCCTTCCAACGAATCGCCTTCAATATGTCCGTTGGTTTTAAATTCCGTTTTTCCAGCGGTAATCCTTACCCAAAGCTTCAAAGGCGGAAAATGCTGTTAGCAGCTTCATTGTCGATGCCGGGTTGACTGAAGCATCTGCTCTGTGTGATTCGATAACTTTGCCGCTGTCCAATTCTTGAGCGTAAACGGCGATTTCGTCCGGCGGGATATTGCCGAGATTCAAGGCGTAGGCAGAGAACGGCATTAAACACAAATACCATGCCGCTACCGTTTTTTTCCAATTCATATTGTTGAGACTTCTGAAAAATACATAAAGCATAATTATAAGACAAAGTATCATGATGGTAAAAAATAAATCAGATGCATCAATGTCTTGAATATACCTATTTTGGATTCATTACCTTCTAAAACAAAAGCTATCTAATGCATCAGCCGGTATTTTTTTGAATTTATATAAATAAACAGAATCTTTACCTATTTTTAAAAAGATAAGTTAGATAAATGGAGGTGTAAGGATAGTTGTATTGAATATTGCATAAAACGGTAAATAGGTCTCTAAAATACGATATTTTTTTCAATTTCAAATATATATATCGGGTATTTTTTTGGGATATAATATTAAAAAAATTAAAAATCTATTAAAAAAATATGGTTAAGTTGGTATCAAATAAAATAAATAAGGGATATGTCTTTTTTTATCGGTGGTGTCAATTATTTATTGATTTCTTCAGTGATTATTTAAAAAAAGTTGTGTTATATTGCGGAGGAATCGTTGAATTATTTTGAGATAGTAGAATCTGGAGGGGAATTATGAAAGATATAGCTAATTTCATCCGCGACGACATCAAATACATGTCCGCCTACCGAATTGCCGACTTGCCCGAAGGCTTCATCAAGCTGGATGCAATGGAAAGCCCGTATCATCCGTTTGCCCGTTTTCCCGAGCTGTCAAACGAATGGCTGCGGCTGATTGCCCAAGCGCAGATTCATCTTTACCCCAATCCCGCCGCCAGCGGGCTGCAGGAAAACTTTAAGAAAAAGCCTTCGATATTCCTGAATCTGCCGCCATCGCTTTAGGAAACGGCTCGGACGAGTTAATCCAATTCATGACCCTGCTCGTTGCCCAATCTGGCGCAACCATGCTCGCGGTTGAACCGAGTTTTGTAATGTATCGGCACAATGCCGAGCTGTACGGCATGAATTATGTCGGCGTGCCGCTCAATGAAGATTTCACGCTTGATTTGCCCGCCGTTTTATCCGCCATTGACAAACATCAGCCCGCGCTGATTTTCATCGCCTATCCGAACAATCCGACAGGCGTATGCTTCCGCCGCGAAGAAGTCGAAGCCATTATCCGCGCGGCGCGCGGCATCGTCGTTGTCGATGAAGCATACGGCGCATTCAGCCGCGACAGTTTTCTGCCGCAGGCGGGCAGCGTTGAAAAATCTGGTCGTGATGCGCACCATCAGCAAAAATCGGTTTTGCCGGACTGCGCATCGGCTATGCGGCAGGAAGCCCCGCAGTAATGGACGAGCTGGCGAAAATCCTGCCGCCCTACAATATGAACCAATTAAAGCTTGGCGACCGCCAAATTCGCCCTGCAACACCATGACGCGATTCAGACGACCATCGATATTTTGAAAACCGAACGCGAACGCGTTTTCAACGAATTGTCCGCCATAGGGTCGTCTGAAAGCCTTCCCCAGCGAAGCGAATTTCATTACCGTGCGTGTTCCCGATGCGGACGCATTGTTTAACACGCTTAAAGAAAAACCGCATCCTGATTAAGAAACTCCACGGCACGCATCCGCTTTTGGCGCAATGCGTCCGCATTACCATCGGCAGTCCCGAGCAAAAACGATGCCGTACTGGATATTACCCGCAAGCTTTATGCCTGATTTTTTTAAAAACCTCACAGAGAGTAAAAATTATGACCATCACTCAACTCCACCTTGCCAATTTCCTGCAGCTTGTTGAAGAAGCAGGCTCGCTGACCAAACTTGCTCGCAAATGCGGTTACGACAACGCGGCATCCCTGTCCCAACTGAAACGCCGCCTTGAAGAGCAGGCAGAAGACGAAAAAGCGCGCGGCATCCGCCCCAGCCTTGCCGCCAAACTCGAAGCCGGCATGCACAAACGCAAAGGCTGGTTAAACCGCGACCACAGCAAAGACAAAGAAAAAAAGCCGCAGCCGCCGAAGCCGTCCGCCAAGAGCGTGCCGCCCAAGCAGCCGCAGCCGCTGCACCGGCATTCCATATGCCCGCAGAAGGCCGCGCAGTCAGCATCACCCGCAACACCAGCGAAACCCAAATCACCCTCAGCCTCAACCTCGACGGCACCGGACAATACCGTTTCGACACCGGCGTCCCCTTTCTTGAGCATATGCTTGCCCAAGTCGCCCGCCACGGCATGATCGACCTCGACATCACCTGCAAAGGCGATTTGCACATCGACGACCACCACACCGTCGAAGACATCGGCATCGTACTCGGACAAGCCCTGAAACAAGCCTTGGGCAGCAAAGCCGGTATCCGTCGCTACGGCCATGCCTACGTCCCGCTCGACGAAGCCTTGAGCCGCGTTGTCATCGACCTCTCCGGCCGCCCCGGACTCGTGTACAACATCGACTTCACCCGCGCCCTTATCGGACGTTTTGACGTTGACCTGTTTGAAGAATTCTTCCACGGCGTCGTCAACCACAGCATGATGACCCTGCACATCGACAACCTCAGCGGCCACAATGCCCACCACCAAGCCGAAACCGTATTCAAAGCCTTCGGCCGCGCCCTGCGCATGGCAGCAGAATACGATCCTCGTATGGCAGGACAAACCCCGTCCACCAAAGGCACCTTGAGCGACGAATCCGTTGCCGTTGAAGTTACCGTTGAAGAAGAAGCTCAAAGCGAAGCGTAATCCGCTTTTAAAAAGGTCGTCTGAAAACCGGAAAACAGGTTTTCAGACGACCTTTGAACTATGATAAGGACGCTTAATTATTGGTGTCTTTTTGCTGTTTTATGTTTTAAATAAGACGAGATTGCGGAAAGTATGGGGAATATACTGAATCTTTGATACCGTTTCAGTCGTCAACCATCATTCCCGCTTGCATAGAAATAACGAAGCAGGAAATTTCTGTCTAAATGACGATAAAAGAAAAGGTCGTCTGAAAACCTGTTTTCTAGTTTTCAGACGACCTTTTGGCAGATTGAAGGATGGTTTATTGACGTTTCGCGCCGTAACCGCCGATTAAGTGTTCGCTGCCGTCTTCTTTTTGCAGACCGTAGGTACCGCCGATTTCTGCGGCGGACGCACCGAAGAATTTACCGCTCAAATTACCTTTCAAGCCAGCTGCGGCAGCTTCGACCTTGCCGAGGAAGAGGTTGCCGTTTTCCCATTTTGCCGTACCTTTCATGTCGTAGTCAGTACCTTTTTACGGTTACACGGCGTCCGTTGGCGTCGAGAGAATGGAATTGGGAATTGGCAGTCTCAAAGCGTACGCCTTTCAAGCCGAAATCGACAATGGCTTTGACATTGGCGGTCAGCTGACGGCGTTGATCGTCTTTCACAACGTAGGCTGTGGTCAGACCGTTGTAAGTTGCTGTGCCGCTGGCAGGAAGGGCGGTAAACTTGGTTTCATCGCCCAAGCTTTGATAGCCATGAATCACACCGGAGTTCGGATCGATATAGTGAGCGAAAGTTTGGTAAGTCCAACCGGCTGCGGCAGGATCGTGCATAACGATTTGCGTACCATCGACAAAGCGGATGACGTAAATCCCATCAAATCGTTTGTCAAACACCAAGCCATCGGCATCGGTACGGAAATAGGCAATTTGATTCGTTGCATCTTGAGTATATTTTGTCAAACCTGCACGGAGTTGACGGTTTAAGTCATATAATTCTGACAGCTCTTTAATCTTGGCTTCAATTTCTGCAATTTTGTTTGTATCAATGCCTTCAGTACCACCTTCTTTTTGCTTTTTTTAAGGTTTTTCTCGTTCAGTCTTCAATTGTTTGAAAATTTCGACGATACGGTCATCCAAAGTTGATTTGCCGTATTCGTATTTGGTATTTTTCGCTGCCGTCTTGTTCACTGACATCGGCTTTGGTATTGCCTTTGGAATTAATTTTTTTACGATGAGTGAATCGGTAGTTGTCCACGCGGGTTGTGTTGCGCTGCCATTCACATTTTTTTATTGGATAGTACAACTCCATCCAATTTCACTTCATCGTTGGCTTTAAAAATCTAAAGAGCTGATTAAACCGCCTTGATCTTTGTTTTGGTTGTCAGTTTGGAATTGCTCTCCTGTTTCTTTTTTTGGCGCAACTGAACATTCGGATTGCCCTGTTGTGCGCTTGCTGAAGAAATAAAGCTGGTGTGCAGCGGGGTGTCAAGGTTTAAGGCTGGAAGCGGGGCTTCGTCTTGCAGTTCTTCAAGTTTGTCGGCTTTGTTGCTGAGAGTGGGGGTCTGGGCTGTGCTGTTATCGTTATTGGCATTGCCGGTATTTGCGTTGTTATTGTTGCCGGTACCGCCGTTTTTTTGGCAGGACTGCCGCTGCCGCCGGTAGAAGTCGAGCCGGTGGAAAGTGCGGCTGTATCGCCGCCGCCACCGCCGCAGGCTGAAAGGATTGCCGCGCTGATGGCGGCGAGGATGATGGTTTTGATTTTTGGTGTTGATTGCAGACATATTGTCCCCTTTTTTTGGTTGAAATGGTGCGTTTTTTTATCAAACGGCATAAATCCAATATCATAGATACAATCATGACAAAAACAAAAATGTTATTTGTGTTTTGCAGGGAGATGGGTGAGTTGGCGGCGGTTTGTGTTTGATTTTTTTGCGACAAAAAGATTGTTTAAAGATGTTGAACGGTTGATTGTGCCATGTGCGGAAAGGTAATGGGGTGGAAATGGCGGCAGGGGGTAAATTCTGCTCTTACCTTAATACATTAAAAAGGTCGTCTGAAACCCAAAAAAATCAGGTTTCAGACGACCTTTTGTCAATGTTTTTTTATCAGAAGCGGTAATTCACGCCCAAGGCAAACTCGCGGCCGCGTTCGTAGAATGGGACGCGTCCGTTGCCGTCGGGGAAGCGTTGACTGTGCGAACGGTATTGCTTGTTGCCGATGTTGTTGACGGCGAAGTTGACGTTCAGGTTGTCTTTTTTCAGCGGCTGCCAGTTGGCGTAGATGTCGTGTACGCCGTAACCGGCTTTCTTGCCGTGTATCGTGCCTTGTCCGCGGGCGACGTCGGTGTATTTCACGCTTTGGGCGTAGCGGCCGCGCCAGCCGATTTCGAGTTTGGGGTTTTCAAACTGATAAGACAAGCCTGTCAGCCATTGGCGGCCGGTGTTCCAGAAGGTGAACGAGCTTTCGTGGTCTTCTGCTTGAATCGGGCTTTCGCCGTAGTACATTTCGCCGTTCAGACGGGGTTTGACGTAGGACACGCCGGCGCGCGCGGTCAGGCCGCCCCAGCGGTAGGATGCGTCAAGTTCGTAGCCGTAGGTTTTGAGCGTGCCGCCGTTGTAAATCTTGCCGCGTTCGGTAATGGAGGCGGTGTTGTTGTTGATTTTTGCCCAACGATAGACGATGAGGTCTTTGATGCGTTGGTGGAACACGCTGCCGCTGACGTTGAAGTTGTCGTTGCGCCATTTGAAGCCCAGTTCGGCGCGGCGGGCGGTTTCGGCTTTGAGGTTGCTGTCCAAATCGGCGGCGGCGCCTGCGCGTTCGTTAGCCAACAGGGCTTCGTTCAGGCGGGGCGCGCGGCTTGCCTGATTGAGGTTTGCCAAGAGGGAGAAGTTGTCATTGATGTCCCAAATCGCGCCGATGCTGGGGTTGAGCTGGCCATGCGACGCGCTTTGTTTGCTGGCGGCGTTGTATTTGAAATGGTCGTAACGCAGGCCGGTGGTCAGGGTAACGGGGTGCAGGTTCCAGATGCCTTCCGCGTACACGCCGTATTCGGCTTTCTTCTCTTTGTCGCGGTCATACAGGCCGAGAATCTTCAGCCACGCGCCTTTGTCGGACGGCTCGGAGGTTTCGTGGCGGTAGTTGACGCCGTATTTCACCATGTGTCCGTCGCCGAAAGAGCTGGCGAGGTTCAAGTTGGCGCCGGTCGCTTTGATTTTGCTTAACTCAAGCTGGCCGATGGGAACGCCGCCTTGAGCCGTGCCGGAGGCGTGGGCTTTCGGGGAAGGTGCACCTTTAGGCGGCTTGGTGTCGTCGGTGTTGATTTGGAAGACGTTGGCGTCGATTTTGTCGAGGAAGCCGACGTTGCGGCCGCGGTATTCCAGATTGTAGGATTGTTCTTTTTGATAAGTGCCGTCCACGCCGACGTAGCTGTCAACGTTTTGGAACTCGGCTTTGTCGGTGCGGTTGCCTTTTTGGTATTCCTGACGGTAGGTCAGGCGGATGCCGTGGTCGTCGTTGAAGTCATAGCCGAGTTTGGCGAGGTAGCTGTGCTGTTTCAGACGGCTGCCGCGGTTGACATTGCCGTTGCCGTCTTTGTAGTCGCGGTTGTTGAGGAAGTTGCCTGCAAACAGGGGCATCGAAGCCGTTTTGATAGCCGTAAACCGCCGCGTTGCCGGTTGAACCTTTATTGCTGCTCAAGCCCGCGCCGAGTTTGAAACCGAAAGGTTTGCCGTCGGTCAGCAGGTCTTTCGCGTCAACCGTCGTTACGCGGATGGTACCGCCGACCGCGCCCAAACCCGCGCTCGCCGCGCCAGTGCCTTTTTCAACGTTGATGCTTTTTACCAAAGCGGGGTCAAGCTGGAAGCGGCTTTGGTGGTGGAAGATTTTAGTGGATTGGCTGGTGCCGTCCACTTCCAAATTAATCTTGTCTTCGCCGACGCCGCGGATGCTGTAAAACTGCGCCACGCCGTTGCCGCCGCCGACATCCATGCCGATTTGGTCTTTCATGACTTGTTTCAAATCGGTCGAAGTTTCGCGGTCAAGCTGGTTGCGGGTAACGCGGGTCGGTACGGCAGTACCGGTAACGACGACTTCTTTCAGTTCGGCAGTCGCTTCGGGGCGAACGTTGTCTGCATGGGCAAAACCTGAAGACAGTGCCAGCACCATGATGCTGAAACGGAAGGCGGGGAATGGGGGATTTCATGTTCTTCCTCTAGTTGGGTGATTAAGGGGTGTTGCGTTAAAGCAAGAGTGTATATTCTAATATTTTTTTTGATAATGATTTGCAAACAATATACGTTACTCCGAGAATATTAATCATATTTTTCAGAGGCCTACATTTATTGATGCTCTTTAACCGAATGTGGCGGAAGCCGGATTTTTCGGAAGGGCTGGCGATATTTTTTTGCTGTCGGCATCGCGTTGTTTGATGGCTTGGGCAGGGACGGGGCGGGGATGGGAAACCTGTGTTTTTAGAAAGAGGGGGCTTGTTGTATAGTGGATTAAATTTAAATCAGGACAAGGCGACGAAGCCGCAGACAGTACAGATAGTACGGCAAGGCGAGGTAACGTCGTACTGGTTTAAAGTTAATCCACTATAATGCGGATATTTGGATGGAGGGATGGCGTATAGAAAGGTCGTCTGAAACCCTGATTTGTGGTTTCAGACGACCTTTTTAATCAAATCAAATTACTTCGCAGCCTTAAACGCGTCGGTAACCTGTTTGGAAGCGTTCAGCAATTCTTGCGCGCCGCCCGCCGCCAAGTAGGTTTCGGGAACGAGGTAAACCACTTGTCCTTTTTTCCATGCGGTTGTTTCAGCGACCAGCGGATTGTTCAACACGTCTTTCGCCGCCTGTCCTTCTTCGCCGATGGCAGCGCCCCTGTCAAGGACAAACAGCCAGTCGGGATTTTTTTCTCTTTCAAGTATTCGAAGCTGACGGGCTGACCGTGGCTGCCTTCTTTGATGGCTTCGTCAACGGCCGGAACGCCGATGTCTTTGTGCAGCCAGCCGCCCAGTCGTGAAGACGGTCCGAAGGCGGACATTTTCCCACCGTTGACCAGAATCACCAAACCTTTGCCTTTACCTTGCGCGGCAGTTTTCGCGGCTTCAAAAGATGCGTCGATTTCGGCTTTCAGTTTGTCGGCTTCCGCCTGTTTGCCGAAGATTTGTGCCAGCGCGTCGATACGCTCTTTGGCACTTTCTTTGAGGTTGGCGGTATCGGCGGTCATCTCGATGGTCGGCGCAATGGCGTTCAACTTATCAAACGCTTTGGCTGCGCGGCTGCCGATGATGATGAGCTGCGGTTTGTAGGCGTTGAGCGCTTCGTAATCCGGCTCGAACAGCGTACCGGCAGGTTTTGTCGTTTTGAAATATTCGTCCAAATAAGGCAGCCGGTTTTTTATATCGACGGACAAACCGGTTTTCACGCCCAATTTGCTTAAAGTATCGAGCATACCCAAGTCATAAACGGCGATACGTTCGGGATTTTTGCGGCACTTTCGCATCGCCGCGCGTCGTTTTTGACGGTCAAATCTGCGCCTTCGGTTTGGGCTGCGGAAGCGGTTTGGGCGTTTTGGTTTGAAGCGGAATCTTTCGGCGAACACGCGCCCAAAGCAAGGGCGCAGCATACGGCTAAAGCAGTTAAACGTAACATGGGATAATTTCTCCGTTGTCGGGTTCGGGGCAGATAATATGGACGGGTCGTCTGAAAATCCGCAAAGCGGATGCTCGCATCAAACACCTGTTCCAATCCTGCCGTTGTCAAAAAAATTTGGAAAATGCCAGATTGAGAAATCCGATTGACGGGCAGGTCGTCTGAAAACCGAAGCTGATTCAGACGACCTGCCCGTATTTTACCCGCTCTTTTTAGAAGCGGTAGTTAACGCCCAAGCGTACATCACGTCCGGTACCTGGTAGGGTATTGGTCCAGCGTTGACTGTGCGGATAGTAGAACTTGTTGAACACGTTGTTAACTGAAAGATTGATATTGAGCGTGTCTTTGCCCAATGGTTTCCAGTTGGCGAAGACATCGTTCACACCGAAACCTTGGCGTACAACGTTTTCCAGTTTGCCGTCGCGACCTTTTTGACCTGCCACCAATATCGAACCCACGGCTTTTTTTGAACATAGCGTCCGCGCCAGCCGATTTCCAGATTCGGATTTTTGGAAGCGGTAGGCAAGGGAAGCCGTCCAAGTGCGGCCGGTTTGTGCGCCAAACTCGGGGTTCGCGCTTAACAATTTATCTTTGTGTGTATCGTAAAAACGCGGTTTGCTGTGGCTTACGCCGACTTTGGCAGTCAAGCCGCCGGTGCGGTAGGACGCGCCCAATTCGTAACCGTGGTTTTTGATGTAGCCGGCATTGACGGCTTCACGGATGGCGACAGAGTCGTGGCGGTTTTGCGGATTGGCAAGCGCGTCTTTGATGGTCTGCCAGAAGTAGCTGCCGTTTGCGGCAAACGTGCCGTCGTTGTAGTTGAAACCGATTTCGGTATTGCGCGCGCGTTCGGCTTTGGTGCCGTCGGCAATCGAGATGATGCCGCGCTTGCCGTGGGTTTGCAGCGCGTCATACAGGCGCGGGCTGCGGCTGGCGTAGTTGTGGCTTGCGCTGAAGCTCCAGTGTTCGTGCGGCTGCCAAATCACGCCGAAACTCGGGTTAAGGCTGCTGCTTGAAACGGTTTTGCCGTCATGGGTTTTTCACCTTGAAGCGGTCGTAACGCAGTCCGCCGGTCAGGGTAAAGCCGTTAATTTCGTGAATGGCTTCGATATACGCGCCGGTATCGGTTTTGGTCGGGTTGGACAGTTTGTAGGAATGGACAAGATCCATAACTTTCTTGTCTTTCGCTTTTTTTCTTCATCGGTCTTATCTATTTCTTTTTTTAGGATCTTTGGGGTCTGGTTTCTTACCGGAGATCTTAAATTCGTTGTTCAAAAAAACGCTTGCGGCTCGATTTCCTGATGGCGGTAGTTGATACCGTATTTCAACAGGGTTTGTTCGGCAAGGCGGCTGTCGAAGTTGAAGTTCGCACCACGAGTGGCGATTCGGGTATGGTTAGGGCCGACCACATTGCCTGCGTAACCGCTGCCGCTGTCATCGGCGGAATAGCGTTCGTTTTCCAACACATAGGCGTTGGCGTTCAGTTTTTCGACAAAGCCCAGGTTTTTTTACCCGTGTACTCCAAGTTGGTGTTGGATTGGGTAGTTTCACGGTATGAGGGTTTCTGCCTGTCTTTTGCAGGGTCGGACTCGAAGATTGTAAACTCTTCACGCACAGTACGGATGCCCCGGTGCTGGTCTTTCATGTGGCTCAACACGATGCGGTGGTCGCCGTCGCCGAAGGTTGTTCCGATTTTGGCCAGGTAGCTGCGTTTGTCCAGTGCGCTGTGAGGTACGGTTTGCCGCCGTTGGGACTTTTGTAGCCTTTACCTGCTTCGTAATCTTTTTTTCATCGTTGCGGTTGTAAGAGAACAAACCGTCGAAGTTGCCCTCTTTTTCCGAATACGCTTGCGCCGTAGTTTACGCCGTCATTAGAGGCATAGCCGCTGCTGAGGCGCACGCCCCAGTTTTTATCCAAGCCTTTGAGCAGGTCTTGGGCATCGACGGTTTTGGCGATGATCACGCCGTTGGTTGCGCCGATACCGGCAGAGGCGGAACCCGCGCCTTTTTGTACGGAAACGACTTTAACCAAAGCGGGATCGACAATAAATCTGCCTTGGTGGTAAAGGATTTGGCTGTCGGAATAGGCGTTGTCCACCTTGATGTCGACAGAGTTCTGACCCATGCCGCGCAAGGTCATGTGTTGGGATGTGCCGTTACCGCCGCCGAAATCGATGGCAGGTTCTTCTTTTAACAATTCGCGCAAATCGGTTGATGTGCTTTCGTCTTTTTGACGAAGGGTGACGATATTAGTTTTGACCTTGCTGCCTTGGCGGTCACCTTTTACGGTAACGGTATCAAGGGTAACACTTTCTTTCGCTTCGTTTTCCGCGTGGGCAAAAACCGGCGGCGAGTGCCATTGAAAGCAGGCTGAAGCGGAACAGGGGTGAAGTCATGGAAATTTCCTTCTGTTGGATAAGTTTCAGTTAATCGATAAATTATTTATTAATAATAATTTTTATTTATTTTTAAAGGTGGGATATTATTTTTGTAAAGGTGTGCATAGTTTTGCGCCAATAATGTTTGGTTTTTTTGTTGATTGAAGCATGTGAAGCCCGCCGTTTGTAAAAGGTCGTCTGAAAAATATCTGTCTGCTTGATCAGCATTGAAAGTAGGGTGGAGATGGTGCGCAACTTGTTATGTCCGTTTTCAGACGACCCCGCATAGAAAATTTTTGCTTCTTCCCTTGAATTTATCGGGACAAACCCTAATTTGCCGCTGTGTTCAGGTAAGTTTGTTGGCAAACTTGCCGCCTTCTTTTTCAAACCGCATCTGCCGGCTTAAGGCAGATGATTGTTTTCAAACTATTTATCGGAGCATAAAACATGACCATCCGTCCTTTACACGACCGCGTCGTCGTCAAACGCTTGGAAGCTGAAGAGAAAACCGCATCAGGCATCGTCCTGCCGGGCGCGGCCGCTGAAAAACCCGACATGGGCGAAGTGATCGCCGTGGGTGCAGGCAAAATCGGTAAAGACGGCAACCGCCGTCCGCTGGATGTCAAAGTCGGCGACAAAGTCATTTTCGGCAAATACAGCGGTCAAACCGTAAAAAGCCGACGGCGAAGAGCTGTTGGTAATGCGCGAAGAAGACATTTTCGGGATTGTGGAATAAGCATTCCGTGCATTCAAAACGACAGGTCGTCTGAAAAAGGCTATACAAGGTTTTCAGACGACCTCAGACAGAATCAAATGTATTAAATAAATTAGGAGAATCAAAAACATGGCAGCAAAAGACGTACAGTTCGGTAACGAAGTCCGCCAAAAAAATGGTCAGCGGCGTGAACACTCTGGCAAACGCCGTCCGCGTAACCTTGGGCCCTAAAGGCCGCAACGTAGTGGTTGACCGCGCATTCGGCGGCCCGCACATCACCAAAGACGGCGTTACCGTCGCTAAAGAAATCGAATTGAAAGACAAATTCGAAAACATGGGCGCGCAAATGGTGAAAGAAGTCGCGTCCAAAACCAACGACGTAGCGGGCGACGGTACGACTACCGCCACCGTACTGGCGCAAGCCATCGTAGCCGAAGGCATGAAATACGTTACCGCCGGCATGAACCCGACCGACCTGAAACGCGGTATCGACAAAGCCGTCGCCGCTTTGGTTGAAGAGCTGAAAAAAACATCGCCAAACCTTGCGACACTTCCAAAGAAATCGCCCAAGTCGGCTCGATTTCCGCCAACTCCGACGAACAAGTCGGCGCGATTATTGCCGAAGCGATGGAAAAAGTCGGCAAAGAAGGCGTGATTACCGTTGAAGACGGCAAATCTTTGGAAAACGAATTGGATGTCGTCGAAGGTATGCAGTTCGACCGCGGCTACCTGTCCCCTTACTTCATCAACGACGCAGAAAAAACAAATCGCTGCGCTGGACAATCCGTTTGTTTTGCTGTTCGACAAAAAAATCAGCAACATCCGCGATCTGCTGCCTGTTTTTGGAACAAGTGGCAAAAGCCAGCCGTCCGCTGTTGATTATTGCTGAAGACGTAGAAGGCGAAGCCTTGGCGACTTTGGTTGTGAACAACATCCGCGGCATCCTGAAAACCGTTGCCGTGAAAGCCCCCGGCTTCGGCGACCGCCGCAAAGCCATGTTGCAAGACATCGCCATCCTGACCGGCGGTACCGTGATTACCGAAGAAGTCGGCCTGTCTTTTGGAAAAAAAGCCACTTTGGAAGACTTGGGTCAAGCCAAACGCATCGAAATCGGTAAAGAAAAACACCACCATCATCGACGGCTTCGGCGACGCTGCCCAAATCGAAGCGCGTGTTGCCGAAATCCGCCAACAAATTGAAACCGCAACCAGCGATTACGACAAAGAAAAAAACTGCAAGAGCGCGTTGCCAAACTGGCAGGCGGCGTGGCAGTGATTAAAGTCGGAGCTGCTACCGAAGTCGAAATGAAAGAGAAAAAAAGACCGCGTGGAAGACGCGCTGCACGCTACCCGCGCAGCTGTTGAAGAAGGCGTGGTTGCAGGCGGCGGCGTAGCCCTGTTGCGCGCCCGTGCCGCTTTGGAAAAACCTGCACACCGGCAATGCCGACCAAGACGCAGGCGTACAAATCGTCTTGCGCGCTATTGAGTCTCCGCTGCGCCAAATCGTTGCCAACGCAGGCGGCGAGCCCAGCGTAGTCGTGAACAAAGTGTTGGAAGGCAAAGGCAACTACGGTTACAACGCAGGCTCCGGCGAATACGGCGACATGATTGAAATGGGTGTACTCGACCCCGCCAAAGTAACCCGTTCCGCGCTGCAACACGCCGCGTCGATCGCCGGCCTGATGCTGACGACCGACTGCATGATTGCCGAAATCCCTGAAGAAAAACCCAGCTATGCCTGACATGGGCGGCATGGGTGGTATGGGCGGCATGATGTAAGGTTGTCCCCCAGCCTAAGCGCAAACAAAAACCTGCACGGACAACCGTGCAGGTTTTTTCTTTGGAAGAAGGTTGTCTGAAAACGAGAAGGGTGGATTTTCAGACGACCCCTAGCTTATCTTGCCTGCTCCATAGCAGCCGTTAACGCATTAAAAATTTTGCATTAGCGTTGCTTTATCGAACCAGCCAGCCAGTGTAAACAGCTGTATAAAAATCCCTATAATCAGAACCATGCAGCAGAAGTACAAAAGATAGCCTTTGAATATCGTCCAAACTTTAACCTGCCCCATCTTCATCAAGCCGACAGCCTGCGCCCAAAACGCCCAAGTCTTCCAAAACATCAGCAGCGGCGTAATCTGCGGGACATAAAACACAAGCAGCGCAGGAATCATCAAAGCTTCCGATGCCAAGATGAATCCCCATAAAGGCAGGCGCGGCGCGCCGTTTCTGCTCAAAACATGACGCATCACACGGCTCAAAAATCAGCCACTTTATAACGGTAACCAACACGCCAAAGACGGCGGTGGCAGTGCTGACGCCGAGCAAGGTCGACATATCAGCCGCATTAATCATGCCCAACAGCAGCAAAATCGCCAAAATGACGGGCAGTGTATAGAAATAATCAGCAGGATTTTTATAGCGCAGACGCAGAATATCCCACATATCGGTAAGAAAAGAATAAAGCATTGAATGACGAGTGGTTCGATAAAAAATAGAAGGCTGGATTTTAGCTGAAAATATACGGTCTGATAAATACAGACGATGTGATATGAATTGTCGCCACCTGCGAATATCCGCTAGAATACGCGCTTTATGGAAGGTCGTCTGAAAAAGGATTCAATATGGCAAAAGCAAAAGGATTGGGACGCGGTTTGGATTCGCTGATATCCAATGCGGTGGACAGCAGCAGTAGCGATCGCCTGACAACGGTTGCCATCGCCGATATTCAGCCCGGCCGCTATCAGGCGCGTGTGCAAATGGATGACGAAGCCTTGCAGGAGTTGGCTGACTCCATTAAAGCGCAAGGCATTATCCAGCCGGTTATTGTACGCGAACGTGGTCTGTCTCAATATGAATTGATTGCCGGCGAACGCCGTTGGCGCGCTTCCCAGTTGGCCGGTTTGACCGAAATTCCCGTCGTCATCAAAACCATCAGCGACGAAACCGCGTTGGCCATGGGTTTGATTGAAAACCTGCAACGCGAAAACCTCAATCCGATTGAAGAGGCACAAGGTTTGAAACGCCTCGCCGACGAATTCGGTCTAACCCACGAAACCATCGCAAAAGCCGTCGGTAAAAGCCGCAGCGCCATTTCCAACAGCCTGCGCCTGTTGAGCCTGCCTGAGCCGGTTCAAGAAATGCTTTACCAACGCCGTCTGGAAATGGGTCATGCCCGTGCGTTGCTGACCTTGCATGTAGTTGACCAATTGGAATTGGCGCAAAAAGCCGTCAAAAACGGCTGGTCGGTGCGCGAGGTAGAGCGCCGCAGCCAATTGGCGCATCAAAAGGCCAAGCCCGAAGCAGCCAAAACCATCAGCCCGGATATCCGCCGCATCAATGATGCATTGACCGAGCATTTGGGCGTTAATGCCGAAGTCAAAACCAGCAATCAGAAAAAAGGCAAAATCGTGCTGCATTTTGATACGCCGGAAACATTCGAATATTTGCTGAAGCAGTTGGGCATCAATCAAGCGTTCTAACGGCTTTATAAACAGAACAGGCCGTCTGAAAAAAGCTTTTCAGACGGCCTCAATTTTTGAAAAAGTGTAGAGCGTATAAATGTTTACAATACAAATCAAAATCTTCTGTAAAATCTATGTAACAACATGTAATTTGTGTTAAACTCCATTCCAGCAAAGATTTGTTTTATATGTGTTAATCATTTAGTTTGTGAAAAGTTTCACAAAGATTAACATATCTGCTTGACGTTAACAAACTTCTTGATTATATTCTAGCCTCGCCTTGACCATTTTTGGGGTACACTAATGTTTGCAATGAATCAGATAGTCCCTATTGCAAAGTCATTGTATTTATTAATAATTTCAGTTGTTTTAGTGCATGTATTCTGCGGGTGTGCATGGATTTCCTCTCTGCTGTCGCAGGGAGGATTTTCGTATATTTTAGTCCCTACTCTGGTTGCAGTTTTACTTTTTAAAAGTTTTCCAATCGCAAATCCCCTTTGTAGTCATGCAAAGCGTTCGATGTTTGTCGGCGGAAGTTTTTAAAAAGTAGTGCTGTCGCTGGTATCTATGCTTGGTCGTATTTTGCGAGTATGGCATCGAGTCACTGATATTCTTTACCCATTTCTTGTTCGCGTTTCTTGGCGTCAGTCATTTGGTTTTTTTAGTATTGTTGAGAGTAAAACACTATGGCAGGTGAAACTATGACCGCTGCCGACTACATCAAGCACCACTTGCAAAGCTTGACCAGTATGTCGGATGTTACTCAGGGTCAAGGACTGAAAAACATTGCTGATTTTTCGTTCATTAACCTTGATGCAATCTTTTTTGCCGTTCTGTTGGGCGTAATCGGTAGCTTCCTTTTGTGGCGCGGTGCCAAAAAAGCGACGGCCGGCGTTCCCAGTCGTTTCCAAGCGGCTGTTGAAATTCTGTTTGAATTCGTGGATGACATGTGTAAAAGCATTATCCATAACGAACAATCGCGTAAAGCCGTTGCCCCGTTGGGTCTGACCTTGTTTGTCTGGATTCTCTTGATGAATGCCATGGATATGCTGCCGGTTGATTTGCTGCCGATGGCATGGCAAGGCATTACCGGTAATCATCATGCCCTGTTGCGTGTCGTGCCGACAGCTGACTTGAATACGACTTTGGCTCTGGCGATTGGCGTATTGCTGATCTGTATTTACTACAATGTCAAAATCAAAGGCCTTGGCGGTTGGATTCACGAGTTGTTCTGCGCACCTTTTGGTCCGTGGCTTGCTCCAGCCAACTTCCTGCTGAACTTGGTAGAGTTTTTGTCCAAAACCGTATCCCACGGTATGCGGTTGTTTGGTAATATGTATGCCGGCGAGCTGGTGTTCCTGTTAATTGCCCTGTTGGGCGGTGCATGGGCGTCAACCGGCAGTGTCGAAACTTTGGATCCGATTTTATTTGTGTTCCACCTGATTGCCGGTTTGGCTTGGGCCATTTTCCACATTTTGGTCATCACCTTGCAGGCATTTATTTTCATGGCGTTGGCGTTCGTATATATCGGACAGGCGCATGATGCACACTAATCAAGTAGTTTTTTCGTAGTTTGTTTTTGTAGTTTAACCTTTACTATTTTAAGGAGTTTAAAAATGGGTTTGATTGCTATCGCATGTGGTTTGATCGTTGCCTTGGGCGCATTGGGTGCCTCTATCGGTATCGCAATGGTTGGTTCTAAATACTTGGAATCTTCTGCTCGCCAACCTGAGCTGATCGGTCCTCTGCAAACCAAACTGTTCTTGATCGCTGGTCTGATCGATGCGGCTTTCTTGATCGGTGTGGCTATTGCCCTGTTGTTCGCCTTCGTTAACCCGTTTGGTGGTGCGTAATCAAGACGGAGCGATCCGTTCAGATACAGGCTTGCCGTCTGTTTGATTAACCCAGATACGAAGGTTAAGTAACGTGAATATTAATGCAACCTTATTTGCGCAAATCCTAGTTTTCTTTGGCTTGGTTTGGTTTACGATGAAATTCGTATGGCCTCCGATTGCCAAAGCATTGGATGAGCGTGCCGCAAAAATCGCCGAGGGCTTGGCTGCCGCCGAGCGCGGTAAGAGCGATTTTGAGCAGGCAGAGAAAAAAGTTGCAGAACTTATGGCCGAAGGGCGTAATCAGGTAACCGAAATGGTTGCCAACGCCGAAAAACGTGCTGCGAAAATTGTAGAAGAAGCCAAAGAGCAAGCTTCTCATGAAGCAGCACGCATTGCAGCCCAAGCAAAAGCTGATGTAGAGCAAGAAGTTAACCGTGCACGCGAAGTGTTGCGCGAACAGGTCGCTTCATTGGCTGTTAAAGGTGCGGAATCTATCCTGCGTAAAGAAGTCGATGCTTCCAAACATGCAGATCTGCTCAGTGCCTTAAAACAGGAGCTGTAATCTTATGGCAGAGTTCGCAACGATTGCCAGACCTTATGCGAAAGCATTGTTTAGTCTGGCTCAGGAAAAAAACCAAATCGAGTCTTGGTTGGGCGAACTGAAAGAACTCGCAGCGGTTGTTCAGGATCAGAAAGTCATTTGCTTTTCATCGAGCAGCCCTGAAATCAGGAGCTTCGAAAAGGTAGAAATGTACGCTCGAAAGGTCTTGTCGGTATCAAAAGTGATCGAATTGCAGAATTTTCATTACTGTTTCTGGCCGAGCAAAAAAAGCGTTTGCCTGGTATTGCCGGAAATCTATGCTCAATATCAAGATTTGACCTTGATCATTCAATCAATACGAAAGTCCGCTGTAATTTACAGCGCGTATGAGCTCAGTTGACTCAGATCAGCTGGCCGATGTTAGCTGAAATATCCTGACAAAAACGCTTTCGACAGTAAGTTGCAGATGTACAACTGAAAGTCGCGCCCTGAATTAATCGGCGGTATCAAAGTTGAAGTGGGTGATCAGGTCTTGGATTTGTCCGTGCGAGGCAAACTGAATGCTCTGTATGCGACTATGACAAATTAGGAGAGTTTTCATGCAGCTTAATCCTGCTGAAATTAGCGATTTGATTAAAGCTAAAATTGAAAATCTGTCTGTCAAATACAGAAGTACGTACCCGTGGTACGGTTATTTCTGTAACAGACGGTATTGTTCGTATTCATGGCTTGTCAGACGCAATGCAAGGTGAGATGCTCGAATTCCCGGGTAACACTTTCGGTTTGGCGATGAACTTGGAGCGCGACTCCGTCGGCGCCGTAGTGTTGGGTGAATACGAACATATTAAAGAAGGCGACACAGTTACTTGTACTGGTCGTATTTTGGAAGTACCTGTCGGTCGTGAATTGGTTGGTCGCGTTGTAGATGCATTGGGTCGCCCGATTGATGGCAAAGGCCCGATCAACACATCTTCCACAGCGCCAATCGAAAAAATTGCACCGGGTGTAATTGCCCGTAAATCAGTTGACCAACCTATGCAAACCGGTCTGAAGGCCATTGACTCAATGGTTCCGATTGGTCGCGGTCAACGTGAGCTGATCATTGGTGACCGTCAAACAGGTAAAACAGCCGTAGCATTGGATGCTATTGTCAACCAAAAAGGTACGGGCGTTATCTGTATTTATGTTGCAATCGGTCAAAAAGCATCTTCTATTGCCAATGTAGTACGAAAATTGGAAGAGCATGGCGCAATGGAACACACTATTGTGGTTGCGGCGACTGCATCTGAAGCTGCGGCTCTGCAATATATTGCACCTTATGCAGGTTGTACGATGGGCGAGTTTTTCCGCGACCGCGGTGAAGACGCATTGATTGTATACGATGACTTGTCCAAACAAGCTGTTGCTTACCGTCAAATTTCCCTGTTGCTGCGCCGTCCTCCCGGTCGTGAAGCATATCCTGGCGACGTATTTCTATCTGCACTCCCGCTCTGTTGGAGCGTGCTGCCCGTGTAAATGAGCACGAAGTTGAAAAACTGACTAATGGCGAAGTGAAGGGCAAAACAGGCTCTCTGACTGCATTGCCGATTATTGAAACGCAAGCCGGCGACGTCTCAGCATTCGTACCGACAAACGTAATTTCGATTACAGACGGTCAGATCTTTCTTGAAACCGACTTGTTTAACGCCGGTATCCGTCCTGCGATTAATGCCGGTATTTCGGTATCGCGCGTAGGTGGTGCGGCACAAACCAAAGTAATCAAAAAAACTGGGTGGCGGTATCCGTTTGGCACTTGCCCAATATCGTGAGTTGGCAGCCTTCTCGCAATTTGCTTCCGATTTGGATGAAGCTACACGCAAACAGCTGCAACACGGTGAAGTGGTTACTGAATTGATGAAAGCAAAAAACAATTCAGCACGTTGGATACAGCTGAAATGGCTTTGACCTTTGTGGGCGATCAATAATGGTTCTTACGAAGATGTACCGGTATCCAAAGGCATTGGCTTTCGAAGCGGAATTTCTTTGAGCTTTTCGTACGCACGCAGCATCCTGGTGTTTCTAGAAGCAATCAACGCATCAGGTGCGATGTCCGATGAAAGCGAAAAAGCATTGACCGAAGCCATGAATTCTTTCAAATCTTCTTATGCTTACCAAGCCTAAGAGCTGAAATGAAAGGAGTCTGAAATGGCAGTCGGAAAAGAGATTCTCACCAAAATCCGTAGTGTTCAAAAATACCCAAAAAGATCACTAAAGCGATGCAGATGGTGTCAACCTCTAAAATGCGGAAGACTCAGGAACGGATGCGCTTGGCGCGTCCGTATGCCGAAAAAAGTACGGACAGTTATGAGTCATCTTGGCGCGAACCCATGAAGATCACGGTATTAAATTATTGGCACCTCATCGTGAAACACGTCGGGTAGGTTTCATTTTAATCACCTCTGATAAAGGTCTTTGCGGTGGTTTGAACGCGAATGTTTTGAAGAAATTCTTAGCGCAAGTCCAAGAATACCAGGAACAAGGCATCGAAGTTGATGTCGTCTGTTTAGGGTAGTAAAGGTTTGGCAGCTTGTCAAAAGCATCGGTTTGAACGTTATTGCCAGTGCGATTAATTTGGGTGATACCCCAAGAATGGAATTGCTGCTTGGTCCATTGACCGAAATCTTCCAACGTTACGAGAAAGCATGAGTTAGATAAAAATACATCTGGTGTACTCGTGTTTTGTGAATACCATGCGTCAAGAACCACGATTGGAGGTTTCTGCTGCCTATCGGCGAAAAATGTGATAGAAGACGAGGAGAGTTATTCTTCATTTCAGTTGGGAATACCGTTATGAGCCAAGTCCTGTCGCTGTGTTGGAATATCTGGTTCGCCGCTATTTAGAGTCTGTGGTTTACCAAGCATTGAGTGACAATATGGCATCTGAGCAAGCTGCGCGTATGGTGGCAATGAAAGCAGCCACCGACAATGCAGGCAATGCCATTAAAGAGTTGCGTTTGGTATATAACAAATCGCGTCAAGCTGCGATTACCACGGAATTGTCAGAAATTGTAGCAGGTGCGGCGGCAGTTTAATGTCGTCTGAAACCTGAACAGAAAATTAGGATACGATAATGAGCCAAGGCAAAATCGTACAAATTATTGGTGCGGTAGTTGACGTGGAGTTCCCACGTGATGCCATTCCGCGTGTTTACGACGCCCTGAAATTGGATGCAAACGGCCTGACTTTGGAAGTGCAACAGCTTCTGGGTGACGGCGTAGTCCGTACTATTGCAATGGGTAGTTCGGATGGTTTAAAACGCGGCATGACTGTAAGCAATACAGGTGCGCCGATTACAGTACCGGTAGGTAAAGGCACTTTGGGACGTATTGTCGATGTATTAGGGACGCCTGTTGATGAAGCAGGTCCGATTGATACCGACAAACACCGTGCTATCCATCAGACAGCTCCGAAATTTGATGAACTGTCTGCGACTACTGAGCTGTTGGAAACCGGCATTAAAGTGATTGACTTACTGTGTCCGTTTGCCAAAGGCGGTAAAGTAGGTCTGTTCGGTGGTGCCGGTGTGGGTAAAACCGTCAACATGATGGAATTGATTAACAACATCGCCAAAGCACATAGCGGTTTGTCCGTGTTCGCAGGCGTGGGTGAGCGTACCCGTGAAGGTAATGACTTCTACCACGAGATGAAAGATTCCAACGTATTGGACAAAGTGGCGATGGTTTACGGTCAGATGAACGAACCTCCGGGCAACCGTCTGCGTGTAGCCTTGACCGGTTTGACGATGGCCGAATACTTCCGTGATGAAAAAGACGAAAGCGGCAAAGGCCGTGACGTATTGTTCTTCGTGGACAATATCTACCGTTACACCCTGGCCGGTACCGAAGTATCCGCATTGTTGGGCCGTATGCCTTCAGCAGTAGGTTACCAACCGACATTGGCTGAAGAAATGGGTCGTTTGCAAGAGCGTATTACCTCTACCCAAACAGGCTCCATTACTTCCATTCAAGCCGTATATGTACCTGCGGATGACTTGACTGACCCGTCTCCTGCAACGACGTTTGCCCACTTGGACGCTACTGTCGTATTGAGCCGTGATATTGCCTCCTTGGGTATTTACCCCGCAGTTGACCCGCTCGATTCCACTTCGCGCCAACTGGATCCGATGGTATTGGGTCAAGAACACTACGACGTAGCCCGTGGCGTACAATCTACCCTGCAAAAATACAAAGAATTGCGCGATATTATTGCCATTCTGGGTATGGACGAATTGTCAGACGAAGATAAACTGACCGTGATGCGTGCGCGTAAGATCCAACGCTTCCTGTCGCAACCGTTCCACGTTGCCGAAGTATTTACCGGCTCTCCCGGCAAATATGTATCGCTGCGTGACACCATTGCCGGCTTTAAAGCTATCTTGAACGGTGAATACGACCATCTGCCTGAACAAGCTTTCTACATGGTAGGCGGTATCGAAGAAGCGGTCGAGAAAGCGAAAACCTTAAACTAAGGAGGTCGGCATGAGCATCATGCGAGTTGAAGTGGTAAGTAGCGAGCAGAATATCTATTCAGGCGAAGCCAGTTTTGTAGTGGTTCCAACTGTTCAAGGTGAGCTCGGTATTTATCCGCGACACGAGCCGATTATGAGTTTGGTACGTCCCGGTGCATTGCGTTTGACCGTGCCAGGCGAAGCCGAAGAAGTGCTTGTTGCCGTTTCCGGCGGAGTGCTGGAAGTGCAGCCCAACCAACTTACTGTGTTGGCGGATGTTGCCGTACGCAGTTCCGAGATGGATCGGGAGCGCGCGGAAGCTGCCAAGAAGGCGGCGGAAACAGGCATTTCTCAAGCCAAAGACGATAAATCGCTGGCTGAAGCACACAAAGCCTTGGCCGCAGCGATTGCCCAGCTCAAAACCTTGGATTATCTTCGTTCGCACAAAAACAAATAAGCAGATTTGCTTTACAAAAAGCACGGTTGATTACCGTGCTTTTTTATGGTGAATGATTTTTAGCAGGGCAGAATCTTAGGTAACGAATGGTATAGAAAAGTTTTAAATGATTCCTTTATTGCGCATAATTTTACTTTTCTGATTCGGCAATAAAGGTTGTTTACTGAATACGGTTTTTATAGGATAAAGCAAATATTTTGGTAAGGATCTATCGCATTTTAAAAGTTGTTTTAATATCGTCTGAATGTATTTAAGACGACTTTTTTTGTTTTTTTAAGGACACCTATTGCCTATTCCAATAATGAATAAAGTTTGGCTATTTAGGAGGATTGCTATTTTATTTGGAATCAAAAAACAACAAAATTTATAGACAAGAGGTTTTTATTTTGCATAAACGGTATTTTTTTATTGTAAAAAAATGCTAATTGGGTTATAATTTTTAAAAATACATTATCATAAATTAATGTGTAACCTATTGCGAAAAAAAAATAAATATTTCATATTGCGGATAATTTGTCATGAACTTTGATTTCATATTTGGGGATGGTGTATCAGGTATGGCGGGATATAGCCTGATACTGATTTTGGCTGCGCTTGTCAGTAAGCAAGATTCAGTAAAACGGTTTATTAGCCGTTTTGCTGTTAATGTGCGTGCTCAATGCTACTTGGATGAAAATTCATATCATGTTTTCCGTCATCTTGATATACGTATTTCAGGAACACATGAACAAATTGATTATGTTTACGTTTCACGATTCGGTATTTTTATCGTATCTACACCGAATTACCAAGGCCGTATTTGGGGGGATAACGGAGATGGGATGTGGACGCAGAAATTCCATAGAACCAAGATGCTTTTCCCTAATCCATTGGCACAGAATCAACGCTATATCCAAGCTTTAGTGCGGCAGCTTGATTTAAGCCCGCGTTTGTTTTACTCGGTTGTCGTATTTTCGGGAAATTGCCAATTCCAAACTATGATGCCGGATAATGTCATTGAATCTACAGAATTCAATGAATACATTGCACAATATAGCGAAGTCGTTTTAAATGACGACAAAGTTGCTGAAATCAAAGAAATTTTAGAGAGTAATGAATTTGATAATGTGTTTGGTCAAAATGGTTCTCGATCACACGCTTAATAAAGTATAGTGGATTAACTTTAAACCAGTACGGCGTTGCCTCGCCTTGCCGTACTATCTGTACTGTCTGCGGCTTCGTCGCCTTGTCCTGATTTAAATTTAATCCACTATAGAACAGAAAATTTGTAGGTAATACAGCAGTTTTTGAAATTATAGGTTGAACATAAAAGGTCGTCTGAAACCTGAAGCGGTTTTCAGACGACCTTTTGTTTGAGCGTATCGTTATCAGCGTTTGACGCCGCTGAGCCTTGCCCAGCCTTCGTCGATTTCGGCGGGTTCGATGTCGAACCATTGGCGGTAAATGCCGCTGAGTTCTTTGACTTGCTCGTCCAGCAGACCGGACAACACTATGCGGCCGCCTTGTTTGGTGCGGGCGGCGAGCATTTCGCCGAGCATGCGCAGGGGGTTGGCGAGGATGTTGGCAACGACGATGTCGAATTGTCCTTGCGGTAAACCGTCGGGCAGGTAGAACTGTGCATCGACGTTGTTTTGTGCGGCGTTGTCCTTGCTGGCGCGGATGGCTTGTTCGTCAATATCGACACCGACGGCAGAACCTGCGCCGAGCTTGAGGGCGGCGATGGTCAGGATACCGGAGCCGCAGCCGTAGTCGAGGACGCTTTCGCCGCCTTTGAGCTGTGTGTCCAGCCACTTGAGGCAAAGGCGGGTGGTCGGATGGCTGCCTGTTCCGAAGGCAAGGCCGGGATCGAGCTGGAGGTTGACGGCGTTGCTGTTGGGCGCTTCGTGCCAAGAGGGGGTAATCCACAGGCGCTCGGAAATTTGGATGGGGTCGAACTGTGCTTGTGTCAGGCGCACCCAGTCTTGGTCAGCGAGGATTTCGCTGGTGTATGCCAAGTCTTTCAGTCCGCATGCTTGGCTGGCGGCTTGAATCATGGCTGCGGCATCGTCATTTTCGCCGAACAAGGCGATGACTTTGCTTTGCTGCCAGATTTGTTCGGTTGGCATACCGGGTTCGCCGAAGATGGCTTGTTCGTTTTCGGTGCCTGCGTAGGCGTCTTCGATGGCGGCGGAGAGTGCGCCGTGTTCCATCAGGGCATCGGCGAGACGTTCGGCGACGGCGTCGTTGACGTTGATGGTGATTTGTTGATAGGACATGATGGGCTTTCTCGGTGGGGTCGTCTGAAATTATAGTGGATTAACTTTAAACCAGTACGGCGTTGCCTCGCCTTAGCTCAAAGAGAACGATTCTCTAAGGTGCTGAAGCACCAAGTGAATCGGTTCCGTACTATCTGTACTGTCTGCGGCTTCGTCGCCTTGTCCTGATTTAAATTTAATCCACTATAGGAAATGGCGGTCAAATACGCAATTTTGGTTGTTTGCAGTATGTTTCGGCTATTGGCGTAACAGTGTGATTGAATCGTTTTTCTGCCTGAACACGTTTTTTTCTTGCGTGAAATGGCGGCTGACAGGCTTACTCAGTCATAATTATAGGCTTGTCGGCAATCTCTGAGTACACCCGAAGTCAGGGTTTCAACCTGTCTGAAAAAAGGTCGTCTGAAAGCCATTCGGTTTTTCAGACGACCTTCGACTATCCAAACGGGACGGTTTTATTTGTCCTGTTTGGCTTTGCGTTCTTCCAGCCAGTGTTCCAGATAGTGGATGCTGACGCCGCCTTTTTCAAAACCGGGGTCGCTGAACAAATCGCGGTGCAGCGGGGTATTGGTTTTGATGCCGGTTACGGCAAGCTCGGCGAGGGCGACGCGCATTTTTGCCATTGCCTGCTCGCGGGTTTTGCCGATGACGCAGACTTTACCGATCAGGCTGTCGTAGTACGGCGGGATGCGGTAGCCTTGGTAAATGTGGCTGTCCACGCGGATGCCGAAGCCGCCGGGCAGGTGGCAGCTTTCAATCAGACCGGGGCTGGGGATGAAGTTGTACGGGTCTTCGGCATTGATACGGCACTCGAAAGCATGGCCTTCGATGTGGATGTCTTTTTGCTTGTATTGCAAAGGCAGGCCGCCGGCAATGCGGATTTGTTCCTGTACGATGTCCACGCCGGTAATCAGCTCGGTAACGGGGTGTTCGACTTGGACGCGGGTGTTCATTTCGATAAAGAAAAATTCGCCGTTTTCATACAGGAATTCAAACGTACCTGCGCCACGGTAGCCGATACGTTTGCAGGCGTCGGTACAGGCTTTGCCGATTTTTTTCGCGGGCTTTTTTTCGTCGATGAAGGGAGCGGGTGCTTCTTCGATGACTTTTTGGTGGCGGCGCTGCATGGAGCAATCGCGCTCGGCGAGGTAGATGGCGTTGCCGTGTTCGTCGGCAAGCACTTGGATTTCGACGTGGCGCGGGCGTTGCAGGTAGCGTTCCATATAGACCATCGGATTGCCGAACGCCGCGCCTGCTTCGGCTTTGGTCATTTCGACGGATTTGATCAGGTCTTCTTTTTTTCTCGACCACACGCATACCGCGTCCGCCGCCGCCACCCGATGCTTTAATAATCACGGGATAACCGACTTTATCGGCGGTTTTGAGGATTTCGGCGGGATCGTCGGACAGGGGCGCCGTCCGAACCGGGAACGCAAGGTACGCCCGCTTCAATCATCGCGTGTTTGGCGGAAACTTTGTCACCCATCAGGCGGATAGTTTCGGCTTTGGGGCCGATGAAGATGAAGCCGGATTGTTCGACCTGTTCGGCAAAATTGGCGTTTTCGGCAAGGAAGCCGTAGCCCGGGTGGATGGCATCCGCGCCGGTAACTTCTGCGGCGGCGATGATGGCGGGGATATTGAGATAGCTTTGTGCGGAAGCGGCAGGGGCCGATACACACGGATTCGTCGGCAAGTTTGACGTGCAGACTGTCTTTGTCGGCTTCGGAATGCACGGCGACGGTGGCGATGCCCATTTCACGGCAGGCACGCAGGACGCGCAGCGCGATTTCGCCTCGGTTGGCGATTAATACTTTTTTTCAGCATGATGACCTTTCCTGTGGTTTCAGACGACCTGCTTGTTACCTTTTGCCCAACGCATTGCGGATTTTTTTCATCGGTCTTGTATTGACTTAACGCGTACACCGCCCACATGGCGGCAGGAATCCAGCCGATTAAGGTGAATTGGAGAATCAGGCAGATGATGCCCGCAATCGGACGGCCGATGGTGAAGAATACGGCAAAGGGCAGGAAGATGGCTAACAGCAGGCGCATGGTGGAAATCCTGAGTTGGAAAAGCATTTCAGACGACCTTCCTGCAATCCGGAAGGTCGTCTGAAAACGAATTATTCGATGATGAAGAGCGGCTCGCCAAATTCCACAGGCGTACCGTTTTCCACCAGAATTTCTTTAACCGTGCCGGATTTTTTTCGGCTTCGATTTCGTTCATCAACTTCATCGCTTCGATGATACACAATGTATCGCCGGCTTTGACTTGCTGACCAACTTCGACGAAAGCGGCGGCATTCGGGCCGGGTGCGCGGTAGAATGTACCGACCATAGGCGATTTTTGCGCGTTGGACAGGTCGCGGGCGGCAGGCGCTGCGGGAGCGGGGGCTGCTGCAGCAGGAGCAGCGGCGGGTGCAGGAGCAGGAGCAGGCGCTGCTACATGGGCGGGCGCGGCATAAACGGGAGCCGGAGCGGCGGTGGCGCGGGTAATACGGACTTTTTCCTCGCCTTCGGTCACTTCGATTTCGGCGATACCTGATTCTTCTACTAAATCAATCAGTTTTTTTAACTTGCGCAAATCCATTTTCGTTCCTTTACGATACGGCCCAAATGTCGTGAAGCGGCCGTGTTTGTTGCGTGATATTTCAGAAAACAACCGGCCTGCGGCAACGGCGCAAGCCGGACGGTATTGGGTTGCATAAAGGGCATTCGCAGGAGCAGAAACCCCGTAAATGAATTTGACTATTTTCCCGAACTTGCCGACAAATGTCTAGCAAAAATCTCGAAAAAAAGGCGGTTTTTTTGAACAAAACGGGCAGATTCGGAAAAATTCGTCCGAATGTGTATTTTTTTTCAACGAGTGTTTATTCTAATTTGTTGGTTTATGAAGGGAAAAAGGTCGTCTGAAAAATTCAGGTGGGGATGCCGATAAACCATTTTGCCCGTTTTCAGACGACCTTTTGACATGAATGGGGATTTAAGAGCGAGAATTTTTTTATGAAAGGAGCGATGGATTAGGTTGTAACCTGACTGGCCTTCTGGCTTTTGGCTTATGCGGAAATGAATGGCTACAGTTTGTGCGGTCAGAGATTTATGGTCACGTTGGTAAAGGTCGTCTGAAAACTGATTTTTCAGACGACCTTTTCGCGTTTTGAATTATTCCCCGTCTTTAACCGGATGATCGGGCAAGTACACATCGAAGCGGGTGCTTTTGCCCGTGTATTGGTAGGCGGGTTTTTCGCCGTTGAGAAATTCGCCGAGGCGCGGGCGTTTGACGACGACACGTTTTTTTTGGCGACGGCGCGGGCGGTGGCAAGCAGCTCGGCTTCTTCTTGGGCGGCACCGACGACGCTGTGGAAATACGCCATTTCCTTTTTGACGGCGGCGGACTTTTGGCGTTCGGGGTACATGGGGTCGAGATAGACAATGTCGGGGCGCGATTGTGCGGCGAGTTCGCGCATCAATTCGACGGCGTTGCCATAATGGAAAGTCATGCGGCGGGCGATGTCTTGAATTTCAGGCGCTTGCAGCGCGCGTTCGAGGCCGTCGGCAAGCAGGCAGGCAACGGCGGGATGCTGCTCGAAAGTGTGGACGTTCAAACCAAGCGAGGCGAGGACGAAACTGTCGCGCCCGAGTCCGCCGGTGCCATCCCAGACGGTCGGTTTGGTTGTGTGGTTGACCGCTTTGGCAATCAGCTCGCCGCCGCCTTTGGTGCGCCGGTATTAGGGCTGCGCCGCCGCCGAAGTCGACGCGGACGCGTCCCTTCTCCCCCGCACGGCACAAGCTGACGCCCTCCGCATCGGCAAGCAGGTATTCGCCGTTGTCGGGCGGGCAGGGCAGGGTAGGGAGGTCGAATTTCTGCGCCAAACGGCGGGCGTGTTCGGTGGCGGTGTCGGAAAAAAATAGACGGTGGGTATGGTGTGGGTGTGCAAATCTTTTGGGACAGACATTTTTTTCAGACGACCTTTGATTATGAATTGTCAACAATATGAACTGTATTTTTTTATTGAACTATCGAATTTTTTTCACTGCGATTCATTCTCAGATAACGCTATAATATGCCTAAAATTCTTTTGAATCCATCAGCGTTTGTCTTTCCGATGGGCTTTCAGACGACCCTCCTCTTTTTTTCTCCATTCAGTAAAGGAAAAATCATGAGCTTCAAAACCGATGCCGAAATCGCCCAATCCTCCACCATGCGTCCGATTGGCGAAATTGCCGCCAAGCTGGGTTTGAACGTTGACAATATCGAACCCTACGGCCATTACAAAGCCAAAATCAACCCTGCCGAAGCGTTCAAACTGCCGCAAAAACAAGGCCGTCTGATTTTGGTTACCGCCATCAACCCGACTCCGGCGGGCGAAGGCAAAACCACCGTGACCATCGGTTTGGCGGACGCGTTGCGCCACATCGGCAAAGACGCCGTTATCGCCCTGCGCGAACCTTCTTTGGGGCCTGTGTTCGGCGTCAAAGGCGGCGCGGCGGGCGGTGGCTATGCCCAAGTTTTGCCGATGGAAGACATCAACCTGCACTTCACCGGCGACTTCCACGCCATCGGCGCGGCGAACAACCTTTTAGCCGCCATGCTCGACAACCACATCTACCAAGGCAACGAGTTGAACATCGACCCCAAACGCGTGCTGTGGCGGCGCGTGGTCGATATGAACGACCGCCAGTTGCGCAACATCATCGACGGCATGGGCAAACCCGTTGACGGCGTGATGCGTCCCGACGGCTTCGACATCACCGTCGCCTCCGAAGTCATGGCGGTATTCTGCCTCGCCAAAGACATCAGCGATTTGAAAGAGCGTTTGGGCAACATCCTCGTCGCCTACGCCAAAGACGGCAGCCCCGTTTACGCCAAAGATTTGAAAGCCCACGGCGCGATGGCGGCATTGCTCAAAGACGCCATCAAGCCTAACTTGGTGCAAACCATCGAAGGCACGCCCGCCTTCGTACACGGCGGCCCCTTCGCCAACATCGCCCACGGCTGCAACTCCGTTACCGCCACCCGCCTGGCGAAACACCTTGCCGATTACGCAGTAACCGAAGCAGGCTTTGGCGCGGATTTGGGTGCGGAAAAATTCTGCGACATCAAATGCCGCCTTGCCGGTTTGAAACCCGACGCAGCCGTCGTCGTCGCCACCGTCCGCGCCTTGAAATACAACGGCGGCGTAGAACGCGCCAACCTCGGCGAGGAAAAACCTCGAAGCCTTGGCAAAAGGCCTGCCCAACCTGCTGAAACACATTTCCAACCTGAAAAACGTATTCGGTCTGCCCGTCGTCGTCGCCATCAACCGCTTCGTGTCCGACTCCGATGCCGAGTTGGCCATGATTGAAAAAGCCTGCGCCGAACACGGCGTCGAAGTTTCCCTGACCGAAGTGTGGGGCAAAGGCGGCGCGGGCGGCGCAGATTTGGCGCGCAAAGTCGTCAACGCCATCGACAACCAACCCAATGAATTCCGCTTCGCCTACGATGTCGAGTTGAGCATCAAAGACAAAAATCCGCGCCATCGCCCAAAAAAAGTGTACGGCGCGGAAGACGTCGATTTCAGCGCGGAAGCCGCCGCCGAAATCGCCTCGCTGGAAAAACTGGGCTTGGACAAAATGCCCGTCTGCATGGCGAAAACCCAATATTCCCTCAGCGACAACGCCAAACTTTTGGGCTGCCCCGAAGGCTTCCGCATTACCGTGCGCGGCATTACCGTTTCTTCCGGCGCAGGCTTCATCGTTGCGCTGTGCGGCAATATGATGAAAATGCCGGGTCTGCCGAAAGTTCCGGCTGCCGAGAAAAATCGACGTGGACGCAGACGGCGTGATCCACGGCTTGTTCTGATTTGAATCGGCAGTGAAATAAAAACAGCAAAGAGGTCGTCTGAAAACGGGTTTCAGACGACCTTTTATTATTTGAAACGGTTTAAACTCAACCGCGACGACCCGTAGCGTGGGCTTCACCCGCGAATCTTCCTCTGATGAAAATAGTCGTCTGAAACGATAGAGCAAACCCGCCACATTCGTTTTCAGACGACTATTTTTATGGTTTTTTTCATCTTAGCCCTGCTTTTTGTAAATGCGTTTGCTTTTATAGTGAATCTGTCTTTTCAGACGACCTCCCGCCTTGCCAACCGCCCGCCCATCCAGCACCACTGCCCCGCCCGTCCGAAACGCGTTATACTTCCCAATTAACTGTCCGACCCACCCGCTTCAGGAGAACACCATGCCCGAACAAAAACCGCATCCTCTGCCGCGAACTGAGCCTGCTCGCTTTCAATCGCCGCGTTTTTGGCGCAGGCGCAGGATGAAAAACGTGCCGCTTTTTGGAACGTTTGCGGTTTTTTTGTGCATCGTCTCTTCCAACCTCGACGAATTTTTTTCGAGGTACGCATGGCGTGGCTCAAACGTGCGCAAAAAATGAATCCGCACGAGCGTTTGGACAACGGCACCACACCGCCCGAAACCATCGCCGCCGTCGCCGCCGAAGCACACGCGCTGATACAGGAGCAATACCACCTGTTCAACGAAGTCTTGCAACCCGAACTGGGCAAACAAGGTATCCATTTCTACCGCCGCCGCAACTGGACGCAAGGGCAGCAAAAATGGATTGAGCAGTATTTTGACGCCGAACTGTTGCCCATCCTCACCCCCATCGGACTCGACCCGTCGCACCCCTTCCCGCGCCCGCTGAACAAATCTCTCAACTTCGCCGTCGAGCTTGAAGGTACGGACGCATTCGGCCGCCCCTCCGGCATGGCGATTGTGCAAGCCCCGCGCATCCTGCCGCGCGTCGTCCCCCTGCCTGCCGAATTGTGCGACGGCAGCAGCGGCTTCGTCTTCCTTTCCTCCATCCTGCACGCCCACGTCGGCAAACTCTTCCCCGGCATGACGGTCAAAGGCTGCCACCAGTTCCGCCTCACCCGCGACAGCGACCTGACCGTCGATGAAGAAGACCTCAAAAACCTGCGCGCCGCCATTCAAAACGAATTGCACGACCGCGAATACGGCGACGGCGTGCGGCTTGAAGTCGCCGATACCTGCCCGCCCCACATCCACGACTTCCTGCTCGCCCAGTTCAAACTCACCCCCGCCGAGCTTTACCAAGTCAAAGGCCCGGTCAACCTCGTGCGCCTCAATGCCGTGCCCGATTTGGTTGACCGTCCCGACCTCAAGTTTCCCGCACGCGGGGCAGGTCGTCTGAAAGCATTGCGCAAGAACGGCTCCATTTTCAAACTGGCGAAACAGTCGCCCATCCTGCTGCACCATCCGTATCAGTCCTTCGACCCCGTCGTCCACATGATACGCGAAGCCGCCGCCGACCCCGCCGTCCTCGCCGTCAAAATGACCATCTACCGCACCGGCAGCAATTCCGAACTCGTCCGCGCCCTGATGAAAGCCGCCCTTGCCGGCAAACAAGTCACCGTCGTCGTCGAACTCATGGCGCGTTTTGACGAAGCCAACAACGTCAACTGGGCGCAACAGCTTGAAAAACGCAGGCGCGCACGTCGTTTATGGCGTATTCGGCTACAAAATCCACGCCAAAATGGCACTCGTCATCCGCCGCGAAAACGGCGCGCTCAAACGCTACGCCCACCTCGGCACCGGCAACTACCACCAAGGCACATCGCGCATTTACACCGACTTCGGCATCATCACCGCCGACGACCAAATCACCGCCGACGTGAACACCATCTTTATGGAAATCACAGGCTTGGGCAAACCGGGTCGTCTGAACAAGCTCTACCAAAGCCCGTTTACCCTGCACAAAATGGTTATCGACCGCATCGAGCGCGAAATCCAACACGCCAAAGCAGGCAAACCCGCCCGCATCCGCGCCAAAATGAATTCGCTGATTGAGCCGAGCGTCATCGACGCCCTCTACCGCGCCAGCAGCGCAGGCGTGCAAATCGACCTCATCGTGCGCGGCATGTGTACCCTGCGCCCCGGCGTCAAAGGCCTGTCCGAAAACATCCGCGTCCGCTCCATCATCGGCAGACAGCTCGAACACTCGCGCGTGTACTGCTTCCACAACAACGGCGCGGACGACACCTTCATCTCAAGCGCCGACTGGATGGGGCGCAACTTCTTCCGCCGCATCGAAGTCGCCACCCCGATTTTCACGCCCGAACTCAAAGCCCGCGTCATCCGCGAAGGCATCGAAATGGCGCTGCAAGACAACACTCGCGCCTGGCTGATGCAGCCTGACGGCAGCTACATCCGCGCCCGCCCCGAAAACGGCGAACCCGCATTCAGCCTGCAAGAAAGCTTGTGGGAAATGTACGGCAGATAAAGCGAGGGCGGTATTAAAATGAAGGCCGTCTTTGAATATTTCATGAAGGCAGAAGGATTCGAACCGTGCCTGCACGGCAATAACGGAATGGGTGATTTTTAGGTTCATACACTATAAAAGGTCGTCTGAAATACTTAAAGATAGGGTTTCAGACGACCTATCCACACCCAGCCGTAGCGTGGGCTTCGCCCACGAAAAAAACAATACTATTTATCGCCCGACTCGGAAACCAAGCCATCGATTTCATGGGCAAAGCCCACGCTACGATCCGCGGCAGGTATCGCAGTGCTCTACCCGCCACCCCGCCGAATTTATAGTGGATTAACTTTAAATCAGGACAAGGCGACGAAGCCGCAGTCAGTACAGATAGTACGGTAAGGCGAGGCAACGCCGTACTGGTTTAAAATTAATCTACTATACCTGTCAAGGAAGTTTTTGTGGTACTCAGTGAGAAAGTTCTTTGCTTCTCTTAGACTCACGTTACTCCACCATAAAAGTTAAAAAGGTCGTCTGAAACCCGTAATCACATGGTTTCAGACGACCTTTTATCTTTCCCATCCGCTTTTCAGGCGACCTTACAACAAGAACATCGTTGCCAGCCCCAAGAAAATCAGAAAACCGCCGGAATCCGTTACCGCCGTAATCAGCACCGAGCTGCCCAAGGCAGGGTCGCGTCCGAATTTATCCATGATGACGGGGATGAGTACGCCGACCGAAGCGGCAAGCAAGAGGTTCAGCGTCATTGCGGCGACCATCACCAAGCCGATGCCGATGCTGCCGTACAGCAGCCATGACACCACGCCCATGACCGTTCCCCAGATGATGCCGTTGACCAAGGCGACGCCGACTTCTTTTTTTCAACAAGCGTCCCGCCTGCATTCCCGTCAACTGCCCCATCGCCATCGCGCGGACAATCATGGTGATGGTTTGGTTGCCGGAGTTGCCGCCGATGCCGGCGACGATGGGCATCAGCGCGGCGAGTGCGACGATTTTCTCGATGCTGCCTTCAAACGCGCCGATAACGCGGCTGGCGAGGAAGGCGGTGCAGAGGTTGACGGCAAGCCACATCCAGCGGTTTTTCACCGAATCCCAGACGGGCGCAAACAAATCTTCCTCTTCCTGCAAACCCGCCATGTTCAACATGTCCGCTTCCGATTCTTCGCGGATGACGTCCACCATCTCGTCGATGGTAATCCTGCCGATGAGCTTTTTGTTTTCATCGACAACGGGCGCGGTGACCAAGTCATAGCGTTCGAACGCCTGCGCCGCTTCTTCCACGTCATCTTCGGGACGGAAGCGCACGACTTCGGTCGCCATCACGTCTGCCACCAAGTCTTCGGGATCGGCGACCAAAAGTTTGCGGATGGGCAACACGCCTTGCAGGATGTCGTTTTCATCGACCACAAAAATCTTATCGGTATGGTCAGGCAGGCTCTCGAAACGGCGCAGGTAACGCAGCACCACTTCGCAGGCAACGTCGGCGCGGATGCTGACCAACTCGAAGTCCATAATCGCACCGACTTGGTTGTCTTCATACGACATCGCCGCCTTGACTTGGGCGCGCTCTTCCTCGTCGCGCGTCTGCAAGGCTTCATAGACCACTTGGTGCGGCAAATCGCCCGCCAGCTCCGCCAGTTCGTCCGCGTCCAAGTCATCGACTGCCGCCAACAGCTCGTCTTTGTCCATCGACTCGATCAGCGTTTCGCGCACCGCGTCGGAGACTTCCAGCAACACTTCGCCGTCGTCTTCAGGCGTAACCAGAAGCCAGACGATATTACGCTCGCGCGGCGGCAACGATTCCAACACCGCCGCCACGTCGGCAGGGTGCAGCTCGTTCAAAAGGACGGTCAGCTCGGTAAATTTCTCGCGCAACGCCTCGTCCTCAATCGGCACGCCTTCCTCAATCTGCGGGAAGGCGGGCGAGAGGATTTCGCACAGCGCGTGGATACGGTCGAAATCGGCGGAAACGCGCTCTACGTCGCTTTCGATACCGTCGTTTTCAAGGTTCGGAGGGGTTTGTTCGATGCTCATAAATGCTCCGCCCGCCGGATGCGGGAGGGCATTTCGGCGGGATGGTTATCGTGTATTTCGGGATAAACCGGAAGGGAAGTTCAGTAAAAAACGAACTGGGAAGGTCCATAATAAAAAGCCTGCTGATTCAGGCGTCGTGTTGGAAACGGAGCGTATTTTTACCCTGTTTTTAGGGCGGTTTACTATTTTAAACGGTGAATTGAAAAAGGTCGTCTGAAAACTGTCTGTGGGGATTTTTTTCTTTTTCGGGCAAAAGGCAGGGAATGTATTCTGTAAATAGGGGAAAAGAAAGTTTGCCGTTATGTTTGATGTAAGACAGGTTTGGGACGTGCAACGGTTGTCTGTTTGCCGCCGTCGTGGATAGAATGGGGAAATTTTGCGTACGGGCAACATGACGCTTTCCCGTGCTTATCAGAACTACGCTTTCAGACGACCCCTTCCTTAATTTTTCGAACGCCCGATTGTAAAGATAAATGAACGAATAGGGCTGGTTTGGGTCAATGCTTAAATGGTTTTATTGCTTTCTTTACAAAAAAACGAAAGGACTACCTCATGTCGGACAATACGCAACCTACGCGGCAGGGCTTGCCCTCGCTGCCGAAAAAGCACGATTTGGATGCTCAGTTTCGGTTTTTCTCGGCGTTCAGACGGCCTTTTACCCTGCAAAGCTCGCAGATGAGCCGCATCTTCCAGACGCTCGGCGCCGACCCGCACAGCCTCGGCTGGTTCTTTATCCTGCCGCCGTTGGCGGGGATGCTGGTGCAGCCGATTGTCGGTTATTACTCCGACCGCACATGGAAGCCGCGCTTGGGCGGCCGCCGTCTACCGTATCTGCTTTTACGGCACGCTGATTGCGGTCATTGTGATGATTCTGATGCCGAACTCGGGCAGCTTCGGTTTCGGTTATGCGTCGCTGGCGGCTTTGTCGTTCGGCGCGCTGATGATTGCGCTGTTGGACGTGTCGTCGAATATGGCGATGCAGCCGTTTAAAATGATGGTCGGCGACATGGTCAATGAGGAGCAAAAAAGCTACGCCTACGGGATTCAGAGCTTCTTGGCGAATACGGGCGCGGTTGTGGCGGCGATTCTGCCGTTTGTGTTTGCGTATATCGGTTTGGCGAATACTGCCGAGAAAGGCGTCGTACCGCAGACCGTGGTCGTGGCGTTTTATGTGGGCGCGGCGTTGTTGGTGATTACCAGCGCGTTCACGATTTTCAAAGTGAAGGAATACGACCCGGAAACCTACGCCCGCTATCACGGCATCGATGTGGCAGCGAATCAGGAAAAAAAGCCAACTGGTTCGAACTCTTGAAAACCGCGCCTAAAGCGTTTTGGACGGTTACTCTGGTGCAGTTTTTCTGCTGGTTCGCTTTCCAATATATGTGGACTTATTCCGCTGGCGCGATTGCGGAAAACGTCTGGCACACGACCGATGCGTCTTCCGTAGGCTATCAGGAAGCGGGCAACTGGTACGGTGTATTGGCGGCGGTGCAGTCGGTTGCGGCGGTGATTTGTTCGTTTGTATTGGCGAAAATCCCCAACCGATACCTTAAGGCGGGTTATTTCAGCTGCCTGGCTTTTGGGCGCGCTCGGCTTTTTTTCTCCGTATTCTTCATCAGCAACCAATACGCGCTGGTGTTGTCTTACATCTTAATCGGTATTGCTTGGGCGGGCATCATCACTTATCCGCTGACGATTGTAACCAACGCCTTGTCGGGCAAGCATATGGGCACTTATTTGGGCTTGTTCAACGGCTCCATCTGTATGCCTCAGATTGTTGCTTCGCTGTTGAGCTTCATGTTGTTCCCGATGATGGGCGGTTTGCAGGCCAATATGTTCTTGGTAGGGGGCGTCGTCCTGCTGCTGGGCGCGTTTTCCGTGTTCCTGATTAAAGAAACACACGGCGGCGCATAATTTTCTTCATTTATCGGCAGGAGGGTCGTCTGAAACTTCTGCCGACGCTTTATTTGATTTAAGTAAGACGAACCGTATTTCAAAAACGGTTTGCCATAAAAACCATCAAAAACAGGAGCTTTACGATGTATACAAGAATCATGGAAATCAGCCCTTGGACGCTGCGTTCGGCAAAACTGGAAAAAGAACACAAACGGCTGCAAGAGAGCCTGACCAGCTTGGGCAACGGCTATATGGGTATGCGCGGCAGCTTTGAGGAAACCTACTCCGCCGACAGCCACTTGGGCACCTACATCGCCGGCGTGTGGTTCCCAGACAAAACCCGCGTCGGCTGGTGGAAAAAAACGGCTACCCCAAATATTTCGGCAAAGCCATCAACGCGCTCAATTTCAGCAAAGTCAAAAATCTTTGTCGATGGGCAGGAAGTGGACTTGGCGAAAAAAACGACGTTGCCGGCTTCTCCGTCGAACTCGATATGCAGCACGGCGTGTTGCGCCGCTCGTTCACCGTATTCGGCGTGCGTTTCGATGTGCGCAAATTCCCTGTCCGTCGCGCAAAAAAAGAGCTGGCGGTCATCCGCTGGGAAGCCGTATCCGTCGACGGCAAAACCCACCAAGTCCGCATCGATTCCATCATCGACGCCGACGTGAAAAAAACGAAGATTCCAACTACGAAGAAAAAAATTCTGGCAGGTATTGGACAAAGGCGTTTCAGACGACCGCTCCTACATTGCCACACAAACTGTCGCCAATCCTTTCGGCGTGGAACAATTCATCGTCAACGCCGAGCAAACCTTCGCCGGCGGCTTCAAAGCCCTCGGCGGCAGCCAAACCGACTGGCAGGTTTCTAATTCTTTTGAAGCCGAAGTCGGCGGCACGCCCAAAACCTTTGAAAAACGTGTGATTGTTACCACCAGCCGCGATTATCAAGGCTTGGAAGCGGTGAAAGCCGCAGGCCGCGCCTTGTCGGAAAAAGTCGCAGGCGTTGCGTTTGAAAACCTTGCTGGAGGCGCACAAAGCAGGCTGGCTGCACCGTTGGGAAATCGCCGACGTGGTTATTGAAGGTAGCGACGAAGCGCAACAAGGCATCCGCTTCAACCTGTTCCAACTGTTCTCCACCTACTACGGCGAAGATGCACGCCTGAATATCGGCCCCAAAGGCTTTACCGGCGAAAAATACGGCGGCGCGACCTATTGGGACACCGAAGCCTACGCCGTGCCGCTCTACCTCGCACTGGCGGAACCCGAAGTTACCCGCAACCTGCTGCAATACCGCCGCAACCAACTGCCGCAGGCGCAACACAACGCGCGCGAACAGGGGCTTGGCGGGTGCACTCTATCCGATGGTAACGTTTACGGGCATCGAGTGCCACAACGAATGGGAAATCACCTTCGAGGAAATCCACCGCAACGGTGCGATTCCTTACGCCATCTACAACTACACCAACTACACCGGCGACGAAAGCTATCTTGCCAAAGAAGGTTTGGAAGTCTTGGTCGAAGTGTCCCGCTTCTGGGCGGACCGTGTCCACTTCTCCAAACGCAACGGCAAATACATGATTCACGGCGTAACCGGCCCGAACGAATACGAAAACAACATCAACAACAACTGGTACACCAACACCCTCGCCGCATGGGTATTGGACTACACCCGCGAAGCCTTGGCGAAATACCCACGTCCGGATTTGAACGTGAGCGCCGCCGAGTTGGAAAAATGGGCGGACATCAGCGCGAATATGTACCGTCCGTATGACGAAGAACTCGGCGTATTTGTGCAGCACGACGGCTTCCTCGACAAAGACATCCGCCCTGTGTCCGCGCTTTCGCCCGACGATTTGCCGCTCAACCAGAAATGGTCGTGGGACAAAATCCTGCGTTCGCCCTTCATCAAACAGGCGGACGTATTGCAAGGCATCTATTTCTTCGGCGACCGTTTCAATATCGACGAAAAACGCCGCAACTTCGACTTCTACGAACCGATGACCGTGCATGAAAGCTCGCTGTCGCCGTGTATCCACGCCATCCTTGCCGCCGAACTGGGCAAAGAAGAAAAAGCCGTGGAAATGTACCAGCGCACCGCCCGCCTGGACTTGGACAACTACAACAACGACACCGAAGACGGTTTGCACATCACCTCCATGACCGGCTCGTGGCTCGCCATCGTCCAAGGTTTCGCCCAAATGAAAACTTGGGGTGGCAAACTCAGCTTCGCACCGTTCCTGCCGAGCGCATGGACAGGCTACGCCTTCCACATCAACTACCGAGGCCGTCTGATTAAAGTCGCCGTTGGCAAAGAAAAACGTGGTCTTCACCCTGCTCAAAGGCGAGCCGCTCGATTTGCAGGTGTATGGCAAAGACATCACGCTCAGCGGCAGCCACACCGTTGCATTGGAAAAAAATAAGGAGGGCGCAAAATGACTTTTTACCGCAGTGCTCTTTGACCTCGACGGCGTCATCACTGACACCGCCGAATACCACTACCGCGCATGGAAAAAAAGCTCGCCGAAGAACTGGGCATCAGCATCGACCGCAAGTTTAACGAGCAGCTCAAAGGCGTGTCGCGCGACGATTCGCTCAAACGCATCCTCGCGCACGGCGGCAAAAACCGTCGGCGAAGCCGAGTTCGCCGAACTGACCCGCCGCAAAAACGACAACTACGTCGAAATGATTCAGGCGGTCAAACCCGAAGACGTGTACCCCGGCATTTTGCCGCTGCTGGAAGCATTGAGGGCAAACGGCAAAAAAATCGCCCTTGCATCCGCCAGTAAAAACGGCCCGTTCCTGCTCGAACGCATGGGGCTGACCCACTTCTTCGACGCCGTCGCCGACCCTGCCGCCGTCGCGCATTCCAAACCCGCCCCCGACATCTTCCTTGCCGCCGCCGAGGGCGTGGGCGCGGACATCCGCCACTGCATCGGCATCGAAGACGCCGCCGCAGGTGTCGCCGCCATCAAAGCTTCCGGCGCCTTGCCCATCGGCGTGGGCAAAGCCGAAGACTTGGGCAGCGACATCGCGCTGGTGTCCGGCACCGCCGAGCTGACCTACGCCTACCTGCAAAACGTGTGGGCACAGTCGGGCAGGTAAAACGCGTCAGGTAAAGTTGTTAAGGAAGTAAAAAGGTCGTCTGAAAACCTGAATTTTGGTTTTCAGACGACCTTTCTCATTGGAAAAATATAGTGGATTAAATTTAAATCAGGACAAGGCGACGAAGCCGCAGACAGTACAGATAGTACGGCAAGGCGAGGCAACGCCGTACTGGTTTAAAGTTAAGCCACTATATTTCTAGCGTTTCAAAGCCAATGTCAATACGCCCGCCGTAACCAGCCCCAGCCCAATCCATTCCTGAGTGCTGGGGCGTTCGTCCAAAAAGACCACCGCCATCAGCGCAACCAATACCAAGCTGAATTTATCGACGGGGGCGACTTGCGAAGCGTTGCCCAGTTGTAGGGCTTTGAAGTAGGCGAGCCAAGATGCGCCGGTGGCGAGGCCGGAGAGAATCAGGAAAGTCCAATTTCTTCCTGTAAACCCGTTCACACCCTGCCATTTGCCGGTATAGGTCAGGAACAAGACCAGCGCAGCAAGGATGACCAGCGTGCGGATGAAAGTGGCGAAATCTGAATCGATGCCCTGCAAACCCATTTTGGCGAAAATCGCCGTCAACGAGGCGAAACCTGCGGAAGCCAATGCCCAAAAAAGCCATGCGTTGCCGCTCATGTTTTTCCTTTCTGAATCAAAATCCGATCTTATGGGGGATGGGAGAGATACTATTTGACGTCCCCATATTATATCCATCCGATGATGCGAATGTTTCCCATCATACCACCGGATAGGATTGCTTTAAACGGAAAAGGCCGAATCCCTGACTTCGGGTTCGACCATTTTGACGGTGAGAGATTATCTGAAATTTTATCGGCGGTATTGGGCGGAATCTATTTTCAGACGACCCTAATTGTCTATCAGATAACTTTTTTTCTTTAAATTCGGGCTTTTTGTCGATAAAGCCGTCAATCGGCGCATAGCCGAGGAAGTCGGCGTTTTTCATCCATGACGACAATCCAGTTTTTTTGATTTTTCCCGCTGGTAAGCGGCAGGAAAAAAACAGAGGTTTGTCGGCTTGTTTGACGGAGGTGGCTTTGAGGATGTCCGCTTCGCTCATGTTTCGGGCGATGGCAAGTTCTGCCAAAGGTTTCATCGCATTGCGGATTTTCGCACGTTCGGCAGGACTGTCGGGCTGCCACCAATTTGGGCGCATACTGGGTTCTATGCCTTTAAGCGAAAGGCTGAGGTTTTCGTTGGCTTCTTCGACGGTTGCGGGATCGCGCAGGCTGACGCGTTCGATGCCGAACCACGGCAGTTGACGCATTTCTTCAGGAGCTTTGGCTAAATCCGCCTCATCGATTTCAGCGGCGGTAACAATGTTGATACGGTCTTTTTCAAAGGCTGCAACGACAGGGCGCGCTAAGGAAACGCTGTGCAAGCCGTAAACCAGCGCGGCGAGCTGGATGATACCGACCAAAGAAAAAAATCAGTAATGCGTTCGCGCAGTTTTTTTCTTAGGGCTGGCGAGAATCAGTGTTAGAAGGGGGCCGCAGACAATATCGACCGAGACGACGAGAGTGTACAAATTCAATCCGCCCGTCAGTTCTGAATAGGGATAGGGATACCAGACGGCGAAGACCAAAAAGTGCCGCGAGGCCTGCAAGAATCAGGCTGACGACAAGATGCCAGCCCGCGTTTTTTTGAGGGCAAAACGCCAACGGGAGGGAGTTTGGGTATTTTCCATTTGTTATTTCCGTAATGTAATTATTGAGGGAATTATTTTTTTGAAGGTCGGTATTATATATGAATATGACCGACAACATAGAGTTTCATGGTGCAAAACGTGAGGGATGTGGTGTGGCAGCAAAAAAAGTTGAATAAAAAGGTCGTCTGAAAAACGGATTTAGGGTTTTCAGACGACCTTTTATGTTATCTGCTTAACCTAAAACCGACGGCACGAATCGGGCGATGGTATCGCGCAGGACGATGAGTTTGCCGTGGAAGAAATGGGATGAGCCGGCGATGGTGATAACCGGCAAACCTTGCGGTTCCGCCCATGTCCAAGCCTTGCTAATTTCAACGACTTCATCTTCAGCACCATGAATCATCAGGGTTTTGGATATATTGGGAACGGAAGTGGGTTCGGGGCGGTCGGTGTAGTGGTGTACTGCCGCGCCGATGAGCAGCAGCAAATCCGGTTCGCGCTCTTGGGCGGCGAAGGTGGCGACATAGCCGCCGAAGGAGAAACCTGCCAATGCGAACAGTTCGGCTTCGGGGTGTTGCGCGCGGGCGTAGTCGATGACGGCGATGCAATCTTGCGTTTCGCCGCGTCCATAGTCGTGAACACCTTCGCTGTTACCCACGCCGCGCAGGTTGGGCAGGTAACAGTGAAAACCGAGCTGAGATAAGGCTTTGGCGGCGGTTTGAATGACTTTGTTGGTGTTTGTGCCGCCTTGCAACGGATTGGGATGGTTGATGACTGCCACGCCGCGTGCAGGAGTTTGCGCGGCTGGAAGGTAGATGGTTTCGAGCAGCCCTGCGGGGCCTACGATTTGGATGATGTCGGGTTTTTGCACGGGAGATTTCCTTGGGTAGTGGTGTTTGGGTATGGGAATATGTATTGCCTGCAAGAGGTCGTCTGAAAACTGAGGATTCGGGTTTCAGACGACCTTTTGTTGTGTGATTTGTGTTACCACATCAATACTTTGGGCATGGGCGTTACTTCATAACCGTCTTTGCGCAGTAATTCGATCAACCCTTGTTCGGACATCAGGTGCATGATGCCGACGGCGAACAGCGTACTTTTTTCGGCAGATTGGGCTTTGATTTCAGGCAGCCATTTCAAATTGCGGCCGACTAATAAGTCGTTTTGAAACCAGTTCAGCATCAAAGGGGCAATTTCGGGGTATTTTTTTCAGGGATTGCTGTTCGTATTTTTTTATGAGCTATCGGCGAAACCGTCAAAGTTGCCGCTTTCGTAAAGACCGTACATTTCATGGGTTTGTTCGAGAAAGTCTTGGTTGTCGTCCGTTGTTGTTTTCAAAATACGGATGATGGTTTCTTCGGGAAAGGCGGAAAAACTTTCCGCTAATTGAGGCATGGTTTCGAGGAAGCGGCGCGGCTTGCCTGCTTTTTTTGGGCTGCCTTGAAAGCAGCATATCCACGCCTGTCGTGGAGCTGTATTCGGCGGGGTAAACGCTTTGGGCAAATAGGAATGCCGCCCAAGGCTTCATACCGTCAACAGCTTCCGCCAAGGGAGCGGTTTCGGGATTTATGCGGAAGGCCTCTTGCAGGGCTTGGAAAGTCTTATCGCCGAGCTTGGCTTTCAGGGATTTGGTGTCGGTGGCTTGGTTGAAAAACTGTTGGTATTGTTGTTGCGTTTCCGGATTTTCTTCCGGCAATACGTCGGTTTCCGTGGTCAGTTGTTCGACGGAGGCAAGCAGGTTTTCGGCTTCTTTCGATAGGACGGCTTCTTTTTTGCCGATGTGGATGGTGCCGACAAGGTAAGAGTCGGGCTGTCCTGCCTTACTGATTTTCCAAACGTTGCTGGACAGTTGCGGTACCGACCAGTCGACAGACGCAGCGGAAGCGGTTTTGATTTTTTTCATCGGAAGCAGTATGTTCTGCCTCGGGTTGGCAGGCGGTCAGGGTAAGGAGGGTAAAGCCTGCGGCAAGGAGGGAAAGGAATGGGCGCATGAAATTTCCTCTGAAAGATACGGGCAACGGGATGATGTGCAATGTATAGTGGATTAACTTTAAACCAGTACGGCGTTGCCTCGCCTTAGCTCAAAGAGAACGATTCTCTAAGGTGCTGAAGCACCAAGTGAATCGGTTCCGTACTATCTGTACTGTCTGCGGCTTCGTCGCCTTGTCCTGATTTAAATTTAATCCACTATATTTGAATGGTTGCAATACGCTAATCTGACAAGCAAGGTCGTCTGAAAAGGGATATGGGTTTCAGACGACCTTTATCTGCCGGATTCGGCCACTCTATTTCTGATGTTCCGCCAGTTTCAGGTAAACGCCGGCAACGTCTTGTTCGCCGTAACCTGCTGCGACGGCTTGACGGTAGCTCTCGGCAACGGTTTCAACGGCGGGCAGCAAATTGCCTGCCTGTTTCAATTCGTTGACGGCGAGATTGAGGTCTTTGGAGGCGTGTTTGAGGGCGAAGGCGGGCGGGAATTCGCGGTTTGCCCACAGGGATTTTTTGGTTTGGAACATGGGCGAATCCATGGCAGAGCCGCCGACGGCTTCGATGATGGTGTCGGTATCGATGCCGAATTGACGCGCCATCAGCATGGCTTCGCTGTATGCTTCGCCGAAGATGCCCAAGAGCGAATTGAGCACGAGTTTCGCGCCGGAGCCTTTACCGACGTTGCCGAAGTGGAAAGTTTTTTTGCCGAGGATGCCGAACACTTTTTGCAGTGGATTTAAAACATTCTCTTCGCCTCCGAAGAGAATCAGTAATGTGCCGTTGGTGGCGGGGACAACCGAGCCGGAGACGGGGGCTTCGGCGAACTGTCCGCCCGCCGCTTCGACGATGGCTTTGACGGCGAGGTTTTTCGGACGGGGCGATGGTGCTCATGTTGACGATGATTTTGCCGTCAAGCTCTTTTTCGGGTATCTTCGTCAAGGATGTCGAGGATGGCGGCGTAGTCGGAAACCATCAGGAAAAATAACGGGATAGGCGCGGATAAGTTCGGCGCGGCTTGGGTAAACTTTCGCGCCTTTGGTTTGCAAGTCGGCGGTTTTATCGGATGAGCGGTTGTAAACGCCGACTTCGATGCCTGCATCGAGCAGGCGCGTTACCATCGGATTGCCCATCTGCCCCAGGCCGATCCAGCCGATTTGAGTGTATTCGTTGTTTGACATGGTGTTTGCTCCTTTGTTGATTTGATTTGCCATCATATCGGTTTGAAGGTCGTCTGAAAAAGTTTTGAAGGGTTTCAGACGGCCTTTTTGGGGAAAATCCAAATGAGAACATCCGCCGTTATTCCTTTGCAAACAGGAATAACGGCGGATTGTCGGTTTCTATAACGCTACTGTTTTTTTTCTTTTCAGACGACCTTTCGGATCAGTATCGGATATCGACGGTTACCTTATCCTTATACTCGCCCGGGGTGTAGTCGGTGTTTTGGACTTCTGCCGAGATGGTGTGCGTCTGATTGCTGCTGTCGCCGGTAAATCTTTGCGCGCTGCCTGTACCCGAAGATTGGTTGCCCCAGAGCTCTGAACTGTTCCCTTTTTTGAGAACGTAGGGGACTTTGTCGGTGTTGGCGGGATTGGTGGATTTCATCTCGCCCCTGCCTTCCTGATTGTTGTTGGAAGGAATCAGACCGACGGTGTAGGGCGTGCCGTTGGTGCAGCGGACGGTGAGGTTGCCCGACCGCTTCAGGTTGGTGCTGCCTGCGGTGTGTGTGCCGAAGTCGATGTCGTCGGCGGAGATGAATTCGCAGACGGGTGCAACATGGGCTTGGACGACAAAAGGGAAGTGTTGTCCTGTATTCAAGTCGTTTCCGCAATCTGAAGGGTCAGGAGTACCATAACGTTCTGCCTTCCAGTTTAATACGGTGGAGCCGCCGGTAAAGTCTGCAATGTAATAATCCGAAGCCGTAGTGGGGATGGTGTTGCTTTGCCCGCTGACTAATCTAGCTCTGATGGGGATACTGCCAGTAAAGGTGCCCTTTAGCCCGATACGCATGACACCTGTTCCGACACTGCTGGGGAGTTTGGCGTGTTACCCTTCCCCAGTTGGTATTATCGGGTTTAAGTAAGGATAGTTGCAGTGTTTGGGCGTTATTTCTGCTATGAACTATTCTCCGGGGGTATATATGTTTGTAAACCCTCTCCCTCCGTCAATATTGAAGCACAAGCGTACTTTTACAGTATAGATGTCATTATTGGTGCATTGGTAGTGGATGGTGGCTTGAATATCTTCCGGCTGGTTGTTGTTTAGAAGGTTGATCCCATTGCTTTGACTTCCGAATACTAAGGCAGGATGACCTTTGAAAGTTCCGTTGCCTTGTACCGTCGCTGTGCATTGTACAAACCTGCCGGCTACACCGCTGTTTGCCCAAGCTTGCCCTGCGGACAGGGACAGCAGTCCGAATACGGCAGGCAATGTCATTTGTCGGAAAAGACGGTTTGCGGTTTTCAGACGACCTCTCTTTATATTTATCTGCATATGATGTCTCCCAGTTCCGGGATGGAATCCGGATTGTGTGTTTCAGGGTAGTCCGCTTCGAAGATGCAAGTGCCGCCGTTTTCGGGGAGGATGACGGTGAAGCGGTTTCTACCTTCTTTCATGTTTTCAATATATGTTTTGCCGTCGAAGCCGGTTACGGCTGCCGGTGTGCCGTCTTCGGCAGTAATGCTGCCGCCGCTCGGGAGCAGTTGGTTTTGTACGTCTTTCAGCGTCATGGTGGCGGCACGGGTACGTTGGATTTTAAATTCGACGCGCATGCCCGAGCGTTCGGGCGGGGCGATTTCGGCGACGGTGTGTTCAAGCTGGACGTCCAGCGGCAATTCGGCAATATCGACGCTGACGGTGTTTTTTTGGTAGGCGGAGAGGCTGGGGATCAGTGCCAGCCCTTTGCGGTTGGTTTTGCCTACGGGCATACCGCCTGCGCGGATGGGGACGTCCGCCATATCACCGGTGCTGACGACGGCGAAACTGTCGTTGACTTGGCGGGTGGCGAAGAGGCTGCCGCCCATGAGGACGAGGCCGCCCCTCCAGCCTGCGTTCCAGTTGCTGTTGCCGCTTTGGCTGTAAACGTTTGCCCAGCCGTCGCCGTAGGTGTTTTGATGGCGGATGTTGCCGTTGAAGGTATTGCTGCGGCTGCCGTTTGCGTTGTCGTTTTGCTGCCAGCCTATACCCCAGCTGGTGCTGCCCATGCCGCTGCTGGTTTTGTTCAGGGTTGCCTGATAGCTGTTGTTGTGTTTGTTTCTGCTGATGCCTGCGGAGGTTGAATAGCCGTTGTCGAGGCTGACGGAGAGGCCCGCGTGGAAACTCAGTTCGCGCCTGTTGCGGAAGTTTTTATTGGCGCCGGCGTAGAGCGAAGTACGGTTTTTGAAGCTGCGGCTCCAGCCGAACGAGCCTACGCCGTCGGCGGGGCTGCCTTCGGTGTGGGAATGGACGTAGGACAGGCTGAATGAGCCGAGTTTGTCGCTGCTCCAGCCTGCAGATGCGGAGGCGGATGTGGCGGGGTGGCGGGTGGCTTTGAAAAAGTCTGCGCCGTATGCAGTGTCGCCCAGTTCGGCAAATTGCCCGTTGGTACGGCTTGCGCCCGCGCTGAAGGAGAGCCTGTCCCATTGGGTGCTGAAAAACGCGCTGCCGCGTCGTCCTGTCTTGCCCGCAAAGCGGCTTTCGGCATAATTAAGATTGAGTTGTCCGAGCGAACCCAATACGGTATCGGCGGCAATGCCCGCCTGACGGTAGCCGCGTGCGGCTTCGCCGTGGATTTGGGCGGTCAGGGTATTGCTGACGCCGTAACGCAGCGTGCCGGAGGCGGCGGGGTCGGATTGGTATTTGGCGGAACGGATGCCGTAATCGCGGCGGACGTAGCCTGCTTCAAACAACCATTCGTTCAAGCCTTTTGCCAAAAGTCCGCTGCCGCCGTAAAGCGGCATATCGACGACGACGGTGCGCCCCAGTACGTCGGTGGCGACGACTTGGGCGTTGCTGCGGCCGCTGATGGACGGCGGCAGGATGAGTTCGTATTCGCCCGCTTCGATGTCGCGACTCATTTGTTTGACGCCGTCGAGGTAGAGATCGACCGTGCCGGGCAGGGTGCTTTTGCCTAGGTAGGAGCGCAGCGGGGCGGTTTGTTTCCACGGGCGGGTGTTGTAAGTGCGGGAGATTTTAATGCCGCCGATGCGTGTGCCTCCCCATGAGCCGATTTGTCCGGTCAGGGTATCGCCCACGGTCAGTGATATGCCTTGTTCGGGCCAGACGGTGCGCCAGTAGGTATCCAGGCGGGCGGTGTTGCCGCGGGAGCCGCTTTCTTTGTTGCGGCTACGGTTGGCAAATTGGGTGTGGTTCAGATAGCCCCAAGGCGTGCTCAGGCGCATTTCGCCGAAAAACGCCCCTGCGTGCCGTTGCCGGAGCGGTTGCGCGAGATATTGGCGTCATAGTTCAGAACGGCGGCAAAGCCGGGTTTGGCGATGGCGTAGCGGTTTTTCCTGCAATGCGCCGATTCGGGCGGTTTTCAGGTCGGGCTGCCATTCGAGGGGGGCGGTGAGATCAAGGGTTTGCGCGGCGGCATCGTATTTCGCCTGCAAGCCGGGGATGGCGGAGAGTTCGAACCATACGCCCGCGCCGGGTGTGGACGCGCCGTCCTGAATTTCAGGCACGACACCGTTTTTGCCTGCTTCGGCAGCTTCTGCGTCGGGCAGGGCAATGCCGTAGGCGCGCAGGGATTCGGGACGCGCATACAGCACGCCGTTACGCGACATGAAGGGTTCGATACCGTCGCGTATGCTGCCGTTGACTTTGACCTGCGGGTAAACGGTCAGCCATACCTGCTCGTAGGCAGCAGGCGCTGCCTGCGTCAGGATGTCTTGAGCAGGAGAGGGCAGAGCGTAGAAACACAGCATCAACGCGGCACTCAGCCGGGTGAGCCGTGTCCTTAGGTCATGGGGCGGCAAACCGTACCTCCGTTTGGATCGGCATGCCGTTTACCGTGGCATTCAGACGACCTGGATTCAGGGAAGCGGGGGAAACTTCCAATTCGCGTTTCCAAGTGTTGCCCGGCAGGACGTAGCCCGCCAGACCGCTTGCCAGCGTCAATGCGTCTTTGGCAGCGGTCGTCTGAAAAGTAATATTGCTCAGTTGCGCATGGGTATTGCCCGTATTTTCGGCAACCAAAACCGTTTTGCCGTTCGCGGCTTTTTCAGCACGCCATTGCAGCTTCGGTTCGGCATTGTTTTGAACGTTGACAAACAGCGGCAGCGAATAGCGCATTACCAACTGAATGCCTTTTTGCGGTTTCGCATCGGGAGCGGGCAGCTCGTCCACGATCAAGCGGTAGGCTTCTTCTGCCTGTTTGTCGGACGGTTTGACGCGCATCACGCGGAATTGCTGCTGCGCACCCGCTTCCATTTTGACCATAGGCGGGCTGGCAATGACGGCATCGGTAGGTTCGAGAATCTCTCCGCCGTTTGCGTCCTGCGCCCAGCGGAATACGCGCACTTGCGCTGTCAACGGCTCTGCGCCCTTGTTTCCCAAAGTAAAAATACCCGCCCGCTGTTTGGCGGGCAGGGAAAGCGATGTCGGACTGACTTGCAAGCCGGCGGCATGGCTTGGTAAAACCGCTGCCGCCGTCAGCATGCCGACAAGTGTGCTGATTGTTTTTTGCATGAGAATTTTTAGTTTTTTTGTTTTGAGGGAGTAAACCGGATTAGTAGGTCAGGGTTACTTTTACGCGGTCTTGGTATTCACCAACGTATTTATCCAATTCACCGGCTTGAATACTTGCGTAAACGGGGAGTTTGATTTCAGTTCCAAAGCCTTGTCCTGTAAGGCTAAGTGCATTATTGCCATTGCCCCAAGGAGTTTCAGTTGCTTCCTCTAAGATTTGTTGATTTAGGCCAGAACCATCGATCTTAGGTTTGTGCAATGTATATGTAATAGTATCCGTGTGAGCATCTCCAATTACTTTCATTTTGCCTACACCGTTTTTCACTTTGTACGTTTTGAGGAGTCATTGCAACTTGGAACTGGGTATTTTTACTGCATTTGATGCTGATGCCAGATGTTGCACCGCCTACGTTGGATTGATTAGAGATTGCAGTAGTGGAAGAAGCTTGATGAGTACCAAAATTAATATCTGCACCTGATAAAGTAGGATTGCTGGTGTTTATTGCAGTCTGTTGGCCGCTAGGTACTGTGAATGTTTCACAGGAACCTGTCAGTTTGATATAGACATTGAGATGATGGTCTGTATTAGTAGGAACAACATCAGCCATTGCAGTATTGCCCATCATCATGAGAGAAGCCAGGGCAAGAGAAGTTAAAGTAAAACGGGTTTTCATCGGAATTTATCCTTATGTGAGTTTAGATGTGTATTGACACAGTCTCCGTAATATTTTCTGTGTAACGCTTATACAGCAGGCTTTTACGCCTGAACGGTATATATGACATTATTATGATTTGTGATTATTGTTGCAACTGTTATTGTTTTATATTTTATAAGTTCCTGTGTTTTTTTGTAAATTTTTGTATTATTTTTTTGTTGTTTTTTTGCAAAGTGAAAGGATTGGTCGGTTGATTAAAAAGATAAAAAGGTCGTCTGAAGGCAGTATTCAGGGTTTGCAGGGTTTTGAAATTGCATTGATTTGAAAACCCGGAAATGTCGGAACCGTATGCGGGAAACGCCGCATTGAAAGGCAAGGTCGTCTGAAAGCATTTATAATCTCGCTTTCAGACGACCTTTTGAACATCCGTTCTCTAAATAAACTTGACCTTATGAAACCCAAATTCATCACTCTGGACGGCATAGACGGCGCGGGCAAATCGACCAATCTTGCCGTTATCCGCCAATGGTTCGAATCCCGCGACCTTCCCTGTATTGTTCACCCGCGAGCCGGGCGGTACGCCTGTCGGCGAGGCTTTGCGCGAAATTTTGTTGAACCCTGAAACCAAGGCGGGATTGCGCGCGGAGACGTTGATGATGTTTGCCGCGCGGCAGCAGCATCTGGAAGACGTTATCCTGCCTGCGCTGGCGGACGGCATTCATGTCGTTTCCGACCGTTTTACCGATGCGACTTTCGCGTATCAGGGCGGTGGGCGCGGCGTACCCCTTCAGGATATTGAAATGCTGGAAAAATTGGGTGCAGGGCGGGTTTGGTCCTGATTTGACGTTGCTGCTGGACGTGCCGCTGGAAGTGTCGATGGCGCGTATCGGGCAGACGCGCGAGAAGGACCGTTTCGAGCAGGAGCAGGCGGATTTTTTTTCACTCGCGTGCGTGCTGTTTATCTTGAGCGTGCCGCCACGCATCCCGAACGCTACGCGATTATTGACAGCAACCGGAGTTTGGAAGAGGTGAGGGCAGATATCGAACATGCGTTGGCGCGCAGTTTCGGTATGGATGTTTAAAACCGAATGAAGGTCGTCTGAAAGGATACGTTTTTTTGCTTTGAGGTTGTTTGTTTCAGATGAAAAATAGCGGTATGCGCCGCATTGGGAACATGGTAAAATTACACGCTATTACAAAAATAGGTTTATTTGTTAATAAATAAACCCTTTGTGATGCCAAACGTCCCTGAAACCAACGTTTCAGACGACCTCGTCTCAACATCTCTCTCGCAACAGGATCGAAAAATGGAAAACTCATTAAAAGAAGCCGCACTGAAATTTCACGAATTCCCCGTGCCGGGTAAAGTCTCCGTTACCCCCACCAAATCGCTGGCCACGTCCAAAGACTTGGCTTTGGCGTACTCTCCGGGCGTCGCGGCTCCTTGTATGGAAATCCATGCCGATCCGCAAAATGCGTACAAATATACCGCCAAAGGCAACTTGGTCGCCGTGATTTCCAACGGTACCGCCGTTTTGGGCTTGGGCAACATCGGCGCGTTGGCGGGCAAACCTGTGATGGAAGGCAAAGGCGTATTGTTTAAAAAATTCGCCGGTGTGGACGTATTCGACATCGAAATCGATGAAAAAGACCCGCAAAAACTGGTGGACATCATCGCCGCGTTGGAACCGACTTTCGGCGGCGTCAATCTCGAAGACATTAAAGCGCCTGAATGCTTCTACATCGAACGCGAATTGCGCAAACGCTGCAAAATCCCGGTATTCCACGACGACCAACACGGTACCGCCATCATCACCGCTGCTGCCGTATTGAATGCCCTGCGCTATACCGGCCGTAAAATCGAAGAAGCGACCTTGGTTTGCTCCGGCGCGGGTGCGGCTGCGATTGCCTGCTTGAACCAACTGCTCGATTTGGGTTTGAAACGCGAAAACATTACCGTTTGCGACTCCAAAGGCGTGATTTATAAAACCCGCGAAGACAAAGACCGTATGGACGAGTCCAAACAGTTCTACGCCATTGAAGACAACGGTCAACGCGTGCTTGCCGATACAGTTAAAGGCAAAGACATCTTCTTGGGCCTCTCCGGCGCGAACCTGCTGACGCCTGAAATGCTGAACACTATGAACGCCAAGCCTATCGTGTTCGCCATGGCAAACCCGAACCCGGAAATCCTGCCGCCGCTGGCGAAAGAAACCCGTCCTGACGTGGTCATCGGTACAGGCCGTTCTGATTTCCCGAATCAAGTGAACAACGTATTGTGCTTCCCGTTCATCTTCCGTGGCGCGTTGGACGTCGGCGCGACGACCATCAATGAAGAAATGAAACGCGCCTGCGTCTATGCCTTGGCAGATTTGGCAATGGAAGAGGTAACCGAAGAAGTGGTTGCCGCATACGGTAAGAAATTTGAATTCGGTGCGGAATACCTGATTCCGACCCCGTTCGACTCCCGCCTGCTGCCGCGCGTTGCTTCCGCTACTGCTAAAGCAGCGATGGAAAGCGGCGTGGCAACCCGTCCGATTGCAGATTTGGAAGCCTACGCTGCCAAACTGAGCGAATGGAAACTGTAATCCGGTTTTAATTTGAATGTGATGTAGAAAAGGTCGTCTGAAAACTTTCAGACGACCTTCATTTGTTTTACAGAATCTTGAGCAAATCCAAAGGTGATGCGATGCGGTAGTCGGGTTGCCAAGTTTCGGTGTGGTCTTCGGCGGCGATATAGCCCCAGTCGGCAAGTACGGTTTTCATGCCGGCGTTGCGTCCGGCCTGCATGTCGCGTTCGGCGTCGCCGACGTAAACCGTGTGTTGCGGATCGGCGTGGATTTGTTCGCACGCATACAGCATGGGTTTGACGCTGGGTTTGGATTCGCCGCAGGTGTCGCCGCTGACGACGACGGCGGGCGGGATGACGAAGCCGAGTTTGGGGACGAGTTTGTCGGTGAAGCGCATGGGTTTGTTGGTGATGATGCCCCATTTGATGCCGCGTCTGTCGAGTTCGGCGATGAGTTCGTTCACGCCGTCAAAGAGGGCGGTGTCTTGGGCGTAGCGGCTGTCGTATTCGTCAAGGTATTCGGTGCGCCATTGGGCGTAGTCGGGATGGTCGGGGGTGATGCTTGCGCCGAGTTTGAGCAGTCCTGCCGCGCCGTGGCTGGCTTGGGTGCGGATTTCGTCCATGCTTTTTTCGGGCAGTCCGTGGCGGTTGAGCAGGGTATTGAGTGCGCCGCCGAGGTCTAGGGCGGTGTCGGCGAGCGTGCCGTCGAGGTCGAACAATACGGCTTGTATCATGTGTTTTCCTTTGTTTTTTCGGTGGGGTCGTCTGAAAAGGGTTTCAGACGACCTTTGGGGTTAGTGGTGGTGATGGTGCACACTGTCGGTTTCGTTGGCACACAAGACGCTGTCGGGATGCGGGTGGCGTTCGCTTTCGATTTGGATGGTGCAGTGTCCGATGTTTTTGTGGGACAACTCGTGTTCGATGCGGTAGGCGATTTGTTCGGATTCGGCAACGGTCATGCTGCCGTCCACGACGATGTGGCAGGATAGGACGTTGATATTGCTGGTAATCGTCCAGACGTGTAAGTCGTGGACGGATTTGACGCCGTCGGTGTTGCGGATGACGGCGAGCAAGTCGTCGGTGTGGATGTTTTCAGGCGCGCCTTCCATGAGGATGTGCAGCGTTTGTTTGAGCAGGCTCCAGCCGCTGCGTCCAACCAGCGCGGCCACAAACACGCTGGCGAGCGGATCCGCCCATTTCCAGCCGAACGCCATCATGAGCACGGCGGCGGCAATCGCGCCGATTGAGCCGACAAGGTCGCTTAAAACGTGCAGATACGCGCCGCGCATGTTGACGTTGGCTTCGGTGTCGCTGTTTTTCAGCATGTAAACCGCCACGCCGATGTTGACCAGCAGGCCGACAACGCTGATGACGAGCATCCCCAGCGTGGCGATTTCGGGCGGATAAAGCAGGCGTTTGGCGGCTTCGTAGAAAATCAGCACGGCGATGACCACCAGCGACAGGCCGTTAAACATGGCGGTGAGGATTTCGAAACGTTTATAGCCGAAGGTCTTTTTGCAGTGTGGTTTCTTTTTCGCCGAGTTTGAACGCCCACAACGCCACGCCTAAGGAAAATGCGTCGCTGAACATATGCCCCGCGTCGGAAAGCAGCGCGAGCGAGTGGGTCAGCCAGCCACCGAACGCCTCCAACAGCATAAAGGCGGCGATGATGACGAACGACACGCGCAATACTTTTTTGTTGGCGGTATGCGTGTGGGCGTGTGCGTGATGATGGTGTTCGTGATGGTGAGTCGACATAACGTTCCTCAACAGAGGTCGTCTGAAAATCCGGATTCAGGGTTTTCAGACGACCTTTTGCCTTGTTTCAAACCCCGTTCGAAATCTTCCAACATATCCAATTCGAAGCGGCTGAAGCCTGCTTTTTCGCGCGCTTCGATGTTCACATAGCCGCGGAAGATAAACATATCGTAACGGGCAATCAGACTGCGGAACAGGGCGACAGGTTCCAAACCGCGTTCGCGGCAGAGGTGTTGATACCAATGGTTGCCGATGGCGACATGGCCCACTTCGTCGCGGTAAATGATGTCCAACACGCCGCAGGTTTCCGAATCGCCGCGCTGTTCCACCTTCGCGCGTATCCCCGGCGTAACGTCCAGCCCGCGCGCTTCCAATACGCGCGGCACCAACGCCATGCGCAACAGCGGGTCGTAGGCGGTTTTATACGCCATGTCCCACAAATGGTTGTGCGCCTCGAAATCGCCGTAATCGAAGCCGAAAGCGCGCAGCCTTTCGCGCATCAGGCGGAAATGGTACACCTCTTCCTTCGCCACCCGCACCCAGTCGCGCACAAACTGAAACGGCAGCGTGCGGAAACGGTATGCCGCGTCCAAAGCCAGATTGATGGCGTTGAACTCGATATGCGCAATCGCGTGCAGCATCGCCGCATAGCCTTCGGCCGTGTTCATCTTGCGCGGCGTCAGTTGCGACGGCGCGACCAAAACAGGCTTCGGCGGTCGTCCCGCGTGGCGGAAGTCCAGCGGCGCGGCGTTTGCTTCAGCACCGTCCATGTTCTGAACGGCGGCAAACGCCTCGTCCGTCAGCCGTCCTTTTTCATCGGGGTCGTCTGAAAGCAGGGCAAGTTCCAGCAAAGCATAGATATCAGGTTTCATTCCAAGTCTGCCGTTTTTCGGAAAACAAACATTATAGCGTTTAAAAAAAACAATATAAGGAATATAATCTTTACAATTTGGCGTTGTGCGTCAAAAACCATTAAATACCACAGTTTGCACAATCGGCATACATTAAAGAATTGTGAAACCCGATTGTCTTTTTCCGCAGGAAAAAAATCCCGCAGCTTCAAAAAAATTAGCCTTCGGGAAACACTGTTTGCAAAATGTAAACCGCCCATAAGCGGCTTGCATTGTTATTTTGTAACATCGATACTGGGCGCCACACCCCTTCCAACAAGGAAAAAAATAATGATGAAACAACACAACCTGTTCAAATTCCTCGCCGCTTCCGCCTTGACCGCGACCATCGGTTTCGCACAGGCAGGCGCAGTGGATGCACTCAAGAAATTCAACAACGACGCCGACGGTATCAGCGGCAGCTTCACCCAAACCGTCCAAGGCAAAAAGAAAACCCAAACCGCACACGGCACTTTCAAAATCCTGCGTCCGGGCCTCTTCAAATGGGAATACACCAAACCCTACAAACAAACCATCGTAGGCGACGGTCAAACCATTTGGCTCTATGACGTTGATTTGGCACAAGTGACCAAGTCCGCCCAAGACCAAACCATCGGCGACAGCCCCGCCGCCATCCTCTCCAACAAAAAAACGCCCTCGACAGCAGCTACTCCCTCAAAGAAGACGGCTCGTCCAACGGCATCGACTACGTCTTGGCAACGCCTAAGAAAAAAACAACGCCGGCTACCAATACATCCGCATCGGTTTCAAAGGCGACAACCTCGCCGCCATGCAGCTGAAAGACAGCTTCGGCAACCAAACCTCCATTACCTTCGGCGGCTTGAACACCAAGCCCAACCTCTCGCGCGGCGCATTCAAGTTCACCCCGCCCAAAGGCGTGGATGTGTTGAGCAACTGATGGTTTGATAATAAAAGGTCGTCTGAAACCCAATTTTCGGTTTCAGACGACCTTTTTGTTTTTTTGAGTTGTTGATAATGCGTGTTTGAGTGGAAACTGCTTCTAGCCGACAAAATCAGGATTTGATGTTGCCAGTCGGATGGCAGGTAGGAAAATTTCAAAGCGCCGTAACAAAGCGGATACCAAAAGGTCGTCTGAAAAAATTTCAGACGACCCCGTTCGTTTATACTTCAGGCTTTTTCGCCAACATGGTAACAAACTTAAACTGTATCGGATTGCCCGCCGCATCTTTCGCGTGCATGGCGCCGAGTTCTTCCTTATATTCGACAATCTCCCAGTCGCGGTAGTATTCGCGCAACTCGCCTTCTTTAAATTTAAACGGAAAAGGCATAGGGCAGGGGAAGTCTTCAGTGTCCATCGCCGAAACGATCAGGTTGTAGCCGCCCGGGTTGGTATGCGCCTGCATATCGGCAATCACTTGCGGTACAAAGCGCGGATACAGGAACATAAACACAACCGTCGCCACGATATAGTCGAAATGATCTTGAAGGTTGGCGGCATTCAAATCATATTCCACCGCCCGCACGTCCAAGCCTTCGATGCGCGCCAACTCGTTGACGTTTTGCACCGCCTGCGGATTGTTGTCCACGGCGGTTACGTCAAATCCCTTCAAACCTAAAAAAACAGCGCATTGCGCCCCTGACCGCAGCCCATATCCAAAGCCTTGCCCGCAGGAACGATGTTTTCAGCCGCCACTACCGCCGAATGGGTCGCGCTCATGCCGTATTTCTTATTGAAATAATCTTTTGCCGCGCAATAAAGCGAGAGCTTGATTTCCGTGTCGTCCGTCAAAGGCTCGACCATAAACTGTTGCTGTGGCGCGATCATGTGATCTCCGTCTTCGGCAGTCAGCTCGACAGAAGCATTATCAGCTTCCGTCAATTTCAGACGACCTTGCAATACGTTCAGGCAAGCCCATTCCCTTTCGTCAAAAGCATGACCCGCCCGCAGCGCGTCGGGAATCCCGTCTGCCTGCCAAACCGGCAGTTCCTCATAACAAAAAAAGCGCCATTTGTCCATCCATCGTTGGTTCCTTCTAATCTGTTTTTGATAAGGTGCATATTATATGCCCGTTTGGGGCAAAGCCGCTTGGCGGATTCAAACCTTGTGATAAGATGAATGCCTTTATTGTGCAAATTACAAAACAAACCGATATATGGACGATACCGTTTACCTTTATACAGACGGAGCCTGCAAAGGCAATCCGGGGGGCAGGGGGCTGGGGCGTATTGATGCGCTACCGAAATCATGAAAAAGAATTGTGCGGCGGCGAGGCCGAAACTACGAACAACCGAATGGAGCTGACTGCTGTGATAGAAGGGCTGAAAGCGCTCAAACGCCCGTGCCGCGTCGTGATTTGTACCGACTCGCAATACGTCAAAAACGGTATGGAAGGCTGGATACACGGCTGGAAGAAAAACGGCTGGAAAAACCGCCGCCAAAAAAACCGGTGAAAAAAACGACGATTTGTGGAAAGAACTCGATGCCTTGTCGCATAAACACGAATTACAGTGGACATGGGTGAAAGGCCACGCGGGGCATTCCGAAAACGAAAAAGCAGACGCTTTGGCGAACCGGGGCGCGGCACGGTTCCTTTGACCCTCGTCCTAAAAGGTCGTCTGAAAACGCCTGAAAAATGTTCAATCAACCGCAAACAGGATTACCCCAATGGCAATGACTTGGTCCCAACTGCTTTCCCCTCAACGCTTCCGCGCGAAAAAAACGGCGAAATTATCCCTACGGTTACGCCGTCCACACAAGAGGGTATCGATGCCCTGCGTACCAATTTCCACATTGATTACGATAGAGTCGTGTTTTCCGGCGCATTCAGGCGGTTGGGCAGGAAAACCCAAGTCCACCCGCTTGCCGAACATGACCTGACGCACAACCGGCTGACACACAGTGTCGAAGTCGCCAGCGTCGGACGCAGTTTGGGTAACCGTGTCGGCGTCATGTTGCAAGCCGGCGGATTCCTGCCCGAAAACAATACTCCGGGCGATATTGGTGCTGTCGTCCAAGTCGCCTGTTTGGCGCATGATTTGGGTAACCCTCCGTTCGGGCATACGGGTGAGGACGCATTGCGCCATTGGTTCAGAAAGGAAACAAATCTCCGCTTTCTGACATCGCTGAGCGAAGCCGAATTGAGCGACGTGCAAACTTACGAAGGCAATGCCCACAGCCTGCGCATTGTCGCCAATTTGGAAATGTATCCCGATGCGGGCGGAATGCGTTTGAGTGCAGCATCAATCGGCGCATTGATAAAAATATCCGTGGACAAGCCAAGGTCCGCGCGGGCGTTCCAAATTCAATATTTATCAAACCGAGCTGCCGTTTATCCGCCGAGTTGCAGCGGAGTTGGGATTGCTCGAAGCAGGCTGCGACCAATGGGTACGCCATCCGCTGTCATACCTGATGGAGGCTTCAGACGACATCTGTTACGCATTGCTGGATTTGGAAGATGCGGTGGAGCTTGAGTTGCTGACCGATACTGAAGTCGAAAGCGTCTTGTCTGAGCTGACCTTCGAAGAAAGCACATGGCATGCCCAATCCAGCCGCCAACGTTGCGCCATGCTGCGCGGCATTGCCATAGGCAAAGCCATCGAAGATGCCGCGCAAACCTTCATGAAACACCAATCCGATTTATTAAGCGGCGAATTTAAGGGAAAAAGACTTGATTTCCTTGTGCAGCCCGGAAGTCCAAAACACTTTGGAAAAAGCCAAAGAACTCGCACGCACGCGCATCTTTCGCCACCGTACCAAGCTGATGACCGAAATTGCCACTTTCCCGTGCTTAGGGTCGATACTCGATTTGTTTGTCCCTGCTGCCCATGCCTTGCTGGTTGAGCAGAAATTAGATGTCCGCCAATCTTTAATCTTGGATCTTCTGAAAAACCATAATCCCATACTTGAAACGGACAGCCTTTATCAGGCATATATGAAAAATTTTAGATTTCGTCGGCGGTATGACAGACAATGCCGCCGCCAAAATGGCTCAGGACTTGTCTGGAACCGGGATTTTAAGGTGATTTAATTTCTTTAATTTTTCAAAATGTTAATATTTTTATCTGGAAAAAAATTGAATTTAAAGGCTGGACAATAGGGAAGGGTTTCTATAATATTCGGTCTTCTTGATTCACAGCGCAGAAGCGAAGTGATGAAAAATGCACCCGTAGCTCAGTTGGATAGAGTATCTGGCTACGAACCAGAGGGTCGGGCGTTCGAATCGCTCCGGGTGCGCCAAAAAAATTTATTTATCCGCGCCCATCGTCTAGCGGTTAGGGACATCGCCCTTTCACGGCGGTAACTCGGGGTTCGATTCCCCGTGGGCGTGCTAAATTTCAATAAACCCTTACTAAAAAAATAGTAAGGGTTTATTTTTTTATCTTTTAATGCTATGCTCGCGATTTCAGCTTTTTTTATGCTCTTGCTAACAAAGCTGCATTTGTCTGCATATTTCAAATGTTGTACCAATTCAGTTTATCCTGACAGTCACTGTGGGGATTATTCTGAAACATGTTTTATATTAGTCTCTAAATAAAAACTGATGGAGAAGTTTTGCAAAAGCTCCCTCAAATCTCCCTAAATTTTTTTGCCGAGGTATTTAGGGAGATTTGAGGGAATTTCTGCAAACATACCAGACTCTGAATTAGATTTTCACTATACATAAAACACTAATGTGAAAATTGGAGGTCGTATGAAAAGGGTTAGGGTTCAGTTTTCTTTTTCAGATGACCTTTATGATTTTGGATTTTTAAAACGGGTTTATTCATATAAACATATGGCTTTGAACATATGTATTGATTATGGCTTATTGCAACAGCTTGATGTTGATAGTTTTTTAATTTATTTGTCCTGCAAATAGGATTTGAGCTGTTACAATCTTCGCATAGGTATAATTCAGCAGTTAGAGAACGGGAGTAGCTATAGACGGCCAGAAGAATATAGAAGGAGTTTATTTTTGTTTGGGGCGGAAGGCGGTGCAAATGGCAGTATCGGTTTCAATGAAGCCACCGCCGATTAAATCCACACAATAAGGAATAGCGCCGAATAGGCCTGGTACGATGATGCTGCCATCTTCCGAGCGTACGCCGCCCAATGTTTCAGCAATGGCTTTCGGTCGGCCGGGGAGATTCACAATCAGGCTGTTGCCACGAACACCTGCTGTTTGGCGTGACAAAATGGCTGTGGGTACATAATGTAGGCTGATACGGCGCATTTGTTCGCCAAAACCGAGCAGTTCCTTGTCTAATACGGCTTGTGTGGCCTCGGGGGTGATGTCGCGTGGGGCAGGCCCTGTGCCGCCGGTGGTAAAAATCACATCGCAATGCTCTTCATCTGCCATATGGATAAGCACGCTTTTGATTTCGTCTTGATCGTCAGGAATAAGGGCTTCTACATAACGGATCGGATTGAGGACGGCTTTGTCAAGCCAGCTTTTGAGTGCGGGAATTCCTTCATCGGCATATACGCCGCTGCTGGCGCGGTCACTGGTGGAAATTAGGCCGATAGTGATGGTAGGGAGTGTGTTCATGATAATAGCAGACTCAAAAGATAGAAAAACTGCATTGTACCTGATTAGCTGTATTTGTTGTGGGTGTTGGCAATGTGCAAAATAGCAGGACTTAAAATACAGACCTTCAGGTAAAGGCTAGTTTGAGAAGTTGTCTATAAAAATCATTTCTCTATAAATATACTCAATCTCAAATAGGATGATATTCTGTTTATCACCCTCATTATTTTTTGCTCAACAAGTAGTTATCTATGAATGAAATCTTGTGCATAAATTGCCTCAGCCGCTTTATTTCCTATTGACGGAGAATTTGATAATAAAAAATGCCTGTCTGAAAGCTTCCTCTCAGACAGGCATTTCTCTTCACTAAGTTTTCAGACGGCCTTAACCTGCAGGTTCGTCCATCCAATCCACTTTGCTCATTTTACGCACAATCACCCATTCATCACGGTTAGAGCCTACTGTGCCGTAGTAGTTGAAGCTGTACGCCAGTTGCGCGTAGCCGCCTATCATGTGGGTCGGGTTCAATACCGCCTTGGTTACCGAATTGTGGATGCCGCCGCGTTTTTTGGTGGTTTCCGCAGCAGGCGTGTGCACCAGTTTTTCCTGCGCGTGGTACATCAGAATCATGGTTTCGGGAATGCGCTGGCTCACAATCACGCGGCAGGCAATCGAACCGTTGGTGTTGAACACTTCCACCCAGTCGTTATCCACTAACCCTGCTTTCTTGGCATCGGTTTCGGAAATCCACACGTGCGGGCCGCCGCGCGAAAGCGTGAGCATGCGCAGGTTTTCCGAATAGGTACTGTGGATGCCCCATTTCTGGTGCGGGGTCAGGAAGTTGAGCGTGATTTCGGGATTGCCGTTGGGCATTTTGCCCAGCAGCTTCTTGGTGGTTTTGGTGTCCACCGCCGGACGGTACACGCAGAAAGCAGCACCGAAATCGCGCATCCACTTGTGGTCTTGGTAGAACTGCTGGCGGCCGGTCAGCGTGCGCCACGGAATCAGCTCGTGCACATTGGTATAGCCGGCGGTGTAGCACACTTCTTCGCTCTCCACGCCCGACCAAATCGGTGAGGTAACAATCTTGCGCGGCTGGGCGACGATGTCGTGAAAGCGGATTTGCGTGTGCTCGCTGGCATTAATCAGATGCGTATGGTCGCGGCCAGTAGCTTTTGCCCAAAGGCTTGCCAAGCCTTTTTTTGCCACATGTCCGTTAGTTTCCGGAGCGAGGGTTAATATCATCTCGCAGGCATCAATGGCAGTTTCGATTTTCGGTTGACCTTTTCCGACCCCTTCGGCTTGTACGCCGTTGAGTTTACGTAGGAATTCAACTTCATGTTTGGTATCCCAAGCCATACCTTTACCGTTATTGTTGACTTTTTTTCCAGCAGCGGGCCGACAGAAGTGAATTTCTCGTAAATCGCGCCGTAATCACGTTCCACCACGGTCATGGCCGGCATGGTTTTGCCCGGGATGGGTTCGCACTCGCCCAGTTTCCAATCTTTCGGGTCGAACGGCTGACCGAGTTCCTGCGGGCTGTCGTGCATCAGCGGCGTGAGCACGATGTCTTTGCGTACGCCCAAGTAGTCTTTGGCCAGCTCGCTGAATTTTTTTGGCCAGGCCTTTGTAGATTTCCCAGTCAGACCTGCTCTGCCACAAAGGCTGCACCGCTTCGGTAAACGGATGGATGAACGGGTGCATGTCGGACGTGTTCAGATCGTATTTCTCGTACCAAGTGGCGGTCGGGAAAAATCACGTCGGCGTACAGGCAGGTGGTGTTCATGCGGAAATCCAGGAGCGTGAACAAATCCAGCTTGCCTTCCACGCCTTCCCGCTTCTTCACTTCGGCTGGTTTCAGGCAGTCGTCTTCGTCGCTCATCAAGCCGTTTTGTGTGCCGAGCAGGTATTTCAGGAAATATTCGTGGCCTTTTGCCGGAAGAACCCAAAATGTTGGAACGCCAAATAAACATATTGCGCGGCCAGTTTTTCGGGTTTTCCGGATCGTTGCAGGACATGTCCAGCGTGCCTTCTTTCAGGCCTTTGACCACATAGTCGGCGGGCGACATACCCGCCGCCTCGGCTGCATCGGTAACGTCCAGCGGGTTGGTTTCCAACTGCGGCGCACTCGGCGTCCAGCCCATGCGTTCGGCTTTGGCGTTGTAGTCGATCATGGTCAGGCGGCGCATATCGTCGCCCGCGTCGGACGTGAGCAGCTCGTCGGCGGATACGGTTTCGTGGCGGTACTGGCCAGTGTGGTTGTAGAAGAAGGACGTACCGGCCATCTGGCGCGCGGGGCGGTGCCAGTCGAGCGCAAAAGTCAGCGGCGCCCAGCCGGACTGCGGACGCAGTTTTTCCTGTCCCACATAATGGCACCAGCCGCCGCCGGACTTGCCGATAGTGCCGCACATCATCAGCATGTTAATCAGGCCGCGATAGTTCATGTCTAGGTAATACCAGTGGTTTAGGCCGGCGCCAACAATAATCATTGAGCGGCCTTTGGTGTCGTGCGCGTTCTGGGCGAACTCGCGGGCTACCTGAATCACACGTTCGGGAGCAACGCCGGTGTTTTTTTCCTGCCATTTCGGCGTGTAGGGCTTGTCGTCAAAATAATCTTTGGCCACGTTCTCGTCGCCCAAGCCGTTGTCCACGCCGTATTGCGCCACCAAAAGGTCGAACACGGTAGCCACCAATTGGCTGCTGCCGTCGGCCAGGGTAATGCGTTTCACCGGCACTTTGCGGAAGGTTTTTTCTTCGTCGAATTCGCCGCCGAAGTAGTCGAAGCCGACACGCACCACGTCATCGGCATAGTTTTTCAGCGACAAGGCCGCCTGAACGTCTTGATCATCCTGCGCCTTGGTTTCCAGATTCCATTTTTTTGGCTGCCGTCCCAACGGAAGCCGATGGAGCCATTGGGCAGCATCAGGCTGTCGGTTTTCTCGTTCCACGCCAGCACTTTCCAATCGGGATTTTTCTCTTCGCCGAAGTTGTCGCTCAAATGAGAGGCGCGCAGGGTGTATTCGGGGCGGTAGCCTTCGCCGTCTTCCTTCAGACACACCAGCACCGGCATATCGGTCAGGCGGCGGCAATAGTCTTGGAAATAGTCGGATGGATTGTCGATATGGAATTCTTTGAGGATAACGTGCCCCATCGCCATTGCCAGCGCGGCATCCGTACCTTGGCGCGGTGCCAGCCAGATATCGCTGAACTTGGCCATTTCGCCGAAGTCGGAAGATATGGCAACGGTTTTGGTGCCTTTATAGCGCACTTCGGTATAGAAGTGGGCATCGGGCGTGCGTGTCATCGGCACGTTGGAACCCCAGACCAGAAGATAATTGGAGTTATACCAATCGGCGGATTCGGCCACGTCGGTTTGCTCACCCCAAGTCTGCGGTGAAGCAGGCGGCAGGTCGCAATACCAATCGTAGAACGACAGCGGTACGCCGCCGATCAAGCCGAGATAGCGTGCGCCGGCGGCATAGCTGACCATAGACATGGCGGGAATCGGCGAGAAGCCGATAACACGGTCGGGGCCGTATTTTTTGATGGTGTAGCAGTTGGCTGCGGCCACCATTTCATAAGCTTCGTCCCAGTTGGAACGCACGAAGCCGCCCAAACCGCGCTGGGATTTGTAGGATTTGGAGCGCTCAGGATCTTCCACAATCCATTTCCATGCTTCGATCGGGTCTTTGGTTTTACGCGCTTCGCGCCACAGCTCAGCCAGCGCGCCGCGCATCATCGGATATTTGATGCGCTGGGCAGAGTAAACATACCAACTGTACGACGCGCCGCGTGGGCAGCCGCGTGGTTCATGGTTGGGCAAATCCGGACGGGTGCGCGGATAGTCGGTCTGCTGGGTTTCCCAAGTAATCAGGCCGTTCTTCACATAAACTTTCCAGCTGCACGAACCGGTACAGTTCACACCGTGAGTGGAACGTACCACTTTATCGTGTTGCCAGCGGCTGCGGTAGGCATTTTCCCATTTGCGGTCTTCTTCGGTCAGTACGCCGTGTCCGTCGGCAAAGGGCTCATGTTTTTGGCTGAAAAATTTCAGTCTGTCTAAAAAGTGGCTCATGGCAGGGTTCCTTATGATTGTTATCCTGGTCGGTATGTGCAACCAGAATAGTTTTTTACGTCTGCAATATAAAATAGTTGAAGACTAGATAATATGCTCCGAAAGGGGTTGCCGTAAAGGAAAAAGAAGGAAAAAGATAATACTTTTGATATTGGGGGATTAGTTATTTTGGATTATATGATTAGGCTTGGGTAGGGGGATATGTGATATTGATATTTTCAGTGTCGGAGAACGATATTTTTTACTTCGACCACCAAGGCAAGTCGTCTGAAAAAAGGCCCGCATGCTTTTTGCTGTGGGCCTATTTAAAACAACTGCTTTTTAACCTTTCAGACGACCGTTTTCCATATACAGTACTTCATCTGCCAATGCTTGCGTGTCGGCAGAATCGTGGCTGATGATGAGCATGGGTACTGATAGTTCGCTTTGCAGTTCTCCTACCAGTTGGCGCATTTGTTGACGCAGATCGGCATCTAGGGCAGAGAACGGTTCATCCAGTAACAGCCATTTCGGACGGGTGATACAGGCACGGGCTAGGGCGGTACGCTGTTTCTGACCGCCGGAAATTTGGTGCGGATAATGGCCGGATATGTGTTGCAGCTGCATCCGTTCTAGCCACAGGAGTACAGATTCCGCCGGATTACGGTTCGAAGGATTGTGCCAGCCGTGTTGTAGTCCGAACGCGATATTTTGTGCCACAGTCAGATGGGGGAACAGAGCGTAGTCTTGAAACATTAGCCCAACTTGGCGTTGTTGCGGCAGCAACCAGATTTTCTGTGCCGTATCGCCATAGGGTTTGCCCGTCGATGCGGACATATCCATGTTCAGGGGTGAGAAGGCCGGCCAGTAGTTGCAGAGTCAGACTTTTGCCGGAGCCGGACGGGCCGATAATGGCTAGCCGGCGGGCTTGGCTTTGACAGTTAACATCTAAATTAAAACGTTTTTTGCCTGCAGCTAATTGTGCTTGTAAGGAGAAATCAAATATCCAGTCCGTACTGTTCATGTGCGCTCCTTAGGTTTGGCTAAACGGGAAGTCGTCCACAACACTGTAATGCAGACGGTAGAGATCAGCAGTACCAGTTGGTTGGCCAAAGAGTCGTTCCCCGCCTGAACAGCTTCATATACGGCAATGGAGAGGGTTTGGGTTTGACCGGGAATGCTGCCGGCAATCATTAGTGTGGCACCGAATTCGCCCAATGCTCGGGCAAATGCCAACAGAAGACCGACTAGCAGGCCTCTCCAGGCCAAAGGTAGGGTAACACGCAGGAAAAACGGCACTTTCCGATAACCCCAGTACACGGGCCGCTTGTTCCAATTGCGGGTTGACGCTTTCAAAGGCGGCACGGGCCGGTTTGAAGACCAAGGGGAAGGTAACGACCATGGCAGCTAAGACCGCGCCCTGCCAAGTGAAAATTAAGCGGATGTCAAAGGTGTGGTTTAACCATTGCCCTATGGTGCCGTTACGGCCGAACAAAACCAGCAGGTAGTAACCGAGTACAGTAGGCGGCAGCACCATGGGCAGGGTTAGGGGCTGTGTCGAGCAGGTCGCGGCCGGGAAAAATTCCGCCTGGCAAGCAGAAAACCGACAGCAATGCCCAGCAGTAAATTGAGGAAAGTGGCCCAGAAGGCCACTTTTAACGATAGGCCGAGAGCCGGCCAAACATCTTGCCACATATTTCAGACTACCTGAAAAAAGGTTTATGGGCGGCTAAAACCGTATTTGTTTAATACTTGGCGGCCTTTGGGAGACAGTACATAGTTGAGGAAGCGTTGCGCTTCGGCTTTATCACTGCTGGCAGTGCTGACCGCAATCGGGTAGGAAACCGGAGTATCGAGCGGAATGGTAGCAGTAATACGCACTTTTTGGGGCATCAGCACCGCATCAGTACGATATACGAAGCCTGCATCCACTTCGCCTCGTGCGACATAGTCAAGGGAATGGCGAACGTTTTGAGTGGTAATGATTTTCGGCTGGAGGGTAGTGAATAGGCCGGCTTTTTCCAGTGCAGCTTTGGTGTAGCGTCCTACCGGTACGCTTTCCGGGTTGCTCAACGCGATACGGTTGATGGCAGGGTGCTTGAGGTCTTGCAGTGAGGACGCAGAAGTACGGCTGTTCTTTGGAACGATCAATACCAGGTCATTGCGCACAAAAGTACGGCGGGTAGAGGTATCCACTGCATTTTTTTCAGCGGCCATGTCCATGGTTTTTTGGTCGGCAAAGGCTACCACGTCTACCGGTGCACCTTGCAGCAGTTGTTGCAGCAATGCCCCCGAACCGGCAGTGTTCAGTTTTACATCCACATCGGGATGTTGGCGTTTGTATTGGGCAGCAATTTCCTGAAACGCATCTTTTAGGGCTGGCAGCAGCGGAAACGGTTAAGTCTTTGGCTTGCAATGGCAGGGCAGCCAGCATCAAAGTAGCCAGAGCGGTTAAACGGGACAGGTGGTTCATGTTGTGATCCTTTAATCAAAAAAGAAAAGCCAGACGAAAATAGCAGGAGCAGGGATGTGTAACCATTAGTATAAGGAATTAAATAGTAAGATACTACTAAAAGTATTAGTATGGTGGATGTATGACTAAGTAATTTGAATATTAAAAACCGCCCTTGCCTGTAGGTGGACAGGCAAGGGCGGTAAGGATGGTTGGATGTTGATGTTTGGAGGTTGCTATAAATTATTCTGACGGCAACCCTTCAGGATTGGCCAGCCAGGCAGATTTCTGACCATCACTATAGAATTCCTGTTTCCAAATCGGCACTTCGGCTTTGATGGTATCAATGATGAAACGACAGGCGGCAAAAGCGGCATCGCGATGTCCGGCGGTAACACCTACCCAGACTGCCATATCGCCTACTTCCAAGTGGCCGTAACGATGGACGCAAACGGCATCTTCGATAGCAAAACGCTGTTTGGCTTGTGCCAATACAGCTTCTCCTTGTTTGCGTGCCAATGCTTCGTAAGTGCTGTATACCAAATAATCCACCCGGCTGCCGTCGTTTTGGCGGCGTACCCAGCCTTCAAAGCAGGTAAAGGCACCACATTGTTCGTTGTCGAGCAGGCGCCGGCGTAAGGCTGCAGCGTCTATGGCTTGTTCAGTCAAATCAAAAAACATTTCAACCTCCGGCAATAGGGGGGATAAAGGCAACGATATCGCCGGTTTGCAGGGGGTACTGCCAAGGGCAAAAGGTGTGGTTGACTGCGGCGCGCAAGCGGTTTTGTGGTAAGTCCCAATCATACTCGGCAGCCAGCTCGGCATAGAGGGCGGCAACATCGGTGGCATGGGTAAGCCTGATTTCCTGTTCTTTACCGCTTTGTTCGCGTAAGGCGGCAAAGTAGAGGACCGTGATGCGCATCGGCTCAACGGTTGAAGTCATGTTTGCCTCCGGACTTGTGAACCAGGCGTATTTGTTCGATGCGGATATCGTGACTGAGTGCCTTGGTCATATCGTAAACGGTGAGTGCCGCCACAGATACTGCGGTTAGTGCTTCCATTTCCACGCCTGTTTTATGAGATACCGCTACTTCGGCTTGGATATGCAGGCGGTGCTCATCATCTTCATAGTTCAAGGTGAGCTGGCAGCGTTCCAACATCATTGGGTGACACAACGGAATGAGCTGGGAGGTGTTTTTTTAGCAGCCATGATGCCGGCTAGACGAGCTACTTCGCTCACTGTGCCTTTGGCGGTTTGGCCATTGGCCGCTTGGATTTGGGCATACACATCCGGTGGAAAAACCACCCAGCCCTCGGCCACGGCTACGCGGCGGGTGGTTACTTTTTCGCCGACATCTACCATACGGCTTCGGCTGTGTTCGTCTAAATGAGTCAGGGACATTAAATACTCCGGTTTTAGATGGTTTTATTCGGTCAGGCAATTTATTTCAGACGACCTCAGGCAGTGTTTGGGCAGCTGCTACGGCGTGTTCGAAATCGGCAGGCGTGTTGAAATTGGATACCGCTTGCCAGGCATCAGGCATGATGATGGTTTGGCAAAGCTGTGTATCCAGCCAAGCGGTTACTTTGCGTTTGCCTTGTGCCAGATAAGTTTGCAAATCGTGCCGCACGGCTACCGGCCAATGCGACATCAAGGGATGGGGGCGGCCACTGTCGGCATCTGCCAGCAGGGTAATACCCTGCTGCCAAACAGGTTGATGCGAGCCTTCGGTCAATAGTTTGATTACTACTTCGGGGTGCAGGAGGGTATCGCAGGCCAGTACATAAATTCCGGCTTCACCTTGCCAGTGAGCTTGTTGCAGTGCCGGCAGAATGGCGGCCAGCGGGCCCTGTCGCTCGGGGAGGGCGTCATTAAGATAATAAGCACGCCCTGTGTCAGGATAAATCTGACCGGCAGCAGCCAGCCAAACAGGACGGTTAGGATGGGTTTGTTTAATCAGCTTATGTATCAGGGAAACGCCATCGAATGGAAGTAAGGCTTTTGGGGTGCCCATACGGCTGCTGAGGCCACCGCATAGAATCAATAACGGCTCATACTGAACAGTGATTTTTTCGGCCATTTCAACCGCCAATCATGGATAGGTCACGGATCAGGCCGAATTTGCGTTCATGAAGGAAGTGGTGCTCAGGTTTTTCCGCCATCAGTTCGTACAAGTGCTGCTGCAGGCCCGCTTGGTCGCCGCTGCTAAGCCATGGGCGCAAATCATAAGCAATACCGCCGAATAGGCACAAGTGCATTTTACCTTGCGCAGTGACTCTCAGCCGGTTGCAACTTTGGCAGAAATCTTTGCTGTAAGGTGCGATAAAGCCTATGCCGCCGGCGAAATCGCGGTGGCGGTATTCCCGTGCCGGACCGGCATGTGCCGAACGGGGTACCAATTGCCAGCCTTCTGCTTGCAGGCCTGATTCTATGGTAGCGGCAGAAAAATGTTGTTTGCCGAAAAAGGCAGTGTTGTCGCGCGTTTGCATCAGCTCGATAAAGCGCAGGGTAACCGGACGGTGGCGGACGAAATCCAACGCATCGGCCAAGGTGCGGGACATATAGCGGCGCAGTAATAAAGTGTTGACTTTGATATCGTAAAAACCCTGCTCTAAGATGCCGTCCAAGGCGCGCACAATATTATTGCATTCGCGTTTTCCGGTAATTTGGTAAAACACTTCCGGATCAAAGCTGTCAATGCTGATGTTGAGTTTGTCGATGCCGGCGGCGCGGTATAGTGGAAACAGTTTTGCCAGTTTGAAAGCATTGGTGGTAAGGGCTACACTTTCGATTTGTGGTTGGGCACGGCAGATGGCAATGATATCTGCTAAATCACGCCGCAGTGTCGGCTCGCCTCCGGTCAAGCGGATTTTTCGGGTTCCGCTGTGTGCGAAGGTTTGAGCCAGGGTTTCAATTTCAGGTAACGTCAATTCATCGGGTTTGGCTTTGCCGATATAGCCGTCAGGCAGGCAATATGTGCAGCGGTAGTTGCATAAATCGGTTACCGACAGACGCAGGTAGGTTAGCCGACGGTTAAAAGGATCGGTTAACGCGCTCATAGAAAAGCCTCTGCAAATGGTTGGACGGTAACGGTAGCTCCGGCAGGTAGGTTACCTGCCTCGGCAGGTAGGATAATGTAGCCGTTGGCACGGCTGACGCCCCATACACGGTGAGAATCCTGTTCTCCGGCGGGGGAGGCTTCCCATGTGCCGTCGGCATTTTGAGTCAATATGGCACGCTGGATGTCCATGCGACCGGGAGATTTTTTTACTTGCTGGGATAATACGGCCTGCAAACGGAAAGGTTGGGGAATGTCTTGTGCCCCACATAATTGCCAGAGCGCGGCTTTCAAAAACAGGTCGAAACCTACATAGCCGGAAACGGGATTGCCGGGCAGGCCGAAATACCAAGTTTTCAGCATTTGACCGAACACAAACGGTTTGCCCGGTTTGATGGCGACTTTATAGTGATGGATGGCCCCCAGGCGATTGACTGCTTCACGCATATAATCGTAATCGCCTACCGATACGCCGCCGGAAGTAATCACTACGTCAGCCATACATGAAGCTTCGTTTAGTGTATGCAGCACGCTTTCCAAATCGTCGGCAGCTTGTCCCAAATCTAAAACTTCCACCGGCATGGCAGCTAAGCGTGCCATTAAGGTGTGGCGATTGCTGTCGTAAACTTGCCCATTGTCGGTGGCAGGCGTGCCGGGTTCGTTAAGTTCGTCGCCCGTAGACAGCACGGCTACTTTGATTTTGCGGTAAACCGGTACTTGTCCGATACCAATAGCAGCCAACAGCATCACGTCTGCAGGGCGGAGGATACGGCCGGCGGTAAGCACTGTATCGCCGGCTGCCACTTCCTCGCCGCCGTAGCGGATATTGGCACCAACGGCTACGTCTTGGGTAAGGATAATGGCGTTGCCTTCGGTTTTTAGTGTTTTCTTGCAATACTACGCAGGTACTGCCGGGTGGAACCACAGCCCCGGTCATGATACGGATGCAGCCGTCTTTGGGCAGGTCGCCGGCGAAAGGTTTACCTGCGGCAGATTCGCCTACTATCTGCCAACAGCTTCCGGCGGCAGCATCAGACGGTAGGGCGTAGCCGTCCATGGCGGAAATGTTGGTAGCGGGAATGTTTAGGGCGGACACCATGTCCTCGGCCAAAACGCGCCCTATGCTTTGGGGCAACAGGAATATGCTCGATTTCAGGCAGACGTGGTGTGCGGGTGATGTGTTCATGAATCAGGGTTTGCAGTTCGCTGACGGATGTAAGTGCCATGGTGTGTGTCTCCTGTGCTGCAAGTTGTCTTCCAGTAATTTAACTGTTTGGAAATTTGTGGGATAGGGGATACTGGTTGAATATCCGTCATGGTAAAGCAGTAAAAATCAGATTTGAATGCATACAAAGCATTTGGCAGTGGTCAAAAGACATAGTTGGATTAATACTTTAGAATTAGTAATGATAAAGACAGGTCGTCTGAAAGCTTTCAGACGGCCTGTGTACTTAGTGTTCGGACATCAGCATTTGGCTTCAGCGCCTTTACGGGTGTAATACCACCAGTTAAGTGCCGCACAAATTGCATAGAATATGATAAAGCCAATCAGGGCGGCATTTACACCACCAGTTAGGTCGATGGATGTGCCGTAGCTTTTCGGAATGAAGAAGCCGCCATAGGCTGCAAAGGCGGCAGTAAAGCCGATTACGGCTGCGCCTTCTTTGGTAGCATCCAAACGGGCTTGCTCTTCACTGACTTTGCCTTCTTCGGCAAATTTTTGGTGCATATTAAGGAAAATTACCGGTACCTGCATAAAGGTAGAACCATTACCAATTCCGGTGAGTGTAAATAGAGCCAGGAAGCAGGCAAAGAAGCCCCAGAAGTTGCCGCCTTCACCATTGTTGGGAAGGAAGAAAATTACGCCGCATACCGCCACAATCATGCCGATGAAAACAAATTGGGTAATCAGTGCGCCGCTTTTGATTTTGTCAGAGATCCAGCCGCCGAATGGGCGGGCCAAAGCACCGACCAAAGGGCCGAGGAAGGCATATTTTACAGGATCAATCCCGGTAAACTGACTCTTGATCAGCAAGGGGAAGCCTGCGGCAAAAACCGATGAAGGAGCCGAAAGTGCCCAAATAAAGGATGCACATAATCCAGTTATGCTTGCGGCTGAAAAATCACGGCCTGGTCTTTGAAGCTGGCTTTGGCGGAAGCCAAATCGTTCATGCCAAACCAAGCGGCTAGGGGTGGAAAAGAATAATGAAAGGCACCCAGATAAAGCCGGCGTTTTGTAACCAAATTTGTTTGGTTACATCGCCTTTCGTCCAAGTTTGCGGCTCTCCACCAAGGGCTCCGAAGACACCTGCAGTAATAATGAGCGGTACGACAAACTGTACGGCAGATACCCCCAGATTGCCCAAGCCTGCATTCAGGCCGAGAGCAGTGCCTTTTTCGGCTTTGGGGAAAAAGAAACTGATATTGGACATGCTGGAGGAGAAGTTGCCGCCGCCGAAGCCGCACAGGAGCGCCAGTACCATCATGGTAATGTAGCTGGTGTTAGGATTTTGAACGGCAAAACCCAAGCCGATAGCCGGCAGCAGCAGGCTGGCGGTAGAGATGGCCGTCCATTTGCGGCCGCCGAATATGGGTACCATGAAAGAATAGAAGATACGCAAGGTCGCCCCGGATAAGGCGGGCAGGGCGGCCAGCCAGAAGAGCTGGTTTTCGCTGTATTTGAAGCCGATATTGGGCAGGTTGACTACCGCTACGCTCCATACCTGCCAGATAGCGAAGGCAAGGAGGAGGGCGGGGATAGAAATCCACAAGTTGCGGGTGGCAATTTTTTTACCTGTTTGCTGCCAGAAGGTTTTATCTTCCGGCTGCCAATGTTCGATAAGATGAGACATAAAAAGGGCTCCTTCTGATAGGTGTTGGGTCGTCTGAAAATTTTCAGACGACCTACAAATTTAGGTTTGACGCTCTTTTAAGGCTTTCATATCACTTTCGCGTTTGGCTTTAAACGAAAAGTGCATCCAAATCAGCGAAACGCAGACTGTACCGTAGAGCAGCATGAAAGAAGTAGAGCGAATGCCAGTCCAGTCTTCCAATGCGCCGAACATAATCGGCAGAAGGAAACCGCCCAGGCCACCGGCCAGGCCGACAATACCGGATACGGCACCGATATTATCGGGATAGTCGTCAGCTACAAACTTGAATACGGAAGCTTTGCCTACCGCAGTGGCTACACCCACTGTGAACATTAGTATAGTGAATACGGTTACATTGAGACCGAGGTGCATGGTTAGCGAACCGCCGTCGGTCGTGCGGATGGAAAGATCGGTTTGCGGGTAGGAGAGTATGAAGAAACATATCCAAATCAACCACATTACCGCCCAAGTTACCTTATATGCACCGAATTTATCGGAAAGGTAGCCGCCGAAAGCACGCAGTACACCTCCCGGCAGTGAGAAGCAGGCTGCCAAAAATGCCGCCGTTTGCAGTGGCATACCGTATTCGCCCACATAGTATTTGGTCATCCACAATGCCAGTGCCACATAGCCGCCGAAGACTACGGAGTAATATTGGCTGTATCGCAGCACGCCCGGGTCTTTCAAGAGTGCTAATTGTTCTTTCAACGTAACGTTGGAAGAGACCAAGTGTTTGGGATCGTGATAGCTGGTAAACCAAAAGAGTATCGCGGTAGCCAGCATAATGGCTGAGTATACGGTAGGGACAATCTGCCAAGTTCCAAAGGTAACAATCAGCCAGGCGGCAAGGAATTTATTGATTGCACTACCTGCATTGCCCGCGCCGAATATCCCCATTGCCATGCCTTGTTGGTGTTTGGGGAACCAGCGTGCCACATAGGGAGTACCTACCGAGAACGAACCGCCGGCCAAGCCCATCACCAGACCGATTACCAAGAAATGCCAATATTGATTGGCGTAGCGCATCAGGAAAATGGTTGGTACGGATAGGATCATCAAGGTAAACAGCACGATACGGCCGCCAAATTTATCGGTAAGGATGCCTAACGGTACACGGATCAGCGCACCGGAAAGCACCGGCAGAGCAATCAGAATGCCGTATTGGGTTTGGTTAAACCCCATTTCTTCCTGAACTTTGATGCCGACAACGGCCAGCATCATCCAAATCATAAAACAGACAGTAAAAGATAGAGTGCTGGAGAATAGCACCGAGTAGCGTTTGTAAGTTTCCGAGGCCATCTTGCTGCCCCTTCCTTTCTAGTGGTTTACCATAAGTTAATCGGATTTTTACACAGCTTTAACTTACGCGTTCGCGAGCTATCACGCATTGCTCTGAAGCATGGACATAGCAAAGCATTGGAATAGTAGAAATTAGTCTTAAATAAGCAGAGTACTAGTTATTTAGGTGTAGATACATAGGATGGTACGCTTTGGCTTTGTAAAACGTCAAGCATTGTAGAAAAAGGTCGTCTGAAAACTGAACTGCACCCCAAAAGTTGGACATCCCCTCCAACTCACAAGGTGCAGTTTTTTTATGAGCAAATATACATTACACTTCAAATACCAAGCCGTACTCCACTACCTGCATATACGCAGCCAACAGCGTACCGCAGACCACTACGGCATTTCCCGAACCCACCTGAGACGATGGATACGCGCCTATCAAGAAGGCGGTATCGGCGCACTCGAACATCCCCAATCCAAAAACCATGCCCCAACATCGAAAAAAACCCCTTCATCGCAGATAAACCCGACCAAGAAAAAAACGCAGGCAGAGCTTATCGAAGAGTTGTGCTATATGCGCGCAGAGGTCGCCTACCTAAAGGAGTTAAAAGCCCTCAGCCAAAAAGCAGACCGCAAAGGACAAAGCCAAACCGTCCAAACACTGAGGGCGCAACACCCGCTCAAATACCTGCTGCACATCGCAAACCTGCCCAAAAAGCAGCTTTTACTACCACCACCAAGACCGGCCCGACCCCGATGAAGCCGACAAAGCCCTCCTTGTCGAAACCTACAAACGGCATAAAGGACGCTACGGGCAAAGGCGCATTGCCGCAGCATTGGATTGGAACCGCAAAAAAGCAGCTCGGTTGATGAAACAGATGGGGCTGAAAGCCAAAAATACGGGCGAAAAAGCCTACCGCCATCCCGCCATGGGCGAAATATCGGAACACCTCCTCAAACGTCTATTCACAGCCGAAAAGCCCAACGAAAAATGGCTGACCGACGTGACCGAACTCAAAGGGAGCGACGGCAAACTGTACCTCTCGCCAATCTTGGACTTGTTTAACCGCGAGATCGTCGCCTACGCCATGAGCCGCAATGCTAACAGCGAAATGGTGAAGGAAATGCTCGAAAAAGCCACCCCCCGTCTGACTGATAAAGGAACGATGCTGCATTCCGACCAAGGTGTGCTGTACCGTACGGCGGGATATAGGGAATTGCTTGCGGAGCATTCCATGGTTCAAAGCATGTCGCGAAAGGCGAACTGTTGGGACAATGCGCCGATGGAAAGCTTCTTTGCGGTGTTGAAGACGGAGTGTTTCTATAACGCAGGTGAATTGACGGTAGATGAATTGATGAAGCAGATAGATGACTATATGGATTACTACAACCGGGAGCGTTGCAGTTTGAAATTGAAAAAGCTGAGTCCTGTCTCATACAGAACCCAGCTTGCACAGAGCGCCTGAATAGGCTTTTATGAGTGTCCAAGATTTGGGGGCCAGTTCAAACCATTTCAGACGACCTTTTTTTCATGTGTTAGAAATTTTTCTGTTTTAAATTAAAACGCCTGACATGACTTGATTGGCATTGAAAACGGCAGTGGCCGGCAGGTCCGGTTCTAGGGCAAGCGTTTCGCTGCTGTAGAGTGTAATGGTTGCGCATAAGTTGATTTCATTATTAATATCAAGCGTAACGACATTGTTGACCGCCCCTTGTTCCACACGTTTCACTGTGCCGTTCAGGCAGTTTTCTGCCGATAATGTCATGGGTGCGAGGTCAGTCGCCAGTACGACCGATGCTGCTTTAATCATGGCGATAACCGGGCTGCCGACCGACAGTTTTAAACGTTTCAGGCTGAAACTGCTGATTTGTGCATGAATTTCGATACCGCCTGCGCTGGCAAGGGTAACCAGGCATGAGCCGTTGCTGTGTTCGATGTGGGTTACCGTACCGGCCAGTTGATTGCGGGCACTGCTTTTCATGAGTGTTCCTTATACTGAAAGTGTAATTAAAGAAGAGACTGATGGTTTAAAGCGGCTGCGGGACGTTGTGCTGTACGGCATAAACGGCTGCCTGTACGCGGCTGGATAATTCAAGTTTGCGTAAAAATGCTCTGTACATGCACTTTGATGGTGGATTCCGCCAGATTGAGGTTGCGTGCAATGATTTTGTTGCTGTGTCCGGCAGCCAAGTGGCCGAGAATTTCCAATTCCCGCGTTGTCAGTGCGTCTAATGCACTGGCCGCCGGAGTGGTATTGGGTTGGATTAACGATTGTACCAAGCGGGCAGTCATCTCGGGTGAAAAAACATTGTCGCCTTCGGCTGCTTTGCCGATGGCATCTACAAGAAAATCTGCATGGATATTTTTTAGCAAAAAGCCGCGTGCCCCGAGCCGCATGCATTCAGTTAAATCTTCACTGTCTTCAGAGACGGTCAGCATGACCACTACCTGTTCAGGACGGCTGCTAAGGATTTGTGCCAAAGCTTCGCGCCCGTTCATTACCGGCATGTCTAAATCTAGCAGTACAACGTCGGGATCGGTTTGCTCAACTAATTTCACACCGCTGAGGCCGTCAGCTGCTTCACCGACTACTTCGTAGTTATCCTGTCTGGTCAGTAGGGCTTTGATACCGCTACGGAACAGGGTATGGTCGTCTATCAAGGCAATGCGGATAGTTTCATTCGAACTCATATTTTAAAATTCTTTCTGGTTGCGGTAAGGTAAATATGTAGGGGTTTATCGTCTATGCTGTAATCCAATTCGAGGCGGGCATGAATGCGTAATATCCGATTTTTCATAATATTCAGACCGATATGGCTACTGGATTGCTCAGCACGCGGTATTAAAGATGCAGCAAAAGTATATGGGGCATTTACTTCCTTTGTCGGGCGGAAAGATTCTTGGGGTCAAAAGAGAGCAAAAATCCGTTGAGTGCATACGCCGATGACGTTGTAGAAATCAACAGTGTTGTTTACACTTTTGGCTTTTGCTTGAAGACCCGTTTGAGCAGCTATCCGGCATTGTCAAGAATGTCGATAGACACGGGAAACCCGCTCTGTTCTTGATAATGCCGGATAGCTGCCCTAAGAATCATTCAAGCAAAAAACAAAAGCTGTCCGCCGTAGAAAAAAAGTGTAAACAACGCGACGATTTCCTACAGCTAAGTCATACATATCGGGTCTGATCCGTCGCATTATGGCGTATCTTAATGAAGATGGGAAATAAGTCGGTGTTAAATGAGTCTAGTACTTTATAACTAACCGTATATTTCATCAAGTAGGTTAGCTTGTGTCGTTTGGTGAATTGGATAGATAGGGTATTTAAAATAGCCAACCTGATCGTAATAATAAAACAGGCTATCCGAAAGTTCTTCGGATAGCCTGTTGAAAGATTGAAAGGAATCAGCGGCGGCGAACCAGTTGCCATGCGCGGCCGAGATAAGCAACGCTGGCGAAGCCGCTCCATACGTGCACCAAGCGGGTGAATGGGAAAATGACAAACAAGCCCATACCCATTACCATATGCAATTTAAACAGAAAGCTTACATCTTTGATATAGCTGGCAGCTTCACCGCGGAAGGTTACGATATGTTGCGCCCAGTTCATCAGTTTCACCATTTCATGACCATCTGTATGGCCCATGCTCACAAAGATAGTCAACAAACCCAAACCCAAGGTGGCGATGAGCCAAATCAATACCAGTTTGTCACGCCAAGTGGTATTTGCAGCCAAGCGGTCGCATTTCAGACGACGTTGCAGCAAGATGATTAAGCCAACCATTGCGGTTGTGCCGAAGATGCCGCCCATTACCATCGCAAAGATTTGTTTGGCACCGTGGGAAACGCCTATTGCATCCCAAAACCATAAAGGTGTGAGCAGTCCAAACAAGTGTCCGAAGAATACGGCTAAAACACCGACGTGAAATAGGATATTACCTAAGCGCAACTGACCTTCGTAAAGGAGTTGGCTGGATTCACTTTTCCATGAATATTGTTCACGCTCGAAGCGGACGAGGCTGCCGAAGAAGAAGATCGCGAGGGCAATATAGGGAAAAATGCCAAAGAAGAATTGGTGCAGGGTGTTCATGTTCATGCTCCTTTTGAGGCCGTCTGAAAAGCGGCTTTAGGATAAAACTGTACGGTTTCGACGCCTGGTTTTAGCAGCGGCTCGGTACCGGAAATATCGGGACCGAATGTTTCCATGGCTTCGTCCATATCGCGCACGGGTGGTTCGATCAAGGGTTGTGGTGCGACCGGGCTGAGCTCGGTAATGCCCTGCAGCAATACGGCGTAAGGCGAGCCGCTTTTCTCAAGCTGGCCTCCGATGTGGGCAATGACATGTACGGCATCACCCAAGAGTTTTTGCGCATGCTCGGACGGCACTTGGCTCAAGTATTCCAGCAGTGCGGGCAGATAGTCGGGCAATTCGTCGTCGCCCAACTCGAAGCCGTGGTTGCGGTATTCTTGCAATAAGTCCACCATTGCGCTGCCGCGGTCTCGGTCTTCGCCGTAAACATGCTCGAAAATATAGAGTGCGTGGTTACGGTTGCGGTCGAAAGTGGCGACGTAGTTTTCCTGCAATTCGCGCAGATTGTGATTGCCTAGATAGTCTAAAAAGTTTTTCAGACGACCTTCCTGCGATTGAAGCTCGGGCCATTCTTTCAAGGCAGCCTGAAATTCAGGTAGGGCTTCAATCAGCTCGGCTTCAGGATAGCACAACAGCGCGGAAAACCATTTGTAAACGGGATTCGCGCCCATCAGCGTACTCCTTCTTCACGATTTTTTTCCGCATCTTTGCGCAGGCCGTGGAAAATAATCGGTGTGCCTTTGCGTTTGCCAAACAGGCTTTCTTCGCTGCTGCCGCCAGAGCAGCCGTTGCCGAAGGTAAAGCCGCAGCTGGCTTTGTCGCCGAAACTGTTTTCAACCATTTCTTTGTGTGAAGTCGGGATGACGAAGCGGTCTTCATAATTGGCAATAGCCATGATTTGGTACATGTCTTCAACCATTTCGGGCGTAAGGCCGGTACCTTCCAGTGCTTGAGCCGGTGTTTCACCGTGAACCACTTGTCCGCGTTTGAAGCGGCGCATAGCAATCATGCGCTCCAGCGCTTCTTTGATTGGCTCAATTTTGCCGGCGGTGAGTAGGTTTGCCAGATATTTCAGCGGGATACGCATTTCATCTACGCTTGGGATAATACCGTTTTCACCCACCAGGCCGTTTTCGATGGCTGATTGAATCGGTGAGAGTGGTGGGATGTACCAAACCATTGGCAAGGTGCGGTATTCCGGGTGCAGAGGGAATGCCACTTTCCATTCCATTGCCATTTTGTACACGGGTGATTTTTGGGCGGCATCAAGCCAGCTTTGGCTGATACCTTGTTTCAATGCTTCGCGTTGTACTTCGGGGTCATGCGGGTTGAGGAATACGCCCAGTTGCTGTTCGTACAGGTCTTGCGGATTTTTCCACTGATGCGGCTTGTTCGATTTTTGTCTGCATCGTACAGCAGTACGCCCAAATAGCGGATGCGGCCTACGCAGGTTTCGGAACACACGGTCGGCTGGCCGCCTTCGATACGCGGATAGCAGAACGTACATTTTTCAGCTTTGCCGGAAGTCCAGTTGTAGTAGATTTTTTTGTAGGGGCAGCCGGATACGCACATACGCCAGCCGCGGCATTTGTCTTGGTCGATCAATACGATGCCGTCGTCTTCGCGTTTGTAGATGCTGCCTGACGGGCAGGAGGCTACGCAGGTCGGGTTCAAACAATGCTCGCACAGACGAGGCAGGTACATCATGAAGGTTTGCTCGAACGCAGCGTGCATGTCTTTTTGAATACCTTCAAACAGTACGTCTTTTGCACGTTTTTCAAATTCGCCTGCCAAATCGTCTTCCCAGTTCGGACCCCATTCCACTTTGTCTATTTTTTTGCCGGTGAGCACGGAGACAGGACGGGCGGTCGGCGGCGTTTTCATTTTCGGCGCGTTTTGCAGGTGCTCATAATCGTAGGTGAACGGCTCGTAGTAGTCGTCGATTTGCGGCATGTTTGGGTTGGCAAAGATATTCGCCAAAATCTTCAATTTGCCGCCTTGCTTAGGTACCAGTTTGCCGTTGGGTTTGCGCACCCAGCCGCCATTCCATTTGTTTTGGTCTTCCCAGTTTTTCGGAAAGCCGATGCCGGGCTTGGTTTCTACGTTGTTAAACCACGCATATTCTACGCCGTCACGCGAAGTCCAGACGTTCTTACAGGTAACGGAGCAGGTGTGGCAGCCGATACATTTGTCTAAGTTCAGAACCATGCCGACTTGTGCTCTGATTTTCATGGTAGTGTTCCTTTCGGTTTGGTTTTCAGATGACCTGCCTAGCAAGCCATTTGAACATGGCCGTTAATTATGGGGTGGTAATGGTAGCTTATTTTAAAAAATTTTGACGCTTAAGAGTTTATAGGAGCGCATACAAGAAAAATATGCATAGAAAGCGTAGCCTGAAACAGCAAAATAAGGGGAAAGGACTAGCTTAAAGATTAAAAAGTATATACTACTTTAGTATTATCGAGTAGGGGATGAAAAAAACGTTGCGGCCGGATTACAAAAAAATAAGGAAGACGGTGAAAAACGGCAGACTTCATAGCCATAAAATGGAAAAACACGCGTGTGAATAAGGCAGCCTGCCGTGTGGCGGGTTAATATTTTAAGGTAAGTTTCGTTTGACGGATCGCTTTATCCAGTCAAGAACGGTATCGGTATCTGCGGGCAGTTCCCCACTCACTCCGCCTGAAAAGCTTCGCCAATCAGGCAGGTATTTGCTGTGCAAGGTGGTCAAAACCGGAATGCCTGAGCTGATAGCGGCCAGATATTCCGACAACAAACCGCGGTTATCGATTTCTGCATGGCCAAATTTGTTAATGACTACCAAATCCGTACCTTCCGCTATGGCTTCGCGAATCACCGAACCCGCCGCCGCCAGTGCGCCGGCGTCTAGTTTGCAGCCGCTGGAATGGTTGCCGAGATTTTGGAAGATGGAAAAGCGCCGGTTGTCTGCGACGGAAGCCAGCTCCGAATTGCTGTGCTTACCTTCGTTGTCTATCGGGTTTAATAGTCCGGCCACGCGCCATCCGTCTTGTTGCAACCGGCGCACGGCCTGCCATAATGCGGTTATCGCAGCATCGCCTTCATCAGCATATACCACGGCGGCGATGGCATATTCTGATTGTTGTTCTATCTGATTGGACATAAATTCACTTTCAAAGGTATTGAAGTTTTTGGACAAAAATCTTGCAATGTCGTTGCAAACATTAAAACGTTTGGATCTCTTGGAACTATTGTCCTTAGGTGTTAGTCGGAAAATTGCAGGGACAGTATAGCCGTCATTAGAGATAAAATGGCCGGCTCATTAAACAAAAGGTCGTCTGAAACCTGAACTGCACCCCAAAAGTTGGACATCCCCTCCAACTCACAAGGTGCAGTTTTTTTATGAGCAAATATACATTACACTTCAAATACCAAGCCGTACTCCACTACCTGCATATACGCAGCCAACAGCGTACCGCAGACCACTACGGCATTTCCCGAACCCACCTGAGATGATGGATACGCGCCTATCAAGAAGGCGGTATCGGCGCACTCGAACATCCCCAATCCAAAACCATGCCCCAACACCGCAAAAACCCCTTCATCGCAGATAAACCCGACCAAGAAAAAACACAGGCAGAGCTTATCGAAGAGTTGTGCTATATGCGCGCAGAGGTCGCCTACCTAAAGGAGTTAAAAGCCCTCAGCCAAAAGCAGACCGCAAAGGACAAAGCCAAACCGTCCAAACACTGAGGGCGCAACACCCGCTCAAATACCTGCTGCACATCGCAAACCTGCCCAAAAAGCAGCTTTTACTACCATCACCAAGACCGACCCGACCCCGACGCAGCCGACAAAGCCCTCCTCGTCGAAACCTACCGGCGGCATAAAGGACGCTACGGACAAAGGCGCATTGCCGCAGCATTGGGTTGGAACCGCAAAAAAAGTGGCGCGGTTGATGAAGCAGTTGGAACTGAAAGCCCTCATACGGGCGAAAAAGCCTACCGCCATCCCGCCATGGGCGAGATATCGGAAAAACCTCCTCAAACGCCGGTTCAAAGCCCGAAAGCCCAACGAAAAATGGCTGACCGACGTTACCGAACTCAAAGGGAAGGACGGCAAACTGTACCTCTCGCCAATCTTGGACTTGTTCAACCGCGAGATCGTCGCCTACGCCATGAGCCGCAGAGCCGACAGCGAAATGGTGAAGGAAATGCTCGAAAAAAAGCCGCCCCCGTCTGACTGACAAAGGAACGATGCTGCATTCGGACCAAGGTGTGCTGTACCGTACGGCGGGGTATAGGGAATTGCTTGCGGAGCATTCCATGGTTCAAAGCATGTCGCGAAAGGCGAACTGTTGGGACAATGCGCCGATGGAAAGCTTCTTTGCGGTGTTGAAGACGGAGTGTTTCTATAACGCAGGTGAATTGACGGTAGATGAATTGATGAAGCAGATAGATGACTATATGGATTACTACAACCGGGAGCGTTGCAGTTTGAAATTGAAAAAGCTGAGTCCTGTCGCATACAGAACCCAGCTTGCACAGAGCGCCTGAATAGGCTTTTATGAGTGTCCAAGATTTGGGGGCCAGTTCAACCCGCGATACAGGCTTTCAGACGACCTTTCTTATTGCTTAAGAACGTTGAAACAGATTATTTGGCTGCTTCAGGTTGGCTGGCTGCTTGGCTGGCGGCTGCCGCTTTATCGCCTTCTTTGGCGAAGTATTTGGCGTGGATTTTGTCGTATTCGCCGCTGTCGCGTACTTTTTTTTCAGCGCTTCGTTCAGCATTTTGACGGTCGCTTCGTCGCCTTTGCGTGCGGCTATGCCGTAGTTTTCAATCGTGAAATCAGGCAGGGTGATGAAGTCCATGCTTTTGGTCGGGTTGTTTTTCACATAGTTGGCGATGACCGCACTGTCGCTGACCACGGCATCCACGCCGCCGTTTTCCAGCTCTTTGATGACCAAGGGAACGCTCTCGAAGCGGGCGATTTTAGGATTGTCGTTGCCCAAGAGTTTGGAAACGGAGAAGTCGCCGGTTTGTCCGGTAACGACGCCGACTTTCGCCATGTTTTTTTGAGGTCGTCTGAAGAGGCGACTTTTTTACCTTTGGGAACGAGGACGACTTGGGTGATTTCAAAATAAGGGTCGGTGAAATCCATGGATTGCTTGCGCTCGTCGGTAATGGTTACGCCGGAGATGACGATATCCGTATCACCGTTTTTGAGCGCGGGGAAGAGGCTGTCCCAAGGCTGGTGTTTGAATTCGACTTTGAATCCGCCGGCTTTTGCCATCGCGTTCATCAAATCGACGTCGAAACCTTCAACGTTGCCGGCGGAATCCAATGATTCGAAAGGGGCGAATTCGGCGTTGGCAGCGACGCGGTACACTTTGTCGGCTTTAGGGGCTGACGAGGAAGCGTCTTTGCTTTGGCCGCCGCAGGCGGAGAGTGCCAGCGCGGAGCAGGCGAGGGCGGCTGCAATCCATTTTTTCATGTTCATGGGGAGGTTCCTTCTTTACGGATATTAATAAATAAACGGATAGTTTAACACGGTTTGGGGAAGTCGCTACGCGTCAGTGGTCTTTTTCGCGGAAAAAAGCGTAGGTTACGTCATGGAAGAGGTCGGTATGCGGGCTGTCTTCGTAGTTCAATTCGGCGAGCGCGTCTTCAAAGGCAAGCTGGATGGACTCGACGGCTTCGTTTGCCATTTCGGACGGCAGCGAACGGATCAGGCCTTTGAGGGCGGTGGCGAGGACGTGGTTCTGCATACGCAAAAACGTCGTTGGCTTCTTCCAAATATTCGAGGCGTTGTTCGATGCTGCTCATGATGTGTTCCTGGGAATCTGTTAAAATACCGCATTATAGCAAATCACGGCATTCGCTATGCGCGTGAAATGAAATGACACAACGGAAGAACGAAAGCTAAAAATGGATACGAATCGTCCCGATACGCCACAACAAACGGATGAAAGCCTGGATTGGGAAAGCCGCTTGGAAAAAGCTGCGGCAAACCCGCCAATTGAACGCACCTTACACACACGCGCCTTTGGTGCGCGAATCTCAAGAGCCCGCCTTCGAGCAGAAGCCCAAAGCCAAGTCGGTCAAGCTCGACGATGCCAACCGCGATGCCGTGTTGACGGAATATCTGCGCAAATGGCAGGAGGAACACAACGCCATGCTGGAGGAAGAAGCCGCTGAAACGGCGGAGACCGATGCGATGGTGATTTTGCAGGAAAACTGGCTGAACGCGCAGTCTTCGCTGCAAATGAGCGCGTCCGACAGGCAAATCGAGTCCACGCGCACGGTTTGGCTGAATCCGAAACGTAAAACAGTCGAATTTGACGCACCCGTAAAAGAAGCGCCAACGTCGTCTGAAAACGAAAAATCCGCAGGCGCAAGAGCAGGGTTTCAGACGACCCCAAAGAAGAAACGCCGCCGATTACCGTCCATATCAACGTATTAAACCCGCAGGTCATCAACCGCAGGGAAGTGTTCTGCATTTCCGAGCAAGACCTGAGCGAGCGTTTAATCAAACGCCTGCGCCCGCACGTCGCCGATGCCGTCAACGGCATGATACGCACCGCCGTGCAGAAACAAATGGCGCTGTTTACCTACCAGCTCCAACAAACCCTCAGCGAACAGGCGCCCGATTTGGTGGAACAGCTTTTTGGATTACAACGTGAAAAAAATCCTGAACGACATCAAATACGAAATGAAATACAGTCAGGGAAACAAAAAAGCGTGATCACGCCGCCGCTTCAGGTATCGGACTGAAAATGCTGATTTTTCCGCCGATTTTGTATATAATGGCGGCTCACGTTATCGTGATTTAACTCCTTTCAAATAATTTATGCCCGATGAACCGTCGGGCATTTTTTTTGGGCGTGGATTTTATGAACAAAAAAACAAATGGATTTGGATACTGATTGTTGCCGCCGTGGTAGTCAGTTATCAAAAAAATGCAGCAGGGGCGGCAAGGTCGGGCAGCGAATGCTGTACCAACCCAAACGCAGCCCCAAACCCAAGCGGAAAAAAACGCCAATCCGAGCAGTCTGAATCCAAAAAAATCGCAACCGAAGCAGCCGAAATCCGACCGCCAAGCAGGGCAGGGCAGTGCGGAACAAATATTGCAGCAAGCCTTTGAAAACCAACAAAGTGATATTCAAGTGAAAGGCGCAGGTACGGTTCTCAAAAACGCTGCCCGACGACAACCAAGGCACGCGCCATCAGCGTTTTATCTTGAAACTGTCCAGCGGGCAAACGCTTTTAGTGGCGCACAACATCGACCTCGCCGAAAAAATCAAAGGCTTGAAAAAAGGCGATAAAGTCGGCTTCTACGGCGAATACGAATGGTCGGAGCAGGGCGGCGTCCTCCATTGGACGCACCACGACCCCGCAGGCCGCCATGCCGACGGCTGGCTGGAACACGACGGGCGGGTCTATCAATAAAAGCTTGGAACGATTGCAAAAGGTCGTCTGAAAAAAACGTTTTCAGACGACCTTTTATATGGTTCAAATTATCTCTTACTTCTTCGCTGCCCTTCTCGCGCGGATGACTTCGACCACACCCGGCAGGATGGAAATCACGATAATCGCGACCATCACTAAAGCCAGATTGTTTTTCACCACCGGAATATTGGCGAAGAAATAGCCGGCATAGGAAAACGACAAGACCCACAATACCGCGCCGATGATGTTGTAGCGGATGAAAGTGCCGTAGTGCATACTGCCCATGCCCGCGACAAACGGGGCGAACGTCCGCACAATCGGGACGAAGCGGGCGATGATGATGGTTTTGCCGCCGTGTTTTTCGTAGAACGCGTGGGTTTTCTCCAAATACGACTGGCGGAAGATTTTTGGAATCGGGGTTGGCAAAAGAGTTTGCGCCCGAAAAAAACTTGCCGATCATGAAGTTGGCGGCATCGCCTAAAAATTGCGGCGGCCAAAAAGCAGCGCGATCATGACATGAATATTCATGCTGCCGACCGCGGCAATCCCGCCCGCGGCAAACAGCAGCGAATCGCCCGGCAGAAACGGCGTAACCACCAAGCCGGTTTCGCAGAAAATAATCAAAAAAACAACACCGCGTAAATCCATACGCCGTATTGCGCGGAAATCTCGACCAAATTCTGGTCGATGTGGAGGATAAAAATCAATAAGGGTCGAAATCACGAGATTTTCCTGAAATAAAAAAAGACAGAGGTCGTCTGAAAAACAGACGCGTTGCCAAATGTCCGCCATTGTATATGAAACCCATGCAACGCGCCCCTTTTTCAGACGACCCTGCGCCTTGATACGCGTTGACAAAACAACGTACAATAAACCCGATTCCAACCCATCCGGTATGCCTTTGTGAACCAGCTTATTTTCGACTTCGCCGAACGCGGCTATCCCGGTTTCGACAAATTCCTCGGAACGGAAAAATGCCGAACTGGTCTATGTGTTACAGCATAAACACGACCCGTTTATCTACGTCTGGGGCGAAGAAGGCGCGGGCAAAAAGCCACCTGCTGCGCGCATGGGTCGCCCAAGCCCTCGACGCAGGGAAAAAAGCCGTCTATATCGACGCCGCCGCCACGCCGCTGACCGAAGCCGCCTTTGAAGCCGAATACCTCGCCATCGACCAAATCGAAAAACTGGGCAACGAAGAACAAGCCCTCCTGTTTGCCGTATTCAACCGCTTCCGTAACAGCGGCAAAGGCTTTCTGCTGTTAAGCTCCGAACACACGCCCCAACAGCTCGTCATCCGCGAAGACTTGCGCACCCGCATGGCGTACTGCCTTGTTTACGAAGTCAAACCCCTGACCGACCAAGAAAAAATCGACGCGCTCGTCAGCATGGCGGCGGCGCGCCAAGTGACCATAGACCCCGAAATCTTCGAATACCTGCTCAACCACTGGCGGCGCGACATGGACAGCCTGATGCAGATGCTCGACACGCTGGACAACTACGCCGTTACCATGGGCAAACGCATCACCCTGCCGCTTCTTCGCCAGCTTTTTGAAACAACAGGAAACCCAATGAAAAAAACCTCGCCATCTTCGACCTCGACAACACCCTCATCAACACCGATTCCGACCATTCATGGCCGCAATACCTCATCAAAAAGGGCTGGTTGACGCTGCCGAAACCGAAGCGCAAAACGAAAAAAATTCTACCGCGACTACCAAAACGGCTGCCTCGACATCGACGCCTTCCTCAAATTCCACCTCGCCCCGCTCGCCCGTTACAGCAAAGAAGAGCTGGCAGAATTTCACCGCGAATTTATGGCGGAGTTCATCACGCCCCACATCTCGCCCATGCAGCGTATGCTTGTGCAGAGCCACCAAATGTCCGGCGACGAAACCCTCGTTATCTCCTCGACCAACGAGTTCATCATCACCCCCATCTGCCACCTTTTCGGCATCACCAACATCATCGGCACTCAACTCGAAACCGGTGCCGACGGCCGCTACACCGGCAACTACATCGGCACGCCCAGCCTCAAAGAAGGCAAAATCACCCGCCTGAACCAATGGCTCGCCGAACGCGGCGAAACGCTCGAAAGCTATGGCAAAACCTATTTTTACAGCGACTCCAAAAACGACCTGCCGCTGCTGCGCCTCGTCAACGAACCCGTCGCCGTCAACCCCGATGCCGAGCTGGAACAGGAAGCCAAAGCAAAAGGTTGGCCGATATTGAACTTCAAATAAGCAAAACCGCACCCGCCGACCAAACGGGCGCAATACCGTAATGTAGGCTTCACCCACGAAAACAAAGGTCGTCTGAAAATAAGCGCACCCCCGTAGCGTGGGCTTCGCCCACGAAAAACAAAAGGTCGTCTGAAAATAGCACAACCCCGTAGCGTGGGCTTAGCCCACGGAAAACAAAAGGTCGTCTGAAAACAAATCAAAAAAACAACCCCCTAAACCCGCTACAAATCTACAAATAAGGAAAAACAATATGTCCATCCGCGCCGTCATCCCCGCCCTGCTGTTTGCCTTCGTCCTACCCGCAACCGCGCAAACCGTCAACCCGGCAGAATACGCCCCCGCATCCGAAAATACTGCACAACCCATCAAACCCGTCAAACTGTCCATCTTGGTTTCCCCAGAAGGAAAAGCCGTAGAAGTCAGCATCCTCGAATCCAGCGGTTATGAAGGACTTGACGAAACAGCCGTGGCAACCGCCAAAAAAGACAAATACAAAGCCGCCGGATACTGGGTGAAATATAAAGGAACCATCGAGTTTAAAAACCAATAGGTCGTCTGAAATGTCCGCATTCAAACCCGTCATCGTTACCACCACCGCCCCGACCCGCGAAGAAGCTGAAAAAATCGGCAGCCTGTTGCTGGAAAAGCAACTTGCCGCCTGCGTGCAATACGAAGCCATCACCAGCCAATACCTTTGGAACGGCGAAATCTGCCGCGACGACGAAATCCGCATCACCATCAAAACCTCGCGCCACTGCTACCGCGAAATCCAAAAAACCATCATCGCCAACCACAGCTACGAATGCCCGCAAATCCTGATGCAAAACGTATCGCGCGGATACGCCCCCTATTTGCGCTGGCTGAAGCAGAGTTTAGGTTGATAAAACAGCCGCGTCGTCTGAAAAAAACGCACAAGCATCATTATGAATTTACAGGGAAGTCCACTATAATGACGGCTTTTGATTTTCAGACGACCTTACGTCTGCATCCGCAATCCCAAACCAAAAAGGAAACCCATGTTCCGCACCATGCTCGGCGGCAAGATACACCGCGCCACCGTTATCGAAGCCGACCTTAACTACGTCGGCAGCATCACCGTAGACCAAGACCTGCTTGACGCCGCAGGCATCCTCGTTAACGAAAAAAAGTCGCCATCGTCAACAACAACAACGGCGAACGCTTCGAAACCCTACACCATCCCCGGCGAACGCGGCAGCGGCGTCGTCTGCCTCAACGGTGCCGCTGCACGGCTCGTCCAAAAAAAGGCGACATCGTCATCATCATGTCCTACGTCATGCTGTCCGAACCCGAAATCGCCGCGCACGAACCCAAAGTCGTCCTCGTGGACGAACACAACAAAATCCGCGACATCCTCTCCTACGAGCCGCCGCACACCGTCCTATAAAACACAAAGGTCGTCTGAAACCGAAAAAAATCCGCTTTCAGACGACCTTTCAGCCATTTTCAGACGACCTTCGAGAAAGCCCCATCATCATGAACATCCGCATCAACAACCTTACCGTCGGCAACGACCTCCCCTTTACCCTGTTCGGCGGCATCAACGTCCTGGAAGACCTCGATTCCACCCTCAAAGCCTGCGAACAATACGTCAAAGTGACCGACAAACTCGGCATCCCCTACGTCTTCAAAGCCTCCTTCGACAAAGCCAACCGCTCCTCCATCCACTCCTTCCGCGGCGTCGGCTTGGACGAAGGCATGAAAATCTTCCAAGCCGTCAAACGCGAGTTTGACGTACCCGTCATCACCGACGTCCACGAACCCTACCAATGCGCCCCCGTCGCCGAAGTCTGCGATGTCATCCAACTGCCCGCCTTCCTCGCCCGCCAAACCGACCTCGTCGTCGCCATGGCAAAAACCGGCAACGTCATCAACATCAAAAAACCCCAGTTCCTCAGCCCCTCGCAGATGAAAAACATCGTCGAAAAATTCCAAGAAGCAGGCAACGGACAAATCATACTGTGCGAACGCGGCGCCAACTTCGGCTACGACAACCTCGTCGTCGATATGCTCGGCTTCGGCGTCATGAAGCAAACCTGCGGCGGCCTGCCCGTCATCTTCGACGTCACCCACTCCCTGCAAACCCGCGAATCCGGTGCGGCCGCATCCGGCGGACGGCGCGCGCAAGTGCTGGATTTGGCACTCGCCGGCATGGCAACCCGCCTCGCAGGCCTCTTCCTCGAATCACACCCCAACCCCGACCAAGCCAAATGCGACGGCCCCAGCGCCCTGCCGCTCGCCCAGCTGGAAGACTTCCTGACCCGCGTCAAAGCCGTGGACGAAACCGTCAAATCCTTCGCGCCTATGGACATCCGTTAATGCGGCATGGCAAACGAAAGGTCGTCTGAAAACCCAGATTTAAGTTTTTCAGACGACCTTTCCCTTATTCTTCTTTGTTTGCCGATTCAAGGCAGGGCGATGAATTTAATCAGCACTTCTTTGAAAATAAAGCCGAACACGCCCAAGCCCAATACCAGGAACAAAATTGCGATGCCGAATTTGCCTGCCTTGGATTCTTTGCCCAAGTTCCAGACGATAAAACCCAAGAAAATAACCAGTCCGGTCAGGCAGATTTTCATCGCCCAATCGGAAAATTCTGCTTCACTCATAATTGATTTCCTTATTTGATGTTGTGTGTATAGTGGATTAACTTTAAACCAGTACGGCGTTGCCTCGCCTTAGCTCAAAGAGAACGATTCTCTAAGGTGCTGAAGCACCAAGTGAATCGGTTCCGTACTGTCTGTACTGTCTGCGGCTTCGTCGCCTTGTCCTGATTTAAATTTAACCCACTATATTTTAATGTTTTCAGACGACCTTTGAAACGCCAAGAGGTCGTCTGAAATGTAATGGTTCAGCAAATACCGTCCGTCGGGCGTTTGCCTTAACGCGCCAACGCCTGTTTCAAATCGTCAATCAAATCATCGACGTATTCCAGACCGACGGACAGGCGCACCAGTCCGGGGCGGATATTGGCAGCGAGTTTTTTTCTTCGGGCTGCATCCTGCCGTGTGTGGTTGTCCACGGGTGGGTAATGGTCGAGCGCACGTCGCCGAGGTTGGCGGTACGGGAGAAGAGTTCAACGCTGTCGACGATTTTCCACGCGGCGTCAGTGTCGGCGACTTCAAAGCCGATGACGATGCCACCGCCGTTTTGCTGTTTGCGGATAAGCTCCGCCTGAGGATGATCGGGCAATCCGGTGTAGTAAACGGCTTGAACCTGCGGCTGCGCTTGCAGCCATTGGGCGATTTTCAGGGCGTTGTCGAACTGTTTTTCCATACGCAGCGACAGGGTTTCCACGCCGCTCAACAACTGCCATGCGTTAAACGGCGACATTGCCAGCCCGCAAGAGTTGCAGTAAACGGCGACCTGCGTCATCAATTCCTCCGAACCCGCCAACACGCCGCCCATCACGCGCCCGTGTCCGTCGATGGCTTTGGTTGCGGAGGAAACGGAAATATCCGCGCCATGTTTCAAAGGCTGCGAGCCGACGGGCGACAGCAGGCTGTTGTCCACCACCAAAAGCGCGCCGATGCTGTGCGCCAATTCTGCCAAGGCTTCCAAGTCGGCCACTTCGCCCAAGGGGTTGGAAGGTGTTTCCAAAAACAGCAGTTTGGTGTTGGCTTTGACGGCGGTTTTCCATTCGTCCACATCGGTCGGCGACACATGGCTCACTTCGATGCCGAATTTGGTGACGATGTTATTGATAAAGCCGACGGTCGTGCCGAACAGGCTGCGGCTGGAAATCACATGGTCGCCCGCCTGCAGGAAGGTGAAAAACGCCGCCTGAATCGCGGACATACCGGTCGAAGTGGCGACCGCGCGTTCCGCGCCTTCTAAGGCGGCGATGCGTTTTTCAAAGGCGGCTGTGGTCGGGTTGGCAGTACGGGTATAAGTGAACCCTTTGATTTTTTTGGAAAACAAGTCGGCAGCATGTTGAGCGCTGTCCCACATGAAGCTGCTGGTGAGGAACAATGCCTGATGGTGTTCGCGGTATTCGGTTTGCTCTTTGCCGCCGCGTATGGCGAGCGTCTGCGGGTGGAGTTTTTTACTCATTTGTTTTCCAATCTTGTTCAGCAGGTTTGTTTGATGTCTTATAGTGGATTAACTTTAAACCAGTACGGCGTTACCTCGCCTTAGCTCAAAGAGAACGATTCTCTAAGGTGCTGAAGCACCAAGTGAATCGGTTCCGTACTATCTGTACTGTCTGCGGCTTCGTCGCCTTGTCCTGATTTAAATTTAATCCACTATAAATAAGAGAAGCCATAGGTTAACTTGTTAACATTTTGCGCTTATTTGCGCCGTCTTTCAAGTTTGGCGGCGAATGGCAAAAGGTCGTCTGAAAACGTTTTTCAGACGACCTTTTCTTGCCAACCGATTTATTCGGCTTGTTCTTTCAACACGGCTTCAATCAATTCCTGCGCGCCGTCGTCCGCCAGCTTTTTGGCGACCGCGCGTCCGAGCGCATCGGCGTAGGCGGCGGGGGCTTGCGCGTCTGCCTGCAAGATTACCGAGCCGTCGGGGTGTCCGACCAGTCCGCGCAGGGTGAGCAGGCCGTTTTCTTCGGTGCAATACGCGGCAAGCGGCACTTGGCAGCTTCCGCCCAAAGCGCGGGCGAGGGCGCGTTCGGCGGTAACGCAGGCGTGTGTTATATCGTGGTTTAAGGGTTTCAAGACGTCGAGAAGGTCGGTGCGGTGTGCGGCGATTTCGATGCCCAACGCGCCTTGTCCTGCGGCAGGCAGGCTGTCGGCTTCGGAGAGGATCAGGCGGATGCGTTCGTCCAGTTCCAAACGCTGCAATCCGGCGGCGGCGAGGATGATGGCATCGTATTCGCCGTTGTCGAGTTTGGACAGGCGGGTTTGCACGTTGCCGCGCAGGGGTTTAATCACTAAGTGCGGGTAGCGGGCGCGCAACTGGGCTTCGCGTCGCAGGCTGGATGTGCCGACGACGGCGCCTTTGGGCATTTCTTCCAAACGCGCGTATTGGTTGGATACGAACGCATCAAACGGATTGGCGCGCTCGCCGATGGCGGCAAGGGCGAAGCCTTCGGGCAAATCCATCGGCACGTCTTTAATCGAATGCACCGCCAAATCGGCGCGTCCGTCTTGCAAGGCTTGTTCCAACTCTTTGATAAACAGGCCTTTTGCCGCCGATTTTCGACAGGGTTTTGTCCAAAAATCTGGTCGCCGCGCGTGGTCATGCCTAAGATTTCGACTTCGCAGTCGGGATACAGGGTTTTCAGACGACCTTGGATATGTTTTTGCCTGCCACATGGCAAGCAGGCTTTCGCGGCTGGCGATAACGAGTTTTTTTCGGGTTCATTTGCAGTTTCTGATTTTCTAATTCATGAGGCGGGAAGTTCGACAGTCTAACACAAACTTTCTACGCTAACCGCCTGACTGTACTTGCCCAAGGGGCCGAATCCGTTGCCTTGGTTTTGTTCTTTTGGTCAGCACTTTTCCCTGAATGCAGACATTGTTCAGGGTAACGTTATATGAGCCGGAACTCAGGCGGTTTTTTTCTACTTGATCCATCAGGATGTCGCCGCCGTTGATGAAATAGGGTTTTTCCCGTCGGCGGTAAATTCCGCCTGTTCGAGCGAATAATGGACTGTTCCTGTCATTTTGACCGTATCGCCGCTGTTTTTTTCGACCTGAGTTTCCGTCGGTTTGGCAGCCGACGTTTCGATTTTGTTTTGCGGGGAACAGGCTGTCAGGGCAATCAGGATGGGGAAAAAGAAATTTGTTCATTTGCAATTACCGTGGTTGATAAAGGTATTCCGCTGCGAAGCTGTCGGAGAAGCCGTTGCACTATATCTGTTGCAACGAAATAAACTATAATGTGTACCGGCATGATGTTAGTTCATACTGCCGTAAAATGAAACTTATTCTCTAAAAAAACATTTTAACCCCAACAGCCTTACAGCATGAAACGCGCCAAAAAAATATCCCTTCTTATCGTTGCAGCGGCAACGTTTCTGCCTGAATTTTGAAAACGCCTCAACCGCCGCCGACCTTCCGAGCGAACGCGATTTCTACCGCTGGGCATGGGCGGCGTTGAAAAACGAATACCGCCGCGCCGACATCAGCCTGATTCTTCTGGACGAAGAAGAAGCCCGCGCCTACAACCGCGATTACCGCGGCAAAGACTACGCCACCAATGTGTTAAGTTTTGCTTTGAACGAAGGCGAAATCCTGCCCGATCAGTTTTCAGACGAGCTTTGCGGCGATTTGATCATCTGCCCGCAAGTCGTATTGAAAGAAGCTGCCGAGCAGGGCAAAACCGCCGAGCAGCATTTTGCCCACCTGACCATGCACGGCACGCTGCACCTGATGGGCTACGACCACATAGAAGAGACTGAGGCCGAAGAAATGGAGGCGCTCGAAATCCGCCTGATGCAGGCGGCAGGTTATCCCAACCCCTACCAAGAGGACGAATACTGAAATGGACGACACCCGGTCGAAACCGACATTTTTCGAACGTTTGATTTCCCGACTTGCCGGCGAACCCGATTCCGCCGAAGACGTACTCAGCCTGCTGCGGCAGGCGCACGAGCAGGAAGTGTTTGACGCGGATACACTTTTGCGGCTGGAAAAAGTCCTCGACTTTGCCGACTTGGAAGTGCGCGATGCCATGATTACCCGCAGCCACATGAACGTTTTGAAAGAAAACGACAGCATCGAGCGCATCACTGCCTACGTCATCGAAACCGCCCATTCCCGTTTCCCCGTCATCGGCGAAGACAAAGACGAAGTCCTCGGCATCCTGCACGCCAAAGACCTGCTCAAATACATGTTCAATCCCGAGCAGTTCAACCTCAAATCCATCCTTCGTCCCGCCGTCTTTGTACCCGAAGGCAAATCACTGAACGCGCTTTTTGAAAGAATTCCGCGAGCAGCGCAACCACATGGCAATCGTTATCGACGAATACGGCGGCACGTCGGGTTTGGTAACTTTTGAAGACATTATCGAACAAATCGTCGGCGACATTGAAGACGAGTTTGACGAAGACGAAAGCGCGGACAATATCCACGCTGTCTCCACCGAACGTTGGCGTATCAACGCCGTAACCGAAATCGAAGACATCAACGCCTTTTTTGGTACGGATTACAGCAGCGAAGAAGCCGACAGCATCGGCGGACTGGTCATTCAGGAATTGGGACACCTGCCCGTGCGCGGAGAAAAAGTCGTTATCGGCGGTTTGCAGTTCACTGTCGCCCGCGCCGACAACCGCCGGTTGCATACGTTGATGGCGACTAAGGTGAAATAAACGGGATTTGTCTGATATAGTGGATTAAAATTGCAATGATACGGCGTTGCCAACGCCCTTATGTACTACCTGTACACGGCGGGCGTTGCCGCCTTGTCTCATTTTTATTTTAATCCACTATAATTAAAGAAAAAGGTCGTCTGAAAACCGATATACAAGGTTTTCAGACGACCTTTGCTGTATCTTGAAGCCAATCTTATTTCTGATTGTCTTCGATGATTTTTTTGAGGTGCGGCATGGGGCTGTATCCGCTTTGGCTGCGGCCGTTCGGGAAGACGAGGGTAGGTGTGCCGTTGAAGCCGAATTGTTCGCCCAAAGAAGTGGTTTCGGCAACGGGATTGTCGCAATTGGCTTTGCCGCTCGGGAATTGGCCTTTGCGCATCCAGTCGGTCCAGGCTTGGGTCGGGTTGGGCTGGCACCACAAAATTTCGGCTTTACGCGCGGCATCGGGGTGCAGGCTCGGAATCGGCATCATGAAGTTGTAGATCGTGATGTCGGTCATTTTTTTCAAACTCGTGTTCCAAGCGTTTGCAGTACGGGCAGTCGGGGTCGGAGAAGACGGCGACTTTCAGCTTGCCATTGCCGCGTACTTCTTTGATGGCTTTATCCAAAGGCAGGGAGGCGAAGTCGATTTTGTTCAAATCGGCGGCGCGCTCTTCGGTCAGGCTTTTGCGCGTGTTGACGTCGATGAGGTCGCCGACAAACATATAGTCGCCTTTGGCATCGGTATAAATGATTTGTTTGCCGCTGACAACGACTTCATAAATGCCTTGAATGGGGGTTTCGCTGACGCTGATGACTTTCAGGCCTTGGGATTCGTAAATTTTTTTCGAGGCGGGCTTTCAAGGCTTCGCCGACTTTGCCTTGCACGGGGGTGGCGGGCTTGGCGGCTGAAGAGGGCGCAGCATTTGCCTGTGAAACGGGCGTTTGCCCGCACGCGGTCAGAGAGATCAGAGCGATGGGGGCTAAGATTTTTGATTAATTTGGTTTTCATTTTTAAGTATAAGCGTGTGTCAAGAAAACCGCATTGTATCAAACCTCTGTCATGCCTGCATTGTATTGAGGCTCAATTTATCGTCTGAAAATAGCTTTCGGCTGTTAAAATACGCAAAAAACGATTTGCCTGCCTGTATGATCTACCACCGTATCGCCGTAAACGTGCCGCTTTCAGACGGCCTTTTGACTTATTCCCATTCCGAGCCGCTGCCGCAGGGAACGCGGGTGCTTGTGCCTTTCCGCAACAAGACCGTGGTCGGGATTGTGTGGGAAACGGATATTGCGCCGGATATGGATGCGGCGCGGATTTTGAGTATTCAGACGACCTTTTCGGACGAGCCGCCGCTGCCTGAAAGCTGGCGTGATTTGCTCTCGTTTACGTCGCGTTATTACCACTATCCGACGGGGCAGGCGGTGTTTGCCGCGCTGCCGCAGGGTTTGAAGGAAACGCGCGTGGTGGAAATGCCGCAGCCGCCGTTGTTTTACGCGCTGAACGAAGCGGGTAGGGCGCAAACGCCGCCGCCGGCGCGGTTCAACAAAAAAAGCGGCTTTGTGGGACGCGCTGCTGTCGGGCGGGATGACGATGGCGGCGTTGAAGCAGGTGAACGCGCAGGCGGCGAAATTAATCGAAGATTGGGCGGAGCAGGGCTGGATTGAAACGACGGAAGCGGCAAAGCCTGTATTGAGGTCGTCTGAATTTCAGCTCAACGCCAACCAGCAACAGGCTTCCGATGAAATTCAAACGGCCTTCGGCAGCTTTCAGCCGTTTCTGCTGTACGGCATCACCGGCAGCGGCAAGACCGAGGTGTATTTTGATGCGATGGCGAAAGTGTTGGCGCAGGGGCGGCAGGTGTTGTTTCTGTTGCCCGAAATCAACCTCACGCCGCAGCTTTTGAAGCGGGTGGAAAACCGTTTTGCCGACGTGCCGACTGCCGTGTTGCACAGCCAGATGGCGGCAGGCAAGCGCACGCAGGATTATCTGCGCGCGATGTTGGGGCAGGCGAAGCTGGTGATCGGCACGCGGCTGGCGGTGTTCACGCCTTTGCCTGATGTCGGACTGATTGTGGTCGATGAGGAACACGACGGCTCGTTCAAACAGGACAACGAATTGCGCTACCACGCCCGCGATTTGGCGGTGTGGCGGGCGAAGCAGAGCGGCTGCCCCGTCGTGTTGGGCAGCGCCACGCCCAGCTTGGAGAGCTGGCACAAGGCACAAAGCGGCGCGTACCGCCTGCTGCAACTGACCGAACGCGCCCATACCGCCGCGCAACTGCCGCGAGTGGACATCCTCAACGTAGGCCGTCTGAAACTCGACAACGGCTTCTCACCGCAAGCCTTGCAGCTTTTGAAACAGAATTTTGAAGCGGGCGGTATGTCGCTGGTGTACCTCAACCGGCGCGGTTTCGCGCCCGCGCTGTTTTGCGGCGACTGCGGCCATACCTTCGGCTGCCCGAACTGCTCCGCCAAAATGGTACTGCACCAACGCGCCCGCCAACTGCGCTGCCACCACTGCGACCACCGCGAACCCATCCCGTTCAAATGTCCCGATTGCGGCAACCAAGACCTGACCGCCGTCGGCCACGGCACGCAGCGCGTCGAAGAAACCCTGCGCGCCTTCCTGCCCAAGGCCGCCGTCGTCCGCGTCGATAGGGACAGCACCGCGCACAAAAACGACTGGGCGGATTTGTACCGCCGCATCGCCGACAACGAAATCGACATTCTGGTCGGCACACAGATGCTCGCCAAAGGCCATGATTTCGCGCGGCTCAACCTCGTTATCGTGTTGAACGCCGACGGCAGCCTGTACAGCGCGGATTTCCGCGCGCCGGAAAAGGCTGTTCGCCGAGCTGATGCAAGTGTCCGGCAGGGCGGGACGCGCCGACAAACCCGGCAAGGTGTTGATACAGACCCAACTGCCCGAACATCCCGTTTTCGCCGCCGTCAAAGCGCAGGACTACGCCGTGTTTGCCGAAAACGAATTGAACGAGCGGCAAATGTTCGCCATGCCGCCCTTCGGTTTCCAAACTGCCGTCCGCGCCGACGCGCCGCGCGTTGCCGATGCGATGGAGTTTCTCAATGCCGCCAAAGAAACCCTCGCCCCTGCTTTTTGCCCGAAAGCGTCTCCCAGTTCGGCGCCGCCCCTATGCTGATGGTGCGACTTGCCGAACGTGAACGCGCGCAAATCTTTCTCGAATCAACATCCCGACAGGATTTGCACCGCGCCGTGAGTTTGTGGGTGCAGGTGTTGCAGCAAAACCGCGACGGCAAAATCAGATGGTCGGTGGATGTGGACGCGCAGGAAGCGTAAGCGGAATAGAAGGGGTCGTCTGAAAAAAAGCGGAAGAGGCATTTTCAGACGACCTTTTCGCAGTATCGAACATTAATCTTTAGAAACGCTGATGGTGTGTTTGACGTGTTTTAAATTCGCCACGATGGTAAACGTCATCATCACCAGCAAAAGCCCACGAACTCCATTTGCTGATGTGTACCGATGCCCATGCGCCGATTTGGTTGGGATAACGCCAAACGCCGAACAAAGTCCCTAGGTTTTCCGCCAGCCAAATGAAAAAACCGATTAGGACGAAAGACAGCAGGAGCGGCATTTTTTTCGGGTAGTGTCATAGGGGCGTGTATAAAACCGTTGTCCGCGCATACAGCCCGAGTGCGAATGCGGCGAGATACCAGCGGTAGTCGCCGAGATAGTGATGAGTGAAAAAATTGACGTAAATTGCCAGCGCGCACAATGTGCTCAACCAATACGGCGGATGGCTTTTTGATTCTGATATTAAAGAGCCGCCAAGCCTGAATGATGTAGCTGCCGACCGCCGCATACATAAAGCCTGCAAACAGCGGCACGCCGCCGATTTTGGTGTATGCCTCGTCCGGATAGCTCCAAGACTGGATGTCGCCCGATGTTTTGAACCACTCCAAAGCAAAGCCCACCAAGTGAAAAAGCGTAATCGATTTCACTTCGTCCCACGTTTCCAGCTTGAAATACAGCATCGCAACCTGTACGGAGACTGCAAAAATCAGCAGCAGGTCATAGCGTGAAATCCCCAGCCAGCCTGTTTTCGGAATCAGGAACATGGCGATGAAAAACAAACCTGCAAACAAACAGGCGCGCGCTTCTTTCAGTCCGAAAAACCAAAATTCGACCGCAAAACGCCGCCAGCCGTGCAAATCATCCCGTTTCGGGTGTTCCATCAGCCAAGTATCCAGTTTGCCCAACATATTTTCAGACGACCTTCATTTTTAAAAGGGATGGAATATAACGTAAGAATAGGGATCCGGGAATATTAGTGGCCGTCTGAAAAAAAGCGGTTGGCGTTTTCAGACGACCTTTTGCGTTATAATCGGGCAAACGATAAAGACACACACCAATCCTACCCGTACCCCCATGAACAAACAGATCCGCCAAGAAATTTTCGAGCGTTTCCGCGCTGCCAATCCCCATCCGACCACCGAGCTTCATTTCAATTCACCCTTCGAGCTTTTGATTGCCGTTTTGCTGTCGGCGCAGGCGACCGACGTGGGCGTGAATAAGGCGACGGCAAAGCTGTTTCCGGTTGCCAATACGCCGCAGGCGATGCTGGATTTGGGTTTGGACGGCGTGATGGAGTACACGAAAACCATCGGACTTTATAAAACCAAGTCCAAACACATCATGCAGACCTGCCGCATCCTGCTGGAAAAATACAACGGCGAAGTGCCGGAAGACCGCGAGGCTTTGGAATCGTTGCCGGGCGTGGGGCGCAAGACGGCAAACGTGGTGTTGAACACGGCGTTCGGTCATCCCGTCATGGCGGTCGATACGCACATCTTCAGGGTATCCAACCGTACCAAAAATCGCGCCGGGCAAGGATGTGCGCGAGGTAGAGGACAAGCTGATGCGCTTTGTGCCGAAAGAGTTTTTGATGGATGCGCACCATTGGCTGATTCTGCACGGGCGCTACACCTGCAAGGCGCAGAAGCCGCAATGCGGGAAATGCATCATTAATGATTTGTGCGAGTATGGTGCGAAGTTGATGTAAACATTGATAAATTGTAAACAATCAACAAAACAACCTTTCTATCAGGTTAAAAATTTCTGACGGCATTTTTTTATTTAAAATGAAATGCTTGAAAAAAATATGGGCAAAAAGGTAAAATTCGACCTTATCGGGTTGGAAAATGAGAAAAGTTTCAGACGACCCCCTATTTTTTTAAGATGCAAGAACACAATCCGTTATTCGGAAAAGGAAACGCGGTGCGCGAAAAAAATGAACAAATACAGATACTTTGCTTTGGTAACGGCTTCTGCGCTGGCCTTGGGCGGCTGTGACAAAATCAGCAGCTTCTTCGGCGGCGACAGTAAAAGCGAAGAATTCGTACAAAGAATCGAACCTTCCAAAGATAACGGCAGCGTCGGCATGCTGCTGCCCGATTTTGCACAATTGGTGCAAAAACGAAGGTCAGGCGGTGGTCAATATCCAAGCTTCCCCTGCAGGGGCGTGCCGCAGGCAGCGGGCAGTCTGAAGAGCAGGGCATGGATTTGAGCCAGTTCCCTGACAACGACCCGTTTTACGAGTTTTTTTCAAACGCCTTGTCCCGAATATGCCCGATATGCCGGAAGACCAGTCTGCCGACGAGGATTTGAACTTCGGTTCCGGCTTCATCATCAGTAAAGACGGCTATATCCTGACCAATACCCACGTCGTCGCCGGCATGGGCAATATCAAAGTCCTGCTCAACGACAAACGCGAATACACCGCCAAGCTGATCGGATCGGATACGCAATCCGATGTCGCGCTGCTGAAGATTGACGCTTCGGAAGAGTTGCCCGTCGTCAAAATCGGCAATCCGAAAGATTTGAAACCGGGCGAGTGGGTTGCCGCCATCGGCGCGCCGTTCGGCTTTGACAACAGCGTTACTTCGGGCATCGTGTCCGCCAAAGGACGCAGCCTGCCGAACGAAAGCTACACGCCTTTCATCCAAACCGACGTTGCCATCAATCCGGGCAACTCCGGCGGCCCGCTGTTTAACCTGAAAGGTCAGGTAGTCGGCATCAACTCTCAAATTTACAGCCGCAGCGGCGGATTTATGGGCATTTCCTTCGCGATTCCGATTGATGTGGCGATGAATGTTGCCGAGCAGTTGAAAACCAGCGGTAAGGTTCAGCGCGGTCAGTTGGGCGTGATTATTCAGGAAGTGTCTTACGATCTGGCGAAATCGTTCGGTTTGGACAAAGCCAGCGGCGCGTTGATTGCCAAAGTGATGCCGAACAGCCCTGCCATGCAGGCAGGATTGCAAGTGGGCGACATCGTCCGCAGCGTCAACGGCGAAGAAGTGCGCGTGTCCAGCGATTTGCCGGTCATGGTCGGCTCGATGCTGCCGGGTAAGGAAGTTTCGCTGGAAGTATGGCGCAAAGGCGAGAAAATCAATGTGAAAGTCAAACTCGGCAGCATGGCGGAGCAGAACGAAACGTCTTCACGCGCTACCGAGCAGCCGCAGCAGGCAAATCCGGCGGACGGCTTTACCGTCGATAATACGGGACTGACCCTGCGCGTCGATGAAGGTGCAGGCAAAAGCCGCCTGATTGTTTCCCGCGTCAGCGGCGCGGCGGAACGTGCTGGACTCAAACGCGGTGACGAAATCCTCGCTGTCAGCCAAATCAGCGTCAACGACGAATCGAGCTTCCGCAGCGCGTTGGCAGGCGCGGGCAAAAATGTGCCGCTGCTGGTTCAGCGCGACGGCAATACGCTTTTCCTCGCCCTGACCCTGCAATAAGGTGCAACGCAAGCGCCATTCAATGATAGAATACCCGCCATCCTAAGGTGGCGGGTATTTTTGTAATTTTAGCAACTGATTGATTTGTTTGTTTTTTTGATGGTTTTGCTCTTTTGGCTTTGTCAACAATCGCATTCAAAGGTCGTCTGAAAACGTTCCGCTCCGATTGACTTCCTATTAATAAAAATATTATGCACCTGATTGATTATTCACATTCGTTTTTTTATCCGTCGTGCCGCCGTTTTTTTGGCATTGGCGCTTGCCGTCATCACCCGCCGCGTGCTGCTGTCTTTGGGCATCGGTATTTTTGGTCGGCGTTGCCTTTTTTTGGTCGGCGGCAGCCCTGATTGACGGACTGACACACCTGAAAGACATGGTGGTCGGACTGGCTTGGGCAGACGGCGATTGGTCGCTGGGAAAACCTAAAATCCTGATTTTCTTATTGTTGCTCGGTATTTTCACTTCTCTTTTAACTTTTTCGGGCAGCAATCAGGCGTTTGCCGATTGGGCGAAGCAACACATCAAAGGGCGGCGCGGCGCAAAAATGCTGACTGCCTGCCTCGTATTCGTTACCTTTATCGACGACTATTTCCACAGTCTCGCCGTCGGTGCGATTGCCCGCCCCGTTACCGACAAATTCAAAGTCTCCCGCGCCAAACTCGCGTATATCCTTGATTCCACCGCTGCGCCTATGTGCGTACTGATGCCGGTTTCAAGCTGGGGCGCATCGATTATCGCCACGCTGGCAGGTCTGCTCGTTACCTACCACATCACTGGATACACGCCGATGGGTGTGTTCGTCGCCATGAGCCTGATGAATTATTACGCCCTGTTCGCGCTGATCATGGTGTTTGTCGTCGCATGGTTTTCTTTCGACATCGGCTCGATGGCGCGCCTTGAAAAAGCGGCATTGCAGGAAACCCATGACGAATCCGCCGGCTCGGACGGCCCTAAAGGCAGGGTTTACGCGCTGATTATCCCCGTTTTGGTGTTGATCGCATCCACCGTTTCCGCCATGATTTACACAGGCGCGCAGGCAAGCGAAACCTTCAGCATTTTGGGCGCGTTTGAAAAATACCGATGTAAACACTTCGCTGGTGTTCGGCGGTACTTGCGGCGTACTCGCCGTCGTCCTCTGCACGCTCGGCACCATCAAGGCCGCCGATTATCCCAAAGCCGTCCGTCAGGGCATATCTTCGATGTTCGGCGCGATTACCATCCTGATTCTTGCCTGGCTCATCAGCACCGTCGTCAGCGAAATGCACACCGGCGACTACCTCTCCACGCTGGTTGCAGACAACATCCATCCCGGCTTCCTGCCCGTCATCCTCTTCCTGCTTGCCAGCGTGATGGCGTTTGCCACAGGTACAAGCTGGGGCACGTTCGGCATTATGCTGCCGATTGCCGCCGCGATGGCGGTTAAAGTCGATGCCTCGTTGGTTATCCCGTGTATGTCCGCCGTGATGGCAGGCGCGGTTTGCGGCGACCACTGTTCGCCCATTTCCGACACCACTATCCTGTCTTCCACCGGCGCGCATTGCAACCACATCGACCACGTTACATCGCAACTGCCTTACGCCCTGACCGTCGCAGGCGCGGCAGCGGCAGGCTACCTCGTGTTGGGCATGACGCAATCGGCTTGGCTGGGCTTTTTCGCCACCGGCGTCGTCATGACCGCCCTCATCTTCATACTGAAAGACAAAAAAGGCAAAGCTGCCTGACGTGTTTTCCCGTTTTCAGACGACCTTTGATACTTTAAGGTCGTCTGAAAACATTTTAAGGAATCCAAAAATGAACGCTCCCCATTCCATCCCGCGCGGCCCCGTTATGGCAGACGTCGCCGCCTACTGTCTGACCGAAGAAGAAAAAAACAACGCTTGCTCGACCCGTCTATCGGCGGCGTCATCCTGTTCCGCCGCAACTTCGAAAAACGTCGGGCAGCTCAAAGCCCTGGTTCAAGAAATCAAAAGCACTGCGCACGCCCGAACTCATCATCGCCGTTGATCACGAAGGTGGCAGAGTGCAACGCTTCATCGAAGGCTTCACCCGACTGCCCGCCATGAACACCTTAGGGCAGATTTGGGATGTCGAAGGCGAAGCCGCCGCCAAAAGAAAAAAAGCCGAGCAGGTCGGCTGGGTATTGGCGACGGAACTGACTGCCTGCGGCATAGACCTCTCCTTCACGCCCGTCCTCGACCTCGATTGGGGAACATGCCCCGTCATTGGCAACCGCAGCTTCCACCGCAACGCCGACACCGTAACCCAACTCGCCCTTGCCCTGCAAAAAGGTCTGAACCGAGGCGGCATGAAATCTTGCGGCAAACATTTCCCCGGACACGGATTCGTCGAAGGCGACAGCCATTTGGTTCAACCCGAAGACACGCGCAGCCTTGCCGAACTTGAAGCCGCCGACATCATCCCGTTCCGCGCCTTAAGTGGTGCAGGCATGGCGGCGGTCATGCCCGCCCATGTCGTTTACCCGCAAATTGACGGCAAACCTGCCGGTTTTTCCGAAAAATGGCTCAAACAAATCCTGCGCCAAGACATTAGATTTAAAGGCGTTATCTTTTTCAGACGACCTCACCATGGAAGGCGCGGGCGCAGCGGGTGGCATCAAAGAACGCGCAAACGCTTCCTTTACAGCGGGCTGCGACATCGTCCTCGTCTGCAACCGTCCCGACCTCGTGGACGAACTGCGCGACGGCTTCCAAATCCCCGTCAATCCCGATTTGGCAAACCGCTGGCAATACATGGTGAACACACTGGGCAAAGAAGCCGCCCAAGCCGTGATGCAAACCCCAGATTTCCAAGCCGCACAAGCCATGACCGCGCAACTTGCTACGCCTAAAGACACAGCCGGCGGCGTGAAAGTCGGCGAAGCATTTTAAAAGGCGTTTGATTTAGAAAACATGAAAGAAGGTCGTCTGAAAAGCTGAATTTGGCTGTTTCAGACGACCTTTTTGTCAGTTTAAAACACTTAGCAGATTTGAAATCACACTTATGTGCGCTTTATCGCGTGTTTACCTTTGTTTCGCTATTAAGTGGTGTCGAACATTAAAAGGTCGTCTGAAAACCCAGATTCAAGGTTTTCAGACGACCTTTTATTTCACAATGATGGCTTGATTATCCTTCATCAGGCAGCTTGGTGATCTGTACCCGCTCGATGCGTTGACCGTCTTTTTCAACGACTTGGAAACGCCAGCCGTGGAAGTCGGCAAAGTCGCCGACATCGGGAATGCTTTGCAGCTCTTCCATAATCAGCCCCGCAACGGTGTGGAAGTCGGCATCTTCTTCCTGCGGCGGGAGGTTGAGTTGCGGCGCGAGGTCGACGTATTCAAACGAACCGTCCACAGTCAGACTTTCGTCGGCATTTTTCTTGAACGGCGGGTTCTTCTTGGCGTTCAAACTCTTCGGGGAATTCGCCTGCGATGGTTTCCAGCAGGTCTTTCATGGTAACCATGCCCAAAACCGCGCCGAATTCATCGACTACCAAAGCATAATCCGCGCTGCTTTGGCGGAACAGTTCAATCGCACCCAATGCGGTCGTACTGTCCGGCAGGACGAGCGGCTGGCGCAGGACGGCTTGGATATTGAGTTCGCCGGTTTCGAGCAGTTGGGCGAGCAGGTCTTTTTTTTGTTGATGTAGCCCAACGGTTCGTCCACGCCGGCTTTACCGACGACGAGCAGGCGGCTGTACGGGGTGTTTTGCAGTTGGGCGTGTTGCTCTTCACGGCTTTGGGAGATGTCCAAACGCTCAATGTCGCGGCGGGGAATCATCACGCCGAGGATGGGACGTTCGGCAAGCGTGAGGACGCTGCGTATCATGGATTTTTTTCGTTTTCTTCGAAATGCCCGTCGTCCTCCGCTTCGTCCCCCTGCTTTGGCAAGCACGCTTTCGCGTATGCCCATCATGCCCAAGACGTTCTCGGCGGTGCGCTTGCGCCACGAGCTGCTGATGTAGTCGTTTTTGCGGCTGTTACGCTGCGAAATTTGGTTGAACGCTTCAATCAGGATGGAGAAGCCGATAGCGGCGTAGAGGTAGCCTTTCGGGATGTGGAAATGGAAGGCTTCGGCAATGAGGCTGAAACCGATCATTAGCAGGAAACCCAAGCAGAGCATGACGACGGTAGGATGCCCTGTCCACAAACTCGGTCAGCGGTTTGCTGGCGGAAATCATGACGGTCATGGCAACGGCAACCGCGCCCATGGCGACGACGATGTGATCGACCATCGCAACGGCAGTGATGACGGAATCGATGGAAAATACCGCGTCAAGAATCAGGATTTGGGCAACCACGCTCCAAAAATCGCGCGTGTTTTTTTCTGACTGTCGGCAACGGCAAACTGGTTATGCCCTTCGAGGCGTTCGTGCAGCTCGGTGGTGGCTTTGTAGAGCAGGAAGATACCGCCCGCGAGCATAATCATGTCTTTGCCGGAAACGTCCAACCCGCTGATGTGGAACAGCGGGTGCGTCAGGGTCATGATGTGCGCCATGAAGCCGAGCATGATGATGCGGATAACGACCGCAAGCCCCAAACCGGTAATGCGCGCGCGGTCGCGTTGGGCAGGTTTGACTTTGTTCGCCAAAATGGCGACGAAAACGAGGTTGTCTATCCCCAAGACGACTTCGAGTACCAGAAGCGTGGCAAAGCCTATCCAAGTATGCGGCTCTGCCAACCAACTGAAATCCATGATTTTTGTATTCCTTTGTGTTCAAACGCGAAAAAGGCAGCCTGAAACGCTCAAGCTGCCTGATTCATATCGATACGCACGAAAAACGGCGGGCGGTCATGCTGCTCTGCTCTGGGTCTTTCATGTGTGCGTATGTCTCAAGTAAAAATAATGTAAATAGTTTAGCAGTTTGGGAGGCGGATGGCAAAGGTCGTCTGAAAGATAAGTCTTATTTTCAGACGACCTTTTGTTCAAGCTAAACCCGATTCAGATTCAGCCTCTGTTTTTTTCAACCGTCCATGCAACTCCTGCACGCTGTACACGCCCAGGTGGTCGCGGCTTTTTGCGCCTTCGCTCATGGCTTCGCCGCCGGCGATGGTGGTGTATTGCGGCACGCGTTGGGTGAGGGAGGTGCGGCGGATGCTGTGGCTGTCGGCGATGGATTGTGCCGAGCTGCTGACGGTGTTGACCACCAGCGCGATTTCGCCGTTTTTAATCGCATCCACGATGTGCGGGCGGCCTTCCTGTACTTTGTTCACTGCCTGCACGATGATGCCGTGCTCTTTCAGGTATTCGGCGGTGCCGCGTGTGGCGCAGACGCCGTAGCCGAGTGCTTGGAAGTTTTGCGCGGTTTTGACGATGAGCGGTTTGTCTTCGTCGCGCACGGCGAGGAAGATTTTGCCGGTCGGGTTCAGGCGTTCGCCTGCACCGAGTTGGGCTTTGTAGTAGGCTTCGCCGAAGCTTGCGCCCACGCCCATCACTTCGCCGGTGGAGCGCATTTCCGGGCCGAGGATGGTGTCCACGCCGGGGAATTTGATGAAGGGGAACACGGCTTCTTTAACGGCATAGAAATCGGGGACGACTTCTTTTTCCACACCTTGCTCTTGCAGGGAAATGCCTGCCATGCAGCGCGCGCCGACTTTGGCGAGCGGCACGCCGGTGGCTTTGGAGACGAAGGGGACGGTGCGGCTGGCGCGCGGGTTCACTTCCAACACGAACACCACGCCGTCTTGCACGGCAAACTGTACGTTCATCAATCCGACCACGCCCAGCGCGTAGGCCATGGCTTTGGTTTGGCGGCGGATTTCGTCTTGGATTTCTTCGCTGAGCGAGTAGGGCGGCAGCGAGCAGCCGGAGTCGCCGGAGTGGATGCCTGCCTGTTCGACGTGTTGCATGATGCCGCCGATAACGACGTCTTTGCCGTCTGAAACGCAGTCCACATCGACTTCAATCGCGTTGTTCAGGAAGAAATCGAGCAACACGGGGCTGTCTTCGGATACCCTGCACGGCTTCGCGCATGTATTTTTGCAGCTCTTCGGCGGAGTGGACGACCTGCATGGCGCGGCCGCCGAGGACGTAAGACGGGCGCACGACCAGCGGATAGCCGATTTCTTCGGCTTTGACGAGCGCTTCTTCTTCGTTGTGGGCGATGCGGTTGGGCGGTTGGCGCAGGCCTAAGTCGTTCAACACTTTTTTTGGAAGCGTTCGCGGTCTTCGGCGGCGTCGATGCTGTCGGCAGATGTACCGATGATGTTCACGCCGTTTTCAACCAGCGCGTTGGCGAGTTTGAGCGGAGTTTGGCCGCCGTAATGCACAATCACGCCCCACGGGTTTTCGGTGCGGACGATTTCCAACACGTCTTCCAGCGTCAGCGGCTCGAAATAGAGGCGGTCGCTGGTGTCGAAGTCGGTGGACACGGTTTCGGGGTTGCAGTTGACCATAATCGTTTCAAAGCCCGATTCGCGCAGGGCGAGCGCGGCGTGAACGCAGCAATAGTCAAACTCGATGCCCTGACCGATGCGGTTCGGGCCGCCGCCGAGAATCATCACTTTTTTACGGTCGGAAGGACGCGCTTCGCATTCTTCTTCGTAAGTGGAATAGAGGTAGGCGGTTTCGGTGGCGAACTCGGCGGCGCAGGTATCGACCCGTTTATAGACAGGATGCAGCTTCATCGCGTAGCGGTGTTCGCGCACTTCTTTTTCTTTTACGCCCAAAAGCTGCGCGATGCGTTTGTCGGAGAAGCCTTTGCGTTTCAGACGACGTAAGGCGGCGAAATCCAAATCTTGCAGGCAGCCTGCACTTACCTGCTGCTCTTCTTTCACCAAGTCTTCGATTTGCGCCAAGAACCAAGGGTCGATGGCGCAGATTTCGTGGATTTCTTCCAGCGTAAAGCCCGCGCGGAACGCGTCTGCCACAAAGAGCATACGTTCAGGGCCGGGGTTGGCCAGTTCGCGGCGGATTTCCGCTTTGTCGGAGCTTCTCGGATTGAAGCCGCACAAGCCTGTTTCCAAGCCGCGCAGGGCTTTTTGGAAACTTTCCTGAATGGTGCGGCCCATCGCCATCACTTCGCCCACCGATTTCATTTGCGTGGTCAGGCGGTCGTCTGCGGCGGGGAATTTTTCAAACGCAAAACGCGGGATTTTGGTCACGACATAGTCGATGGACGGCTCGAACGACGCGGGCGTACGGCCGCCGGTGATGTCGTTGCGCAACTCGTCCAGCGTAAAGCCGACCGCCAGTTTTGCCGCCACCTTCGCAATCGGGAAGCCCGTCGCTTTGGAAGCCAGCGCGGACGAACGGCTCACGCGCGGGTTCATCTCAATCACAATCATCTCGCCGTTTTCAGGGTTCACCGCAAACTGCACGTTCGAGCCGCCCGTGTCCACGCCGATTTCGCGCAATACCGCCAAGCTTGCGTTGCGCATGATTTGATATTCTTTGTCCGTGAGCGTCTGCGCCGGTGCAACCGTAATCGAGTCGCCCGTATGCACGCCCATCGGGTCGAAGTTTTCAATCGAGCAAATGATGATGCAGTTGTCGTTCTTATCGCGCACCACCTCCATTTCGTACTCTTTCCAGCCGAGCACGGACTGTTCAATCAGCAGCTCATGCGTGGGCGACGCATCGAAACCGCGTTCGCAAATCGCCAGAAACTCGTCTTTATTGTAGGCAATGCCGCCGCCCGAACCGCCCATGGTGAAAGACGGGCGAATCAGCGTCGGGAAGCCGACCTGTTCCTGCGCCGCCAAGGCTTCGTTCATGGTGTGGCAGACAAAAGATTTCGGGCAGGAGAGACCGATTTTTTCCATCGCCTCCTTAAAGCGGCCGCGGTCTTCCGCCTTGTCGATGGCGTCTTCCGTCGCGCCGATTAATTCGACATTGTATTTCGCCAGCACGCCGTTGCGCGCCAAGTCCAGCGCACAGTTCAGCGCGGTCTGGCCGCCCATCGTGGGCAGAATCGCATCAGGCCGCTCCTTGGCGATAATCTTCTCCACCGTCTGCCACATAATCGGCTCGATGTAGGTAACATCCGCCATTTCAGGGTCGGTCATAATCGTGGCGGGGTTGGAATTCACCAGAATGACTTTATAGCCTTCTTCACGCAAAGCCTTGCAGGCCTGTGCGCCCGAATAGTCAAATTCGCAGGCCTGACCGATAACGATAGGGCCGGCGCCGATGATAAGGATGGATTTTAGGTCGGTACGTTTGGGCATGGTTTAACCTTTTCTATTTAAAAACGCGAAGAGAAGAATGGAAAAGTTCTATTTTGAATTGGTTGCAATAGGTCATGAAAAGCATCGCATATGATACATAATTCAAATAGCAAATACATATTTGGCTGGGTAGTAAAGGTAGTGTAATAACAAACAGCCCTAGAATGGTACTGAAAAAAATAACAAGAAGCAATTGTAATTATTAACTTTTTTTTATATGATCCTTTTTGGTTATCGTTTAAACGAGCCTCTTCAATTTGTTTTATTTTTAATTCTAGAAAAAAATTGTAGAATACAGACAAATTTGCACAAACAACCAGAATAAATTTGTATCATTAATGTTAAGGTTCTTCTCCTGAATATTTATATTTTGAGCAATAAATATTACAACTGAAAAAGAATATAACCTGCAAGTTGTATTCACTCCAATTTTTTTAATGCATCCTTAAACTCCGTATTATGAATTCGTTTTGTTTCTTTTTCTTTTAATTTCTTTTTGTATCTCTTCCGCTGTTTCAGATTCCGGTTTTGTTTTTTTAATGACCAATTGTATAATTCTGGTAGGTAACCATTATAAAAAAACTTGGAATAAATATAGCTATTAAAGCAATTATATTAGAACAATAAATGCTTTTAAAAACGAAAAAAATAATAGGGATAACAAACAAGACAAAAACACAGCCAAAAATAATGAAGAATGTAATGGTTTTCTAGTATTTACATTTTCGGATTTTTTTCCATTTTCAAATTACCTTGATTAAACATTTATAGTAAGCCGTAGCCCGCATGTAGGGTGCGTGCGGTACGCACGCACGCGTTCTCTATTTTCCTGCAACCCCAACCCACCGCGTGCAGTGCCTTGCGGCACACATCCTACCGACGGGTTCAAAGGCCGTCTGAAAAAATGCTCGCGGCGTTTGTTCCATCTGCCTTGCGATAAAAGCTACCTGAAAAATTCCTGCTGTTGATGTTTCGGGCATTCTTTTTCAGACGACCTACAACACTTGAATCTGCTGCAACCCGCTCCCTCCCCGTGGGGAGGGTTGGGGAGAGGGCATTCTCCCAAATCGTGACAATCTTTCCCAAACACCCTAACTGCTCCCAAATACAAGCCTTGCGGCTTGTTGCCCTCTCTCTAACTCTCTCCCACGGGAGAGAGGACGGGGTGGCTGTTGGGATTAAGCAAGCCGTAGCCCGCATGTAGGGTGTGTGCGGTACGCACGCACGCGCTCCCCATTTTCCCTGCAATCCAAACTTACCGCGTGCATGCCTTGCGGCACACATCCTACCGACGGGTTCAAAGGCCGTCTGAAAAAATGCTCGCGGCGTTTGTTCCATCTGCCTTGCGATAAAAGCTACCTGAAAAATTCCTGCTGTTGATGTTTCGGGCATTCTTTTTCAGACGACCTACAACACTTGAATCTGCTGCAACCCTGCTCCCTCCCCGTGGGGAGGGTTGGGGAGAGGGCATTCCTCGAATTTCGGCAACCATCCCCTAATTCCTTAACTAGCCCAAATACAAGCCTTGCGGCTTTGTTGCCCTTCTCTAGCCTCTCCCACGGGAGAGAGGACGGGGCAGCTGTCGGGATTAAGGGTTCTGCAAGGAAAACAGCAAGCCGTAGCTCGCATGTAGGGTGTGTGCGGTACGCACGCACGCGTTCTCCATTTTCCCTGCAACCCCAACCCACCGCGTGCATGTCTTGCGGCACACACCCTACCGATGGGTTCAAAGGTCGTCTGAAAAACGCTTGCGGCGTTTGTTCCATCCGCCTTGCGATCAAGGCTACCTGAAAAATTCCTGCTGTTGATATTTCGACCATTCTTTTTTTCAGACGGCCTGCAACACCTGAATCTGCTGCAACCCTGCTCCCTCCCCGTGGGGAGGGTTGGGGAGAGGGCATTCTCCCAAATCACGACAATCTTTCTCAACACCCTAACCGCCCCAATACAAGCCTTGTGGTTGTTGCCCTCTCTCTAACTCTCTCCCACGGGAGATAGGACGGGGCGGCTGTTGGGATTAAGGGGTCTGCAAGGAAAATAGATTGTGCATGCTGCTTTTTTTCTTTTCAGACGACCTTCAATCAACGGCAAATCCAAGAAAGCCGTAGCCCACATTTAGGGTGTGTGCGGTACGCACGCACGCGTTCTCCATTTTCCCTGCAACCTCAACTCCACCGCGTGCGTGCCTTGCGGCACACACCCTACCGACGGGTTCAAAGGTCGTCTGAAAAAACGCTCGCGGCGTTTGTTCCATCTGCTTTGCGATAAAGGCTACCTGAAAAATTCCTGCCGTTGATATTTCAGGCATTCTTTTTCAGACAGCCTGCAACGCTTGAATCCGCTGCATTTGCCCCCTCCCCGTGGGGGAGGGTTGAGGGAGAGGGCATCTCCGAATTTCAGCAACCTTTCAACACCTAAATCTCCCAAATACAAGCCTTGCGGCTTGTTGCCCTTTCTCTAGCCCTCTCCCACGGGAGAGAGGACGGGGTGACTGTTGGAGTTAAAGGGTTCTGCGAGGAAACAGGTTGTGCAGGCTGCTTTTTACTTTTTCAGACGACCTTTATAAACGCTCAATTCAGGCAGCTTTTTGCATCCTATTATTTTTCAATAATTTCAATCAAAATCAGCCATCTGCTACCGTGCAGGCTGCTTTTTCCAATTCCTGTAACACACGCAGGATTTCCGCCAGTACGTCGTTTGTCTGCTGCAAAAATCTCGTGATTCCAAAAAAACGCAACACGGTAAAGCCCAGGCTGTTGAGATATGCCGTCCGCGCGTGGTCGTATGTGGCTTGTTCTGTGTGCTGCCCGCCGTCTGCTTCGACAATCAGCTTGGGCGTTACGCACATAAAATCAACAATATAGTTTCCCATCGGCTGCTGGCGGCGGAATTTATAGCCGTTCAGACGGCCTGCTCGCAGGTGCTGCCACAATTTTTGCTTCCGCCTCGCTCATTTCTTGACGCATGGCTTTGGCGCGTTGGCGCAGGGCGGGGTTGTCGGCGGTCAATAGTTTTTTTCGGGCGTGGTCATTTTTGTTGTCAGGGTTGCTGTTTGTGCAAGCCTTGCTGCTGCCCATCCCTAGCCCTCTCCCACGGGAGGGGGATGACTGCTGATTGAATTAAATGTTGCGCAAGACAATCTTTTTTTCAGACGACCTTTTTGCGTTTTTTTATTTTGCACAGGCCGTCTGAAAAACTTCCTTAAAAAGCTAGTGATAAAGGTAATCAAAGCCCAAAAATGATACCTGGGGGCGTTTGCCAGCATGATGGGGTAGTCGCGTTTTTTTCTTTCAAAAAGCCGTAGGCAAACCCATAATGTGCAGTTGATGGCGGCGACGAGGGGTTGCAGCGGCGAGCCGGGGTTGCCTGCGAGGTTGTTTTTGGATTTGCGGGATGTAGAAAACGTACATGCCGACGGCGGTCAGGGTGGCGGTGACGGAGAGAATGCGCATTTGTTTTTTTCAGTCATTGGGGTTTTCCTTTCTGATTAGACGATTGGGTTTTCAGGCTGACAGATGTTGAGAGGGGGCTGATTTCATTTTTTTTTGAGTTTGGTTTTCAGACGGCCTGTTGTCGAGTTGAGTGTGCGTCTGAAAAAAATCAGCTTTATTGTTTTGCTGCTTTGATATTGTCAATGAATTTGTCGAAACAGATAACCGACGTCCTGCGGGCCCGGGGCTGGCTTCGGGGTGGCCTTGGAAGCAGAACACGGGTTTGTCGGTCAGTTCGATGCCTTGCAAGGTGCTGTCGAAACAAGGATTTGTGGGTAATCCGTGCGTTGGCGGGCAGAGTGTCGGCATCGACGGCGAAACCGTGGTTTTGGCTGGTGATGACGACTTTGCCGCTGTCCAAAGTCTTGTACAGGGGTGGTTCGCGCCGTGGTGGCTGAAGCGCATTTTCAGGGTTTTTCGCGCCGATGGCGAGGCTGATGAGCTGGTGTCCCAAAGCAGATGCCGAAAGATCGGGTTTGCCGCTTTGCCATCAGTTTTTTTGCACGGCTTTCGATGGCGTAGGTCGCAAGGCTCGGGGTCGCCTGGGGCCGTTGGAGAGGAACACGCCGTCAGGGGATTGAGCGCCAACACGTCTTCCGCGCTGGTTTGCGCCGGGGACGACGGTCAGGCGGCAGCCGCGTGCGGCAAGCATACGCAGGATGTTGGTTTTCACGCCGAAATCGTAGGCGACAACGTGGTAACGGTTGTTCGGCAGGAGTAACGAAACCTTTGCCCAACATCCCATTCGCCTTCGGTCCATTCGTAGGCTTCTGTGCAGGAAACTTCTTTTCGCCAAATCTTTGCCAACCATGCTGCCGAACGCGGCGATGAGTTCTTGCGCTTTTTTTCAACGGTGGCGTCCGCGCCGGTCAAAGATCGCGCCCGCCTTGTGCGCCTTTTTTTCGCGCAACAGCGTGGTCAGGCGGCGGGTGTCGATGTCGGCAATGGCGACGGTTTTGTTGCGCACCAGATAGTCGTGCAGGCTTTCGGAGGCGCGGAAGTTGCTGTGCAGCAGCGGCAGGTCGCGGATAATCAAGCCTGCGGCATAAACGCTGCGGCTTTCTTCATCTTCGGCGTTGGTGCCGGTATTGCCGATGTGGGGGTAGGTGAGGGTAACGATTTGTTTGCAGTAGGACGGGTCGGTCAGGATTTCCTGATAGCCGGTCATGGAAGTGTTGAACACGACTTCGCCGGAAGTCGAACCTTCGTAACCGATTGATGTGCCGTGAAATACGCTGCCGTCAGCGAGAACGAGAAGAGCCGGAGTGGTCATGATGGAATCCTGTTTGCCTGATGATGGTCGGTTTGCAGAAACGGGCAGGGGTCGTCTGAAAATTGTTTACAAAAAAGACCGCCTGAGAAAATATCGGCTAAAAAAAAACACGCCCCGCAGCCTTGGTTTTGCTGCGTAACGTGCTTTTTCAGGCATAGCTGCCTATGCCGTAGAAGCAATGCATTCTACGTCAAAAAGCCATATCGTTCAAGTTGTATCCTAAGATAGTTTCTACCTTAATAATCATGCGGTCTGTTTCATTTTCACCATTTGTCCCCTGTATCAGGCAAAAAAATATTCGGAACTGCACATAAATGACATTGTAAATGTTAGAATCACATTCCGAGAAAAATAAAAAAACAACGTCATCATCCGTCAACCGACGATTTTACGAAAAAAAAGAACGCATTATGAAAAACAACCTTTCACGTTTCCCCGGTACCGTCCGTCCGATGATTTACAGCATCGCCTCCGCGCTCGCCCTGATGGGGGCAGCATCGCAAGCGCAAGCGCAGTTTGCCAAAACCCCGCTCTACCTGCAAAACGAATCTCAGATTACCGAACAGCCGAAAATTAAACATAACATTATGTTTTTTATTGATGATTCAGCGAGTATGAGCGAGCTTGTGCCTGGAGCAGTGGATGAGAGCGGAAATCCCTTAAATAGGTTGCAGGTAACACAAGAAGCATTGAAGCAGATTCTTGACACATATAAGAATCAATTCAACTGGGGTTTGCAGACACTTCATAATAATGGTGGATCAGATTCTGATTCTTTTGATTCTGATCCGGAGTTAATGAAGGCGCGTGTTAATAAACTCCGGCATAAGTATGCTACTCCGGCAACACGTCGCTATTTTGAAATTGTCAGTTCGATTGTGATGCCACAGGTCAAATATCGTTGTCAGAAGGCTTATGTCATTATGATGTCGGACGGTGATGCAAACTATAGCTCTTATTGCGGTGATTATAATGTGCCTATTTTTGATTATGAGAACCGTCGCTATGCTTACGCTACCTTCGAGAATGGTTGGAGAAATTTTAATTCTTATAGCGGTAAGGACTATCAAGCTGCATTTGAATTTTTCGGACCGAGACAGGAGGCGGATAGAAGTTTTCAATGTGATTGGGCTTATAATTGGTCGTATGTATATGATAAGTTTTGGGATCGTGGGAACGGTTTGGCTTTTTTTCAGCAAAAAGCTCGCAGAAAAACGACTTTAAAGTCGGTGGAGAGGATGAGGCTGGTAAGAGTTGGGACGGCGATCCCAACGATTTCGGAGACTACAAAAAGCAAACCGTTCAGACATTTACTGTAGGTTTTGGTGGTGATATTACCGTCGATGGTGAAAATTATCTGAAACGCGGTGCAAGTAAAAAAAGAATGGTATTACCAAGCCAATAGATCGGAAGCCTTGGTTGCGGCATTTAAAAAAACATTACAGATACGATTAAAAAAATGACGCACTTCATAGCCAACCGATTCCTCCATTGACTGGTGGCACTGCTCCAGCAACTTCCAGCAGCGGTATTCCCGATTTAGCGGCAACCATTAAGCTGAATGCCCGCTCTTGGAGCAGTCAGATTTTATTTGATAAATTGAATAATAGTGATGGTAGACGGGAAGGTACGGTTACCCAGCCTTCCTTTGGTAATCGTAAAAACGTTGATCAACACGGGTTCTAATACTTACTTTATCGACGCCATCTCTGATGATAAAGTCGACAATGCCTATTTTGGTATCGAGAGTAGTGACAAAGACGAATGGAAAAAGCTGCTCAATTGGACGGGCAGAGTTGGCAGTAATGATAGTGCATACAAGCCTTACCGTGACCGTAAGCCCGGAGAGCGTGATTTGGGCGATATTTTGGATGGTTCTGTTGCCGCAGTCGGCAATCAGGAGCATGGTCGCCGCAAATATTTGGTTGCTGCAGCCAACGACGGTATGGTGCATATTTTCCAAAGTACAGATGGCAACCATCCTTATGATTTGAAAGTCAGCTATCTTCCTTCTGCAATGGAGCGCGAAAACGATGCTTCAGGCAACCCGATTACGCTTGCCAAAGTATTGAAAGACATTGCACATGCGGATTATGAAAAAAATCCATTGAAAAACCATAAATACGGCGTAAATGGTGGCTTTACCCTGCGTCAGACCCCTGTTGCAGAACAAGACAGTAAGTTTCAGCAACGTGTCTTTATGTTTGGCGCAATGGGACAAGGTGGACGTGGCGCATACGCTCTCAATATAGGCGGTAAAGAAAATCAAACCACCAATACCGGTCTAGATGCGGCTACTTTGAGCGATAAAGTTCCTTTGTTTGAAACGCCAAAAGGTGCTGCCAACGAATTAGGCTATACCGTTGGAACGCCGCAAATCGGTAGGATTTCTATAAGCCGTCCAGCCAATAACGGTCGGGTAGATGTAAGCAAAAATATTCGCTATGCAGGTTTTCTTGCTAGTGGTTATCGAGCTGAAGATACAGCAGATAAGCAAAATGAAACAGCATTGTATATTTACGAAATGCTGGGTAAAGAAGTAGGTACTGGCGATAAGCGTGGAGAAGATGCTGGTAAGGCTGGCAATCTATTGAAGAAAATTAAAGTTGAAAGTGGCGTGGGTGGTTTGTCCACTCCTGCCCTCTTGGATATTGATTTTGACGGTGTAGTAGATATTGCCTATGCAGGTGACCGTGGCGGTAATATGTACCGTTTTGATTTACGTGGTGAGAAACCTGATAATTGGATGGTTACTAAAATCTTTACTGGATCTCCAAGTAAGCCGATTACTTCTGCTCCTGCTGTTTCCCGCCGAAGTGCGAATAAATATGTTGTAATTTTTCGGTACGGGAAGTGAAATTTATCAAAATGACTTAGTTAATAAGGATATACAATCTATTTATGGTATTTACGAAGATTTTACACCCAGTGAGGAAGATTTACCCCAAAAATCAGAACGTAACCGCCGCTTCCGAAAGTGATTTGCAGCAACAGGAGATTCTTCCTGATCAAGAGGGGCAAGAAGGCTATATTTACCTAACCAACAATCAGGTTGCCAAAACCCAAAAAGGTTGGAGAATTAATTTGCGCGAAGGTGAGCGTGTTTCACTTAAGCCGACTATGATTCTGCGTACTGCCATCGTTACGATACGCAGTACACTTCCGATGGCGGTAAGACCATCGGCAAGGAGGAAGCGGAAAAAGATTTGTGTATGCCTGTCAGCAACAATAAGTCAACCGTAACCAGCACGACCTTCCTCGGCATCAATGCTGATAACGGCGGTGCACTCAATAAACGTAGTGCGCGTTTTACGCCTGAAACGTTTACGCGTAAACTGGACGGTTTTGGTACGCAATACGCCAATGGTTTGACTCAAGAAGGTATTGTTAGCTTTACCTTTATCGATCCGAACAAGCGTACAGACGATCCTGTTACCGTCGATGGTGATAGTGGTGGAACTGGTACGGATAAGGAGCTGGGTTATGGTTCTGGTACGCCTAACAACAAATGTTTCTCAGGCAAAGAGGGAGACCAGCGTAGCTTGCTGTTGAATAAAGGTAAATCGCTGGAAGTGAAAGGCCGTATCTGCGGTCTGCAACGTATCAGCTGGCGCGAGCTATTTTTTTCTGATTGGTTTAGTTAAACGTCGCATCCGATAGAAAGGTCGTCTGAAAACTTGGAAACAGGTTTTCAGACGACCTTCCTTTTTCTTTTGCGTGGCTCTTTTAGTTATTAATTGAATTTTGAGCGAGCAGTAAACTGGGGCTTTTGCGCGGATAAAGTCCACGCTAAATTTCCTGATAAATATTGCGACGCAACATTGGTCGTCAGGCTAAGTTTATCTGAGATCTTTGCAATAACATGAGTTATTAAAAATTTTATGCTCAATACCATTTTTCAAAAATGAAGAACCTCCCTGATTTCTTCTACTTTTTTTTCTCAATATCAGAAAGGTTTCAGTCAATTGAAAATTTTTTTAGCATATTTTTATAGTGGATTAACTTTAAACCGGTACAGCGTTGCCTCGCCTTGCCGTACTATCTGTACCGTCTGCGGCTTCGTCGCCTTGTCCTGATTTAAATTTAATCCACTATATGATGTATTGGATACGGGAGTCTGATTGATAAAACGAAGGTCGTCTGAAACCTAAAACAGGTTTCAGACGACCTTCGTTTGATATGCTTGGTTTAATTAACCCGGTTTGCCGTCCAAACGCGGGCGGATGAGCCAAGGGATGTATTTCCATGCGTAAAGCAGTAAGGACAGGGCAAACAAGACTGCGGAAGTGCGGATGCTGTGGGTGTAACCGGTGCCGCTGACGAAGGTTGCAATGATGCGGATGACAGTGGCGGCTATCATCAGCCAAAAGGCGACGGGTACGGATTTGGGTGGCGGATAGATGGAGTTGCCGGTATGCCCGAGCGCGGTGCGAGCCATCATGCCCAATGTCAGGACGCCGATGCCGCCGACGCCGATGAGATGTACGCCAAGATTAAGGAAAGAGCCGTGGAAGTAGGAAGCACCGATGGCAATCAATCCCAATCCTGTGAACAAATAGCCTGCGAACAAAATCCACAGCATCGGTTCTTTCAGAACGGCTTTATACCACCAGCGGTAAACCTGTACGGTAAAAAAATTACGCCCGCTGCAAAGGCAAAAAGCAGATGAAAGCCAAGGCAGGGGCATGGTGCGCCATCAGCATGGCAGTCAGCATGGGCAACCAGAGGGACGCATGCGCGACCCACATCGGGCTGGGGATTTGCGGAACATTCAGGCGTTTGGAGGTAAAGAAGGAAATAATCCGCATACCGATAAGGCCGATAAAACCTGAGACCATAATCAGACCGGACTGCAGCCCGCTGAGCAGTGCAGATGCGTTTCCGGCATGCAGTTGGAAGTGGAATGCGGCGTGCGTGCAGCCCAGGACGACGATGGCGAATACGGCGACGTAGTTGCGTTTGTTTTTGGAACGGATGACGGGCAATGCCATGCAAACTGCGCCGTACCAAAAAAACAGCGTGCCGAGTATGCCGCTGGCGGTTGCACCCCAGCCCGGAATGAAAACGGCAATCCTTGCTGCCAACCAAAAATGCGGTCAATCCTGCCAAAACGCCTCCGCGCGTGGGCGGCTGCCCCGTCCAAGTGGCAACGGCGGTCAATAGGAAGGCAATGACGACGAGTCCGGCATAGCCCCAGATCATCTCATGGGCGTGCCAATAAAAATTGGACAACTCGGGCGTACCCGTATAGCCGAAGCCCCAAAGCAGGATGGAGAGTGCGCCGTATAGTGCCGCCAGCGAGTAAAACGGGCGGAATGCCATTGCCCAAACAGGGTGTTTGAAAAAAAGGCGGTCATGGTAGTTCCTTGGTTTGCTTTTTGAATGGTTTGTTTTAGGTTTGAATAAACAGGAGGGTCGTCTGAAAACGCTAAAATCGTGCTTTTGGACTTTTCAGACGACCTTTTTTATCAGATTCCTTCGGGTTCCGGCAAAAACGGCTCGACTGCGGGAAACAGTTCGCGTTCTTCAAAACGGGCATGGTCGCGCAGAGTAACGGCAAAGTCTTTGTTCCATGCTTCGTTAAGATATTCAGGATTTGCCATCATGCTGCGCAGTTTGGCGTGTTCGGCTTCGAAACGTTCGCGCATCGCAACGGGAATATTCTGCCAATGCGGGGCGAACATGGTTTCTTCTTCGACAAAATGCGGTTCCAATTCAAGGAAATGGGCTTCGAGCTCTGTTCGATGGCTTTTCAGCGGGCGCGCGCAGGAGGCGGACGCAGAGTGAAAGGGCGTGATGGTGTTCGCGGGAAAGTTCGATAAGTGCTGGGTGGCGTTTTAACGGCTTCATAATATTTGATTATAATGATAATAAATTATCAAACTGCACTGGATTAATTCAAATGTTTCAGATATTATGAAACTTAATCATATATAAAGTCAAACACATAACGGCGACAGTTCTCCTTAGGACACACTGCCGCCGTTCCAAAAAAATAATATATTCAAACAGAGAAAACCATGTATCTGACGCAACATACGGATTATGGTCTGCGGGTATTGATTTATGCGGCCATAAACGACGATTCGTTAGTCAATATCGGAACCATTGCCGAAGCCTATAACATCTCCAAAAGTCATTTGATGAAAGTCGTTACCGCGCTTGTCAAAGGCGGATTTCTGACCAGTATAAGAGGTAAAGGAGGCGGACTACGTCTTGCCGACACACCCGATAAAATCAATGTCGGCGCGGTCGTGCGCCATCTTGAACCCATGCAGATTGTCGAATGCATGGGAGAAAACAATGAATGTCTGATTACGCCATCCTGCCGTCTTGCCGGTATTTTGGGCGGAGCGATTAAGGCTTTCTTTGCACATTTGGACGGGTTTACTTTGCAGGATTTGCTTAACAAGCCGACTTATGATTTGTTGTATGAGCCGAGAATTGAAATTTTTTTGTAGAAAAAAATGAGTAATAAGTCGGCATGATACGATTTTATGAAATTTAAGTTATCAATAGGTGTTTGCGTCTTAGGCGAAGATGGAGACATTTGATTTATTCTGATGATTGTAACATTTTGAACAGGTAAGGTTTTTATTTTAGGCAGCTTATCACCCAATCTAGGTAAAAAATTTTCTTTCCATTTCCATGGGTTTCCTGTTTGTAGTGACTAAAAATAAGCCTGAAAAAAATAAGCCGCAATCAGATATATTTGTATATCATTAAATTTGTTTCGTTATCGTGATTTTTTGTTCGTAATCTGGTTAGATGATGAACTTTTTTTCATTAAATACATTCTAATCCAATTAACTGAGGCATTAAGTCCTCTTTTTCTTTTGCCTGCATGATAATGAATAGCAATATCAAAAAAATCATGCGTATGATATTAAAAATGAGGAAATATTTTTTTAAATGGATATTCACTAAAAAAACAAATGTAAAAAATGGGTTGCAAACACAAATTGTTGCTATTATCATGCGTTGATTATGAATAAAGAACGAATTTTAACTCCTTCTGTCGTCATCTCGGTGGTTTTGATCCACGCGGGTTTGGTCGCGTTGTTATGGCAGGCACACAAGCCGCCTGTGCCGGAAATGATGAATATTGAGTTTGTCGATTTGGCAGATTTGGGCGGCGATGGTGGTGGAGACGGTAGTCCTGAGGGCGAAGGTGCGCCGGCGGCTCCGGAAAAGATCCCTGAGCCTGAAAAAGCCAAAAACCGAAACCCAAGCCGGTTGAGCCTACAAAGCCTGTTATCAAGCCGGTGGTGACGAAAAAAAGAGGATGCTGATATCCAGCAGCCTAAAGAGAAGCCGAAGCCGGTTGAAAAACCGAAACCTGAACCTAAGCCGGAACCCAAACCTGAGCCTAAACCGGAGCCACGCCCAGAGCCTAAGCCTGAACCTAAAACAGAATCCAAGCCTGCACCTCAAGCTTCGGAATACACCGGTACTAAAACCGGTCCGAATACTGCGGAAAACGGAAAAGGCAGTGGAGAAGGTAAGGCCCTTCACGGTGAGGGTAAAGGAAGTGGTGGCGGTACGAAAGGTACCGGCAGCGGACGCGGTGAGGGCAGTGGATCAGGCAGTGGCGGTGCCAAAGGTGAGCATGGATCAGGTACCGGTAGCGGCGGAGGTGCAGGAGGTGGAAGCGGTGGCCCTCCTGCTGTCGTAGATAAAGGTTTCCTGCCTACACCGGCTTACCCGCCCCTCTCTTTAGAAAATGGGGAGGAAGGAGTAGTTCATTTATCTATTCTTGTTCAGCCCGGTGGTAAGGTTGTAAAAGTTACCGTAACTAAAAAGTAGCGGATTCCAACGTTTGGATAATGCAGCAAGGAAGGCAGCTACTGCCGCCGGCAGCAGATACCCTACAAAACCGTTTGACAGAATACCGGGGTAAAATTAATTTCCAACTTCAGTAAATGAACGCGAATTACCTGTATTTTGACAAAAAAAGAAATTTTTTTTAATTTTATTTTTTTAATCTGGAAAAAAATTATGGATTTGAAATTAGTGTTTGAATCAGGCGATTTCGTCCTGATTAGTGTATTCGTACTGATGCTGGTGATGAGCATTGTTACTTGGTGCCTGATTATCCTGCGCACTATCAAACTGAAAAAAAGCCAAAAAGTGCCAATGCTGAAGTAAAAACGCAAATGCTAAATGCTTTTTACGCTGTCGGAAGCGGTACAAAAAGTGAAAAGCATTGATTCACCGATGAGCCGTGTGGCGGACGAATCCCTGCGTGCCTACCAAAGCTATCGTCAAAGCAATGCGAAAAACACTTACTACCGAACTGCCTTTGAACGAATACCTCGTCATTCAAATCCGAAACAGTATGGAGCAAGCCATGCGCCAGTTTGACTACGGTATGACTGCTTTGGCATCCATTGGTGCAACCGCTCCATTTATCGGTTTATTCGGTACGGTTTGGGGAATTTACCATGCTTTAATCAATATCGGTCAAAGCGGACAAATGAGTATTGCTGCCGTTGCCGGTCCGATTGGTGAGGCGTTGGTATCTACTGCTGCCGGTTTGTTTGTCGCCATTCCTGCTGTTTTGGCGTACAACTTCCTCAATCGCGGTAAGAAAACCCTCTCTCAAGATATGGACGCTTTCGCACACGATTTACACGTCCGCCTGTTGAATCAAAAGGACTAAATTATGGCATTCGGCTCAATGAATTCCGGCGATGACACGCCGATGTCGGACATCAACGTTACGCCTTTGGTCGATGTTATGCTGGTGTTGTTGATCGTTTTCATGATCACCATGCCCGTATTGACCCACTCGATTCCTTTGGAATTGCCGACCGCTTCGGAAAAAAAGCGGCAAAGCAGAAGGAAAAAGCAGCCTAAAGACCCGCTGCGACTGACGATAGATGCCAACGGCAGCTACTATGTCGGTGGTGATTCTGCGACTAAAGTCGATATTGATACGGTGATTTCACGTTTGAAAACCGAGAAGCAGGAAAATGCGGATACGATCGTAGCAATTGCGGCTGATAAAGCAGTCGAGTACGAATACGTCAATAAGGCGCTCGAAGCTGCGCGTGAAGCCGGTATCAGTAAAATCGGCTTTGTAACTGAAACTAAGGCGCAATAGGATTATCAGCAGATAAAGGTCGTCTGAAAGGCTAAAAGGCTTTTCAGACGACCTTTTATAATGGGTTGCCACTCTTTGCTTTGCTATCTTCCTCAACAAGGTAAGCATCGGGCAGGTGGTAGGCTGGGGAAGTGATAAAGGTCGTCTGAATCACTACCAAGCGTTTTCAGACGACCTTTCGTGTTAAATACAACAGGAACAGTACGGATTTGCGTCCCGTCAATGCAGACCATACGACGACCGATTACAATAACTCGGAATTTTCCGGATTTCCGATATTCAAGTTGTCCATTTCTTCTTGATGCGTAGCAAACCATGCTCCGACGACTTGGTTGACTTCTTCTATGCCTTGCTTTTTTTAAGGCTGGAAAATAGTTGTACGCTGATGCGTTGACGGGTCATATAGGGTTTGAGCGATTTTTTGACTGCGCCTAAAGTTTTGATTTGCTCGTTTTTCGACAGTTTGTCGGCTTTCGACAACAAAAATATGCACAGGGCGGCCGGTGATGTGGAAAAAAAGTCCAGCATCCGCAAATCCAGCTCTTTTCAATGGGTGGCGCGCATCCATAATCAACACCAAGCCGATGAGCTGGCGCCGTTGTTGAAGGTAGTCGCCCAAGAGTTTGACCCAATGCGTACGGATGGCTTCGGGAACTTGTGCATAGCCGTAGCCCGGCAAATCGACCATGAAGCTGCCGTTGCTCAATTCGAAGAAATTGATGTGTTGGGTACGCCCCGGCGTTTTGGAAACGTAGGCGAGCCGGACATGGTTGGTCAGGGTATTGATCGCGCTGGATTTGCCTGCGTTGCTTCGTCCGACAAATGCGATTTCTGCGGGTGTGTTGGGCAGGTCTTTGAGATGGTTGACGGTGGTGAAGAATTTGGCGTTCTGAAAGAGGTTCATCCGTATTTCCTTGTTCCCTGAGACGGAGTGGCGGAATTTGCTGTGTTCATGTTGCGAAACATGGTAGTAATTTAATGTAAATCTAGTATAGAATAGCACGTTTATAGAATTATCGGTTTTTATCGGGTAAAATTTATCCGGCGTTTTGAGTATAAAAAAGGCATTGTCGCGGTATGCAATGCTGTAATCAGGAGCACTCCATGAAACGATTGACTTTAGCGGCCTTGGTTTTGGCTGCCGGCGCGGCTGTCGCTGCCCCGAAAGCGGATATTGCAAAAGGCAAAGAAGTGGCTACTACCATTTGTGCGGCATGTCATGCGGCGGACGGCAACAGCGGCATCGCCATGTATCCAAAGCTCGCCGCGCAACACAGTGCCTATATCTACCGTCAAACCTTGGACATTAAAGAAGGCAAACGTACAAACGGTTCCGCCGCTGTGATGAAACCTATGGTGATGAACCTGTCCGAACAAGACATTCTGAATGTATCCGCATTCTATGCCAAACAACAGGCCAAATCCGGCGAGGCTAACCCGAAACAAAAATGATCCTGTTTTGGGCGGCAAAAATCTACCGAGGCGGTTTGGTGGATAAAAAAAGTTCCTGCCTGTATGTCCTGCCACGGCCCCAGCGGCGCGGGTATTCCGGGCGGCGGTACCGAAATCGGCGCATATCCGCGCTTAGGCGGCCAACATATGTCTTATGTGGTCGATCAAATGAAGGCTTATAAATCCGGACAACGCAAAAACGCGATTATGGAAGATATTGCCAAACGCCTGACCGAAGAAGAGTTGAATGCGGTTTCCAACTTCATCCAGGGTCTGCATTGATTCCTATCGGTCCGTCTGTTTGCGGATGATGTGAATATCAAGGTCGTCTGAAAACGCTTGCCCTCGGGCGGTTGTTTTCAGACGACCTTGTGCGATGGTATGCCGCCGCTTTTTGAGGCAATAAGTATTTTCAAATGGCAGCCTTTGGCTTTTTGCCCCATCATGTCTATTTTTCGTGCCGTTCGATAATCGGGTCGCTTCCGAATCCCGACCATCCCTGTATTCTTTATCAAATCAAACCGCTATGAGCAAATCCTCTTCATCCGTCCCCCTTATCCGCAAACCTTGGTTCGCTTTTTTAAGCTCCATGCGTTTTGCCGTTGCCCTGCTCAGTCTTTTTGGGCGTCGCTTCGGTTATCGGGACGGTGTTGCAGCAAAACCAGCCGCAGGTCAATTATGTTGTGAAATTCGGTCCATTTTGGTCGCAGATTTTCAACTTTTTAGGCTTGTACGATGTTTATGCGTCCGCTTGGTTTGTGGTCATCATGATGTTTTTGGTGATATCGACCAGCTTGTGCCTGATTCGCAATGTTCCGCCTTTTCTCCGCGAAATCAAATCATTCCGTGAAAACGCTAAAGAAAAATCATTGGCGGCGATGCGCCATTCGACTGTGTTGGAAGGCAAGATGTCGTCTGAAATCGCCAGGCGTTATCTCGAAGTACAAGGCTTCAGCTGCAAAACCGTAACGCGCGAAGACGGATCGGTTTTGGTTGCTGCTAAAAAAGGGGCGATGAACAAGTGGGGCTATATTTTTGCCCATACCGCGCTGATTGTGATTTGCTTGGGCGGCTTGATAGACAGCAACCTCCTGCTGAAAATCGGTATGCTGACCGGACGCGTCGTGCCGGACAATCATTCCGTCTATGCCAAAGACTTCAAACCGGAAAGCATTTTGGGTACGTCGAACCTGTCGTTCCGCGGCAATGTAAACATTACCGAAGGGCAAAGTGCGGACGTGGTCTTCCTCAATGCCGACAACGGGATGCTGGTTCAGGATTTGCCGTTTGAAGTGAAGCTGAAGAAATTCCACATCGACTTTTTACAATACCGGGATGCCGCGTGATTTTTGCCAGCGATTTGGAAATTACCGACAAGGAAAGCGGCAAAAAATCCGAACACACCATCCGCGTCAACCATCCGCTGACGCTGCACGGCATCACCATCTATCAAGCGAGCTTTGCCGACGGCGGCTCCGATTTGAAGTTCAAAGCCTGGAATTTGGGCAATCCCAGCCGCGAGCCGGTTACGCTCAGGGCGACATCTATGCGCGACTTCCCGCTCGACATCGGCAATACGTCCTACAAACTGGAGTTTGACCAATTCACGTCTATGAACGTGGAAGACATGAGCAAGTCGTCTGAAAAAGAGCAAACCCTGCAATCAGCGATTAACGACGTGCGCGCCGTCTCTCAAGAAAAACAAAAAAATACACCAACATCGGCCCGTCCGTTGTTTACCGAATCCGCGACAAAGCGGGTCAGGCTGTCGAATATAAAAAAACTATATGCTGCCCGTCAAGCAGGAACAGGATTATTTCTTCATCACCGGTACGCGCACAGGCCTGGAACAGCAATACCGTTGGCTGCGCATTCCTGCCGATAAGACTTTCAAACCCGATACCTTCATGGCGATGCGCGAACTTTTGAAAGACGAAGCCGCACGCAAAGCCGTCATCCGCAACGCGACCTTGAACGCGCCCGACAACATCCGCGAGCAATTCACCCTTGCCGCCGAAAACACCTTGGGCATTTTTGCGAAAGGCGGCTATTTGGCGTTGGACGAATTTATCACCAAAAACATCCCCAAAGAGCAGCAGGAAAAAATGCAAGGATATTTTTACGAAATGCTGTTCGGCGTCATGAACGCCGTATTGGAAGAAACCATCCAAAAATACAAGCTGCCCGCATGGCCTCAAGACGAAGCGCGCAACCGCTTCCTGCTGCACAGCATGGACGCCTATACCGGTCTGACCGAATACCCCGCCCCCATGCTCCTGCAACTGGACGGCTTTGAAGAAGTCCGCTCCTCCGGCTTGCAAATGACCCGTTCGCCCGGTGCATTTTTTTAGTCTATTTAGGCTCTGTTTTGCTGGTTCTCGGCACGATATTTATGTTCTACATCCGCGAGAAACGCGCGTGGGTCCTGTTTTCAGACGACCACATCCGCTTTGCCATGTCTTCCAGCCGCAACGAGCGCGACCTGCAAAAAGAGTTTCCGCAACATACACAAAGCCTGCAACGACTGGCGAAAGATTTAAACCATGACGCATAACCATAACCCCCTACCCGAACACGAGCTGCTGACGCACAAATCGTTCCTCAAGTCCCTGAATACGGTCGACTGCCTATTCGCCCTCCTGACCGCAGCCGGCGCATTCTTCGCCCAAACCCGCATTCAGCACGCCATGGACATCTACGAAATGGTGATTTTGTGGGCAAGCGCGGGCATTACCGTCTTTTTAGGCTGGTTTTTTTCAAACCCATGCGCTGGTTTGCCCCCTTGTGTGCCGTCCTCGCATACGGCGCCGTCATGCTCTACGATGGCGAAATCACGCATTCCGACAGCTTCCTGCTCAAATACTTCCTCAGCAGCCAGTCCGCGATTATGTGGCAATGCGCCTTCGTTTTCTTCGCACTCTTCGCCTATATCACCGGTGCCGTGTTGGCACAACGCAAAAAAACGTCGCCACCAACACCCTGCTCGGCATGGGTTCCGTATTCGCCTGGGTGTCCGCCGTCGCAGGCTTTACCGGACTTTTAGTGCGCTGGCACGAAAGCTACCTCCTGCGCCCTGACGCAGGACACATCCCCGTTTCCAACCTCTACGAAGTCTTCATCCTCTTCCTCGTCATCACCGCCCTGATGTACCTCTACTACGAAGCACGTTTCGCCGTACAAAAACTCGGCGGCTTCGTCTTCAGCTTCATGGCGATCGTCGTCGGCTTCGTCCTTTGGTACAGCTTTTCCCGCGAAGCACACACCATCCAACCCCTGATTCCCGCCCTGCAATCATGGTGGATGAAAAATCCACGTCCCCGCCAACTTCATCGGCTACGGCGCATTCTGTATTGCCGCCATGCTCGGCATCGCCGAACTTTGGGCATTGAGAAACGAAAACGCCGGCAAAAAATCATCGCTGCCGCCTTCGCAAGTCATCGAAGAAGTCATGTACAAAGCCATCGCCGTCGGCTTTCTGTTCTTCACCATCGCCACCATCCTCGGCGCACTGTGGGCGGCTGACGCATGGGGACGCTACTGGAGCTGGGACCCGAAAAGAAACTTGGGCATTCATTGTCTGGCTCAACTACGCCGTCTGGCTGCACCTGCGCCTCGTCGCCGGCTGGCGCGGCAAAATCCTCGCATGGTGGGCAGTCATCGGACTGTTCGTTACCGCCTTCGCCTTCATCGGCGTCAACATGTTCCTGAGCGGCCTGCACTCTTACGGCACCTTGTAAGGTCAAAGCACAATAAAGAAAGGTCGTCTGAAAAGCTTATATGGTTTTCAGACGACTTTTTTTGAAAATACAGGGCATGCTTGTCCCCCTTTTGCTTTGATAGCTTCGGTTTATAGTGGATTAACTTTAAACCAGTACGGCGTTGCCTCGCCTTGCCGTACTATCTGTACTGTCTGCGGCTTCGTCGCCTTGTCCTGATTTAAATTTAATCCACTATAAAACAGAGATCGCACCCGTAAGAAAAAAAGGAGTATGCCAGCTCCCTTAAACAGAGGTCGTCTAAAAATAGTTTTATATTTTCAGACGACCTTTTCTTTGCATAAAGCACTAAAGGCTTAGTAGCGGTAAGCTGCCAGTTTGCGCCGTATTTCAGGAATAGCGGCTTTCGCGGCACGCTCCCCCTCGGCGATCGCACGTTGTTTTTGGCTGAAGCCGCCGACCGCGCCTAAGTCCAAGACTTGGGGATGGATGACGACATTTGCTTGGCTTAATTGATGTTGCAGGGCAGATTGCGACATGACGTTGATGGATTGGTCGAGGTAGGAGAAAAAGCCTTGTTTGAGGTTTTTAGACGGCCTGTCGGAAATATCAACGGCGATGATGAAGTTTGCTCCCTGTTTTTTTGCCGCGCTGACGGGTACGGGCTGGGTCAGTCCGCCGTCAACGTATCGACGGCCGCCGATCAGGACGGGTTGGAACACGTTGGGGATGGCGGCGGATGCGCGGACTGCCTGTCCGGCATTGCCGCGGTTGAAGGCGACGGCTTTGGAAGATTCGAAGTCGGTGGCGACGGCGGCGAATTTAATCGGGAAGTCTTGAATCGGGCGGTTACCGACTTTGCGGTTGATGTAGTCTTGCAGTTTTTGTCCTTTGATGAAGCCGCTGGTGGATAGGGTCAGATCGACCAAATCGGTTGAGCCGAGAATTTCGGCTTCCAATTCCAAACGGTCGGGACTTGCGCCGGAGGCATACAGGCTGCCGACGATGGCGCCTGCCGACGTACCGGTAATGATTTTGACGGGGATGCCGTTTTGTTTGAGGACTTTGATGATGCCGATATGGGCAAACCCTTTGGATGCGCCGCCGCCGAGTGCCAAGGCAACGACTGCCTGCGGTTTGGGGGAGGGGTGATTTGGGTGTTGTGCCGCGGCGGGTTGACGGGGGAAGTGTTGCTTGGACATGCGCTGAGGATCAGAACGGAAGAGATGGTCAGCGCGGTATGGAAAAACGGAGGAAAAGGGGGATTTCATTTTCAGACGACCTCAGTGTAAGAAGGATGTTTTTGTCAGGGTGATAATGGAACACGGTAAATTTTATCTTATCGGTTACGTTAAGATATTATCGTTTGGCATTATCGCACAGCAAGAGGTCGTCTGAAAAACGGTTTGTCATTGTTTTTCAGGCTTTTTTTACTGCCGTATAGTCTGCCGGTGCGGGAGGGGCGGTTTCCGGCATGATGATGACGGTACTTGAACGGTCGTCCGTCAGCATTTGTGCGGCTTGTTGTACTTCTTCGGCGGTTACGGCCTGTATGCGGCGGCGGATTGCGGCTTCATCGGAATATTTGAACCCGCGCGCTTCCAAACGACCCATCAGCGAAGCTTGTGAAACCATGGAGTCGCGCGCGTAGATTTCGCCCGCCAATGCCTGTGCTTTGATGCGGTCGAGTTCTTCTTTTGCTGATGCCGTTGTCGGCGATGTCTTTGATTTCGGACTTCATCTGCGTAAGCAGGGTCTCGGCGGATACGTTTTCAGCAGGCATTCCAAATACGCCGAAAAGCGGCATTTCGCGGCTGAGCAGGTCGTAATGGGCATTTGCGCTTAATGCGGTCTGTTTACCGCGTACGAGGTTTTTGTCCAAACGGCTGGAGGTGTTGCCCGCCAAAACGTCGGTCAGGACATCCAAGGCGTAAGGCAGCTTATCGTTAAGGCGGGAGAGGGCGGGAACGCGCCAGCTGATGGCAACCAACGGTTGACGGGTTACGGGAGAGGAAGCTTGGGCAAAGGAAGGGGCGCGTTTGACCGGTTCGGCTTTCAGGTTGTTCCGTTCAGGCAAAGATTTACGCGGTATTTTGCCGAACAATCCTGCCGCCGTGCGCAGGGTCTGTTTGGCATCGACATCGCCGACGATGACCAAAAACGGCATTATTGGGTGCGTAAAATTGTTTGTACCAAGCACGCAAATCGTCGGCACGCAAGGTGTGCAGGTCTTCCATATAGCCGATAACGGAGGCTTTCATGGAGGGTAGGGTGAAGCTGTTCAGGTAGATTTGCTCCCACATCTTCCCGCCGGCATCGTCTTCTGTACGCTGGCGGCGTTCTTCTCGGATAACGTTCATTTCGTTAGCGAACTCTTTATCGCTGAAATTGAGGTTGTGCATCCGGTCGGCTTCAAGTTTGAGGACTTCGGGCAAGTTGGCAGAGGCGATATTGGCGTAATATACCGTTTCGCTGCGGTTGGTATAGGCATTGTCATCGCCGCCCAAACGGGCGATGCGGCTGCTGTATTCGCCTGATGGTGCGGAAGGCGTACCTTTGAACATCATGTGTTCTAAGGCGTGGCTTAATCCGCTTTTGCCCGGTTTCTCATCCACGCTGCCGACTTTGTACCAAATCTGGGAAACGGCGACAGGTGCACGGCGATCTTCTTTGACGATGATTTTTCAGACCGTTGGGCAGGGGTTTGGGACAAGGTTTGTGCGAAGGTGGCGCAAGAGAGGAGGCAGGCAGATAGAAAAAAACGTAACGGCTCAGCATAATGGCTCCTAATAAATGGCAATGGACAGACTGTAACAATAAATTTGCCCTCAGGCTATAAAAAGGTCGTCTGAAAACCCCGATTCAAGGTTTTCAGACGACCTTTCCACATCCTAAAGTCAGGACAATGAGACTTACACAATGCCTTGCGCCAGCATCGCATCGGCGACTTTGACGAAACCGGCGATGTTCGCACCGTTGACGTAGTTGGTTTTGCCGTTTTCAGTGCCGTATTTCAGGCAGGGATTCGTGGATGCTTTGCATGATGTCGAATAGGCGTTGGTCGACTTCTTCGCGGCTCCAAGCTAGACGGACGGCGTTTTGGCTCATTTCAAGCCTGAAGTTGCCACGCCGCCGGCGTTGGAGGCTTTGCCTGGCGCATACAGGATGCCCGCTTTGACAAACTGCTCGACCGCGCCCAAAGTAGAAGGCATGTTCGCACCTTCGGCAACGACGTAGCAGCCGTTTGCCAGCAGGGGTTTTGGCGGCTTCTTCGTCCAATTCGTTTTGGGTCGCGCAGGGCAGGGGCGACTTCGGCGGCAACGCCCCACGGTTTTTTTGGTTTTCAAAGTATTTCAAACCTTGTTCTTTGGCATAGGTGGAAACACGTTCGCGACGGATTTCTTTCAGCTCGATAAGCGCGGCGAGTTGGTCTTCGGTCATGCCGCTGTCGGGGAAGAGGACGAAGCCGTTGGAGTCGGAAACGGTCAGCACTTTCGCGCCCAGCTGGATGGCTTTTTCGGCGGCGTATTGTGCGACGTTGCCGGAGCCGGAAATCAGCACGCGTTTGCCTTCAATCGAATCGCCGCGCGTTTGCAGCATGGATTGGGCGAAGTACACGGTACCGTAGCCGGTCGCTTCAGGACGGATAAGGCTGCCGCCCCATTCGAGGCCTTTGCCGGTCAGGACGGAGGCAAATTCGTTGCGGATTTTTTTGTATTGTCCGAAGAGGAAACCGATTTCGCGGCCGCCTACGCCGATGTCGCCCGCAGGTACGTCGGTGTTCGGGCCGATGTGGCGGTAGAGTTCGTTCATAAAGGCTTGGCAGAAACGCATCACTTCGGCGTCGGATTTGCCTTTGGGGTCGAAGTCGGAACCGCCTTTACCGCCGCCCATAGGCAGGGGTGGTCAGGGCGTTTTTGAATACTTGTTCAAAGGCGAGGAATTTCAATACGCCTAAATCGACGGTCGGGTGGAAACGCAAGCCGCCTTTGTAAGGGCCGATGGCGGAGCTCATTTGAATACGGTAACCGCGGTTGACTTGGACTTGTCCTTTGTCGTCCACCCAAGTGACGCGGAACATAATGACGCGTTCAGGTTCGACGATGCGTTCAAGCAGGTTTTTGTTGGGTGTATTTCGGGTTTTTTTGCCAAAAAAACGGGCCCAAGCTCATGAATACTTCTTCAACCGCTTGGTGAAACGGCTCTTGATTGGGGTTACGTTGTTTGAGGTTGGCAAACAAGGCGTTCAAATCGGTCATTTTATGCTCCCTGTGGATTAGATTGGAAAGGATGATGAATTTGTGGAAAGCAATATAAACCTAATTTTTTTGCCTGCCAAGCGGTTTTGATGAAAAATTGTTGACATTATTTTTTTTGAGAATTTTATTATTTGGTATATATAACCAATAAAAATATAAAAAAATATTTTTTTGAAAAATTCCATTATTTAAAAAAATAAATTGGTTATATATTCTAAGTAATTAAACTAGAAATTTGAAACGAGAGAGTGTAAAAAAATTCGATTCAGCGCAAATTTTCATGTGAAAACGGTCAATATTGTCAACAATTTTACGAAAATTACCCTTGGAAAATAGGGTAAGAAGGAAAATAACATATTGAAAGATGAACCTTGTTATTAAATAGATGTCTAGGTAAAGGATGTAGTCAGCTTTCTAAAGCTACCCCTTATAATTCAGTATGATATATTTCGCTCTGATATAATGTGCGGGCAAGGCGTACGGAAGCCGGCGTCTTGTCTTTTTTCAACTTTAGATACTAAGGAACTTATATGTGCGGTATCGTCGGCGCTATCCGCGCCAATCACAATGTAGTCGATTTTCTGACCGACGGTCTCAAACGCCTTGAATATCGGGGCTACGACTCGTCGGGTATCGCCGTGAATATGGACGGCAAAATCAAACGCGTGCGCCGTGTCGGCCGCGTGCAGCTGATGGAGGACGCCGCGCGCGAAAAAGGCGTGTTCGGCCATATCGGCATCGGCCATACCCGCTGGGCGACCCACGGCGGCGTAACCGAACCCAACGCCCACCCCCACATCTCCGGCGGCATGATTGCCGTCGTCCACAACGGCATCATCGAAAACTTCGAAGCCGAACGCGAACGCCTCAAAGCCTTGGGTTACACCTTCGAATCGCAAACCGACACCGAAGTCATCGCTCACAGTGTCAATCACGAATACACCCAAAACGGCGGCAAACTGTTTGAAGCCGTCCGCGCTGCCACCGCCCGTTTCCACGGCGCGTACGCCATCGCCGTGATGGCGCAGGACAAACCTGAAGAAATGGTGGTCGCACGCATGGGCTGCCCGCTCTTGGTGGCATTGGGCGACCAAGAAACCTTCATCGCCTCCGACGTGTCCGCCGTCATCGCCTTTACCCGCCGCATCGCCTATTTGGAAGACGGCGACATCGCCGTATTGAGTGCGAACGGTATCGACAAATTGATCGACAAGACTGGTGCCGAAACCCAACGCACCGTCAAAGTATCCGAACTGTCGCTCGCTTCACTGGAATTGGGCCCATACAGCCACTTCATGCAGAAAGAAATCCACGAGCAGCCGCGCGCCATCGCCGATACCGCCGAAGTCTTCCTTGACGGCGGCTTCGAACCAGAAAAACTTCGGCGCGAACGCACGCGAAGTGTTCGATGACATCCACAGCATCAAAATCCTCGCCTGCGGCACGTCCTACTACGCCGCGCTGACCGCCAAATACTGGCTCGAATCCATCGCCAAAATCCCGACCGATGTCGAAATCGCCAGCGAATACCGCTACCGCGACGTGATTGCCGATCCGAAACAACTGATCATCACCATCTCCCAATCCGGCGAAACCTTGGACACGATGGAAGCCCTGAAATACGCGAAATCCTTAGGGCACAAACACAGCCTGTCCATCTGCAACGTCATGGAATCCGCCCTGCCGCGCGAAAGCGAATTGGTGCTGTACACCCGCGCCGGTGCAGAAATCGGCGTCGCCTCCACCAAAGCGTTCACCACGCAACTGGTTGTATTGTTTGGCTTGGCGGTGACGCTGGGCAAACAGCGCGGTTTGGTTTCCGCCGAAAAAGCGAGCGAATACGTCGAAGAACTGCGCCAACTGCCCGGCAGCATCCAACACGTTCTCAACCTTGAGCCGCAAATCGCCGCATGGGCGCAAAAATTTGCCAAGAAAAACAGCGCACTGTTTTTAGGCCGCGGCATCCACTTCCCGATTGCCCTCGAAGGCGCGTTGAAGCTGAAAGAAATCACCTACATCCACGCCGAAGCCTATCCCGCAGGCGAACTGAAACACGGCCCGTTGGCCTTGGTGGACGAAAACATGCCCGTCGTCGTGATTGCCCCGAACGACAGCTTGTTGGACAAAGTGAAAGCCAATATGCAGGAAGTCGGCGCACGCGGCGGCGAACTCTTCGTCTTCGCCGATTTGGACAGCAATTTCAACGCCACCGACGGCGTGCACGTCATCCGCGCCCCGCGCCACGTCGGCGTACTCTCGCCAATCGTGCACACCATCCCCGTGCAGCTCCTCTCCTACCACGCCGCCCTCGCACGCGGCACGGACGTAGACAAACCGCGCAACCTGGCGAAATCCGTTACGGTTGAATAAAGCCCGATTTGAACGGTAAAAGGTCGTCTGAAAACTGGATTCCCAAGTTTTCAGACGACCTTTTTAAATCGACGCGCGCTTTGGATAAACCGAACCCGTAGCGTGGGCTTTGCCCGCGAGATTTGCCGCCTGCCAGTCTAAATCGGACAGTTGTCCTCGCATCTGTTTCGTAGGTATAGCTGAATTACTTTATTTTCGCTATGCAACTTACCTACTTTTCGTCATTCCCGCGCAGGCGGGAATCCATTTTTGAAATTTAGAAACTGTTTTTTTAAATCAAGGTTTCTCAGGTTTTACGATGGATTCCCGCCTGCGCGGGAAATGACGGAATTTGATGATATGCTGTATTTAAGGTTAAGTATGCTTGCTATAGAACCCGCGCTACGGTTTTGCTTTGACGGTATCTCATTCATTTCCTAATCTGATTAAGAAAGGGTGGGTTTGAGATTGAAAGATGTTGTCTGAAAAACTTAGGTTTCCGAGTTTTCAGACGACCTCAGCCCGTTTTGGGTTTATAATTTCCTTTTTTTCCCAACTGATTTCCCCGTTTACCATGATCGATTTAGAAACCAAACGCCTTGAAACCCAAGCCATGCTTGATAATGCCGAGCTTTTGTTCGACCAAGACCAATGCCGTGCCGCGCTGCAAAAAGTGGCGGACGAGATTACGCGCGACTTGGGGGACAAATATCCGCTCCTGCTGCCTGTGATGGGCGGGGCGGTGGTGTTTACAGGGGCAGTTGCTGCCGCTGTTGCGCTTTCCGTTGGACTTTGATTATGTTCATGTTTCCCGTTACGGCGACAAGCTGGCGGGCGGGGCGTTCAACTGGAAACGGATGCCCGACCCTGAGCAGATTCGGGGCCGTCATGTGGTTGTGTTGGACGATATTTTGGATGAGGGCCACACGATGTCGGCGATTCAGTCCAAGCTCTTGGAAATGGGGGCGGCAAGCTGCCGTGCGGCTGTGTTTGCCAACAAGTTGATCGACAAGGAAAAACCGACCAAAGCGGATTATGTCGGGCTGGATGTTCCCAACCGCTACGTCTTCGGCTACGGTATGGACGCGGCGGGCTGCTGGCGCAATTTGGGCGAGATTTACGCGCTCAACCAAGGCTGAGACAAGATTAAAAAAGGTCGTCTGAAAACCTTTTCAGACGATCTTTGTGCCACCATATCGCGCTATGTTGCGGGTGAACGGACGATACTTTCGCCCACACCGGCCGAATAAAATCATCAGGGAACACATCATGATCAACCTTTTAATCATTACCCACGAGGCAGTAGGCGAAGCCTACCGCAGCCTGACCCATCATTTCTTCCCCACAGGAATGCCGGAAAACATCCGCATCCTTGGCGTGGAGCCTGACGAAGACCAAAACGACATCATCAACAATGCCATCGCCGCGCTGCAAGAGTTTCCTGAAAACCACGGCGTATTGATTATGACCGACATCTTCGGCGCGACGCCGTGCAACGCTGCCCGCAGGCTGGTTCGCGCGGGCAAATCCGCCATCCTGACCGGACTGAACGCGCCGATGATGATTAAAGCGACCCAATACTCGCCCATGGCGGAAGACCTCGCCGCCTTCACTGAAACGGTCAGGGAGGCCGCCGTCAAAGGCATTTTCGCCATCACCGCCGAACCGGAAGATTTGGTGTGCAAACAGCACGCCGAAGCCGTCTAAGCCTACCGACACGTTTTCAGACGACCCCGCACACCCGAAAGCCGAACATGCAAAAACAACAAATCGAAATCATCAACAAACTCGGACTCCACGCCCGCGCTTCCAGCAAATTCACCCAAACCGCGTCTCAGTTTCAAAGCGAAGTTTGGGTAACGAAAAACGGAAGCCGCGTCAATGGCAAAAGCATCATGGGCTTAATGATGCTCGCCGCCGCCAAAGGCACGATCATCGAGCTGGAAACCGACGGCTTGGACGAAGCCGCCGCCATGAAGGCATTGACCGACTTAATCAACGACTACTTCGGCGAGGGCGAATAATGAGTATCGTGCTGCACGGTGTCGCCGCGGGCAAAGGCATCGCCATCGGACAAGCCCACCTGATTACGCGCGGGACGGCTGAAGTGCCGCAATATGACGTTTCAGACGACCTCATCGACGCCGAAGCCGCCCGTTTCGATGCCGCCATCAAAGCCACGCGCAAAGAGTTGGAACAGCTTCGCAGCGCGATTCCCTAAAACGCCCCGACCGAATTGGGCGCGTTTATTTCGCTGCACCTCATGCTGCTGACCGACGTAACCCTCTCGCGCGAACCCGTCGATATTTTAAAAGAACAAAAAATCAACGCCGAATGGGCGTTGAAACAGCAAAGCGACAAGCTTGCCGCCCAGTTCGACAACATCGAAGACGACTACCTGCGCGAACGTAAACAAGACATGCTGCAAGTCGTCCGCCGCATCCACAACAACCTCGTCGGGCAAAGCAACGACTTAAACCTCAACGAAGGCTTGTTTGAAGACACCATCCTGATCGCCCACGACCTCTCCCCCGCCGACACCGTCCTCTTTAAAGAGCAGCGCATTACCGCCTTCGTTACCGACGTCGGCGGCCCGACCAGCCACACCGCCATCCTAGGCCGCAGCCTCGACATCCCTTCCGTCATCGGGCTGCACAACGCCCGCAGGCTCATTACCGAAAACGAAACCGTCATCGTCGACGGCATCAACGGCGTCCTCATCATCGATCCGGACGAAGTCGTCCTCAACGAATACCGCCGCCTCGCCCGCGAATACCGCCTCCACAAGCGCGAACTCAACAAGCTCAAAAAAACTGCCGCCACCACCGCCGACGGCATCAACATCGAGCTGCTCGCCAACATCGAATCCGCCGAAGACATCAAAGCCCTGCACAACTTCGGCGCAGACGGCGTCGGACTCTTCCGCAGCGAATTCCTCTATCTCAACCGCGACACCATGCCGACCGAAGACGAGCAGTACGAAGTGTACAGCGCGATTGTGAAAAAAATGAAAGGCAAAAGCATCACCATCCGCACCGTCGATTTGGGTGTGGACAAAAACCCCCGCTGGTTCGGTCAAAATTCCACCCCCAACGGCAGCCTCAACCCCGCGCTCGGACTCACCGGCATCCGCCTGTGCCTCGCCGAGCCGGTCATGTTCCGCACCCAAATGCGCGCCATCCTCCGCGCCGCCGCCCACGGTCCCGTCCGCATGATGTGGCCGATGATTACCTCCTTGTCCGAAGTGCGCCAATGCCTTATCCACCTCGACACCGCCCAACGCCAGCTCGCCGAACGCGGCGAAACCTTCGGCACGGTCAGCGTCGGCTGCATGATTGAAATCCCGTCCGCCGCCCTGACCGTCGGCAGCATCCTCAAACTCGTCGATTTCATCTCCATCGGCACCAACGACCTGATTCAATACATCTTGTCAGTCGACCGCGGCGACGACAGCGTCAGCCACCTCTATCAGCCCGGACACCCCGCCGTCCTCAAAATGCTGCAACACATCATCCGCACCGCCAACCGCATGGAAAAAAGCGTCTCCATATGCGGCGAAATGGCAGGCGACACCACCTACACGCGGATGCTGCTGGGCATGGGGCTGCGCCGATTCTCCATGAACCCCAACAACCTGCTCCCCGTCAAAAACATCATCCTGCACAGCAACACCGCCCTGCTCGAAACCGAAACCGCCAAAATCCTCCGCAGCGAAGATTCGGAAAAAACCGAAAAGCTGTTGAAATTGCTCAACAGCGCGGAACACGAAGAAGAGCGGCAGGAAGAAGACAGCCCGATAGCGCAGGCGTAAACAGGTTTCCAAACCCTTATCCGCCGCAAACTCAGTCCCGAACAAGTATGTGCCTACCTGCATAAACACCACGGGATCACACTCCATCACAGCACCGTTTACCGCTACCTTCGCCAAGACAAAAGCAACGGAGGCACTTTGTGGCAACACCTCAGAATATGCAGCAAACCCTACCGCAAACGCTACGGCAGCACATGGACCAGAGGCAAAGTGCCCAACCGCGTCGGCATAGAAAACCGACCCGCCATCGTCGACCAGAAAACCCGCATCGGCGATTGGGAGGCCGACACCATCGTCGGCAAAAATCAGAAAAGCGCGTTATTGACCTTGGTCGAACGCGTTACCCGCTACACCATCATCTGCAAATTAAAGAGCTTGAGACCTTTGCAAAAAAATAGTCTGTTAACGAAATTTGACGTATAAAAAAATGCGCCAAAAAAAATTTCAATTGACTAAAAACCTTCCTAATATTGAGCAAAAAAAGTAGGAAAAAAATCAGAAAGGTTTTGCATTTTGGAAATGAGATTGAGCATAAAAATTTTAGTAACCTATGTTATTGCAAAGGTCTCAACTTAAAAAGCGAAGACACTGCCCGGGCGGCCATTAGGGTATTAAAGGCATATAAAGCCAGAGTCCACACCATCACCATGGATAACGGCAAAGAGTTCTACCAACACACCAAAATAGCCAAAGCATTGAAGGCGGAAACCTATTTTTGCCGCCCTTACCATTCTTGGGAGAAAGGGCTGAATGAGAACACCAACGGACTCATCCGGCAATATTTCCCCAAACAAACCGATTTCCGAAACATCAGCGGTCGGGAGATACGCAGGGTTCAAGATGAGTTGAACCACCGGCCGAGAAAAAAACACTTGGCTACGAAACGCCAAGTGTTTTATTCTTAAATCTGTTCCAACCACTGGTACCCTAGTGTTGCACTTGAAATCCGAATCCAAGGTCGTCTGAAAACTAGATTCCCAAGTTTTCAGACGACCTTATATTGCTCCCCAAAAAGAGATGCTTAACAATACTTCTCTATCTGCGTATCACGCCCAAGTCGGCGGTTTACGGTTTACGGTATCGGATTGCGTGGGATAACCATTCTTCAATCTCTATCCACATGGCTCCTCCTATTTACAGCAAACCTGGCTGACCCAATGCCGGATCGGTCGCGCGGGCGGCTTGTGCGTCTTCAACGGTCAGCTCCAAGGCTTTTGCCACGCCTTCGCTGTAGGCGGGGTCGCAACGGTGGCAGTTGCGGATGTGGCGGTATTTGATGAAGTCGGGGGCGTCGCCCATGGCTGCGGCGGTGTTGTCGAACAAAGCCTGTTTCTGTGCGTCGCTCATCAGATTGAACAAGGCGCGCGGTTGGTTGAAGTAGTCGTCATCGTCTTGGCGGTAGTCCCAGTGCGCCGCGTCGCCGTTGATTTTTCAAAGGCGGTTCGGCGAAGTCGGGCTGTTGCTGCCATTGGCCGAAGCTGTTGGGTTCGTAGTGCGGCAGGCTGCCATAGTTGCCGTCGGCGCGACCTTGTCCATCGCGCTGGTTGCTGTGGACGGGGCAACGCGGGCGGTTGACGGGGATTTGGCGGAAGTTTACCCCCAGGCGGTAGCGTTGCGCGTCGGCGTAATTGAACAAACGGGCTTGCAGCATTTTGTCGGGGCTGGCGCCGATACCGGGAACAAGGTTGCTCGGGGCGAAGGCGGATTGTTCCACATCGGCGAAGAAGTTTTCGGGATTGCGGTTCAACTCGAATTCGCCCACTTCGATCAACGGATAGTCTTTTTTCGGCCAAACTTTGGTCAGGTCGAAAGGATGATACGGCACTTTTTCCGCATCGGCTTCAGGCATGACTTGGATGTACATCGTCCATTTCGGAAACTCGCCGCGCTCGATGGCTTCGTACAGGTCGCGCTGGTGGCTTTCGCGGTCGTCGGCAATGATTTTTGCAGCCTTATATATTGCTCCCCAAAAAAGAGATGCTTAACAATACTTCTCTATCTGCGTATCACGCCCAAGTCGGCGGTTTACGGTTTACGGTATCGGATTGCGTGGGATAACCATTCTTCAATCTCTATCCACATGGCTCCTCCTATTTACAGCAAACCTGGCTGACCCAATGCCGGATCGGTCGCGCGGGCGGCTTGTGCGTCTTCAACGGTCAGCTCCAAGGCTTTTGCCACGCCTTCGCTGTAGGCGGGGTCGCAACGGTGGCAGTTGCGGATGTGGCGGTATTTGATGAAGTCGGGGGCGTCGCCCATGGCTGCGGCGGTGTTGTCGAACAAAGCCTGTTTCTGTGCGTCGCTCATCAGATTGAACAAGGCGCGCGGTTGGTTGAAGTAGTCGTCATCGTCTTGGCGGTAGTCCCAGTGCGCCGCGTCGCCGTTGATTTTCAAAGGCGGTTCGGCGAAGTCGGGCTGTTGCTGCCATTGGCCGAAGCTGTTGGGTTCGTAGTGCGGCAGGCTGCCATAGTTGCCGTCGGCGCGACCTTGTCCATCGCGCTGGTTGCTGTGGACGGGGCAACGCGGGCGGTTGACGGGGATTTGGCGGAAGTTTACCCCCAGGCGGTAGCGTTGCGCGTCGGCGTAATTGAACAAACGGGCTTGCAGCATTTTGTCGGGGCTGGCGCCGATACCGGGAACAAGGTTGCTCGGGGCGAAGGCGGATTGTTCCACATCGGCGAAGAAGTTTTCGGGATTGCGGTTCAACTCGAATTCGCCCACTTCGATCAACGGATAGTCTTTTTTCGGCCAAACTTTGGTCAGGTCGAAAGGATGATACGGCACTTTTTTTCCGCATCGGCTTCAGGCATGACTTGGATGTACATCGTCCATTTCGGAAACTCGCCGCGCTCGATGGCTTCGTACAGGTCGCGCTGGTGGCTTTCGCGGTCGTCGGCAATGATTTTTGCAGCCTCTTCGTTGGTCAGGGTTTTTTTAATGCCTTGCTGACTGCGGAAATGAAATTTCACCCAAAAAAACGTTCGCCCGCTTCGTTCCAGAAGCTGTAAGTATGCGAACCGAAGCCGTGCATATGGCGGTAGCTGGCGGGGATGCCGCGGTCGCTCATGACGATGGTGACTTGGTGCAGGGGCTTCGGGCAGCAGCGTCCAGAAGTCCCAGTTGTTCGTAGCGGAGCGCATATTGGTGCGCGGGTCGCGTTTGACGGCTTTGTTCAGGTCGGGGAATTTGCGCGGGTCGCGCAGGAAGAACACGGGCGTGTTGTTGCCGACCATATCCCAGTTGCCTTCTTCGGTATAAAACTTCAACGCAAAGCCGCGGATGTCGCGTTCCGCATCGGCTGCGCCGCGCTCTCCTGCCACGGTGGTGAAACGGGCGAACATCTCGGTTTGCTTGCCGACTTCGCTGAAGATTTTGGCGCGGGTGTATTTCGTGATGTTGTGCGTCACGGTGAACGTACCGAACGCGCCCGAACCTTTGGCGTGCATACGGCGTTCAGGGGATGACTTCGCGCACGAAGTCGGCGAGTTTTTCATTCAGCCACAAATCCTGCGCCAGCAACGGGCCGCGCGCGCCTGCGGTCAGGCTGTTTTGATTGTCGGCAACGGGGGCGCCGTTGTTCATGGTCAGGTGGGTTACGGGGCATTTAGAGACAGTCATAATAATTTCCTTTGTGAAATGGTCAGTGGTTTATAAAAACGATTTGCCGAAAAAGCATATTCGTAGCCGGTTTCTTGGCATTCATAAATTTCTTGTATCGACATTTATTTTTTTCCTTTTTGTTTAAGCTATGAATAGGACTATACAGAAAGATTTTTGACTATTGGAACTATGACTTCAATTTAATATTGTTATTATTAATTGGGATTTGATTTTTTTGTTAGATTTTTTTATTATTGATTAATGTATGAAATAGAAAAAGATGATATATTGCAATGTCAAATATTAAATTAGGATATTATTGTATGTTGCTGTTTTTTTATTAATTATTTAGTTATTGCTTTTATGTCAGATACAACAATGCACGGCTGCTTTTTGCAGCCGTTTTGTTTTTGTATATTTATGTTAAACCGTCTGATGACGCGCTTTGTCAAACGGCTTTTTGTGTCTTATGGATGTAGTAGGCTATTTTTTTGCGAGTTTTCGCATTATGGCGACTATGACGACCATCTTCGGTTTTTTTGGCCGCTTCTAAGTTTTTTTGACCAGTTGCGGAAATGCGTTTATCCGATAGGCAACCAAAGCGGGCATGAACAGTGCGCGTTTTAGTTGTCGATGTCCGTATCTGCTCAATCTTCCTTTTTTGTTCACGCTGATTCCCGATTGTTCGATTTTCGGACTCAAACCTGCAAATGATACAAACTGGTTTGCGGTTTCAAACGTTTTATCCGTCAGGTGTCTAAGCAGGATTGCAGCGGTATCTTTTCCCTATGGCGGGTATGGTTTGCAGGTTCTTATATTCGGCATTCAGGCTTTTTTTGCTGCTTAATTATGCCGTCTATGCGTTTTGAGGTTTCGTCTATTTTCTTTGAGAGCAGCAGGATGATTGATTCGTGAGTTGACCTTATAAACGGATCTTTAGCGGCATGTAGCCTGTTTTGGCTTTCGTGCTTCTGTTGCTTGAGTTGCTGTAGCAGGTTTATCAGTTTATACAAGGTTGGATTTTCAGACGACCTAAACGGTGTCAATTTATCTAAATGCCGTTTTGCGTAATCGGCTATCAGCTTTGAATCTGCTTTGTCTGTTTTGGTATGTCTGAACTGGCTTTTTGCGTAATCTTTTATTTTCAATGGATTAATGACGTAAACGGTATAGACTGCGCTCAAATATTCCGCCGCCTGTTCGTAATAAACGCCTGTTGCCTCCATGCTTATAGCGATTTTTCTAACTCGTTTTGTTTTTATCCAGGCAATCAGTTTTTCAAAACCTTCATGACTGTTTCCGATTTTTATATAGTCCATTTCACCTTTGGCCGTAATCAATGTTACGTCTATGGTGTCTTTGGAAATATCCAATCCTATTACATTCATTGCATTTTCCTTATTTATTCAGCCTGCTATGCGGCTATGATGATATTCAATCTTTAGGACGATCGGACGGTTCGGCATTTCTTTTTTTCCCAGTTTTTTTAACTTTGGTCGATTTACTGCCTAAACCGCCCGGGCTTCTGTTTTGCGCATAAACAAAAACCCGCAAACCGTCTTTTTTTAAAAACGTTTTGCGGGTTTTTGGCTTTGGCATTTTATTGCGTCCGGTTGAGCTGATTTTTTTGCCTATTTTTTTGAAATTATAGACGTCGCCGGAAGACATAAAAATTGCTGAGATTCAAAAAAAGCGGGAGTTCCGCACCCGTGGATGCTTATTTACCTATTAATTCCGCCTTTGGCTGCATTAACAGATAAATAAGCATCTTTATTTATGGCGAACCTACGACCCCGCCGCGTTGTGCAAATTGTTGTCCTGCTTCTGTATAACCGTCATACATTAGATTTTGTGGGGGTTGTCCACCCATCGTGAGAACTTGGCCGCTTTCAGGCGTATAGGCGGCCTGCGGTGCGGTCTGTTGCTGTTGCGCGGTTTGCTGCTCATCTTTGTAGGGATTGAACGGCAAGCCGTTTTTTGCGTAGTCTTTACACATGGCTTTTGTGATTTCTTTCAGCGGTGTGCCTTGGCTTGAATAACAGGTACAGCCGCTTTTGCCGCCATCGACGCAGCCGACAGGGTACTCAAATGTTTTGACTTGGCGGACACCGTTGTAAATCGGTTTGCTTTCGGGCTTTTCGGCGAGTACAGGGACGAAGTCTTCAGGTTTGAGGTTTTGCCCTATATCAGCAGGAGCAGCGGTATTTTTTTGTTCAGACGCACCATCTACGTCAGACGCGGCATTTGTGGCCGTCGTTTGTTGTTCGTCCGCGCTAAATCGTTTGCTCATGTTGTTTATCGTGTAAAGGGTGAAGCCTATCAAAAGCGGTATAAACAAAACGACGAATATCAGGCTTTTGGGAATGCGGCGTTTGGGCTTGGTGTGTACTTCGGCGGATTTGTACATGCCAAAGGACTTTTTAGGAACAACAAACGTGCGCTCAATTGCTTTTGGCAATATTGACGCTGCTATCGGGCTGGTCGACGCATTCGTTCCATTCGTAGAGTTTGCGCCCAACAGGCTTGATAGAAACGTGCATATGCCGTTGGACAAGCCGGCGGACGAAACTGTCAAGGAAGCTGGGATGCTGCGTAATCAAAAACGATGTCTAAACCGTGATGGCGGTGCGTTGCCAATGCTTCGATGAACGGCGGTACTTTTTGAAGCGGCGGAACGTGTACCCATCAGCCTTTGTGCTTCGTCTATGATGACGAGCGAGCCATAAGGGAGGAAGTCTTGAAACGGCTGGGATTTGATTTGCTCGTCTGAAAGTTCTTCATGTTCTATTTTGAGTTCGGGAATGCCATTAACAAAGAGCGGGCGTTTTTTCTTAACACCGTCTTTGTCGGTAAAGTGGGTGTAGCTTTCGTCGGTCATCAACATATTGACGATAGAACTGGTCTTTCCGCTGCCCGGAACGCCTGTTTGCAGAATAATCATTTATCTTTACCCCTGGAATGAACGACAATTTGCTTATGCTTTGCATAGCGACATTAAAGGCGAATGCACCGAATATCAGACCTAACGCGTGTCCGAAACCTGCCATCATGATGATTTGGAAAATATCGAACGGCATGGAATTGAATTTATTGCTGATGTAGTCTTTGACGAATCCTAGACCCACTGTAAAGCCTGTAAAGGTCACGAAACTGATACCCAGTGCTATAAATACTTTTACGACGATATAGGTCAGCAGCCTTTGTAATATGGCGAAAAACGCGGCTTGCATGCTTTAGTCCTTTCTGCTTGAGAACATGATAAATGCGGCTACAACGGCAGCTATACCGATAACAAGGAAACGTATCATTTCGGCAAAACGGCAAATCAGGTCATATTTGAATTCCATCGTTACGCCTAAATAGGTTGCTGTTCTAGGAGCAGGACAAACGCCGTTATCAGGTAGGGAAGAAATCCGGGCTAAATGTCGTTTCGTTTTGGGTATGCGGTATTTTGAATGGCTCTTCCTGTTCTTCTATGTTGCCTTTTTCAGCACAGGCTAAGATGTTCGGAAACACTTCACACAATAACCCGCCGCTTTCTTTGGGCTTGTCATCCTCTTTCGGCTTGTCGTCGGGTTTGGGGTCGTCTTTTCCTTCAGGCGTGTTATTTGGATCGGGCTTGTCTTTGCCGCCAGGACTGCCGTCAGGGTCGGGCTTTGTTTTATCGGACGGGCTGCCGTCGGGCGTTGGGTCGGGTTGCGAACCTGGCTTTCCGTCAGGATTTGGGTCGGGTTGTCCGCCCGGCTTGCCATTTTCGCCCGGTGTGGGTGTTGGGTTGGTTTTTTTGGCGCGGCAGGGCTGCCCGGTGTGAGGTCAGGGCGCGGGGTTGTGGTTACTTTGGCCGTCGTATTGCCGTCCGCGCCTGTTGTGAAACTGATGGTTATTTGAAAGGGTCTGCCGTCTTGCCCTGTTGCGGGACCAAGTGTGATGACTGTTCCGTTAGGAACGGTCGGCGTGCTTTGAGATTCACCTGGGATGCTGCCGTCTTCGTTGGCGGTTGCGTTGACGTATTGAGACGGGGCGGAATCGGCTTTCGGACCGACAATGCGGTCAAAGTCTGATTGAGAAATGGGCGTGAATTTGCCTTTTGTATTTGACGTATCTTAATGTCGTCATCAATACATCGTGCGTTATTTCGCCCTTGGCGTTTACAATTTGTGCACTGCACCAACGGCCTGACGTTGAAAAATTTGTCGGTGTAAATTTGACGGGATTGAAAAAATAGCCTTTGGAATAGGCGAGCTTGCACATTGCCTGCTTAAGAGCTTCGTTGTCGGCCGCGCCTTCCTGCCAGTAATCTTGTTTGAGTTTAATTCGTTCTTCACTGCATGCCGAGCCTGTATTTAATTCCGACACGCAATAGCCGTAGTCGGGTTCTGTCTTGCCGAAGTTTTCGTGATCTGCATTGTATTCGTAGCCTTCATCCTGTAATGCAGCATCAACTAAATAAAAAGCAGCGGTCGAAACGGCGAAACCGACCGGACCCCCGCCTATTTTTATGAATTTACCGCCGATACGGGCTTTAGAGAGCAGGTTTTTTAGGACGGTAGAGCGGGCTACACGGCGTTCGATGGTTACGGGGACTGTTGAGGCGGAGCGGAGACCCGTTGATGTTTCTAGAACTGTTGCTGATGTGGTTGATGATGTGCCGTAGCTATTGAGATTTATAATTTTTTTCCCAGTTGAAATTATTACCGGTTCTAGTCGTTACCTCTAAATTAACTTTATTTCCAACAGGTAAATTTCTAGTTTGACCTATTGCATAGCCATTCAGCAAAGCTAATGTCATCACTGAAAAACAAAAATATTTAACTTCATTGACCCAATCACTTAAAAAACAAGTAGAGAGCCATCAGAAAAAAAGAATTTCCAATATTTGCCATCTGATTTATTCAGAAAAATAGCACAAATTAAAAAAAGAAATTTATGTCATTAACATTTTTTTCTCAATTAATAGATTAACTGCTATTTCTGCCAAAGGCATGCCATAAAACTTGCTGCTCTTATCTACTTTGCAATTAAAAAAATATTCTTCAATCAACATAATCCTAACTTTCGTAACGGTTGCAGAAAGTCGGGATTATATCACTTCGTCATCAAGGCAAACTATAACCACTATCTATCATGTCTTCGACCGTACTGTCTTCAGGCATAAGACCGGCATCAATAAGGAAATTTAAATAATCCTGATGTTTGTCATAACCATCCGGCCAAACTCTTTCCATATACTCTTCATGCGTTTCATAATCGGGGTCTGATTCCATAAAGTCACCGAAACCATAATCTGACCCGCCATAACTAGCCCCTTGTTCATACTCAAAATCATCTTCCATATCATTACCTATTTAAAAATCATCCAGCCCACCACGACCGGAACAAATACGCCAAGATAGAAATAAAAGTCCATCATGCGACTACCTCAATTTCTGCCATAAAAGCTTCATCCCCCACACGGCAGCCATTATGGCGACCATAGACCAGCCGATGTATGAACCGTCCCTCATGCTGTCTATCGGATTGCATTCGGGCAATTCGGCTTTGACGATCTGACCGTTAAGTATCCAACCGAGCTTAGACGCCTGAAGCTGTATCAACTTGCCGTCTTCGCCAATCCTTGGAGGTACTAGGCTGAAATAGACGTTTTCGGCGTCCTGGCGGGTTGCGTAACAGTTGTTTCCGACTTGATAGCCCATCAGCAATCCTTATAGATATAAACGCCGTCGTCGTCTTCTTCGCCTATACCGTTTGCAATCGTTTCGAACTCTTGTTCCTGTGCTTCAAGTTCCCTGCTCTTGTGCTACGAGTTCTTCATAAACGGCTAAGGCTTCTTCCTGCGTTCGTCGTCTGTCTTCACACTCTTCGTGTTCATCGGACGACTCTTCGGCTTCATGTGCTTTAATTTCAGCTTCGGCTTTTTTTCCAGTCGGATTTCGGCAAGTCTTAATCTGATTTCATCTAACCTTTCCCGAATTTCTTCACGACGTTCTTTTCGTTCGGCGGCTGCTTTAGCCTTTCTGCCGTCTATAACCGAACGTATCAGGGCAATGCCTAAAAGCCCGCCATATGCCGACAAAACATAGCCGCCGATTTCTTTTTATATCGGCAAGGCTGTATCCAAACTCTTTCGATAATGTGTCTAAAAATCGACATTTCTATGCCCTTTAAAAATTCAGACGACCTTTGGCGGGTCGTCTGAAACTTTTGGATTAGCGCAATACGCGACGAATCAAAGTAATTGCGAAGATGGAAGCGATAATACCCAGTACGATTGCCGCAACTGACAGAGCATCGGTTTTAGCAGTAGCCAAGTCGGTTTTGACGCTTTCAGGTACTTCAGCCCATGCTTGACCAGCGAGAGCCAGAGGAGCGGCGGCAACGACAGCCAGTTTTGCGCCGTATTTACGGCAAATGTTCATCAATTTCATGATGTTTTCCTTTACGAAATGTTGATAAAAAAATAGTTTTGCGGGCTTTGTGAAGGTTTTAGAGACCGCCCGCCGAGCCTCTTAAACTTAATCTTCTTTTTCGTAGAATCCGAAAATTACAAATTCCCCGCCTATCTCTTCCAATGCCGAGCTAAAAGCGTCTTCATAGCTGTCATACTTGCCGGCTGATTTGATGTTCGGCGTAAAGCCAATATCGCCAAAAAGGATCGGGATAGATGAATTCGTGATTTTCCAATTCCTGTACGATGAATTTCTGTTGGTATCTGCTCATGATTCAGCCTTTCTTAGGCTTTAGGTGCTGCGCCCTTTACTTGGAAATCCAACAATTTCGGCACTAAGCCTTTTCCTGTTGATTCCATCGCAACGGTTACATCAACCGCACAGGGGAATTTAAGGTTTTTTTCAATTTTTTTCAAAATTATGGCTGTCACCAAACTTCATGCTTGCCGCGGTAAAGCCCACTGCATTGCCGTTTGACGGCATGGGGCTGGCTACCAAGACGGTGCATGAATCGATTTTGTTACCGTCGATTTCGCCTTTGAATTGTTTCGCGCCCAACAAAGTGGCTGGATATGTGGTTACTTGGCTTGTTTCAAACATTTTTTTCAATTTCCTTCAGTTGTTTAAAAAAATCGGATATTTGACGTTCCTCGTACTCAATATCCTTGATGTGTTGCCTTTCCCTATCTTGAGGGAATGCGGTTTCTTTCTCTTCATTCAAATCATCAAACAGTGTTTCAATGTTCAATGCGTTAATGGCTTTCTGTTCTTCGTGGATATACTGGAATTTCTGCGTTTGGTTTCTGCAATCGTATTGCTCAGGCTGTAAACCTTTGGGATAACCTTCAACGCCTTTCACCAGCTCATCAACTATCCTGCTATCGTCCCACCCTATATCTCGGAGGAAATTAACCATCTTGCCGACCTGATTCCTTGCATGAAAAAAAGCTTATGGTCGAATGTCAAATTAACGGTTTCTACTTTTTGCTTCCATCCGCTTTGCTTCGGTCTTGAAAAATCGCCTTGCAAATCGGATATGCACCGCCGAGATACGAACCGGGATAAAGCAGCATATCCAATGGAATTTCTATATCCCCCGCCCTGAATTCTGTTTCAAACCTGACCCAAGGGCTGTCAACATCTCCGAACTGTCTGCCTTTCTCGTAAACACGGGTAAATTTTGAGTTTCCGCGCTTACCGATGTAAAAGGTTTTTTTCCGCTGCCGTCTTCATTGCGCCATGCCGTGCCGCGACATTCGCTTTTTGGCCGCATATTGTGTACGTCGTAATGTCCGTTATCGTGGTCTAACATTGCCTGATCGGGTGTGTACTCGCCGTTAAAAAAATCATGGGCTACATCGACACGGGTTATTTTCGGGCGAACGCATTTACTTAAGAATTCATATAGGCGATTTTCCCAACCGGGTAATGCCGCCATGCAGCCTGTACCGTTCAATTCGACCAACATCGTTTCACGTTGACCGCCGTAGTGAACCTTTCCGTATTCGACATTGTCGGGGCCGAGTTGGTAACAGCTTTTATAGAAAAACTTTCCTTTGAACGGTAATTTTTGGGTAATGCCGAATCCCAAAATTTCTTCAAGCAGCTCGCTATACTGGACAACGAATTCCGTATCTGAAACCAATCCCTTTCCGGTTACTTTCACCATGGAATCTTCGTGTATCGTGAACGTGATTTGGTCTATGAACGCTCCGTCATCCCTGCCACGCCTTAACGGTATTTCTATAAATCTGCCTTTGCCGTCCGATACAAAATGGCTGAAATATTCGAATTGGAATTCTTGGTTTTCTGTTTTTTCCGCACCCTTCGGATTTGGGGTTTTGTTTTGGTCCCCCCCTATTAGCCTAGGGGGGCAGCCTTCGGCGGTTGCCGCAGCCCCGCCGTCCGCTGACGCGTCCGCCATGTCCGCGGCCTCCGCCACGGCTTTATCTTCCAAGGCTTTCACGGTTGCATTCCTTATCCATCAGTTCTTTTACAAACAATCTGCCGTATTCATACGCTTCGTTTTCGGTTTTTTGTTTCAAAGTCGGATTGCGGATGGGTAAACAAACTGTTTTGATGCATTGGGATTCGTTGCCTTTATCCCTGAACACTTTCAAGATGTATGCTTTGGGGAAAGATACGGGTTCGGGATTGACGGTATAGAAAATAAACATGATTAAGCCCCTTCACTGGCTAGAGTTAAGGGGCTTTACAAGAATTAAAAATATGCGCCCCTGATGGAGCGCAATATATAAGGTCGTCTGAAACTGTTTTTCAGACGACCTTTTTGTATCTTCGTTCCCATTAAAGCTTGCGCATCATCATCATGAAATATGCGCCGCCTATGAGCGTGGCCATCATTCCGGCAGGGACTTCGTAAGGGAACATTACCTGCCTGCCCAGCCAGTCGGCCGTCATCATAACCGATGCGCCGATGAGTGCGGCGGCGGCAAGCTGCTGTCCGGGCAGACGCGCGCCGAGCATACGGGCAAGGTGGGGGGCAAGCAGGCCGACGAAGCTCAAGGGACCGATAAGCAGGGTGGCGGCGGCAGTCAGTGCCGCGCTTGAGGCGATCAGCACCATCCGTGCGAGGGGGACGTTGATGCCGGTGGATTGGGCGACATCGGCGTTCAGGCTGAGCAGGCCCAGCCAGCGTTGCAGGGGAAGGATGAGCAGGAGCGAAGCGGCGGCGAGGAGGCTGACGGTGAGGGCGGATTCGGGCGTTGCCTGATAGGTCGAGCCGGACATCCATACCAATAGCTGTTGTACGCGGTAGTCGCCGCTTGCCGTCCAAATGCGGATGGCGGCATCGGCAAGGGCGGCGATGGCCATGCCGGTGAGCAGGACTTTTTCGGGAGCCAGCCCGTTTTTGCGGTTGAACAGCATCAACAGTCCCAAGGATGCCAGTGCGGAAATCACTCCGACCAGCCAAAACCAGCCGCTGCCCGAAGTGATGCCGAACAGCATGACGCAGGCCATCGCGCCGAATGCCGTGCCGGAACTGATGCCCAAAAGCTCGGGGCCTGCCATCGGATTTTGCGTCAGCCTTTGCAGCATCACGCCGGTCAGCGCGAGCATGGTGCCGGTGGCGGCGGCAAGCATCACGCGCGGATAGCGGAATACGAAATATTCGGGGTCTATGGTCAGGCGCAGGGTTTCATCGTAGCGTCCGACGGTCAGGGCCAATACCGCTGCGGCAATGGCAATCAGCGGCAGCAGGCGCAACAGGCGCGAGGTATGCAGCGCGGCAGGCGCGGTGTCGGAGGCCGTCTGAAAAGAAGGACGGGACGGGGTTTTCATCATCAGCCACAGCAGAAGCGGCGCGCCGATGAGTGCCGTTACTGCACCGGCAGGCAGGTCTATGCCGCGATAGTGCTTCAGCAGCATCAGGCTGTTGTCAGTCAGCATCAAAAAGCAGTGCGCCGATGATGAAGGAACAGATCAGGCGCATGGGCAGTGTGCGCACGCCCGTCTGCCGTACCAGCGTGGCCGCCGCCAGTCCGGCAAAGCCCATCATGCCGACGAAGCCGACCACGCTTGCGCCCAGAGGCCGCCGCTGCCAACGAGAGCAGGCGGATTTTTTTGACAGGGATGCCCACCGATTCCGCCTGCGTGTCGCTCAGGCTCATGATGGTCAGCGGTTTGATCAGAAAGGCTGTAAACAGGGCGGTTGCGGCGACGCGCCACAAAAGTCCCAGCGTGTCGCGCCAACTGTCCTGCACCAGCGAGCCGCTGCCCCACTGCATCACGCCGCGCGTCTCTTCGCTGAAAAACAGCATCACAATGCCCGTCAGCGAGCCGAGATAGAGGCTGACCACCAGGCCTGCCAGCACGACGGTAAGCGGTTGCAGGCCGCGCCGGGACGACAGCCACAAGACTGCGCCCAAGGCCGCCGCCGCACCGGCAAACGCCACGGCGGACGTGCCGTAGGAGAGGAAGGAGGGGGCGAATACGGTTGCCGCCACCAGTGCCGTCTGTGCGCCGCTGCTGACTGCCAGCGTGCCGTCAGAGGCGAGCGGATTGCGCATCAGCTGCTGCATCAGCATGGTTGCCGCCGCCGTACTGCCGCCGGCGAGCAGCGCCATCGCCATACGCGGCAGGGGTATTGTTCTGCACCATCAGTGCGTCCAGGGGCAGGGTGTCGGGGCGGTCGAAAATCCGCAGCCACGGCAGCGTCCATTCCAGCTTCAAGATCCACCATGCCGTCAGCGCACACAAAAGAAGCAGCAGGACGGCAAGCGGGGGCAGGGGTCGTCTGAACATATTTACCATGCGGCCTCCTTGTTTGCGGATGCCGTTTCAGACGGCATCGAACGCATCAGTTGCAAAGTGAAGTGTTGCATGGAGGGTAGTGCGCCGTAGCTCCATGACGGTTCGAAAAATACGGCGGTTTTCCGGCCTGCTGAACGGAAGTCTTTTTCCAAAGCGTGCTTTTTTTCCAATACCGGCCGCGTATTTTGCGGATGCGGTTTGACGATAATCAGCACCGTATCCGGCGGCAGCTTGGCCAAGTCCACCAGCGTGATGTTTTTCAAACCCCCATTCGTTGCTCTTGCCCGTCCATGCGTTTTTTTCAGCCCCAGCTTGTCGAAAACGACCTGAAAGAGCGAAGTTTTGCTGTAAATCCGCAAAATGCCGGCCGTCGGCAAACTGGACGGCCGCAAAGGGGCGGTTGCGGTAGGGGGCGAGTACGGGACGGGCGCGGGCGAACAGGTTTTCCGTGTCGCGTATCAGCTTTTCGGCAGCCGGCGTATCGCCGATAAGCCTGCCCAGTTTGCGCGTCGTATCCAGCGTGTGCGCGTATTCGATGCCTTTTGGGGTACCGAAATCCAGCTCGTGTACCGGTGCGATTTTTTTCAAATTGCGGCTTGGCGGCGGCATACCATGAAGATTGTACGAAGAAATCGGGTTTGATCTGATAGAGCCTCTCCAGGTTCGGCTGGAAGCGCAAACCTGCCTCTTTCACCGAGGCAGGCAGCGGCGGATAGTTTACCCAGGTATCGTAAACCCTTCTGTCGGCGACACCGACGGGCGGATGCCCCATCGCCGTCAGCGTTTCGGTTATCGTCCAGTCCGAAGTCGCCACACGCGGTGCGGCATGGGAAAAAAACGGCAAACAGCGCGGCGGCGGTGAGAAACAGCCGTGCGGCAAAGTGGGGAGGTCGTCTGAAAAGCGGTGGGACATTTGTTCGGCAGTCTTTCGGGGGTTGGGGTCAAGGTCGTCTGAAAAATGTGGGTCGGATTCTCGAATCCGATATTTTTCAAATTGGCGGTGCCGTTCAAAGCAACCGAAATATCTGTGTTTTGTCGGATACGGGTATCCGACCCTGCACATTCCGGCTTTTCAGACGACGTGTTCTTCTTGGAAGAATTTTTTTCAAGGCAATGCCACGGGGCGGCCGTTTTCGGGGTGGGCGATGATGTTCATCTCGACGCTGTAAATGTCTTTCAACACTTGCGCCGTCATGATTTCGGACGGCCTGCCCGTTTTCAGCAGCCGCCCTTGTTTGAGCGCGACCAGTTCATCGCAATACTGCGCCGCCAGATTAATGTCGTGGATGACGATGATGACGCCCAAACCCAAATCGCGAGACAGCTTGCGCACCAGTGCCATCACGTCAATTTGGTGGGCGATGTCCAAAGCGGCAAGCGGTTCGTCCAGCAGCAAAAAGCGGCTTTGCTGCGCCAGGCACATCGCCAGCCAGACGCGCGAACGTTCGCCGCCCGAAAGTGTATCGACGATTTGATCGGCAAATTTTTCCGTATGCGTCAGCCGCAACGCCTGTTCCACCGCCTGTCTGTCCGCATCGTTCGTGCGCCCTAAAAGCCCGCTCCAGGCATAACGCCCCATCATAACCAGCTCGCGCGCGGTCAACGCGGTGGCGGCGGGCAGGTGCTGCGGAAGATAGGCGACTTCTTTGGCGTATCCGCGCACGGAATAGTCATGAATGTCCCTGCCGTCCAGCAATATCCTGCCGCCGGCCAATTCGTGTTGGCGCGTCAGCAGCTTGAGCAGGGTGGACTTGCCCGAGCCGTTGTGTCCGATCAGGCCGTAAACCTTGTTCGGTTCGAAAGAGAGGGAAATATCGTGCAGCAGGGTGCGCCCGGGCACGGCAAATGAGGCGTTTTGTAGTTGGAACACGGGTTCAGACGGCCTTTCGGTAAAATGGGGCGGAGGATATTTGCCGGCGGATAAACAAAAAAACGGTACGAAACCGGCTTGTCCTGTTCAAAGCGGACGATACGCTAAGGTGTTGAAACACCGTGTGAACCGGTTCCATACTGTCTGTACGGCCTGCGGCTTTGCCGCTTTGTTCCGGTTTTGTCCGTCCGCTGTCAAACGGCAACTTTTCCGCCCGGTTGGATATGGTTAAAATATAACAATTCTTATTTCAATTCAAATGCAGACATGAGCCTCCCAAACACTCTCGCCATCCAAGACATCATCCGTTTCTGCGTCCTTGCGCTGCCTGCTTTGGACGGCGATGCGAGGCCGTCTGAAACAGAGGCGGACAGTCGCGAAGCGGAGATCATGGCATCGGCGTTCGGCAGGCTCTCCGTGGCACATCCTGAAGCAGGGGCGGTCTATTGGGCTTGCCGCACTTGGCTTTTATGGATGTGGCAGCCGGTTTATCTGGGTGTGTGGGCGGCATCGGTCAAAGGTGCATCGCCCGATTTTTCAGGTTTTGCCCACACTTTCGACGGGCTGTTTACCGCACGTTTCGGCATTGCGGTGCAGGATTGTACGGTGCGGCTCAGGCAGGAAGCCGTTTCACGAACCGCCACAGATTTGAAAGCCTATCTGTACGCCTCGCTGCCGCTGATTCGTCCGCATTATCCTTTGGGTGCGAAGCTGGCGGAATATTTCCTCGGCGATGCGGTGCTCAAAGCTCTGTCTGCCGCACATGCCCTGCGCCTGCTCTCGCGCGGTGAAACGGAAATGCTGGCGCGGCAATGGCAGGATGCTTTGGCGGTACGCTGCAACGGCGCGCTGGTGTGGGACGGGGAAACACAGGGGTTTCAGGCACAACTGGCCGCCTGCTGCCAACACTACCGTCGGGAAGACGGGGAATTTTGCAGCGGTTGTCCGAAAACGCGGCCTTAGGGCAGGGCGGTTTCGGGTAAAGACATCACGGCATCAGAGGCTGCTGAAAATGCAACCGGCTGATTTGTCGTGAGCTTGTCTTGTTTTTGCGGTAGGGGAAAGGGTTTGCCGACATTCTTAAAGGCCGTCTGAATATTTTTCAGACGGCCTTTGCCGTTTGCTGCCTTAAAAAAATCGACGGATGCCGACAGGGAGAAGCTGCGCGGCGCGCCGGCGTTCAGGTAGCCGCTGCCGGGATAGCCGCCGACGGATGCCCAGTATTTCTTGTTGGCAACATTATCGAGGCGGGCGCGGAAGGTGGCTTCGTGCCTGCCGATTTGGGTGCGGTAGCGCGCACCGATGTCGAAGCGCGTCCAGCCGCCGACTTTAAGCGTATTGGCCGCATCGGCGTAGGAAGAACCGGTGTAAACCATGCGTCCGTCAAATGCCAAACCCTGCACTTTCGGCACTTCCCATTCCAAGCCGATGTTGGCTTGGGTTTTAGCCGCGCCGATGGTGCGTTTGCCGTCAGTTGAAGATGAGCCGGTAGATTTCTGCTTGGCATCGAGCAGGGTAATGCCGCCCAAGAGCCTCACACCTTGTGCGACTTCCCCGTAAACGGTGATTTCCGCGCCCCGGTGGCGGTCTTTGCCTTCGGAGGTGAAGCGGGCGGTGTTGTCGCTTTCGGCAACGTAAAGCGAACGCGGTTTGTCGGTGTGAAACAGGGCCAATCCCGCGCCGAAGCCGTTGGCTTCAAATTTCGTGCCGATTTCTTTTTGTTTGGAAACATAGGGTTTGAGCGATTCGCCGGCATTGCTGACGGCGTAGGCCCGGCCGTTGATGGAGGCAGTCGAGCCGGCGGTCGCGCCTTGTCCCAGGCTTTCGATGTAGTTGCCGTACACCGACCAATTCGGCGTGATGCGGTACACCGCGCCGGCGGCGGGACTGAGGCGCGATTTTTTGTAATTTTCGGTTTGTGCGCCCGTATTATAGGCGTAAGCCTTGTTATGCACCTGCTGCCAGCGCGCCCCGAGCATGAATTGCAGGCGTTTGTCCCAAAGGCTGAAGGTGTCGCCCAGGGCGAAGCTGGTCAGGCGTGTTTTGCCGGTAACGGCAGGATTGCCCATGTCGTTGCCCGAATACAGCGGGTCGGCGGCTGCGGGTTGCGGATAGCGGGACGGGTTGTAGAGGTTGGTCGTATATTGGTTGCCCCAATCCATGATGTAAGCGTTTTTGCGCGAGGATTGGAAACGGTTGGCGGCGGCGGTCCATTCGTGCCCTACCGCGCCCGTATTGAATTTGCCGCGCAAACCGATTTCGCCCGTGTCGATTTTATCCTTACGTGCGTTGTCGAAGCGGTAAATCGATCCGTCGCCATTGACATTGCGGACAGTCAGGTTTGCCAGAGAATTGTTTTCCTTGCTGCGGCGGAAGCCGTAGGCGGCGTAGGCAGTCAGGTTGTCGTTGAAATCGTATTCGCCGCGCATTGTGCCGAACCAGTCGCGCTCGTTGGAATACGTCCACGGCTGCGCCCAGTTGGACGAGGCATCAGGCGCGGCCGGCACGGCGGTCAGGCCTGACAGGGTAACATTGGTACGCGTGGCTTTGAGCTTGTTGTCCTGCCAGCCCAAATCGGCGGACAGGCGGGCATTTTCATTGCGCCAGTCTAGGCCGACATTGACTAGGCTGAGTTTGGACTTTTCGTCGTCTATTGCGGTTTTGCCGTTATGGTGCGCCGCATTGACGCGCACGCCGAATTCCTGATTTTGTCCGAAACGGCGCGCCACGTCCGCCGCCAAACCACCGCGTTTTCCCGCGCCGTAATTGGCAGTCAGCCGGTTCAATCCTTCATTGGGCGCGCGTTTGGGCAATACGGATACCGTGCCGCCGATATTGTTGCCGCCCGGCGCCATGCCGTTTAAGAAGGCGGATGCGCCGCGCTGGACTTCCACGCGTTCGAAAAGCTCAGTGGCGATGTATTGGCGCGGCAGGATGCCGTAAAGGCCGTTGTACATGGTATCGTCCGATTCGGCGGCAAAGCCGCGTATGAAATAGGCTTCCTGAAAATTGCCGTAACCGCGCGCAACGCGGACGGTCGGGTCGTTTTGCAGTACGTCGCCGACGCTGCGCGCATGTTTGTCTTGAATCAGCCTATTGGTGTAAGCAGTATTGGAGAACGGCGATTCTAGGTTTTTTTTTATTGCCCAAAATACCCACGCGGCTGCCGCGCGCCACCTGTCCGCCCTTAAATGCAGGAATCAAACCGCCCTTGGATGCGTCCGCGCTGGCGGTTACGGTGATGGTTTCAAGTTCGGCGGTTTCTCGGACTTGGGGTTCGTCTGAGGCAAATGCCGCCGAAACGGCAAGGAGGGAGAGGCTGAGGATGCTGAGTCTGGAAGCGGGCTTAATCATTTGTATTTTTCTTTCAAAAAGTCGATCGTAACGGTTAATTCTAAAAGAAAATTAATTTCATTTCAAAAAAATAAATGATAAAAGGTCGTCTGAAACTGTTTTCAGACGACCTTTTGACTGAATGGCTGTCAACTTTACCGTTTACGCCGCATCGTACAAACCGCGCACCACCCCTGCCGATGGCGGCGATGCCTTTTTTTCCAGCGTTTCCGCGTCCTGCGCGATGCTCATGCGGATGCACTCGCGGGCGTGCGGGTAATCCTGCGTGTCGATGCCGACGAAGAAATGTTCGCCCGGAATAATCAGCGTGCCTTCGGCTTTGAGCATTTCGTACAGGGTTTGCGACGAAACGGGCAGGTTTTTCAAACCAGAGCCACAGAAAAAAATCGCGCCTTCGGGCTTGTGGATTTTTCAGCGGATACGCGCCCAGCTCACGCTTGAGCAGCGAGACGGCGGTTTGCGCCTGATTGCGGTAAAACGGCCGGATGACGTCGTCTGAAAGCTGTTTCAGACGACCGTCCTGCAACAGCGGCGTTACGATGGCTGCGCCGAAGCGGGTGGGCGACAGGTTCACAATCGCGTTCAGGCTGCTGACGGCTTTGACGACTTCGGGCGCAGCGACGATGATGCCGGTGCGCACGCCCGGCAGGCCGACTTTGGAAAGGCTGAAGCAAAGGATGATGTTTTCGTGCCAATTCAGCGTCACGTCGCTGTAAATGATGTTGGGGAACGGCATTCCGTAGGCGTTGTCGATAATCAGCGGAATGCCGTGTTCTTGCGCCAAAGCGTCCAGCCGCGCCATTTCGCCGTCGGTCAACACATTGCCGGTCGGGTTAGTCGGGCGCGAACAGCAAATCGCGCCGATTTTGCCCGCTTTGAGTTCAGGCAGGCTTTCCAGCGCGTCAAAGTCCACGTGGTATTTGAAGAAGCCTTCTTCGCCTTCGTGTTCGACAGCTTCGATTTTCGGTTTGACGGAAACGAAGTGCTGCCCTTCGACATGCACGTCGGCATAGCCGATGTATTCGGGCGCGAGTGGCAGCAGGATGGCTTTCTACGGAAAGGTCGTCTGAAACCTTAAATTTGCCGCCGAAGAGGTTGAAAAGATAGAAAAACGCGTTCTGTGAACCGTTAGTCAACGCGATATTGTCAGCGGTCAGGTGCCAGCCGTATTCGCGGTTGAGGAAGGCGGTCAACGCGTCAATCAGCGCGGCATCGCCTTGGGGATTGGAGTAGTTGCCGATGTTCTCGACGGCGTGTTCCGCCGCCAGCTTTGAAAAATACGTCGGCGAACACGGAGTTGACTTCGGAGATCCGCGCCGGATTGCCGCCGCCGAGCATGTTGACGGGCTTGTCGCTTTTTGAGCGCGTCGCCGAGGTCGTCCATAAGTTGCAGGATGCCGCTGTGTTGCGTGAATTTTTCGCCGAATGCCGAGAACTGCATGATGACTCCGTGTAAATATGATTGGCGGGGATTATATCAGCTTGATATGGAGGGAGGCTTTCTGCCAGCCTGAAAACGGGTTTCAGACGACCTTTGATATTTAGGAAGATGTTCCGCCCGTCCATTCGGGTACGGCGCCGGTGTCGAAACCTAAAAGTGAAAGCGCGTGGGCGGTGCTGTGGGTGATGATGTCGTCTATGGTTTGCGGCTGCTGGTAGAGGGCGGGGGTAGGCGGGAAGACGATGCCGCCCATTTCGGTAACGCGGCGCATATTGTCCAGATGGGCAAGGTTGAGCGGGGCTTCGCGCACCATCAGCACAAGGCGGCGGCGCTCTTTCAGGACCACGTCCGCCGCGCGTGTCAGCAGGTTGTCGCCGAAGCCGTTTGCAACCGCAGCCAGCGTGCGCATCGAACAAGGGGCAATCAGCATCCCGTCGGTTTTAAACGAACCGCTGGCGATGGCGGAACCTATATGGTTTATCGGATGGACGACATCGGCAAGGCGGTAGAGTTCGTCTTTTTCATACGGCGTTTCCAGCGCGCGCGTCATTTCCGCGCTTTTGGATACCACCAGATGCGTTTCGACATCGTGTGCGCGCAAAAGCGCCAAGGCCTTGATGCCGTATTGGAAACCGCTGGCTCCGCTGATGCCGATAATCAAACGTCGGGTCATGAAAGTCTCTCGTAAAAACGTATTTGGGTAACATTATAAAGCAGGTCGTCTTGACAGGCAGGTTTCATATTTTGAACAGCGGCTGTTTGACTGAAAGCAAGGGTAGGGGAGGCGGTTCGGCAGAAGCAGCCGAAATATGTTATAAATAAGCCCTTCTACCGACCTCAAATTGGAGCATACGACATGGAATTGGTATTTATCCGCCACGGACAAAGCGAATGGAACGCGAAAAAAACCTGTTTACAGGCTGGCGCGACGTGAAACTGAGCGAGCAGGGGCTTGCCGAAGCCGCCGCCGCCGGTAAAAAAACTGAAGGAAAAAAGGCTACGAGTTCGACATCGCCTTCACTTCCGTTCTGACCCGCGCGATTAAAAACCTGCAACATCGTTTTGGAAGAATCCGACCAACTGTTCGTGCCGCAAATCAAAAAGCTGGAGGCTGAACGAACGCCACTACGGCCAACTGCAAGGTTTGGACAAAAAAACAAACCGCCGAAAAAAATACGGCGACGAGCAAGTCCACATCTGGCGCCGCAGCTACGACACCCCTGCCGCCGCTGCTCGATCCGAAAGACCCGTTCTCCGCGCACAACGACCGCCGCTATGCCAACCTGCCCGCCGATGTTATCCCCGACGGCGAAAACCTGAAAGTTACTTTGGAGCGCGTATTGCCGTTCTGGGAAGACCAAATCGCCCCCGCGCTTCTGAGCGGCAAACGCGTCTTGGTCGCCGCCCACGGCAACTCCCTGCGCGCATTGGCCAAACACATCGAAGGCATTTCCGACGAAGACATCATGGGCTTGGAAATCCCGACCGGTCAGCCGCTGGTGTACAAATTGGACGACAATTTGAAAGTGGTTGAAAAAAATTCTATCTGTAAGCTTTGCGGATAATAAAAAGGTCGTCTGAAACCCTGATTTGTGGTTTCAGACGGCCTTTCTTGTCTGAATACGCGTAGAAAGCCTATTGGGCGGTAAAGGTCGTCTGAAAAGTCTGTCCGCCTATGGTGATGTCGGCGATGTAGTCGCGTCTGCCTTCGACGCAGACGGGCAGGTGGATTTGGTGCGCTTGCCAAGTGCGCGGGGATTGTTGTTGGAGCATATAGCGGTTGAAGCCCATGTCCATGTCTTTCATGCTGAAGCTGATGCTGACTTGTTGTGTTTCGGCTGGGGCGTTTTCGACGGTGATGTCGAAGGCGGAGCGGTGGCTGATGGGGGTGGAGCGGACGTGCGAGCCGTCGGGCAGGATGCAGCCTTTGATGAGGTTGCACTCGGCGGCGCGGGCTTGGGGTTGTTGTTTCTGCCACCAGTTCAGCAGCAGGAGTTTGGCGGCGGCGAAGAGGATGAGGAGGACGCCTGCGAGGAGGAGTTTGCGGTTTTTGTCCATTTCAGACGACCTCGGTGTCATTGTCGGACAGGACGGCGTGTGCGCCTGTCGAGAGCCAGCGGTCGCGGTAGCTTGAAACCAGTGTTTCGGGCGCGGCGACAACCAGCGGAACAGATACGCCTTGTTCCAATATTTCAAGCACTTGCCGTGCGCTTGCGTCGTCGTTGACTTGCCAAACGACGACGTCGGCATCTTGTACGCGCTGCCATTGTTCGCGGGTGTGTACCGACACCCAAACGCTTTGGGCTTGGGGCAGCTTGCCGAGTTTGCGCAGTTCGGTTTCTGAGATGAGGATGTTGGCGTGGTGCGGCTCGGCAAGGGAGTAGGGCGAGACACGGTATTCGCCGGTGCTGTTTTGTCCATACAAACCGGTTTTCAGACGACCTTGAAGCCGGCGTGGGACGGAAAGGGCGCGCAGCAGCGGACCGTTGGCGGGCAGCATGGGGGCGACGTTGAAATCGCCCGCTTTTTGCCACGACCATGCCTGTCCTTCGCGGGATTGGGGTTCGCCCGTCCATTGGTCGGGGTTTACCCATAGGAATTTCAGGCAGACGCGGGCGTGTTCGTAGGAATGGATTTTGGTCAGCCAAGGTGTGGCGGCGAGGATGCGGATGCCGAGTTCTTCTTCAAACTCGCGTTGCAGGGCTTGGAAGTCGGTTTCGCCCGCTTCGACTTTGCCGCCGGCAAATTCCCAATACCCGGCATAGGGCTTGCCTTCGGGACGGGAACTGAGCAGGTAGTCGCCGTCTTGGTTGAGCAGGATGCCGGCAACGACGCGGATAAGGGGGCGGGTGTCTTGGGTCATGGGAATAGGGGTGGAAGGTCGTCTGAAAAATCCGGAAAGGTCGGATTTGCGAAGCCGACCTGCCAATGGGTACTGTCTTATTTTTCGGCAACGACAAATGCCAACACGGTGTCTTCTTCGTCGCTCATGCTGAGGCTGACGCGGCTGATGCCTTGTTCTTCCAGCCATTTGGACAGGGCGGGGGCGTAGAAGAATTCGGGTTTGCCCAATGCGTCATGCCCGATGCCGATGTTGCGGAAGGAAACCGCGCCGCGTATGCCTGTGCCGACGGCTTTGGCGAAAGCTTCTTTGGCGGCGAAGCGTTTGGCAAGGTAGTTGACGGGTTTGCCTGCTTGCGGAAATTCGAGCAGCTCTTCGGGGGTGAGGATGCGCTCGGCAAACGCCTGTCCGAATTTTTTGCTCAGGCGGATGATGCGTTTGAGGGAAACGATGTCTGTGCCTATGCCGTAAATCATGCGGTGGTCTCCTTGTTGAGAGAAGGTCGTCTGAAAAGGTGATGTCGCCTATCAAGGCAGCATTCTTGCCCTGAACATGGTTTCCTTCATCTGGCGGACGGCTTCGGGCAGGCCGAGGAAGAGGGCTTGGGCGATCAGCGAATGCCCGATGTTCAACTCGCGGATGGCGAGGATTTGGGCGATGGGGGTAACGTTGTGTATGGTCAGGCCGTGTCCGGCGTTGACGACCAAGCCCAAATCGCTGGCAAAATGCGCGCCGTTTTGCAGACGCTCGAATTGCTTGATTTGTTCGGCGTGGCTGTGTGCATCGGCGTATGCGCCGGTGTGCAGCTCGATAACGGGCGCGCCGACATCATGGGCGGCTTGGATTTGCTCGTTGTCGGCATCGATAAAGAGCGAAACGCGGATGCCTGCGTCGGTCAGGATTTTGGTGAACTCGGCGATTTTTTTTCTTGTTGCGCCAATACGTCCAAACCGCCTTCGGTCGTGATTTCCTGACGTTTTTTTCAGGCACGATGCACACGTCTTGCGGCATGACTTTAAGCGCGTTTTCCAGCATTTCTTCGGTCAGCGCCATTTCAAGGTTCAGGCGCGTGCGGATGGCGTTTTTGACGGCGAACACGTCCGCGTCTTTGATGTGGCGGCGGTCTTCGCGCAGGTGCATGGTAATCAAATCCGCACCGTGCGTTTCCGCGACCAATGCCGCTTCCACGGGGCTGGGATAGGTCGTGCCGCGGGCGTTGCGGACGGTGGCGATGTGGTCGATGTTTACACCTAAGAGCATGATGTGTCCTTTCTTTGGATTTTCAGACGACCCGCTAATTGTAATCTTTCTGGTCGAAAAAAAGGCAGCATACCGACGCATGCTGCCTTGTTGATTGGGAAAAAAATTGCAGTTGCCATAAGGATGGAAAGTCGTCTGAAACTCCCTTTCAGACGACCTTTATAGCTTTATACGCCTGCGGCTGCTTTCAATGCGGCTGCTTTGTCGGTGCGCTCCCAAGTAAATTCAGGCTCTTCGCGGCCAAAATGGCCGTATGCGGCGGATTTGCTGTAAATCGGGCGCAAGAGGTCGAGCATTTGGACGATGCCTTTGGGGCGCAGGTCGAAATGTTCGCGAACTAAAGGCAATCAGTTTGTCTTCGCTGATTTTGCCTGTGCCGAAAGTATCGATGGAAATCGAAGTCGGTTCGGCAACGCCGATGGCGTAGGAAACCTGAATCTGACATTGGGTTGCCAAACCGGCGGCGACGATGTTTTTTTCGCAACATAACGGCAGGCGTAAGCGGCGGAACGGTCCACTTTGGACGGGTCTTTGCCGGAGAATGCGCCGCCGCCGTGCGGAGCTGCGCCGCCGTAGGTATCGACGATGATTTTGCGGCCGGTCAGACCGCAGTCGCCTTTGCGGGCCGCCGATGACGAAGCGGCCGGTCGGGTTGATCAGGTATTTGGTTTCGGCAGTCAGCATTTCGGGCGGCAGAACAGGCTTGATAATCTGCTCGATCACGGCTTTGCTCAGTTCTTCATGGCTGATGGCAGGGGTCGTGCTGGGTGGACAGGACGACGGTGTCGATGCGTTTTACTTTGCCGGTTTCGCTGTCATAAACCACGGTCAGCTGAGCTTTTGCGTCGGGACGCAGCCACGGCAGGCGGCCGTCTTTGCGCAATTCGCTTTGACGCTGCATCAGGCGGTGGCTGTAATAGATGGCAAACGGCATCAGGGTCGGGGTTTCGTCGCAGGCGTAGCCGAACATCAAACCTTGGTCGCCCGCGCCTTGGTTCAGGTCGATGCCTTCGCCTTCGTTCACGCCTTGGGCAATGTCGGGGGATTGCTGGTCGTAGTACACGCCGACCGCGCAGCCGTTGGCGTCAAAGCCCAGTTCGGACGAGTTGTAGCCGATGCGTTTGATGGTTTCGCGTGCGACTTTGATGTAGTCCACATGGGCAGTGGTGGTGATTTCGCCAGCCAACACGCACAAACCGGTGTTTACCAGGGTTTCCGCCGCGACGCGCGCTTTGGGGTCTTGCGCCAAAACCGCATCCAAAATCGCATCGGACACTTGGTCGGCTACTTTGTCCGGATGACCTTCGGAAACCGATTCGGAAGTAAACAGATATTCGCTCATTTCAATATTTTCCTTCAAAAACAAGCCGTCTGCTTTCAGACGACCTGTTGTTTCATCATATATCCCACAACGGAAATCATAACAAAATTTCCACCTGCGCTCCATCCAAATGATAAATATTCCTAATTGGATAAAGCGGTTCGGAATTCTGCCTGTACAGAACATACGGGCAAAAAAATTCCCGCATCAAGCGGGGGATTTGAATTGCCCTCTCGGACCACATCGGCTTTGCAGCCGTCCACCTTACCTTTCCGTCTGAAAAGCAGGTTGGCATGGAATTCCCAACTCTTAATGCAGCGCGGATGTTAGCAGAAAAGCCCTGTCCCCGCAAGCCGCGCGCCCTTGCGTTTTACGTTACAATACGTCGTCTGAAAACACCCGAACACCCTATCATGCACCTGCCCTCCGCCATTCCCGCCCTTGCCGCCGCCCTCGCCCTTACCCTGCCCTTGGGCGCGTGCGGCAAAAAAACATCCGAACAAACCGTGCTTCAGGGCGAAACGATGGGTACGACCTATACCGTCAAATACCTTTCAGACGACCTTCCCAACCCGCCCGCGCCCGAAGCCGTAAAAAAAGCAGATTGACGGCGCACTCGAAGAAGTCAACCGCCAAATGTCCACCTACCGCGAAGACTCCGAAATCAGCCGCTTCAACCAAATGCGCGAAACCCGCAAACCCATGCCCGTTTCCGCCGATTTCGCCGCCGTTACCGCCGAAGCCTTACGCCTCAACCGCCTCACACAAGGCGCGCTCGACGTAACCGTCGGCCCGCTCGTCAACCTTTGGGGCTTCGGACCGAACAAAGAAATCACCCGAGAACCCACCCAGGCCGAAATCGACCAAGCCGCCGCCCAAACCGGTACGGACAAAATCATCCTCACGCAAAACGGCAAACAAGCTACGCTCGCCAAAACCCGGCCTGAAGCCTATCTCGACCTTTCCTCCATCGCCAAAGGCTTCGGTGTGGACAAAGTGGCAGGCGAACTTGAAAAACTCGGCATCCAAAACTACCTTGTCGAAATCGGCGGCGAGTTGCACGGCAAAGGCCGCAACGCCCAAGGCGAACCTTGGCGCATCGGCATCGAACAGCCCAACATCGTCCAAGGCGGCAACACCCAAATCGTCGTCCCCTCGACAACCGCTCCCTCGCCACCTCCGGCGACTACCGCATTTTCCACGTTGACCCGCAAGGCAGGCGGCTGTCCCACATCATCGACCCCAAAACCCGCCGCCCGCTGTCGCACCGCCTCGCCTCCATCAGCGTCGTCGCCGACAACGCCACCACCGCAGACGGCCTGTCTACCGGACTTTTTCGTACTCGGCGAAACCGAAGCCCTCAAACTCGCCGAACAGCAAAAACCTCGCCGTTTTCCTGATTATCCGCGACCAAAACGGCTACCATACCGAAATGTCCGGCGCGTTTAAAAAAACTACTCCATTAATATCTACAGACTCATATCCATCCCACAGGAACACCATCATGAAAACCCTACTCCTCACCTTCGGCCTCTTCCTCCTCGTCATCCTCGGCATGGCGGTCGGCTATATTTTCTCCAAACGCACCATCAAAGGCAGTTGCGGCGGCATCTCTTCGCTGGGCATGAAAAAAAGTCTGCGACTGCGACACCCCGTGCGACACGCTGCAAAAAGAAACTGGACGAACAGAAACAGCAGGAAAGCAAAGGCATTACCGTCGATCATTGAACCTTATCCGAATCAGATTCAGCCTTGCTTTGAGCTTGGCAACACAAAAGGTCGTCTGAAACCGCATGTTGCAGTTTTCAGACGACCTTTGATTTACAAGCTTGGCTGTTTTTAAAAAGGCAGACAGCGATTTAGCAAAAGCTGCTCAAATTGCCGTCATTTCCGCGCAGGCAGGAAGGACAGAACAGATATTTCCAATGTCGATTACGATACCAAACTCGCCAAAAAGGTCGTCTGAAAAAAACCTGAAATCCGTTTTTCAGACGACCTTTTGCTCCACCTACAAGCGTGTGACGCTCAACACGCCTTTGACGTCGCCGAGGCTGGCGAGGACACGCGGGAGGTCGTTGACTTGTTTGACCTCGAGCGTGAACCTCATGCTGGCTTCCAAGTCGCGGGACTGGGTTTGCACGGCGGTAACGTTGAGTTTGTGGCGGGCGAGCGCATCGGATACATCGCGCAAAAAGTCCCGAGCGGTCTTGGGCGCGGATTTCGACATCGACGGCGAACACTTGTCCTTCCTGCAACGCCGCCCAGCTTGCGTCCAACACTTTTTCGGGTGCTTGTTCGGCAAGGTGTTGGAAAGACGGGCAGGTTTTGCGGTGTACCGAAATACCGCGCTCGCGGGTAACGAAGCCGACAATATCGTCGGGTGGCGCGGGTTTGCAGCATTTGGCCAGCGTGGTCATCAAACCGTCTTCGCCATCGATGAGGACGCCGGTTTTGCCGCCTTTTTTGATTTTGGACTGTTTGACGATGGTGGTTTCGCTGACGGGCACGGGCGGCGGTTCGTTCAGCGTGCCGCAGGCTTTCTGGATGGCACGGTTGGAAATTTCGCCCTGTCCGACGGCGGTATAGAGGTCGTCGAGTTTTTTGTAGCCGAGGTTTTCGGCAAGCTCTTGCAGGTTGGGCTTGGGCGTGAGTTTGGCAAGCTGTTTGTCGAGTTGGACGCGGCCTTCTTCGCGCACGGTGTCGGCGTTTTGCTGACGGATGTAGGCGCGGATTTTGCTGATTGCCTTGCTGGATTTGACCCAGCCCTCGTAGAGCCAGTTGACGGAAGGATGCCCTTCTTTGGCGGTGATGATTTCGACGCGCTGTCCGTTTTCGAGCGGGGTGGACAGCGGCACGATTTGCCCTTCGACTTTCGCGCCGCGGCAACGGTCGCCGATGCTGCTGTGCAGGGCGTAGGCGAAGTCGATGGGGGTCGCGCCCGTAGGCAGGGAGAGGACTTTGCCGTGCGGGGTCAGGACGTAAATCGTGTCGTTGAAAAGCTCGGTTTTGAAGGCGGCGGCGAGGTCTTCTTTGCCGCTTTCCGCCATGTTTTCGCGCCAGTCCAAGAGTTGGCGCAACCAGGCGATTTTTTGTTCGTAGGCGGAATCGCCCTTGCCGCCCTCTTTGTAACGCCAGTGCGCGGCGACACCGAATTCGTTGAATTGGTGCATATCGAAGGTGCGGATTTGCACTTCCACGCCTTTGTCTTCCGGACCGACGATGACGGTGTGCAAACTTTTATAGCCGTTGCCTTTGGGGTTGGCGATGTAGTCGTCGAACTCGCCCGGAATCGGCTGCCAGAGACTGTGGACGATACCCAGCGTGGTGTAACACTCGGGGACGGTATCAACCAGAATCCGCACGGCGCGGATGTCGAACAGCCCGTCGAAGCTGAGTTTTTTCTTCACCATTTTTTTGTAAATGGAGTAGATGTGTTTCGGGCGACCGGCGACTTCAAAATGGACGTTATATTTTTTTGAGCTCCGCGCGCAGGATGTTGAGGAAGTTTTCGATGTATTCGAGGCGTTCGGTGCGTTTTTTTCGTCCAAAAAGCAGCGCGATCTCGCGGTATTTTTCGGGTTCTTGATGTCGGAAGCCGAGGTCTTCGAGCTGCCATTTGAGCTGCCACACGCCCAAACGGTTGGCGAGCGGGGCGAAGATATCGAGGGTTTCTTTGGCGACGGCGCGCTTTTTCGGGGCTGTCGGGAACCTCGCTGAGAAACTGCATGGTGCGGGTACGCATGGCGAGCTTGATCAACACGACGCGGATGTCAGTTACCATCGCCAGCAGCATTTTACGCATGGTTTCGGCTTGCTGGGCGCGCTCTTCAGGCGTGGCAAGGCTGTCCACGCGGGCGAAGTGTGTAAGCTTCTGCACTTCGTCCACACCTTTGACCAGCTCGGCGACGGTGCTGTTGCAGCGTTCCGTGAGCAGCTCGCGCCAGTCGGGCACAAAACGCACAATGTCGGCCAAAAGCGTGGCGGCCACCGCATCGGGCAGCAAATCCAATTCGTTCACCATACGCGCCGCACCCAAAAGGTGCGCCAAAAGCGGCTCGCCCGCAGGCGTGGCCGCATCGGCAGGATAATGCGTCTCGGCCAGCGACAAGGCCGTCTGAAGCAGCTTTTGCGCAGGTTCGGGCAAACCGGCGGTGTGCGCGTCAAACCACGCGCGGGATTCTTGCATCGGTGCGGCGGGGATTTCCGGTGTTTGTCGTGTGTTGCTCATGGCGTGCCGTTTCTCCGTTTGTTTTGTTTCGACATAGCGGCTGTATTGTAGCAGCTTGCCCGTATTTTGCGACAAAGCATGTTTCAGACGGCCTGGGCTACCCAACTTGCAATAACATATAAACATCAAAATAAAAACAAACAATTAGCGTGTAAATGTGCTTGCAGTGAAAAAAATATTGGGAATAATATCAATGCAAGTAATAATTTTTTTATCAAGAAGGAGATGAGTGTGAAATTTTTAGCTGCTTTGCTGTGGCCGGCCATGTTGCTGCCCATTTTGTCTCATGCTGATAGCGGCATTCAGACGGTCTCTGTTTCTCAAGCATATGCGGATGACGCAACGGGCTGCGGGCAGCTTTATCCTGTAGAGAGCTTCGAGAATTTGTTCAGACAGATGGCCGGCACGCTGCATAGTGCCTGTTTGCTTGATATGCCGCCTGAAGATTTAGCGAAAAAGTGGCAGATTCCCGTGTACCGGCGCTATCTGCGGCTTTCCGGCCGTTTGCGGCCTGACGGAGAAAAACAGGCGGTACTCAGATGGAAAGACAAGGCAGAGCGGCAGAAATGGCTCAAACACAGGTGGCGTAAGCTAAAACGGCCGACCGACGGCTTTACGGTAGTGCATCAGACCGACTACGACGGCAGTACTTTTTTAGAAATCGAAGCAACGCCTGATTATTTAAAGCATTACCGTTCGCTGTTTCCTGACGACCGTTATCCTGATGATTTGCCGAAACCCTATGTTTCATCTCATATCCTAAGCCCGGTCAGCGTATGCTTTAACGACGGAACAAGAAAGAATTTCCCCAGGTATACGGTAGTAAATCAAGTAGCAGTAGATGAAGACAACCGTTTGATCGGGAGTGATAGACATTTGATTATAAGGGAGGGGAAAGGTGCAGGAATATTATTTCAGCATCCAACAGACAAATGCATTAATGATATTTCCAGCATCTTTCTTATCAGATAGTCGATAGTATTTAATTTTAAAGGTATATGGTATGGCTACAACAGCACAAATCCGGCAGCATTTTTTAAAATTAGGGATGCCTGTTTCGGAAGTTAATCAGATTATTCGGGATTCAATTTTACTGGGGCAAACCCATAACTTTATCAATCAATGGGGGTTAAGGAGTATTCAAGCAAACACTAAATATTCCGGCATATTTTTCCAAAGCAAACTAATTGGCAGTAAAGAAAATAGAAGTATTGTATTTGGTACGGCAGACAAAAGATATCTGACTGCTTCTGAAAAATAAAACAAACAATTAGTGTGTAAATGTGTTTGCAGTGAAAAAATATTAGAAATAATATCAATGCAAGTAATAATTTTTTTATCAAGAAGGAGATGAGTGTGAAATTTTTAGCTGCTTTGCTGTGGCCGGCCATGTTGCTGCCCATTTTGTCTCATGCCGATAGCGGCATTCAGACGGTCTCTGTTTCTCAAGCATATGCGGATGACGCAACGGGCTGCGAGCAGCTTTATCCTGTAAATAGCTTCGAGAGTTTGTTCAGGCAGATGGCAGGCACGCTGCATAGTGCCTGTTTGCTTGATATGCCGCCCTGAAGATTTAGCGAAAAAAAGTGGCAGATTCCCGTGTACCGGCGCTATGTGCGGCTTTCCGGCCGTTTGCGGCCTGACGGAGAAAAAAACAGGCGGTACTCAGATGGAAAGACAAGGCAGAGCGGCAGAAATGGCTCAAACACAGGCGGCGTAAGCTAAAACGGCCGACCGACGGCTTTACGGTAGTGCATCAGACCAACTACAACGGCAGTACTTTTTTAGAAATCGAAGCAACGCCTGATTATTTAAAGCATTACCGTTCGCTGTTTCCTGACAACCGTTATCCCGAGGATTTGCCCCTGCCAAGAATTGCTTTGCATCCAATGTTTAGGCCTATACTTTGTTCTGATTCTGCTGTAAGTTTTGAAAAATCATTAGAGGCTATTGACAACAACGGTCATATTAAGGATTTTCATGCAAGATTGTCTATTAAAGATAGTGTATCTCTATACTTTATGCATGATAACCAAGAAAATATGAGATGTAGCAAGGAAATATCTTATATTCAATATGAAAAAAATTATTTTATCACCAATTAAAATTAAAAATTTACTCAAACAATTAATAGGAGAATTATTATGGCAACAGTTCAAAATGCACAAATCCGGCAGCATTTTTATTCGCATGGGCATGCCTAAAAAAGGAGATTGATAGCATCATGCGGGATAATGTTATTATGCAAAAGACTCATATTTTTATCAATAAATGGGGGCTATCAAGTATTCGTGTCGATCATCATGTTCCAGCCACTTATACAACGAGAAAATTAAAAGGAGACATTGAATACCGTGAGATGGTATTTGGAAAAGATTATCTTACGGCTTCTGATTATGCCCATGAAATCGAGCATGGTATTTCTGATACTCTTTATAGACTAGATCTTGCTGATGAGAGAAATCCAACAAAAAACCTTACTGCAAATGAGTATGCCCGCCGTTTTTTGTATGAAGAAGGAAAAGCCGAATACAACCGTTTTCAGTTTGATTTGCGGAACAATCCCAAAGAAACCAAATACGGATCGGATACGGCAGCAATCAAGGCGATGAACCAGCAACAGGCTGTTGATTATTTTGCCCATAAAATGAAAACCCAAAACCCCAGCGGCCAGCCCAGCCATACTTATTGGACATGGGCGAAATCTATATTCCTTGAGGAAAACCAATCCAAACCTGCTAAACGGTAAAACTCCGGCCGAAAAGCAAAAAATTCTGCAATCAGGAATGGATGAAGCAGCGCCTGACCATCCCAACAGACTGTTTGGCGTAGGTGACGAGCGGGTTCGCTTTCAGAAAACCGATCCAAATATGCCGCTTAGTCTGATGCCGATGATGGCGCGTGGAAATCCTACGCTGATGGTGGTATTTGTACCTGCCAACAGCCGTTTGGCAGACGGTACGGTAACGACGGCTGCAAGAACAGCGTTATATTATTCTTCAGGCGGAAAGCAGGGGGCGATTGAATTCGGTATCGGCAGCGCGGGCAAGAGTGTCAGCTTCAACGATAATTTAGTAAATTACTCAAAAAGTGCGTATGCGGCACTGATTACTTCAGCCAGCAGGCTTCATTCCAATGCAGTGAACCGCTTGGCTGCTTTGGTCGAACAGCAAAAATCCGAACAGGCATCAGGAAAAGGCAAAGAAATTCATAATGAAAACGAAGCTTTGAAAGCTTTGCAGGATTTACTGAACAAAGCCAATATTTCACTTGATTTGCAGGGCGGAGTGGATAATCTTCAGCAGAATTTTGACCAAATTGCCAAAAATTACCATACTCCTCTTGCTATCGAGCTGTATGGAGAAGAGTTGCTCACGACTTCGGTAGAGGATGGAGTGAGTTTTGATATGGATGGCGACGGGATGGCCGAACAGACGGCTTGGCTCAAAAAAAGGCAGCGGTTTTTTTGGTTTGGGATAAAAAAATGGAGACGGCATGGTAAACGACGGAACGGAGATGTTTGGTGAGGCAACAGTTATGTCTGACGGCAAGCGCGCAGAAAAACGGCGTAGAAGCTTTGAAAAGATTTGGACAGCGACAATAATAATATCATTAATCAATATGATGAATTGTGGGGCGAGCTAAGAATCTGGCATGACGAAAAACAGTAACGGGAAAAACGGAGGAAGGAGAGCTTTCTCTATTGTCCGACTGGAATATCCAGTCGATCTCTTTGGATTTTGCAGAAATCAATCTGAAAGATGAAACCGATAATAAAAATATTATTTGAATCAGAAGTGGTTTTGGAAAAACGGGGAAAGGCGCAAGGTTGCCGATATTGATTTCCAAAAACGACAAAGGAATTTACAATGAGTTGGCAGGTGAAATTTCAGCAGAGACAGCCGCTGATGTCGTGTATCCGACGGAAATTTCAACATCGGTTATACTGCCCGGAGAAAATACTGCATATATCCCGGCCGTATAAACACGTTATCAGATATGGCTTCCAAAGATATTTGGCAGGATAATCCTTTTGCGTGAGGCATTCAGACGGCCTTTGCCCAATCAAACCCATTTTCGGAGGATTTTTAATGAAACTGTATATTTACGACCATTGCCCGTTTTGCGTGCGTGCGCGGATGGCGGCGGGGCTGTTTGGCGCGGACGTTGAAGAAGTCGTGCTGGCAAACGACGACGAGGCAACGCCGATCGGTATGATCGGCGCGAAACAAGTGCCTATCCTGCAAAAAGAAGACGGTTCGTTTATGGGCGAGAGTTTGGACGTTGTCCGCTATCTTGACCGCGAGGGTCGTCTGAAAAATGAAATCCGCCCGGAAATACAGGCGTGGTTTGACAAAGTGGGCGGCTACAACACCAAACTCGTCCATCCGCGCGTCGTGAAAATCGGTTTGCCCGAATTTGAAACGCCGGAAGCGGTGAAATATTTCACGGACAAAAAAGAGAAAAGCATCGGCAGCTTCGCCGCCAATTTGGAGAAAACCGGTCAGTATGTGCAACGGCTGAACGGGGATTTGGCGGAACTGGAAACGCTGATGGCCGAAGGCGGCGCAGGTTTGAACGGCGAAATCGGCATGGAAGACATATTGGTGTTCCCGATATTGCGCAACCTGACCGTCGTGCGCGGTGTCGAGTGGCCGCAGAAGGTTATGGACTACCTGCTGCGCATGAGCGAAGCATCGGGCGTGCCGCTGTATTTCGACCGCGCCTTGTAATAACCGAATCCGCCGGATAAAACAAACGGAAAGGTCGTCTGAAAACAGTTTTCAGACGACCTTTCCGTTTGCGCCCGCCCTACCTTCCGGGAGTGAATGGAATCAGGCGGAACAAGCATGGCGAGAAATTGTTGATGTATGACCCCGAACAGATCGGGTGATACATCAATAATTCCTAGCTGTGCTTATTGTGCGGCAGGTGCAGAAGCAGCTGCTGCGGCTGCGCCTTCAGCGGCGCTGCGTTGGTAGCCTTTGTCTTTCATACATGCATCGAACACGGCGCGGTCTTGGTTTGCACCGGAAGCTTGTTGACATTGAGCGATTGCCTCTTCAACGCTTACGCTAGGGGTTTTAGCTTCTTCAGTAGTTTTGCTGCTGGAGCAGGCACCCAGCATCAGGCTTGCAGCGGCAACGGCGATCAATAAAGTTTTCATGTCGTATATTCCTATTGTGATTGATGGTTTACAGCGCAAATTTGCGTCTGTCTCAAAACAGAGTCCCATTAGTACGATTTAGTTTCATTTACATATGAAAGGTTTCGATAAGTTTGAACTATGACAGTAAATGCCGTCAGGAAATGATAAGCGGTTTCAAAAAAATTTAAGGGACATAAACGCCGTCGGCATGGCAATGTAAAAAATCCCCTTTCCACTCCGGCAACACCGCCCAATCCCAACACCCCGACCGCCTGCCGTTGGGCGGCGCAAGGGTTTTATGGCATAATCGCGCTTACCTTTCCATACCGCAGAGACCATATCCCCACTTCTGCGGTTTGCCGTAAACCGGCCGCATACTTTGCCGGCGGCATCCTATCAAACACACAATCAAAACATCCTCCCGTTTCAGACGACCCCATGCGGCATTCCGCATCCCGTCCGGACAGAAAGATACCGCCATGAATCCATTCGCCTCACTCGGGCTTGGCAGCGAAATCGTTTCCGCGCTGACCGAACAAGGTTACGAAAACCCGACGCCCATCCAAGCCGCCGCCATCCCCAAAGCACTCGCCGGCCACGACTTGCTCGCCGCCGCCCAAACCGGCACAGGCAAAACCGCCGCCTTTATGCTGCCCAGCCTGGAACGCCTCAAACGCTACGCCACTTCCAGCACCTCGCCTGCGATGCACCCCGTGCGTATGCTCGTATTGACCCCGACGCGCGAACTTGCCGACCAAATCGATCAAAACGTGCAGGGCTACATCAAAAACCTGCCGCTGCGGCATACCGTCCTCTTCGGCGGCGTCAACATGGACAAACAAATCGCCGACCTGCGCGCCGGCTGCGAAATCGTCGTCGCCACCGTCGGCAGGCTGCTTGACCACGTCAAACAGAAAAATATCAACCTAAACAAAGTCGAAATCGTCGTCCTCGACGAAGCCGACCGTATGCTGGATATGGGTTTCATCGACGACATCCGCAAAATCATGCAGATGCTGCCCAAACCACGCCAAACCCCTGCTCTTTTTCCGCAACCTTTGCCCCGCCCATCCGCAAGCTCGCCAAAGACTTCATGAACGCGCCCGAAATCGTCGAAGTCGCCGCGCAAAAACACCACCAGCGCCAATGTCGAGCAGCACATCATCGCCGTTGACGCGCTCAAAAAAACGCAACCTCTTAGAGCGGCTGATTGTCGATTTGCAGATGAACCAAGTCATCGTATTCTGCAAAACCAAACAAAGCGTCGACCAAGTCACCCGCGACCTCGTACGCCGCAACCTTGCCGCCCAATCCATCCACGGCGACAAATCCCAGCAAAGCCGCCTCGAAACCCTCAACGCCTTCAAAGAAGGCAGCCTGCGCGTCCTCGTCGCCACCGACGTCGCCGCACGCGGTCTGGATATCGCCGAGCTGCCCTTCGTCATCAACTACGAACTGCCGACCCAGCCCGAAGACTACGTCCACCGCATCGGGCGCACCGGCAGGGCGGGCGCGGACGGTGTCGCCATTTCCCTGATGGACAAAAACCGAACAGAAAAATGTTTGAAGCCATCAAGGAGCTGACCGGCAACGACTTGGCAGTCGAACGCATCGAAGGCTTCGAACCGAACTGGTGGGGAAGTGACGCCGACAGCGATACCGCCGCAGACACCCAAGCCGCCCCAACCCGCAGCCGTGGCAGCGACAGAAACCGTTCCGAACGGAACAACCGCAGCGAACGCAATGAACGTAACGAGCGCGGCGACAAATCCCAAAAAGCCGACAAAAACCGATCCCGGCGTAGCCTGCGGCACCATCGCCGGACGCAGTCGCCGCAGCCGCAGGGAACGCCAACCCTGCGCCCTGCTGCAACCCAATTTCGGCGCAAAATAAAGCCGGTTCTCCATAAAACCCGAAAGGTCGTCTGAAAAAGATTTCAGACGACCTTTTGTGTATGGTCCGTTATTTTTTTGTTTACGCAGTTGCGGGTGGTTTTTCAGATTGTCCAAGAGGATGTCAATCATACGCGGTGCGGTTTGGGCAAGGTCGAAACTTTTTGTCGGACGAGAGCCAACGCCAAATCAGACCGTCCAGCATCGATTTGATGAAGATGACCGCCATGTCGGTATCTAAATCTTCGGATAAGGCATGTTGGGCAATGGATTTGGTCAGGACTTCGGTAATTTTCTCGCGCCAAATCGATTGATGTTTATCCGCAATGTCGATGACGGCGGCGTTCTGCTCGGTGTGTTCGCATTTTAAAAAAACAGGATGCTGTGGAATTTATAGTGGATGTCGTTGGTTTGCAGGCGCGTGAAAAAAGTGCATCAAGGTGCGGCGGAAAAAGCGACCACTCTTGTTCATCGCTATCAGCCGCGTCCTGATGCATACAGTTTTCGATGTCGTCGCAAATGCGCTGGAAGAGGGCGTCGAACAAGTCTTCTTTGTTTTTTTGAAATGCCAGTACAACGCGCCACGCGTCACGCCGGCGGCCTGGGCGATTTCGTTGAGCGAAGTGCGCGCGATGCCTTTTTGGTAGAAGGTTTCCAGCGCGGCGAGCATGAGATGTTCTTTGGTTTTTAAGGGCTTCGGTTTTGGTTTTTCCGCATGATACCTATTTCAATTGGGTGGAATATTGGGAATTATAAAAAAATACTTTTGTATCCATGCAAGCATGTATGTATAATGGCACTCGTAATTGAGATTGGCTCTCAAGTATAAAAATAAATTTTTCAGACGACCTGCTCCGGATATTGAGGCAGGTTATTGTTGTTTCGGAACCAAAAATCGGCTCTGATGACAAAGTATATGGTAAAATCTCATAACAATTATACAGATAGGAAAAGTAATGGCTTCTTATGCTTCTAAGGTGATGCGCATGGCGGCAATCGCCGCCGCTACTGCGTTGGCTCTTTCAGCGTGTAACAAAGGCTCCGATGCGACGCAAGGTGCAAAAGATGGAAAAAGGGCAGCAGGCAGCTGCGCAAAAAGAAGCTCCGCCCCCTGTGGTCGGTGTCGTTACCGTCCATCCTGAAACCGTCGCGCTGACGACCGAGCTGCCGGGCCGTCTGGAGTCGCTGCGTACCGCGGAAGTCCGCGCCCAAGTGGGCGGCATCATCCAAAAACGCCTGTTCCAAGAGGGCAGCTATGTCCGCGCTGGACAGCCGCTTTATCAAATCGATAGTTCCACCTATCAAGCTGATCTGGAAAGCTCGCGCGCCCAATTGGCAGGCGCGCAGGCGACCCTTGCCAAAGCCAATGCCGACTTGGCGCGTTACAAGCCGCTGGTTGCCGCCGATGCCATCAGTAAACAGGATTACGATGCGGCGGTAACGGCGAAACGTTCTGCCGAAGCAAGCGTCAAAGCGGCTCAGGCGGCGATTAAATCTGCCGGTATCAATCTGAACAGGGCGCGCATTACCGCGCCGATTTCAGGTTTCATCGGTCAGTCTAAAGTATCCGAAGGTACGCTGCTGAACGCGGGTGATACGACCGTACTGGCGACCATCCGCCAAACCAATCCTATGTATGTGAACATCACTCAATCCGCGACCGAAGTGATGAAGCTGCGCCAACAGGTTGCCGAGGGCAAATTGTCGGGCGTGGACGGCGCGATTGAAGTGGGTATCAAGTTCGACAACGGCGAAGTTTATCCGCATAAAGGCCGTTTGCTGTTCTCCGATCCGTCTGTTAACGAAACAACCGGACAAATCACGCTGCGCGCGTCAGTGCCGAACGACAAAAAAATATCCTGATGCCCGGTCTTTATGTGCGAGTCCTGATGGATCAGGTAGCTGTTGCTAATGCCTTTGTCGTACCGCAGCAGGCAGTAACGCGCGGTACGAAAGATACTGTAACGATTGTGAACGCCAAAGGCGAAATGGAGTCGCGCGAGGTAACAGTCGCTCGGCAGCAGGGAACCAACTGGATTATCACTGCGGGTCTGAACGACGGCGACAAAGTCGTTGTGGACGGCACCAGCATCGCCGCCATGATGGGTGCGAAAAAGGTTACGCCTAAAGAATGGACGCCTGCCGGAAGTGCTGCAGAAGCCGTGCCCAAAGCTGCTTCCGAAGTGAAGAAAGACGCTCAGACGACCTCTGAAGCCAAACCGGCATCCGCAGCTAAATAAGGAAGGCATCAATGGCTAAGTTTTTTATCGACCGCCCCATCTTTGCATGGGTCATTGCGATTTTTATTATCGCAGCGGGTGTTATCGGCATTAGGAGTTTGCCGGTTTCCCAATATCCGTCCGTTGCCGCTCCGACCATTACGCTGACCGCTACTTATCCGGGCGCGTCCGCGCAGGTGATGGAAGACAGCGTGCTTGCCGTTATTGAACGCAATATGAACGGTGTGGAAGGTTTGGACTACATGAGCACTTCCGCCGACTCCAGCGGCAGAGGCAGCGTAAGTTTGACGTTTACGCCTGAAACCAATGAGGATCTGGCGCAGGTGGATGTGCAGAACAAACTCTCCGAAGTATTGAGCAATCTGCCTGCTACCGTGCAGCAATATGGTGTTACCGTATCGAAAGCGCGTTCCAACTTCCTGATGATTGTAATGCTTTCGTCAGACGTACAGTCCACCGAGGAAATGAACGACTACGCACAACGCAACATCATTCCTGAACTGCAGCGTATCGACGGGGTAGGGCAGGTGCAATTGTTTGGTGCGCAGCGCGCCATGCGTATTTGGGTTGATCCGAAAAAACTGCAAAACTACAACCTGTCTTTTGCTACGGTGACCAATGCGCTTGCAACACAAAACATCCAAATCTCGGCAGGCTCCATCGGCTCTTTACCGGCCGTTGAAGGTCAGACCATTTCGGCGACCGTTACTGCGGAAGGACAATTAAAAACGGCTGAAGAGTTCGGCAACATCATTTTGGTATCCAATACCGACGGCTCGAATGTCTATCTGAAAGATGTGGCAAAAGTCAGCTTGGGTATGGAAGACTATTCTTCTTCCACCCGCCTGAACGGTGTGAACACCACCGGTATGGCGGTGATGTTGTCCAACAGCGGTAACGCTTTGGCAACCGCCACCGCAGTGAAGGAAAAAATGGCGACCCTGCAAAAATACTTCCCGCAGGGCATGAGCTGGAAAACGCCTTACGATACTTCCAAATTCGTCGATATTTCGATTGAAAAAGTGATCCATACGCTTTTGGAAGCCATTGTATTGGTATTTTTGGTGATGTTCCTATTCCTGCAAAACATCCGCTATACGCTGATTCCGACTATTGTCGTGCCGATTTCGCTGTTGGGCGGTTTTGCCTTCATCTCTTATATGGGCATGTCGATTAACGTATTGACCATGTTTGCGATGGTATTGGTCATCGGTATCGTGGTCGACGATGCGATTGTGGTCGTTGAAAACGTCGAGCGTATTATGGCGACGGAAGGTTTGCCGCCCAAAGCCGCGACCAAAAAAAGCGATGGGTCAGATTTCCGGCGCGGTGGTCGGTATTACCGCCGTCCTGATTTCCGTATTTGTGCCTTTGGCAATGTTCAGCGGCGCGACCGGCAATATTTACAAACAGTTCGCTTTAACCATGGCGGCATCGATTGCATTCTCCGCATTCCTTGCACTGACGCTGACGCCGGCATTGTGCGCCACCATGCTCAAGCAGATTCCGAAAGGGCATCACGAAGAGAAAAAAGGTTTCTTCGGCTGGTTCAATAAAAAATTTGATAGCTGGACACACGGCTATGAAGGCTGGGTTGCCAAAGTGTTGCGTAAGACTTTGCGCATGATGGTTGTTTACATCGGTTTGGCGGCTGTCGGCGTATTCCTGTTTATGCGCTTGCCGACTTCTTTCTTGCCGACCGAAGACCAAGGCTTCGTCATGGTCAGCGTGCAACTGCCCGCGGGTGCGACCAAAGAGCGTACCGATGCGACATTGGCGCAAGTTACCCAGTTGGCGAAAAGCATTCCTGAAATTGAAAATATCATTACTGTTTCCGGTTTCAGCTTTTCGGGCAGCGGTCAAAATATGGCTATGGGTTTTGCCATACTTAAAGACTGGAATGAGCGTAAAACTCCGGGCAGCGATGCAACGTCTATTTCAAACAAGCTGACCGGTATGATGATGGGTACGCTTAAAGACGGTTTCGGTATCGCTATTACGCCTCCTCCAATTATGGAATTGGGTAACGGCTCGGGTCTGACCATCAACCTGCAAGACCGCAACAATACCGGTCATGCCGCATTGCTGGCGAAGCGCAACGAATTGATCGGCAAAATGCGCGAAAGCGGCCTGTTTGACCCGAGCACCGTCCGTGCCAGTGGTCTGGAAGATGCGCCGCAATTGAAAATCGACATCGACCGCGCCGCTGCTGCCGCACAGGGCATTTCGTTCTCAGACATCCGAACGACCCTGGCTTCCTCTTTGGGTTCGTCTTATGTCAACGACTTCCCGAACCAGGGTCGTCTGCAACGCGTGATGGTTCAGGCTGATGCTTCTGCTCGTATGCAGCCGTCCGACATCCTGAATTTGACTGTGCCCAACAGCTCCGGTGTCGCTGTCCCGCTTTCTACCATTGCTACTGTTTCCTGGCAGACAGGTACGGAACAAAGCGTCCGCTTCAACGGCTATCCCTCTATGGAACTTTCCGGCTCTCCGGCTACCGGTGTTTCATCCGGCCAGGCAATGGCTGCGGTTCAGAAAATGGTGGACGAAATGGGCGGCGGTTACAGCCTAGAATGGGGCGGTCAGTCGCGCGAAGAAGCCAAAGGCGGTTCGCAAACCTTGATTTTGTACGGCTTGGCGATTGCTTCTGTATTCTTGGTGCTTGCCGCGCTTTATGAAAGCTGGTCTATCCCGCTGGCAGTTATCCTCGTGATTCCGTTGGGTTTGATTGGCGCTGCATTGGGTGTTACCGGGCGTAATACGTTTGAAGCTCTGTTGGGCAGTATCCCTCGTTTACCAATGATATTTACTTCCAAGTCGGCTTTGTAACCGTAATGGGCTTGAGTGCGAAAAACGCGATTTTGATTATCGAGTTTGCCAAAGACCTGCAAGCGCAAGGCAAGAGCGCACTGGAAGCCGCGCTGGAAGCCGCACGCCTGCGTTTCCGTCCGATTATTATGACTTCGTTTGCCTTCATTTTGGGCGTGGTTCCGCTGTATATTGCCAGCGGTGCCAGCTCAGCCAGCCAGCGTGCCATCGGTACGACTGTGTTCTGGGGTATGTTGATCGGTACGATTTTGTCCGTGTTCCTTGTGCCACTCTTTTATGTCATCGTGCGCAAATTCTTTAAGGAAAGCGCGCACGAACATGAAATGGCCGTGAAACACGCTGCTGAAGCAGGCATGATTTCCCACGAAGATCAAAATACGGACAACAAGCACTAGCAAAAAGGTCGTCTGAAACCCGAAATACGGTTTCAGACGACCCCAAGGAATCCTTATGAACAAAATGACATTCAAAACGGTATTGAGTACCGTCGCCGCAGCCGTCGCGCTGTCCGCCTGTACCATGATCCCGAAATACGAACAACCGCAGGTCGAAGTTGCCGAAACCTTCAAATACGACACCTTCGACGACGGCATTCGCGCCGCCGACTTGGGCTGGCAGGACTTCTTTGCCGACCCGCGCCTGCACCGCCTTATCGACATCGCGTTGGAACGCAATACCGACCTGCGCACCGCCGCGCTGAACGCCGAAATCTACCGCAAACAATACATGATTGCCCGCAACGACCTGCTGCCGAGCATAAACGCCAGCGGTACCGGTACGCGGACAGGCAGTTTGAGCGGCGGCGTTACCCGCAGCGAATACAGCGTCGGTTTGGGTGTGGCAGCTTATGAGCTTGACCTTTTCGGGCGCGTCCGCAGCAACAGCCAAGCCGCATTGCAAGGTTATTTCAGCGTAGCCGCCAACCGCGATGCCGCCCACCTTTCCCTGATTGCCGCCGTTGCCAAAGCCCATTTCAACGAGCTGTACGCCCAAGAATCGATGGCATTGGCGCAGCGCGTCCTCAAAAACCCGCGAAGCCACCTACAAACTTTCCCAAATGCGCCACAAAGCAGGCGTGATTTCCGCCGTCGATTTGCGTCAACAGGAAGCCCTGATTGAATCCGCCAAAGCCGATTACGCGAACGCCGTCAAAAAAACCGCGAACAAGCCCGCAATGCCTTGGCGACCCTGATTAACCAACCCCTGCCGAAAGACCTGCCTGCCGCGCTGCCTTTGAGCAAACAGTTCAAAAATCACCCGACTGCCTGCCGGCTTGAGTTCCGAAGTCCTGCTGAACCGTCCCGACATCCGCGCCGCAGAACACTCGCTCAAACAAGCCAATGCCAACATCGGCGCAGCGCGTGCCGCCTTCTTCCCCACCATCAGCCTGACCGGATCGGTCGGTACCGCGTCCGGCGAGTTGAGCGGCCTCTTCAAAAGCGGTACAGGCATCTGGTCGTTCGCACCTTCCATTACCCTGCCGATTTTCAACTGGGGTACCAACAAAGCGAATCTCGACGTAGCCAAGCTGCGTAAAGAGGCGCAAATCGTCGCTTACGAAGCCGCCGTCCAAGCCGCCTTCCAAGACGTATCCAACGCATTGGTCGCACGCGAGCAACTCGACAAGAGCTACGCCGCTCTAAACAAACAAAGCCGCGCTTACAACGACTCCCTGCGCCTTATCAATTTGCGCTACAAACACGGCGTATCCAACGCCCTCGACCTGCTTGACGCAGAACGCAGCAGCTATGGTGCAGAAACCGCGTTGCTTGCCAACCAGCTCACCCGTCTGGAAAACCTTGCCGACCTCTATAAAGCACTCGGCGGCGGTTTGAAACGCGAAACCGTTAGCCAACCAGCCGCGCAGCAGTAAGTCTGTTTGAAATAAGCGGTATCAAAAACGTCGTCTGAAAACCGGACATCAGGTTTCAGACGACGTTTTATATTTTGGCATGGATACAATATGGATGGATTGGGCTATTAGGCAGGGTATCTAGGAGTTTGAGCTTACGACAATTCTAAAGTATGACTGACAATCTGAGGTCGGGATTCCTGCTTGCGCAGAATGACGATGATTAATTATAGTGGATTAAAATTGCAATGATACGGCGTTGCCAACGCCCTTATGTACTACCCGTACACGGCGGGCGTTGCCACCTTGTCTCATTTTTATTTTAATCCACTATATTTCCTATTATGATTTACTATACAAAAAGGTCGTCTGAAAACTTCAGACGACCTGCTGTTTGATTACGCGGTTAGCTGCCCATCAATTTCAAACGCTGACCCGGAGTAACGGTGCGGGTATTTTTTTATTCCAGCGGCGGATATCGTTGACATCTACGTTAAAGCGGTTAGCAATCGTATTGAGCGTATCGCCTCTGCGGACTGTATAAGAAACATTTTGAATGTTGTTTTTACGGGTTTTGACCGGAGCCGCGCTAACGCGTAACAGCTGACCCTTGCGGATATTGTTGCCTTTGATATTGTTGGCCACAATCAAATCGGCAACGCTTAAGTTGTAGCGTTTAGAGATATTGAACAAAGTATCTCCATCAGCCACGCGGTGCATACCCTGCCATAGTTGTCGGCTGTGCAGATGATTGATTATTTGCTCTTGCCAGTCGTGCTTCAGTACGGCTTTGATACTTGGCAATATTTTCGGCAATGCGTTCGCTGCGCGCTTTGGTTGCGTCAACCTCTTGATGATGCGTGATATTTTTGAGCAACAGTGGTTTGATCCTCTTCTGCTTTTTGCAGACGTGAATCAACATTGGCAAGCAATGTCATCATTTGGTCAGATTCTTCGACTGCAGAAGGAGTGGGAGGAGTAGCTGATTTTGCGGATGCCACAACCTGCGGCTCTGTTAAGGTGAAGGCAGGTTGTGCAGGCTCGGCTGCCGCAATGACAGTTGTGTCTGCTGCAGGTTTTGCTTCCGTGGATTGTACGGTTTGAACGCGTTCTACACGGGGTTGGGCGGTTGTAACGGTATCAACGGCAATAGGGGCAGTTGCAGCTTTGGTATTGGCAACAAAATCAAAGGTTGCTGGAGCTTGTTCTTGTGCAACCGTATTGGCAGGGATGACGACTGTTTTGACTGTATCGGTTTTGAGTTTTGCCGTTTGAATCGGAGCCATTGTCGGCATATTCGAACGGTAGGTATCCGGAGTATTGTCAGTATCAATGAAATTAATCATATCCTGTTTGGTCGCAGTATTATTTTGCGCAACCAAAATAGTACGTCCTTCAGACAGCGAATTGCCGTTTAAGCCGTTCAGGCGTTTGATTTCGGCAACGCTCATCCCGGCTTCTGTCGCAATCTTGTTCAGATTGGTATTGCGGGCCGATGTATAGGCATTGAAAGAGAGCAGTGTCTCGGGGTTTGCATTGCGGTAATTTTTTTCGAATGCGGATACGGCGGAAACGGGCAGCAATAATTTGCGGTTGTTTTTCGGGATGAAGACAGGTGCGTTGAAGGCAGGGTTCAATGTCAGCAGCTCGCTCTCGCTGATATTGGCGAGACGGGCGATGGTGCTGTTGTCGATGGGTTTGTCAATACTGACTGTTTGGAAATAAGGTTGATTGGTGATTTCGCTGATATTCATGCCGAAAGTCTGGGGGCTGGCGACAATATTGCGGACAGCCAGCAATTTTGGAACGTAATTGCGTGTTTCGTTCGGCATGCGCAGGTTTTCGTAAGTCGGCTCCAAGCCTTGTGCGCGGGCACGGTTGACGGCGCGGCCTACATTGCCTTCGCCCCAGTTGTATGCAGCCAAAGCCAAAGACCAGTCGTTAAACAGCCCGTGCAGATATTGCAGGTAGTTCAGCGCGGCGTCGGTCGCGGCATATACGTCGTGGCGGCCGTCATACAAAGGTGTTTTTTCCAAGCCGAAATGACGACCGGTTGCCGGCATGAACTGCCACAGGCCGGATGCGCCGACGTGGGATTTGGCTTTGGTGACGAATGCGCTTTCAATGAAGGGGAGGAGTGCGATTTCGGCGGGCATATTGCGTTTTTTTACTTCGGTTGCAATATGGTACATATAAGGTTTGCTGCGCGTGATGGTGCGGTCGAAATAGGCACCGTTTGCGGCGAATTTGCTTTCGTGGCGGCGGACCAGCTCGGAATTGACTTCGCTCATGCGGAAGTCTTTTTTCAATGAAGCCCACAGGCTGCCGGAACCGAAAGTCTTGGCTTTGGCTTGGTCGAGAAGGGCAGAATTGAGCCGCATCATTGCCATACCTGTTTGGTTGGGAGTGGCGTTTTGTGCGGCGGCCGCGCCGGAAACGGCGGATAAACCGGACAGCGTCAGGGCGATGGTTTTCAGTTTTGCCATAGTAGTCAATTATCAATATATATTATTCAGTCTCCGCGATGTTACTGTCTGATTCATGTGAACGTCAAGGATATGAGGGTAATTTACATATGACTGAGGCTTAATGATAAAATTTGTCGCGAAAATACGGCGGTTTGCGTATATATGCCGTCAAATTCAGATTAAGCAAAAGAACATGCTATAAAGAACATCCTATGATTTCCAAAAATTCCTCCCTGCTCGATTTCGACCGCGCCCATCTGCTCCATCCCTATACGTCCATGACCGATCCGTTGCCTGTTTATCCGGTGCGCCGTGCGGAGGGCGTGCATATTGAATTGGCGGACGGCACGCGGCTGATTGACGGGATGTCGTCTTGGTGGTGTGCGATACACGGCTACAATCATCCCGTTTTGAATCAGGCGGTTGAGGCGCAGATTAAGCAAATGTCGCATGTGATGTTCGGCGGTTTGACGCACGAGCCGGCGGTGGAACTGGGCAAGTTGTTGGTCGGGATTTTGCCACAGGGACTGGACCGTATTTTTTATGCGGATTCGGGTTCGGTTTCGGTGGAAGTTGCGTTGAAAATGGCGGTGCAATACCAGCAGGCGCGGGGTTTGACCGCGAAGCAGAATATCGCGACGGTGCGGCGCGGGTATCATGGCGATACTTGGAACGCGATGTCCGTCTGCGATCCGGAAACGGGGATGCACCATATTTTCGGCAGCGCTCTGCCGCAGCGTTATTTTGTCGATAATCCGAAAAGCCGTTTCGACGATGAGTGGGACGGGGCGGATTTGCAGCCTGTCCGCGCCTTGTTTGAAGCGCATCATGCGGATATTGCCGCCTTTATTTTAGAGCCGGTCGTGCAGGGCGCGGGCGGCATGTATTTTTATCATCCGCAGTATCTTCGCGGATTGCGCGATTTGTGCGACGAATTTGATATCGTGTTGATTTTTGACGAAATTGCCACCGGATTCGGGCGCACGGGCAAGATGTTTGCCTGCGAACACGCGGAGGTCGTGCCGGATATTATGTGTATCGGCAAGGGTTTGAGCGGCGGCTATATGACGCTGGCGGCGGCAGTCACTTCACAAAAAGTTACCGAAACGATTTCGCGCGGCGAAGCGAGCGTGTTCATGCACGGACCGACATTTATGGCGAACCCGCTGGCGTGTGCCGTTGCCTGCGCTTCGGTCAAGCTGCTTTTGTCCCAAGATTGGCAGGCAAATATCCGCCGCATCGAAAGTATCTTAAAAGGCCGTCTGAAAGCTGCATGGGACATCCGCGGCGTGAAAGACGTGCGCGTTTTGGGTGCCATTGGCGTGATTGAGCTGGAAAAAGGCGTGGATATGGCGCGTTTTCAGGCGGATTGCGTGGCTCAGGGCATTTGGGTGCGCCCATTCGGCAGGCTGGTGTACCTCATGCCGCCTTACATCATTTCAGACGACCTCTTGACCGAACTTGCCGACAAAACCGTACAAATCTTGAAGGAACACAACAAATGAAAGGCGTTTACTTCGTCAGCGGCATAGACACGGACATCGGCAAAACTGTCGCCACCGGCATGTTGGCAAAACAATTGTTGCAGCAGGGCAAAAGCGTGATCACGCAAAAGCCTGTGCAAACCGGTTGCCAAAACATCTCCGACGACATCGCTGTCCACCGCAAAATTATGGGCATACCCATGCAGGAAGCCGACAAACAGCGGCTGACCATGCCCGAAATCTTCAGCTATCCCGCCTCGCCCCATCTCGCCGCCCGTCTGGACGGCAGTACTTTGGACTTGAACAAAATCCGTACCGCCACGCAGCAACTGGCGGCACAATACGAAATCGTGTTGGTCGAAGGCGCGGGCGGATTGATGGTTCCGCTGACGGAAAACCTGTTGACCATTGATTATATTCAGCAACAGGCTTATCCCGTTATTCTCGTTACCAGCGGGCGGCTCGGCAGCATCAACCACACCCTGCTCAGCTTCGCCGCGCTCAAACAATACGGCATCAGCCTGCACAGCCTGATTTTCAACCACATCCACGACAGCCGCGACGAGCACATCGCCCAAGACAGCTTGGCATATCTAAAGGGTCGTCTGAAAACAGATTTTCCCGATGCGGAGTGGAGGGAGTTGGATAAGGTGGAGACGGACGAAAGGTCGTCTGAAAACGATTAACACATGAAACACATCAATCTAAACCCCATGAATCCCCCCTTGAATTGGCAAGACAAACTTCCCGACGAACTGCCGCAGGGGCTGGGGCGAACGTGCCGCCGTTTTGTGTCAAGCACAATCGCTGACAGCCGCTTTACGCGCCTTGGGCGGCAGTTTTACGGTAAAAGTGCTGTATATGGGCGAACTGGACGGGCAGGGGCAATTCGTTTGGCGAAAACCATGCCGAAACCGCCGCCCCGCAATTCGTCCGCGACGTTTTGCTGCATCTGGACGGCGTTCCCGTCGTACAGGCGCGCAGCGCGTGCAGCCCGCAATCGCAAGCCTGGCGCGGCGTATTGGATTGCGGCACGCAGCCTTTGGGCGAGCGGCTGTTTGACGGTACGCTGCCCTTGAAGCGTTCGGCATTCGAGTTTTGCCTGATGGAAAAACGTTGGCGGTCAGGATGATTTCAGACGACCTGTCGCCGCCCGCAGGTCTTATTTTTGATTGGGATGGCGAGGTGTTGGAACTGACGGAATATTTTTTTGCCGGGGTTGGCGCGGATTATGCGCTAAACGTCGCAGCAATATAGGAAAGGTCGTCTGAAACGGTTTTCAGACGACCTTTTTAATCTATTACAATTTCACCGAATGCTCGCGCGTTTCGTGGAACACGATGTCCGGCCAGCGTTCTTGCGTGAGTCCCAAATTCACGCGGTTGGGGGGCGAGGTAGGCGAGGTTGCCGCCTGCGTCTATCGCCAGATTGCCCGCATTGGCTTTTTCAAACTCTGCCAGTTTTTTCTTGTCGTCGCACGATACCCAGCGCGCGGACCAGATGGATGCGTTGTCGAACACGGCTTCTACGCCGTATTCGTTGGCCAGCCGTGAGGTAACGACTTCAAACTGCAACACGCCGACCGCGCCCAAAATCAAATCTGCGCCGCTCATGGGTTTGAACACCTGCACCGCGCCTTCTTCGCCGAGCTGTTGCAAACCTTTTTGCAGTTGCTTGATTTTCAGCGGGTTTTTGATGCGGACGCTGCGGAACAGTTCGGGCGCGAAGAAGGGGATGCCGGTAAACGCCAGTTGTTCGCCTTCGGAGAAGCTGTCGCCGATTTGGATGTTGCCGTGGTTCGGGATGCCGATGATGTCGCCCGCGTAGGCTTCTTCCACCAGCTCGCGGTCGTGCGACATGAAGGTTACTACGCTGGAGGCGGCGATTTCGCGGTTGATGCGCAGGTGTTTCATCTTCATGCCGCGCTCGAATTTGCCGGAGCAGACGCGCAAAAAGGCGATGCGGTCGCGGTGTTTCGGGTCCATATTGGCTTGGATTTTAAAGATAAATCCGGAAAACTTCGGCTCGTCAGGTTCGACCATGCGCACGGTCGCGTCGCGCGGTTTCGGCGCGGGCGCCCAGTCGATCAATGAATTGAGGATTTCCTGAATACCGAAGTTGTTAATCGCCGAGCCGAAGAACACGGGCGTGAGTTCGCCGGCGAGAAATTCGTCGAGATTAAACTCGTTGGAAGCCGCCTGCACCAATTCGATTTCGTCGCGCAACTGCTGGATTTCCAGCGGAAAGCGTTGTTCTAATTCGGGATTGTTGATGCCTTTGATAATGTCGAACTCGTGCGGCAGACGTTCGCCGCCCGCTTCAAAGAGATAGATTTCATCGTTCAGGATGTGGTACACGCCTTTGAAGTTTTTGCCCATGCCGATCGGCCAAGTGACGGGCGCGCAGCGGATTTTTAAAATATTTTCCACTTCGTCCAGCAATTCCAAAGAATCGCGCACTTCGCGGTCGTATTTGTTCATGAATGTCACAATCGGCGTATTGCGCAGGCGGCAGACGTTCAAGAGTTTGATGGTTTGCGCTTCCACGCCTTTTGCCGCGTCGATGACCATCAACGCGCTGTCCACGGCGGTTAAAACGCGGTAGGTGTCTTCGGAGAAGTCTTGGTGTCCCGGCGTGTCCAAGAGGTTGACGGTGTGGTCTTTGTAGTCGAACTGCATCACGCTGGATGCCACGGAAATGCCGCGCTGCTTCTCGATTTCCATCCAGTCGGAGGTGGCGAATTTGCCGGTTTTTCTTGCCTTTTACCGTACCCGCGCTCTGAATCGCGCCTGAAAACAACAACAGTTTTTTTCGGTCAGCGTGGTTTTACCCGCGTCGGGGTGGGAGATGATGGCAAACGTGCGGCGGCGGCGCACTTGGTCGAGGATTTCTTGGGACATGGGCTTTCTTTGCAAAAAGGTTCAGGCCGCTTTTTCCGACGGCCTGAGGAAGGATTGAGATGGCGGGGATTGTACAAAAAAACATTAATCGGTTCAATGATTAGGGGATAAAAAAGGTCGTCTGAAAAACTTTTCAGACGACCTTCTCTGGATCGGCATCTTGTTTATTCGGTAATTTCTTCGATTATGGGGCTGTAAGTAGCGCTGTCAAAGGTGGGCATAGGCGGGGGCAGCAGGTTGTTGAGGGTTAGGGCGGCGGGGTTCAGGGTAGGGGTAGCCGCTGAAGGTTACGGTGTAGCCACCGTTGGCTGTACTGTGGATTTTGGCATGTGCACCCAAGGGGAAGGTGCTTTTATTGGTAATGTGTCCGAAGGGGAAACCTGTCAGGACGGGGACTTTGGCGGTGCGTGAGACGTGGTTGACGACAGCGGAGAAGTCGTAGCTTGAGTCGTACACGTCGCGGATGGTGCCCATACGGAAGTCGCCGAAGATGATGGCGCGTTGTTTTTGCAGGATGCCTGCAAGATAAAGCGTGTTCAACATGCGTTCGATGCGGTAGGGTTGTTCGCTGACGTCTTCGACGAATAGGATGCCGCCTTGGATGTCGGGCATATAGGGCGAGCCTGCGAGGGAGGCGAGAACGCTGAGGTTGCCGCCCCATAAGGTACCTTCGACGTTGACGTTGGCGCGTTGGATGGCGGGAATGTCGATAATGTTGACGTTGTTGGTGGTGCCGCGGATGAACGAATCCATGGTGAAGACACTGGGTTCGGGTTTGCCGAATTCGCTGTAAACCATAGGGCCGGCGAAGCTTGCCATATTGCCTTTGGCGAGCAGGGCGAGTTGGACGGCGCAAACGTCGCTGAAGCCGAAGAACAAGGTGCCGCGTTCGCGCATTCTGGCGCCGAGTGAAGCGAAGTCGATTTGCGGCAGGATGCGTGCCGCGCCGTAGCCGCCGCGCAAGCCCATGAGGACTTTGGGTGTTTCAACGCGGCCGGTGGCGACCTCTTGGAAGTCGGCGGCACGTTGGGCGTCGGAGCCAGCGAAGCGTTGATAGCGTCGGCTGCCTGCTTGTTGGTTGGTCACAGTAAAACCTGCGTTATAGAGGCGGGTCAAGCCTGCGTTGACGCGGTTGGGGTCTTCGGCAAAGCCGGAAGGGGCGACGACGCGGAGGAGGTTGTCGCCGGAGCGTGGGGGATGGCTGGTTTTGGGCTGCACGGGTTGGGCTTTCGCTGTGTTGCCGGTTTGAGTGGACGGGGTAACGGTCGTGCCGGTGCCGCAGGCTTGCAGCAGTCCGGCTCCGGCTGCGGCGGAGCAGGCGCGGAGGAAATGGCGGCGGGAGGTTTGCCAGGTCATATGGTTTCCTTTTGCTTGGGTTTCAGACGACCTTTTTCGGCAGGGGGTCGTCTGAAAAATCGGTTGATATGCGGTATCCGATACGCCTATTGAGGTCGTCTGAACGTTACGCCAGCAGGGGCTTTGACTTGTTCCGTCCAGTGGTCCGGCAGGGTCATGCCGTGTTCGCGGACGGGGGCTGCCCAAATCGGGGCGGGAAAGTTGGCATCGTTTTCGAAGCGGGCGATGACGTGCCAATGCAGATGGGGGACGACGTTGCCCAGGCTGGCAAGGTTGATTTTGGCGGGACGGAACACTTGGCGCATGGCGGCTTCGACTTTATACACCATTTCCATGATTTCGGCGCGTTCGGCGGCTGAAAGGTCGGTCATCTCGGCGATGTGGTCGTTCCAGATGACGCGGCAGAATGCCGGGGCTGAGGCTTCGTTGTGGACGGCGATAACGCGCAGGTTTGGGGTTTGCAGCAAAATGTCTTCGTTGTCGGCAGTGCAGATGGGGCAGGTCATGGGGGTTTTTCTCGTTTGGATATGAGGGGACAGGGTTGTCGGAAATGAGAAAGGTCGTCTGAAAAACTTAATCCATCGTTTTCAGACGACCTTCGATGATTTTATTTTCCGCGCATCAGCTCGAAGAAATCGTCGTTGTTTTTGGAATCTTTTGAGTTTGCCCACCAAAAAAATTCGGTGGCCTCGATTTCGTCCATCGGATGCAAGAATTTGCGTAAGAGCCACATGCGCTGCAACTGGTCGTTCGGTACCAGCAGCTCTTCGCGGCGCGTGCCGGATTTGTTGATGTTGATGGCGGGGAACAGGCGTTTTTTTCCGCCATGCGGCGGTCGAGGTGCAGCTCCATATTGCCTGTGCCTTTAAATTCTTCATAAATCACATCATCCATGCGACTGCCGGTTTCTACCAAAGCGGTCGCAATAATGGTGAGCGAGCCACCTTCTTCAACGTTGCGCGCCGCGCCGAAGAAGCGTTTGGGGCGGTGGAGGGCATTGGCATCTACGCCGCCGGTGAGGATTTTGCCGGAGGTCGGCACGACGGTGTTATAGGCGCGGGCGAGGCGGGTAATCGAGTCAAGCAGGATGACCACGTCTTTTTTTGTGTTCCACCATACGCTTGGCTTTTTTTCAATCACCATTTCGGCCACTTGAACATGGCGCTGCGCCGGTTCGTCGAAGGTAGAAGACACGACTTCGCCGCGTACGGAACGGCTCATTTCGGTAACCTCTTCGGGGCGTTCGTCAATCAAAAGGACGATGAGTTCGACGTCGGGATAATTGGCGGTAATCGCGTGGGCGATGTTTTGCAGCATCACGGTCTTACCGGTTTTTCGGCGGCGCAACCAAAAGGGCGCGTTGTCCGCGGCCGATGGGGAAACTAAATCAATGGCGCGGCCGGTAAGGTTTTCTTCGGCTTTAATGTCGCGCTCGAGTTTGAATTGCTTGGTAGGGAAAAGCGGGGTGAGGTTTTCGAAGAGGATTTTGTGCTTGCAGACTTCGGGATGATCGCCGTTGATGCTGTCGAGACGGACAAGGGCGAAATAGCGTTCGTTGTCTTTGGGTACGCGCACGCTGCCTTCGATGGTATCGCCCGTATGCAGGTTGAAGCGGCGGATTTGCGTGGGTGAGACGTAGATGTCGTCGGGACCTGCGAGGTAGGAAGTGTCTGCGCTGCGTAAAAAGCCGAAGCCGTCGGGCAGGATTTCGAGCGTGCCGGAGCAGGTGAAGCTTTCGCCCTGCTTCATCATTTGGCGGACGATGGCGAATACGAGGTCTTGTTTGCGGAAACGGTTGGCGTTTTCAATGCCGTGTTCTTCTGCCATTTCCAAGAGTTTGGAAATGTGTAGGGTTTGTAGTTCTGAAACGTGCATGATTTTTGACAGTTGTATTGGAAAAGAATGGGATTCGGAAGACAGAGGTCGTCTGAAAAGAATGGTGTACGGAATGTACGGTGATTTTTTTGAGAAACCTGAATTGTAGGCAGTCGGAGGGCGGGTGTCAAATTTAGGTGGGGCAAGGTTTGTATGGCATAGGTTTTGTTGCATGGCTGGTAACATCGAATTGAAAAAGTCGTCTGAAAATAGGTTTCAGACGACTTTGAGAAGAAATAATCATCTTCTACTGAAAGATTAGTATTTGTTCAGACGACCTTGGGGGAAAAATACTGCGATAGGCGGTGTATATGCCGATCATTGCTACAGGGTAGAGAACCAGGTAAGTAATCAATAAGAAGATGAAGAACAAAATAAGGAAAGGGCCGGAAAGCGCGGTTGCTTGCTGCATCGATGCTTCTGTTGCAAATGCGGAAACAATGACTATCATAAATATGAACCAAAACGCGATACCGATACCCAGCCAAATTAAGCCGTATACCAGCAGGGCTGGGATATTGCGGCGGCAGGCATTGAAGCTGGCCTTAATGGCGGCAACAGGGTTCATATCCTCCAACATGACAAAGGCGGGAGCCAGCCAAAACATCATGGAGTAAATGGCGATAATAACCAACAGGATAATAAATAAAATCGGAAAGGCCGGCATAAAGTCTGCCCTTAAGAAATTTCCGTTGGCGAATATGCTGAAAGGAATAACAACGGCCAAAAGCTAAAAAGCAGGCATACGACGATACTCAGCAGTAAAAAGAATCAGGAATGCTCCGCTTTTTTTAATCGAAAAATCCGGCAAACAGAGAGCCGAAGTTGAAATTCTTACCTTGCGCGGTTTGGGCTGCAAGCAGCACGATACCGCCGAGGAAACAAAAGCCCACCCAATAGAAAAACAGATTGAAGAGCAATTCTCGGATTATTATGGTTGAGGTGAAATCATTGAAATCAGCGGGCGGGCTTTCAACGCCTAGCAAACCGAATAGAAAACCTACAAAGAGCGGAATAAGGCTGACTAAAATAATTGCGCCCATCCATTTGAATTTGTTTTTACTGAAAAATACGCCATGAGTCGGTAAACCAGCTTACTCCTTCGCCTGCGCGTAGACGTTTGGGTTCGTTGACGGAGTTTTGGGGGGTGATAGGGTGCTGGGAAGGTTGCAGTGTTTCCATAAAAATAATTTCCAAGTTTACAGATGAGAAAGGCTATCATTATATCATAAGTGTATATGGTTATTTGTTGAGAGTTTGACAAAAGGTCGTCTGAAAATTTTGAACTGGCCCCCAAATCTTGGACACTCATAAAAGCCTATTCAGGCGCTCTGTGCAAGCTGGGTTCTGTATGAGACAGGACTCAGCTTTTTTTCAATTTCAAACTGCAACGCTCCCGGTTGTAGTAATCCATATAGTCATCTATCTGCTTCATCAATTCATCTACCGTCAATTCACCTTCGTTATAGAAACACTCCGTCTTCAACACCGCAAAGAAGCTTTCCATCGGCGCATTGTCCCAACAGTTCGCCTTTCGCGACATGCTTTGAACCATGGAATGCTCCGCAAGCAATTCCCTATATCCCGCCGTACGGTACAGCACACCTTGGTCGGAATGCAGCATCGTTCCTTTATCAGTCAGACGGGGGGTGGCTTTTTCGAGCATTTCCTTCACCATTTCGCTGTTAGCATTGCGGCTCATGGCGTAGGCGACGATCTCGCGGTTAAACAAGTCCAAGATTGGCGAGAGGTACAGTTTGCCGTCGCTCCCTTTGAGTTCGGTCACGTCGGTCAGCCATTTTTCGTTGGGCTTTTCGGCTGTGAATAGACGTTTGAGGAGGTGTTCCGATATTTCGCCCATGGCGGGATGGCGGTAGGCTTTTTTCGCCCGTATTTTGGCTTTCAGCCCCATCTGTTTCATCAACCGAGCTGCTTTTTTGCGGTTCCAATCCAATGCTGCGGCAATGCGCCTTTGCCCGTAGCGTCCTTTATGCCGTTTGTAGGTTTCGACAAGGAGGGCTTTGTCGGCTTCATCGGGGTCGGGCCGGTCTTGGTGGTGGTAGTAAAAGCTGCTTTTGGGCAGGTTTGCGATGTGCAGCAGGTATTTGAGCGGGTGTTGCGCCCTCAGTGTTTGGACGGTTTGGCTTTGTCCTTTGCGGTCTGCTTTTGGCTGAGGGCTTTTAACTCCTTTAGGTAGGCGACCTCTGCGCGCATATAGCACAACTCTTCGATAAGCTCTGCCTGCGTTTTTTCTTGGTCGGGTTTATCTGCGATGAAGGGGTTTTTTCGATGTTGGGGCATGGTTTTTGGATTGGGGATGTTCGAGTGCGCCGATACCGCCTTCTTGATAGGCGCGTATCCATCGTCTCAGGTGGGTTCGGGAAATGCCGTAGTGGTCTGCGGTACGCTGTTGGCTGCGTATATGCAGGTAGTGGAGTACGGCTTGGTATTTGAAGTGTAATGTATATTTGCTCATAAAAAAACTGCACCTTGTGAGTTGGAGGGGATGTCCAACTTTTGGGGTGCAGTTCAGTTTTCAGACGACCTTTGTGTTTGGCATGAGGCAGTTTATAGCGTACCAAGATAAATTGCAGATGGGTTATTGGGCGATATGTTTCGAAATCTATCGGCAGACGGTTTTTCTGTTTTGGGAAGGATACCCTCAAAAGAAACGATGGGGCGGCTTGTTGTCTGTCAGCTGAACCAAAAGCGGAAAACCAAATAAAAAACCAATGCCAACACGCCAGCCCAGACGACCAGCATAAATCCTGCAACGGCCTGCCCTAATCGGTAAACGGGATTTTTACGTTCGTCTTCGGGCAGGGAAGGTTGGGTGTTTTTAGGTTCGGTCATGTTGTCGGCTCCCGTCGGTAATCGGATAAAGACGTGAGCTTACGCCGTGGCGGGGAAAGATTCAAGTTTGCTGCATTTTTTTACAGCGGGATTTCTTCAAGAAGCCTGTTGCCGTCATGGTAGGCTGTTCCGCTATAATCCTTGTTTTTCCGAATAAGAGGGGGATATGAAAAATCCGTACCAAAAATCTGCGGTATCACCCGCCCCGAGGATGCCCTTGCCGCCGCCGAAGCGGGCGCGGATGCCGTCGGGCTGGTGTTTTACGCAAAAAGCAAACGCGCGGTAACGGCGGCGCAGGCGAAGGAAATCGCGGCGGTGCTGCCGCCGTTTGTGTCGGCGGTCGCGCTGTTTGTGAACGAGCAGTCGGACGTTATCCGCGAAATCCTGCACCAAGTGCCGATAGACGTGATTCAGTTTCACGGCGACGAAGACGATGATTTCTGCCGTCAGTTTGACCGGCCGTATCTCAAAAGCCGTGCGCGTGCAGTCCGCCGCCGATATTCAGACGGCCTGCGCCAAGTTTCCCAACGCGCGCGCGCTGTTGTTCGACGCTTACCATCCGACCGAATACGGCGGTACGGGGCAGAGCTTCGATTGGACGATGCTGTCGGAAGATTTGGGCAAACCGTGGATACTCGCCGGAGGGCTGACGCCCGAAAATGTCGCCGATGCGGTGAAAACCAGCGGCGCGGCGGCGGTGGACGTATCCGGCGGCGTGGAAAGCTCGGCAGGGATTAAAGACAAGGAAAAAATAGCGGCGTTTGTGGGAGGGCTGCAAAGGTCGTCTGAAAACTTGAAATCGGGTTTTCAGACGACCTTTGTTGATAAAGGAATGAGATGGAACGTTATTCTGTACATTTGAAACTGCTGGGGATGGCGGTGTTGTGGGGTGCATCTTGGCCGATGGGGCGGATGCTAGGGCAGTCGCTGCCGCCGCTGACGGGCGGGGCGGTTCGGTTTGTGTTGGCTTCGGTTTTGTTGTTGGGTTGGCTGTTTGCGCGCAGCAGGTTTGCGACTTTGGCGGCTTTGTCAGCGCGGCAATGGCTGGGCTTGACGGCAGCCGCTTCCGTCGGGGTGTGCGGCTATGCGGTGTTTTTTATGTTGGGCTTGCAGGCGATGCCGGCGGGTAAGGCGGCGGTGGTCGTGGCGGTGAATCCCGTGCTGACGCTGCTGCTGGCGGCTTGGCTTTTTGGCGAACGTTTAAACGCGAAGATTTTGGCGGGTATGCTGCTGGCGGTCTGTGGCGCGATAACGGCGGTAACGCAAGGGCAGCCGTTGACGGTTTTGTCGGGTGGCATCAAGGCGGGGGAGTGGCTGATTTTCGGCTGTGTGGTCTGCTGGGCGGCTTATACTTTAATCGGACGTGCGGTTTTACGCGGGATAGACGCGCTGACGGTAACGGCGGCAACGTCGTTCATCGGCGCGCTGATGTTGTCGGTGGTGGCGTTGTGGACGGACGGATTGCCCTTTGAGGCAATGGCGGCGATGGATGTACGCGGTTGGACAGCCTTGGCATGGTTGGTCATCGGTGCGACGGTATTGGCCTACGCGTGGTATTTCGAAGGCGTGAAGACTTTGGGTGCAGGCAGCGCGGCGGCTTATATTACGCTCGTGCCGATTTTCGGTATGCTGTCTTCGGCGTGGGTTTTGGGCGAACCGCTGCATATTTCGCTGGTTGCGGGCTGCGCGGCGGCAGTCGGCGGCATGACGCTGATGCGGTACGGGCAGAAGGTCGTCTGAAAAGGCGGCAACCGGCTGCTTTGTGTTCAATATTTTTTTATCAAGGAAATCATGATGTCCGCTCCGCTCGAAATCGAAACCCACCCTTTCCCCGCCTTGCTGCCGCCGCAGGCAACGGTGATGATGATGGGGACGTTTCCGCCCAAGGAAGACAAACGCGCGATGCAGTTTCATTATCCGAATTTCCAAAACGATATGTGGCGCGTCTATGGGCTGGTGTTTTTTAATGATGCGGCGCATTTCCAAAGGTCGTCCCACGGGGAGGCTGTGCACTCTGAAAAAGCGTTTGATGCCGAGAAAATCAAGGCGTTTTTTTGCGCGAACGGGGATTGCGTCCTGTCCGACCGTGTTGAAGGCGGTGCGGGAACACGGTAATGCGTCGGACAAGTTTTTTTGCAAGTGATCGAAACTGTCGATTTGGCGGCGGTGTTGGCGCAGATGCCCGACTGCCGCTATATCTGCACCACCGGAGGTAAGGCGACGGAAATCCTGCTCGATATTCAGGGCGGTGGTATTAAAAATGCCGAAAACGGGCGAAACCGTGCCGTTTCCGTTTGCCAGACGGGATTTGACCCTAACCCGCCTGCCGTCCACTTCGCGCGCTTATCCTTTGAGTTTGGCGAAAAAGGCGGCGGCGTATCGGGCGTTTTTTTCGAAATGGCGGGTTTGGTATAAGGTACTTATACCGTATTTACATCCTGCCCGTGCAAGGATGAGTTGCCGTGGGGTACATACTTGGAGGTTTTTAAGATACGGATGTTTGAGAAACAGTTTCTTAAATTCAAACATGGCTTCCCGCCTGTGCGGGAATGACGGCAGGCAGAGGGTGCCTTATTATTAAAGGTCAAATGAACCGTTATAGTGGATTAACTTTAAACCGGTACGGCGTTGCCTCGCCTTAGCTCAAAGAGAACGATTCTCTAAGGTGCTGAAGCACCAAGTGAATCGGTTCCGTACTATCTGTACTGTCTGCGGCTTCGTCGCCTTGTCCTGATTTAAATTTAATCCACTATAAACGCCATACATGGAATGAAAAAAAGGTCGTCTGAAAACTGAACTGGCCCCCAAATCTTGGACACTCATAAAAGCCTATTCAGGCGCTCTGTGCAAGCTGGGTTCTGTATGAGACAGGACTCAGCTTTTTCAATTTCAAACTGCAACGCTCCCGGTTGTAGTAATCCATATAGTCATCTATCTGCTTCATCAATTCATCTACCGTCAATTCACCTGCGTTATAGAAACACTCCGTCTTCAACACCGCAAAGAAGCTTTCCATCGGCGCATTGTCCCAACAGTTCGCCTTTCGCGACATGCTTTTGAACCATGGAATGCTCCGCAAGCAATTCCCTATATCCCGCCGTACGGTACAGCACACCTTGGTCGGAATGCAGCATCGTTCCTTTATCAGTCAGACGGGGGTGGCTTTTTCGAGCATTTCCTTCACCATTTCGCTGTTAGCATTGCGGCTCATGGCGTAGGCGACGATCTCGCGGTTAAACAAGTCCAAGATTGGCGAGAGGTACAGTTTGCCGTCGCTCCCTTTGAGTTCGGTCACGTCGGTCAGCCATTTTTTTCGTTGGGCTTTTCGGCTGTGAATAGACGTTTGAGGAGGTGTTCCGATATTTCGCCCATGGCGGGATGGCGGTAGGCTTTTTTTCGCCCGTATTTTTGGCTTTCAGCCCCATCTGTTTCATCAACCGAGCTGCTTTTTTTGCGGTTCCAATCCAATGCTGCGGCAATGCGCCTTTGCCCGTAGCGTCCTTTTTATGCCGTTTGTAGGTTTCGACAAGGAGGGCTTTGTCGGCTTCATCGGGGTCGGGCCGGTCTTGGTGGTGGTAGTAAAAGCTGCTTTTGGGCAGGTTTGCGATGTGCAGCAGGTATTTGAGCGGGTGTTGCGCCCTCAGTGTTTGGACGGTTTGGCTTTGTCCTTTGCGGTCTGCTTTTGGCTGAGGGCTTTTAACTCCTTTAGGTAGGCGACCTCTGCGCGCATATAGCACAACTCTTCGATAAGCTCTGCCTGCGTTTTTTCTTGGTCGGGTTTATCTGCGATGAAGGGGTTTTTTCGATGTTGGGGCATGGTTTTGGATTGGGGATGTTCGAGTGCGCCGATACCGCCTTCTTGATAGGCGCGTATCCATCGTCTCAGGTGGGTTCGGGAAATGCCGTAGTGGTCTGCGGTACGCTGTTGGCTGCGTATATGCAGGTAGTGGAGTACGGCTTGGTATTTGAAGTGTAATGTATATTTGCTCATAAAAAAACTGCACCTTGTGAGTTGGAGGGGATGTCCAACTTTTTGGGGTGCAGTTCAAACCTTAAATCTGGGTTTTCAGACGACCTTTTTGTCCTGATGGGGCTGTCTTTATTTGTTGGCGTTCAGATAAAGGTTGATCAGGCGGGTGGTGGAGCTGTCGTGTTTTTTTGTACGCCGGTTTCGCCGGTCAGCTCGGCGAGGATGGTTTTGGCGAGCTGTTTGCCGAGTTCGACGCCCCATTGGTCGAAGCTGTTGATGCCCCAGATGATGCCTTGGACGAAGGTTTTGTGTTCGTACATGGCGATCAGGCTGCCCATGTTGCGGGGGTTGATTTTGTCCATGAGGATGAGGTTGGTCGGGCGGTTGCCGGAGAAGGTTTTGTGCGGAACCAGCTCTTCGATGCGCTCTGCTTCCATGCCTTGGGCTTTGAGTTCGGCGCGGACTTCGTCGGGGGTTTTGCCGCGCATGAAGGCTTCGGCTTGGGCGAAGACGTTGGCGAGCAGGATTTCGTGGTGACCGCGCAGGTTGCTGCGTTTTTCAAGCGAGGCGATGAGGTCGATCGGGGTGATGTGGGTTCCTTGGTGCAGCAGTTGGAAGAAGGCGTGCTGACCGTTGATGCCGGTTTCGCCCCAAATAATCGGGGAGGTTTCGTAGCCGACTGCTTTGCCGTCGAGGGTAACTTGTTTGCCGTTGCTCTCCATGTCGAGCTGCTGGATGAATTTGGGCAGGCGGTGGAGGTGTTGGTCGTAGGGGGCGATGACGTGGCTGCCGCCGCCGTAGTAGTTGATGTACCAGATGCCGATGAGGGCGAGGATGACGGGCATGTTGCGCTCGAGCGGGGTGTTGATGAAGTGTTGGTCCATCAGGTGCGCGCCGTTGAGCATTTCGATGAAGTTTTCTTCGCCCAAATAGAGCATGATGGGCAGGCCGATGGCTGACCAGAGGCTGTATCGTCCGCCGACCCAGTCCCAAAAATTCGAACATGTTGGCGGTGTCGATGCCGAACTCGGCAACGGCTTTTTGGTTGGTGGAGACGGCGACGAAGTGTTTGGCGACGGCGGCTTCGTCGCCGGCGTGGTCAAGGAACCATTTGCGCGCGGTCAGGGCGTTGGTGAGGGTTTCTTGGGTGGTGAAGGTTTTGGAGGCGATGATGAAGAGGGTAGTCTCGGGGTGGACTTTGGACAATACGTCGCGCAGTTGGGAGCCGTCCACGTTGGAGACGAAGTGCATGTTGAGGCGGGGGTGTCCGAAGGGTTTGAGCGCGGTACACATCATCAGCGGGCCGAGGTCGGAGCCGCCGATGCCGATGTTGACGATGTCGGTGATGACTTGGTTGGTATAGCCTAACCAGCTGCCGCTGCGGACTTCGTGTGCAAATTCGCCCATGCGTTGGAGGACGTGGTTGACTTTGGGCATGACGTCTTCGCCGTCAACGACGATGGGGGAGTTGGTGCGGTTGCGCAGGGCGACGTGGAGGACGGCGCGGTTTTCGGTGGTGTTGATTTTTTTCGCCGCGGAACATCTGCTGCATGCGTTCGGGTACGCCGGCTTCACGGGCAAGCTCGAACAACAGTGCCATGGTTTCGTCGTTGATGCGGTTTTTGGAGTAATCCAGCGTCAGTCCGCCGACTTGCAGCCAGTAGCGTTCGGCACGCTGCGGGTCTTGATCGAACATTTCGCGCATGTGTTGTTCTTTGGTTTCGTCAAAATGTATCCATAATTTTGACCAAGCCGGTAAGTCGTGAAGGTGTTTCATCGGATGCTCCTGAGGTTGGACGGTTTTGTGGGAAAAACGGCCGCGAGGTCGTCTGAAACGGGAACGGGTGGGTTTCCGTTTTTAGGGTTGGGTGTGAATGCGGGGTCTGCCGTTATTTGGGTTGGGTGTCAACATTGAAGAAAACGGCGGCACTGATTTTTTGGCCGGTATTTTCAGACGACCTCGGGATATGCCGGGTCGTCTGAAAATGTATAGTGGCTTAACTTTTAAACCAGTACGGCGTTGCCTCGTCTTGTCGTACTATCTGTACTGTCTGCGGCTTCGTCGCCTTGTCCTGATTTAAATTTAATCCACTATATTGTTTAGTCTTTATCGTAATCGATGTGTTTGTTGTGTATGCTTTTTTTGCTTTTTTTGCAGTTGCAGGCTGGCGGCATCGCCCAAGCGCAGGGCGAGTCCGATGGCGAGGATGTCGATGACGGCGAGTTGCAGCAGGCGGGACACCATGGGGGTGTAGAGTTCGGCGTTTTCCTGCGTGGCAATGCTCAATACGCAGTCGGCAAGCTGTGCCAGCGGGGAGTCGTTGCGGGTCAGGGCGATGACGGATGCGCCGTTTTCTTTGGCGATGCTGACGGCGTCTAAAAGCTCGATGGACGAGCCGGTGTTGGAAATGGCGACGACAACGTCTTGGTCGGACAGGACGGAGGCTGCCATCAGTTGGGTGTGGGTATCGACGTAGGCGACGGTGGAAATGCCGAAGCGGAAGAATTTGTGTTGCGCGTCTTGGGCGACGATGCCGGAGTTGCCGACGCCGTAGAACTCGACACGGCGGGCGTGCATCAGGGTGGCGATGGCGTTTTCCAGTTCGGACTCTTTTCAGGAAGCGGCGTTCGCCCAAAATGGAGGCGGCGGCGTTGCTCAATACTTTTTTTCGACAACGATGCTCATGTCGTCGTCGGCGTTGAGCTCTTCATGGACGTAGGGCATACCTTCGTGGCCTATGCTGGCGGACAGGGGCGAGTTTGAACTCGGGCAGTCCTTTGTAGCCCAGGCTGCGGCAAAAAAACGGATGACGGTCGGCTGGCTGACGGATGCGCGCTCGGCGATTTCGGCGACGGCGGCATGGACAAACCATTTGGGTTCAGCCAAGGCGCATTCGGCGACTTTGCGTTCTGCGCCCGACAGGTTTGACAGTGATTCGCTGATTTTTGCTTAACATAAATATGCCCTTCGAGGTGTGCCGCCCCTTGTCGGGGCGGCTTGTGTGATTAAACGTTTTTTTCAAGTGGTTGTCGAGTGCCGCCGCTGCGCCGGTGATGCCCGGAAATTCGCTTAAGACGACATAGACGGGAATCGCGGCGAGATAGGCTTCGAAACGGCCTTTGTTTTCAAAGCGGCTGCGGAAAGGTGAGGTTTTAAAAATATTCCAAAAACGCGGGGGATGATGCCGCCGCACAAATATACGTCGCCGCGCGCGCCCAGCGTCAGGGCGAGGTTGGAGGCAACCGTGCCGAGCATGGCGCAGAAGATGTCCAAAGTCTGACGGCAGAGCGGGGACGTGCCGCTTAAGGCTTTTTCGGTGATTTCGGACGGTTTGAGGCGGTAGTTTTTCAGTTTGTCGCGTTTGGCGAGTGCCTCGTAAATCAGGCTCAAACCTGCGCCGCTGAGGAAGCGTTCGGCGGAGACATGGCCGTATTTGTTTTTCGCATACTGCCAAATCAAAACTTCCATGTCGTCAAACGGCGGGAAACTGGAATGGCCGCCTTCGCCGGCAAGCGCGACCCAGCCTGCGGGGCTGTGCACCAGTCCGCTCACGCCCAAACCGGTTCCCGGCCCGATGACGGCTTTGGGGGCGAATTCGATGGGTTTATGCCCGCCTACCTGCATCAGGTCTTTGCTTGAAGTCTGCGTTACCGCCAATGCCTGCGCAGTAAAGTCGTTCAAGAGGATGAGGGTGTCCAGCCCCAGTGCCTGACGGGTGGTTTCGATGGAAAACGCCCAGTGGTGGTTGGTCATTTGCACCCAGTCGCCCAAAAATCGGGTTGGCGATGGCGAATGCGGCGTGCCGGACTTCGGCTCCGCCTGCCTGTTCCAAATAGGCTTTGGCGGCATCGACGATGGTGTCGTAGTCTTTGCACGGCAAGACTTGGGCTTTTTCAATCTGGTGCGGGGCGGTTTCGAGCGCGAAGCGGGCGTTGGTGCCGCCGATGTCGGCGACCAGGCGCGGATAGTTTTTTTGCCGACGGGTTGTTGAATATCAGTTTGAGTAGAAGACATGGCAGTTCACTCCTTGATGGTTCAATACCAGGCTGGTCGGATATTCCAAATCGGCGCGCGGCGGCTTTGTCGAAAACGGCTTTTTTCTCCGCACCCTGAATCGCCAAAAAGACGTTTTCCGTTTTGGCGATGGCGCCCAAGGTCATGCTGACGCGCTCGTGCGGCGCGGTAACGGGTGTGGTGTGGATAAGGGTCGGGTCGTCTGATTCGTTGATGGCTGCCTTCAGTTGCGGCGCTTGCGGAAAAAGGGGAGGCGGTATGTCCGTCGCCGCCCATGCCCAAAATCAGTACGTCAGGTTGTTTGTAATGTTTCAGCGCGTAGGCAACGACGCTGTCGGGTTGTAATTCAGTTTCAGTTTTACCCGCTTCGACAACGGGAATCCAAGTCGCTGCGGCGGCTTTGTTTTTGCAGCAGGTATTCGTGTGCCAGGGCGGTGTTGCTGTCGGCGTGGGTCGTCGGCACGATGCGCTCGTCAACCAAAGTGATGCCGACTTTTTGCCAGTCCAAATCTTTTTGCGACAGGGCTTGGAAGAAGGGAATAGGCGAGCGGCCGCCGGAAACTGCCAACACTGCGCTGCCTTTGTTATCCAGCGCGTTTTGCAGCGCGGCGGCGACTGCGTCTGCCAAAGCCTCTGAAGCGGCTGCTGCGTTTTCGTATTCATGCCAAACGAACATAAAAGTGTCCTTTCTCTGTTTTCAGACGACCTTTTGTTAAGAAGGAGGCAGGAGGTCGTCTGAAAGGCAGTGTTTGTGAGCGGGAAAGTAAGTGAGAGCCTGTATTGTCGATGGCGGCGAGAATGTCGGCGGAAACGCCTAATCTGCCGCCTTATGGTTTTCAGACGACCTTTTTGAACCGTGAACGCTTCAAGCAAAGGTCGTCTGAAAAGGCTTTACTGGTCTTCGTGCCACTTGTGTCCGTCGCGCGCCAACAGGTCGCGGGCGGCTTCCGGGCCCCATGAATGCGCGTCGTAGCCGTGCGGCGGGGTGGTGTTGCTTGCCCAGTTTTCCAGAATCGGCATCACATATTCCCAAGCGGCTTCGAGTTCGTCGCGGCGGTTGAAGAGGGCGAGCTTGCCGTTGATGACGTCCAGCAGCAGGCGTTCGTAGGCTTCGGCGCGGCGGCCTTCGAGGACTTTTTCCAAGTCGGCTGCCAGCGGCACGATTTCGACTTTGTTGCCTGCGCCCGGCGCTTTCATCTGCGTATAGAGGCGTACGGATTCGGTCGGCTGCAATTCGATAACCAAACGGTTTGGCGCGGCTTGGCTGTTTTTCAAAAAAATATGGTTTTGCAGCGGACGGAAGTTCAATACGATTTCCGCCACTTTGCCCGCCATGCGTTTGCCGGTGCGCAGATAGAAGGGAACGCCTTTCCAACGGTCGTTTTCGATTTCGGCTTTGATGGCGACGTAGGTTTCGGTGAAGCTGTCTTGCGGAACGTTGATTTCTTGCAGATAGCCGTTCATGCCTTTGGCGGCGGTGTATTGTCCGCGCACGACGTTTTTCGTTGACGGATTCGATGGTCAGCGGTTTCAATGATTTGATGACTTTGACTTTTTTTCATCGCGCACTGCGTCGGCATCCAAGCTGGCGGGTGCTTCCATCGCAGTCATGCACAACATTTGCATCAGGTGGTTTTGCACCATGTCGCGCAGCGCGCCGGTAATGTCGTAGAACTCGCCGCGCTCTTCCACACCGAGCTGTTCGGCGATGGTCAGTTGTACGCTTTCGATGTATTTGTTGTTCCACAACGGCTCGAACATCACGTTGGCAAAAACGCAGTGCCAGCAGGTTTTGCAGGCTTTCTTTGCCTAAGTAGTGGTCGATGCGGTAGATTTGGCTTTCTTTGAAGTAGCGGGCGACATCGGTATTGATTTGTTGGGAAGAGGCGAGGTCGGTACCCAGCGGTTTTTCCAAAACGACGCGCGCGTTGTCGGCGTTCAGTCCGACTTTGGCAAGGTTTTTCGCAGGCTTGCGCGAAGAATTTCGGCGCGGTGGAAAGATAGATGATGACGTTGTCGGTCTCTTTGCGGGCTTTTGACTTTTTTTCGCCCAAAGCGGCAAAAATCGGCTTCTTGGGTAACGTCGACTTTCAAATATTCGATGCGTTTGACGAACGATGCCCAAGCGTCGTCTGAAAAGTTTTGTTTGACATGGATTTTGGAGTTGGTTTCCACTTTTGCCAAAAAGCCCGCCGTATCCAAATCGCTGCGGCTGACACCTAAAATACGCCCCTGAGGATTGAGCAACCCTGCAACGTGCGCCTGATACAGACAAGGCAGCAGCTTACGCATTGCCAAATCGCCGGTCGCGCCGAACAACACCAAATCAAAATTTGTTTGTGTACTCATCGTTTTATCTCTCGTTGAGGAAGGCCTTGTGCCGGTGCCGCCGGATGCCGTTAAAGACGGGCGGTTTCGGCAGAAAAGCAATGGAAACCAATCGCCTGCATCAAAATTTCAAAACAGGCGGGCTAATGAGTAGTAATACTACACATGGCTACACATTTTGTCTATTCTCATTTTTACAAATTATTTGACTTAGTTTAAAAAGTTTGATGAGTTTGGTCTGGTAGATTTTCACAAATGACGCATATCACGATTTAAATCAAATTTCTTACATTTAGCAGATTATTTTGTAACTAAATTACAGGTTTTGTATTATAATAGCCTGCATAGATAGAGTGAGGCTTTCAGACGACCCCTTGTAAGGTTTGAAAGGTCGTCTGAAACGCTGAACGCCCCACACCCAATACAAAAAATCAGAAACGCGCAAACAAAACCCCATACCACCCCTTCCGACAGGAGACCGAACATGAATCCCACTCCTATCCACCCCAAGCTCGCCGAAATCACCGAGCGCATCATCGAACGCAGCCGTCCGACCCGCGAAAAATATCTGGCAAAAATCCGCAGCGCCAAACAAATGGGACGGCTGGAGCGCAACCAGCTCGGTTGCAGCAACTTGGCGCACGGCTACGCCGCCATGCCCAAAAGCATCAAAATCGAAATGCTTCAGGACACCGTTCCCAACTTAGGCATCATCACTGCCTACAACGACATGGTTTCCGCACACCAGCCGTTTAAAGACTTCCCCGACCAAATTAAAGACGAAGCGCAGAAAAACGGCGCGACCGCCCAAGTCGCCGGCGGTACGCCCGCCATGTGCGACGGCATCACGCAAGGCTATGCCGGTATGGAATTGTCGCTGTTCTCTCGCGACGTCATCGCCATGAGTACTGCCATCGGCCTGTCGCACCAAATGTTCGACGGCAGCCTGTTTATGGGCGTGTGCGACAAAATCGTGCCGGGTTTGATGATAGGTGCGTTGTCGTTCGGTCATATTCCCGGCATATTCGTCCCTGCAGGCCCGATGTCCAGCGGTATCGGCAATAAGGAAAAAGCCCGCACCCGCCAGCTTTTCGCCGAAGGCAAAGTCGGTCGCGATGCCTTGCTTGAAAGCGAAATGGGTTCCTACCACAGCCCCGGCACCTGCACTTTCTACGGTACGGCAAACTCCAACCAAATGATGATGGAAATGATGGGCGTACACCTGCCCGCCGCCGCTTTCGTTCACCCTTACACCGACCTGCGCGAAGCCCTGACCCGCTATGCCGCCGGACACCTCGCGCGCGGCATCAAAAACGGCACCATCAAACCCTTGGGCGAAATGTTGACCGAAAAATCCTTCATCAACGCCTTGATTGGTCTGATGGCGACCGGCGGCTCGACCAACCACACCATGCACCTCGTCGCCATGGCGCGCGCCGCAGGTGTGATTTTTGAACTGGGACGACTTTGACGAAATTTCCTCCATCATCCCGCTGCTCATCCGCGTGTACCCCAACGGCAAGGCCGACGTGAACCACTTTACCGCAGCAGGCGGCCTGCCTTTCGTTATCCGCGAATTACTGGACGCAGGTTTGTTGCACGACGATGTCGATACCGTCGTCGGACACGGTATGCGCCACTACACCAAAGAACCTTTCCTCATCGACGGCAAACTCGAATGGCGCGAAGCCCCCGAAACCAGCGGCAATGAAGACATCCTGCGCAAAGCCGACAACCCGTTCTCCCCTGACGGCGGTTTGCGCCTGATGAAAGGCAACATCGGTCGCGGCGTGATTAAAGTGTCCGCCGTGCGCGAAGGCTGCCGCATCATCGAAGCGCCCGCCATTGTGTTCAACGACCAACGCGAAGTTTTAGCTGCATTTGAACGCGGCGAGTTGGAACGCGATTTTGTGTGCGTCGTCCGCTACCAAGGTCCGCGCGCCAACGGTATGCCCGAGTTGCACAAACTGACCCCGCCTTTGGGCATCTTGCAAGACCGCGGCTTCAAAGTGGCGCTACTGACCGACGGCCGTATGTCCGGCGCATCCGGCAAAGTGCCCGCGTCCATCCACATGACGCCCGAAGCCCTGATGGGCGGCAATATCGCCAAAATCCGTACCGGCGACCTGATCCGCTTCGACTCCGTTACCGGCGAACTCAATGTCCTAATTGACGAAGCCGAATGGAACGCCCGCGAAGTCGAACACATCGACTTGAGCGCGAACCAACAAGGCTGCGGCCGCGAACTCTTCGCCAACTTCCGCAGCATGACCAGCAGCGCAGAAACCGGCGCCATGAGCTTCGGCGGCGAATTTGCCTGATGTACGTTTCAGACGACCTTTTCAAATGGAAGGTCGTCTGAAAAATTATTGAAGCCGTTTAAAACAGACGTAGCAACTGTCGGATTCTCGAATCCGACACAGCCGTCCAAGATGTCGGATTCAAGAATTCGACCTACAGCCCCTAAAGGTCGTCTGAAAAACTTAAACCCCGTCCCGTTTGAACGCAGCAGACGTAGCGTGGGCTTAGCCCGCGAACAAAACCAAAGACGTAGGTCGGATTCTCGAATCCGACGTTATCAGGGGCATTTGTCGGATACGGGTATCCGAATACAGCCCCTAAAGGTCGTCTGAAACTTAAAATCCCGTCCCGTTTGAACACAACAGACGTAGCGTGGGCTTAGCCCGCGAAAACCAAAGTAGGCCGGATTCTCGAATCCGACGTTATCAGGGGCATTTGTCGGATACAAGTATCCGAATACAGCCTCTAAAGGTCGTCTGAAAACTTAAAACCCCATCCCATTTGACCTCAACAAAAAAACGACAACCCCTATCCCACCTGGAGAATCGAAATGTCCAAACTGACCCCACGCGAAATCCTGACTGCCGGCGCAGTCGTGCCCGTCATGGCGATTGACGACTTAAGCACCGCCGTCGATTTGTCCCATGCCCTTGTCGAAGGTGGTATCCCCACCCTCGAAATCACCCTGCGCACCCCCGTCGGCCTCGACGCCATCCGCCTGATTGCCAAAGAAGTGCCCAACGCCATCGTCGGCGCGGGTACGGTTACCAACCCTGAACAGCTCAAAGCCGTCGAAGATGCAGGCGCGGTTTTCGCCATCAGCCCAGGTTTGCACGAATCCCTCGCAAAAGCCAGCCACAACAGCGGCATCCCCCTGATTCCGGGCGTAGCCACTCCGGGCGAAGTCCAACTGGCTTTGGAACACGGCATCGATACCCTCAAACTCTTCCCTGCCGAAGTCGTCGGCGGCAAAGCCATGCTCAAAGCACTCTACGGTCCTTATGCCGACGTGCGCTTCTGCCCGACCGGCGGCATCAGCCTCGCCACCGCGCCCGATTACTTGGCACTGCCCAACGTCTTGTGCGTCGGCGGCTCATGGCTGACCCCGAAAGAAGCCGTTAAAAACAAAGACTGGGACACCATCACCCGCCTCGCCAAAGAAGCGGCAGCGTTGAAACCCAAAGCCTGATTTGTAACACCCCAAAGGTCGTCTGAAACCGTTTTCTAGGGTTTCAGACGACCTTGTTCTTTCAGGCGGCGTATATTCGGACGAAATCCGCTATAATCCGTACGATTTTTTTTCCATTTTCGCGGTTCGCAAACCTCCCGCGTTACCAAAAACTAGGATTCACCATGCAAAACCAACAAGCCTTGGTCATCTTCTCCGGCGGCCAGGACTCCACCACCCTGCCTGATTCAGGCGATTCAAACCTACGGGCGCGAAAAACGTCCAAGCCATCACTTTCCAATACGGGCAACGCCACGCCGTCGAGCTGGAACGCGCCCGCTGGATCGCGCAGGATTTAGGTGTCAAACAAACCGTACTCGACTTGAGCCTGATGCAGCAGATTACGCACAACGCCCTGATGGACGACACCGCCGCCATCGAAACCGCTTCAGACGGCCTGCCCAATACCTTCGTAGACGGACGCAACGCCCTGTTTCTACTCTACGCCGCCATCTACGCCAAAGGACAGGGCATCAGGCACATCATCGCTGGCGTGTGCGAAACTGACTTCTCCGGCTATCCCGACTGCCGCGACGTGTTCGTCAAATCCATGAATGTTACCCTCAATCTGGCGATGGACTACGCCTTCCAAATCCATACCCCGCTGATGTACCTGACCAAAGCGCAAACTTGGGCGCTGGCGGACGAAATGGGCGCGCTGGACTACATCCGCGAACAGACCCATACCTGCTACAACGGCATCGTCGGCGGCTGCCATGAATGCCCGAGCTGCGTGTTGCGCGAGCGCGGGCTGGCGGAATATTTGGAAAGTAAAAGGGTCGTCTGAAAATACAACCATCATCCGATACAAGCCTTATCATGCCCAAACTTTATATGTTCTATCTCGGCGGTAACGCAGGCCGCTCCAATATAGAAGTGCACGACATCCAATTTGCCGTGTGCGACGACTACTGCGAAGCCATCCCTGCGCTCAAAGCCGCATGGTTCGGCGATGCGGACAAAATCCACATCGACGGTTGGCAGGTTGTCGAATGGGTGGACGGTTACGATGTCGATGTATCCGACCACGCCGAGCCGCAGGGGTCGTCTGAAAACGTCCCGCACCTGTATTTCGTCAATGTCGGCGGTTATCGCGCGGGGCAGCTTGCCGAGGCGCACGCTTTCGGACTGTTCGTTGCTACCACGCCCGTCGAAGCCAAACAAAAAGCCCTGCAAACCCTGTTGACCGACCATGTTCAGCAGCATAAAGACAACTTAAAAGACGTGGACAACCTGCTCAGGCTTGACCGCATCGGCAATCACACCATCCGCCTGACCCCGAATCCGCACGGCAAGCCTGCCGAAATGGGCTTTCAGGGTTATTTACCGATTTAAAGTACCCACCATGAAAATTACCAAGATATTCACCTTCGACTCCTCGCACATGCTCGACGGGCATGACGGCAAATGCCAAAACCTGCACGGGCATACCTACAAACTCGAAATCACCGTTTCAGACGACCCCATACGGGGTGGCGCGAAAGACGGCATGGTGATGGATTTCACCGACCTCAAAGCCGCCGTCAAAAAAACACATTACCGACCCCTTCGACCACGCGTTTATCTACAACGGCGGCAACGACCGCGAATGCCAAATTGCCGCGCTCTTGGAAGGCTGGAACATGAAAACCCTGTGCCTGCCCTGCCGCACCACTGCCGAAAACATGTCGGTCGAAATGTATGACCGTTTGCAAAACGCGGGGCTGAAAGTGTGCAGCGTGAAATTGTGGGAAACGCCGACATCGTGTGCGGAGTATGAAGGGGAGTAGGGAGATGCGGATAAGCAGCTTGCCGTTTGGGAAATGGTTTGACGGTGTGTTGGCGGTTTTCTGCTTGCTTTGCATATTGGCAACAGTGTCCTCGATATTTATCGGATTCGACCTGACCGTCGGTAATATCCGCAGTCGGGAAATACGGTTAAACGCTGCCGAAGTCAAAATTACAGGCAAGGCTTATGACCCGAGTGTGCGCATTGTCGGCGGCAAAGAGGTTATTAACGCAGACTGCCGCATAGGTATGAGTAGAGTCTGTGCGGAATATCATGGTGAAACGCTGTATGCGGAGAATCTCAAGATATTGGTTTTGAATGACAGATATTATGCCGTTGCCGGCGGAACGCTTCATTATGGCGGCAATGAATTGACGATTGGAAGCGGAACGGATGAAGCCACCTTGTCAAAAGAGTTTGCAGACAGCAAGCGGATATATCCGAAATTCTTTATGATGGGTGCCGTTGTTTTGCTGCCGTTTTTGCTTATTTTGTTTGTATTGAAGCGGTCTGCTAAATAAACCGCACTTTGGTTTTCAAAAAAATTTCAATAACCTAGATTCTTTAAAGGAATACGATGAAACTCCTTCCCACCCTTCTAGTCCTCCTCGTCGCCGCCGAACATTTCTACATCGCCTGGCTTGAAATGACGCAGATTCCCAGCGAAAAAGCGGCGGAAATGTTCAATCTGCCTTATGAATTTATGGAACAAAAGCGCGTGCAGACCCTGTTCAGCAACCAAGGGCTGTATAACGGCTTTCTTGCCATCGGGCTGGTGTGGTCGCGGTTTGCCGCGCCGGATAATGCCGTTTACGGCGCGACGATTCTGTTTCTCGGTTTCGTATTGATTGCCGCCGCATGGGGCGCGTTCTCGTCCGGCAACAAAGGCATACTCATCAAACAAGGTCTGCCCGCAATGCTGGCAGCGGCGGCAGTGTTGGCGGTATGAAAAAAATCAGCGTCGCCCCCGAAAAATCCGCAATACCGCATTGTCGAAATCTTTGAAAGCCTGCAAGGCGAAGGCTGGAACACGGGCATGCCTGCCGTTTTCGTCCGCTTGGGCAAATGCAATTTAGCGTGCGGCTGGTGTGATACTGATTATTTGAAATTCGGCATGATGAGCCTGTCCGACATCTTAGGTCGTCTGAAAACCTACACTGCCCGCAATATCATCATCACCGGCGGCGAGCCGACCATACAGCCGCATCTCGATACGCTGCTGGATGCGCTCAAAGCCGAAGGCTATTTCCTCTGTATCGAAACCAACGGCCTCAACCCCGCTCCGCCGCAAATCGACTACGTTGCCACCAGTCCCAAAGCCTGTTACGCCGCCAAATATGAAACCAACTGCATCGCCGAAGCCGATGAAGTGCGCATCGTGGCGGACGGCGATGTCATTGCGTTCTGCGAAAACATGGAACGCAAAATCCGCGCGCGCCATTACTACCTTTCGCCCTGCGAACAAGACGGCGCGATGAATATCTACGACACCATCCGCCAAATCGGTATTTTAAACAGCCGCCCCGACGCGCCCGTGCATTGGCAGTTGAGCGTGCAGACACACAAATGGGCGGGGATAGAGTAGGGGAATAGTAAAGAATCAAACGCCAACCTAATACGCAAATATCATTCTTCTAAATCCTTATATTATTGAAAAGGTCGTCTGAAAATTTGAACTGGCCCCCAAATCTTGGACACTCATAAAAGCCTATTCAGGCGCTCTGTGCAAGCTGGGTTCTGTATGAGACAGGACTCAGCTTTTTCAATTTCAAACTGCAACGCTCCCGGTTGTAGTAATCCATATAGTCATCTATCTGCTTCATCAATTCATCTACCGTCAATTCACCTGCGTTATAGAAACACTCCGTCTTCAACACCGCAAAGAAGCTTTCCATCGGCGCATTGTCCCAACAGTTCGCCTTTCGCGACATGCTTTTGAACCATGGAATGCTCCGCAAGCAATTCCCTATATCCCGCCGTACGGTACAGCACACCTTGGTCGGAATGCAGCATCGTTCCTTTATCAGTCAGACGGGGGGTGGCTTTTTCGAGCATTTCCTTCACCATTTCGCTGTTAGCATTGCGGCTCATGGCGTAGGCGACGATCTCGCGGTTAAACAAGTCCAAGATTGGCGAGAGGTACAGTTTGCCGTCGCTCCCTTTGAGTTCGGTCACGTCGGTCAGCCATTTTTTTCGTTGGGCTTTTCGGCTGTGAATAGACGTTTGAGGAGGTGTTCCGATATTTCGCCCATGGCGGGATGGCGGTAGGCTTTTTTCGCCCGTATTTTGGCTTTCAGCCCCATCTGTTTCATCAACCGAGCTGCTTTTTTGCGGTTCCAATCCAATGCTGCGGCAATGCGCCTTTGCCCGTAGCGTCCTTTATGCCGTTTGTAGGTTTCGACAAGGAGGGCTTTGTCGGCTTCATCGGGGTCGGGCCGGTCTTGGTGGTGGTAGTAAAAGCTGCTTTTGGGCAGGTTTGCGATGTGCAGCAGGTATTTGAGCGGGTGTTGCGCCCTCAGTGTTTGGACGGTTTGGCTTTGTCCTTTGCGGTCTGCTTTTTGGCTGAGGGCTTTTAACTCCTTTAGGTAGGCGACCTCTGCGCGCATATAGCACAACTCTTCGATAAGCTCTGCCTGCGTTTTTTTTCTTGGTCGGGTTTATCTGCGATGAAGGGGTTTTTTTCGATGTTGGGGCATGGTTTTTGGATTGGGGATGTTCGAGTGCGCCGATACCGCCTTCTTGATAGGCGCGTATCCATCGTCTCAGGTGGGTTCGGGAAATGCCGTAGTGGTCTGCGGTACGCTGTTGGCTGCGTATATGCAGGTAGTGGAGTACGGCTTGGTATTTGAAGTGTAATGTATATTTGTTTTCATAAAAAAACTGCACCTTGTGAGTTGGAGGGGATGTCCAACTTTTGGGGTGCAGTTCAATTTTCAGACGACCTTTTTTTACAACTTTTTGGATTTGTTTGATTGAGAATGAAAGATGGTCATGCAGATGAAAAATGATGTATCGGGGACTGTGTAAATTATTTGATTCATGCCCGTCAGTTTCCTATACTCCGACCGTTTTATTTCATCCCATTACAGAAATTTGATAAAAATTCTTATTTAATACGCAAAAAAGCCGTTTGCTGCCGAATGGTGCAAGGAGGTTTGGAACTCCGCTGCCGTTCGGACGGCTAAATAATTAGGAGACACCATGCCATTATCTAAATTTCGTCCGGCGCGTTTGCCGGTTGCCGTTGCTACGGCACTTTTGTCTGCCTATTCCTTGGGTGCAGGGGATGGGGTTGAGCAGGTTGATTTGCCTACTGTCCAAGTACGTGGCATCGGCAAACAGACAACCTCCAACTACACCATTCCGGCTTCCTCCGCTGCGACAGGCATCCGCCTGACCCAGCGCGAAACGCCGCAGTCTTTGTCTGTCGTTACCGAAAAACAAATGGACGACCAAGGTTTGGATACCTTGCAGGACGTGTTGAAACAAACACCGGGCGTGTTCCACAGCAAAATGGGCAACAACGTATCCGGTCACAGCGAGTTTATTTCGCGCAGTCAGGCGATTGACAGCATTTCCGTGGACGGCGCGCCCAAATTCCTTTACGACGGTAAAGCCATCCGCCGCGGTACCAATAATCTGGACAGCGCATTGTACGAACAAGTCGTCGTCGTGCGCGGTGCAAGCGGTTTGTCTAACGGCGGTATGGGCGAACCGGGCGGTACGGTTGCTTTGGAACGTAAAAAAACCGACTGCCAAACCTGCTGTCAGCGTGGAAGCCGGAGTCGGTTCGTGGAAACACTACCGCTTCGTCCTTGATGCCAATCATCCTTTGAATGCCGACAATACCTTGCGCGGCCGCGCTATTTTGGTCAGCGACCACGGCGGCGATTATCTGCCGAACACATCGCGCCACAATCACACTTTCTACGGCATTCTGTCTTACGATCTCACGCCGCAAACCCACTGGCGCCTCGGTACGGAAATACACCGTTTCCGCAATACCGGCAGCTCTCCTTTCAGCTATCTGACCGTAGCGGGAGACCCTGAAAACAATCAACCTTTCAAACCGTTTGCAGCCTCTCCGCGCAGCAATTCCTCGGCAAAATGGGCTTACGGTAAAGAAAACAGTGCGGAAATCTTCACCTCTATCAATCATGAGTTTGAAAACGGTTGGGATCTGAACGGCAACTACAGCCATACTTATGGAAAAAAAGTGATGCAGTTTCCGGTATAGCCGGTCCTTTTATCATTTATCCGGACTATTCCGCTAAATTTGTTGCCGAGCGCGACCAAGCCAAGTACGCCGACCAAGATTTTTCTCTGAGTTTGGACGGCGATTACCCGCTTTTGGGACGCAAACATGAATTCAATGCCGGCATCAGCTATCAGTACAATAAGGAAACTCCTTCATATTACGAAGAAAATGAAGACGGTGTTGTCCCTGATTTGCGCCTTTTCGACGGAAATTTCACAAAACCGGCTATACCCTACCTTCGCGACGGCTTTGCCCATATGAAAAACCTCTCTGTTTACGGTTCGACCCGTTTCAAACTGACCGACAGGCTGGCATTGATAGGTGGCGGACGGTTTGTCGATTGGCAATACCGCTACAGTTCCAATCGCAACGATTTTGCCGACAGCAGGCATAAAAACAAGGTATTTATCCCCTATTTGGGCGCAAGTTATGATTTAAACGACAATCTGACAGCCTACACCTCCTATACCACCATATTCCGCCCGCAAGTGCGTTACTTGACCAAAGACGGTACGGCACTCGAACCGCAACGCGGCAAAACATATGAACTCGGCTTAAAAGCCTCGTGGTTTGAAGGCCGTTTGAACGCTTCTGCATCCGCCTTTATGAACAAACGCGACCATTTGGGCGTGGTTGCAGGCAAATTCAAGAATGGTAAGAAATACTACCGTGCAGCCGACAACACTACAACAAAAGGCGTGGAACTGTCCGTCGGCGGACGCCTGAGCGACAAATGGCTGCTCAATGCTTCTTATGCGTACTCCAAACTCAAAAACGATTCGGGCAATGTGGTCAACCCTTCTTATCCTGTCCACCTTTTCAAACTCTTTACGGCGTATGACGTTACCGACCGCCTAAACTTGGGTGCAAACGTCAACTGGCAAAGCGGCACAAACGCCTATGATGAATATCAGCCCTTCACCGTTGCCGGTAAAGAAGCCTTAACCCAACGCCCATACGCTACGCTGGACTTGACCGCGCATTACAAAATCGGCAAATCCACCCGCATCGGCTTGGACTTTGAAAACGTGTTCAACAAACGCTACCGCCCCATGCCCGACATCCACGTTTACGGCACACCGCGCAGCCTGACCGCTACGTTGAAACACACGTTCTAAAGCAGGCAGAAGAAAAGGTCGTCTGAAAAACCCGATTTGAGGTTTTCAGACGACCTTTGTGTTTCTATAGCAAGCATATTTAACTTTAAATACGGTATGTCATCAAATTCCGTCATTCCCACCCCCGCCGTAGCCTGTCCTCGCCTAGGCGGGGGCGGGAATGACGATAACCGATAAGTTGCGTATCGAAAAAAAGTTATTTAGCTATATCAATATGTCAGTCGTTTACAGGTTGGGATTGACGATGATTTTAACGGCAGATTCGTTGTTGTGAATCAGACGCTCGAAGCCTTCGGAAATCAGCTCGTCCAGCTTGATGCGCTGGGTGATGAAAGGTTCAAGGTTGATTTTGCCTTCTTCCACCAGTTTGATGGTTTCGGCGTGGTCGTTGCAGTAGGCGATGGTGCCGCGCACGTCCAGCTCTTTCATCACGACGCTGTGGACGTTGATGGTGGCGGGGTGGCTCCAAATGGATACGATAACGACTTTCGCAGTCGGGCGGCAGGCTTCGACCATGGTGTCCAGCACTTTGTTGACGCTGGTGCATTCGAATGCGACGTCCACGCCTTCGCCGTTGGTCAGTTTTTTCACTTCTTCGACGACATCGACTTCAGACGGGTCGAGGATGTAGTCGGCAACGCCGGATTCGCGGGCTTTATCTTTGCGCGCTTTGCTCAATTCGGTGATGATGACTTTGATGCCTTTGGCTTTCAAAACGGCGGCAAGCAGCAAACCGATCGGACCTGCGCCACCGACCAATGCGACGTCGCCTGCTTTCGCGCCGCTGCGGACATAAGCGTGATGACCGACGGACAGAGGCTCAATCAAAGCGGCTTGGTCTAACGGGATTTTTGTCGGAAATCGGATGCACCCAGCGGCGTTTGACGGCGATTTTTTCGGCAAGGCCGCCACCGCAGCCGCCCAAGCCGATGAAGTTCATGTCTTTGGAGAGGTGGTAGTTGCTGCCTTCGCCGGTCGGTACGTCATCGCGGATGATGTAGGGTTCGACCACTACGTGTTGTCCGACTTTGAGGTCGTCCACGCCTTCGCCGACGGCATAAACCACGCCGGAGAACTCGTGTCCCATCGTTACGGGTGCGGACTCGCCGGAAATCGGGTGCGGATGGCCGCAGGGCGGAATGAAAAATCGGACCTTCCATAAATTCGTGCAGGTCGGTACCGCAGATGCCGCACCAGGCGACGTTGATGCCGACGGTGCCGGGGGCGACGGTCGGTTCGGGGATGTCTTCGATGCGGATGTCGCCTTTATCGTAAAAAAACGTGCTGCTTTCATTGTAACGCTCCTTGTTTTGAGGTTGGAAAGAAAGGTCGTCTGAAAGGTAGGACGGCTTTTTCAGGGAAGGGTAGGTGTGCGCTTGAATGACGACAGTTTTTATTATCGGCAGGGTTTGTGTCGTTTGATTGCTGTTATTTTAATACTTTTTTTGCTTTGGCCGGCAGGCCGTATTTTGAATAAACAAAAGAGGTCGTCTGAAAACCTTGTTTCTAGGTTTTTCAGACGACCTTTCGTTTAGCCTGACTGGAAATGCGGATTACAGGCTGTAATACATTTCAAATTCCAACGGATGCGGCGCCATGCGGATGCGGCGTACGTCTTCTTCTTTGAAGGTGATGTAGCTGTCGATCCAGTCTTTGCTGAACACGCCGCCGCGCAGCAGAAATTCGTGGTCGGCTTTGAGGGCGGCGAGGGCTTCTTCCAAAGAGGCGCAGACGGTTGGGACGAGTGCGTCTTCTTCCGGCGGCAGGTCGTAGAGGTTTTTATCGGCTGGGTCGCCCGGGTGGATTTTGTTTTGAATGCCGTCCAAACCCGCCATCAGCAGGGCGGCGAACGCCAAGTATGGGTTGGCGGTCGGGTCGGGGAAACGCGCTTCGATGCGGCGTGCCTTGCTGCTGTTCACGGACGGGATGCGGATGGACGCGGAACGGTTTTTGGCAGAGTAGGCGAGTTTGGTCGGCGCTTCGAAGTGCGGCACGAGGCGTTTGTAGGAGTTGGTGGACGGATTGGTAATCGCGTTCAGGGCTTTGGCGTGTTTGATGATGCCGCCGATGTAGTAGAGCGCGGTGTCGCTCAAGCCGGCATAGCCGTCGCCTGCGAACAGGTTTTGACCGTCTTTCCAGATGGATTGGTGGACGTGCATGCCGCTGCCGTTGTCGCCCATGATGGGTTTGGGCATGAAGGTGGCGGTTTTGCCGAAGTTGTGGGCAACGTTTTGGATGACGTATTTCATGTCTTGGGTTTGGTCGGCGCGTTTGACCAATGTGGCGAAGCGCGTGCCGATTTCCATTTGGCTGCCGGTGCCGACTTCGGCGTGGTGGACTTCGACTTCGATGCCGAGTTCTTCCAAAATGTTCACCATGGCAGAGCGCAGGTCTTGTCCGGCATCAATCGGGGCGACGGGGGCGTAGCCGCCTTTGACGGCGGGACGGTGGCCGGTGTTTTGACCGTCCATGTGCAGCCCGCTTGCCCATGCGCCGCTTTCGGACGTGATTTCGTAACGGGTTTTGTGCATATCGGTTTCAAACTCTACGCCGTCGAAGACGAAGAATTCGGGTTCGGGGCCGAAGTAGGCAGTGTCGCCGATGCCGGAGGATTTGAGGTAGGCTTCGGCGCGGCGGGCGATGGAGCGCGGGTCGCGGTCGTAGCCTTGACCGTCGGCGGGGTCGATGACGTCGCAGGTGAGGACGACGGTGGTGTCGTCGTAGAAGGGGTCGATGAAGGCAGTCGCGGGGTCGGGGCGCAACTGCATGTCGGATGCCTGAATGCCTTTCCAGCCGCCGATGGACGAGCCGTCAAACGCCTGACCGTTTTCAAACCACTCTTCAGGGTCGTCGAGGACGATGCGGGCGGGGACGGTGAAGTGGTGCTGCTTGCCTTTGGTATCGGTGAAGCGCAAATCTACGAAGCGGGCTTCGCTTTCTTCAATCAGTTTTACTGCGTCTTTGATAGACATTTTTCGGCTCCTAAATGGGAAGTAACGGATACGCAATCTCGCGGAAAAATCTGCTGCATTTTATCACGCCGAAGGTCGTCTGAAACCGCAAATCCGTTAAATTTCTGACTTGCGGAATATAGTTTCAGACGACCTGATTGTCAACAATCTGATGCGTATTTGGATTTATTGGAAAAACAGCGGTATCAGGTGGCAAAGGCGGTTATAATAGGCGGTCTTTGCATTTGTCCTGTCGGATAGGATTTTTTTATGAACACTGTTCCCCGTTATGCCGTTTTCGGCAACCCTGTCGCACACAGCAAATCGCCGCAAATCCATCGGCAGTTTGCCTTGCAGGAAGGCGTTGAAATCGAATATGAACGCATTTGCGCCGATATCGGCGGTTTCGCGCAGGCGGTCGAAGCGTTTTTTTGCCGACGGCGGACGCGGGGCGAATGTTACCGTACCGTTCAAGCAGGGAAGCGTTTGCCTTGTCGGACGAACATTCCGAACGCGCTTTGGCGGCGGGTGCGGTCAATACGCTGATTTTGCTGGAAAACGGTAAAATACGCGGCGACAATACCGACGGAATCGGACTGACGGACGATATTTCAAAGAGGCTGGGCGTGGAACTGTCGGATAAAACCGTCTTGCTGCTCGGCGCAGGCGGCGCGGTGCGCGGCGTGATTCCCGTATTGAAGGAGTACCGTCCCGTGCGCATCGTCATCGCCAACCGAACCCACGCCAAAGCGGCGGAAATGGCGGCGCATTTCGATATTGAAGCCATACCTTTGGATGAACTGGAAGGCGGCTTCAACATCATCATCAACGGCACATCCGGCGGCTTAAGCGGACAGCTTCCCGCCGTATCGCCCAAAGTCTTTGAACATTGCACCTTGGCTTACGATATGGTTTACGGCGAAGCGGCAGAGCCGTTTTTAGCGTTTGCCCGCCAATCAGGCGCCAAAAAAACCGCCGACGGATTGGGCATGCTGGTCGGACAGGCGGCAGCTTCCTATCGGCTTTGGCGCGGTTTCGCGCCCGATGTCCTGCCCGTCGTCCAATATATGAGAGAGTTATAAAATGTTCCGCATCATCAAATGGCTGATTGCCCTGCCTTTGGGCGCATTTATCTTTTTCAACGCTTATGTGTACGGCAACATCATCACTTACCGCGCCGTCGCGCCGAATAAAACCGCCTTCATGGCCATGCGGATGCGGCAGTTTCAAAGCGAAGGCAAAGATGTCGCACTCGATTACCGCTGGGTGCCTTACGACCGCATTTCGGTCAACCTGAAAAAGCCCTGATTGCCTCCGAAGACGCCAAATTCGCCGAACACGGCGGCTTCGACTGGGGTGGCATCCAATACGCCATCAAGCGCAACAAACAAAGCGGCGAAGTCAAAGCAGGCGGCTCGACCATCAGCCAACAGCTTGCCAAAAACCTGTTTTTGAATGAAAGCCGCAGCTATATCCGCAAAGGCGAAGAAGCCGCGATTACCGCGATGATGGAAGCCGTTACCGACAAAGACCGCATTTTCGAGCTGTATCTGAACGCCATCGAATGGCACTACGGCGTATTCGGCGCAGAAGCCGCGTCCCAGTATTTCTATAAAAGACCCGCCGCCAACCTGACCAAACAGCAGGCCGCCAAACTCGCCGCCCGCGTCCCCGCGCCGCTGTTTTACGCCGACAACCCCAAAAGCAAACGCCTACGCAACAAAACCAACATCATCCTGCGCCGCATGGGTTCGGCGGAGCTGCCCGAAAGCGATATGGATTGAGGTCGTCTGAAAATCAGGTGACGGGGTGTCAGACGACCTGTCGGGAGGTTTGAATCAGGAGCGATGGTAGGTCGACTTATATACAAAACAAAGGAATGGAAATGAAACCAATAAAACCCTTATTCTTGTCTTTATTGCTTCTGACTGCCTGCGGAACGCATACGCCGCCTGCCGCGAAATCCGAAGTCTCCCTGCAAAAGCAGGAAGAGCAGCTTTTCGGGGCATGGGACTGCGAATTGAAAGCGCAACGCGATATCCATTCGTTTGCACCGAAATTTATTGAGTTTCAGCAAAAGGACAAACTGCCGGCGCATTTATGGGCAGGGTATATCGAGATTGAGTGGAAAGAAGAAAACCTGAACGACGCAGTTCCCTTTACGTTATCGGGAATGGTACAACGGCTTCTGGCGCATTAAAGACGACAGGCATATCGTCATGACTTTTTGAAAGCGCAGGCTCGGAACGTTTGTTTGACGTCAAAGACTTAAAAAACCGCCAAAGGCCGCGAAGCGGACCGTTCTTATATGAAATTCAGTGAACAAATGGCCGCCAAGAAAAGTTTTAAATCCACCGATTACCAAATTCTCGATATCAACCAAACTTCCATGAGCATCACCGACGGCGAATCTTTAATTGCCTGCCGCAAGATAGAGAAGGTTGAAAGCGAATAAGCAGGTATCCGATTTTGAGGTCGTCTGAAAACTGAACTGGCCCCCAAATCTTGGACACTCATAAAAGCCTATTCAGGCGCTCTGTGCAAGCTGGGTTCTGTATGAGACAGGACTCAGCTTTTTTTCAATTTCAAACTGCAACGCTCCCGGTTGTAGTAATCCATATAGTCATCTATCTGCTTCATCAATTCATCTACCGTCAATTCACCTGCGTTATAGAAACACTCCGTCTTCAACACCGCAAAGAAGCTTTCCATCGGCGCATTGTCCCAACAGTTCGCCTTTCGCGACATGCTTTTGAACCATGGAATGCTCCGCAAGCAATTCCCTATATCCCGCCGTACGGTACAGCACACCTTGGTCGGAATGCAGCATCGTTCCTTTATCAGTCAGACGGGGGTGGCTTTTTCGAGCATTTCCTTCACCATTTCGCTGTTAGCATTGCGGCTCATGGCGTAGGCGACGATCTCGCGGTTAAACAAGTCCAAGATTGGCGAGAGGGTACAGTTTGCCGTCGCTCCCTTTGAGTTCGGTCACGTCGGTCAGCCATTTTTTTCGTTGGGCTTTTCGGCTGTGAATAGACGTTTGAGGAGGTGTTCCGATATTTCGCCCATGGCGGGATGGCGGTAGGCTTTTTTTCGCCCGTATTTTTGGCTTTCAGCCCCATCTGTTTCATCAACCGAGCTGCTTTTTTTGCGGTTCCAATCCAATGCTGCGGCAATGCGCCTTTGCCCGTAGCGTCCTTTATGCCGTTTGTAGGTTTCGACAAGGAGGGCTTTGTCGGCTTCATCGGGGTCGGGCCGGTCTTGGTGGTGGTAGTAAAAGCTGCTTTTGGGCAGGTTTGCGATGTGCAGCAGGTATTTGAGCGGGTGTTGCGCCCTCAGTGTTTGGACGGTTTGGCTTTGTCCTTTGCGGTCTGCTTTTTGGCTGAGGGCTTTTAACTCCTTTAGGTAGGCGACCTCTGCGCGCATATAGCACAACTCTTCGATAAGCTCTGCCTGCGTTTTTTTCTTGGTCGGGTTTATCTGCGATGAAGGGGTTTTTTCGATGTTGGGGCATGGTTTTGGATTGGGGATGTTCGAGTGCGCCGATACCGCCTTCTTGATAGGCGCGTATCCATCGTCTCAGGTGGGTTCGGGAAATGCCGTAGTGGTCTGCGGTACGCTGTTGGCTGCGTATATGCAGGTAGTGGAGTACGGCTTGGTATTTGAAGTGTAATGTATATTTGCTCATAAAAAAACTGCACCTTGTGAGTTGGAGGGGATGTCCAACTTTTGGGGTGCAGTTCAAACCATGTGACGGGTTTTCAGACGACCTTTGCGCAACTGTAACCTTGTTTGCCGTATCACATATATCGCCTATCTTCCCAGTTTCGATACGTTCTTCCGTCATTTCCCGCGCAGGCGGGAATCCATTGTAAAACTTGAGAAATCTTGGTTTAAAAAAAGGTTTCTGAATTTCAAAAATGGATTCTCGCCTGCGCGGGAATGACGACAAGCGGTAAGTTGCGTGTCGAAAATAAAGTAATTTAGCTAAAGTCCATAAGGGCGTTGCCGCCTTGTCTCATTTTTATTTTAATCCACTATAATCCACTCCAGAAAACGCCCGTTTCGTCATCTTTACCCCGCCTGTGCGGGAATGACGAAACGGGCGTTTTTGAAATGGTTTTCTTTCTGCGCCGCTGTCTTCGGCAAAATTTACGCCACGAAATCCAAGCCTATGTCCAACGAGCGGCTGCTGTGGGTCAGATAGCCGAGGGCGATGCCGTCTACGCCGGTTTGTGCCACGCGCTTCAGGCGGTCGAAGCCGATGCCGCCCGATGCTTCGCAATAGACGGTGTGGGGGTGGGCGGTTTGCGTGTGGCAGCGGTTTGCCGCTTCTTTCAAAGTTTCGTCGTCCATGTTGTCCAGCAAAATCCGTTCCGCGCCCGCCGCGATGGCTTCGTCCAGTTGTGCCAGCGTGTCCACTTCGATTTCCACGCAGGTCAACGGTCCGACTGCCTGCTTCGCCTGTCGCACGGCTTGGGCGATGCTGCCGCAATAGGCGAGGTGGTTGTCTTTGATGAGCACGGCATCGTCCAAACCCATGCGGTGGTTCACGCCGCCGCCTGCCCTGACGGCGTATTTTTGCAGGACGCGCAGCAGGGGGATGGTTTTGCGGCTGCACACGATGTCTGTGCCGTATTCGGCGACTTCGGCAACGGCACGCGCGGTGGCGGTGGCGATGCCGCTTAAGTGTGTGAGGTAGTTGAGCGCGGTGCGTTCGGCGGCGAGCAGGGCGCGGGCGTTGCCTTCGACGGCGGCCAGCGTCTGACCTGCGCGGACGGCTTGCCCGTCGTAGATTTCGGCTTGGAAGCGGACGGACGGATCCATCGTCTGAAAGGCAAGACGTGCCAAGTCCATGCCGGCGATGACGCCGTTTTCGCGGCTGACGAGGAAGAGTTTGGCGGTTTTATCGGGGGCGATGACGGCGGCGGACGTAATGTCGCCGCGCCTGCCCAAGTCTTCGCTCAGGGCTTGTTCGACCATGGGGCGCAACAGGGTGTCGGGCAGGGGGAAGAGGGTGTTTTCAGACGACATGGGGTTTCCTTTGTTGAAAAAAAGATTGATGTTGCACCGATGGGGCAAAACTTCGTTTGAGGTCGTCTGAAAACGGGTTAACGGCTGCCCAGCGGCAGTCCGATGTCCGAAATCAGCCTGTCGGGCAGGGACGTCGTCGCGGAAGCGGTAAAGCTGCGCGGGACGGCCTTTGCTGCCCGATACTCCGGTATCCGACGGCTCGATGAGGTTTTGCTGCTGAATCTGGCGGCGGAAGTTTTGCTTGTGCAGCAATCTGCCGCTGATGGCTTCGACGCTGTTTTGCAGTTGCAGCAGCGTGAATTCGGGCGGCATCAGTTCGAAAATCACGGGGCGGTATTTGATTTTGGCACGCAGGCGGGACAGGGCGGTCGCCAACACGCGGCGGTGGTCGTGGCGCATGGGCTGCCCCGTGAGCGCGAAGTCGAAGTTTGCCTGCGGCTCGGCGGCTTCCGCTATCAGGCCGCTTTCATACAGCATTTCATAGCGTTGCAAAACGTATTCTTCCGACCAGTTTTCCGGTTCGACCCCCAACACAAATGAATGCGCTTGAGCCGCTTTTTGGCGCACTTCCTCCGTGTCCGCCGAGTTTGCCCAAATGCGCAGGCGGCTGACGACGGCGTCGCGCTGCCCGCCATCGGTGCGCAAGTCTTCCCACGGGAAATAACCGTAGCAGTCCTGCCATTTCGCATCCGGGTGCAGGATGCTGTCGGCTGCCTCGCGCACCAGCCCCAAATAGCTGACGTACAAGACGGGCATGCCGTGTTCGTTGCGGCGGTGGGTATCGACAAAGGTGTAAAGCTGTTCCACATAGCCCATAGGCTGCGAAGTCTGCTTGGCGACCCACAGCTTCACGCCCGCCTGCAATGAATTGCGCAGGGGGGAGAGCGGGCCGTTGGGCAGGAGCGTGCCTTGGGCGACGGTCAATACCCGCAGGCCGCCGTCGGTAACAGCAATCAATACGGGAACCAGTTCGACGATGCTTTGCGGCGGGGCTTCGGCTTCGGGGTAGGCGTCCATGCTCGGCTTTCTGTGGGTGGGAAAGGCTTTATTGTAAACCAAAGCGGTTTGTCGGAACGAAGCGGGTCGGTTTTGCGGTATCTCAAACCTGTTTTCAGACGACCTTGCATATTATACTCAAGTTGAGCATAATATAAAAACAGTTTGAAAAACAGACGGCAAACCTTCATGCCGCCTCAAAAACCAGCTACAAGGAAACATCATGCAAACCGCCGCCCGCCGCTCGTTCGACTACGATATGCCCCTCATCCAAACGCCGACTTCCGCCTGCCAAATCCGTCAGGCGTGGGCGAAGGTTGCCGACACGCCCGACCGCGAGACGGCAGGTCGTCTGAAAGACGAAATCAAGGCTTTGCTGAAGGAGAAAAACGCGGTCTTGGTGGCGCATTATTACGTCGATCCGCTGATTCAGGATTTGGCTTTGGAGACGGGCGGATGCGTGGGCGATTCGCTGGAGATGGCGCGCTTCGGCGCGGAACACGAGGCCGGTACGCTGGTGGTGGCGGGCGTGCGCTTCATGGGCGAGAGCGCGAAAATCCTCTGCCCTGAAAAAACGGTGCTGATGCCTGATTTGGAGGCGGAATGTTCTTTGGATTTGGGTTGTCCCGAAGAAGCGTTTTCAGCGTTTTGCGACCAACACCCCGACCGCACGGTGGTGGTGTACGCCAACACTTCCGCCGCCGTGAAAGCGCGTGCCGACTGGGTGGTAACGTCTTCGGTGGCGTTGGAAATCGTGTCGTATTTGAAATCGCGCGGCGAGAAGCTGATTTGGGGGCCCGACCGCCACCTCGGCGACTACATCCGCCGCGAAACGGGCGCGGATATGCTGCTGTGGCAGGGGTTCGTGCATCGTCCACAACGAATTCAAAGGGCAGGAGCTGGCGGCCTTGAAGGCGAAGCACCCCGACGCGGTGGTGCTGGTTCATCCTGAATCGCCGCAAAGCGTCATCGAGCTGGGCGACGTGGTCGGCTCGACCAGCAAAGCTACTCAAAAGCCGCCGTATCGCGCCCCGAAAAAAATTCATCGTGGCGACCGACTTGGGCATCCTGCACGAAATGCAAAAAGCAGGCGCCCGATAAAGAATTTATCGCCGCACCGACGGCGGGCAACGGCGGAAGCTGCAAAAGCTGCGCATTCTGCCCGTGGATGGCGATGAATTCGCTGGGCGGCATCAAATACGCCCTGACGAGCGGACACAACGAAATCCTGTTGGACAGAAAGCTGGGCGAAGCCGCCAAACTGCCTTTGCAGCGTATGCTCGACTTCGCGGCAGGGCTGAAGAAAAAAGATGTGTTCAACGGCATGGGGCCCCGCCTGATTTTCCGTCCATATTGCCGTTTCAGACGACCTCTCAAACAAGGACAACACCATGCAAACCGATTGCGACGTATTGATTGCCGGAAACGGGCTAGCGGCGCTGACGCTCGCCCTGTCGCTGCCTGAATCGTTCCGCATCGTCATTTTGTGCAAAAAAACAGGCTGGACGACACCGCCAGCCGCCATGCGCAAGGCGGGATTGCGGCGGCGTGGTCGGCAGAGGACGACATCGAAAAAACACGTTGCCGATACCTTTGGAAGCGGGCGCGGGCTTGTGCGACGAAGCCGCCGTCCGCACCATCCTGTCGCAGGGCAAACCGGCAATCGAATGGCTGCTGGCGCAGGGCGTGGCGTTCGACCAAAAATAATAACGGCCTGCACCTGACGCGCGAAGGCGGGCACACCTGCCGCCGAATCGCCCACGTCGCCGACTACACGGGCGAAGCCGTCATGCAGAGCCTGATTGCCCAAATACGCCGCCGCCCGAACATCCGCGTTTGCGAGCGGCAGATGGCGTTGGACATCCAAATCGAATCAGGCGCGGCGTGTGGGCTGACCGTCCTCGACTGCCGAACGCAAGAAACCTACCGCATCTGCGCCCGCCATACCGTACTCGCAGGCGGCGGCTTGGGGACAGATTTACGCCGCCACCACCACGCCGCCCGAATGCACGGGCGACGTCATCGCCATGGCGATACGCGCAGGCTGCGCAGTCGAAAACCTCGAATTTATCCAATTCCACCCCACAGGCTTGGCAAGGTCGTCTGAAAACGGCCGCACCTTCCTGATTTCCGAAGCCGTGCGCGGCGAAGGCGGCATCCTGACCAACCAATCGGGTGAACGGTTTATGCCGCATTACGACCGCCGCGCCGAACTCGCGCCGCGCGACATCGTTGCCCGCGCCATCGCCGCCGAAATCGCCAAGCAAACGCAAGACTTCGTCTCGCTCGACATCAGCCATCAACCCGCAGCGTTCGTCCGTCAGCATTTCCCTTCCATCCACCGGCACTGCCTGTCCCAATGCGGCTTGGACATCACGCGCCAAGCCATCCCCGTCCGCCCTGTGCAACACTACACCTGCGGCGGCATCCAAACCGACCCCTGCGGCAGAACCTCCCTGCCGCAGCTCTACGCCTTAGGTGAAACCGCCTGCACGGGATTGCACGGAGCCAACCGCCTCGCCAGCAACTCCCTGCTTGAATGCGTCGTTACCGCCAGACTTGCCGCCCAAACCATCGCGGACGGACAAGCATTCCAAACCGTACCGTCTAAAAGGTCGTCTGAAAACCCCACCGCCGAAGCAGGCATCTTTTCAGACGACCTCCAAAACACATTCAGCCGCCACGTCCTGCAAGCCTTCAACCAACGCCATCTCGGCATCCTCCGCAACGATACTGGCCTGCGCCACGCCATCGCCCAACTGCGGCTTTGGAAGCAAAACCAAGCCGAGCCGCACACCGCGTCCGAATACGAAAACCGCAACCTGATCGAATGCAGCCTCGCTGTCGCCCAAGCCGCATACGCAAGGCGGCAAAACATTGGTGCGCATTTCAATGCCGACTTGACAGAGCGTGTCGAGTGGAAAAAAACAGGCGGCAGGTTGAAGGGTAGGGCTGCACGGGGGTTGGGGATATTCCTGTGGAGAATGAAGAAAGGTCGTCTGAAACCATTATTTCAGACGACCTTCTTCCAAATCAAACAAATCAATCCACTCCATCTATTTCCCCTCTAAATATCATCCGTGCAAGCAACAATCGGTGCAATCGGTTAAAATGGGTCGTCTAAAAATTTGTTTGACCGAATTGAGAAAACCATGTCCCAACAATACGTCTATTCTATGCTGCGCGTGAGCAAGGTTGTGCCGCCGCAGAAAACCATCATTAAAGATATTTCCCTTTCCTTCTTCCCCGGCGCGAAAATCGGTTTGCTCGGTTTGAACGGCGCGGGCAAGTCCACTGTGCTGCGGATTATGGCGGGTGTGGATAAAGAATTTGAGGGCGAAGCCGTGCCGATGGGCGGCATCAAAATCGGCTACCTGCCGCAAGAGCCGGAGCTTGATCCTGAGAAAACCGTGCGTGAGGAAGTGGAAAGCGGTTTGGGCGAAGTGGCTGCGGCGCAGAAACGTTTGGAAGAAGTGTATGCCGAGTATGCCAATCCTGATGCGGATTTTGACGTGCTGGCGGAAGAACAGGGCCGCTTGGAAGCGATTATTGCGGCAGGTTCGTCCACGGGCGGCGGTGCGGAGCACGAATTGGAAATCGCCGCCGATGCGCTGCGCCTGCCGGAATGGGATGCCAAAATCGGCAATCTGTCCGGCGGTGAAAAACGTCGTGTTGCTTTGTGCAAACTCTTGTTGAGCAAGCCCGATATGCTGCTGCTGGACGAGCCGACCAACCACTTGGACGCTGAATCGGTGGAATGGCTGGAGCAATTCTTGGTACGCTTCCCCGGCACAGTCGTTGCCGTAACGCACGACCGCTACTTCTTGGACAACGCCGCCGAATGGATTTTGGAACTTGACCGCGGACACGGTATCCCGTGGAAAGGCAATTACTCGTCTTGGCTGGAGCAGAAAGAAAAAAACGCTTGGAAAACGAGGCAAAATCCGAAGCCGCGCGCGTGAAGGCGATGAAGCAGGAATTGGAATGGGTGCGCCAAAATGCCAAAGGCCGCCAAGCCAAGTCTAAAGCGCGTTTGGCGCGTTTTGAGGAAATGAGCAACTACGAATACCAAAAAAACGCAATGAAACGCAGGAAATCTTCATTCCCGTCGCCGAGCGTTTGGGTAACGAAGTGATTGAATTTGTGAACGTTTCCAAATCGTTCGGCGACAAAGTGTTGATTGACGATTTGAGCTTCAAAAGTGCCTGCGGGCGCGATTGTCGGCATCATCGGTCCGAACGGCGCGGGTAAATCGACGCTGTTCAAAAATGATTGCGGGCAAAGAGCAGCCCGATTCCGGCGAAGTGAAAATCGGGCAAACCGTGAAAATGAGCCTGATTGACCAAAAGCCGCGAAGGTTTGCAAAACGACAAAACCGTGTTCGACAACATCGCCGAAAGGCCGCGACATTTTGCAGGTCGGACAGTTTGAAATCCCCGCCCGCCAATATTTGGGACGCTTCAATTTCAAAGGTAGCGACCAAAGCAAAAATCGCGGAGCAGCTTTCCGGCGGCGAACGCGGGCGTTTGCACTTGGCAAAAAAACCTTGTTGAGCGGCGGCAACGTCTTGCTGCTGGACGAACCGTCCAACGACCTCGACGTGGAAACCCTGCGCGCGCTGGAAGACGCATTGCTGGAATTTGCCGGTAGCGTAATGGTGATTTCGCACGACCGTTGGTTCCTCGACCGCATCGCCACGCATATCTTGGCGTGCGAAGGCGACTCAAAATGGGTGTTCTTCGACGGCAACTATCAGGAATATGAAGCCGATAAGAAACGCCGTTTGGGCGAAGAGGGCGCGAAACCGAAACGGATTAAATATAAGCCGGTAACGCGTTGATAGGAAAATAAGAAAACGTCGTCTGAAAACTTGAAAAAGGTTTTCAGACGACGTTTTTGTTGGAGGAGCGTTTTACATTTGCACCGAGCCGTTGACTGTAATGCTGATTTCTTCTGAGCCGGGAGAAGGGGCTTGGATAGCGTTGTTTTCGTCGCTTGCCGAACGCTTGAACATGGCAGCTTCGGTATTCATCATTTTGGCGCGGGCGAAACCGTTGTCTATGGAACGGTTGCCGATGTGGCCTAAATTGAGTTTGACGATTTTGTAGTTGGAAAAACCGAGCGTTTTCGCCAAGTCTTGCGCGCGGTCTTTGAAGCGCAGGATGGCGGCTTTGCTGACTTGATCGACGGCGGCTTCGCGTTTTTTTCTTTGGATATGCTGAAGCCGATGCGGTTGAGCGTGGCAGTTTGCAGCGTTTCGTCAATCAGGCGGTTGATGGCGTCAAAGTCTTTGTTTTCGACTTTGAACACGGCTTCTTCTTCCCAGCCTGTTTGGATGCGTTTGCCGTTGTTGTTGTATTCATAGCGCGGGCTGGCGCTGCGGTTGAGGATTTCGGTTTGGAGTTTGTTGTTTTGTACGGCTTTGTTGAAGTCGTTGAATTTTTTTCTGAAACGCTTTGTTCACCGTAGCGCGGTCTTTGCCTTCGGAAGCAATGCTGAAGTAGGCGGTCATGGTGTCGCGGGTTATTTCGAGATTGGCAGATTCGGCAAATTCGACGATGTTGTAATGAAGGGTGTCGGTTTCGGCTGCGGCGGGCAGGGGCGGTTGCGAGCACGAGGGCGGCAAGGATGGGGCGTAACATGGATTTTTCCTTTTTGGTATCGGGTGTGGAAACAAATGGTATTGGATAATTTGTGTCAGGTCGTCTGAAAGTGCAGCTTCAATGAAGTTGAAAAAAAGGTTCTGACTTTGCTGCAACAGGTTTCAGACGACCTTTGACGGTGTCAGCCGAAAAAAAGCCCATTTTGACTTGGATGAGTTTTTTTCAAGTTCGGGCAGGACGCGGCGGCGGGAGACGAAGAAGATGATGTGGTCGCCGTCTTGGACAATGGTGTCGGTGTGGTGCCCCATGATGACTTCGCCCGTTTCGGCACGGACGATGGCGGCGATGTAGCAGTCGCCCGGCCATTTGATGCCGCTGATGCGCCTTCCGACGATGGCGGAGGTGTTTTTGTCGCCGTGGACGACGACTTCGATGGCTTCGGCAGTGCCGCGTCTGAGGGGGTGGACGGCAACGATGTCGCCTCGGCGGATGTGGGCGAGGATGGAGCCGATGGTGATGAGGTGCGGCGACACGACGATGTCGATTTTGTTGCCTTCGAGCAAATCGACGTAGCTGGAGCGGTTGACGATGGTGACGACGCGCTTGGCACCGAGGTTTTTCGCCAACAGGCTGGACATGATGTTGTTTTCGTCGTCGTTGGTCAGGGCGCAGAATACGTCGATTTCGTCGATGTATTCTTCGTCCAGCAGCGTTTCGTCGGTGGCGCTGCCTTGCAGGACGAGGGTGTTGTCGAGGTTTTCGGCGAGCCACTCGGCGCGGCGGGGGTTGTGTTCGACGATTTTGATGTCGTATTTGGATTCGAGCTGCTTGGCAAGGCGGTAGCCGATGTTGCCGCCGCCGGCAATCATGATGCGGCGGGTGCGCGCTTCTTTGGGGCGCAGTTCGCGCATGATGATGTTGACGCTGCTGATGTCGGCGGCAAAAAGTACCTCGTCGCCTTCGATGATGACGGTTTGCGGCGTGGGGACGATGAGGCGGTTGTTGCGGTATATGGCGCAGATTTGGCAGTCCGCACCTTCGGGGAGGTGTTGGTTGATGTCGGCGATTTCACGGTTGACGAGCAGCCCGCCTTTACGCGCCTGTACGATGACCATGCGGACTTTGTCGCCGGCAAACCTCAATACCTGCAATGCGCTGGTGTAGCTGAGCAGCCCGACGAGCTGTTCGGTAACGAGCTGTTCGGGGCTGATGGTTTCGGTGATGTCGAAGACGGTAAGGCTGCCGTTTTTCCGTATCGTCGTTTTCGGGGTAGGGGTATTCCAGATATTCGCTGGAACGCACGCGGGCGATGCGGCTGGGGATATTAAAGAGATCGGCGGCGATTTTGCAGGCGACGATGTTGGTTTCGTCGCTGCGGGTCAGGGCGAGCAGGAGGTCGGAATCTGCCGCGCCCGCCTGTTCGAGGATGAACGGGGATGCGCCGTTGCCGAGTATGGTTTGGACGTCGAGGCGGCTGCCGATGTGTTGGAGGGCTTTTTTTCGTCGATGTCGATAACGGTAACGTCGTTGCTGGAAACAGAGGCGAGGTTTTGCGCGACGGTCGAGCCGACCTGTCCGCTGCCGAGGATGAGGATTTTCACGGTTTGGGCGGGTGGTTGGGTAAGGATGATGGGATTGTATAACAAAAGGTCGTCTGAAAACCTATTTTCAGACGACCTTTTGTTGATTTCAGGCGGGGTTTACCAGTAGCCCAGCACTTTCCACCAGATGATGCCGATGGTGCCGAAAATCAGGATTTCGACCACGCTCATAATGAAGCCGGCTTTCCACCATTCGGTCATGCTGACATAGTTCGAGCCGTAGATGACGGGGGACGAACCTGAAGCGTAGTGGGTCAACGACATCATGATGCCGGTGGCGGATGCCATAATCAGGGCGAACAGCATCGGCGGTGCGCCCAAGGCGAGTCCTGCTCCGTAGAACGCGCCGAACATGGCGGTAACATGTGCCGTGCCGCTGGCGAAAACGTAGTGGGCGTAGAGGTAGGCGAGTACCAACAGGGTGCAACCCGCTTCCCAGCCCAGCCCGAGATGGGAAATACTGCCCTGCATGGATTCGGACAGCCAGGCAATCAGTCCCAATTTGTTGAGGAAGTTCGCCATCATTACCAAGGCGGCAAACCAGACGATGGTGTCCCACGCGCCTTTTTCTTTCAGCGCGTCGTCCCATGTCAGTACGCCGGTGAGCAGACACAGGGAGAGGCCGAGGAAGGTGGTGGCGGTGGCATCGACTTTCACGCCGAACAGCATTTCGGGAACGCCCGCCCACAGAAGCAGCAGAATCACGAAAATGCCGAGCATGATTTTTTCGTCGCGCTTCATCGCGCCCATTTCTTTCAGTTTTTCTTTGGCAAGAGCGGTCGCGTTAGGCGTTTGTTTGATTTCGGGCGGATACAGGAAATACAGCACCAGCGGCATCAGGAACATGGCGATCAGGCCGGGTACGACCATGGCGGCGAACCATGTGCCCCAAGAGAGGTGGATTTGCGAATCGGTGGCTTTGGCGACCAATTCGACGACCAGCGGGTTGGGCGCGGTCGCGGTAATGAAGATGCAGCAGGTGATGATGTTGGCGTGGTAGTTGACCAGCGCGAGGTATTTACCGATTTTGCCTTCCGTGCCTTTTTCGGGGTCGGAATCGAAACTCAGGGCGATGGAACGCATAATCGGATGCACGATGGCACCGCCGCGCGCAGTGTTGCTCGGCGTTACCGGACCGATGACCAAGTCGGCCAAAGCCAGGCTGTAACCTACGCCCAGCGTGCGTTTGCCGAAGAGGGAAATCAGAAGGTAGCCGATACGCATCCCCAAGCCGGTTTTCAACAAACCGCGCGAGATGATGATGGCGATACCGATCATCCAGATTAACGAGTTGTTGAGGCTGCTCAGTGCGTCTTTGGTTGCGTCAGCGGCTTTTTTTCGTTGGTAACACCGGTCAGCGCGACCAAGGTAATGCCCAAAATCGCCATTGCACCGATGGGCATGGCTTTTGCCGATGATGCCGGCGATGATGCCGACGAACAGCGCCAAAAGGTGCCATGCGTCGGGCGATACGCCCTGCGGCACGGGTATGACGAACCAGATAATCAGCGTCAGCGCGAGCGCAACCGCAGCAGGGAATTGGCTTGAAGCCCATGTTGAGTCTCCTAGTTTGAGGTATCGGGGAAATCGGATTTCAGACGACGTGTGCCTGATTTTGGTGGGGAGAGGTCGTCTGAAAAAGTATTTGGGTGTGGTTGTTTTTATGTTTTTTTCTTTTGAGTGTTTGGGTAATGCGTGTTTGTGTTGCCATCTTTTTCAGACGACGTTTCTTGAGTTTTACGTTTTGCCCTCTCCCTAGCCCTCTCCCACGGGGAGAGGGGACGGATGCAGAAAGTCCGATAATGGTCGGTTTCAGCACCATCATTCCCTCTCCGTGGAAGAGGGGACAGATTGCAGAAAATCCGATAATAGTCGGTTTCAGTAACATCATTCTCTCTCCCGGTGGCAGAGGGAATAGATTGCAGAAAATCCGATAATGGTCGGCTTCAGCACTATCATTCCCTCTCCCCGTGGGAGAGGGCTAGGGATAGGGCAAAACCCTAGGATGTCCGTATCGTTTTCTCTGATGGCAAATCTACCGGTAAGTTTTAGTCAGACGACGTGTGTCCGTTTTGGCGGGGAGGGTCGTCTGAAACGTATTTTGGCAGTAGTTGTTTTTTATGTTTTTCTTTTGGTGGTTTAGGTAATGCGTGTTTGTGTTGCCATCTTTTTCAGACGACGTTTTCTTAAGGTTATTGCGGTTTGCCCTCTCCCTAGCCCTCTCCCGCGGGGAGAGGGGACGGGTTGCGGAAAGTCTGATAATGGTCGATTTTTAGCACCATCATTCTCTCTCCGTGGAAGAGGGGCAGATTGCAGAAAATCCGATAATGGTCGGCTTCAGCACCATCATTCCCTCTCCCTGTGGGAGAGGGCTAGGGAGAGGGTAAAACCTCAGATTTAGCAGGTTCGGTTGCGAAACCCAACAATACTTAAACTCTAATTCATCATGTTGGTTCATACAGGTATTTTTCAGACGACCTCCCATAATAGAAAAGGTCGTCTGAAATCCCGTATCGAATTAATCCTGCTCAGCAGGCAGTCCGTACTCTTCGGGGAAGGTGCGCAGCGAGCTTTGCAACACGGTAACCGCGCCGTCAATCAAACCGCAGCGGCCGCTTCGGGGCAGCAGTTGGCACAGGCTTTGCAGGGCGCGGAGGTCGTCTGAAGTGCCGATGCCGGTATCCACGCGGTTGAGCAGGCGTGAAAGTTGGAAGGTGCCGCCTTTGCACGGCGGGCATTGTCCGCATGAGTTGGACGCAAAAAATTCCACATACTCGGACACTTTACGCACCACGCTGGTTCCTTCGGAAATCACAATCATCGCGCCTGTGCCGAGGCTGGATTTGCGTTCGCGCACGGACACGAAGTCCAAAGGCACGTCCAAATCTTTCGCGGTCAGAAGCGTGTTTGACGGGCCGCCGGTGAAGACGGCTTTAAACGTGCGCCCTTCGAGCATACCGCCGCCGTGGTCGAAAATCAGCGATTGCAGGGTCGTGCCCATCGGCAGTTCGTACAGGCCCGGATTCAATACGTCGCCGGAAAGCGAGTAGAGTTTCGTGCCTGCGGCATCGCCCAAACCCAGCGATTTGTACCATTCCGCGCCTTTGGCAAGGATTTGCGGGATGTTGGCGAAGGTTTCGGTGTTGTTGATAAGGGTCGGTTCGCCCTCTACGCCGCTTTCGGCGGGGAACGGCGGCTTGCGGCGCGGGAACGGAAAACCGCCTTCCAACCATGAAATCACGGCGGTTTCTTCGCCGCCGATGTAGCGGCCTGAAGTTTCGACCAATTTCAGGTCTAAAGGTTTGCCTAGATAGTTTTCGATGCGGATGAACAAATCGCTTTTTTTCCATTGCTCGATGGCGGGTACGATGGAGGCAATGGATTCGGTCTGGTGCGGGTTGACATACATAATCGCTTTGTTGGCGCGGCAGGCGACGGCGGCAATCAGTACGCCTTCGATGACTTGGTGCGGCGTTTTCGCCAGCAATACGCGGTCTTTGAACGTACCCGGTTCGTCTTCGTTGGCGTTACAGACGACGTATTTGTCGCCGTGTTTGCTTTGGGCTGCGACGGCCGCCTCCCATTTGCGCCAGGTCGGGAAACCTGCGCCGCCCATGCCGCAGAGATTGGCGTCTTGCAGCTTGGAAACGATGCTTTGAGGATCGGCAAGCGCTGCCAGCAGGCCTTCGCCGCCGCCGACTTTGCGCCACGCGGCCAAATCCGCGCCGACTTGGCGGGACGGGTGAAGTAAGTTTTGATTGGCTTGGTTCATGATTGTTGCTCCTGCAAACCGGCGTGTTCGCGCAAATCGAATTTGCCGTAGTCGGGATATAAAACGGGGGCTTTGATGTCGCTGGTCAGACCGGCGCGGGTCATTTCGCGTTGCAGATCGTGGACGTGTCCGACACCGCCGCGCACTTTTTTCAGCGGCAGGCCGCAACCGGCGGCAGCTTTACCCGCGCGGCGGCCGAAGCTGATGATGTCCAAAAGCGCGTTGCCCATCAGGCGGTTACGACCGTGGATGCCGCCGGTTACTTCGCCGGCACAATAGAGACCTTCGACACAGGTTGCGCCGTCGCCGTTGATTTCGACGCCGCCGTTTTGGTAGTGCAGGGTCGGATGGATCATCACGGGTTCGACGGCGGGGTCGATGCCGCATTTGTGGGCGACGTGGCCGAGCGTAACCAAACGGTTCAATACGTCGGGATCGTTTTCAATCAGGCGCGGGGTGTCGAGGAACACGCCGACTTGTCCGTCGCGTACCACGCCGCGGCCTTCGCGGCACTCGCGCAAGATGGCGGCGGCAACGACGTCGCGCGGCTGCAATTCGTCAACGAAACGCTCGCCCAAACCGTTGACCAGTTTGGTGCCTGCGGAGCGCACGGCTTCGGAAATCAGCGCGCCTGCCAAGTGCGGCGGATGGGCGACGCCGGTCGGATGGTATTGGAAGGAATCGATGTCGCGCAGTTTCGCGCCGATGCGGTATGCCATCACCAAACCGTCGGCGGTTGCGCCGTAGTGGTTGGAAGTGGCGAAACCCTGCAAATGCAGCCGTCCGCTGCCGCCGGTTGCCAATACCACGGCTTTGGCGTGAACCAATACCAAAGAGCGTTTTTCCAAATCGTACAAAATCGCGCCGACGCAGCGGCCGTGTTCGTCCGACAATAATTCGATGGCGGGGTGGCGGTTGAGCTGGGTAATGTTTTCGTCGAGTTCGACCGCCTCGCGCAGTACGCGCATCATTTCAAGGCCTGTGAAGTCGCGGTAGCTCAGGATGCGCGGCACAGTCGTACCGCCCGCACGTTTGCGGCTCAACATGCCGTTGCTGTCCGCACCTTTGGCAAGGTCGAAAGTCATGCCCAAGCCGATCAGCCAGCGGATGGCGGACGGCGCGTCGGTAACCATTTGCGCCACCAATTCTTTTTTGCCTGCGTTGTGGCCGCCTTTGATGGTGTCGTCAAAGTGCTGTTGTAAGCTGTCTTCCGCGCCGACCGCAGCCTGAATGCCGCCTTCGGCCATCACGGTATTGCTGTCGCCGATACGCAGCTTGTTCGCCATAATCACGCGCGCGCCTGCTTCGGTCGCAGACAATGCCGCTGCTGCGCCCGCACCGCCGCCGCCGATAACCAGCACGTCAGTGTTCAAATGTTCCGCGCCCGACAAATCATAGTCGTCAATCAGGGGATGACTGATCAGCAGTTTCGCCAAATCAGGATGGCAGTAATCGCCCGTGTTCGGTCCGATGGGCAGTTTGACGCGCGCATTGGCCTGATAGTCGGGATGAAACTGACTCAATAATTCGTTTTTTTCCGGCAGGTCGCCGCGCAGTTCCAATGAGGAAGCGCGCAGGTTGGCAAGGGCGGTTTCGTAGTCTATGCCTTGGATTTTTGTTCGCCATCACATTGCCTCCTCTTCAAATTCGACTTTCATTTTGCCGCTGTCGATTTCGCGCAGGCGGCGCATCAAATCCACCGGACGCAGCGTGCGCGCCGCTTTCATACGGCGGGCGAACAGGCCTAAGTGGTTCGGACGGATGTGTTCTGGGCAGGAAAGGGTGCAGAGGTTGCACATCACGCATTGGTCGAAGGTCAGCGCAGCCGCGCCGAAATCGCCCGATACCACTTGCGCCACGCCGTTTTCCACTTCCAAACCTTTGGGGCAGGCGCGGTTGCAGCCACCACAATGACGGCAGTGTTGCGCTTCGGGGAAGGCTTTGGCGGTGTCGTCCAGCCAGTTCCAGCCGTCGCCGACCTCGCTCACGTCGTAATATTGGATATGCTCAGGGATAAAGTAGTCCAAGAAGCTGACCTGCATCCCTTCTTCGACTTTGGTTTCACACGCCAACGCAGTCGTTACCTCGCGCTCGCCTTCCTTGCGGATCATGCAGCGGCAGGAACCGCACACGCCTTGCCCCATGCAGCCGACGTTGGCGGTAATCGCGCTGCCGGAACGGGCATAGGCCTGAATGATTGACGAGTCGGCGGAGGCTTTGACCTCGTGGCCGTCTATGGTCAGGGTTAACAAGTTTTTCACTCATGGTAGTGTCCTGTGGAATGGGATAGGGGAAATCGGATGTGTGTATTTTTATTACAAACTTTTTAAAAATGCAGATGTTTTTTTCAGGAAACGTCTTATAAATCAACGTCTGACTGTCTTTTATTAGTGTATCAGAATTTGGGTTTTTTGATGATGGCAGAGTCGTAAAGGCAGGGTGGGGCGGATTGTGAACAAAAAACAGCGGTTTTCAGACGACCTTTGTGCCATCTTGTTATTTTGTAGGATAAAAATAAACTTACGATAAAGGAATAACTGCTAAAAAAACTGTTTTTGAAATACGAGTAAATATCATTATTAAGTACTTGATATAAAAAGAATATATCTATGTATTTATTGGATAAATTTTTCAAAGTGTAAGCAAATGCAAATGGTGTTATAAAAATTTCATAAAAAAACGGCTAAGTTTGACTTCCGTCAAAAAAATCATCGTGGGTAGAATGACACGGCTTTTACATTTGTGTATGGTTGAAAAAAGAAAGACAGGTCGTCTGAAAAATAATTGTTTCTTTTTTTAAATTCATGTTATTAGTAAGATTCATTGCGGCGGTGAATCCAGCCTTTTCAGACGACCCTTTGAAATTTGAGTGGATAGATTAATTGTAGTTTTATTTCTACCGGTAAATATTGCCGACAATATCCGTTATCATCATTTGAGTGAAATGATAGGTTATTAAGTTTTATGAAAAATCAATGGATTATAAAAAAATCATATTGTCGCCTCATATCGATTGACAGCACTATTACACCGATTAAGGTCGTCTGAAAAACGGCCTCTATAAAAAAAGCTAACAAACCCTCCCTACCATATGAAAAGGAACACAATCATGACCGTCATCAAGCAAGAAGACTTTATCCAAAGTATCTGCGATGCCTTCCAATTCATCAGCTATTACCATCCGAAAGACTACATCGACGCGCTCTATAAAGCGTGGCAGAAGGAAGAAAATCCCGCCGCCAAAGACGCGATGACGCAGATTTTGGTCAACAGCCGCATGTGTGCCGAAAACAACCGCCCCATCTGTCAAGACACCGGTATCGCAACCGTCTTCCTCAAAGTCGGCATGAACGTCCAATGGGATGCGGACATGAGCGTGGAAGAGATGGTTAACGAAGGTGTACGCCGTGCCTACACTTGGGAAGGCAACACCCTGCGCGCTTCCGTCCTCGCCGACCCGGCCGGCAAACGCCAAAACACCAAAGACAACACCCCCGCCGTCATCCACATGAGCATCGTACCGGGCGATAAAGTCGAAGTAACCTGCGCGGCAAAAGGCGGCGGCTCTGAAAACAAATCCAAACTCGCCATGCTCAATCCTTCCGACAACATCGTCGATTGGGTATTGAAAACCATCCCGACCATGGGCGCGGGCTGGTGTCCTCCCGGCATTTTTGGGCATCGGTATCGGCGGTACGCCCGAAAAAAAGCCGTGCTGATGGCAAAAAGAATCCCTGATGAGCCACATCGACATTCAAGAATTGCAGGAAAAAGCCGCGTCCGGCGCAGAATTGTCCACCACCGAATCCCTGCGCCTCGAGCTCTTTGAAAAAGTCAACGCGTTGGGCATCGGCGCACAAGGTTTGGGCGGACTGACCACCGTGTTGGACGTCAAAATCCTCGATTACCCGACCCATGCCGCTTCCAAACCGATTGCCATGATTCCGAACTGCGCCGCCACCCGCCACGTCGAGTTCGAATTGGACGGCTCAGGCCCGGTCGAACTGACCCCGCCGCGCGTTGAAGACTGGCCCGATTTGACTTACAGCCCCGACAACGGCAAACGCATCGATGTCGATAAACTGACCAAAGAAGAAGTTGCTAGCTGGAAAACCGGCGACGTATTGCTGCTGAACGGCAAAATCCTCACCGGTCGTGATGCCGCGCACAAACGCCTCGTTGATATGCTCGATAAAGGCGAAGAGTTGCCCGTCGATTTCACCAACCGCCTGATTTACTACGTCGGCCCCGTCGACCCGGTCGGCGACGAAGTAGTCGGTCCGGCAGGCCCGACCACCGCCACCCGCATGGACAAATTCACCCGCCAAATGCTCGAACAAACCGGCCTCTTGGGCATGATCGGCAAATCCGAGCGCGGTGCAGCCACCTGCGAAGCCATCGCCGACAACAAAGCCGTGTATCTCATGGCAGTCGGCGGTGCGGCATACCTCGTGGCAAAAGCCATCAAATCCTCCAAAGTCTTGGCGTTCCCCGAATTGGGCATGGAAGCGGTTTACGAATTTGAAGTCAAAGACATGCCCGTAACCGTTGCCGTGGACAGCAAAGGCGAGTCCATCCACGCCACCGCCCCGCGCAAATGGCAGGCAAAAAAATCGGCATCATCCCCGTCGAGTCCTAATGCCTTGATGTTGGATTGAAAAGGTCGTCTGAAAACTCGGAATACGGTTTTCAGACGACCTTTGTTAATGCGGTTTCAATGGCGTAAAAACCGGCATCCGTATTCCTGCAAAACCCTGCGACAAAGTGTAAAAAAACCGCTATAATTGCCGACAATTTTTCCCTTTCAGACGACCTTCTTAAACCGAGGTCGTCTGAAAAAACAGACAAGGAAGAAATCCGATGAAAAACTACCAAGCGCCCGACGAGAAGGGCTTTTTCGGCGAACACGGCGGACTTTATGTCTCCGAAACCCTGATTCCCGCCTTGCAAGAGTTGGCAGATGCCTATCAAGCAGCGAAAAAAACGACCCGTCGTTTTGGGAAGAGTTCCACCGCGATTTGAAACACTACGTCGGCCGGCCCAGCCCCGTTTACCATGCCGCGCGATTGTCCGAGCATCTGGGCGGCGCGCAAATCTGGTTGAAGCGCGAAGACTTGAACCACACCGGTGCGCACAAGGTAAACAACACCATCGGTCAGGCGCTACTTGCCCGCCGCATGGGTAAAAAAACGTGTCATCGCCGAAACCGGCGCGGGCCAACACGGCGTCGCTTCCGCTACCGTCGCCGCCCGCTTCGGCATGACTTGCGACGTGTACATGGGCGCGGACGACATTCAGCGCCAAATGCCCAACGTGTTCCGCATGAAATTATTGGGCGCGAACGTGGTCAGCGTCGACAGCGGCAGCCGCACGCTGAAAGACGCGATGAACGAAGCCATGCGCGAATGGGTCGCCCGCGTGGACGACACGTTCTACATCATCGGTACCGCCGCCGGCCCCGCGCCGTATCCCGAAATGGTGCGCGATTTCCAATGCGTCATCGGCAACGAAGCCAAAGCGCAGATGCAGGGAAGCCATCGGCAGACAGCCCGACGTCGCCGTTGCCTGCGTCGGCGGCGGCTCGAACGCCATCGGCCTGTTCCACCCGTATATCGGCGAAGAAAAACGTGCGCCTCGTCGGCGTGGAAGCCGGCGGTTTGGGCGTGGATACCCCCGACCACGCCGCGCCGATTACCAGCAAAGCCCCCATCGGCGTATTGCACGGCTTCCGCAGCTACCTGATGCAGGACGAAAAACGGTCAAGTCTTAGGTACGCACTCCGTTTCCGCAGGCCTCGACTATCCCGGTATCGGCCCGGAACACAGCCACCTGAACGACATCAAACGCGTCGAATACACCGTCGCCAAAGACGACGAAGCACTCGAAGCCTTTGATTTGTTGTGCCGCTTCGAAGGCATCATCCCCGCGCTCGAATCCAGCCACGCCCTCGCATGGGCAGTTGCCAACGCGCCGAAAATGGGCAAAGACCAAGTGATTCTGGTCAACCTGTCCGGCCGCGGCGATAAAGACATCAATACCGTGGCGAAGCTCAAAGGGATTGAGTTGTAAGCATCTTCGTTGAGCGGATAAAGACAAGAGGTCGTCTGAAAACTGAGTAAATAGGGTTTTCAGACGACCTTTTACCTTTTCAATAACAAAAGTAAAGTTATGGAGGTTTGGTCTGCCTCATCATGCCGTTATAATGCGGGTTGCAGCATTTTGAAAGGGCAGGGTGATGGAAGAATGGTTTGAACGGACTATTATCGGCCGCTATACGGCGGAGCGGGAAAAAGCAGTTTTTGCGCATTACTTGGAGCGGTTTGCGCCTTGCGGTGTTCAAACCGTCGTCCAACAAGGCGGTCAATGGTTAAGGTCGTCTGAAAACGTGGTTGCCGTACCCCGTGATGTATTGATGACGGCGGACGCTATGGCTTGGGAGAGTCATTCTATTGATGTGCTGCTGATGCCGCACAGTCATGAGACTGCCGCGCTGACGCAAGTGCTGCATGAAGCGTCCAGAGTGTTGAAACCTGAAGGGCGGTTGGTTTTTGACGGGGTTTAATCCGAAATCTTTGTGGTTTTTTTCAGCAAGTGGTTCGATGGAGCGCGCCTGCCTAAAAAGGAGCATTGCCTGACTTTGCCGGCTTTGAAGCAGCGGTTGGGGGATTTGGATTTTTGAGGTGGAATTTGGAAAGTTTATGGTGTACCTGCCTGCTGTGAATTCGCAAAAGGGGTTGCGGTTTTGGCGTTTTATGGAGAAGGCGGGGGACAGGTGGTGGCCGCAGTGCGCGGCGGTGTACGGTTTGGTTTTGGTCAAACGTATGGCGGGGGTAACGCCCTTGCCGGAGTTTGAAAAAAATATTGGGAACGCAGACGGTGGCTTTGGGCGCGGCGCGGATTTCGGATTGAGAAATGCGGCGTTGGTAAAACCGGCATAACCAGGTTTCAGACGACATTTTGAGGCTGGACATTTGAAAAACGGCAGGTTTGACTCCATAAAAATAGCCTCTTCTATATTTGTCATTTTGCCTTGGATTTGCTGCTTGCTTCCTGCAAAGCCGATTGGTTGCAAATTGTCAGGCCGCTTTGGCATCGGTAGAATCTTAGGTCGTCTGAAAAAGGCGATGTTGATTGTATTAGCTTGAGGATAAAGAAAAAAATGCCGGAATTGCCTGAAGTGGAAACGACGTTGCGCGGTATCAGCCCGCATATTCAAGGTAAAAAGGTGGCGGATGTTGTGTTGCGCCAAACCAAGCTGCGCTGGCAGGTCAATCCGCAGTTGGCGGAGCTTTTGACGGGGCAGGAGGTGTTGGGCTGTCGTCGGCGGGCGAAATATCTGATTATCGGTTTTGCAACGGGTATCTTGTTGATTCATTTGGGCATGTCGGGCAGTTTGCGGATTTTTACGGACGGCGATGCGCGGATTGATCATCCCGACAAACACGACCATGCGGACATTGTGTTTGCGGACGGAACGGTATTGCGCTATCACGACCCGCGCAAGTTCGGCGCGATTCTGTGGTATGAAGGCATTGCGGAACATCATCCGCTTCTTGAAAAACTGGGTCCCGAGCCGCTTTCAGACGACTTCTCCGCCGATTATCTGTACCAAAAATTTAAAACGCAAAAACGCGCGGTCAAGCTGGCTCTGATGGACAATGCCGTCGTGGTCGGCGTGGGCAATATTTATGCGAACGAAAGCCTGTTTAAATCGGGCATATCGCCGCACCGCCCTGCGGACAAGGTTAAGAAAAAAGAATGCGCCGTCTTGGTGGAAACGATTAAATCGGTATTGCAGCGCGCGATTGAAACCGGCGGCAGCACGTTGCGCGACTTTGTCAACAGCGACGGCAAAAGCGGCTATTTCCAGCAGGAATATACGGTGTACGGCAGGCACAACGAACCCTGCGTCCGTTGCGGTGGTTTGGTGCAGAAGGAAGTTTTGGGGCAGCGCGGGACGTTTTATTGTCCGAACTGCCAAAAATAATGTATGAACCTGTTTTCAGACGACCTCTTTGTCATCTGGGTCGTCTGAAAACGTTATTGCTATGATTTGATACACATTTAAGACGAAAAGAAAAACAGTTATGCACTCACAAAAAGCCCCGTTTTTTTACCCGTTTGGGCAGATTGTTCCGCCTGGCGGGATGGCTGTTCCGAACCGGAAGGCATTTGCGCCGTATCGATGCCGGCAATCCTGCCGAACGCGATCATGCGGTCATTACTCTGGGAAAAGGCGCGCTGGAAGCCTTAGATATCGAATTGGAAATCGGCACGCCACCTGCGGATAATGTGAAGGGTGTTTTGGTGGCGGCAAACCATGTGTCGTGGCTGGATATTTTCGCCATGAGTGCGGTGTATCCGAGCAGCTTTATCGCCAAGCAGGAAATCAAAAAAACTGGCCGGTCTTGGGCAAAATGGGGCAAAACGCAGGCACGGTGTTTATCAACCGCAATTCCCGCCGCGATGTCGAGCCGATTAACCAAGCCATTTGCGCCGCGTTGAAAGCCGGGCAGAATGTCAGCTTTTTCCCCGAAGCGCGGACTTCTTTGGGCTTGGATATTTTGCCGTTCAAAGCCGCGCTCTTCCAATCCGCCATCGATGCCGACGCGCCTGTTCAGGCAGTTACGCTGCGCTATTATGATGATGCCGGAAAAAAAGGACGACTGTGCCGTCTTATGCACAAGTCGATTTGGTGCGCTCACTTTGGCGCATCGTTTCCATGAAAAAGCTGCGCATCCGTATCGATTTTGCCGCCCCGATTCGTCCCGGCAAAGACGAAGACCGCTTTATGTTGAAAGACAAAGTAGAAAGCAGCATCCGTGAAGTCGTATTGTCCGATGCACACGATTCCGAAAAAAATAATTCCAGGCCAGGGGCTTGTTTTCTTTCAGACGACCTCTATTTAAATGAAACATTCGCAGGTTGGGTTTCATAGCTTCAGGTAATTAATATTATTTGAACTATAAATTATACAAATCAAACTCCCTGCGCTAGAATGCACACATTCACTCGTATCATTCCCTAAACCTAAAAATTTCAAGGAGATCCAAAATGGCTTTTGCAAGATCGTACCGGTCAAAAAGTACCTTCCGTCGTATTCCGTACCCGCGTGGGCGACACTTGGAAAGATGTTTCCACTGATGACTTGTTCAAAGGCAAAAAAAGTAGTCGTATTCTCTCTGCCCGGCGCATTTACTCCGACTTGTTCTTCTTCCCACCTGCCGCGTTATAACGAATTGTTCGGCGCGTTCAAAGAAAAACGGCGTTGACGCAATTTACTGCGTATCTGTAAACGATACTTTCGTGATGAACGCTTGGGCTGCTGAAGAAGAAGCTGACAACATCTACATGATTCCTGATGGCAATGGCGAATTTACCGAAGGCATGGGCATGCTGGTCGGCAAAGAAGACTTGGGCTTCGGCAAACGCTCTTGGCGTTACTCCATGCTGGTTAACGACGGCGTGGTAGAAAAAAATGTTCATCGAGCCTGAAGAGCCGGGTGATCCTTTCAAAGTGTCTGACGCTGACACTATGTTGAAATTCATCGCTCCTGACTGGAAAGCTCAAGAGTCTGTTGCCATCTTCACCAAACCCGGCTGCCAATTCTGCGCTAAAGCTAAAAAAGCTTTGCAAGACAAAGGTCTGTCTTACGAAGAAATCGTATTGGGCAAAGATGCAACCGTTACTTCCGTTCGCGCCATTACCGGCAAGATGACTGCTCCTCAAGTCTTCATCGGGGGCAAATACATCGGCGGCAGCGAAGATTTGGAAGCTTACTTGGCTAAGAACTAATTGCCTAGTGCTCGAGACGGTTTAAAAACCGTTTGAACGGAAAAATAGAGTTATTCAGACGATACGCTACACGGTCGTTCTGAATAACTCTATATTTACAAGTAGAATTTGAGATTATTGTTTTAAATCAATATTTTAAAAATAGCTATCGATTTTTTATTTTTGATAGTTTATTAAATAGGTCGTCTGAAAAACCTGATACGCTTCACGCTGATACCGCTTCGGACGCTCAACAAAAAAAGGACAAAGATTATGAAAAAAATTCAAGCAGATGTCGTCGTAATCGGCGGCGGTACTGCCGGTATGGGCGCGTTTCGCAATGCCCGTTTACATTCGGATAATGTTTACCTGATTGAAAACAATGTGTTCGGCACGACCTGCGCGCGCGTGGGCTGTATGCCTTCCAAACTCTTGATTGCTGCCGCAGAGGCGCGCCATCACGCATTACATACCGACCCGTTCGGCGTGCATTTGGATAAAGACAGCATCGTCGTCAACGGCGAAGAAGTCATGCAGCGCGTCAAATCCGAGCGTGACCGTTTTGTCGGTTTTGTCGTTGCCGATGTGGAAGAATGGCCCTGCCGACAAGCGCATTATGGGTTCGGCTAAATTTATCGACGAGAATACCGTCCAAATCGACGACCATACCCAAATCACGGCAAAAAGCTTTGTGATTGCTACCGGCTCGCGTCCCGTTATCCTGCCGCAGTGGCAGTCTTTGGGCGACCGTTTGATTATCAACGACGACGTTTTCTCATGGGATACGCTGCCTAAGAGCGTTGCCGTGTTCGGGCCGGGTGTTATCGGTTTGGAACTGGGTCAGGCATTGCACCGTTTGGGCGTGAAAGTTGAAATTTTCGGCTTGGGCGGCATCATTGGCGGCATTTCCGACCCCGTCGTTTCAGACGAGGCGAAAGCCGTGTTCGGCGAAGAATTGAAACTGCATTTGGATGCTAAAACCGAGGTCAAACTCGACGCAGACGGCAATGTAGAAGTTCATTGGGAGCAAGACGGCGAAAAAGGCGTATTTGTTGCCGAATATATGCTGGCAGCCGTAGGCCGCCGTCCGAACGTTGACAATATCGGTTTGGAAAACATCAATATCGAAAAAGACGCGCGCGGCGTACCCGTTGCCGATCCGCTGACCATGCAGACCAGCATTCCGCATATCTTCATCGCGGGCGATGCGTCCAACCAACTGCCTCTGCTGCACGAAGCTGCCGACCAAGGCAAGATTGCCGGCGACAACGCGGGCCGCTACCCGAATATCGTCGGCGGTTTGCGCCGCAGCACCATCGGCGTAGTGTTCACCAATCCGCAAATCGGCTTTGTCGGTTTGAAATACGCGCAGGTTGCCGCGCAATACCAACCCGACGAATTTGTCATTGGCGAAGTATCGTTTAAAAACCAAGGCCGCAGCCGCGTGATGTTGGTAAACAAAGGCCATATGCGCCTGTATGCCGAAAAAGCCACCGGCCGCTTCATCGGCGCGGAAATCTTAGGCCCGGCCGCCGAACATTTGGCGCACCTGTTGGCATGGGCGCATCAAATGAAGATGACCGTTCCGCAAATGCTGGACATGCCGTTCTACCATCCCGTTATCGAGGAAGGTCTGCGCACCGCGTTGCGGGATGCCGATGCGAAGTTGAAACAGGCTTGATGGGTTGACCTAATCGGTCTGCCGGAATGAAAGGTCGTCTGAGAACTTGATTTAAGGTTTTCAGATGACCTTTTTTTGTCTTTACGTTGCGGAATAAAAATCAGTTGCGGAGACATTGCTGTGTAATGTGTAGTTCGGATATTTATATCCGATGAATATTTGATGTTTCTGTTTTTCTTTACGCGTTGTTGCAGATGGAGATGTCGGATTCAAGAATTTGACCTACGGATTTTTTTCGCAGTATCACAATGGCTGAACGATAAATCAAAGGGTTATGACGCTTTTGACTTAGCCGTTTTCAGACGACCTTTCGGGTTCAAATGCCTTCAAGCGGCTGGCTGGTATCTTCATCTGCCGTTTCGTTTTCGTTTTTTTCCGATACTGCCCCGGCGAAATCCCGTATTGTTTTTTTAAACGCTTTGCCAAAGTGTGTTTCGGATTGGAAGCCGACGTTCAGCGCGACAGACAAGACGGAATCAGCGGTTTGCCGCAGCAATACGGCGGCTTGGCGCAGGCGGATGAGGTTGACGAAGGCGTGGGGGCTGATGCCGGTTTGTTGTTTGAACAGGCGCATGAGTTGTGCGCGGGAGAGGTTGGCAAGCTCGGTCATTTTTTTCGATGTTCCATTCGTCTTCGGGGCGGCTGACGACGGTTTGGATGAGTTGGCGCAGGCGTTTGTCGCGCAGGCCGTTGAGTATGCCGCCCAAAGGTGCTTCTCCGCCTTGTTCGAGATGGGCGCGGACGATGAGGACGAGGAGGACGGAGGAGAGGGCATTGACGATGGCGCGCGAGCCGGAAAGCGTGTGTGCGCTTTCGTATTGCAACATGGAGATCAGGCATTGCAGCGAGGGATGGTCCATCTTGATGAGGACGGTTTCGGGCAGGTCGTGCATGATGTCGGCGTGTTCGTCGTATTCGAAGCGGGCACAGAACAAATCGAGGCTTTTTTCGCCGCCGCTGCCTGAAGATTCGATGGTAAACGCGCCGTCGTTGCCGATATGAATGGTATCGCCGCAGTTGTTGCAGTCTGCTTCGCTGCTGATGATGTGTTCCGCGCTGCGCGGGAAAAAGATAAGGTCGCCGGTTTGTAAGAGACGTGCTTCGGGTTCGCCTTCGATTTTGATGTAGCTTTCCCCGGCGACGACAAGGTGCGCGATACCGTGCGCGCGCCTGCGTTCGTGCGGGGCGTACCATTTGTCGCGGAACAGGCATTGTATGTCCACGCTGCCGGTAATTTGCGCCAGTTCGATGAGTTTGTCCAAAGTGTCCATAAGTGTTTTTTTTGCAAGTGAATGAGATGATTTGACGATTATAATAGTCAAATTATTGCAATAATGCCATTCATCGGATGTAAAGATGGCGGATTAAATTGAAATCTGCCATGAAAGAGCAACATCCTTCATTTCAAACACATTGGAAAGGAAATCAAAATGTTTCAAAATTGGCCCGAACACACCGCACACGTTAAAAAATCATTCGGCGAGCTGGGTAAAAACCACCCGAAAATGCTGCAAGCCTACGGCGCGCTGGAACAAGCCGCCGCAGCCGAAGCATTGGATGCGAAAAACCCGCGAGCTGATTGCCCTCGCCGTCGCCATCACTACCCGTTGCGAAAGCTGCATCAGCGTACACGCCGCCGCAGCCGCCAAAGCGGGCGCGACTGAAAGCGAAATTGCCGGCGCGCTGGCGACCGCCATTTCCTTGAACGCAGGCGCAGCCTACACTTATGCCCTGCGTGCTTTGGAAGCGGTTGACGCGCAGCGTTGATTTTGTCTCAAAGGGTCGTCTGAAAACAACTCCCGTTTCAGACGACCCTTCTGTTGACGGAACATTGCTTTTTGCCGCCGAACCGTTTAGATTGATATTTTTTTGTTCAACCGTTTGGAGAAACGACCATGAAAAAATTGCTGACTGCCGCGCTGACTGCCGCCGCACTCGTCCTGCCTGCCGCCGTATCCTATGCCGTGCCCGCCGCCAAAGTCGCCGGCGCGCAACCTGCCAAAGCAAAAGGCGTATGGATTGACGTACGTTCCGAAGAAGAATTCAAATCCGGCCACCTGCAAGGCGCGGTCAATATTCCGCACGACCAAATCGTCGAACGCATCAAAAGCGTCAGCCCCGACAAAAAAACGCGCCCGTCAACCTCTACTGCCGCAGCGGCCGCCGTGCCGAAGCCGCGCTTACTGAGTTGAAAAAAGCAGGCTACACCAACGTAACCAACCACGGTGGTTACGAAGACTTGGTGAAAAAAAGGTTTGAAATAACCAGCAACAAGGTCGTCTGAAACGTTTCAGACGACCTTTTATCCAAGGAAAAATATGAAACCGATACGCACCTTCGCCGCAGCCGCCATCCTCGCCGCCCTAACCGCCTGCGCTTCACACGGTGGCGATGCCGCCCGACAACCTGATTCCCGACAAAGTTCCGCCATGAATCAAACCCATACCGCCGTCAGCAAATACAGTTTCGACGATACCGTCCGCCGTTTGGAAACCGCCGTCAAAGAAAAAAAGGCATGACCGTGTTCGCCGTCATCGACCACCAAGCCGCCGCGCGACAAAGCGGTTTGGACATGCAGCCCGCGAAAGTCATCGTCTTCGGCACGCCCAGAGCCGGCACGCCGCTGATGCAAAAAGACCCCGCCTTCGCCCTGCAACTGCCGTTGCGCGTCCTCGTTACCGAAACTGACGGCGCAGTCCAAGTCGTATTCAACGACACGCGCGCGCTGGTGTCGGGCAGCAAAATCGAGTTTGCCGAAGTGGAAAACACGCTTGCCAACGCGGAAAAACTCATCCGTAAAACGGTAACGGAATAGGGATAAACCAAATAATCGAAAGGTCGTCTGAAACCGAAAAAAAGGTTTCAGACGACCTTTATTGTTAATAGGCTTATCATTCTTCAGAAGCGTCGAATATTTCTTCGTCCCAACTGCTTTTGAGCGCGGCGTGGATGGTGTCCATGTCGAATCCGCGATAGGCGAGGAAGCGCGCTTGTTTTTGTTTGTCTTTCAAATCGGCGGCGGGTTGTTTGAATTTTTTGCGCAACACGGCGACTGCGGTTTGCAGTTCGCTCGCTTTGTCGGGCATGAATTCGCGGCTGAGGGTTTCGGCTATGCCTTGCTGCGCCAATGCCTGTTTCAGACGCAGGGAACCGTGTTGGCTGCTTTTGCTGTGGATGTAGGCTTCGGCGTAGCGTTGGTCGGATTGCCAGTTGCGTTCGGCAAATTCGTCCAACACGTTTTCCAATTCTTCTTCGCTTTCGGCATACGGAGCGAGCTTGCGCTTGAGTCCGACACGGCTGATTTCCTGTCGGGAAAGAATGTCCATCGCGCGGGCGTGCAGGGATTTTTGGGGTTTCATGCAGAGGTCGTCTGAAAAAGGTCGATTCGTAGGTCAGATTCTTGAATCTGACTTGCAGGTTGCAAGATAGTGGGAGATAAGAAACTTGCATTTCGTCATTCCCGCGCAGGCGGGAATCCAGTGATTTGAAATCAACACAACTTTTTAAAACAATTCTGAAAAAATTAAAGTCTCAGATTCCCGCCTGCGCGGGAATGACGAATCTTTTATTTCCACTGCTTTTATTTTCAGACGACCTTTGAAACGGGGATAAAGGTCGTCTGAAAACAAGGATACTGATTATTCGTCGTCTTCTGCTTTTTTTCGGTCGCAGGTTTTCATAGATTTCGGGCAGCGAGCCGATAATCCAGTCGGGCTTGGTCGCTTTGTCTTGTGAGAGCAGGGTCATGTCGCCGTAGCCGAAGGTGACGCCGAGGCTGAGGCAGCCGGCGGCTTTGGCGGCGAGGATGTCGTTGCGGGAGTCGCCGACCATGAGCATATTGGCGGGATCGATGCCCAAGACTTCGGCGGCGTGTTGCAGCGGCAGCGGGCTGGGTTTCTTTTCGGGCAGGCTGTCGCCGCCGAGAATCAGGCTGAAGTAGTCGGCGAGTCTGAGTTGTTTCAAGAGTTCAGCGGCGAGGATTTCGTTTTTTTGTTGGTGATGACCACCAGCGGGATGCCCAGCGATTTGAGCAATGCCAGTCCGGCTTCGGTTTCGGGGTAGGGGCGGGTGAAGTCGCTCAAGTGGTCGCGGTAGTATTTCATGTAGAACACGAAACCTTTTTCCCATAAATCGGGCGCGGCTTCTTGGTCGCGGTCGTTGGTGATGACGCGGTGGACGAGTTTGCCGATGCCGTCGCCGACGTAGCTTTCTACTGTTTTGGCAGGCAGCGGCTCCATGCCGAGATATTCGCGCATGGCTTCGGCTGCGGCGGCAAGGTCGGGGACGGAATCGCATAATGTGCCGTCCAAATCAAAGGCGGCGGCTTGGACGTGTTCGATGGCGGCGGTCATGATGTGTTTTGCTCGTGAATGACAGGGACGCGTATTTTAACATTGTTTCCCGACAGGTAGTTTTCAGATGGATTGTTAACAATATAGTTGGAGCTTGAAATGGCATTTCATTGATTTTCAGAAGCTTTGACTTTGAAAGGCAGGCTGATTCAATTTTCAGACGACCTTTTTAAAAAAACAAAGGTTTTTTTGGGGTGTGTTCGGAAAAACGGGGATGTTTTGTAAAGGGATGGGAGAAGCAGTTTGAATGTACCCTTTTGTCGTCTGAAAAATAAAACCATATATAAATTAACTAACTCTCGTTTTTGCGACTACATGCTATTACATTTCATTTGGAAATTGGTTATAGTTACAAATGTAAAGCCCTTAAACTTCAACCCGACATAAGAAGGAAGAGAAATGTCCCAATCCGCCGCAAAAGAAACCCTTAACCCTTTCGAAATCGCCCGCAAACAGGTCAAAACCGCCTGCGACCGACTCAATGCCGACCCTGCGGTGTATGAAATCCTGAAAAAGCCCGCAACGCGTTTTGGAAGTTACCTTCCCAGTCAAACTCGACAATGGCACGGTCAAAACCTTCACCGGCTACCGTTCACAACACAACAACGCCGTCGGCCCGTACAAAGGCGGCGTGCGCTTCCATCCCAATGTGAATCTGGACGAGGTCAAAGCCCTGTCGATTTGGATGACCATCAAATGTTGCGTTGCGGGCATTCCTTACGGCGGCGGCAAAGGAGGCATTACTTTGGATCCGCGCGATTATTCCGAAGCAGAGTTGGAACGCATTGCACGCGCTTATTCCGAAGCCATTTCCCCGCTCATCGGCGAGAAAAATCGATATTCCTGCACCTGACGTGAACACCAACGGCAAAAATCATGTCGTGGATGGTCGATGCCTACGAAAACGTCGTTAAAAAAATCTGCGCCGGGGGTGTTCACCGGTAAACCGGTCGAATTCGGCGGCTCTTTGGCGCGTACCGAAGCGACAGGGTTACGGCGTGAACTTCGCCGCCGTTCAAGCCTTGGAGAAACTCGGTAAAGACGTTAAAGGCGCAACCTACGCCATTCAGGGCTTCGGCAATGTGGGCTACCACACCGGCTATTACGCGCATCAATCCGGCGCGAAAGTCGTTGCCGTTTCCACCGTTGACGTCGCCATCTACAACGAAAACGGCCTGGATATGGAAGCCCTCTTCAAAGAGTTCCAAGAAAAAGGCTTCATTACCAACGAAGCCGGTTACGGCAAAGAAATCAGCAACGCCGAACTCTTGGCATTGGATGTGGACGTACTCGCCCCTTGCGCGCTGGAAAACCAACTGACTTCCGAAAACGCGGGCAAAGTACGCGCCAAAATCGTGGTCGAAGGCGCAAACGGCCCGACTACACCTGAAGCCGATGCCATCCTGCGTCAAAACGGCGTATTGGTCGTGCCCGATATTCTGGCGAACTGCGGCGGCGTGGTCGTTTCCTATTTTGAATGGGTGCAAAACCTGCAAGGCTATTACTGGGAATTTGACGAAGTTCAGGAAAAAGAAACCGTCGTCCTGCGCCGCGCGTTCCGCGATATTTGGAATCTGGCGCAAGAGTATGACGTGGACTTGCGTACCGCGTCTTACATGATGAGTATCCGCCGCGTTGAAAAAGCGATGAAGCTGCGCGGTTGGTACTAATTAAATTTTGAAGCGTTAGCTTGAGAAAAGGTCGTCTGAAAAATTTTCAGACGACCTTTTGGTTTGTGCGGCGGATAGTGCTTAAAAAAATGGAGCGGGCGGACGGGTGGCATTGCGGGACGTATGTTTGCGGATAGGGGAGGTACGTCGATTGTCAGGTTTTTGTCGGAAGAACGGGTGTGGATGTCGAGATTGACGTGCAGCGGCAAACCCGAACCGGCAGCCGGGGCGGGTTGATAGATTTTGCCGTCGAGGTTGATGCACCTGAATGGCGTTTTTTCCCCTTTACTGGAGGTGAACGCCAATTTTTCCAGTGTTTTTTCTTCATCTTTATCGGCATGGGGGTAAGACAGGCAAAGCAGTGTGCTGAATCTGCGATCCTCCTGCCAAACGGTAAACCCTGCCTTTTTGATATTCTTCACAGAATAGGCAAACTTGATTTCGTAGGGATGTTTCAGTTTGGCCTTAAAGATGGGAGAGAGCTTTTCAGACGACCCTTTGTCTAACACATAGGTGTATTGATCACCGAGCATGACCCAGCCGCCTGCAGGCGCATCTTCCGTAGCAGAGCTAAGCTTTCCGAAAGAGAGGATGCTGTCGTTGCCTTTGTGGACGGAGGGTGTGCCGTCGTCTGAAAAAAAGCAGTGCAGCCTGCAAGAAGGAATACTGCGGATAAAAAGGGGAAGGCGTATGTTTTCATGATGTTTGTTTGGAGGTATTTAAAATCAGGCAAATGGGGGAACGCTCAATCCGAATCGTTCCAACAAGCCGGCCGTTTCGTAAACGGGCAGGCCCATCACGCCGGTGAAACTGCCTTGCAAATGCTCGACAAACATGCCGCCCAGACCCTGAATGCCATACGCGCCCGCTTTGTCCATCGGTTCGCCGCTTCGGATATAGGCGGATATTTCGTCGGCAGACAAGGTTTTGAAACGCACGTCGCTGGTTTGCAAAAACGCCGCGTGTCTTTCCTTGCCAATATACGCATACGGCGGTCAGCACCTGATGCGTCTGCCCCGAAAGCCGTGCGAGCATTTCGGCTGCTTGGGCTTCGGTTTCCGGTTTGCCGAGAATGTGGTTTTTGATAGGCGACCGTAGTGTCGGCGGTCAGAATCGGATATTCGGGCTGCGCGTCGTGGGTGGCAAACCATTGCTCGACAGCGGCGGCATTTTTTTCCTGCGCCATACGTTGCACATAATCGGCGGCGTTTTCGTCGGAATGCGGTGTTTCATCGATGTCGGCAGGGATACGGATAACCGCATATCCGAGGTTTTTCGAGGATTCCGCGGCGGCGCGGGCTGCCGGAGGCTAGGGTAGAGTGTGTGCATAACACTTTCTTTTTTTAAGAGGATATAAGGTCGTCTGAAAATTATTTTTGACTGTTTGTGTTGTCCGGACAGGCGCACATAATGCGCGGACGAGTATTTCAAAAATTCTTTTTCCTTGTCGGTCAGCGGGCGGACTTGTTTGACGGGCGAGCCGACATAGAGATAGCCGCTTTCCAGCCGTTTGCGCGGCGGCACGAGGCTGCCTGCGCCTATCATCACGTCGTCTTCGATGACGGTATCGTCCAGAATAATTGTTCCCATACCGATTAAAACGCGGTCGCCGATGCGGCAGCCGTGCAGCATGACTTTGTGTCCGACGGTTACGTCTTCGCCGATGACAAGGGGCGAACCTTCGGGTTTTTCGGCGTTTTTGTGCGAAACGTGTAAGACGCTGCCGTCCTGCACATTGCTGCGTGCGCCGATGCTGATGCTGTTCACGTCGCCGCGCAAGACGGCATACGGCCAGACGGATACGTCTTCGGCAAGCGATACTTCGCCGATGATGACCGAAGTTTCATCGATAAGGCAGGATTCGTGGATTTGCGGGGTATGGTTTAAGAATGGGCGGATGGGGTTCATGTTGTCTCTTTCTTTTTGACGGTATGGCAGGGTTTCAGACGACCTGCGGCTCGGTATGGCGAAAGTATGCCGTTTTGACGCAGGCGGGGCAAGGGCGGTATCTGCCAAGATGCAGTCATGTCTTTGTAAACAATATTCTTTATGGTTAAGAAACCATTTTCTGTTAAGCCGGAATCTTTTTGTTTGCCGAAGGTGGGAAATTGTCCGTTATTATCTTGTAGTTGCAAGTAGCTGCAAATCATTCTCTTGCCATTTGAATTAGAATGATATATATTTTTAAAAAAATATTTCACAAAATAACGAAACCCGATGGTTTGTTTTCAAACGGATTTCGCGGGTTTCCCATCCCGCAAACCTCCGCTTCCATCCCATATTCGTTTTCAAACCTATCCAATCCACCTTGTTTAAATAAAGGCGGCCTGAAGGTCGTCTGAAACTTTATGAAGGATATTCACATGAGCGAAACACAAGAGCTGACTTTTGCCAAACGGCTGAAAGAGCAAACCACCACCATTCACGACAGCGTGGACAATTTGGTCATGTCTGTCGAGCCGTTTACCAACAAAGAGAATTACATCAAATTCTTGAAGCTGCAATCCGTGTTCCACAAAGCGGTCGATCATATCTATAAAGACCCCGAATTGAACAAAGCCATTCCCGAGCTGGAATACATGGCGCGTTACGACGCGGTAACGCAAGACTTGGCGGATTTGGGCGACAAACCTTACGAATACGGCAAACCGCTGCCGCACGAAACTGGCAATAAAGCCATCGGCTGGCTGTATTGCGCCGAAGGTTCCAATTTGGGCGCAGCATTTTTGTTTAAACACGCGCAGAAGCTGGATTACAACGGCGAACACGGTGCGCGCCACCTCGCCCCCCATCCGAACGGACGCGGTAAACATTGGCGTGCCTTTGTCGAGCATTTGAATGCTTTGGGCTTAAGCCCCTGAAGCCGAAGCCGAAGCGATTCAAGGCGCAAAAGATGCGTTTGCGTTCTACAAAGTCGTTCTGCGCGAAACCTTCGGCCTGCCTGAAGGCACGGAAGCTCCGGAAGGCTTTGTTCCGCACCGTCATTAATGGTTTGACGATATAAGTAGAGGTCGTCTGAAACACATCTGTATACGCGGATTCATAAATTCCGCTTTCAGACGGCCTTCATACTGATGTAAGTTTAGTACCGTTTGGTTATCCGCATTTGCGGTATATTTTAATTGGTTTGATGTAAATAATTATCAAATATTTTATCACCATCATTCCAAAATACCATTATCACATTCAGGAGTTTTACCATGAAGGAATCATTTAAATTAAGTATGTTGGCGATTGCTTGCAGCATCGCATTGAGTGCATGCGGCTCAAGCGGTAGTGGCACGCCGTCTGCACAGCCTGCACCGACCCCGCAACAGCCGGGCAATAATTCCGGCTCGGGCGGAGGAGGTGATTCAAAAACAAACTGAAGACGCTAAGAAAGCCGAAGAGGCCAAGAAAGCTGAAGAGGCCAAGAAAGCTGAAGAGGCCAAGAAAGCTGAAGAGGCCAAGAAAGCTGAAGAGGCCAAGAAAGCTGAAGAGGCCAAGAAAGCTGAAGAGGCCAAGAAAGCTGAAGAAGCTAAGAAAGCTGAAGAAGCCAAGAAAGCCGAAGAAGCCAAGAAAGCCAATGAGGCCAATTCAGGTCAAGGTTTTGGCGGCGAAGGCAAAAGTAATGGGTAAGGCTTTGGATGGCGGTGTCTTGGTAGCGAAAAAAACGTGAAACCGGCGATTTGGAATATGCCAAAACCGAAGCTCCTACTGCTTCGGATAAAAAAACAGCGTCGTACTTGATGGTGTTGCCATTAATACCAAAGACGTTAAAGCAGGTGAGTTCACGTTGGGCGAAAAGAAGTACGAACGGCGGTAAAGCCGATGCAGCACAATATGCGGTACACAGCGGCGACCTGTTGCCTGACGTTCGTTACGGCGGTGTTGCCGATGTCAGCGATCTGCGTGATGTGAAACAGGCGTTGTTTGTCCAAGGCACGCCGTCAGGCAGTGATACCGTTGCAGCCCAAAGAGGGGATGCAACCTATAAAAGGCATCGGCCTGCATTTCCAAAAACGGACTGCCGATCAATACAAGAGGTCTGCAAGAAATTTTTTTGAAACCGGTTCGCAAGCCAAGCTGGCCAATCTGTATCCTGCCGCCAAAGCAACCGATGTTACCGCAAGAGTCAATTTCGACCAAAAAACCATCAATGTTGGCATCAACCGCTATTCCGATCAAACGGTTGGCGGTGGTAGCGGTGGCAACAGGATTGCAGGTGTCGTCAAATCCAATGCGCGCGATATGGCGGAAAAATCTGTCTTTCAATGGCGAGTTGCACGGCAACACCTTCTCCAACAAGCAAGGTACGATGCAAGGCGGATTCTTTGGCGCGAAGGCAGACCAACTTGCCGGTACATATAGTGCGGTAGGCAAAAACCAACGTGATGAAGACGTAGTGGCGCGCGGTGTGTTTGGTGCAAAACGCCAAGATGCGGCAGCTCAAGCAGGCGGACAGCCTGATGCACCGGTTGCCAAACCTGATGCGCCCGTAACCAAACCTAAAGATGATGCCGCCGCAGCCGAATTGAAAAAAAGGTGAAACAGGCGAGCAATACGTCTTATCGAATATCGCGGACTTGACCAAAGTCGTCATCAACGGTACGGCAATCGCTTTGTCACCTGTTACCAACAAGCTCTATCAAACTGAATTGGGTTCGGACTACAAGTCGTTTGTTGCTTCAGGCAATTTGAGCAATGTTGTCTTCGGTGCGGCAAAACTTGCCGATAATGCCTACTCCTTGTTTGTTCAGGGGGTAATGAGTGCCTCTCTACCATCCGGTACGGCTAAATACGCAGGCGAGGTGTTGAATTTCCGTGCCCGCAACTTGGATAATAAGGAAAAACTGGGTGGGTGATACAGGAGGCTACCGTACTACCGGTTCGTTTACCGCAGATGTCAACTTCGATACCAAGACTATCGCAGGTAAAATCAATAGTGGTGACAGATGGTTCATGAATGAACGAGCCTTTACTGCAGATATTACAGGCAGTAGCTTTAACGGTAAATGGACTTCAGATGCACAAGGCTCTGTAACTGGCGGATTCTACGGTGACAAAGCTGCCGAAATGGCTGGGCGATACAGTTACAATGAAAAACCAGGTGATAATGGCTCTTCAAGTAACAATGCCTTCGGTGTATTCGGCGGTAAAAAAACAATAACCGTCTGTTTAGCTGAAAACAAACCGCCTGAAAGGGCGGTTTGTTTTTGATCGGATAGGATTTTTCAGACGACCTTTTACGGTAACAACAATCTGGGCAATCTACCCGCTAAAAGGTCGTCTGAAAAACCTTGAATCTTATTTTCAGATAATCTTTCGTTTAATAATTTAGATTGCCATTCGGAAGACTGGGAATCTCCCTTTTTGCCCGCGTTTCAAGTGTCTTTGATAGGCGGTAACATAGTCTGCTTTGGGGAGTCCTGCCAAGACGCCGATATGGGCTGCGGCGGATTTTGCCAAAGGTTCGAGCGTGTAGCCGCCTTCCAGTACGGAAACGATTCTGCCGGGGCAGCTTGATGCGGCTTGGATGATTTTGTGGGTTAGCCAAGCGAAATCGGCTTCGTGCAGGTTCAGACGACCTGTTTCGTCTTGTTTGTGTCCGTCGAAACCTGCGGACAGTAAGACCAGTTCGGGTTTGAATGCGGTCAGTTTGTTCAACCATTTTTCGCGTACGGTAGTGCGGAAGACGCGGCTGCCGGTGTTGGACGCGAAAGGCAGGTGCAACATATTGGCGCCGTTGGCGGAATGGTTGGTTTCGGGAAATGGGAAGAGGTCGGTTTCAAAAAGGTTCATAAACAGGACGCGCGGGTCATCTTTGAAGATTTCCGCTGTGCCGTCGCCGTAATGGACGTCGAAGTCGATGACGGCGATGCGTTGGAGTCGATATTCGGCGATGGCGTGCATGACGCCTGCGGCGACGTTGTTTAATAGGCAGAAACCGCCTGCCTTATCGCTGTGCGCGTGGTGTCCGGGTGGGCGGATGGCGCAAAAGGCGTGCCATGCTTTCTTATTCATCACCATATCTACCGCCTGAACGACAGCCCCTGCGGCGTAACGGGCGGCTTTAAAGCGAACCATGGCTCATGACGGTATCGTCGTCGATGCGGTAGATTTTGTCCGGTTGGGGCTGGCAGGGCTTTCGAGCGAGCGCAGATATTTGCGCGGGTGAACCAAGGCGAGGCGGGTATCGCTGATTTCTTCGGCTTCGGCAGTTTGCAGATGCCGCCAAATATCCTGACGTTTGAGCTCCACCTCGATAACGGCAGTGCGTTCGGGCGAGTCGGGATGACATGTGCCGGGTTGGTGTTGCGCAAAAACGGGATGAGAAATCCAGACCGTACGCGCATTTTTTTACCCAAGAGGCGGCGTAGGCGCGTACGCAGTCGTCGAATGAGTTTTTTCATGAGGAAAAGGGCGCGGGGCTTGTCGTTGGTAGGAAGGAATCAGGTTTTTAAATGTCGTTGAAAAATTCATTTTCAGACGACCTGACATGATAAATATGGTTAATAAATAGGGAAAAGGCTTGGAAATTTTTTTCAGACGACCTTTAGAATAGCTTAATTTTGCGGCTGTACCAATGCTTTTTTTCTGCCGCAAGCGGTGTTTTTACTTAATTTTTAATCTCTTAATTTTAATCTCTTAGAAAACGGATAAGTTATGAATCAAGCAGTGTCCCAATTGGTCCCTTTCGTACTGATTATGGCGTTGGCCTACTTCCTGCTCCTACGCCCTCAAAACAAGAAATTCAAAGAACACCAAGCCATGCTTACCACTTTGAAAGTCGGCGATAAGGTTGTTTTGGTAGCAGGTTTCAGAGGCCGTATTACCAAAGTCGGCGAACAGTTTTTTACCGTGGACATCGGTCAAGGTGCAAAAATCGAAGTCGAAGTGGAACGTAACGCGATTGCCGCCAAAGCCGAGTAATTCATCTTTTCGCCAAGAGCCGCCTCGGAAAGCTGAGCGCGGCTGTTTGTCTTCATAATAAATCGAAGGTTTACCATGAACCGTTATCCTTTATGGAAATACCTGCTGATTGCGTGCACGATTTTGGTTGCTGTAGTGTATTCGCTGCCTAACCTTTTCGGTGAAACGCCCGCAGTGCAGGTATCAACCAACCGACAAGCTATCATTATTAACGAACAGACCCAGTCTAAAGTTGATGCCGCGCTGAAACAGGCAGGTATTCAGACTGACGGGATATTTATTGCGAACAACTCGCTGAAAGTGCGTTTCAAAGATACTGAAACCCAGCTTAAAGCCCGCGATGTCATCGAAAACACTTTGGGCGAGGGCTATATCACCGCACTCAACCTGTTGGCGGACAGTCCCGAATGGATGGCCAAAATCGGCGCCAACCCGATGTTCTTGGGCTTGGACTTGCGCGGCGGCGTGCATTTCACCATGCAAGTGGACATGAAAGCCGCGATGCAGAAAACGTTTGAACGTTATTCGGGCGACATCCGCCGCGAAATGCGCCGCGAAAAAATCCGTACCGGCACCATCCGTCAGATTGAAAACGGTTTGGTTGTCCCGATGCAGGACGCTGCTGATGTACAAAAAGCCATGCCTAAGCTGCGTCAGCTTTTCCCTGAGGCAAATTTGAACGCCGACGGCAATAACATCACGCTGACATTATCCGAAGAAGCGATTAACAAAGTACGCTCCGATGCGGTGAAACAAAAACATCACTACTTTTGCATAATCGCGTCAATGAGTTGGGCGTGGCTGAGCCTGTCATCCAGCAATCCGGCCTCGACCGTATCGTCGTACAGTTGCCGGGTGTACAAGATACAGCCAAAGCAAAAAGACATCATTGGCCGTACCGCAACTTTGGAAGTGCGCATGGTGGAAGACGACCCTGTCAAAGTGCGCGAAGCTTTGGAAGGTAATGTTCCGAGCGGTTTCGAGCTGTTGTCCAGTGGTGGCGATCATCCTGAAACCTTGCTGATTAACAAACAGGTTGAATTGACCGGTGACAATATCAATGACGCGCAACCCAGTTTCGACCAAATGGGTGCGCCTGCCGTCAGTCTGAGCTTGGATAGCGCAGGCGGCAGTATTTTCGGCGAATTGACCGCCGCCAACGTCGGTAAACGCATGGCGATGGTGTTGATCGATCAAGGCAAATCCGAAGTGGTTACCGCACCGGTTATCCGTTCCGCTATTACCGGTGGACGCGTGGAAATTTCCGGCAGCATGACGCAGGCGGAAGCCAATGATACTTCCTTGTTGCTGCGTGCCGGTTCTCTCGCCGCACCGATGCAAATCGTGGAAGAGCGCACCATCGGCCCGTCTTTGGGTAAAGAAAACATTGAAAAAAAGGTTTCCATTCGACCTTATGGGGCTTTACCGCCGTTGCTTTGTTCATGGTGGTTTACTACCGCCTGATGGGATTCTTCTCGACCATCGCCCTGAGTACCAACATCTTGTTCTTGGTCGGTATTTTGTCTGCCATGCAGGCAACGCTGACGCTGCCCGGTATTGCCGCATTGGCGTTGACGCTGGGTATGGCGATTGACTCCAACGTATTGATTAACGAACGTATCCGCGAAGAGTTGCGCGAAGGTGTGCCGCCGCAACAGGCAATCAATCTCGGTTTCCAACACGCATGGGCAACCATCGTCGACTCCAACCTGACCTCGCTGATTGCCGGTATCGCCCTCTTGGTATTCGGTTCCGGCCCGGTCCGCGGTTTTGCCGTCGTACACTGTCTGGGTATCCTGACTTCGATGTACTCATCCGTCGTCGTCTTCCGCGCCTTAGTGAATCTTTGGTACGGACGCCGCCGCAAATTGCAGAACATTTCCATCGGCGCAGTATGGAAACCTAAAGCCGAAACAGCGGCTGGCAAGGAGTAAGACATGGAACTCTTTAAAAATCAAACGCGACATCCCGTTTATGAGCTACGGCAAACTGACGACCTTTTATTTCGTTGGTAATCTTCATTGCCGCCGTATTCTTCCTCATTACCAAAGGTTTGAACTTCTCCGTCGAATTTACTGGCGGTACCGTGATGGAAGTGCAATATCAGCAGGGCGTGGACGTCAACAAAACCCGTGAAAAAAACTCGATACCCTGAAAATGGGTGATGTCCAAGTTCAGGCGTTGGGTACGAACAAACACATCATGATCCGCCTGCCCAACAAAGAAGGCGTAACTTCCGCGCAGCTTTCCAATCAGGTTATGGAATTGCTGAAAAAAGAGCAGCCTGACGTTACCCTGCGCCAAGTCGAATTTATCGGCCCGCAGGTCGGCGAAGAGCTGGTGACCAACGGTCTGATGGCATTGGGCTTTGTCGTAGCAGGTATCATCGTTTACCTGTCGATGCGCTTTTGAATGGCGTTTCGCCGTATCCGCCATCATCGCGAATATGCACGACATCGTGATTATTTTGGGCTGCTTCGCCTTCTTCCAATGGGAATTTTCACTGACCGTGTTGGCGGGTATCCTTGCCGTATTGGGCTATTCCGTAAACGAATCCGTCGTCGTCTTCGACCGTATCCGCGAAAACTTCCGCAAACCGAGTATGCGCGGACACACCGTTCCGCAAGTCATCGACAATGCGATTACCGCCACCATGAGCCGTACCATCATCACCCACGGCTCGACCGAGGCAATGGTCGTTTCCATGCTGGTGTTCGGCGGCGCAGCGTTGCACGGTTTCTCAATGGCATTGACCATCGGTATCGTGTTCGGTATTTACTCTTCAGTCTTGGTAGCCAGCCCGCTCTTGCTGATGTTCGGCCTGAGCCGCGAAAATATCGCGAAGGAAGTGAAGAAAAAAGAAGAAGTCGTGGTCTGATGGCTATGATTGCGATGTGAAGGGGTCGTCTGAAAACTTGACAACAGGTTTTCAGACGACCTTTTTGTTTTGGGCAGTTTATTTGATAGTTAGGATACAAATATGGCGGAATTGTTTTGACTGTATGGAAAGGAACACGCTTTTCTTGTTCCAGATAGAGCAAGGGAAAGATTGGCTTAAAGGGAAGGATTCTTTGAAAGTAATCGACTGTATAAGACGGGCACTTCTATGCCGCTCTTGGTAATGAATTACACAAAATGCAAAAAAAGTCGTCTGAAAAATTTTTCAGACGACCTCAGATTAATTTCTACGGTTAGAGTTAGAAATTAACGTTTTGCTTTTTGCGGCAGGTTTTTTAGGAGCCGGTTTGCCTGCTTTGGCAGGGGAGTTGGCAACGGAGCAGTATTTGGCAACGATTTGATCAACGACTTCTTCTTTGCCGTTAACGGTCGTTTTACCGCGTACGGTCAGCATATTGCCGTCCACTTTGTCGATATTGCCCAAATTGGCACGACCTGCCACCCATGCGACGTTTCCGCCCCAGAAGGCATTAATATCATCGCTGGAGCCGACGACGCGGAACAGGTTGGGGGTCAGTTCGTTTTTGTATTTCACTTGTGCTACAACAGGCTCGTTGCCTTTGAAGCCGTACATAACGCTCAATGGGTCTTGACCGTTTTGACCGCAGCGGTAGTGTACCTCTTTGGTGCTGTCGATAGCGTCCACTTTCACGGTTTTAGGAGTGAAAGGTTGGTTTTGTTGCGCTGCTTGTTGCGGAGCAGGAGCAGGTTGCGCAGCAGGTTTTTCTTTGGAAGAGCTGGAACATGCGGACAGCGCGGCAGCGGCAATAACGGCAGAAATCAGTAACTTGGTATTTTTATTCATCGGTTTACTCCATATGAATTATTGATAAAAGTGGTGCTAAACGTTAACACAATAGCAGAGATAACATGCTTTGTCTTTGGTTTAGACAAATCTTTAATAAAAGCATCAAATGGAAAAGTAAATTTACTTTTGAAAGGACATTCCAATATTTGGATCCCTGTATATTTGCAGGTTGTTACTGGATGCCTTCCCGCTTCTGTCTTTTTTGCCGTTTAGCTCAATATAAAACGGTAAGGTCGAAAAATCGGCGACGCAACGTTTCAGCAGTTTGCGCTTTTCTCCTATGAAGAGAATAATGACTTCCATCCATCATCTATACACACGAGGGCAGGCATGAACTCTTTTGCATCATTGTTAAACCATCCCGATATTTCTTTTTCCCCGATGTCAGACAGCATCAAGGTCGATAATCCGGCGACGGGCGAGACTTTGGCGTTTGTCCGCACAACCCGTTCAGACGACCTCAAACTACTGATTCAAAAAGGCGGAAGCCGCACAAAAAAATTATGGGCGACAAAAAAACTGCGTTGGAACGCGCCGATGTGTTGTGGCGTTGGTATTTTTTTTGATCAAGGAAAACAAAGAGGAACTGACGCGCATCATGACGATGGAACAGGGCAAAAGCCTGACCGAGGCACGCGGCGAAATCGATTATGCGGCTTCGTTTGTGCGCTGGTTTGCCGAAGAAGCGCGGCGGATTGACGGCGATGTGCTGACAAGCGTGAAAGCGTCGCAAAAACTGGTCGTGTTGAAACAGCCCGTCGGTGTTACCGCTGCGATTACGCCGTGGAACTTCCCGTCCGCGATGATTGCGCGCAAGGCCGCGCCTGCTTTGGCGGTGGGCTGCGCGATGATAGTCAAGCCCGCGTCGCTCACGCCCCTGAGCGCGTATGCGCTGGCCTTGCTGGCTTACGAAGCGGGCGTGCCGCAGGATTTGCTTCCCGTCGTCAGTGGTCGCGCTTCGGAAATCAGCCATGAATTTGCCACGAACCCGACCGTGCGCAAAATCAGCTTCACCGGTTCGACCGAAGTCGGCGCGAAAATTTTTGCCGACAGCGCGGCGGACATTAAAAAAACTCAGTTTGGAACTGGGCGGCAACGCGCCGTTTATCGTGTTTGACGATGCCGATTTGAACAAAGCCGTCGAAGGTGCGCTCGCCAGCAAGTTCCGCAACAGCGGCCAGACCTGCGTCTGCACCAACCGCGTGTACGCTCAATCCGGCATTTACGACGAATTTTGCCGCAAATTAAGTGAAAAAGTAGCCGCGCTCAAATTGGGTAACGGCTTGGATGAAGGCGTGAACCAAGGGCCGCTGATTGAGGAAAAAGCGGTGGAGAAAGTCGAGCAGCACATCGCCGACGCGCTCTCCAAAGGCGCGGTCTGTCTCACCGGTGGCAAACGCAGCGCATTAGGTGGAACGTTTTTCGAACCGACCGTTTTAAGCGGCGTAACGGCGCAAATGGCGGTGGCGCGCGAAGAAACCTTCGGACCGTTGTGTCCCGTGTTCCGCTTTGAAACCGAAGCCGAAGTCATCGCGGCTGCCAACGATACGGAATACGGTTTGGCGGCCTACCTCTTCACTTCCAATACTGCCCGCCAATGGCGCGTCGGCGAAGCCTTGGAATACGGCATGATCGGCATCAATACCGGCTTAATCAGCAATGAAGCGGCACCGTTCGGCGGCGTGAAACGCAGCGGGCTGGGACGCGAAGGCAGCAAATACGGTGCGGACGAATATTTGGAATTGAAATATTTGTGTATCGATGTGGCGGATTGAGTTTGCTGATTGAAGCAATAGGTCGTCTGAAAACAAATTTCATTGAAACCTTGTTTTCAGACGACCTTTTTTCATACTATCCAGCCAGCCACAGCGATACCGTATAAATCACCAGTCCGACCAGTCCGCCGACGAGCGTGCCGTTGATGCGGATATATTGCAAATCCTTGCCCACGCTCAATTCCAGTTTTTCCACCATCAGGCGGCTGTCCCAGCCTTTGACTTTGTCCGAGACGAACAAAGCGGCCTTATCTTTATAACGCATCACAAAATCCCGAACCAAAAGCGAAATCCGCACATCCGCCCGACGCATAAATTGCGGGTATGCCTGAGCTTGCGAACGTATATGGTTCAGCAGCTTTTCCAGTTGCGCTTGGCACAAAGAGTCTTGTTTTTCCACATCTTCCCGCGCCCAGTCCAGAATGCCGCGCCATAAGGTCATGATTTGACGTTGCAGGGCGGACGATTGCGCGAGCTGTTTTTTGAATTTGTCCAGACGGCGGTGCCACAGGCGCGATGCGGTCAGGCGTTCGGTCAGTTCGTCGTATTGCACCAAGAATTGTCGGCGCAGCGCGTTGTCCTGCTTGTCCGCAGTTGCCAAATAGCCGTCTATCCATGCCAACGCTTTTTTTCTGCCGCCCAATCATCGACTTTCTCCACCAAGGTCGATTTCACCGCCGCTTTGAGCCTGTCCCAAGTTCCGGGATTGCCGCCTTCGATTTTCGCCGCCCATTCGCGCAGGTTCTGCTCCAGCATTTCGCGGGTTTCCGGCGTTTTCAGCCAACGCCGAATCTGACGGAGCAGGCTTTCAAACGCTTTTTCGTGCATCCCTTGCGCTTTCAACAGCCGCAAACCGTCGGCAAGCGTGTTGCCGATTTGTTCGCCGCTGTAACGTTCTTCCAGCAGCATTGCCGTAAAACGCGCCGTCTGTTCAGGTTTGGCGATGGCAAGCAGTGTCGGAATCTGTTTGGAAAGCCACGGCAGCCAATGCGATTTCACGTCTTCGCCGTCCAACCATTTCAATAATTTATCGCTGGGCTGCGCTTGATAAATGCGCATGGCGATGGGTTTGCCCTGTAAAAAAATTATGTTCGATAAACCGTCCCAATTCATCGCCGATACGCGCCTGATTGCGCGGCAAAATCGCGGTATGGGGAATCGGCAGCCCGAGGGGTCGTCTGAAAAGCGCGGTTACGGCAAACCAGTCCGCCAGCGCACCCACCATCGCCGCTTCGGCAAATGCTTTGACAAATCCCAACCAAGGATATTGGCGCACATAAACGGTGGAGGCTGCAAACAGCCCGCACGCCGCAAGCAGCAAGCCCGTCGCCCAACGCCTGCTTTTTGCCAACTTTTTGCGCGCCTCATTTAAGCGGACTTGTTCCGAAAGGGTGTGCATTTCTATTCCTGTCTTTTTTTGTCTTTAGAGGGTTGCGAATAGATTGATTATTTTTTTAATCAGCTAAAAAAATATTCAATATATTTCAAAAATATTATCTAAGTTTTCCACAGAATGCACACATCAATCCGAATGCGGGTTGTGGGCAATATTTTGTATTGCCTGTTTTTTAATCATGATATTTTTATTTTGGAAAATCAAAAGGAAAGGAGAGTTGTTCACAAGCTGTTCACATGATTCTGCGGTATGGCTGTGTACAGGTTTTCAGACGACCTTTATGCCGTCCAGCCTGAAACCGAAACCCAAAGCCGCCACAAGGCCCAAGCCGCCACCGTCAACCCTACCAACAGGCGGATGCTGCGTTTTTTTGCAAAAGCGTTTTCAACTGCGCCGCAAAGATACCCATCGCCAAAAGGTTGGGCAGCGTGCCGAGCGCAAAAGCCAACATATATAAAGCACCGTGAACCGCGCTGCCGCTGCCTAAGGCGTAAAGCGACGCGCTGTAAACCAGGCCGCACGGCAGCCAGCCCCAGAGCATCCCCACGCCGAAACAGGCTGGGACGGAACGGATGGGCAAAAGCTTGTTTAAAAACGGATTCAGCCGCTTCCATATCGGTTTGCCGATGCGTTCGATACGCGTTGCCGCCGTCGAAAATCCCCGCCAGATAAAGCCCTAAAAAGCAACAGCAGGATGTTTGCCGCGATATACAACCCTTGCTGCAACACACGGGTGTCATCCAAAGAAATCCCTGCCTGCCCGATCAGTCCGACTAGGAAGCCGATGAGGACATAGCTGCTTACACGTCCTAAGTTCAACAGGACAATCAATCCGAAACGGTTGAGGTTGGGCGGAAGCTGCAAGGCAAATGCGCTGCTTAACCCGCCGCACATACCGACGCAGTGGCCGCCGCCGAAAAAAACCGAGCAGAAACAGAGTGAGGAAGGTAAGGTTTTCGTCCATATCAGATATATTTGAAATTGTTATCAGGCTGTTTCGTATTGTATCAACAACGGAGGAATGAGGATAAGAAAGGATGGAATAGGGGCGGATTATTGCGCATCTGTTTGGAAAGGTCGTCTGAAAATCGCTTTGCCTTTATTGGAGGCATCGGATTTTCAGACGACCTTTGACTACTGCGTATTTGTGCAGCTTTATTTTGAGGAAAAATAATTTGATTTTATTTAAAAAAACAAAATGTTAAATAATTTAAATATTTCTGAACAGGATACCGAAGAAGCAAGCAAATGTTTGCATATTATCGAGATTTGGTTAAAATTATCGAAAAAAATATAAATAATAATCAAAAATCATTATATTTATATTCAATCTGACTTGCGGCAAAAACCTTTTCCGAGGTCGTCTGAACATTTTCAGACGACGCTGTCTGACATTCCGCCACACAAGGAATCCGTTATGAAGCCAGTCAAAGTCAACACCCTTGCCGCCTGCATCGCCGCCATCGGTTTCTCTCCCATCATTTATGCGGCCGATAATACGCCGACCGTCATTCTCGATACCGTTACCGTCAAAGGCACGCGCAATAAAGACGAAATCGGTAAAAACCGAGTTTATACCCGCGAAATCGTCAATCTTTACAAAGGCAAAAACGAAGTCGAAACCTTCAAAGGCAACACTGTATCGGACCTTTTGAGCGGTATGTCCGGCGTGTACAGCGGCGACGCGCGCAACAGCGGCGCGCTGGATCCCAATATACGCGGCGTGCAGGGGCAGGGACGGATTCCCGTTACCATCGACGGCACGGAGCAGGCGATTACCGTTTGGCGCGGCTACGCAGGCGCAAATAACCGCAACTACGTCGACCCCAACATCATCAGCAGCGTTTCCATCGAAAAAAAGGCCCCTCGTTCAGCCGCGATATGAAAAAGCGGCATAGGCGGCTCTGTCGCCCTTAAAACCATCGATGCCGACGATATTGTCCCCGAAGGGCAGAAATACGGATTTGAAGTGAAGGCGGAAGCTTCCAATAATTCCATCAAACAACGTGCCAATGTCTATGAAAAAAATCGGTCGATTATCGGACATTGGATGCGCCTGCTGTCGCACTTGGCGGTATTTGGCGGGCGATGTTGGACGATACCGACCGAATCGACCAGCGTTTCAACGGACGCAATAGATTTGGGGAGGATAAAGCCTACCGCATTGCAGCCGCCACCAAGCAGGACAATTTCGATGCCATGCTTGCCTATGCCTACCGCAGTAAAGGCAATTATTTCTCTGGCAAAAAAAGGCGCGGAGCGCTACGGCTATATCGGTCCTTGGACACAAGAAACTTTAGACGAATTAAAACGTCGTCAAGAAGAAGCCGCTGCCAAGGGCGAGAAATTTTACGGCAGTGAAAACATGCTGGGCGCACCCGATATTTCAAAAAAATCGGACTTTTCTACCATCCGGGTGGAGAAGTCAGCAATACCTCGCTCGAAACCAAATCATGGGTAGGTAAAACCACCTTCCGTCTGCCGAACCGCCAAACGCTCAAATTCGGCCTGCGCCATACCGATTCCACGTTCGGCGAAATCATGCCTTCGCGTATTATCGGTCCCATCAGTTGGGATGCGTCCGTCCTCAACAAAAATTGCCGAATGGCCGCAGGCATGGGTCAAACAGCGTTCCTACAATATCGACTATTCATGGAAGCCCGAGGGCAGCCGTTGGATAGATTTCAATGCCACGCTTTGGACAACGCGCACCAATTCCAAAAACCAATACCGCAGGCGGCTCGCCCGGCGATACCGTTTATGAGGACAACAAATTTCAAATAGCATGGGACGAATACGACAGATGGCAGAAATACACCCCCGCAGAGCGGCAGGAATTGCTGGATGCAGGAATAGAAGCCCCCAAACCGCCCAAACCTGAAACGCCCAATACCAACGGCAGGTTCAACACCATCGAAGGCAACGCCTATTACGCCCGTAACAACCGGACAGGCTTTCAATTTTCCAACCGTATGAAATTGAGCGACAAACTGTCGCTGACTTTGATGGGCGATTTTCAAAACGAAAAACTGACGTCGCGCAATGATTTTTTTCAGACGAGCTGGAGCGGGGAGGATACGACAAATATCGGGAAGAACTTGAAAACAGCACCATCAGGGCAAATTACGGATTAAACGAATTCGGCGTACCGCGCAACGGCAAGCGGCGAGAATACAATCTGGGCTTCAATTTCCGCTACGAACCGTTCCGCTGGCTGACGTTGACGGCGGGCGGACGGTACACGAATTTCCAGCTTCAGGATAAAAGCAAACGTTTGGAAAGCGGTACGTATAAGACCGGCTATCCGTTAGAAATGAACAGGGGGATAAAATATTCGATCGGCAGGGTTGCCACGCCGCAAGAATACGCGGATTACAAGGCAATTGACGATGCTTTGGCGAATGGCAGTCTTGATTATGGAGTTTTATATGCGACAGAGGAATACGCAGAACAAAGAAAAAAACATGCACAAATTAGACTGTTGTTTCAAACCAATTCGCAATATATTCCGACTTTGACAGATGATCGCGAAAAAAATGGGTCAATCCCAATGAAAAGGTGGATTTCTATTGGTTGAAAGACGATAAAGGCCGCCTGAATATGCAGGATCATCCCCTTATCAATGGCAGCATTCCTGATTTGCACACTAAAGTCCCTAATCCTGTATATGACCCATCTATTCCAGACAGTCCGCAGTTTGTGCCTAAGTATTATAACGTTGATGCAAGCGTATATACGACTCCAATGACCGAAGCCGAAAAAACAGAGAGCAATGAAGCAGAAAGGCAGCGGTTGGGTGCCCGCATTTTCTGCCACTGTCAATTTTACTGATTACAGCCGCGCCTATTTGCGCTATACCGAAACCCTGCGCTACCCCAGCATTTTTTTGAAGGGACTTACGGCTTTTTCTACTGCCGCCGGCTCATTCAACCGCATGGGCTATGGCTGGCGGCCCGAACACGCCAAAAAACTGGGAAGTCGGCTACATCCATGATTTGACGGGACTGTTACCGAAAAATGAAAAAAAGCGGATTTCCGCATCAACTACTTCCATAACAAGACCAAAAAAACGTTATCGATAGGGACAGCAATCTCGAATTCGAACAATTCGACAGACAAATCCGCAGTGGTGCCGAGCTGTCCACCCGCTTCGATACCGGACGCGTCTTCGGCAGCCTGAACGTATTCCGCAGCCTGAAAAACAAAATGTGCGACGAAACCTTCCAATGGTCGACTGTGACTGCGGGAGATGTCGATGCAACATATTTTGCCGAAACCGGCAAAACCATGAGTCGCCCCGTCTGCAATCACGGAGGTTTGAGCGATTCGGGCTATCTGGCAAGCGCGCTTCAGCCACGCTGGTCGATTGATGCCGAATTGGGCAGCCGCTTTCTTGCCAACAGACTGGAAACAGGCGTGCGCCTTCATTACCACAGCCGCGTCTATGAAAACCGCAATGATGCATGGCAGCCTCACTACAACATATTCAATCAATATAGGGGAACTAATCATAAACCCCAATATAACGATATGCGCTGGCAGCCTGTTGCGGTATGGGATGCCTACCTGCGCTACAAAATCGGCAAAAACCTGACTGCCGAGCTGGTGGGCAGCAATCTGACCAACCGCTACTACCTCGACCCGATGAGCCGTTCTTACCTGCCTGCACCGGGCAGAACCATCAGGGTAGGGATTACAGGTAAGTTCTAAAGTAATTTCAAATTAGGATTTCCCTATATTCGATATTGGGAAGAGGATATTCAGGGGCTTTGTCATCAAAGCAGAATGAGACCTTTGCAAAAAAGCCTTTCCCCCAACAGCAGAAACCCAAACACAGGTTTTCGTCTATTTCCGCCCCTAATTGCTCCTGATTTTACCCAAATACCCCCTTAATCCTCCCCAGATACCTGATAATCAGGCATCCGGGCCGCCTTTTAGGCGGCAACAGGCACACTTAGCCTGTTAGCCGCTTTCAACAGGTTCAAACACATCGCCTTCAGATGGCTTTGCGCACTCACTTTACACAGACCAAAATAGGCTGCCCGGGCGTAGCGGAATTTACGGTGCAGCGTACCGAAGCTTTGTTCGACCACATAACGGGTCTTCGACAAATATCGGTTGCGTTTGGTTTGCGCTTCCGTCAGCGGACGGTTGCGGCAGGCTTTGCGCATAATGCCGTCTAACAACTGATGCTCTTTCAGATGTTGCCGGTTTTCCGCACTGTCGTAGCCTTTATCGGCATAGACGGTCGTACCTTCGCTTAGGCCTTCCAACAAAGGCGACAGATGGTTACACTCATGGACATTGGCGGGGGTGATGTGCAGTTTCTCGATATAGCCTTCCTCATCGGTACGGGTATGTTGTTTGTAACCGAGTTTGTAGAGGCCGTTTTTTTCTTTGTCCAACGGGCATCTTTGTCCTTACTCGGTGTGGTTTGTCCGCTGACTTGTCCTTCCTCGTCGACTTCTATGGCCTGACGCTGTTTGCTGCCGGCAGTCTGAATAATGGTGGCATCAATGACGGCGGCGGATGCCTTCTCTACTTTTTAGGTTTTTTTCGGCCAGTTGGCAGTTAATCAGTTCCAGCAATTCGGACAGGGGTGTCGTCTTGCGCCAGCCAGTTGCGGTAGCGGCATAAGGTGCTGTAATCGGGGATGCTCAGTTCGTCAAAACGGCAAAACAGGTTGAAATCGATGCGGGTGATGAGGCTGTGTTCGAGTTCGGGATCGGAGAGGCTGTGCCATTGTCCGAGCAGGACGGCTTTGAACATGGACAGCAGGGGATAGGCGGGACGGCCGCGGTGGTCTCTAAGGTAACGGGTTCTTTGACGATTCAGGTACTGTTCGATCGGCTGCCAATCAATCACCTGATCCAACTTCAATAATGGGAAGCGGTCGATGTGTTTGGCGATCATGGCTTGTGCGGTTTGTTGGAAGAAGGTGCTCATGAGAAATCCCCTAAATGTCTTGGTGGGAATTTAGGGGATTTTGGGGAATTTTGCAAAGGTCTAAGAACGTGTTCATTGTCTCAGCCTCTGCTGTAAACTATCGGCATGAACAGAAAAACCTACCCAAGCGATATCAGTCGCGAGCAATTTGCGCCTCTCCTTCCCCTGCTGGAAAGTGCCCGTAAACGCACAGCGCCACGCCAGGTGGACTTGTACGATGTCTTTTGTGCCATTCTCTACCTGCAACGCACTGGCTGCTCCTGGCGCGCTTTGCCGGGCGACTTCCCCAAATGGCGCACCGTGCATTCCTACTTCCAGAGATGGACCGAACCACGCGAGAGTGGCATCAGCATCCTTGAGGAAGCATTAAAAAAAATCAGGTAGTTGCGGAGCGCCGCAAGCAGGGGCGCCATGAAGCAACTACTTTCCTGATTATTGATGCGCAGAGTGTGAAGAACACGGATACCGCCATGGAAAAAGGCTACGATGCGGGCAAGAAGGTTAGCGGTATCAAGCGACATATAGCGGTTGACACGCAAGGTTTGCCGCATGCCCTTGCGGTAACGACGGCGGATGTTACGGATAGAGACCTTTGCAAAATTCCCCAAAATCCCCTAAATTCCCACCAAGACATTTAGGGGATTTCTCATGAGCACCTTCTTCCAACAAACCGCACAAGCCATGATCGCCAAACACATCGACCGCTTCCCATTATTGAAGTTGGATCAGGTGATTGATTGGCAGCCGATCGAACAGTACCTGAATCGTCAAAGAACCCGTTACCTTAGAGACCACCGCGGCCGTCCCGCCTATCCCCTGCTGTCCATGTTCAAAGCCGTCCTGCTCGGACAATGGCACAGCCTCTCCGATCCCGAACTCGAACACAGCCTCATCACCCGCATCGATTTCAACCTGTTTTGCCGTTTTGACGAACTGAGCATCCCCGATTACAGCACCTTATGCCGCTACCGCAACTGGCTGGCGCAAGACGACACCCTGTCCGAATTGCTGGAACTGATTAACTGCCAACTGGCCGAAAAAACCTAAAAAGTAGAGAAGGCATCCGCCGCCGTCATTGATGCCACCATTATTCAGACTGCCGGCAGCAAACAGCGTCAGGCCATAGAAGTCGACGAGGAAGGACAAGTCAGCGGACAAACCACACCGAGTAAGGACAAAGATGCCCGTTGGACAAAGAAAAACGGCCTCTACAAACTCGGTTACAAACAACATACCCGTACCGATGAGGAAGGCTATATCGAGAAACTGCACATCACCCCCGCCAATGTCCATGAGTGCAACCATCTGTCCCCTTTGTTGGAAGGCATTGCCGAAGGCACGACCATCTATGCCGACAAAGGCTACGACAGTAAGAGCGTGTTCATAGTCTTCGTAGCAGGACTCCCAAGAAAGCCAAAGCTACCATTTGCAGACTGGTACTCAACTTACGCTCGCAGTTTTTCCAAAGCCGCCTGTTCTTTTCCAACCAGGAAAAAGCTGCGCCTACTACCCATCGCTTCGGCAATACTGCAAAAACGGTGCAATTCGTTTCGTTTGGCAATCTCTACCTCCGCACCAATCAACTCCTGTACCGACGAAGCAAATGCCTTACCCGTGTAACCACCGTCAGCAAGGATTTTTTGTATCGCACCAAGATTATCCCGCCCACGTTCCAATGCCACCAGGCAGCCTTTTCTATCCGTAACATCCGCCGTCGTTACCGCAAGGGCATGCGGCAAACCTTGCGTGTCAACCGCTATATGTCGCTTGATACCGCTAACCTTCTTGCCCGCATCGTAGCCTTTTTTTCCATGGCGGTATCCGTGTTCTTCACACTCTGCGCATCAATAATCAGGAAAGTAGTTGCTTCATGGCGCCCCCTGCTTGCGGCGCTCCGCAACTACCTGATTTTTTTAATGCTTCCTCAAGGATGCTGATGCCACCTCGCGTGGTTCGGTCCATCTCTGGAAGTAGGAATGCACGGTGCGCCATTTGGGGAAGTCGCCCGGCAAAGCGCGCCAGGAGCAGCCAGTGCGTTGCAGGTAGAGAATGGCACAAAAGACATCGTACAAGTCCATCTGGCGTGGCGCTGTGCGTTTACGGGCACTTTCCAGCAGGGGAAGGAGAGGCGCAAATTGCTCGCGACTGATATCGCTTGGGTAGGTTTTTCTGTTCATGCCGATAGTTTACAGCAGAGGCTGAGACAATGAACACGTTCTAAGGAAAACCGGCAACATCTGAAAGAGCATCAGTTGTTAGACGGCATTATGCGCAAAGCCCACCGCAACCGTCCGCTGACGGAAGCGCAAACCAAACGTAACCGATATTTGTCGAAGACCCGTTATGTGGTCGAACAAAGCTTCGGTACGCTGCACCGTAAATTCCGCTACGCCCGGGCAGCCTATTTTGGTCTGTGTAAAGTGAGTGCGCAAAGCCATCTGAAGGCGATGTGTTTGAACCTGTTGAAAGCGGCTAACAGGCTAAATGTGCCTGTTGCCGCCTAAAAGGCGGCCCGGATGCCTGATTATGGGGCGTCCGGGGAAGATTAAGGGGGTATTTAGGTAAAATTAGGCGCAATTAGGGGCGGAAATAGACGAAAACCTGTGTTTGGGTTTCGGCTGTCGGGGGAACAGGTGAAGAGGGGTATTTTGCAAAGGTCTCAGAATACAAGTTTTAAGCCCCGAGGTCGTCTGAAAACGAATTTTCAGACGACCTCGAGGGTTTCTGTTGCATTAAGCTGTCAGCTAAGGAGTTGGTTTTGTAAGAGTGCTATTTTTATCCTGAATACACGTTATAATACGAACCTTGTTTTCAAACCGATTCGAGATTCCGTTTTCAGACGACCTTTAAGATAAAAGGTCGTCTGAAAACGTTTGTCCCGCCCATACGCATCCGCCGAACTATGATTCCATCCGATTTCATTGACGAGCTTCTGGCCAAAGTCGATATTGTCGATATTATCGACGAGCAGGTTCCGCTGAAGAAGGGCGGGGCGAACTATATGGCTTGTTGTCCGTTCCATAAGGAAAAGACGCCGTCGTTTTCAGTCAGTCCGACCAAGCAGTTTTATCATTGTTTCAGTTGCGGGGCGCATGGTTCGGCGATTGGTTTTGTGATGGAACATCAGGGGCTGTCGTTTCCGGAGGCGGTGCAGTTTCTTGCTGACCGTGTGGGCATGGCTGTGCCTAAAGTGCGCGGGCAGAACGATAATCCCGAAGTCCGTGCCGAACGTAAGAAGAAACAGCAGACGCTGGAGGAAACGACGGCTGCGGCGGCTGATTTTTATGCGCAACAGTTGAAATTCAATCCGGCGGCGAAAGCTTATTTGGACAAGCGCGGCTTGAGCGCGGAAGTCATCGCGCATTATGGTTTGAGCTACGCGCCCGACGGCTGGCAGCCTTTGGCGCAGTGTTCCAACCGTATCCGAATACTGCGTTGGTGGATACGGGGATGGTGATTGACAATGAGGGTCGGCATTACGACCGCTTCCGTCATCGGATTATGTTTCCTATCCGCAATCCGCGCGGGCAGGTCATCGGTTTCGGCGGCAGGGTGTTGGATGACTCGAAGCCGAAATATTTGAATTCGCCTGATACGCCTTTGTTTGATAAGGGGAAAAACCTTTACGGATTGTATGAGGGGCGTGCTGCGGTCAAGGAAGCAGGGGCGGATTTTTGGTGGTCGAAGGCTATATGGACGTGGTCGCGCTGGCGCAGTTCGGCGTGGGCTACGGCGTGGCGGCTTTGGGCACGGCGACGACGGCGGAACACGTCAAAATCCTGATGCGGCAGGCGGACAGTATTTATTTCTGTTTCGACGGCGACAGCGCGGGACGGAAAGCGGCTTGGCGCGCGCTGGAAAAATGCGTTGCCGCAGTTGAAAGACGATAAATCGCTGCATTTTTTTGTTCCTGCCGGAAGAACACGACCCCGACAGCTACATCCGCGCCTACGGCAAAGCGCAATTTGAAGACGCGCTATTGAATCAAAGCAAGCCTTTGTCGGAGTATTTCTGGGAACATCTTTCAGACGACCTCAATCTCAATACGCAGGAAGGGAAGGCGGAATTGGTGAAAACCAGTTCGCCGCTTTTGGCGCAGATTACCGCGCCGGCATTGGCTTATCTGTTGAAACAACGGCTTAGCGAGCTGGTCGGCATCGATCCCGACAATCTCGCCCAACTGCTGGGGCAGGAAGCGCCGAAGCGGCACGTCAAACAAAAAAAGCTACAAACTGCCTCCGATTTCCGTCAAACAACCTGTCATGTTGACGCTGGTGCAACGGCAAATCCGCAGCCTCTTGATAAATCCGGATTGGGCTGCATATATAGACCTGCCCGATTATGTGGCGTTGGACGGCGATTTCGCCTGCCTTGCCAATCTCGCCGAAACCATTAAAAAGCCATGCCGCCGTACCTGCTACCGCGCAGGTTTTAGAGTATATGCGCGGTTCTCCTTACGAAGAAACCGTGAACCAAATCTTCCAATCGACACTCTATTCTGAAGAAATGGAAGGCGGAGGCGAAGAAGACCGCGAAAAACTTCCAAATCGGCATGAAGAAACTCCTTAACGAGTTAAAATACCAACAAATCGAAACCCTCAAGCAGAAAAGCCTGCAATCGGGTTTGAATGAAAATGAAAAAAAACTCTTGCTGTCGCTTTTGACCGCAAAGCAAAATTGAACGAACGGCAATCCCAGCCGAATCCAGCAACCTTCAGGCCGTCAGAAAAGCATTGTCCCAAGCTGCGAACATGATCCCGCAGAACACCCGTTCCAAAGAGCTTTCAGACGACCTCAGCGTTACAACCCGGCAGATTGAATTTAAATCGGTTGTAACTCTGTCCCGCCTTCAGGTGCATTATGCAAACCGTCGGCACACCATCAGATCAAGAAAGTAATCCATGTCTAAAGACCAAAAATCACGAAGACTATCAAGAACAGGACGACAACCGTCCGCTGACCCTCGAAGAGCAGCGCGCCCGCCTGCGCCAGCTCATCATCATGGGTAAGGAACGCGGCTACATCACTTATTCCGAAATCAACGACGCCTTGCCCGACGATATGTCAGATGCGGATCAAATCGACAACATCGTCAGCATGATTTCCGGCTTGGGTATCCAAGTGACCGAGCAGGCGCCTGACGCGGAAGACATTTTTGTTGAGCGACAACGCCGCCGCCGTCACCGACGACGATGCCGTTGCCGAAGCCGAAGCCGCCTTGTCCAGCGCGGACTCCGAATTCGGCAGAACCACCGACCCCGTACGTATGTATATGCGCGAAATGGGGCAGGTTGACCTGCTGACCCGCGAAGACGAAATCATCATCGCCAAAAAAATCGAAAAACGCCCTGAAAAAAACATGGTGCAGGCAATTTCCGCCTGTCCGGGCTCCATTGCCGAAATCCTCGAGCTGATCGAGCAAATCCGCAAGGATGAAATCCGCGTGGACGAAGTGGTCGAAGCCATCATCGATCCGAACGAAGTGTTGCTCAACGAATTGGGCTTGGGACACTTGGAAAGCGCGTCAAACGACGACGATTCCGGTAGCAGTGAAGAAGATGAAGCGGATGAAGACGACGATGACGACGATTCCGGCAGCGACTCCGAAGCCATGTCTGCCGCCCATCTTGCCGAATTGAAGCAAAAAGTGTTGGAACACTTCGCCTTCATCGAAAGCGAATACGGCAAGATGATCAAAAAGCTGGAAAAAAACACGACAGCCGACACCCCGATTATCTGGCACACCGCGACGCCATCGCCAACAAGCTCTTGGAAGTCCGCTTCGCCACCCGCCAAATCGAAAGCCTCAGCGGCAACCTTCGCAGCCGTGTCGAAAAACATCCGCAAGCTCGAACGCGAAATCCGCGACATCTGCCTTGACCGCGTCCATATGGAACGCGACTACTTCATCCAAAAACTTCCTACCCGAAATCACCAACCTGAAATGGGTGGAAGAAGAAGTCGCCAAAGGCAGGGGTCTGGAGCGACGCGCTCGACCGCTTTCCCGCCACGCCATCCTCGAAAAAAACAAACCGAGTTGGCGAACATGGAAAAAAAGAAACCCGCATTTCCATCGAAGAGCTGAAAGACATCAACAAAAAAACATGGTGTCGAGCGAAAAAAAGAAACCGCAGCCGCCAAGCAGGAAATGATTCAGGCAAACTTGCGCCTGGTGATTTCCATCGCCAAAAAAATACACCAACCGCGGTTTGCAGTTCCTTGATTTGATTCAGGAAGGCAACATCGGCTTGATGAAGGCGGTCGACAAGTTCGAATACCGCCGCGGCTACAAATTCTCCACCTACGCGACATGGTGGATCCGCCAAGCGATTACCCGCTCGATTGCCGATCAGGCGCGCACCATCCGTATTCCGGTGCACATGATTGAAACCATCAACAAGATGAACCGCATCTCCCGCCAGTATCTGCAAGAAACCGGCGAAGAGCCCGATTCCGCCAAACTTGCCGAGTTGATGGAAATGCCGGAAGACAAAAATCCGCAAAATCATGAAAAATCGCCAAAGAGCCGATTTCGATGGAAACCCCGATCGGCGACGACGACGATTCGCACTTGGGCGACTTCATCGAGGACGCCAACAACGTTGCCCCTGCAGACGCCGCGATGTACACCAGCCTGCACGAAGTCACCAAAGAAATCCTCGAAAGCCTGACCCCGCGCGAAGCCAAAGTCCTGCGTATGCGCTTCGGTATCGACATGAATACCGACCACACGCTCGAAGAAGTCGGCAAACAGTTTGACGTAACCCGCGAACGTATCCGTCAAATCGAAGCCAAAGCCCTGCGCAAACTGCGCCATCCGACCCGCAGCGACCGCCTCAGAAGCTTCCTCGACAGCGAAGACAGCAAACTGTAAAACAGCAAACCGCAGGTTTATCCCTGCGGTTTTTTATATGCCTGAGGTCGTCTGAAACAGAAGTTGTATAGTGGATTAAATTTAAATCAGGACAAGGCGACGAAGCCGCAGACAGTACAGATAGTACGGAACCGATTCACTTGGTGCTTCAGCACCTTAGAGAATCGTTCTCTTTGAGCTAAGGCGAGGCAACGCCGTACTGGTTTAAAGTTAATCCACTATACGTTTTCAGACGACCTGTTTTTGCATTCATTGCACTATGGTCGGTTAAAACCCGTAGAGCGGGCTTTGCCCGCGGATAATAGAGAAAGTTTCGGCAGCCTTTTTACTCATCATCTTCGTGGGCAAAGCCCACGCTACAAAGGCGGCATCATTCTTGAATGGGTGTGCAATTAAAACATGATTGTAAAAAGGTCGTCTGAAAAAAACGGGAAACCGGTTTTTCAGACGACCTTTCATTTGTTTTGACTCTTTAGCCCAATTCTTTCAATTTTCGGCTCAAAATGCCGTGTATTTCCAGCGCCGTTTCGTAGCGGTCTTCTTTGGCAGGAACCGGCTCCAGAAAATGCAGCTCCACCTTGCTGGAAGGCTGGCTGATAATCATGCAGATGGATTGCCATAAGCTGGTATCGCCCACATAAGCCGCCTGAAGGTTCGGACTGGTGCCATCGGGATTGGGGTAGCGGCAGAGCATGGGGATAATGGGAACGCCTGCATCGTAGGCAGTTTGGAAAAAAAGCTGGGTTTGAACGGGAGGATTTCATAACCTTCCGTACTCGTCCCTTCCGGGAAAAATGGTTACGGTATCGCCGTTTTTTTGAGGGCTTCGGTTACCGTGGCGATTTTAGCGGTATTGCCTTTGGTGCCCTTATTGCGTGAAACGTAAACGGTCTGCGCCTGCGTGGCGAGATAGCCGACTACCGGCCATTTGGCGACATCGTCTTTCGCCACAAACCGACCCGGAAATGCGCCGTTGACTGCCATGATGTCTAACCAAGAGATATGGTTGCTGATTAACAACTGCGCCTGCCCTTCCTGAGGCAGTGTGCCGAAGGTTTCCAGCTTCATGCCGCATGAGGCGAGGACGCGCAGCGACCAGATTTGGATGGCGCGCAGTTTGCGCCGTTTTGCTGTAAAAGGGAAACAGGAAGAACATTTCCGCCATACCGTAAAAGCAGGCAGATGCCGATGCAGAGCAGGCGGAAGGTAAAACGTAGTTTGGCAATCATAAGGTTGTGGTGTGTGCAATCTTGGTATAGGGTGAAACCGCTAAAAAAATCAATTATTTGCTGATTTCACAATAGTTGAGGTCGTCTGAAAAGGTTTTCAGACGACCTTTTAGTCTTTATGGTTTAGGGGCAAAACGTTGGAGGTAACGGTCCGCCAGGCGGGTGATGTCCATCATGATGAGCACGTCGGCGCAGTTGAACGCTTCATCGACGCAAGGCTCGCCGCAGAACCATGCGCCCGCATTGAGGTAGCCTTTAATCAGCGGCGGGACATCAGGTTTGTCCGACGGGGTAATTTCGTCCCACTTGAGCGGATTGAGCGGCTTGACGCACCATTTTTCAGGCGCGAGGTATTTGGATTTCAGGGCATGATACAGACCTGCCGCATCGCTGCCGCCGTCGTGCATATCAATGCTGCCGCAGCCTATCATAAAGCGCAGGTTTTCGTCTTTCATGAATTTGACCAAACCCGACCACAAAAGCATGACCAATCCGCCGTTGCGGTAGTCGGGATGGGTGCAGGCGCGGCCGAGTTCGACGGTTTGCGGCAAAATGTCTTTCAAAGGGGACAAGTCAAATTCGTGTTCACTATACCAGCCGCCGACTTTTTGGGCGGTTTCTTCGGTAATCAGACGATAGCAGCCGATGACGTCTCCGGTTGCGTCGTCAAAAGCCAAAAGGTGGTGGCAATATTCGTCGTAAGGATCGACATCGCGACCGTCGTCGCTTTCGATTTCTGCACCCAGCTCTTGGGCAAATACCTGATAACGCAAGCGTTGTGCTGCTTCAATTTCCGCCTGCGTTTCCGCAAGGCGCACGCTCAGACCGATTTTGGGGCCGGTTTGGTTGAAACGGCTGGAGGACATTTGACTTCCTGTCGGATGAAAAGAGTTGATTATAGCGGATATGGCAGAGGATTTATATTTCTACCCCTTTGGATGCTTTCATTTGCCGGTTGTTAGACGGAAAGTGTTGGTAAAAGGTCGTCTGAAAACACCTTGGCGTGATTTCATAAGATTAACCAGTATGGCAAAAGCAGCATAACTGACCACTGATTTAAATCAATCATTAATTATATATAATTAATAATATTGTAATAATACTATACAATATAACTAATCCTAAATAATTAAATATAATTATTTAGGATTAGTTAGTATTGTTAAAAATTCAAATTTGGAGAATGAAAAGATGAAACTAAACTTATCCGTCAAACCGCTGTGTTTGGTGTTGTCCCTTGTTTTTGCAAATGTTTGTGTTGCTGAAGGTATTGCGACAGGAGCGATGCACAAAAAACGGTTCTGTCGCATTGGGCAAAAGAATCGAAGGCGGGGGAGAATGCGACTGCGTTGGGCGATAAATCGGCTGCGGCGGGTTATAAGTCTGTTGCTGCCGGCTATGATTCAAATGCTTCGGGTTTGAGCGCGTCGGCATTTGGCAGCGAGGCTAAGGCGGAAGCATTGCGGACGGTTGCCGTCGGTTTCAGGGCGAATGCAAAAGGAACCAACGATATTGCCGTCGGCGGCGCATCGAAGGCTTCCGGTGGGCAGTCGGTGGCGGTCGGTTTGATGTCGCAGGCAACAGGTTTGCGTTCTATCGCGGTCGGTGAAAGCGCGAAGGCTGGCGATATTGATGCGGTTGCGTTTGGACGGGGCAGCGAAGCCAATGCACTCAGTTCCACTGCTGTCGGGGATAGGGCAAAAGCCAACGGTACGCAGGCGGTTGCGCTGGCATCTGCTGCCGAGGCAAACGGTTATCAGGCGGTTGCAGTCGGTACGCGCGCGGTTGCCGAAGAAACCAACAGCGTGGCATTGGGCGTGGAATCTTCGTCCACCGCACTCAACGGTCTTGCCGCGGGTACGCGCGCACGGGTACGGAAATCGGGCGGAACGGCTTTGGGCGCAGGTGCTGCCGCATTTGAGGAAAAAAATCTGCTGCTTTGGGCTACAAAGCAGAAGCGCGTCAGCAAAACTCCGTGGCACTCGGTACGGACAGCGTTGCCGATACTGCGGCAGGCGTTGCAGGCCATGACTTTGCCACCGGCGCGGCAAGTACCGAAACGGGTAAGGCATGGGTATCGACTTTAGGTGCGGTATCTGTCGGCAGCGAACAAAACAGCCGCCAGATTACTAATGTTGCTGCGGGTAAGGAGGATACGGACGCGGTCAACGTTGCCCAAGTGAAGAGTCTTGCCCGCCAAACCCAAAACAGCCTTGCCGCAGCCGAGAGCAATCATCAGATCCAAATCGCCGCTTTGCGCAACGAAGCCAAAGTCCGTATGGACAAACTTGAAGAGCGCGCCGATTCAGGCTCCGCCGCTGCAATCGCGGTCGGCAGCCTCGGACAGGCATATCAGCCGGGACAAGGCGCGGTTTCCGTCGCAAGCGGTATCTGGCGCGGTAAAAGCGGTTACGCCGTGGGTATTTCCAAAGTATCCGCCAGCGGCAAATGGCTGGTTAAAGGCTCGGCAGTCGGCGCGGCGAAAGGCGGTGCGGGCGGTGGCGCCAGCGTAACCTACCTCTGGTAATCGTTGTTAGGCGCATTGCCGAAAGGTCGTCTGAAAAACATTCCGTTTCGTCGGAGCCGTGTTTTTTTCAGACGACCTCGTTCTTGATAATTCCCTATTTGTCCCAATTCTGTCGATGTTATTAATTTTCGACAGAACAAAATGAATCCCAAATACGCCCCGCTTTTTCCAACCCTTCACGCTGAACAACGGCGTAACCGTCAAAAAAACCGCTTTGCCGTTGCGCCCATGACCCATTTCGGTTCGCACGCCGACGGTTTAATCAGCGACCAAGAGCGCACGTTCCTCGGCAACCGCGCAGGTGATATGGGGCTCTTTATCTCCGCCGCCACTTTGGTTCAAGACGGCGGCAAGGCCTTTCGAGGACAGCCCGAAGCTACGGGCGAACACTGTCTCGATAGCCTGAAAGAAACCGCCCAAATCATTCAAAAAAACAAGGTGCGAAAGCGATTTTGCAAATCCATCACGGCGGCTCTAAAGCGATGGCGGAACTCAACCGCCGCGACAAAAATCAGCGCGTCCGCCAGCGAAGAAGAAGGTGCGCGTGAAGCGAGTGCCGCAGAAGTGGAAGAACTCATCGCCTCCTTCGCTCAAGCTGCCGATTTGGCGATTCGCGCAGGCTTTGACGGCGTGGAAATCCACGGCGCGAACGGCTACTTAATCCAACAGTTTTACTCCGCCCAAAGCAACCGCCGAAACGACCAATGGGGTGGCAGCTTGGAAAAACAGGATGCGCTTTCCGCTCGCCGTCGTCGATGCCGTTGCCGCCGTCCGTGAAAAAAACACCAACGCAACGACTTCATCATCGGCTACCGTTTCTCACCCGAAGAGGCAGGCGAGGACGGGCTGACCATGACCGAAACCGCCGCACTCATTGACGCGCTGGTGCAAAAACCGCTGCAATACCTGCACGTTTCCTTGTGGGAATTCGACAAGAAAATCCGACGCGGCGGCGATACGGCGCAAACCCGTATGCAGTTCATCCACGACCGCATCAACGGCAAACTGCCCCTTATCGGCGTGGGCAACCTGTTTACCGCCGACGATATTCTGGTGGCGTTTGAAACCGGCTGGGCGGAATTTATCGCATTGGGCAAAACCGTCGCGATCAATCCGCACATCGCCACACAAATCCGCGAAGGCCGCGAAGCCGAAATCGAAACGCAACTCGACCCGGCGCGCGCCGACCATTACGGCTTCCCCGACATCCTGTGGGAATTTTCCGCCAGCGGTACGCAATCGTGGCTGCCGCCGGTAAAAGGCGCGGACTGGAAGCCGGTGGATGCTTGATTGAACAATTCAGCCGTCTACCGCTTTTCGAGCAGGGTAGGGGGATGAAATTGCCGTTACAGCTAAAGAGGTCGTCTGAAAAACGTTTTCAGACGACCTCTTTCTTGTCCGACAAAACGCTATGTTTTTCAGTTACAATACGCGCTTATTATAATGATCGACAGTTTGAAGAGACGCGATGAAAGAACATAAGGCCCGGAAACGCTTCGGGCAGAATTTTTTTGCAGGACACGCGGATTATTGCCGATATTGTCAACGCAGTGCGTCCGCAGGCGGATGATGTGGTGATTGAGATCGGGCCGGGTTTGGCGGCGATTACCGAGCCTTTGGCGAAGAAGCTGAACTGCCTGCACGTTATCGAAATCGACCGCGACATCGTACGTCGTCTGAAAAACGCTGCCGTTTGCGGATAAGCTCGTGATTCATGAAGGCGATGTATTGCAGTTTGATTTCAACAGCATTGCGGGCAAAAAGAAAATCGTCGGCAACCTGCCGTACAACATTTCCACGCCGCTTTTGTTCAAGCTGGCGGAAGTGGCGGACGATGTCGTCGATATGCACTTTATGCTGCAAAAGGAAGTGGTCGAGCGCATGGTTGCCGTGCCGAAAAGCAACGACTACGGCCGCTTGGGCGTGATGCTGCAATATTTTTTCGATATGGAGCTGCTGATTGACGTGCCGCCTGAATCGTTTGACCCTGCGCCGAAAGTTGATTCGGCAGTGGTGCGCATGATTCCGGTGAAACACCGCATCGGCAAGGCGGACGATTTCGAGCATTTCGCCAAACTGGTGAAACTCGCCTTCCACCAACGCCGCAAAACCATACGCAACAATTTGAAAGAACTTGCCGGCGACGAGGATTTACAGGCAGTCGGCATCAGCCCGCAAGACCGTGCCGAACATATCGCGCCGGAGAAATATGTGGAACTGAGCAATTATCTCGTCCGTAAGGTCGTCTGAAAAATATTTGGAAACAACATGATTAAATTCAAAAAAATGTACATAAACATTTCAAAGACCTGCACGTCATCAACGGCGTCAATCTGGAAGTGAAGCAGGGTGAAGTGGTGGTGGTTTGCGGACCTTCGGGCAGCGGCAAATCGACGCTCATCCGTACCGTCAACCAGCTTGAAAGCATTGAGAGCGGCGAGATTTGGGTGGACGGTATCAATGTTGCCGATCCGCAAACGGATTTGAACAAGGTGCGTGAGGAAGTGGGTTTTGTGTTTCAAGGCTTCAATCTGTATCCGCATCTGACCGTATTGGAAAACATCATCCTGTCGCCGATGAAGGTGAAAAAACAAAGCCGCGAACAGGCTGAGGAAAAGGCGATGGAGCTGTTGGAACGTGTGGGTTTGGCGCATAAAAAAGATGCTTTCCCCAGCCAGCTTTCCGGCGGTCAGCAGCAGCGCGTGGCGATTGCGCGCGGGCTGGCGATGGAACCGCGCGTGATGTTGTTTGACGAACCGACTTCCGCGCTCGACCCGGAAAATGGTCGGCGAGGTGTTGAAAGTGATGCAGGACTTGGCGGAAAGCGGCATGACCATGATGTGTGTTACGCATGAAATGGGCTTTGCGCGCGAAGTGGCCGACCGCATTATTTTTGTGGATAAAGGGCAGATTTTTGGAAAACGAAACACCGGAAGAGTTCTTTACCAATCCGAAACACGAACGCGCCAAACAGTTCTTGCAGCAAGTGATGACGCATTAACAGCTTGTCAAAAGGTCGTCTGAAAGACAGATTTAGGCTTTCAGACGACCTTTTGGCGAATGCAACCGACATCTCTAAAGACAAGACAATAAAACAATGAAAATGACAGACATTCTTCATAGGTATTATGGTGACTTTGATCTGATAAAGGAAAAAAATGGAATGAAGACTATGAAAGCATTTTGATTAAGACAAAGTATGATCAAAAAAATATAAAAAGATGTCGTTTGGCAAAAGAAAAACACCCAAAAAAAGAAGGCTACTTTACAGTCTTTTGGAAAAAAAGACCAAGAGAACAAAAAAATATCCCTTATACCGATGAGGACTTGGGCGATGAACTGATTATTGTCGTGATAGACGGCTGTCATTGCGGTTTATTTATAATTCCCAAAGAGGTGGCTATCAGTAAAAAAATTCTCTCTACAAAGGATTGTAAAGGAAAGATGTCCATGCGATTTTATCCACCCTGGTGCACAAATTTAAATAAAACAGCCCAGAAAACACAAAACTGGCAAATGGATTATTTTAGAATAGATATAGACGGCAAAGAGGCCATTTCTCATTTTGCCGTAGCAAAGGAAAACCATGTATTTTGTTGACCGTACCGCCGTCGTGCTTAAGCCGACCGCACGCTTTTTGGAATGGCTGAAATCCGCCGATGAAAATATGCCCGACCTGACCATCGAGCAAATCCGTGCCAACTGCTCCGTATTCCTCGTGCCGCAGTTTGACGAGCCGGAAGCCGTGATTGCCTATTTTTGACGAACGCTACCAACAGATTTTTCGAGGCGGAACTCGCAGGCTGGGACATCGACAAAAGCAAGTGGCCGCAAGACATGAGTCTGAAGGCGTTTTGGGAATTTTTTTCGATACCGAAATCCACGATATGGTTTTTGGACATGGAAGAGGCGGAATTGAGCATTACGCCCGTGTTCGACAACATGATGTAAGGCGATGCGCGCTTTTCAGACGACCTTGAAGCCGTCCCGTTCTTTAAAAAGCCTTGTCCGTATTGTTGCATTTGTCCGCAGTTGCCGTATGTCTGATATGGTTTTACGGCTGGATGATGTGGTTCGGGCTGGCGGCGTTGGCGGGCAGTTTTGTCCACGCTTGGCGCGTGGTGAATTTGCGGACAGCGGGTGCGGTAAAGAAAAATCGCCATCGACCGCCATGCGCGCGCTTCCGTATTTTGCGGAGACGGAGAAGGGCAGGGCGCGGTGTTGGACGGTGCGACGATGCTGACTCCTTACGCGTTGTTTTTTTGCAGTGGAACGCCGACGGCAAAACGATACGGCAATGCGTTACACCCGATATGGCGGATAAAGAATCTTACCGTCGTCTGAAAGTTTGGGCGCGCTGGTGTCAGACTCAGGATGCCGAGCATCCGCTTTAATTCAACACGGCGGTTTCCCGTCTTGTTCTCATCAAATTAAACCCAATATAAAAACAGTCCACACAAGCAGCCGAAGCCGCCCCATTATTCGAAACGACGGTTTCAGACGACCTTTTAAAAAACGAAACACACATGAAAACATTACAAGACTGGCTCTCGCATTTGGAAACCGCCCACAGCGGTGGCTTAATCGACATGGGCTTGGAACGCACGGGTGAAGTGAAAAAACGCATGAAACTCGAGCCGCAATGCCCCGTCGTCGTCGTTGCGGGAACAAACGGGAAAAGGTTCGGTCTGCGCCTACCTGACGCAGATTTACAAACAGGCAGGCTTCAAAGTCGGTACGCTGACCAGTCCGCATTTATTGCGTTACAACGAACGCATCGCCGTCAACGCCGAGCCGGTTTCAGACGACCTCATCACCGCTTCCTTCGAGCGCATCGAAGCGGCGCGCAGCGAAATATCGCTGACTTATTTTGAATTCAATGCCTTGGCGGCGGTCGATATCTTCATACGCGAACAAGTCGATGTGATGATATTGGAAGTCGGCTTGGGCGGACGTTTGGACGCGGTCAATGTGTTCGACTGCGATTGCGCGGTGGTTACCAGCGTGGATTTGGACCATCAGGCGTTTTTGGGCGATACGGTCGAGCAGGTCGGCTTTGAAAAAGCAGGCGTGTTCCGCAGCGGCAAACCCGCAATCTGTGGGCAAAACCCTGCGCCCGAATCGTTGGTCGCACACGCCGAAGCCATAGGCGCGAAACTGCTGATGGTGCAGCGCGATTTCGATTTTTTTCCTCATTGGAAAAACATCCAATGGAACTACCGCTTCCATCCGCAGCATTCAGACGACCCCGCACGCAACCGCAATTCCCTGCCGTTCCCCGCATTGCGCGGCGCATACCAGCTTTCCAACGCAGCCTGCGCGTTGACCGTGTTGGAATGTTTGAACGAAAAATTGCCGGTGGACATCGGCGCCATCAAGCGCGGATTGCTGCTGGTTGAAAACCCCGGGCGCTTCCAAGTTCTGCCCGGCCGTCCGCTGACCGTTTTGGATGTCGGACACAACCCCCACGCCGCCCGCGCCTTACGCCGCAGCCTGATTAATTTGGCGTTTGCGCAAAAACGCACCGCCGTGTTCAGCATGCTGTCCGACAAAGACATAGACGGCGTGTTGGAAATCGTTAAAGACCAGTTTGACGAGTGGTATATCGCGCCTTTGGACGTGCCGCGCGGCATGACGGCGGAAGCCTTGCAGGCGAAACTGGAAGCACAAAAATATCGAAAAATATACAAACTTTTTACCTCCGTTCGCGAGGCGTACCGCGCAGCTTTGGCTAAGGCGGGCGAAAATGATAGAATCGTTGTTTTTCGGCTCATTTCATACCGTTGCCGACGTGATGGCGGCGTTGTAAAAGGAAATCTCCATGTCTGACAATAAGCAAAATGAAGTTCTGACCGGTTACGAACAGCTCAAACGCCGCAACCGCCGCCGCTTGGTTATGGCATCGGGGTTGGTGGCGGCATCGACTGTTTTATTGGGCGTCGCCCCTGTCCACCGGACCGGAAAACAAGCCAGAAGAAGAAAACGCCCAAACTACAACCATCCAACAGAATAATGCCAACGCAGAACCTGCCAACTTGGCGGATGCGACCGTGTTGGAACCTTCTACCAAAGAAGATTTGGAAGCAGCGGCAGAAGCGGCTAAAAATGCCGATGCCGAAGTAGCGGACAAACCGCAGGAAACCGCCGCGCCGGAGCAAAATGCGCAAGCCGAGCCGCAACCTGATGCGCCGCCAGCCGCGCCCGAAGATGTAGGTCCGCCTTTGGTGCTGATTAACGATACGTTGTCAGACAGCGACATCAAAGGTTTGGAAGAGTCTGAGAAAATCCAAAAAGCCGAAGCCGCCAAACGCGAAGCAGCCGAGCGACGCGCGGAAGAGCGCCGCCGTAATCGTGAAGAACAACGTAAAAGCGCAGCAGCTTCAAGCCCAAGAAGCAGCGGAACGCGAAGCCAATGCCGCCGCCCGCAAACGTGCGCTTCAAGCTGCCAAAGCCGAGAAGGCGGAACGTGCCGCCGCAGCCGAACGCAACAAGCTGGCACAGTTGGAAAAAAAGCCGAGAAAGCCGTTGCCGAACGTAAGGCGTTAAAAGCCAAAGAAGAAGCGGCGGCGAAACACAAAGCGGCAGCGGAAAAAGCCAAAGAAGCCGTCACGGCATCCGCATCCGAACCTAAAGAAAGAATTCGGGTAGATGCTTCCAAATACGAAAAAAATCGAAACAGCCGGCAAAAAAACTTCCGCAGTAAGGGAAGCAGAAGCGAAAGTTGCCAAAGCCAAAACAGAGCAGACAGCCAAGGCAGAGAAAACCGCTACCGCTACTGCCGAAAGGTCGTCTGAAAAGGCAAAAACCAAAACCGCCGAAGTCAAATCAGGTAAAAAAAGCCGCCATTCAGGCAGGTTATGCTGAAAAAGAACGCGCCTTGAGCCTGCAACGCAAAATGAAAGCGGCAGGTATCGACTCAACCATTACCGAAGTGATGACGGATAAAGGCAAGGTTTACCGTGTCAAATCAGGTGCATACAAAAACGCCTACGAAGCCGAACGCGACTTGAACAAACTGCGCGTACACGGCATTGCCGGACAGGTAACCAATGAATGATATTCCGTTAGCCGACATACTCGCCTTCGGCGTGATTGCGGCGTGTATCGTGATGTCGATGATACGCGGCGTCATTGCCGAAGCGGGTTCGCTGTTTGCGTGGGTGATTTCCTTTTTGTTGGCTAAAACGTTTGCCGTTCCGTTTTCGGAAGTGGCGTTCAAATCGATTCAACCGCGCGCCTTGGGCGTTGCCATTTCGTTTGTCGTGATTTTTCTTTTTGGCGCGTTTTTTTACAGCAGTTTTTACGCACCATACTGACCAACGCAGCGTCATCGATGGGCTTGGGCAGCGTCAACAGAGTATTGGGCGGCGTGTTCGGCGCAGCCAAAGGCGTGTTGCTGGTCACTTTGGCGGTCATGGTCTGCGCCCACACCGATTTGCCGGAAACGGAAGATTGGCAAAGCTCGTACAGCATTCCTTATTTTCAATCATTGTCTGAAGTCATCATGCCTTATCTGCCCGGTCAGAAGGAAAAGGCGGAAGATAAGGCGGAATCGTAAATCCACCGGTTTCAGACGACCCCTGATTACATCAAAGGTCGTCTGAAACCGGTTTTTATTGGGATATATTGTTATATAGAGAGTTAAGTTTAAACACCTGCACAGCTTTACTTTTACTCTGGTTTGAAAAGAATAATTTTTTATTGAGTTATCAGGGTAATAAGTGAAATAGTTTTATACATTTTGCTGTCGGCAACCTCATTGCCTTGCTCTGATTTATTTTTTAGATCAAATTTCTGCGAAGATCCGTTATAAGAATTGCAAAAATAAAAATCCCCACTGAAAAGTGGGGATTTTGTTTTGCAATTCTTTTTGCTTAACCTTTACGGGCAGGCAATTTTTCTTTAATGCGGGCCGCTTTACCGGTCAGGCCGCGCAGGTAGTACAGTTTGGCGCGACGGACGTCACCGCGGCGTTTTACTTCGATTTTTTCTACGGTAGGGGAGTAGAGTTGGAAGGTACGCTCAACGCCTTCGCCGCTGGAAATTTTGCGGACGATGAAGTTGCTGTTCAAGCCGCGGTTACGACGGGCGATAACAACGCCTTCGTAAGCTTGCAGACGGCTGCGTGAACCCTCTACTACGCGTACGGAAACGACTACGGTGTCGCCCGGTGCGAATTCGGGGATTTCTTTGTTCAGGCGAGCGATTTCTTCTTGCTCTAATTGTTGAATCAGGTTCATTGTTTTTTTCCTAAATTATGATTGGATTTCCTGTTGCTCTTGCAAGATTTCTTTTAAGAGGCGGGATTCCTTTGGGATTAAACTGCGCTTTTCCAGCAGGTCTGGTCTGCGCTCCAGGGTGCGCCGCAGCGATTGTTTCAACCGCCATTCGGCTATCAAGCCATGATTGCCCGAACGCAATACGTCAGGGACGGTCATGCCTTGGAATTCTAAAGGTTTGGTGTAATGGGGGTAGTCTAATAGGGTCGTCTGAAAACGAATCCTGCTCGGCTGACTGTATGTCGCCCAATACGCCGGGTATCAGTCTGAGTACGGCATCCATCAGCATCATGGCGGGTAGCTCTCCGCCGGAAACGACAAAAGTCGCCTATGCTGATTTCTTCATCTACGCTGCTTTGCAGTAGGCGCTCGTCAATTCCTTCGTATCGTCCGCAAAGCAGTATGAGATGCGGGGATTTTGCAAGTTCTACGACTTTTTTTGTGGGTCAGTGGTTGACCTTGCGGGCTAAGGTAGATGACTTTTGCAGGTGCTGAAGATGTTTGTTTGGCTTCTTCTATCGCTGCTTGTAGCGGCGGCGCCATCATAATCATTCCCGGACCTCCGCCAAAGGGGCGGTCGTCAATATAGCCGAGTTTGTTGTCGGCGAATTTGCGGGGATTGATGGCTTGGAATTGCCAAAGGTTTTTGTTTTTTTGCGCGACCGGTTACGCCGTATTCGGTAATGCTGTCGAACATTTCGGGGAAGATGGTGATGGCTTGAATCAACATCAGTAGTCTAAGCCCCAGTCGGCGGTAATGGTTTTGCCTTCGGTATCGACGGTTTCGATGTAGTTGGATACGAACGGGATCAGAATTTGACCATGTTCGCCATTAATCATCAAAACATCGTTGGCGCCGGTTTCCATCAGGTTTGTGACTTTGCCAAGCACGATATTGTCTTTGTTGACAACGGTCATGCCGACTAAATCTGCCCAATAATATTCGTCTTCCTCGGTGGGGGCGAATTCTTCTCGGGGGATTTCGATGGTATAGCCGCGCAGGGCAAAAGCTTGATCGCGATCGTCTATGCCTTCGAATTTGACCTGAAGCTCTCCGCTGACGATTTTGCCGGCTTCGAGTGTTACGTTCAGGGTTTTACCGTCTTTGCTTAACTGCCACTCAGGGTAGTCCAGGAGGCTGTCGGCGTATTCTGTATTGGCGGCTATTTTGAGCCAGCCTTTGATGCCGAATACGCCTTTGATGTAGCCCATGGCTACCCGTTGTCGAGTGTCGGTCATAGCAAGATTAGCCGGTGATTAAGCAGCAGCTTTTTGTTCTTTGATCAGTTTTGCAACTGCGTCGCTGACTTGTGCGCCTTGGGCGATCCAGTGGTTCAGGCGGTCGGCTTGGAGGCGTACGCGCTCTTGTTTTTTTCATTGGCAACAGGGTTGTAGAAAGCCAACGCGCTCAATGAAGCGGCCGTCGCGGCGGTTGTGGGAGTCGGCAACGACTACGTGGAAGAAGGGACGGTGTTTAGAACCACCGCGAGCCAAACGGATAACTACCATTTTGAGTCCTTTTGAGAAAAATCGGATAGATAAGAAACCGCTAATTTTAGGATATTTTGCGTTGTTCATGCAAGTTTTTTTATTTGTTTTTTTGTTGCTGTTTTGCGGAGTGGTCAGGTTGAGGCGTGCTTGGCACAAAGTGTTGTCTTCTTCTGAAGGGGTGATGGTAAAGCCTGATTTTTTTCAGCAAGTTTAAGCATAGGGGTGTTGGATTTGAGTATTTGGGCACTCATGACGCGGTAGCCTTGTTGTGTTGCCGATTGGATAATCAGCTTCATCATTTCCGCTGCCAACCCTTTGCCGCGCACGTTTTCGGCAAGTGTGATGCCGAATTCGCATTCGTTGCGGTTGATACGGCTGAAGCGGCTGACGGCGACGATGAGGTCGTCTGAATTGCGCGCCGTCCATGCGGCTTCGCTGTGGTAGTCGAGTTTGCTGAAGCGTGCGAGGGTGGGGATGGGCAATTCGTTGGTATGGGTCATAAAGCGGGTGTAGCGCGCTTGCGGAGAGAGGCTGCGGACGAATTGTTGCTTGGCTTCCGCGTCTTCGGGAGTGAACGGGTGGATGGTTACGGTTTCGCCGTTTTTTTGAGGGTAAGCGTAGCAGGATGCTCGGTCGGATAGGGGGCGAGCACGTTTTTGGATGGGGGCTTCGCTTTCGGTTTTTGCGCCTAAAAGTTCGGCGGCGGCTTCGCCGGTGTTGCGGAGGAACTCGGCGGCAGTCGGATTTTTGCTGCGCAGGTATTCTGCTGCGGTCTGTACTTTGGCGGCGGCCTGCTCGAGCTTGAGGGTGGCTATATTGGTTGGTTTGTTTTTCGGGGAAGGACGTTCGTCAGCATGCAAGACAAAGTCGCTGCTGTATTGGTCGCCGTTGAGGTTGAGCAGGATTTCGCCGATGTATTGCTGCCGTTGGCTGAGTGTGTTTAGGGTGTGCAGGAGCTGGTTGAGGGTGTGTGTATTGTCGAGTTGGGCGAAACGGGCGATGTGTTCGCTGTCCAGCGTAGAGAACGGCGGGAGCGCGGCGGTGGTTCTGCCTTGATGGCATACGGTCAGGATGTCGCCATAGACGGTATGGCGTTGGAAACGGAATTGCACGGCGTTATGCACGGTGTGCTGATAAGCCGGCAGGCACAGGGCTTCGGCAAGCAGGGGCAGATCTTTTGAGGCGAGGGCTTTGGTAATGTTTCTTGCTTGCGGGGTTTTCAGACGACCTTTTTTGGGCGTGGCGAGGCGTAGCTGCTCTTTTTGCAGTTGGTCGGCAATGTTGCGGAACGATACGGCTTGCAGGGCTTGTTCGGGATGGTTGAAATGCAAGAGGTCGTCTGAAAAGCGGCTGCTGACAAGCAGGGGTTTGGCAGTGTGTTTCGCCAGCATGCTCAAGGTGCGGGTCAGATTTTTTTCGTCAGGACTGTCGGTCGGGGCAACGATGGCGAGCAGGGCTTCGGTATGGGTATTTTTGAAGGTGTTGGCTGGCGATGCTGTGGTAATGGGCGGGCGTGGGTGTGCTGCCGATGTAGCCTTGGCGGATGTGCGGCTGCTTGGTGGGGAATTGGAGTTTTAGGGTTTTGGGGGGCACAGGGTTTCCAGCCACTCGGCAGGGGTGTCGGACATGATGTCGATGCTGTTCAGAGGAGGAAGGTCGGATAAACGCGCGTGCAGGGCGGCTTCGAGTTCGCTGCTGCTGAATGTGGCGAGGAAGTTGCAATGGCGCGCGAGGCAGCGTAACACGGCTTTTTCGGTGTCGTCCGAACGGTGGGTAACGTGGAGGATGAGCGGGGTGTGGCGGGTGAAATGGCGGATGGCGCTGAACAGGTTGCGCTGGTTTTCGGCTGGGTTGTGTTCGATAACGGCAACTTTGGTGTGGCGGTTGTGGCCGAAACGGTTGAGCCAGTCGGCAGAGGTGGTGGGGCTGAGCGGATAGTTGAGGCTGATGTGGCGTGAAATGCCCTGTCCCATTTTTTTGCAGCATGAGGTTGATTTCGCTGCTGACGGAGGCGTGTCCGGTCAAAAGGGCGGTGTAGCCTGCCGGATGGTCGGGTTGAGAACTGATGTTGAGGCTTTGCGATGGAAGCTGCACGCCCGCGGGGCTGCACACGCTGATGTTGAGTTCGTTGCCGTGGTGTTTTTTTTGATGGCGGCTTCGGCGGTGTGCCATTCGTCGTCGGACAGGCTTTCCCAGTCTTGGATGAGGATGATGTGGCCGAACTGTTTTTTGCGGCAGGATTTGAACAGGGCGTCGTAGCTGTCGGGCGGCGTTACGGCGATGACGAGGTCGGCGCTGCCGGGGATTTTGTTGAGGTTGGTGTAGGAGGTGAGTCCGGCAACCGTGCGGTGGCGGAGGTTGACGGGTGTGATTTGACCTTGAAACGGTGCGCTCAGGAGGTTGCTCAGGATGCGTTCGCCCAAGCTGTATGGGCGTTCGCTCGCGCCCACGAGAATGATGTGGTTGGGCATGAAGAAGTAGCCGGACATGGATTGGGCGGACATGGTGCCTCCTTTTCGGTGTGTGGACGCTGCGTTTCAGACGACCTTTCGGGCGGTTTGGGTTGGAAGGGGTGTGTGATGAGTGAACGGGATTGGGCGTTCGTTGTTGGTTTTGTTATCAATGGATAGTCTGTTTCGCTGCTCTTTATGGCAGAACATGCAGACTTTAAATGATTTAATTATTCACTTGCATTATATATGACAAATGGCATAAAAGGTCGTCTGAAAGGCGGGAACGTAAGGGTTTGTTCTTTTTAGACGACCTTTTGTAGGCTTGGGGTGTGGCAATTTGTTTATAGTGGATTAACTTTAAACCAGTACGGCGTTGCCTCGCCTTAGCTCAAAGAGAACGATTCTCTAAGGTGCTGAAGCACCAAGTGAATCGGTTCCGTACTATCTGTACTGTCTGCGGCTTCGTCGTCTTGTCCTGATTTAAATTTAATCCACTATACAAACCCCGATGGGCAACATTCATGGTCAAGAGTTTTTAGGATGCGGCTTTTCCGTTTTGCCGTTCACTTTCTTTTTGGGCAGGATAAAGTGCATTTTCAAACCATTCGGCTTGATGTTTTCAGCCATGATTTTGCCGTTGTGCTGCTCCATGATGTGTTGGGTCAGGGCAAGGCCTAAGCCGGTACCGGGTTTGCTGGCGCTGGAGTCGGCACGGTAAAAGGCGGTGAAAATGTGCGGCAGTTGCATTTCGTCCACGCCGGGACCGTTGTCGGTAACGTCCACAATCCAATGCTTGCTGTCTTGTCCGATATTGACTCGGATGGTGCTGCCTTCAGGGGCTGTAATTGATGGCGTTGCGGATAACGTTGTCAAACGCGCGGTACAAATAGCCTTCGTTGGCGCAGACCGTGGCATTTTCGGGGATTCTGGGTTCGACCGAGAGGGTAACGGTTTGTTTGTTCTGCTGGGCGATGCTTTGGTTGTCTTCCACGATGTTTTTTTCAGGAAGGGGACGAGCTTCAGGCTTTCTTTTTCCAGCGGGATGTTGGACGTTTCCAAACGGGAAAGCGTCAGCAATTCGCCAACCAAGGTATCCATGCGGGTCAATTCGCCTTCCAGCCTTTTTCAGATATTGTTCCTGCTTTTGCGGCTGCGCCTGAATCAGTCCGACAATCGCCTGCATACGCGCCAAAGGGGAGCGCATTTCGTGGGAGACGTGGTGCAGCAGGTGGCGTTCTTTGGCAACGAGTTTTTTTCCAGTTTTTCCGCCATTTTGTCGAACTGGATGGCAAGGTGGGACAATTCGTCGTCACGGTCGTCCACTTGCTGGGAAATACGTGTTTCAAGTTCGCCGTTTGCCACCCTATCCATGCCGCTGCCCAAGATTTTTGATGGGCTTGGTAATGTTACTGGCGAGGATGTACGCCATCAGCAGACCGACGACGATGATGAAGGAGAGGATGATAAATTCATGCCAAATCGGGGCGAGCGGTAGGCCCGGGATAAAGAGCGGGCTGGGCAGGCGTTGCGCCTGATGGCTGTCCCAGCCTTTGATAAAGAAGAGGTATTCTTCGCCGAAACGGTCGTATTCGATGTGTGCCAAATCAGAATTGGGATTATTGATGGCAAACACGCGGGCGCGTTCGATGGTGTGGTTGTCGATGTTGCGGTCGAGGATGTCTTTTTTTCTCGTCGCCCAAAATGACGTAAACGGAATTGGAGACGGGGCTGTCTTCCCATTCCGCCAAAATTTCGCGCGCACCGCTGTCCCCGCGCGCCCTAAAGGCGGAGAGGATGCTGTTCATCAAAGTGGTTTCGATGGTGCGGCGTTGGTTGAATTGGTTTTCGGCGAGGGTATTTTGCACCAGCCAAAAAGAAAAACTCGCCACAAAGATTGCGCAGACGATGACTGCGCAAAATGTGGCGAAGATGCGTTGAAACAGTTTCATTGATCTGTTTTATCTTTAGTTTTTAACAAACAGGTAGCCCAAGCCCCGTACGGTCTGAATCAGCGAGGCATCGCCCAGTTTGTGGCGGATGCTGGAGATGTGGACGTCGATGCTGCGGTCGAATTTTGCCAGTTTGCGGTCAAGCGCTTCGATGGACAAAGTTTCTTTGCTGACAACTTGTCCGGCATGGCGCATCAGGACTTCGAGCAGGTTGAACTCGGTGCTGGTCAGCTCAAGCGGAGTGTCTTTGATGGTCGCCTGACGTTTGGCAGGGTACAGGACGACGTCGCTGACGGAAATGCTGTTTGGCGCGTTGTTCGGCTCGCCGCTTTGTTGCGCACGGCGCAGGATGGCGTTGATGCGTGCCAACAGTTCGCGCGGGGTGCAAGGTTTCGGAACATAGTCGTCCGCACCCATTTCCAATCCGATGATGCGGTCGATGTCGTCGCCTTTGGCGGTCAGCATGATGATGGGAACGGTGCTTTGGGAGCGGACGTTTTTCAATACGTCCAAGCCGTTCATTTTCGGCATCATGGAGTCTAATACGACGACATCGTACTGGCCGGTCAGGATTTCGTGTACACCGGCTTCGCCGTCCGGAACGCTGTGGACGTTCAATCCTTCGGCGGTAAGGTATTCGGTGAGCAGTTCAGTCAGCAAAGCGTCGTCATCTACGAGTAATACGCGACTCATGGGATTTCCTTTTCGTGATTGTATGCGCTGCGCAAACCCGAAATAAACGGGTGCGGCGGATAGTGATGGCTAATCTTAACACGCATTTTGAGTTTTTTGATAGCTTGTTTTCCTATGCTTTTGCGCTTTTTTTGCATTGCAGGGACGCTGTCTTTACATTTTCAGACGACCCCTGTACCAAATCCCCAAAATATACGCCAGATACGCGCCAAACGGGCGGCAAAATGATGCCGGTAAAGGCTGCGTTCGAGAAAGGACGAGGGATTCTATAGTGGATTAACTTTAAATCAGGACAAGGCGACGAAGCCGTAGACAGTACAGATAGTACGACAAGGCGAGGCAACGCCGTACTGGTTTAAAGTTAATCCACTATAAAACAGGTCGTCTGAAAACGTATTCAGCTTTCAGACGACCTGTTTGATGTTAGAATGATTGTTTATATTGATGAATGAATCACAAGGGGCTTGTCGATATGTCCTTATCCATTGACGAACAGCTTTTGCCGCACCGCAATGCCATCGATGAAATCGATGCCGAGATTTTGCGCCTGTTGAACGAGCGCGCAGGCCATGCGCACGCCATCGGCGAATTGAAAGGAACGGGCGCGGTGTACCGTCCCGAGCGCGAAGTCGCGGTATTGAGGCGGATTCAGAGTTTGAACGAAGGCCCGCTGCCTGACGAGTCCATCGCAAGACTGTTTCGCGAAGTGATGAGCGAATGCTTGGCGTTGGAGCGTCCGCTGACGATTGCCTACCTCGGTCCGCAGGGAACGTTTACCCAGCAGGCAGCCATCAAACATTTCGGCCATGCCGCCCATACCGCCGCATTTCAAACCATAGACCAATGTTTCCGCCAAGTCGAAACGCGGCAGGCGGATTATTTGGTTGCGCCGGTTGAAAACTCGACCGAAGGTTCGGTCGGACGCACTTTGGACTTACTGGCGGTAACCGCATTGAAAGCCTGCGGCGAAGTCATTGTCCGTATCCATCATAACCTCTTGCGTAAAGGCACGCACGAATTGGGCGGCATCACAAAAGTCATCGCACACGCCCAAGCGCTGGCGCAATGCAACGACTGGCTCGGACGCAACCTGCCCAACGCCGAACGCATCGCTGTTTCCAGCAACGGAGAGGCGGCAAGACTGGTGGCAGAATCAGACGACCCCAGTATCGCCGCCATCGCAGGGCGTACTGCGGCCGATATTTATCATTTGAACTATGTCGCCGAATGTATCGAAGACGAGCCGAACAACACCACGCGCTTCTTGGTTATGGGGCATCAAGATACAGGCAGCAGCGGCAAAGACAAAACCTCGCTGGCAGTCTCCGCGCCCAACCGAGCCGGTGCCGTCGCCGCGCTGTTGCAGCCGTTTACCGAATCGGGTATTTCAATGACCAAGTTCGAAAGCCGCCCAAGCAAATCCGCGCTGTGGGAATACCTGTTCTTCATCGACATCGAAGGACATCAGAACGACGAAAAAGTCCAAAACGCACTGCGGCTCTTGAGCGAACGCGCATCGTTTGTCAAAGTCATTGGTTCCTATCCGGCAGCCGTTTTGTGATGTAGAAGGAATGAAGAAGGTCGTCTGAAAACTGAACTGCACCCCAAAAGTTGGACATCCCCTCCAACTCACAAGGTGCAGTTTTTTTATGAGCAAATATACATTACACTTCAAATACCAAGCCGTACTCCACTACCTGCATATACGCAGCCAACAGCGTACCGCAGACCACTACGGCATTTCCCGAACCCACCTGAGACGATGGATACGCGCCTATCAAGAAGGCGGTATCGGCGCACTCGAACATCCCCAATCCAAAACCATGCCCCAACATCGAAAAAACCCCTTCATCGCAGATAAACCCGACCAAGAAAAAACGCAGGCAGAGCTTATCGAAGAGTTGTGCTATATGCGCGCAGAGGTCGCCTACCTAAAGGAGTTAAAAGCCCTCAGCCAAAAAGCAGACCGCAAAGGACAAAAGCCAAACCGTCCAAACACTGAGGGCGCAACACCCGCTCAAATACCTGCTGCACATCGCAAACCTGCCCAAAAAGCAGCTTTTACTACCACCACCAAGACCGACCCGATCCCGACGCAGCCGACAAAGCCCTCCTCGTCGAAACCTACCGGCGGCATAAAGGACGCTACGGACAAAAGGCGCATTGCCGCCGCATTGAGTTGGAACCGCAAAAAAAGCGGCGCGGTTGATGAAGCAGATGGAACTGAAAGCCCTCATACGGGCGAAAAAAAGCCTACCGCCATCCCGCCATGGGCGAGATATCGGAACACCTCCTCAAACGCCGGTTCAAAGCCCGAAAGCCCAACGAAAAAAATGGCTGACCGACGTTACCGAACTCAAAGGGAAGGACGGCAAACTGTACCTCTCGCCAATCTTGGACTTGTTCAACCGCGAGATCGTCGCCTACGCTATGAGCCGCAGAGCCGACAGCGAAATGGTGAAGGAAATGCTCGAAAAAAAGCCGCCCCCGTCTGACTGATAAAGGAACGATGCTTCATTCGGACCAAGGTGTACTGTACCGTACGGCGGGATATAGGGAATTGCTTGCGGAGCATTCCATGGTTCAAAAGCATGTCGCGAAAGGCGAACTGTTGGGACAATGCGCCGATGGAAAGCTTCTTTGCGGTGTTGAAGACGGAGTGTTTCTATAACGCAGGTGAATTGACGGTAGATGAATTGATGAAGCAGATAGATGACTATATGGATTACTACAACCGGGAGCGTTGCAGTTTGAAATTGAAAAAAAGCTGAGTCCTGTCTCATACAGAACCCAGCTTGCACAGAGCGCCTGAATAGGCTTTTTATGAGTGTCCAAGATTTGGGGGCCAGTTCAAACTGAGATACGGGTTTTCAGACGACCTTTTTTTACGCCTTTAACTTGTAGCATCTTCAGTCAGTCCATTGGGCAGCCCACCCTTTCAATAAACGGTGGCGTTTTTCAAATGTCCGACGCAAGGTCGGTAGTCCGATTAGCCGGTCAACCGTTTTTCCCAGCCCGAAAGTAAATTCCACCGTATCCGTCACGCAGGTACGTCCACCGGAAAATTTGAATTCATGCGTATGGCGGAAGGAGCGGTAAATCCCCTTCAACATCAGGTCGGTAAACGATTGGTTCGGCTCAAGCGAAATGATTTCGGCGCGATGCCGCAACCAAATCCCGCAAACTCTGTATCTGAAATCCAAAAATATCTCCCCGCGCCCAGTATTCCTTTTTCCGACAGCCATTGCACGTCAAACGGGAACTGACGGGCAAATCCGTGTCGGGAAGTGCAGTAGCGGAATATCGGTTCGAGCGGCGCATCCAGCCGGACGCTGCGGGTGTAAGTCAGCATAGTATCTACCGTTGTGGGTAAATATGGGGATGTTGATAAGAGTGGTGCGGTTGGTATCAGTTCATAATGGGATTGAACGGCGTGGGTTGGTTTTGTATGGATAATGGAATAAATAAAGGTCGTCTGAAAATTTTCAGATGACCTTTGAGGTAATTAAAATCACAAACTGAAGAGATTGGTTTAGTCCTCTTCAATTTGCAGAAATTCTAACCATGCTTTTTTTGTTATTTTTCTAATTGTTTTAATTCAATATCAGTATCAGGTTTATTTGTATTCTCTTGGTAAGTTTTTTTATTTTTTTCTCGTTAAGGCTTTTAATATATTTATTTTTTTCCATGTGTCAAAAATCATCATTGGTAATCTCAATGTCAGAGAATTCTAAGTCATCAAGTCTAAATGGAGACTGTTTTTTTAAGTTTAGTATGTTTGTTATATTCTGTCTTAATGCGATAATAATCATTAATAATAATATACAGTTTTTTTGTGAAAAATTTTTTTTATGTATTCTTCTTGAGTTTCCTTATATTTTTTTAAGTATTTCTTTATGGATTTATCTATAGATTGATCGAGCTGTTCTCTGAATTTAGGTTTTTAATTTTTTTAAGAATGCTATTCTCTCCTAAAGCATCTGATGTATTTGTGTAACTGGTTAGAATGAGAAAGTGAATAATCTTATCTTGCGGGTTGTTTTTTTACGAAATTTCCTACTTCTGAAGAATCTAATATTCGTTCTACAGTTTTTAAATCTAATTGTAATTGTTCCAGTAGTTTATATCTATTTAATAAACCTTGAAAAACTATAAGGTGTTTCTAAATCTTTATTCTCTGAGTATTTATCTGGTGTTAGGCAGTATAATGCCAAGAGTTTGAGTATTTCATTTGGTATGAAGGAGCGAAGGATATCGCTATATAATTGTTCTTGAATATTAATATATTTTTGTACTAATTTTTTTGTCTAATTTCTACACTATTTTCCAAAAAAATCTTCTATTTTTTTATTTTAGTATTTTTTTCTCATCATTATTGGCTGGCTCTTTGTTCTCATCTCTTTTGGATAGGCTTATACAAATAAATTTAAGCATTTGAAATAGTAAATCAAAATATCCTTTTAGGGTGTGGTTATGATTTATAATTTCTATTGCATGATAATTACTCATTTCTTCGGATGGTGGCGTTTCAGTAATGGTATCAAGCCCTTTATAGCGACGTTCAATGTCCCCCGTTTATTTTATTGAGATCAGTTTCAACTTTTTTTCAATAATCTTATTATGCTGCTCCAGCAAAGAAAAAAATGTCGATTCAAATTGTTGCAGATTAAAAAAATTTCTGACTGGCGGCTTTGTTGTTCAGCCGTACGTTCTAATTCATCGCGTGTCGCTTTCATTTCTTGCGCTTGTTGATGAATGGTGTAGAGCAGGCCGATAAGGGCTAGGAAGCTGATGATGGGGTTCAGCGTACCGCCCAGATAATCACCGAATGTTCCCCATGTGGCAGGATCATTAGAAAGCTTGGCTAGGAAATTGTCTAATATGAAGGAGTTTGTATGTGAATTATTAATGAAATCTTCCCATGTGGAGTAATTACAAAACATAGGTGATATATTAAATTTCAAATAATAAAATGCTAAGGCAACAGCAAAAAAATAAAAAAAGCGAATCCGCCTAATACCCATAATAACCAGTTACATTTTAATTTCTCTTTTTACTCGTAATAACCAGCCAGGCTTACTTTGGTTTGTCATGATTATTATTCCTTTTTTTGTATTCATAAGGTCGTCTGAAAATTTTTTTCAGACGACCTTATTTCTATAAATTCGAATCAGCAATATCCATGCTGTCGTTTCCGCATATGGAGGAACTACGATGCAGGGATTTCCTAGTTTAATCTGCGGTATGTTTGGCGGGTATTCAGCCCAGCATCGCCAAAAGCTCTTCCTCGCTCAATACTGCCACGCCCAAGGCATTGGCTTTTTCCAGCTTGCTGCCTGCGGCTTCTCCGGCGACGACGTAGTCGGTTTTTTTGGACACGCTGCCGGAAACTTTACCGCCTGCGGCTTCGATCAAGGCTTGGGCTTGGTCGCGTTTGAGGGTGGGCAGGGTACCGGTTAACACAAAGGTTTTGCCTGCTACGGCTTCGTTTAGGGTCGTCTGAAACCGTTGCTTCTTGGTTTTCAGACGACGTTTGGGCGAAGAAGGTTTTCAGGTTTTCGAGCAGGGCGGCGTTTTGTGTTTCGCTGCGCCATGCTTGCCAGTCGGCGGGGAGGGCTTTGTCGGTTTGCAGGCCCTCTATGCTTTTGCCGGCGAGTTCCCATAAGGCTTGGGCTTTGTTTTCGCTGATTTTGAAACCAGGCAGGCGGGCAATCCAGCGTTGCGGCTCGGCATGGCGGGCGGGCGGGATGGTAACGGCTTGGGTTTGCGGGGGCAACGCCTGCGGCGAGCAGCTCGTCTATCATCGCCTGTTGCGCGTCTTGGGCGAAGAAGTGGGCGATGGAGCGGGCGACGACGGTGCCGATGTCGGGCAGGCAGGCGAGGATGGGTTCGGGTGCGCGGCGGACGTGTTCCAGCGAGCCGAATGCCTGCGCCAGCGTTTTGGCGGTGCGTTCGCCGACGTGGCGGATGCCGAGCGCGAACAGGAAGCGGGCAAGTTCGGGCGTTTTGCTGGCTTCTATGCCTGCGAGGATGTTTTCCGCCCACTTGGTCGGTTGTTTTTTTGCCGTTTTGGGTGTTGGATTCAGACAGGTCGCCTGAAACCGTTTCGGCGTCGCCGTTTTCGTTTTCAGACGACCCTTTATCTGCCGTTTCCTTCATTTTTTGCAAGGTCGGGATGTCGAGGCGGTAGAGGTCGGCGAAATGGCGGACGAGGTCTTGGGCGACAAGCTGTTCGATTTGTTTTTGACCGAGGCCGTCGATGTCCATGGCTTTGCGTGAGGCGAAGTGGATTAAGCCTTGCGCGCGTTGTGCCTGACAAAGCATGCCGCCGCTGCATCGGGCGACGGCTTCGCCTTCTTCGCGTTCGATTTCGCTGCGGCAGATGGGGCAGTGGGTTGGCAGGCGGTAGGGCTTGTGGAGCGGAACGGATTGGGTTTGATTGGCGGACGGTGTTTCGGCAAACAGGTCGTCTTGCTGATGCTTGAGGTCGTCTGAAACGGCAACGGCGGTTTCCTGCATCGGGCGGCGTTCGAAAATCACGCGCACGACTTCAGGAATCACGTCTCCGGCGCGGCGCACGACGACGGTGTCGCCAACGCGCACGTCTTTACGCGATACTTCGTCCTGATTGTGCAGGGTGGCGTTGGTGACGGTTACGCCGCCGACGAATACGGGTTGCAGGCGGGCGACGGGGGTAACTCGCGCCGGTGCGCCCGATTTGCACGTCTATGGCTTCGACGACGGTCAGGGCTTCTTCGGCGGGGAATTTGTGGGCAATCGCCCAGCGCGGCGCGCGGGAGATGAAGCCGAGTTCGCGCTGTTGCGCCAAGCTGTTGACTTTGACGACCATGCCGTCGATTTCATAGGGCAGCTCAGGGCGTTTTTGCTGCATTTGTTCGTAAAATGCCAATACTTCGCCGATATTTTTGAAACAGCCGAAATTGCCGTCGGGCAGGCTGAAGCCGAGTTCTCGGAAATAGGCGAGTTCTTGGATATGCTCTTCCGCGACGAAACCGCCTTGCTGACGGGCGATGGAGTAGGGGAAAAAAAGTGCAGTTTGCGTTGCGCGGTAATACGCGAATCAAGTTGGCGTAGGCTGCCGGCGGCGGCATTGCGCGGGTTGGCAAAGGGTTTTTTTGCCCGTTTTCGTTTTGTCTTTTATTGAGGGCGGCGAAATCGGCTTTGAGCATCAGCACTTCGCCGCGCACTTCGATGAGTTCGGGCGTATTTTCGCCGTGCAGCCGCAGGGGGATGTTGGCGACGGTTTTGACGTTTTGGGTAACGTCTTCGCCAGTCGTGCCGTCGCCTCGCGTCGCTGCCTGCACCAATACGCCGTCGCGGTAGAGCAGGCTGATGGCGAGGCCGTCGAATTTGGGTTCGATAACGTATTCGGGATTACCGCCGTCCAAGCCGTCGCGCACGCGTTGGTCGAAAGCGTACATTTCGGCATGATCGAACACGCCGTTTTTCATCTTGCGGGGAAAAAGGCGTTGGTCAGCGACAGCATCGGCACTTCGTGGCGCACTTCGGCAAATCCCGCCAGAGGCTCGCCGCCGACGCGCTGGGTCGGGCTGTCGGGCAGTTTGAGTTCGGGATGGTTTCGTTCCAACGCTTCGAGTTCGCGGAATAATTTGTCGTATTCGGCATCGGGTACGCTGGGCGCGTCGAGGGTGTAGTATTCGTAGGCGTAGCGGTTGAGGAGGTCGGTGAGGTGGCGGATGTGTTGTGCGGTCGGATTCATGGAGGAAGGTTTTCAGACGACCTTTGTCTGATATAGTGGATTAACTTTAAACCAGTACGGCGTTGCCTCGCCTTAGCTCAAAGAGAACGATTCTCTAAGGTGCTGAAGCACCAAGTGAATCGGTTCCGTACGATCTGTACTGTCTGCGACTTCGTCGCCTTGTCCTGATTTAAATTTAATCCACTATACATGATGGAACGGACAAAGGTCGTCTGAAAAGGATAAGTTGAAAACAGCTAAATTTTACCCGAAAAAAAGCGGATATGCCGTAACGACATATCCGCTTTGATTACATTTGATTTTAGGAAAACAGGCGCAGGGCTTGTTTGCTGCCGGGTTTGATGCCAACTTTGAGCATTTCTTCCTGACGTGCCAAGACGTAATTGCGAATGTCTTTGAGCCATTGGGTAGAAACTTCTTCCATTTTGTCGTTGACCAGATCCAAGCCCAACTGACCGGAGAGGCGTACCGCCAAGTCCATAAAGAGGTCGAAGGTTTTTTCGCCGGCGGGCGCATGCGGGATGTCGAGCAGCATGCTGAAGCCTTTGTAGGACTGGTTGTCTAAAAAGGGCGTTGGTAAACGCGTCGCCTGTGAGGCTGTGGATGGCAAACATCGGGCTGCCGGTTTGTCCGGTGTAGTGGAATGCGCCGTCTTCGCCCAATACGAAGCCGAGGTTTTCAACAGACGCGCGCAGTTCGACGCCGCTGATGTTGCTGTGTGAAACCAAGTGGATGGCGATGGTTTGATCGACGCGGGCGCAGAAGGTGTCCAATGCCTGCGCGACTTCGGTAAACGCTGCCAAATCGGTGTGGAGGACTTTGCCGCCCATCAGTTGGGCGAAGGTGTCAACTTGTTGGTTGAACTGTTGCAATTCTTCTTGGGTTGCCAAACCGTTGCGGCTGACTGCTTGCAGGCCGACAACGAAACCTTGGTAATACACGCTCGGAATCGGTTCGGCAACTTGGAAGCGGTCGTCCATGGTGCAGCCGATGATTTGGAAACGGTGGCGGTTGGACAGGCGGGGCAGGGCGTGCAGCTCTTGCGCTTCGGAGAGGGCGATGTAGGCGAGGTAGTCGAAGCGCGGGTCAAACCACGGCAATTCGACTTGAGACAATTCGTCCAAGCTGACCAAAGGTTGGTTGGCGGCGGACGGCAGGTTAACCGGCTCGTCACTGGCGGCTTGGGTGGTGATTTCGTTGTTCAGCCCGATGACGGTATGCTGTACCGGCTCGTCGGTAAAGTCGTCTTCAATCGCCAACTCGACATCGGTTTTGATGGCGGAAGGTTTGGCGAGTTTGGCTTTGGCGGCGAAGATTTCGTCTTGTTCTTGCAGATTGCGCAGCGCGGCTTCTTGGGCTTTGTTCGCTTTTTTGACGAACAGGCCTTTGCCGCCGGATTCTTTACCGTCGCGCACATGGCTGGTTTTACTGTTCAGGAGCGCGTCTTTGTCGGAGTGGCCGAACTGCTCGCGCACCTGTTTGCGGTATTGGTTTTCTTGGTACATATTGTAGGCGATGACGGCAAGGATGACTGCCAAAGCCTAAGACGATGAAAAATCATGGGTAATCACTTTTTTGTAAGAGCGGCATTCCGTCTTCGTTGCCTTTAGGCGGGTTTGCCTTTAGGCGGGTTTGCCTTTGGGCGGGTTTGCCTTTGGGCGGTATGCGGAATCGTATTGCCGCAAGTAAGTTCGTCGGAGTCGGACACGGATTGTCCCGTATGAACATTCGATTATAACGAAAAATAAACTTTTCTGACAGCAAATGCCGTGAATGATAGCCCAAAAATGAGGCTGGGTCGTCTGAAAAAAATGCTATATGGCATTTTTTTGAGCGATTAACGGACAACCGGGAAACCTGCTGCCTGCAATCTTTGCCAGTCGAAAAAAAGTGGCCGGGGTCGGTTTTGCGGTCGGGAGCGATGTCCTGATGACCGGTAACAGCGGTGATGGGGTAATGCCCGATCAACGCTTGCAGCAGGGTTTCCAGCGTTTGATATTGCACTTCGGCAAACGGCTCGAAATCGCAGCCTTCCAATTCGATACCGACCGAAAACGCATTGCACTTTTCACGTCCGCGAAACGACGACACGCCCGCGTGGTACGCCATATCGTCGCAAGAAACAAACTGCACCGCCTCGCCCTCGCGGGTGATCAGAAAATGGCTGGAAACGCGCAAGGTGTGGATGACGCTGAAAAACGGATGTTCGTTGGGGTTGATGCGGTTGGTAAACAGCTTTTCCACCGCGCCCGTCCCATATTCGAAAGGCGGCAGCGAAATATTGTGTAAAACCACCAGCGACACGACTTCTGATTCTGCACGCGGCTCGAAGTTCGGCGAAAACGCGCGGCGCGCAGGCTGCCACCAGCCTTGTTGCCAGCCAATGTCTTGACATTCGGACGGAAGATTCATATTCAGACGACCCTTTATTTCAGACGACCACTGAGGCGGAAAAAACATACGTCGGGCGGGCGTGCAGGGAAGAAGGCGCGCATTTCGGTTATACTGTCGCACGACGTTCACAAATCAAAAATCCTACCATGCTGAAAAAAATGTTGAAATGGTTTGCGGTATTTTTTGTTGCCGTTGCCGCCGTGTTCGCCGCCTTGCTGTTCGTTCCCAAAAGACAACGGCAAAGCATACCGCATCAAAATTGCCAAAAACCAAGGTATCTCTTCCGTCAGCCGTACGCTTGCCGAAGACGGAGTCGTTTACAACCGCCATGTGCTGGTCGCAGCCGCCTACCTGATAGGCGCACACAACAAACTCAACGCCGGCTCGTACCGCCTCCCTTCCAACATTTCCGCATGGGGCATTTTACAGAAAAATCCGCAACGGCAGACCCGATGCCGTTACCGTTCAAATCGTCGAAGGTTCGCGTTTTGCCACGATGCGTAAAAATCATCGACAACACCCCGACATCGAACACAAAACACGCGGCTGGAGCGATGCGGAACTCATGCAGGCAATTGCCCCCGACGCGCTCAGCAGCAATCCCGAAGGTCAGTTTTTCCCCGACAGCTATGAAATCGACGCAGGCAGCAGTGATTTGCAAATCTACCAAACCGCTTATCAAACCATGCAACGTCGTCTGAACGACGCTTGGGAAGATCGCCAAAGCGGATTGCCCTACAAAAAAATCCGTATGAAATGCTGATTATGGCGAGCCTGATTGAAAAAAAGAAACCGCCCACGAAGACGACCGCGCCCATGTTGCTTCAGTATTCGTCAACCGTCTCAACATCGGCATGCGCCTGCAGACCGATCCGACCGTGATTTACGGCATGGGCAGCGCGTACAAAGGCAAAATCCGCAAAGCCGACCTCCAGCGCGATACGCCGTATAACACCTACACCCGCAGCGGCTTAACCCCGACCCCCATCGCCCTGCCGAGCAAAGCCGCCTTTGATGCCGCCGCGCATCCGTCGAATGAAAAATACCTCTATTTCGTCTCCAAAATGGACGGCACCGGCTTGAGCCAGTTCAGCCATAATCTGGAAGAACACAACGCTGCCGTACGCAAATATATTTTTGAAGAAATAGGTTGAACTGAGCTTCAAGAGCATAAAGGTCGTCTGAAATTTTCAGACGACCTTTTATCTTTCGCAAGCCTTAAGCCGCTTCCCAATAATCGATATAAAGCTGCAATTCCATCTGATTGCGCCACTCGTTTGCCACAGGGCGGTAAACCGTGCGGATGTATTCGGGAATATCATCGGTACACCGCCAGAACATGGCTTCAAATTCGTAGCCGTCTTTTTGCAGCCAGACTTTTTTGTGTTTGCCCTCCGCGCCTAAAGGCTGCTGGCGGATGACGTGAAACTCGTCGGTAAAGCTCGGCGGCGCGAAGCCTTGTCCCCAAACGTGTCGGGCAAGGTTTTGCGCCTGTTCCAACGTGATGTCGCAGGCTTTCAGGCTGCCGTCGGTGATGAAGGTCTGCGACAAATCGTCTTCGCACACCATTTCGCGCACGGCTTCTTCAAAGGCGATCTGAAACGCGGGAATGTTGTGTTCGAGTATGCTCAAGCCCGCCGCCATCGCGTGTCCTCCGAATTTCAAAATCAAATCGGGGTGGCGTTTGGACACCAAGTCCAAAGCGTCGCGCAGGTGCAGGTTGGGAATGGAACGCCCCGAACCGCGCACTTCGCCGTTGTCCGCTGGGGGCGAACACGATGGTCGGGCGGTAGAAGCGGTCTTTGAGGCGGCTGGCGACGATGCCGACCACGCCTTGATGAAAATCGTCGCGGTAGGCGACCAGGGTCGTCTGACCTGAAGGCAGGGTTTCGGGAAAGGCGTTCAGCGCGTCTTGCAGCATGGACTGCTCGATTTCGCGGCGTTCGATATTGAGGTCGTTCAACTGCGCCGCCAATGCCTGCGCTTCTGCGTCGTCGCGCGCCAACAGGGCAGGCGATGCCGACCGACATATCGTCCAGCCGTCCGGCGGCGTTGATGCGCGGCCCCAGTGCAAAACCCATATCGAAAGGCTGCGCTTTGCGCCAGTCGCGCCGCGCCACTTCAAACAAGGCGCGGATACCGGGGCGCATCTTGCCCGAACGCATCCGTTTCAAACCTTGCGACACGAGGATACGGTTGTTGTGGTCGAGGGGAACGACATCGGCGACGGTGCCGAGTGCGACCAAATCAAAAAGTTCGCCCAGATTCGGCTCTTTAAGGTCGTCTGAAAAAAATAATTACGGTGGCGCAATTCGGCACGCAGCGCCATCAACACATAAAAAAATCACGCCCACGCCCGCCAGACTTTTTACTTGGAAAGCCGCAGCCTTTTTTTGGTTCGGATTGACGATGATGCAGTCGGGTACGGTTTCGGCGGGCAGGTGGTGGTCGGTTACGATCACGTCCAAACCCAATTCCTGCGCCCGCGCCACGCCTGTGATGCTGGCGATGCCGTTGTCGACCGTAATCAGCAAATCCACGCCTTGCGCGGCGGCGATTTCGGCAAGCTCGGGCGTCAAGCCGTAGCCGTGTTCGAAGCGGTTGGGTACGAGGAAATCCACAGTCGCGCCCATCGCCGCCAAGCCGCTCATGCCGACGGAACACGCGGTCGCGCCGTCGGCATCGTAGTCGGCGACAATCAGGATTTTTTTCCTTGCGCTCGATGGCATCCGCCAGACGGCGGGCGGCGGCTTCGCAATGCGTCAGCGATTGATAAGGTAGAAGGCCGGCGAGTTTGTCATCCAATTCAGCGGGACTCTGCACGTCGCGCGAGGCGCACAGGCGGGCGATTAAAGGGTCGGCGCCGGCGGTGAGCAAATCATCGAGGACGTTTTGGTTGACGGGGCGGGTTTGGATTTTGACGGGCATGGTGTGTGGACGGGGTATAGTTGTATTTTAGGGGATGTATTTTAAGGCGGGAAAGGTCGTCTGAAAACCTAAAAGCAAACCAAAATCTGCTGCTTGGGTTCAGACGACCTTTTATTGCGAAGGACAAGGAGAACCTCTTTCTCGTTTTTAAGTTTCCGGAACGAAGTTGTCGTCAAACAAATTGTCCTGCTGTATTTCTTCTCGTTCTTCCTGTTGTCTCAGCAAATCGAGTTTTTTGTTGCGGATTTTGGTTTTGCGCATATGCAGCAGGCGCATGACTTGGTGCTTTTGGTCGTCCGTCATCTGCTGCCAATACAATCTCTCTTCACGACTGCGCAGGCAACCTTTGCAATAGCCTTTTTTTCGTTGGCTTCACATACGCCGATGCAGGGGGCTGGGGATGGGGAAGAAATCGGGTTGTTCCATAATGAAGGTGCGGAAAGGTCGTCTGAAAGAGTATAGCCAAGGTGCAGGGGTTTCGGCCAGGTATGTGCCGTCCGAATATATAGGTCGTCTGAAAACCTTATTGATAGGTTTTCAGACGACCTTTGTTTACTTTAAAAAATCAAGTAATCAGTTTGCCATTTGTTTTGCCTGAACCGCTGTCAGGGCGATGGTGAAGACGATGTCTTCTACCAATGCGCCGCGGGAGAGGTCGTTGACCGGTTTGCGCAAACCTTGCAACAGAGGGCCGACGCTCAGGACGTTGGCGCTGCGTTGTACGGCTTTGTAGGTGCAGTTGCCGGTGTTGAGGCTTGGGAAGATCAGGACGGTTGCTTGACCTGCGACGGTGCTTTCAGGGGCTTTGGTTTTGCCGATTTCAGGCACGGTAGCCGCATCGTATTGCAGCGGGCCGTCGATTTCCAAGTCCGGGCGTTTTTCTTTCGCCAGTTTGGTCGCTTCAATCACGGCATCGACATCAGGGCCGCTGCCTGAGTTGATGGTAGAGTAAGAAATCATGGCAACTTTTGGCGGAATACCGAAGGCTTTGGCGGTATCGGCGGATTGGATGGCGATATCGGCAAGCTGTTCGGGTGTCGGATTCGGGTTGACCGCGCAGTCGCCGAAGACGAGGACTTGGTTGGGCAGCAGCATGAAGAATACGCTGGACACGAGGCTGGCGCCCGGTGCGGTTTTAATCAGTTGCAAAGCGGGGCGGATGGTGTTGGCGGTAGTATGAACGGCGCCGGATACCAAGCCGTCCACGTCGTTTTGCGCCATCATCATGGTGCCGAGGACAACGGTGTCTTGCAGTTGTTTGCGGGCATCTTCAGGGGTCAGACCTTTGGATTTGCGCAATTCGCACATCGGCTCGACGTATTGTTCGATCAATGTAGCGGGATCGACGATTTCCAAAAGAGTCAGGCAGGTTGATGCCGCGTTCTTTGGCAACGGCTTCAACTTCTTCGCGTTTGGCAAGCAAGACGCAGCGGGCAATGCCTTTTTTTCGTGGCAGATGGCGGCTGCGGCGACGGTACGCGGTTCTGCGCCTTCGGGCAGGGACGATGCGCATATCGGCTTTACGGGCAAAAATCAATCAGGTTGTAACGGAATTGGGCGGGAGACAGACGGGAGGCTTCGCGTTTTGCCAAAGCGGATACGTCTTTGAGTGCGCTGCTTGAGCCGTAGAACGTCAGTCCGGTCAGGCGGGCAACTTCTTCGCCTACGGATGCTGCCGCGCCTTCAATGATGAAGCCTTCAAAAAGACCCGGAGAGTTGGTGTAAAAGCTGTTTGGCAAGGTTGATTCGGTGTGCCGCTTCGGCTGCGTCGGCATTGTCGGATTGCAATGCCAAGACTACGCCTGCATCCAAAAGACAGCGCCAGCTCGACGTTTTTGCCGGAGAGGAAGAGTTTGTCCGCTTCGGGGGCGATACCTTCGATAACAAGATTGTCGGTATTGAGTGCGACGGCTTTGCCGACCACAGCGTCAAACCAGTCGTCGCTTTTGCCTTGCGCCAACAGGGGTTTCGGCGGATGCGTCGAGCGGTTGGAAAAACTTGCGCGCCCAAAGCTTGGGCAAAGGCTTTGCTTGCTGCTGCCACGTCCAAACCGGCGGATACCGGAGCGACCAATAATTTAGCCATGATATGTGTCCTTTCTATTTGGAGGTTGTCCGTCTTGGAGGTTGCCTGTCGCCGCCGTGATGCGGATGTAACGGCAATGGCTTAATACTAACAAACAAATTGCGTTTCCAACAAGGTTAAATGTTAATGGATTGAGCGAAAAATGCAATGGATTTTTAAGGGGCTGATACTGTCTGTGCGAAATACAGAAAAGATCGTCTGAAAAAAACCTTTGATGGGGTTTTCAGACGACCTCTTGTGCGGTTGGGTTGTCAGCCTTTGAACACGGGGACGAGTTCGAGCTGGCTCAATACCTGCGCGGCGATGTTGATGACACCGAAGAGGAAAACCCAAACCATCAGCCCGAATCCGCCGTAAACCTTGTAGTTTTTGCCTGCGCCGAATTTTTGGCGCGAACGGTAGAGTAGCATGGCGGGGATGATGCCGGTCCAAATGGTTGCCGCCAGACCGACGTAGCCGATGGCGGTAACGAAGCCTGTTGGATACAACAGACAGAAAAATCAGGGGCGGCAGGAAGGTGAGGGCGGCGGTTTTGGTGCGGCCGGACACGCTGTCGTTCCATTTGAAGATGTCGGCGATGTAGTCAAAGAGGCCGAGCGTTACGCCGAGGAAGGAAGTGGCAATCGCCATGTAGGAGAAGAGGGTCAACACTTTGTCCATGCTGCCGGTTTGGGCGAACTTGGACAGGGGTTTCGATGAGGACGGACACTTGCCCTTCGGCGGCGATGACGGGGGCGAACTCGTTGCGCGGCAGGTTGCCTTGGATGGCGACTTGCCACAGGACGTAAATCACGAGCGCGACCAGCGTACCCTGCCCAAATGGATTTGGCGACTTTGGGCGCATCGCCTTTAAAGTATTTGAGCAGGCTGGAGACGTTGCCGTGGAAGCCGAAGGAGGCGAGGCAGACGGGCAGGGCGGCGGAGATGTAAATCCAGTAGCTCGTGCCTGCGGGGGCTTGGGTGTCGAAGAGGACGGGCAGTTTGGCATCGGCAATCAGCCCGCCGGTCGCCCAAATGAAGGTCAGCACCATGCCGCCGATGAGGACGCTGGTGAAGCGATCGACCAGCCGTGCCGACGCCCACACGCAAAAAGGCGAGGATGCCGAAGAAGACGAGTTGTCCGACGGTGAGCGAAATTTCGCTTCCCACCGCGCTGCCTAGGGCCTTTGGCGGTCAAGTCGCCGCCGACGAAGATATAGGCATAGGGTGAGCAGGGTATAAAACGAAGGCGACGGCAATGCCGTTGATGGCGTTCCAAGTCGGTCCGAGCAGGTCTTTGACCATGGTGTCGAAGCTGGCGCCGTGCGGATAGTGGGTGTTGACTTCCAATATCATCAGGCCGCTGGAGAGCATGGAAAACCAAGTATAGAGCAACACAATCAGCGAGCCTGTAAACCAGACGCCGGAAGTGGCGGTCGGGTTGGCGAGCATACCTGCGCCGATAACTGTACCGGCGATAATCATGGCGCCGCCGAAAAGCGACGGGGTTTTGACGGACATGGAATTCTCCTCGGAAAAACAGTCCGCCATTATGCCGTAAAGTGTAAGGATTGGTAAGGAGGTCTTCTGAAAAATTGCGGGGAAATGGCAGACAGCAGGAGGATTTTTCGGACGGGGAGGCGGCGTGTGGATGAGAGCGGTTTAATTTTTTTTGAAAGATAGGGAGAAACGGCGGTTTCTCCTTTTTGTCTGATTGGGTTTAAAAAGGGTTTTCAGACGACCCTTTTGCTTGAAAAATGCCGAATTTACATATTTATACGGCATTTTATGGCTAATTTTTCTCTAATTTTGCCTTCCTAGAATGCGCAACCCTTACAGAGGCCGCATCCGCAACAGGGTGCGGTAACAAAAAAACAGACGACACATCAAGCAGAAAGGAAGCCGCATGAGCCAATCATACGAAGTCATTTTTTTGAGAACAACCGCAAATGGCAGGAAACGAAGAGGCAGCAATACCCCGATTACTTCAAAGACCTTGCCGACGGGCAAAATCCCGAATACCTCTACATCGGCTGCTCCGACAGCCGCGTCGCGGCGGAAGAGCTGATGGGATTTGAGCCGGGCGACGTGTTCGTGCACCGCAACGTCGCCAACCTTGTTCACGGTTTGGACATGAATGCCGCTTCCGCCATCGAATACGCCGTCTCGCATCTGAAAGTCAAACACATCATCATCTGCGGCCACTACAACTGCGGCGGCATCAAAGCGGCGATGCTGCCCGAAGATTTTGGTACGATGAATCCGTGGTTGAGCAACATCCGCGACGTGTACCGCCTGCATCAGGAAGAACTGGACGCGATTGAGGACGGACACCTGCGCTACGACCGCCTGGTCGAATTGAACGTGCAGGGAACAGTGCCTCAACGTCATCAAAAATGGCGTGCGTGCAGGAACGTTACCTGCTCGACGGCTATCCGATCGTGCACGGCTGGGTCTTTGACCTGCGTACCGGCCGCCTCATCGATTTGAACATCGACTTCAAAAAAACATCCTCGCCGACATTCAAAAAAATCTACGACCTTACCGATTCCGAATGGGTGGTCAACGCGCGCAAGAAAGCGGGTTGATGGCTCGGAGGTCGTCTGAAAAAGCAGTTTGAACAAGTATCCTGATTTTTTTCAGACGACCTTGATTTGCCCCAATCCTCTCAAATACAAAAACACACACACATCAGGAGTACCCTTCACCATGAAACCCCATCAGAAAAAACAGCCTTTGGGCAGCCTGTTTAAGTCCAATTTCGCTTCCGGACTGGTCGTCTTCCTCGTCGCCCTGCCGTTGTGCCTCGGCATCGCGCTTGCTTCCGGTGCGCCGCCGTTGTCCGGCGTGTTGGCGGGCATCGTCGGCGGCATCGTCATCGGTTCCCTCAGCACTTCGCACATCAGCGTTTCCGGCCCTGCCGCAGGTTTGGCGGCGATTATCCTTGCCGCCATTACCGAACTCGGTTCGTTCGAGCTGTTCCTGTGCGCAGGCTTAATCGCCGGCGCCATCCAGCTTTTGCTTGGCTTTATCCGCGCCGGCAGCCTTGCCGAATACATCCCCGTGTCCGTTATCGAAGGCATGTTGGCGGGCATCGGCGTGATTATCATCATGAAACAGATTCCGTTTGCCTTGGGCAGCAGCAGCCTCGCCGACCCCGCCGCCCTGTTCGCCGACATCCACACAGGCTCTTTTTGGTAGCGGGCGTGTCGATGGCGATCCTAATCGTATGGGACAAAAATCCCCGCGTTGAAAAAAACATCAAAGCCCTGCCCGCCGCGCTGGTTGCTGTGGGCGCGGGGATACTGATGAACCAATGGTTTGTCGTAAGCGGCAGCAGCCTTGCCATTCCTGTCGGACAACTCGTCCAACTGCCCGTTCCCGACACATGGCGCGAAGCCGCAGCTATGCTCACGCTGCCCAACTTTTTCAGGTTTCGGCAACAGCTACGTCTGGATGACCGGCATCACCATCGCCATCGTCGCCTCGATTGAAACCCTGCTCTGTATCGAAGCCGCCGACCGCCTCGACACCCGCCGCCGCATCACCGACACCAACCGCGAATTGCGCGCGCAGGGCGCAGGCAACATCGTCAGCTCGCTTATCGGCGGCCCTGCCCATCACCTCCGTCGTCGTGCGCTCGTCCGCCAACGCCAATGCAGGCGCGACGCACAAACTGTCTGCCGTTATCCACGGCGTCCTGTTGCTGGTGTGCGTTTTGGCGATTCCCTTTATCCTCAACATGATACCCCTGTCCACCCTCGCCGCCGTCTTGCTGCTGGTGGGCTACAAACTGGCAAAACCCGCCACCCTCCTGCATTTCTGGCATAAAGGGCTGTACCAGTTCATTCCCTTCGCCGCTACTCTCGCCGCCGTCGTCGCGCTCGACCTGCTCAAAGGCGTCGGCATTGGGCTCGCCATCAGCATCATCTTCATCCTTCAGGGCAACATGAAGCGCGCCTACTACCTCAGCCGCGAAGAACTCGCCGAAGCCGACGAAATCAGCTTGGAACTGGCGGAAGAAGTCTCGTTCCTGAACAAAGCCGCCATCAAGAAAAACCCTGAAAAAAACATCCGTCCGGGTTCGAAAGTAACCATTAACGCCGAACGCTCGTCCCTACATCGCCGGCGACGTATTGGAACTGATTGAAGACTTCGCCAACGTCTTTGCCAAGGAAAAACGACATAGACGTCGTACTCAAAGGCTTCAAATCCGACTACGATCACGAAGGCCGCGACCACCACAGCCATGTGCGGGTAGGGCATAGCGCGAGTATTTAGAAATCGGGTTGGAATGAGTAGGAGAAGAAAAGGTTGTCTGAAAAAAACCTGTTTTGGAGGATTTTTCAGACGACCTTTTTGTATTCTGATACTTTAAATCCATTATCGCCTCAATACGACACTAAAAAAAGCAGTAACGGCGGCATTCAGTAATCTGCCCCTCTCCCGTTTGGCGGGAGAGGGTTGGGGAGAGGGTGGCTCTTTGCCCTTTATTGCCGTATATCCGCAAGCCACCCCCATCCTAGCCTTCCCCCGCCGGACGGGGGAAGGGATCAGGTTGCCGTAGCTGAAAGAGGTCGTCTGAAAAACCTATCTCAATCTTTTCAGACGACCTCTTTGTATTCTGATACTTTAAATCCATTATCGTCTCAATACGGCAGGATTCGCGGGCAAAGCCCACGCTACACCGTCGGGCAACGCCTAAAGTTGGAGAAAACCCATAGCGGAATTTTTTGCGTTGGTTTGTGGAATAACCGTAGCGTGGGCTTTGCCCACGAGAATTCGCTCCCTCTCCCGTCTGGCGGGAGAGGGTTGGGGAGAGGGTGGCTCTTGCCCTTTATTCCGTATATCCTCCACCCCGCCACACCATCCTAACTTTCCCCCTCCAGACGGGGAAGGGATCAGGTTGCTGTAACTGAAAAAGGTCGTCTGAAAAACTTATCTCAAGTTTTCAGACGACCTTGGATTCGGATTTCAAGTGCAACACTAGGGTACCAGTGGTTGGAACAGATTTAAGAATAAAACACTTGGCGTTTCGTAGCCAAGTGTTTTTTTCTCGACCGGTGGTTCAACTCATCTTGAACCCTGCGTATCTCCCGATCGCTGATGTTTCGGAAATCGGTTTGTTTGGGGAAATATTGCCGGATGAGTCCATTGGTGTTCTCATTCAGCCCTTTCTCCCAAGAATGGTAAGGGCGGCAAAAAAATAGGTTTTCGCCTTCAATGCTTTGGCTATTTTGGTGTGTTGGTAGAATTCTTTGCCGTTATCCATGGTGATGGTGTGGACTCTGGCTTTATATGCCTTTAATACCCTAATGGCCGCCCGGGCAGTGTCTTCGGCCTTTAAGTTATCCAGTTTGCAGATGATGGTGTAGCGGGTAACGCGTTCGACCAAGGTCAATAACGCGCTTTTCTGATTTTTGCCGACGATGGTGTCGGCCTCCCAATCGCCGATGCGGGTTTTCCGGTCGACGATAGCAGGTCGGTTTTCTATGCCGACGCGGTCGGGCACTTTGCCTCTGGTCCATGTGCTGCCGTAGCGTTTGCGGTAGGGTTTGCTGCATATTCTGAGATGTTGCCACAAAGTGCCGCTGTTGCTTTTGTCTTGGCGGAGGTAGCGGTAAACGGTGCTGTGATGGAGTGTGATCCCGTGGTGTTTATGCAGGTAGGCACATACTTGTTCGGGACTGAGTTTGCGGCGGATAAGGGTGTCGATGTGTTGAATCAGCTGCGAATCGAGCTTATAGGGTTTTCGCCGGTGCTGTTTGGTCAGCCGGCTTTGCTTCTGTGCTTTTTCGGCGCTGTATTGCTGTCCTTGGATGCAGTGCCGCTTGATTTCGCGGCTGATGGTGCTTTTGTGGCGGTTGAGCTGTTTGGCGATTTCGGCGATGGTGCAGTGGCGGGACAGGTATTGGATATGGTATCGTTCGTCTTGGGTCAGTTGTGTGTAGCTCATGGCAATCTTTCTTGCAGGAAAGGCCGTATGCTACCGCATACTGGCCTTTTTCTGTTATGGAAAGTTGCACTTCAAATGCGAATCCGCCGACCTTGCGTTTTTTTGACGGATTTGACGACGGTAATTTAGAACGTAACTGCTTCTGCCAAAATTTTTACCCACCAAGTCTTTGGGCGACAGGTTGGGTTCGCCTTGCAACGGCCATTCGATGCCGACGGTCGGGTCGTTCCAAATCAGTGAATGTTCGGCTTTCGGGTTGTAATAGTCTGTGCATTTATAAACGAATTCGGCTTCATCGCTCAAAACGTAAAAGCCGTGTGCGAAACCTTCAGGTACCCACAGTTGGCGTTTGTTTTCTGCCGACAGGATTTCGCCGGCCCATTTGCCGAAAGTCGGCGAGTCTTTACGCATATCGACGGCAACGTCAAACACTTCGCCGACGACGACGCGCACGAGTTTGCCTTGCGTGTTTTCGGTTTGGTAATGCAGGCCGCGCAATACGCCTTTGCCTGATTTGGAATGGTTTTCCTGCACGAAGGTGCGGTCGCAGACGTTAGCTTTAAACCATTCGTCGCGGAAAGTTTCCATAAAGAAGCCGCGCGCGTCGCCGAAGACTTGCGGTTCTAAAAGTTTGACTTCGGGTAGGGTGGTATCGATGATTTTCATGAAGTATTCTCAATTATAGGGCAGGTCGTCTGAAAACGGACGGGATGTTACAAACAAGCCATTTCGTTTGCCATTTGTTGTTCTAAGGTTTCGCGTCGGCGGATAAGCCGGTATTCGTTACCGTCCACCAAGACTTCCGCTGCTCTATTGCGCGTGTTGTAATTGCTTGCCATGCTGGCTCCGTATGCGCCTGCGCTGCGGATAACCAGCAAATCGCCTTCTTCGCAGGCAAGAGTGCGGTCTTTGCCGAGGAAGTCGCCGGTTTCGCAAATCGGGCCGACGATGTCGGCGGTCAGCGGCGGAATATTTTTTTGGGTTCTACCGCTTCGATACGGTGGTACGCGTCATACAGGGCGGGGCGCATGAGGTCGTTCATGGCGGCATCGACCATGACGAAGTTTTTCTCTTCGCCGTGTTTGACGAACTCGACGCGCGCCAGCAGCGAACCTGCGTTGCCGACCAGGCTGCGGCCGGGTTCGAGGATGAGTTTCAGACGACGTGTGCCGATCAGTTTTTGAACCGCTTGGGCATACGCGCCCAAATCGGGGACGGTTTCGTCTTGATAAACGATGCCGACGCCGCCGCCTAAGTCCAGATGTTCCAAAACGATGCCTTCATCCGCCAATCGGTCAACCAAAAATCAAAATGCGCTCGCAGGCTTCGATAAGCGGGCTGAGGTCGGTCAGTTGCGAACCGATGTGGCAGTCGATGCCGATGATTTTGAGGTGGCTTTGGCGGGCGGCGTGGCGGTAGGCTTCGAGCGCGTCGGCGTAGGCGATGCCGAATTTGTTGGCTTTCAGGCCGGTGGAGATGTAGGGATGGGTTTTGGCATCGACATCGGGGTTGACGCGCAGGGAGACGGATGCGGTTTTGCCCAAGCGTTCGGCAACCTTTTGAATGCGGTCGATTTCGGGGATGCTTTCCATATTGAAGCATTTCACGCCTGCATGAAGCGCGAACTCAATTTCTGCTTCGCTTTTGCCCACGCCTGAAAATATGGTTTTCGCCGCATCCCCGCCCGCCGCCAAAACGCGCGCCAATTCGCCGCCGGAGACGATGTCGAAACCGCTGCCCAGTGAGGCGAAGTGTTTGATGATGCTCAGATTGCCGTTGGCCTTGACGGCGTAGCAGACGAGCGGGGAAAGCGCGGCAAACGCGGTTTGGTAGTTTTCAAATGCTTCGGTCAGCGCGGATTGGCTGTACACATAAAGCGGTGTGCCGAATTCTTCGGCAAGGCGGGAATAGGGAACTTGTTCGCAATGCAGGGTCATGTTGGTGAGGCTTAATCGTTGGTTTGATTGGTAGGTTCTTTGGAAGAATGGATTTTCAGACCGGTTTGGACCACGCCGAAACGCGCCTTGTCGCCTTCTTTGGGCAGGTAGAGGTCGCCTTTGTAACCGCAGGCTGAAAGCAGGAGGGCGGTTGCCGCAGCAAAAAAATACGCCGTATTTCATCGGTAAACTTCCTTCATAAGCGCGAATGTGGCAAGATTCGGTATCTTAAACAAAAAACACACAAAAAGCCATGATGACCGAAAGCGAATTCATCCGCATGAGCGAAGAATTGTTCGAACACATCGAAGACCAAATCGACGAAAACGGCTGGGATTTCGACTGCCAGTTTGCCGGAAACGTCCTGACCATCGAAGCTGCGGACGGCACGCAAATCATCGTCAACCGCCACACGCCCAACCAAGAATTGTGGATTGCCGCAAAAAGCGGCGGCTACCATTTCGCCGAGCAAAAACGGCAAATGGCTGGCAACGCGCGACGGACGGGATTTCTACGATGTTTTGAACGAAGCCCTGAGCGCGGCTTCGGGCGAAGCGGTTGAGATTGCCGAATTATAGTGGATTAAATTTAAATCAGGACAAGGCGACGAAGCCGCAGACAGTACAAATAGTACGGAACCGATTCACTTGGTGCTTCAGCACCTTAGAGAATCGTTCTCTTTGAGCTAAGGCGAGGCAACGCCGTACTGGTTTAAAGTTAATCCACTATATAATTTGAGTATTCCCACAAAGAGAGCGTTACCCAATGGCACAATTACCCCTGTATCGGACTGCCGAAATCGAAAAATTTTTACTGTCGGCACGCCCGAAGTTTTAGAATCATTTTTTTCGAACATATCCCTTATGGCGTCGTCTTTGAAGACGACGGCGACACGAGCTACTTCTATGCCGCTTCGCAAGATGGGATTTTTGGATGCCTTGCATATCTACAATGTCGAAGATGTATCCGACAAACATATCCCCAATCATGTCTTGATCTTATGGGATGATGCCTGCACCATAGCCGCATTGTGCATCAACGGCTACATCCATGCCGTCTATGATTTTGTCGAGCAGGCAGGATATTGCCGCAACGGCTTCCCTGAAGCAGACGGCGAATGGATGAAAGTCGAAAACCGCGTCTTGGACGATGAATTGCTGGACAAAAATCCTATCCCGAAAACCTACATAACCCGCACAAAAGGATAACAAAATGCCCCTGTTAGACAGTTTCAAAGTCGACCACACCCGTATGCACGCCCCCGCCGTGCGTGTGGCGAAAACCATGACCACGCCCAAAGGCGACACCATTACCGTATTCGACCTGCGCTTTTGCGTGCCCAACAAAGAAATCCTGTCCGAAAAAGGCATCCACACGTTGGAGCATTTATTCGCAGGCTTTATGCGCGACCACTTGAACGGCAACGGCGTCGAAATCATCGACATTTCCCCGATGGGCTGCCGCACCGGTTTCTACATGAGCCTCATCGGCACGCCCGACGAGCAGCAGGGTCGCCGACGCATGGCTCGCTTCGATGCGGGATGTCGTCAATGTCAAAGACCAAAAGCAAAATCCCCGAGTTGAACGAATACCAATGCGGCACTTATCTGATGCACTCGCTCGCCGAAGCGCAGGAAATCGCGCAAAACGTCCTGACGCGCAAAGTGGCGGTGAACAAAAACGAAGAGCTGACGCTGGATGAAAGTTTATTGAACGCTTAAACGATATGCTTTTGAAAAAGGTCGTCTGAAAACGGGAAACCGGATTTCAGACGACCTTTTGTTTGAGCGCGTGATATTCCGCTGTCGATTTGTTTAAGCAGAAAAAAATATTTCAAAAACTAAAAAAATAAAAATACGAGAACAAGATAAATACGGGAAGTTCCTATAAGGTTATTCTACAATACACCTTTTATTTATTGCATAAGGTCGTCTGAAATGACGGATTTGTCGAAAGGTCTGATTGCGGCGGCGTTGTCCAATATTTTTGTTTGTTGTGTTGTTTTTATACGGAATTTGGATGAAGCCGATGACGGGGACGGAAGTCTTCGCTTGGCGGATGGTGGCGATGCTGGCGGCTTTGTTTGGCCTGATGGGGATGGTGGGCGGCTGGCAGGGCGGCAGACAGATTTATACGCGGCGTCGGCCGGGATTGGAAACGCTGGCTGCTGATTTTCCTGCCCACCCCTGTTTTTGCGAGCCAATTGTGGCTGTTTGTCTGGTCGCCCGTCAACGGGGAGGGTGTGAATGTGGCGATGGGCTATTTTCTGTTTCCGCTGACTATGATGTTGTGCGGGCGGATTTGGTTTAAAGAACGCCTCAACCGCCTGCAAACAGCGGCGGTCATGCTGGCGTGTGCCGGCGTGGCGTGGGAATGGCTGCGGATGGGAGCGTTTTCGTGGGCGACGGTGTGGGTGTTCGGCACTTATCCTGTGTATTACCTGCTGCGGCGAAGGTTGGGCGTGCCGCCTTTGGTCGGATTGACGTTGGATTTGATGTTGATTGCGCCGTGCGCGCTGGTGTATATCGTATTTTTTACGGATACGTTAGGTTTGATTGCCGATATGCCCGTATTGGCGGGGTTGGTGGTATTGCTGGGGATAAACAGCGCGATAGCCATGCATTTGAACCTGAAGGCAAATCAATTATTGCCGGTCGCTGTCTTCGGCATGATGAGTTATTTGGAGCCTGTTTTGCTGTTTGCCGTATCGGTAACGTTTTTGGGCGAGCCTTTGCAGCCCGGGGCTTTAATCAGCTATGGTTTGATTTGGTCGGGGTTGTGCATGATGATGGCAAACGGGTGGATCAAGGCAAGACAGAAAGCAGTCGATAAAAGATAAAGGACAATAAAAGGTCGTCTGAAAACTTGGAAACGGGTTTCAGACGACCTTTTATTTTTAAATCAAGATGGAGGATTACCAGTTTTGTACGATTTGGGTTGCTTCGTTCAGCCGCTCTACCGTTCCGACATCCAACCAAAAGGCCGTTGTGTTTTTGCGCGTCAACCTTTCCTTCGTTCATTGCTTGGCGCAGGAGGGGGCGAGTTTGGCCGGATGGTGCGGCGGTGTATCGCGGAAGAGTTCGGGACGGTAAACACCTACGCCGCTGAAAGTCAAGGCTTCGCCTGCTGATTTGTCTGAAGAGGCTAAGCCGTTGGCAAGCAGGGCGAAGTCTCCGTTGGGATTGTGCGGCGGGTTGTCAACCAGCCATAGGCAGGCGAGTTTGTCTGAATGGGGCAATGCTTCGGCGGCCTGTCGGGCTTTGGAAAAGTCGATGTCGGTTAGTACGTCGCCATTGACAACGAGGAATGGTGCGTCGCCAAGCAGGGGTAGGGCAGTGGCAATGCCGCCTGCGGTTTCAAAGCCGCCTGCTTTTTTTCAGGGGAATAGGCGATGCGTACGCCGTATTGCGAGCCGTCGCCGAGCGTGGTTTCGATTTGTTCGCCGAGCCAGGCGTGATTGATGACGATTTCGGTAAAGCCTGCGGTTTTCAGACGACGTAAGTGCCAGCCGATTAAGGGTTCGCTGCCGACTTGCAGCAGGGGTTTGGGGGTATGGTCGGTCAGCGGGCGCATCCGTTCGCCGCGTCCCGCGGCAAGTATCATTGCTTTCATGGGGGAGATGGATAAGTTTGGATAATGAAATGATGGCAGTCTGTCGGAATTGGTGAGGCTGATTCAAGGTCGTCTGAAAATGAAATTTGAGGGTTTCAGACGACCTCGCGAGCTTGGGGAGCTTTATTCCAATGATTTGAATTGTCGTCGGAAATACAATAAAGCCGGAGGGTGTGTGCTGGAATTTTTGATTTCGTTGATTTCGACGTAAAAAGATAAAAATGAGTCCCGATTTCGTGTTGTGAAACGATACGTCCGTGCAGATGCGCCAGTGCGTCTTCGACTTCAAGTTGCCCGGTTTTGCCCCTGTTCCAAATATGGTAGGCAAAGCGTTCTTCAGGGGAAAAGCCCAGTCAGGCCGGCAAAGTGTTCTGCGATGTCCTGTTGGCTTTCGGACAGGGTATTGATGCACAAGTCGCGGTTGGTCTGAAGAATCGGAATAATTGCCGCCTTGCGGTTGATGCAGAGCATAATGGTCGGCGGTTCGTCGGTAACAGGGGTAACGGCAGTCATGGTAATACCGTAACGGCCGGATTTTCCATCGGTCGTGATAACGTGTACGCCTGCGGCGCAGGATGCCATGGCATCCCTGAACGGATGCTTGAGTGTGTGTGCCGAATCTGTCATTCGTCGTGCTTTTTATTTCAGGTGCTGTTCAATTTTCGACAGCGCTGTCAGCAGCTCTTTGAGTTCGAGCATTTTTTCTTTGGAAAGCACTTGCTCAATGGCATCGTAACGTTCGTCCACTTGCGCGCCGATGGATTCGAAAAGTTTTTCTCCTTCGTTTGTCAGCTTCAAATAGACGCGGCGTTGGTCGTTGGACGGCTTCAGGCGTACGACAAGACCTGCTTTTTCCAAGCGGGTTAAAATGCCGGTCAGGCTGGGGCGTAGGATACATGCCTGATTGGCAAGGTCTTGAAAGTCCAATGTGCCGTTTTCGGCAAGCAGGCGGATGATTCGCCATTGCTGGTCGGTGATATTGGCTTGGTTCAGAATAGGACGGAATTGGGTCATCAACGCTTCCCGCGCTTGAATCAGGCCGATGTTAATAGACGCATGTTTGGATTGGTTGGGCATGAGGGGTCTCCGTTGTTACCGATAAACAAACCTTTGAAGCGTGGAGGCAGATTTGTAAAGGCTGTATTGTCATTATAAGAGCCCTGTGAAAGCGGCGGATGCGTGGGAGCAAAGTATCAAACCAAAAAAATCAGATAACATTCCGTAAGTTTGTTTTGATAGTAATGTTCCGTATTTTCTTATGTTTGTATATTAGTCTATTTTTTTGACATAACCTCAACAAAATCATCAGTTGCGCTGGCAAGGGGCGGTTTATTTTTTCAATAAACGAATATTTACTTCGCAGGGTCATGTACTGCGCAGGATTTGAGTTCTTTATATATTAAAGGATTTAACAGGATAGCATTAATAGAACAGATCCGATATGAAAATTCTGGTGCGCAATCCCCAATAAGTGTTGATTCCTGAGGTAAAGTGAACCATTTTTTTCCGTTTTTTTAATCAGGATAATGCTCGGGGTAACGGAAACTTTCCATTTTTTTGCGCCAAGCGTCCGTCGTTGTCGTTGACCGTAGGAAAGTCGAGATGTTTTTTTCCGACATATAGGTACGGATATGCTCATCCGCACCGGAGTGCAGGGCAATACCGACAACAGGAATGCCGTCTTCGGCAAGCCGGGAAATAGTAGGCGAGGTATAGGCGCAGATATGGCACCAGTCTCCCCATACATAAAGGACGGCGGTACGGTTTTGTACTAAGTAAGGCAGGGTGTCAGCGTTTCTCCTGAAAGCAGGTGCAGCGGTTCGGACGACATTTGCACGGGCGGTTCGGGTTTGCGCCACCAATCAGCAACGGCCGATAAGAAGGCGAAAATGACTATTGCCTGTAAAAAGGATAAGGAGAGTGATTTGATGCGTGATGGCAGGCGTTTCATTTTTTTGAGGGATGAGGAGAGGAAAAAAAGGGGATGATACTTTGTTTTGATGCAATATTTCATAAAATTACCTAATGGGTCGTCTGAAAAAAACGGATGATGGGAAAGGTATAACTGGATTGATAAAACATTAATTACATCAAACTACATTTTTTTGATATAATTCGGGTCGCAAACCTTTATCCAACCGTAACAGAGGAAAAAAACCATGGGCATTAAAGTCGCCATTAACGGATATGGCCGCATCGGCCGCCAAGTATTACGCGCCATCTACGATTACAACCTGCAAGACCAACTTGAAGTCGTCGCCGTCAACGCCAGCGGCAGCCTCGAAACCAACGCCCATCTGACCAAATTCGATACCGTCCACGGCCGCTTTAATGCCGACATTTCCCACGATGCGACCCACCTCATCATCAACGGCCGCAAAATCCCGTTCTTCTCCACCCGCAACCCCGCCGAACTGCCCTGGCGCGACTTGGGCGTGGACTTGGTGATGGAATGCACCGGCTCGTTCACCAGCAAATCCAAAGCCAATGCCCATCTCGAAAGCGGCGCGAAAAAAGTGCTGATTTCCGCACCGGGCGAGGCTGATGTTGACGCGACCATCGTTTACGGTGTGAACGACGACATCATCACCGACGATATGACCGTCATCTCCAATGCTTCCTGCACCACCAACTGCCTCGCCCCCGTCGCCAAAGTATTGAGCGAAAACATCGGCATCGTCAAAGGTGCGATGACCACCATTCACGCCCTGACCAACGACCAAACCGTGACCGACGTGCGCCATAAAGACTTGCGCCGCGCCCGCAGCGGCGTGGAAAACATGATTCCGACCAAAACCGGCGCGGCGAAAGCCGTCGGTTTGGTCTTGCCCGAATTGAAAGGCAAACTCGACGGCCTTGCCATCCGCGTGCCGACCGTCAATGTTTCATTGGTGGACTTGAGCTTCCAAGCCGCGCGCGATACGAGTGTCGAAGAAATCAATGCGCTGATGAAGGCCGCCTCAGAAGAAGGTCGTCTGAAAGGCGTGTTGAGCTACAACACGCTGCCGCTGGTGTCTATGGACTTTAACCACACCACCCAAGCCAGCACCTTTGACGCGACGTTGACCAAAGTAACCGACAGCAACATGGTCAAAGTGTTCGCTTGGTACGACAACGAGTGGGGCTTCAGCTGCCAAATGCTGAATACCGCCCGCCGTATGTTCGGTTTGGAAGTACGCCCGTTTGAATAAAACGGATTGTCGAAGATGCCAAAAGGTCGTCTGAAAACCATGATTGGATTTTCAGACGACCTTTTTATTTATCTGCTTGTTTTCGTTCCGGATTGAGCCAATGCCATTGCTCGCGCAATGTTTGTTCCAATGCTTTTTGTTTTTCTTTGGGATTGTTCAGTCCGTGGGTAATACGGTTGTAGTCGAGTGTAACGGACGGATTAGCGACATTGCCCCGTATTTTGATCGGTATGGGTTTGGCGGAAGGATTGAGTGTGTTACGGATAAGTAGGTTCTCGGATAGTTCTTGCGTATTCAGATCGGTGTAGCCGTTGCTGACTATGTGTAAATGTTCGGAAAACAATTCGGTATTGATATGGTGGCTGATGCCCTTGTCTATTTCGCTATTGAGGGTAAAACGGTGGAAAGGGGTTTGAACATGCTCGCCGCTGGATTGTTGTGCGGAAATACCGTTTTTGAGGATGTTATTTATATCTATACCTTTCCATGCCCCCATCCAAAAATATTGAGGGTCAGCATCCCTTGTAGGGATTGGATAAGTTGTTTGCGGTTGTTACCCCGTGCTGTCAAATCGATGATGGCATCTCCGTTGCCGCTGAAGCTGTGAAAACCGAACAAATCTTGCAGCAATGGTCGGATTTGTACGTTTTGGGCATCTTGTTGGAGATGGTAGGTAGGCGGAGTTGTGTTTGCCATACTGATACCGCCTTCTGTCTGACCGCCGTAGAGACCCGCTTTAAAAATGGCTTAGGGTGATATGTTCTTTGTCGGCATTCAGCAGGGTTTCAATATTGTCCAGTTGCAGGCCGGGTATTTGGATATTGCCGATTTTGATACTGGCATCAATTCTTGGGATTGGGCCGTTGTTGAGGATTGCAGGGTAGCCTGATCCGGAGTTTGCCTGTATATCATCCCAATAGGGGAGCAATGAGAGTTTTTGCAGGGCAATCCCGGCTTCCAAAAGAGGTGTTTGTTCTTCCGTTGGTTGATATTTGAAGACAAGAGCAAGGGGTTGGCGGTCGAATGTGCCTTTGAAATCCCCTTGCCAGTTTTCTTTGCCGTTCCAGTTAAATGAGCCGGTTAATTGGCTGATAAAGCGAGGATTGGGTAGGCGGTTGACCGTATCCTGCAATGTGGTCAGATTGATTGAAGATGATTGCAATCCTTTGTTTTGCTGCCACAGCAGAGGGCCTGTCAGGGTTAAATTGGTCTGATGGACGGCATTTTTGTTGCTGGCGTTGAATTCAAAGTTATCCAATGTGGCAACGCTGGTGCGGATGCTTGCTTTGTCGAGTTTGAATGAGCCGTTCCATTGGCTTTCCGGCTTGCCTGCTGTAAATGCACCATTGAGTGATGGAATATTCAATACATTGTTTTTCAAGGATAAATGGGGAATTTGCGCGGTCAGGTGAAAATTTTGGGTAGGATTATCCGTACGCAGACTGAGGTTGTCTGCTTGTAGGGAGTTGTTTTCAGACGACCACGTCCATGTGCCGCTTCCATCAGCGGACAGTTTGTTTTCTTTTTCAGCAATAGATGCTTCCCAAAGTAAATTGGGAATGTTCCATCCGGTTTCAGAGGCATTAAACACGCCGCTACCCTGCCATTGGATGGGTTGATTTGAGCGGCGCAGGCTGCCGTTGATTTTTGAAGGGACGGCCGTCAGCCCCGTTGTTGCGGATGTTTAGATAAAAAAATTGTCGATAATATGTGTTTGCCCTGCGATGTTCATATGCAGAGAGCTGTTTTCTATAATCAAACGGTTTAAAGAAGTAGGGTGGGAAGGATGTAACAGGTCTTGCAGGTTCCATTTGCCGTCATCGGTGCGCGATAACACGGCATCTGCACCTGTAATAACCCATTTTTCGATGACCGGGTGATCGTTCCACAGGCTGCTCCAGCCCAAAACCGATATGGGTCTCTTTGATATGTAAGGCAGTTTGATTGCTTTGAGGTTGGGTAATGGTAACGTTTTTTAGGGTAACGGTAGGACGGGGAAACCAGCTTCGGCGGATGTCGCTGCTGAAGCGGATATTCCGCCCCGTTCCGCTGAAGGCGTTTTGTACGGAAGCTTCGATTTGTTCGGGGGAAAATAGGGCATAAACCGATGCATACAGGGTGGCTGCGGTGCAAACGAGAAAGATGACCGCAGTTACGGCTGTTTTCAGCCAAAATTTTCCTGAATTAAGCAGAGGATTTTTCATGCGTAAAGGCAATAAGGTAACATGGCTGAAAGTATAACACATGACATTTGGGATGGTATGGATGGGGGATTAAGGGTAAATGTAAGGTGTGAGTGGTAGGCCTTGTGGTGGGACAGGTCGTTTGAAAGCAGTAACGCGTCAAGAGGTAAATCTTATCTTAATAATGTAGTGATAATTTTATGGATAAAAATAAAGAAAAAGTATCAAAAGTTCTGTGTAATTACTCTAAGACTTTATCAGTCATTGCAGCTGTTTGATTTAGATTTGGCTGTTTCCGATGCTGTATGCTGGTAGAAATCAGTATCAGAAGTATCAATATAGCCTGTAACTAATATTGAGTCCGTATGTGGCTACGGGTGTGAGGGATAGAAGCCTTTACGCGATATTGAAGGATTGGGTGGGTGAATCCTACTTCAGAGCAAAAACGTATCTGGGGGAAAATCGGGTACAGTGTGAGTGAAAAACTATCGTTTTCAGAATATTGAAACGTTGGGGTAAGGTTTATGCCAAGATTGTTTCCATCCCTAATCACTCCTAATTCTAACCAAACACCCCCTTAATTCTCCCCGGATACCTGATAATGAGGCATCCGGGCCGCCTTTTAGGCAGCAACAGACATACTTAGAACGTGTTCATTGTCTCAGCCTCTGCTGTAAACTATCGGCATGAACAGAAAAACCTACCCAAGCGATATCAGTCGCGAGCAATTTGCGCCTCTCCTTCCCCTGCTGGAAAGTGCCCGTAAACGCACAGCGCCACGCCAGGTGGACTTGTACGATGTCTTTTGTGCCATTCTCTACCTGCAACGCACTGGCTGCTCCTGGCGCGCTTTGCCGGGCGACTTCCCCAAATGGCGCACCGTGCATTCCTACTTCCAGAGATGGACCGAACCACGCGAGAGTGGCATCAGCATCCTTGAGGAAGCATTAAAAAAATCAGGTAGTTGCGGAGCGCTGCAAGCAGGGGCGCCATGAAGCAACTACTTTCCTGATTATTGATGCGCAGAGTGTGAAGAACACGGATACCGCCATGGAAAAAGGCTACGATGCGGGCAAGAAGGTTAGCGGTATCAAGCGACATATAGCGGTTGACACGCAAGGTTTGCCGCATGCCCTTGCGGTAACGACGGCGGATGTTACGGATAGAAAAAGGCTGCCTGGTGGCATTGGAACGTGGGCGGGATAATCTTGGTGCGATACAAAAAAATCCTTGCTGACGGTGGTTACACGGGTAAGGCATTTGCTTCGTCGGTACAGGAGTTGATTGGTGCGGAGGTAGAGATTGCCAAACGAAACGAATTGCACCGTTTTGCAGTATTGCCGAAGCGATGGGTAGTAGAGCGCAGCTTTTCCTGGTTGGAAAAGAACAGGCGGCTTTGGAAAAACTGCGAGCGTAAGTTGAGTACCAGTCTGCAAATGGTAGCTTTGGCTTTCTTGGGAGTCCTGCTAAGAAGACTATGAACACGCTCTTAGCCTGTTGGCGGATTTCAACAGGTTCAAACACATCGCCTTCAGATGGCTTTTACGCACTCACTTTGAGCAGCCTGAAATAGGCTGCCTGCGTGTAGCGGAATTTACGGTGCAGCGTACTAAAAGCTTTGTTCGACCACATAACGAGTTTTCGATCAATATCGGTTACGCTTCATTTGAGCTTCCGTCTGCGGGTGGTTGCGGTGGTCTCGGAGGTAACGGGTTTTTTGACGATTCAGGTATTGTTCGATCGGGTGCCAATCAATCACCTGATCCACCTTCAATAGTGGGAAGCGGTCGATGTGTTTGGCAATCATGGCTTGTGTGGTTTGCTGGAAGAAGGTGCTCATGGAAATCCCCTAAATGTCTTGGTGGGAATTTAGGGGATTTTGGGGAATTTTGCAAAGGTCTCAAACCCTGAAAACCTCGTCTGGTAAATGCCGAAGGTACATAAATCACTTGACCGATTACATTGGATTACGTAAAGTATGCGGCGTTCTTTTAAATTGGTATTACCAATTTATTTGATAATTACTCTCAGATTAAGGTTCGATATCTCTCTCGCATCCGACATCATTAGAAAAAATTGATAAACAACGCCGATTTAAGGATTCACCATGGCACTATTCCTCAGCATTTTTTTCCCATCATCCTGCTGATTTGGCTGATGGTTAAGAAAAAAACAGTATGCCTTCCTACATCGCGCTGCCGATTACCGCCGCGCTGATTTACGCCATCAAGCTGTTTTTATTTCAAAGACGACGCTATGCTGCTCAACGCAACCGCAGCGTCCGGCCTGGTTTCCACACTGACGCCGATTACCGTGATTTTTCGGTGCGATCATGTTCAACCGTATGATGGAAACCACCGGCTGTATCGATATTATCCGCAAATGGCTGGCGACCATCAGCCCGAATCCTGTGGCGCAACTGATGATTATCGGCTGGTCGTTCGCCTTTATGATTGAGGGTGCATCCGGCTTCGGTACGCCTGCTGCGATTGCCGCCCCGATTCTGATGAGTTTGGGTTTCAACCCGTTGAAAGTGGCAATTTTTACGCTGGTTATGAACTCCGTACCGGTATCTTTCGGCGCGGTGGGTACACCGACTTGGTTCGGTTTTTGCACCATTAAACCTGAGTGCCGAAAACATCCTTGCCATCGGCAGACAAACCGGCGTGATGCACTTCTTCGCAGGTTTCGTCATCCCCGTCATCGGCTTGAGCTTCATCGTACCTTGGTCTGAAATCCGTAAAAACCTGGGCTTCATCGGCATCGCCGTCTTCTCTTGTACCATTCCTTATGTTGCATTAGCGATGGTCAACGAAGAATTCCCATCACTCGTTGCCGGCGCAATCGGCCTGATGGTATCCGTATTCGCCGCCAACCACGGCTGGGGTTTGAGCAAAGATCATCCGAAAGACCCGAATGCCGAAAAAGTACCTTTCGCCCAAGTCGCCAAAGCACTTGCCCCTCTGGGTATGCTGATCGGTATGCTGGTCGTTACCCGTATCAAACAGCTCGGCATCAAAGGCCTGCTGACCAGCAAAGAAGAATGGTTCAGCTTCCAACTGCCGTTTGATTTGAGCAAAATCACCGTCAGCGACTCTTTGACCATTACCTTCGGCAATATTTTCGGACAAGGCGTCAATGCGTCCTACCAAACCCTCTACGTTCCTGCATGGATTCCGTTTGTCTTTACCGTTTGGATTTGTATCCTGCTTTATAAAACCAAATTCAAAGATGCATGGGCTTTCTACGCTGCAACTTTCAACCAAACCAAAAAACCGCTGCTTGCCTTGATGGGCGCGCTGATTATGGTTCAACTGATGATGGTTGGCGGCGACGACTCCATGGTGAAAATCATCGGTAAAGAGTTTGCCGCGATGGCAGGCGAACACTGGGTTTACTTCTCCCCTTACCTTGGCGCTATCGGTGCATTCTTCTCCGGTTCGAACACCGTATCCAACCTGACATTCGGCCCGATTCAGCAACAAATCGCTATTGATACCGGTCTGTCCGTTACCCTCATCCTCGCCCTGCAATCCGTCGGCGGCGCAATGGGCAACATGGTCTGCATCAACAACATCATCGCCGTATGTACCGTACTGGACGTGAAAAAAACGCCGAAGGTGCGATTATCAAGAAAACCGTCATCCCCATGGCGATTTACGGTGTGATTGCTGTCGCCATAGCAGCTATTTTCTTCATGTAAGAACCTTGTAAAGCAAAAGGTCGTCTGAAAAATGTTCAGACGACCTTTTTCTTTTTGTCCTTCCGGTACGATGTTTTGTTACAATATTCATAACCATACCGATAAGCACAAGCTGCAATCCAAGGAGAAAAACATGAAAACCGCTATTGTCGATTACGGCATGGGCAACCTGCATTCCGTCCTCAAATCCGTACAGGCCGCGCAAGCCTTGTCGGGCAAAGCCGGTGAAGTTTATCTGACCGACCGCCCCGAAGACATCTTCGCTGCCGACAAAATCATTTTCCCCGGTCAGGGTGCGATGCCCGACTGTATGGCTGCATTGAGGCAAAGCGGTTTGGGCGAGGCAGTGGAAGATGGATTGAAAAAAACAAACCGTTTTTTTCGGCATCTGCGTCGGCGCGCAATTATTGTTCGAACACAGCGAAGAAGGCGATACCGCCGGACTGGGTTGGTTTAAAGGCAGGGTCAAACGCTTCTCCGCCAATCAAACCGATGAACACGGAGGTCGTCTGAAAGTGCCGCACATGGGCTGGAACACAGTACGCCAAACCCGCCCGCACCCGCTGTTTAAAGACATTGGTCAAGAAACGCGCTTTTTACTTTGTACACAGCTACTACTTCGCTCCCGAAGCCCCTGAAACCGTCCTTGCTACCAGCGAATATCCGCACGAATTTGCCTGCATCGTCGGCAAAGACAATGTCTTCGCCACCCAGTTCCACACGGAAAAAAAGTCACGATGCAGGATTGTTGCTGTTACGCAATTTCTTGGACTGGACAGTTTGAAAAAGGCTTGCACTTTGATTTTTATAAATTAATCGGGTCGTCTGAAAAAGAATTTTCAAGCGATTTTTGATCAGGATTCCGTATTATTGTTAACTTAAATTATTCAAATATGCTAAAACTCGATAATTTGTGTAAAAATACACCCCGCATAAGGATAGGACTCCCATGCTGCTGATTCCCGCAATCGATTTAAAAGAAGGCCGCTGCGTGCGCCTGAAACAAGGTTTGATGGAGCAGGCGACGGTGTTTTCCGATTCGCCCGCCGAAACTGCGCTGCATTGGTTCAAACAAGGCGCGCGCCGTTTGCATTTGGTGGACTTAAACGGCGCATTTGCCGGCGTTCCGCAAAATTTTCCCGCCATCAAGGACATCCTCGCTGCCGTTGCCAAAGATATTCCCGTGCAACTGGGCGGCGGGATACGCGACTTGAAACTATTGAAAAAAATATTTGGATTTGGGATTGAACGACGTCATTATCGGTACGGCGGCGGTAAAAAAATCCTGACTTCGTGCGCGAGGCGTGCAAAAACGTTTCCGGGGCAGATTATTGTCGGGTTGGATGCCAAAGACGGCATGGTGGCGATAGACGGCTGGGCGACGGTAACTCGAGCATCATGTGATTGATTTGGCGAAACGTTTTGAAGACGACGGTGTCAACAGCATCATCTACACCGACATCGGCCGCGACGGCATGATGAGCGGCGTGAACATCGACGCGACCGTCAAATTGGCGCAAGCCGTCGCCATTCCGGTTATCGCATCGGGCGGTTTGACCAATTTGGACGACATCCGTGCTTTGTGTGCCGTTGAGAAACACGGCGTGGCAGGTGCGATTACCGGCCGCGCGATTTACGAGGGCAGCATTGATTTTGCCCAAGCGCAGCAGTTGGCGGATTCGCTGGCATAAGTTGGTGTAGCGAAACTCGCTGCGTTTGTTTTGGCGAAACTCGTTGCACTCGTTTTCAGACGACCTTATTTAAAACAACCATCAAGGTCGTCTGAAATGAACAAACGTTTTCTTACTCACCTGTCCCGCCGTTTTAAAACAATATAGCGGGGCGAAGATACGCAATAATCGGTTGAACCCGTTTGCTTTCATTGTTGCCCTATCTGTATAGACAGGGCAAAGACGGGTTCGTCCCTTTTTCTTCACAATAAAAGGCGGCTGACCGCCGAATATTGCTTGGGACTCACCATCCCACATTTAATTGTTTTATTTAATTTTTTAAGGGGTATTTCATGTTTGAAGCATTTATTTTTGGGCTTTTTGGATTATCTGGTCGTCCGGTCGCAACGTGCGCGCCGTCAGCGAAGGTTTGGGATTTACCATCATCGCCATTCTCGTCCGTCAGCTTTCCGCGTTCGATATGCCGATGATCGACACCTATTGGATGGTGTTTAACGGCGCGTTGTGGGCATTTGCCAGCGCAGTGTTTTATATCGTCGGACGCTTCAGCGGCAACTTTATGACTTCCTGCGTATTCGCCGCCATTGCGGGCGTCGGCTATTTCCAACTGCTCCAACACCTGCCGAAATGGGTTCACAACTGGCTGGCGTAACACCTGCCTTGCCGGTATTAACGATTTGAAAGGTCGTCTGAAACGGATTGTCCGTTTGGGTGAAATCCGTTGTATTGGTTTTAGCGAAACCCGCTGCGCTCTTTTTCAGACGACCTCATTCCTAGTTTTGGAAAGGCATTCAAAATGGCACTGGCAAAACGCATCATCCCCTGTCTCGACGTCAAAGACGGCCGCGTCGTCAAAGGCGTGAACTTCCTCGGTTTGCGCGATGCGGGCAATCCCGTCGATGTTGCCAAACGCTACAACGACGAAGGTGCGGACGAGTTGACCTTCCTCGACATCACCGCCTCCTCCGACAACCGCGACACCATTTTGCACGTCATCGAAGACGTTGCCTCACAGGTTTTTCATTCCGCTGACCGTCGGCGGCGGTGTACGCACCGTAGCCGACATCCGCCGCCTGCTCAATGCCGGTGCGGACAAAGCCAGCATCAATACTGCCGCCGTCACCAACCCCGATTTAGTCAACGAAGCCGCCGGATTTTTTTCGGCTCGCAAGCCATCGTCGTCGCCGTCGATGCCAAAGCCGTCAATCCCGAAAAACACCCGCTGGGAAATCTTCACCCACGGCGGGCGCACACCGACCGGCTTGGACGCAGTCGAATGGGCGGTTGAAATGCAGCGGCGCGGCGCAGGCGAAATCCTGCTCACCAGCATGGACAGGGACGGCACGAAACAAGGCTTCAACCTGCCGCTGACCCGCGCCGTCAGCGAAGCGGTCGATATTCCCGTCATCGCCTCCGGCGGCGTCGGCAATGTTCAGCATCTGATTGACGGCATCAAAGAAGGCAAAGCCGATGCCGTGCTTGCCGCCAGTATTTTCCACTTCGGCGAAGTCAGTATCCGCGATGCGAAGCTCGCCATGCGTGAAGCCGGAATCGAAGTGCGGCTGTGAGTTGAACTTGATTGACTCAAGGTCGTCTGAAAACGAGCGCAGCGAGTTTCGCCAAAACGAGTGTAGCGAGTTTCGCTAAAATGAGTGAAACGAGTTTCGTCAAAAATAAATAAGGATGCCGAATATGGATAACAGCCTGCTCGAAGCCGTCAAATTCGATGAAAAAGGCTTGGTCTGCGCCATTGCCCAAGACCGGCAGAGCCGCCGCGTATTGATGGTTGCATGGATGAACGCCGAGGCGCTGCAAAAAACGGTAGAAACCGGCTTTGCCCACTATTACAGCCGTTCGCGCCAAAAGCAATGGATGAAGGGCGAAGAATCGGGACACACGCAAAAGGTGTACGAATTACGCCTCGACTGCGACGGCGACGCCATCGTAATGTTGATAGACCAAAACGGCGGCATCGCCTGCCATACGGGACGCGAAAGCTGTTTCTACAAAGTTTGGAAAGACGGCGCATGGCAGACGGTTGATGCCGTGTTGAAAGACGAAGAAGCCATTTATGGGCAGACGCATCCTTAGAGGTCGTCTGAAAACGAGTGCAGCGAGTTTCGCCAAAAACGAGAGAATCGAGTTTCGCTAAAAAAATCGGGCGGATGATTGTCTGTTGTCAGAAACAGCGTTACGCGAAGCTAAGCAAACCGATGCCTTATCCGAATAATCCTTATCCTTCAAAGCCGAAAAATCCCATGACCGACACCATCCTCTCCCAAATCCAAAAACACCATCGACTCCCGCAAAAGCGGCGATCCCGAAGCATCCTACGTTGCCCAGCTTCTGCACAAAGGCGAAGACAAAATCCTCAAAAAAAGTCATCGAAGAAGCGGGCGAAGTCCTGATGGCGTCGAAAGACGGCGGCGGCGAACACCTCGTTTACGAAGTTGCCGACTTATGGTTTCACACTATGGTTCTCTTGGCGCACCACGGTTTGCGCGCCGAAGATGTCGTCAACGAGCTTGCACGCCGTCAAGGTTTATCAGGCTTAGCGGAAAAAGCCTCTCGCAAAGAGTCTTGAATTTATATTACAATCCGACCTTATTCGTTTTTCTGCCGTCTGTTTGACGAAACGCGCTGTACTCGTTTTTAGCGAAACTCGCTGCGCTCGTTTTCAGACGACCTCGGAGCCATTATGGACAACTGTATTTTCTGTAAAATCGCCGCCAAAGACATTCCGGCGCAAACCGTGTACGAAGACGACGAGATGTTGTGCTTCAAAGATATCCGTCCCGCCGCGCCGGTTCATCTGCTGCTGATTCCGAAAGTCCATTTCGACTCGCTGGCACACGCCGCGCCCGAACATCAAACCCTCTTGGGCAAAATGATGTTGAAAGTCCCTCAAATCGCCGAAGCGGCAGGTTTGACCGACGGTTTCAAAACCCTGATCAATACAGGCAAAGGCGGCGGGCAGGGAAGTGTTCCACCTGCATATCCACATCATGGGTACGCCTGCATAAACCAACATTCCCACCATCCATTTTCAACTATATCAAGGATTTATTATGGGTAGCTTCTCTCTGTGGCACTGGATTATCGTATTAATCATCGTCGTTTTGGTTTTCGGTACCAAAAAACTGCGCAACGTCGGCAAAGACCTCGGCGGAGCCGTGCATGACTTCAAACAAGGTCTGAACGAGGGCACCGACGGCAAAGACGCCAAAAAAAGACGAAGTCATCGAACACAAAAAGACGAAGACAAAGCATAATCTATGTTTGATTTCGGTTTGGGCGAGCTGCTGTTAGTCGGCATCGTCGCCCTGATTGTACTCGGTCCAGAGCGTCTGCCCGAAGCTGCCCGCGCCGCCGGACGGCTCATCGGCAAGCTGCAACGCCTCGTCAGCAGCGTCAAGCAGGAATTCAACACCCAAGTCGAATTGGAAGAGCTGCGCAAAGCCAAACAGGAATTTGAAGCCGCCGCCGCACAAGTGCGCGACAGCCTCAAAGAAACCGGTACGGATATGCAGGACAACCTGCACGACGTTTCCGACGGACTCAAACCTTGGGAACGCCTGCCGGTGCAACGCACGCCTGCCGATTTCGGTTTGGATGAACACGGCAACCCGCTTCCTTCGTTAAGCACGGAAGTTTCAGACGACCCTGTCCGTTTCCACGTCGTCTGAAAAACGCTATGGCGCAAGCAGGCAATCCGACGGATACCGTCGAAACCGACACGCCTGCGGAATCCGAACAAGACCGCGCATGGCGCGAATACCTGACCGGCAGCGCCGCTCCGGCATCCAATGTCGTAGAAGTCAGCTATATCGACACTTCCGCAGACGCGCCCGTGCTGCATATCACTTCCCTCAAAAAAACAAGCGATGAACCGCAAGCGCGACCTGCGCCCGAAATTTCATGCCAAACCCAAACTTCGCGTCCGTAAAAAGTGAGTAAACCGGTGTCCGAACCTCAAAAACGAACAACCCGTCCAACCTCTTATCGAACACCTTATCGAGCTGCGCCGCCGCCTGATGTGGATCGTCATCGGCATCGTCGTCTGCTTTCTCGGCATGATGCCGTTTGCCCAGCAGCTTTACACCTTTGTTGCCGAACCATTGATGGTGAATCTTCCCAAAGACACCAGCATGATTGCCACCGACGTCATCGCCCCGTTTTTTTCGTGCCGGTGAAAGTAACGCTGATGGCGGCATTCCTCGTTTCCCTGCCGCACACGCTCTACCAAATCTGGGCATTCGTCGCACCCGCCCTCTACCAAAACGAAAAAAACGCCTGATTACCCCGCTCGTGCTATCCAGCGTCAGCCTGTTTTTTTATCGGCATGGCGTTTGCCTACTACCTCGTTTTCCCCGTCATCTTTAAATTCCTCGCAGGCATCACCCCCGTCGGCGTTAACATGGCGACCGACATCGACAAATATTTGTCTTTTATTTTGGGCATGTTCGTCGCATTCGGCACGACTTTCGAAGTCCCCGTCGTCGTCGTCCTGCTCGCCAAAAATCGGTATTGTAACCACCAAACAACTCAAAAACGCACGACCCTACGTCATTGTCGGCGCATTCGTCGTTGCCGCCATCATTACCCCGCCGGACGTGATTTCCCAAACCCTGCTTGCCGTCCCGCTTATCTTGCTTTACGAAGCAGGTATTTGGTGCAGCCGCTTTATCAAACCCAAATCGGACGAAACCGACGAACACCCGCCCCTTCCGCCTGCAGAAACGTAAATCTGCCTGCAATGGAGAGCGTAAATATTAAAAGGTCGTCTGAACCGTTTCAGACGACCTTTACCGCGTTTAACCAAGTGCTAAATGACTGCTAATTTTGCCGTGTTTAAATACACCCATCAAAACCCCAATGACACATTTCGAAAGGAAGTCGAACATGAAAAAATTATTATTGACCGCCATCGTCGCTTTATCCGCTGCTGTCGCAGGTGCCAACGATTACATCGAACACCAAATTTACAGCGACAAAAATTTTGAACAAAAACCGTGCCAAAGCCATCAGAATGCTTGAGCAACGCGGCTATCGCGTTCACGACATCGATGCCGACGACTATCGCGGCAGACCTGTATTGGACGTAGAAGCCTACAAAGGCGGACGCGAATACGACATCAAATTGTCTTACCCCGACTTGAGAATCATCAAAGAGCGTATCGACTACTGATAAACGATGCGTTACAACTGCCGCAAACTGCCCGTTTGGCGGCAGTTTTTGTTGAAGGGGGAACTTGGATTGCCGACTTAATCATTACAAACATGATTATCCCAAGAAGTGTAATGTTTTTATCGATAATGTATGACGTTGTGTAAATTCCCCGAATCAGAGGAACTAAAAAACGCTTTTCCCTTTCCATTTAAATTGATTCACTCAAACGGAGGATAAACATGGATTTCCACGATAAAAATAAAAAAGGGCAAGAGCCGCAAAAATACGGTTTCTGACTGGGAGAAACCTTTCGAACGACCCGATCCCGATGCGCCGCAGCCTGTTTCCGAAGTTTGGGAAGACTCAGAAGAAGCGTTTGATAAAGCTAAAGAAACCTTAAAAACTGAAGAAGCTGTAAACATTGAAGAAGCCGTGAAAGCTGAAGAAACTTTAAAAGTTGAAGAAGCTGCGGAGCCTGAAACGGCAGACCATCAACAAGACAGCAATGCCGAAGAGGCCGTGACGGATAACATCATCCTTGAAGGCATTGAGACGTCGTCTGAAAAAGCCCAAAAAAAGAAAAAGAAAGACAAAAAAAGACAAGGCGAAGAAGAAAAAAACAAGCCGCCGATGTGCCGCCTTCCGATCTTTTTGGGTACGAACAAAGGCGTGGAAACCATGTTCCGCAACGCCGTGCGTTCGGAGATGGAGCTGCTCGCGCTGGCGGCGACCAAGGCGAACATTATGATTTCGCTCAACGGTTTTTATCGTGTCTGCGCTGATGATTTCGGGCGCATTTATTTTTTTCATCGTCACCCGAATTTCTGATTCCGGCGAGTACGTTTATGATTACCGCCGCCGCGTCCATCGTGTTCGCACTGCTGTCCGCTTCACCCGAACGTATCGGCAAAAATGCAGGCGGCGCGCGCTTGGGTTAAGGATTTCTTCCGCGGACGCGCCAAACTGCGTGATTTGAGAACCCGCCTCAGCAGCACCCAAACGCGCTTTTTTTCAGCGGCAGCCAGCCCAATATCCTGATTTACGAAGACCGTGTGAAGGTGCAAAAAGACCAATATTGGGAAATGATGCAGGAGATTATGGGCGACCGCAAACAAGTCTATCAAAAAGATGAGTGATCATCTTTACTGGCTGGAGCCTGCTGGCGGACAAACAGTTCAAATACATCAACTTGTCTTATGCCGTATTCCGTTGGGGGCTTTTTGGCTTCGCTGGCGGCGTTTATCGGCGTGAAGACGCTGCCTTCGCTGCTGACCCAACCCGCCAACAATGCGGCAGAGCTGCGCTCTTTGGGTATTAATATGTTCAACGGCGTGTACGAGCCATCTGCCGTGCAACAGCTTCCCGACGGCAAACTGCTGATTGCCGAAGACGAACCGAACCACGCATTCAGCATCGTCAGCATCGATCCGTCCGGCAGATTTATCGAAGACGAAGCCTTGGATACGCGCGTGATTACCGGCTTCAAACGCCGCCTGAGCGACTTGGAAGCATTGGCGCGCGACGATGAAGGCTTTATCTACGCGCTCACTTCGCACTCGCGTACCCGCAAAGGCAACCGTTCGCCTGACCGCGAACACCTGATGCGCTTTAAAATCCAAGACGGCAATGTGTTGGGACTGACCAGCTACGACAATCTGACGCAGGTTTTGGAAACCGACCACAAATTGCACGACCTCATCCGCGAACGCACCAAAGCCGAAGTTTCCTTTGAAGAAATCAATATCGAAGGCATGGCGTTCGACCCTGTGAAGAAACGCCTCGTCTTGGGCTTCCGTGATCCTGAGTTCAACAATATGGCGCTGGTGGCATTCATCAGCAATCCGAAAGACGTGTTCGAGCGCAACGCCAAGCCTGAGTTTGACGAAGTCGCCATCCTCGACATCGACGGCGGCGGTATCCGTTCCATCAACTACGACCCGGTGTTGAAAAACTACGTCATCGCCAACGAAGTGAAGGACGAAAACGGGCAGAAATTCTCACAACTGTGGACTTGGAGCGGCAACCCGACCGACGAACCGCAAAAAAATCTCCCTGCCCAACCTGCAACACATCACCAACGTCGAAGCCGTCGATTCGATTACGGTCAACGGCAAGCCGCAGATGATTCTGATGGGCGACGAAGGCAACGCTTCGCAGAAAATTACTGCCAAGTATATGTTGGTGGATTACAGCCAGTTCGGTAAACAGTAATTTTAAAAGCTGATCAAAGGTCGTCTGAAACTGAGGGTTAAGGTTTCAGACGACCTTTTATATTTGTGGCTTTGGGTTGTTGGTTGGAGGAGGAATGATTGCCGTTTGTCCTATGCTTTTTTTAATTTTTTTAGCAAGATTTTTTTGTTAACTCATGAAGAAAAAAATTCGATTTAAGTCAAAAATAACTGCATTTTTCTCTTTCTGTTGTTTTTTTGGTCAATATTAAATTGAAGGCAAAAAGTTGAGGAGGAGGTAATAAGGGGGATTAAAAACAAAAAAATAAATTTCAAACATTTATGCTTATTGAGTTGATATTTTTTTTGTGAGATTTTTTTGAGGGTGAATTCTACTAAATAGATATTTACGGAATAAATTGTTACTAATTGTTAAATATTCCTGGTGATTTGCCGATTATCCTGATATTATACCGTTCATCATAAATATACCGATTATCTTCGATAAGAGCCATTTATCGAGGAAGTGTTTCCGGATTTATCTGGTTTTTTGTGGAGTCACATCATGACGACTGTTGCTATCGATATTCAACCTCAATTCCGCTTTACCTGCATGGCAGCCAATGCCAACCATTTCCTGCATCAGCCGGAAAATATGGTTAAAGAATTAAACCGCCAAGCATCTATTGCAGATAAGCGTATTTTGGTTGAGAACGTCAATATCGATCCGGAGAGTATTTGCGCCGCAGTCGTTAAACGCAACGGAATTATGTTTGCGCGGGAAGGTGGCTATTTCAGCCAGTGTGCAGGCGGTTGCCGTGGTGCAAATTTGCTGGATGGTTTGCCGGCATCTGCTGATTATGACCATGTAATCGAATTAGGCGGGGAGAATGGTTTTGGTGCATGCTTCCATGATGATAACGAAGCCCGCAGCACCGGTTTGATTGAATGGCTTTATGCAGAAAAAGCAGATACTGTCATTATCGGCGGTTTGGCAACGGAAGAAGCAATCAGCCGTACCGCCGAACAATTATTGTGGTACAACGACAGCCTGCACATTATCGTCAATCTTGCCGCATGCCATGGCTATGCACCTGAAAGTACCATTCAGGCTGTCTATAAAATGCGTAAATCCGGTATCTCTGTTGTCAGCAACGCCGAAGAGATTCCCGAACAAATGCTCCGTTATGCTAACGAAGCTTGGTTTAAAGTGTCGTAACCTCTTGCTATCACTCCCAGCTGCAAGAGTTTTTTTCAGGTCGCTTTTAGCGGCCTGTTTTTTAGGGTTATATGGTATGAATGAGAAAAGGTCGTCTGAAAGTGTAATTTTTTTGTTTTCAGACGACTTGAGGCAAGGTGCTTATGGATAAAATATACGGTGATAAAAGCCAAGCGGTCCTTGTCTCTGTAATATTTTATGATACAATATGCTCTTTCTCTTGAGGGTCTGTAGCTCAGGGGTTAGAGCAGGGGACTCATAATCCCTTGGTCGTGGGTTCGAACCCCACCGGACCCACCAATCAAATCAATGACTTGCGTAAGCTGGGCATTTTTCAGGGTCGGCACTGTGTCCAATTTGTGTCTTTACATAGCCCGATTCCGTCCAATACCTCGGCATGGGCTTGAAGATGTTCCGCCGACAAATGTGCGTAACGGCGTACCATCTCAACGCTTTCCCAACCACCCATCTCCTGTAAGGCGGACAACGGCACGCCAGACTGAACCAGCCAGCTTGCCCACGTGTGCCGAAGATCGTGCCAGCGGAAATCAGAAATTCCTGCCTTTTTCAAGGCGTTTTTCCAAATCCTCGAGCTGATGCTTTGAACTTTTCGTCCATTGGAATAAGTAAAGACAAATCGGGAATGCTTCCCCATCTGCCTTGATATTACGCCTATGGCCGTATCATTCAGGGCAACACCTATCGCCTTGCCTGATTTGCTTTCGTCAGGATGTATCCATGCGGTTCTTCCCGTCAAATCCACTTGCTGCCATTCCAAATCCAAAACATTGCGCTGGCGCAATCCCGTGGATAAGCTGAATATGACCATTTCGGCCATATAGTCGGGCAAAGAGGCAATCAATCTATTTGCCTCATCTTTCGTCAGCCAGCGGATCCGCCGTTTAGGCTCTCGATAAAGCGTCAGATGGGGAGCCCTTTCCAACCACCCCCATTCCTTGACGGCTTTGTTCAGTATGGCGCGAATCAGCGCAAGATAACGGTTTTTCGTGCTGTCGGAGCAGTTCTTTTTTGCGACGGTATCCATGATGAAATCACGGGTCAAATGATGCAGGTAAATCCCGCGCAGTTCCGGCAGACCACGCAATCTGCACAAATCGTTCCCGATGCTTTTCTTGCTGCCATTCTCTTCAATCCATTTGACTGCGGCCTCCTCCCACAGCCGTTTCGGTTTTTCGTCAAAATGCTCATGCTGCCATAACTCGTATGTCAATTTATTGTGCAGCCTTTGCGCTTCCTGCTTGTTTTTAGTGCCAGCAGACTGTCTAATTCTGCGGCCGCTTTCTGTCCTAATATCGACGTAGTAAACGCCTTTTTCGTAAGTAGATCGGCATTTTTGCTTTGCTCCTGTGTTCGAGCGAAGCCTGCACCTGTTCATTTTCTTTTTGCATCAGGAAAAACGTCAAGTGCGGCTTGGGTAATACAATAACGGCGGCCAGGTCGGCTGGCCTCAAGCATCCCTTTTACGGATGTATTGTCGGATGGTTTCGGCGTGGCATTTGCAGTATTCTGCTGCCTCTTCCACGGTGTAGGTTTTGCTCATTCTGCCTCCCGCATCACTTCGAAAACTTTAAACGGCGCAGTTTCGGTCAACTGTTCCAGTTTTCTGAGGGCCAAATAGCGTTTGATGCGCGGTTCGAGCATCAGATAGTATTCTTCATTGACATAAAAAAAGCAGGCACATATCGTTGCCTGCTTCCGTCTGCACCGGTATCAGCCGGTAATGTGGATAATCTTCCTCTGCCGGAATTACAATGGAAGGTATCTTTACCGTACTGACGGGATTTTTTTTGTCAATCAGCATTGTTGCTTCCTTTTTTCTATTTCGTTTTGGAGTCGGTAAAAACCGCATACTTTTTCGGCTTTTTCAGCAAACGTTTGCCGCCAGCCGTTGGCAGATCTCGAACGACTCAGGGCAATGTTTGCCTCGTAAACGGCATCTTTAAATTCGATGATTAAAACCAACGGCCAACTGCCGATTCCTTCTGGCGGCTTTGCAAGCAGGGTCTTGTAACTTTTCTCATCCACATCAACCTCCTCTCCAAATAACCCATCCCACTATCAACAACACTGCCAGAGCTGCCGCCATAGTACAGACGACCAGTCGTTCCAGCCTTTTGACCAGCCGTTCGTTGGCTTCTTCCGTATCACGGGCGATACGTTGGGATACCAAACCATAGATTTTTTTGTTCTGCCTCGGCAATCTGTCCGTTGGCATACTGAGCCAGCTCTGCCAGCAGTTGCTCTCGGTACTTTTTCCAGCTTGGCGGCGGCAGCGGTAATATTGCCTTCACGGACGGAAAGTTCTTCCAAGAAGACCAGCCGTTCTTCCGTTTGCTGCCTCGCAAATGCGTCAAAGGCTTGGCGGAAAGACTGATCCTGCATCATCAACATGACGACGATAGGATCGTCTTCCGTCAGCAGCGTCCCCGAATGCCGGAAGACTTCAGCGACAATTTCGGCGGGCTTATTTTCCATCTTCCCCACCATTCAAAGCATTTGCCATCACCGGCAGGCTTTCCAGTTTGGCGAAAATATCGCGCTTCACATTCCGGAGCCGCTGTTTGGGCATAAACGTCATTTCTGTCGTAGCATCCACCTCGTCAAAAGTCAGATGTAGTTTGGTCATTTGTTCAATGTCTTTGCCGTACGTGTCGGGATTACGTTTTTCCACGCGGACAATACCGATAATGCGGTCTTTGTGCTTTTTGGTAAACACCGAACTGTTCGAACGGTTTACCGCCATTCTCCACTGCGCCGTGGAACTCGTTCAGCCAAACTATTACTTCAGCATCGACGTCGTTCAAAATCCGTCCCAAGCTTTCGATGCAGTCAACCTGCGCCTGTCCGCCTTCAATCGGTACATGAAGAATCAGGCGCACACCTGATTCCCGCAGAAGTTCGGCGATGTTGTTTTCAGCGATATACGACATCAGTGGAATAAAAGTGTTGGAACCGGTATCGACAATGCCTATACCGTCTTTTTCCAAGAACTGCTCAACCAGTCCGTCAAAATTACGAATATCAACGTTGTTATCCCGTGTCAGGATGTTGATTACTTGGACGTGCAACGGTTTGTAACGGCTCAACGTACGGTTGCTGGTATCGGTATCGTAGCAGTGTACTTCTACCTGATTAGCAGCCCTTGCCGCCACATATTGCGCGTATGAGGCGCAGCAAAACGTTTTGCCACATCCGCCTTTACTCTGAACTATCAAATTTACTTCTTGCATATTTGTTCCAACCTTTCCTGATTGTCGTTTCGTTATAAAAAAATACCGTTTTTTTGCGGCCGTTTGGATTTTTTTACACATCAAAACCCGCTTTTCAAACGGACTTTGGTCTGTAAAAAGCCCTACGGACAGGGAGTTGCCCGCAGGGAAAGAGCGTGTCGGACATCAGGAAAGGGCTTGCCCGAACACAGGAGAAAGTAACAACCGAGATAATCTAACGGACATCAACCCAGCGTCCGCCATTTCGTTCTTCGCCGACGTAGCGTACTTTATCTCCCGCCGTCGTCCAGCCGTGATCGAAATAAGCCTTGCAATAATCCGGCTTGTCGGGGCGGATATAGGTTTTTCTTGACCGTTTGGCAGTTGTCCTCGACAACATATTTACGTCCCAAGCTGTATTTGGTCTTATGTTCGCAAACCTTTTCCAGCTTCGTATAGCGCATCATGCGGTTCAGCTCCTGCGCGTCGCAGCGACCCGCGCCCTCCGCAATCGCGTCTGTCAAACCCGCCATTTCAGCGGTTTCCGAACTTGCCGGACACATTTTGAGAAAATTTCGCCGCGCTTTCAGCGTATCACCCATCTTTTTATGCCTAATCGAAAAAAATAACGCTTAATCGACGGCGCACACTCGCTCGGACGGTCGCCCGAAGACAGACACAAAACCGCCTCGCACGCCAAGCGAGCATCACCCGCCAACACATCGTCGGCAAAAGCCGCAGGAGCAGCCCCCAACATGGCGGCAGCCAGTAAACCCAAATAAGATTTATTCATACACACACCTTTTTTTAAATACCGTCAATCAGACGGCTATTGAAATTTCTGAACGAAAAAAAGGATAATCTGCGTACCCCACGAGATTACCCAATCTCAGAAAAAAACCGCTTTCTCAACAAAGCGGTTTTTTCATTGCCATACGACCGTCCGAACTTGGAATTTTCTTCCTTCTTGGACAATGTTCACACATAAATCACCATTGCCCTTCATCAGCAGGTCAACCTGCTGGGCAGCGGCTCTCATACTTTGATAAGTACCGATGACAATCTGTTTGACGGGCTTACGGAGTTTTTCATGTTGCTTCCTTTCATTCGTTTGAATTAAATTTGTCATTTGCATACTTGCCTATATAATATAAATGATGGAATCATTTTCATTAATTTGCTTACTAATGATTTGCAGTTCTAATTTTTCTATTATATGAAAGTGCAGTTCCATATAGCTTCAATTGCACTTCATCTAACTCTGATAACCGTTTTCCATTCAGATCTCGAATTTGATCTCTCAATTCTTCCATTTTTCCTTCATCTAAACGCATATCAATAACTCCATCTAGTTTTTAATCATCTAATACCCACATACAAACAAGTGCCATAAAACTCAAGATAATAAATGGACTTTCTGTAAGAAAAGTTATCAGGTTGGCCGTATATATTAATTTGATTGTCATTGCTGAAAGCAATATACCAACTATTAGTACAAGAACCTTCTTATACATAGGAATCTTCTTTTAAATTGATTTGAAATGCAGGGCTTCCACCTGCTCCCCGACCTATTGCCGGTAGTCAGCCTTATCAGGGCATCGCTCAAAACGGCAGGGTGTGATAAATACCTTGCCGCCGATTTTTACCCTCCCGCTACTGATGGTTGTTCACGGGTAAAGTGCTTGTTCACACAACATCACACACGGACGGTATCGGAACCGCTCAGTCTTCCTTTCTCTCGAGCCGCTGAGTTGCCCGCCGCCTTTGGTGTAGCTAGGCGGTAGAAAAGGTCGTCTGAAGTACGTTTTCAGACGACCTTGGGAATAGGCGGGCATTTCTCTACCCGTGTTAAGATTGGATTACCACATCTTCTCTTTACACGAAACAAGAAATGCCCATGGAAAAAAACAGTCAAAAGACTTATTTGAAAAATATTACTATCAGTGTTGTTTATGGCTCGCTTTTGATAAAAAAAGTATGCCTCTATTTATTTTTTTATGCGTGATATTTTTCCGCTTGGAAGCTATGGAAAAAAACCATAGTGAAATCTCATTAAAAATTCAAATGGACGTGGAAACTATTTGTTTCTTCAGCACTTGCATTATTTATCGCCAAAATATTTTCGATCCATCATTTCAATCACAAATATGGGATCTATCCCGAATATCTTAACTATTCAATTTCTGTATGGACTATCATCACTGCTATTACGTTTTTTTAACACTTCCAATCCTGTGGCATATACTCAAACTCATGATAGAAGGTAGAAAAAGCCCCGTTATTTAAATCTTTTTGAAAAGGGTATCTATGCAATAACACTCTGTATGATGTGGGGGCTTCTTATCAAAGCATATGATAAAGCTGCCGAATATGATCGCTGGCCACTCATGTTGGATGCGTACAGCTATTCCGACTGCAAAAACAAGTCAAGGTAGTATTGCCATACGAAAAGATGATACAACCTGTTACCGATTCATACTTAGCTATCCAATCAAAGTAGAGATGCAGGAATATTCATCACCTAAACCATGAGGAGCAACCGTGGCATGAGCCGACATCCAAGAATACCCAAACAATCATTTCCGATATAATCCACACCTGAAAGCCGATGGCTATCGTTGTCAAAAACCGATTGCCTATCGTACTCTTTCCAACCTCGGAATATATAGAAAGAATGCAACAACGCCCATGTTAAAATTATAGACAGTCTGATTTTATTGCAGCAGTCCACTTATCATTCATCTCCAAATGTGAACTCAGGTGGTAGAAAAGGTCGTCTGAAGCACGTTTTAGACGACCTTGTTCTCAACCCTCCTGAAAAAATCCTGCAAACCTACCCTCAAATTCCGCTGCCACATCATCAATATCGTCAAAAATCGCTATCTTTCCAAAGATCACTATCATTCAGAAACCACTCGAATTTCCACCAATATTTATCCGCGATGCTCGATGCGATGAATGCGTCATCGTGATTCTCACGGTTCAGATGAAAAAAATTTCCTGTCCTGATCGCACATAAACTGACGATTTGTTTTCAAAAATGATCACTGATTTCTGCTGCTTTGATTTGCAGGGCTTTAATTTCATCCTTTGTCATATTTGTCATAACTTCACCTTTGAACTATAATAATAAACTATCTGAAATAATAAACTTTATTATTATTTCGGATGAATCAAACGGAAACCCACTTGTGCAAGAAGTGGGCTTGGATTTGGATACACCTTTAAAGACAGGGTAGAGCCGTCTGAACATTGAGCAGACGCCCTGTCGGAAACCTCCGACAACAACCCGCTCACGGCGGGGAAAAAGAAAAAAATCAAAAAAAGTATTTTTGCAGCTTGTCCGCAGATTATCGCTGCTGCATTGGAGATACGCTCCAATTAAAAAATACGTCCAACTTGCCGCCTGTTACCGGACCCTCTCATCAGGCTACCCGGATGCGCGGCATTTTTTTGGCAGGGTTGAAAGCTGCCAGCAACCGTTTATCCGATTTACCCAAAGGCTCGATCGCCTTTTCTACGCGTGTTGTTTCGGTCTTTTTTTAAGCCGAAATAACTCCGAAAGACCGGTTGCTTCGTTCTAAATATTTAAAGAGCGTTTAATTTCGATAAAACCAATTTTAAGATAACTTAAATAATTAAGCAAGCTGAAATTTAAGATTTCTTTAATTTTTTTGTGATATAGTTTAGGCATGTCGTTGATTTTTATATATAAAATAAAAGGTCGCCTGATAATTCAGACGACCTTTTATTGGGAGAATCAGACTTTTATCGCTTCCTTCGAAAAAAATGCGATGTTCAACCATGGTACCGATGATTTCAATGGTGTGACGTGAAGAAGAGAACGGTGGAAAGTCCCGATTTAATGGAGAAAGAGAAAAAAACATTCGGTTTCTCCGTTCACAGAACTTACTACTTGATATTTTCTGAATACGACATCCTTATCAATTCGAGCAACTACAAACTCACCAGGTTCAGGCTTTTGTTCTATATCAACGACGATCACATCTCCTTCCACAAAAATCTGGATTCATTGAATCACCAGAAATTTTTCAATGCAAAGCATTTGTTGGGGTCATGGATATTACTCATAAGATAAGCTCCTTTTTATTGGATTTGGTATTGGTATCCGCAGATTCCAATTTTCTATTTGAGCAATATCCAAAACAGGGAATTTTCCGGTTGTTTGAATCCTCTATAAAAAACTACGTTAGTGTTTGTATCTTCGCCTTCGCCTTTTTAAAAAGCCAGCCTAAATCGCAACCAAGAATTTGAGATAGCTCGTATAAATTTTTCTGCATTAGGTTTGGTCGTATTTGATTCCCACTGAGATATTGCCACATGGGAAACATCTTTGAGCTTCTTCGCCAGTTCTTGTTGAGTCCATCTGAACTCTTTCCTTTTTTTGCCGAATCCGTTGTCCGATTGTCTTATTCACGATATTAGCCTGCTTGAAAAAGTATTTAAGTTATCTTAACCTATCTTGCTTTAAGTTTTCTTCACACTTATAATTTAAGAATACTTAAAATGACAGGTAGAAATTATGTTAAAAGCAGATGTCCTAAAATTCTTCGGCTCTAAAAGTGCCACCGCACAGCACTTGGATGTTAGCCCTTCAGCAGTCACTCAATGGAAGGATATTATTCCCGAAAAACAAGCGTATAGGATTGAGAAAATCACAAATGGGAAATTGAAAGTCAATCCTTCTCTTTACAACAAGAGAAAATAAATAACCATGCTCACCGCCGACATCCGCCATCACATTACAACGGACTTCGTGGTTTACCGCGAGTTCGGGCTTTTGTGCGGATCCAATATTCAGGCGGCAACATTGCTGTCGGGGTTGTTTTGGTGGAGCGATGTGATTGACAAAGAACCGAAACGTCATGGCTGGATATACAAGACAGCCGCCCAGTTGTTCAACGAGTTTGGGCTGACGAGACGTGGTTACGAAAAGGCGCGGAAATTTTTATTGGGCAAAGGTGTGATCCAATGCCGACGCGCAGGCGTACACGGCAGATTGCACTGGCAGCTCAACAAAGAGCGTTTATTGGAACTGTGCTATCTAGTTAAAGGCGAGCCATTACCGCAGTTTGACAGCCGCTACCATCTCGACATCGACAATTTCCGCCTTGAAAAAAATGGGTTAATCTCGATCTTTGGAACGACTTTCTCAAAATGCGTGCCGAAAAAAAGGCAAACCTGTCAACTTGAAGCAGAAAAAAATCCTGCTCAACCAGCTCAAAGACCTCAAAAAAACAAAAAACTACGACCTCGAAGCGGCCATGCGGAAAGCTATTCTGAACGGCTGGGCAGGCTTCTACGCCTCCGAACGTTCCCCCACCCCAACACCTCAGACGTCCGAGGCAGCTACGCGCAAAGCGCTAGCTGAATATGATGAGCAAATTAAACAATCCGCCCATCCGCCCCCTGATACAGGTGGACAGCGGAATCCCGACAATCCTGATCGTCAAAATCTCAAAAACCTCTTTAGGAAAAAAACAGTAATCATCAGACTGTTGGCACTGCCACGCCCAAACGCTGCTCCGGCAGCTTTTTTTGCGCCCTTTGAAGCCGGAAAGGTCGTCTGAAAGGCTTTTTTTCCTGTTTTTTGGCGCAGATTGGGAGATACCCACCTGTTTTTCCGTACCGCCTTCCTATTTTTACCCAAATCAGATGATAAAAATCCGCAATTTTTGCTGAAATAAGTATTTGAAAATACAGTGTTTGTACATATTGAGCAAAGAACATTGGCTTTTGAGGACAGAGAACTTTGTCCGTATAGGACGGCCTTTATACAAAGACCACGTTCACAGACCACTATCAAAAAAATATTACAGGCAGCCACCTGATTATTTTTTGTGCAATTTATGGCTGATACTGATGGATATTGACGTTTGGGAGGATATAGAGCGTTTTTTTGAGGAAGGGATATGTACAGGTATTGTGGATAAATTGAATTGAATGAGGGGATGAATGAAGCGATTGCCGAAGTAGGAGCAAAGGCAGGAGGTAAATAGAATTTTGACGCATTAGAAGCCGTCTGAATGGCTCAGACGGCTTTTTTACATCAATTCTTCAACATTGATTTTACGGTTCAGGTCAAATTTGCCGATGATGGGACGTTCCGATATTTCAGAGTTAGTTTGTTTTTGGTCAGGATCTGTCTGAGTAACGGTGCTGGCCTGTCTGTTTCCGACTTGTACGGAATCATTAATAGATTGATGATTTATTTCGGGTGAGGCGACAGTTTTACCAGTATGGCTACGGATAAACCTGTTCAAAGTTGGCTGGCTTACTGTCATTCCCTTTTTTTCAAGCAGGAATCTCAGAATATCTTTTTCTGAGTAACCCAAGTTTTTTTAATGTGAAAATCTCTCCGGCAAAGGCATCAAGTTTGGATTTTTTTGCCTGACGGGGCATTATTCTTCACGAAGTCTTCTAAATCGCTCATATACGTATCTATTCACTTATATTCACATATAAGTGTCAATATATACATTTTTATTCCAAAAAAATCAACATTTTTTTAATCCAATATATACTAAATAAATTATAAATAATCATTATTTATATAATTAGTATGTCAAATAATCAAATAAATACATTTCCATACTTCAGTATATTCACACATATCCAAGTCCATGCGTATCACCTCCTCAAAGTAACGCCTATATCCCATATAAACAGCAAATCAAAACAATACGCAGGATAGGCAACGAGTGCCAAAAAACGCCCTAAAGCGTTTTTCAATTCCGCCCAAAAGGGCGGAAACGCCTGCAAAGCGGCTGAAGGTTTGAAGCAACCATCAGGGGCAAGGTTAATCAACTACACGGCTGGATGGAAGAACTGCATCGGGAGAAAGCTAGAAACAAAGAATTACTCAAATGCTGCAAGGTGCGACTGAAACAGGAAGACTTGGCACAGGTGGAAGAGGATTTAGACGGCGGAAAACTGGAATACATCCCTGTTTTTTTTGCGGCGCGGCTGATGGAAAGAATCAACAACGGTGGATGTTCGAACCGAGAAGAAAAAACTATTTGATCCATGCTATTAAAAAAACGACAGCTTTCACAGCGCGGTATTTCCGTAATAAGTTGGAGGTATGGCTTTTCTGCCATGTTGAAGTGTTATTTGCTGAAACAGTATGGTCATTGGTACGAGTTTTGGGCAGCAGATAAAACGGTTTTGCACCATGCGGTTTACGAACGCATTCACGAAATCGTCGAAATCGGAAGGGCTTAAGATGGAGACTATGCTATATCGGTTGTTTAACCCACAAGTAGGTGACCATTCTGAAATAGTTAAAGCGGCTAAACCGAAACCTTATCTGTGGTTTTTTTGGTTTGTCGATGAGATGGCTTTAAAACGTGGAATACACAGTATGTCACTTGTCTTAACGAAAAACCGTCTGATTGAAATTAAAAACAGCTTGGATTCGGATTTCAAGTGCAACACTAGGGTACCAGTGGTTGGAACAGATTCAAGAATAAAACACTTGGCGTTTCGTAGCCAAGTGTTTTTCTTGGCCGGTGGTTCAACTCATCTTGAACCCTGCGTATCTCCCGATCGCTGATGTTTCGGAAATCGGTTTGTTTGGGGAAATATTGCCGGATGAGTCCGTTGGTGTTCTCATTCAGCCCTTTCTCCCAAGAATGGTAAGGGCGGCAAAAATAGGTTTTCGCCTTCAATGCTTTGGCTATTTTGGTGTGTTGGTAGAACTCTTTGCCGTTATCCATGGTGATGGTGTGGACTCTGGCTTTATATGCCTTTAATACCCTAATGACTGCCCGGGCAGTATCTTCGGCCTTTAAGTTATCCAATTTACAGATGATGGTGTAGCGGGTAACACGTTCGACTAGGGTCAATAATGCGCTTTTTCTGATCTTTGCCGATGATGGTGTCGGCCTCCCAATCGCCGATACGGGTTTTTGGTCGACGATGGCGGGTCGGTTTTCTATGCCGACGCGGTCGGGTACTTTACCTCTGGTCCATGTGCTGCCGTAGCGTTTGCGGTAGGGTTTGCTGCATATTCTGAGGTTTTGCCACAACGTGCCGCCGTTGCTTTTGTCTTGGCGAAGGTAGCGGTAAATGGTGCTGTGATGGAGTGTGATCCCGTGGTGTTTGTGCAGGTAGGCGCATACTTGTTCGGGACTGAGTTTGCGGCGGATAAGGGTGTCGATGTGTTGAATCACCTGCGACTGGAGCTTATAGGGTTTTCGCGGGCGCTGTTTGGTCAGCCGGCTTTGCCGTTGTGCTTTTTCGGCACTGTATTGCTGCCCTTGGGTATGGTGCCGTTTGATTTCGCGACTGATGGTGCTTTTGTGGCGGTTAAGCTGTTTGGCGATTTCGGCGATGGTACAGTGGCGGGACAGGTATTGGATATGGTATCGTTCGTCTTGGGTCAGTTGTGTGTAGCTCATGGCAATCTTTCTTGCAGGAAAGGCCGTATGCTACCGCATACCGGCCTTTTTCTGTTATGGAAAGTTGCACTTCAAATGCGAATCCGCCCAGCATTAAAAAAACAGTCTATTTAAAGATATTGATTGCATCGAGAAAGAAGATTTTTTTCTGAAGACTATGCTGTCCAATGTGCCATAAACAATTTTCGACATTGGCCTTGAATACCACCTACATCAAATAACGATGTAATGCTGATAGCAAGAGGATACGGCAATGGCAAAAAGGTACAGCAGGGTGTAGCGGATAATCGAACCGGTCCATACGTTGGAATCGAAAGAAATACACGTGGTCTTTATGGATTTGTAGAAGCATTCAGACGGTCTGAAAGGGGAAATTTCAGATGGGACTAGGAGCAATAATCAACCTTTTACGCCTGGAAACGAGGATGGTATGGATGTGATTCTATTAGATGTTGCGAAATAGATTCATTTTTACTGTGATTTATAGTAAATATAATTATAAAATAGATAAATATGGTAAATATAGGTTTCTAAGTGATGATTTTTTAAAAAATCTATCGGTAGGCTATTGGGATAGCTGTAGTTAATACTTGTTTGGCATAGTTATACTGTGTGAAACCATTTTGGACGGCACTAATGAATATTTTAAAGACATAAAATCCTCCTGTCTCAGCTCCGTTGTTATGTTACTTCTCAAGGTTCGGCAAAAACGCCCTACACCTCTCAAAAAAAACAGACGTGGCGTTTTCTCAGGTTACCGAAGGTGCTGGAGAAACGTCATGTCTGTTTTTTCTTGACTCTACTGTGGGTAGTAATTCATTTCAAGAATATTATTAAAATAAAAATCATTCTATAACTATAGTGGATTAAATTTAAATCAGGACAAGGCGACGAAGCCGCAGACAGTACAGATAGTACGGTAAGGCGAGGCAACGCCGTACTGGTTTAAAGTTAATCCACTATATAAATATTTTTAATTTTTATGATAAATTAAGAATTATTATCAAAAATAATATTAATGCCATGAGATTTTTTTCCCTACTCCATATCTGTTGGTTGTACTGGTTGTTATGCCTCTTAAAAACCTTAGCAGCCGATGAAAACGATGCAGAACTTATCCGTTCTATGCAGCGTCAGCAGCATATAGATGCTGAATTGTTAACTGATGCAGATGTCCGTTTTGAGCAACCATTGGAGAAGAACACTTATGTCCTGAGTGAAGATGAAACACCGTGCATTCGGGTAAATTACATTAGTTTAGATGGTAAGACGGAACGCAAATTTTCTTTTCTTCCTTCTATGCTCATGAAAGAAACAGCTTTTAAAACCGGGATGTGTTTAGGTTCCAATAATTTGAGCAAGCTGCAAAAAGCCGCGCAACAGATACTGATCGTGCGCGGCTACCTCACTTCCCAAGCTATTATCCAACCACAGAATATGGATTCGGGCATTCTGAAATTACGGGTATCAGCAGGCGAAATAGGGGATATCCGTTATGAAGAAAAACGGGATGGGAAGTCTGCTGAAGGCAGTATTAGTGCATTCAATAACAAATTTCCCTTATATAGGAACAAAATTCTCAATCTGCGCGATGTAGAGCAGGGCTTGGAAAACCTGCGTCGTTTGCCGAGTGTTAAAACAGATATTCAGATTATACCGTCCGAAGAAGAAGGCAAAAGCGATTTACAGATCAAATGGCAGCAGGATAAACCCATACGGTTCAGTATCGGTATAGATGATGCGGGCGGCAAAACAACCGGCAAATATCAAGGAAATGTCGCTTTATCGTTCGATAATCCTTTGGGCTTAAGCGATTTGTTTTATGTTTCATATGGACGCGGTTTGGCGCACAAAACGGACTTGACTGATGCCACCGGTACGGAAACCGAAAGCGGATCCAGAAGTTACAGCGTGCATTATTCGGTGCCCGTACAAAAATGGCTGTTTTCTTTTAATCACAATGGACATCGTTACCACGAAGCGACCGAAGGCTATTCCGTCAATTACGATTACAACGGCAAACAATATCAGAGCAGCCTGGCTGCTGAGCGCATGCTTTGGCGTAACAGACGTCATAAAACTTCAGTCGGAATGAAATTATGGACGCGCCAAACCTATAAATACATCGATGACGCCGAAATCGAAGTGCAACGCCGCCGCACTGCAGGCTGGGAAGCCGAATTGCGCCACCGTGCTTACCTCAACCGCTGGCAGCTTGACGGCAAGTTGTCTTACAAACGCGGTACCGGCATGCGCCAAAGTATACCTGCGCCGGAAGAAAACGGCGGCGATATCCTTCCAGGCACATCTCGTATGAAAATCATTACTGCCGGTTTGGACGCAGCCGCCCCGTTTATTTTTAGGCAAACAGCAGTTTTTCCTACGAAACCGCCATTCAAGCTCAATGGAACAAAACTCCGTTGGTCGCCCAAGATAAATTGTCAATCGGCAGCCGCTACACCGTTCGCGGATTTGATGGGGAGCAGAGTCTTTCCGGAGAGCGCGGTTTCTACTGGCAGAATACTTTAGCTTGGTATTTTCATCCGAACCATCAGTTCTATCTCGGTGCGGACTATGGTCGCGTATCCGGCGAAAGTGCACAATATGCCTCGGGAAAAACGGCTGATGGGTGCTGTGGCTGGCTTCAGAGGAAGCCATAAAGTAGGCGGTATGTTTGCTTATGATCTGTTTGCCGGCAAGCCGCTTCATAAACCCAAAAGGCTTTCAGACGACCAACACCGTTTACGGCTTCAACTTGAATTACAGTTTCTAGCCTCTTAATTTTTTTACCGATATTTAGACGGTCTTTCCTTATCCTCAGACCGTCTGAAACTTTACCTGCGTACTTGGCTCGCAGCGCGTTCATCTTCAAAAGGGAATAGACATGAATAAAGGTTTACATCGCATCATCTTCAGTAAAAAGCACAGCACCATGGTTGCAGTAGCTGAAACTGCCAACAGTCAGGGCAAAGGCAAACAGGCGGGCAGTTCGGTTTCTGTTTCACCGGCAATTTCAGCCGGTCTTTGCGGCAAACTCAAAAACCACCCTTAAAACCTTGGTCTGCTCTTTGGTTTCCCTGAGTATGGTATTGCCTGCCCATGCCCAAATCACCACCGACAAATCCGCACCTAAAAACCAGCAGGCCGTTATCCTTAAAACCAACACCGGTGCATCTTTGGTGAATATCCAAACCCCGAATGCACGCGGATTGAGCCACAACCGCTATACGCAGTTTGATGTTGACAACAAAGGGGCTGTGTTAAACAACGACCGTAACAATAATCCGTTTCTGGTCAAAGGTGGTGCGCAATTGATTTTAAACGAGGTGCGCGGTGCGGCTAGTAAACTCAATGGCATCGTTACTGTAGGCGGTCAAAAAGCCGACGTGATTATTGCCAACCCCAACGGCATTACCGTTAATGGCGGCGGCTTTAAAAATGTCGGTCGTGGCATCTTAACCACAGGGACGCCCCAAATCGGCAAAGACGGTGCACTGACAGGATTTGATGTGCGTCAAGGCACATTGACTGTAGGAGCAGCAGGTTGGAATGATAAAGGCGGAGCCGACTACACCAAGGTACTTGCTCGTGCAGTTGCTTTGCAGGGGAAATTACAGGGTAAAAACCTGGTGGTCTCTACCGGTCCGCAGAAAGTAGATTATGCAAGTGGCGAAATCAGCGCAGGTACGGCAGCGGGTGCGAAACCGACTATTGCCCTTGATACTGCCGCACTGGGCGGTATGTACGCCGACAGCATCACACTGATTGCCAATGAAAAAGGCGTAGGCGTCAAAAATGCCGGCACACTCGAAGCGGCCAAGCAATTGATTGTAACTTCGTCTGCCCAAATCACCACCGACAAATCCGCACCTAAAAACCAGCAGGCCGTTATCCTTAAAACCAACACCGGTGCACCTTTGGTAAATATCCAAACCCCGAATGCACGCGGATTGAGCCACAACCGCTATACGCAGTTTGATGTTGACAACAAAGGGGCTGTGTTAAACAACGACCGTAACAATAATCCGTTTCTGGTCAAAGGCGGTGCGCAATTGATTTTAAACGAGGTGCGCGGTGCGGCTAGTAAACTCAATGGCATCGTTACTGTAGGCGGTCAAAAAGCCGACGTGATTATTGCCAACCCCAACGGCATTACCGTTAATGGCGGCGGCTTTAAAAATGTCGGTCGTGGCATCTTAACCACAGGGACGCCCCAAATCGGCAAAGACGGTGCACTGACAGGATTTGATGTGCGTCAAGGCACATTGACTGTAGGAGCAGCAGGTTGGAATGATAAAGGCGGAGCCGACTACACCGAGGTACTTGCTCGTGCAGTTGCTTTGCAGGGGAAATTACAGGGTAAAAACCTGGCGGTCTCTACCGGTCCGCAGAAAGTAGATTATGCAAGTGGCGAAATCAGCGCAGGTACGGCAGCGGGTGCGAAACCGACTATTGCCCTTGATACTGCCGCACTGGGCGGTATGTACGCCGACAACATCACACTGATTGCCAATGAAAAAGGCGTAGGCATCAAAAATGCCGGCACACTCGAAGCGGCCAAGCAATTGATTGTAACTTCGTCAGGCCGCATTGAAAACAGCGGTCGCATCGCCACCACTGCCGACGGCACCGAAGCTTCACCGACTTATCTCTCCATCGAAACCACCGAAAAAGGAGCGGCAGGCACATTTATCTCCAATGGTGGTCGGATCGAGAGCAAAGGCTTATTGGTTATTGAGACGGGAGAAGATATCAGCTTGCGTAACGGAGCCGTGGTGCAGAATAACGGCAGTCGCCCAGCTACTACGGTATTAAATGCCGGTCGCAATTTAGTGATTGAGAGTAAAACTAATGTGAACAATGCCAAAGGTTCGGCTAATCTGTCGGCCGGCGGTCGTACTATGATCAATGATGCCGCTATTCAAGCGGGCAGTTCCGTGTACAGTTCCACCAAAGGTGATACTGAATTGGGTGGCAATACCCGTATTATTGCTGAAAATGTAACCGTATTGTCTAACGGTAGTATTAGCAGTGCTGCTGTAATTGAGGCTAAAGACACTGCACACATCGAATCGGGCAAACCGCTTTCTTTAGAGACATCAAACGTTGCCTCCAACATCCGTTTGAATAACGGTAGCATTAAAGGCGGAAAGCAGGTGGTACTGATGGCTGATGGCGACATTCAGGCAAAAGCCTCCCATCTGAATGCATCCGGCAATCTGTATATTCATACAGGTAAGGATCTGAATTTGAATGCCGATAAAGACTTATCAGCACAAAGCATCAGTCTGAGGGCAGGCAACACCGCCCTCATCAGCAGCAACGGTAAAACCTTGACTGCAGCCAAGAATCTGGATGTTCAGGCAGGGTAGCTTGAGTGTGCGTCAAAGTAATCTGAAATCCAGTGGCGGTAATGTGCAGATGAGCGCTACTAAAGGCAACATCAGCTTGAATCAAAGTCGGCTAAATGCCAGTCAGAATATTGATACGGCAGCACTTCAAGGCAATATTATTTCAGACGGCCTGACTGCTGTTGCCGAAGTTGGCCGCGTATCTCTTCTTGCCAACGGCAATGTTGATTTCAACGGTCGAAATACCTTGACTGCGAAAGGAGATATTAATGCCGGTTCAGTCGGTAAAGGCCGTCTGAAAATGGACAATACCAATATTAATGCTTCTGCAGGTGATGTGAAACTGGTTGCCGGAGGTCAATTAGACTTAGGCAACGGCAACCAGAGAAACACCGTTAACGGCGGCCATATCAGCTTAGACAGCAGTAAAGGCAGCATGGTGGTGCAGAATGTACACCTGAATGCCCGCGAGTCACTGAAAATGGATGCGGATCAAACTTTAACCATTAATAACAGCAAGCTCAATTCCGGTCACAATACCCAGATTAATGCAGATCATGGTCATATGACGCTTAATCAGCTTGATGCTCATTCACATCGTCATATGAGTATCAGTGCACAGGGTAAAGGCAAAGGAAAAGACAGCGGTCAAATTTTACAAAACGACCAGCAAAACAGTAAAAGCACTTTGGTGGCAGATGGCGTATTGTCATTGAACAGCAGCGCATTACAGGTTTTGGACAACACTACCCTACGCGGTGGTGCGATCAACATCAAAGCTGGCGGAGGCATCATCAAACGGGGTCATATCGATTGGGAAACCCAAGATACGGCTACTATGCGTTCAGCGGAACTGAAACCACTGGCCGGTATGATGTCGATAGAATCGGGCGGTGATAACCCTTTAACCGTAGAACCCGATAACCGTATCGTTTCCGCAGGTGATTTAGCCGTGAAACACAACGGCAAATTCCAAATCAGTGCCAGAGCAGGAAATAACGGCAATCCGAGTGCGCAAACAGCCAGCGTTTCGGCTAAAGGCAATATCGGGATTGTGGCGGGAGAGGTAGATATTGATGCAGCAAATATTGCCGCTGGGAAAGATTTGGCTTTGGTGGCAACGAAAGGGAATATTTCACTAAACAGTATTAGGAATACGTTTAGTAACTATCAATCAGAAACGACCAAACAAAAATATTTCCCAGCAAATCTCTGTTGTAGATGGAGAAATCAGCAAATTAACGAGTGATCCTAAATATCAGGAGGCACAGAATCGCACAGAAGCCTTGAGACGTGAATACTTTAAACGTAAATTATCTCTTCGTCATAGAGATTTGAGTGATAGTGAGAAAAGTGTTTTAAGACCAGATATAAGAGCTAGTGAGAAGAGCTTAAGTAGTTTAAGAGCAGAGATAAAGGCTGCTGATGAGGCTTGGGCAGAACTCCAATCCCCAGTAAAAGCGTTACTTGAACGTAAACAATCGTTACAACAAGCTCTTTTAACAGTTTCTCAACCGGGTCGTGGTCACGAAAACCAAGGTAGCACCCTTAGCGGTCAAAATATTAAACTGCTCGCTGCAGGTGGTATCCGTATCCAAGGCTCCAAAGTTGCTGCCGCTAAACAGGCAAATATCCAAGCTGCAGGATTTTTACCTGCACCAGCTGCAGAGGAGCGGCAAGAAGGCCGACTTCAATCAGCCATTGACATCAGCGGTGTATTTGACACTTTTGAATATGGTCAGCAAGGCAGCGATAAATACGCCTATGCCATCTTCAGCAGACCATCTGAAATTTCAGGAAAAACAGGTGTTACCCTCTCTGCGCCAAATGCCAATGAGAACAGCCGCATCAGTCTGAGTGCGGCAGATATCGAAGCTGAAAAGGGCAAAATCAAAATTCAATCTTATGGTGACCAATACTACTATGCGGGACAGGGCGAGCTGTTTACCTTTGATAAGCACAGCTATAAAACTGGTAAATTCTACAACCGCAAACACATTACCGAAATTAAAGAGCATAAAAATGCCAAGGCGGATCCGGTCAACCTCAGTGCATCTCAGGGTATCGAAATTAAATCCGGCGGTAGCATTGATGTTTATGCCACTCAATTTGATGCACCAAAAGGCGCTGTACATATTGAAGCCGGGCGCAAACTGACCTTGCGCGCCGTTGACGAAATCAACTACAACAAACTCGACAGTCATAAGAAACGCAAATTTCTCGGCATTACTTATGATAAGGTGCATGATACCTCTACCCAACTGATGCAAACTGCCTTACCAAGCCGTGTAGTGGCTGAATCAGCTAATCTGCAATCAGGTTGGGATACCAAGTTACAAGGTACGCAGTTTGAAACCACGCTGGGCGGTGCAGTCATTCGCGCCGGCGTAGGCGACCAAGCACGTGCCGATGCCAAGATTATTCTCGAAGGCATCAAAAGCAGCATCCACACAGAAACCGTGAGCAGCAGCAAATCTGCTCTATGGCAAAAAAACAGGCCGGACGGGGCAGTAACATCGAAACCTTGCAATTGCCGAGTTTCACCGGTCCCGTTGCGCCCGTACTGTCCGCACCCGGCGGTTACATTGTCGATATTCCCAAAGGCAACCTGAAAACTGAAATCGAAAAACTCGCCAAACAGCCAGAATACGCCTACTTGAAGCAGCTTCAGATGACCAAAAATGTCGATTGGAAGCAAGTCAGCCTTGCCTACGACAAATGGGACTACAAGTCTGAAGGCATGACACCCTGCTGCAGCCGCAGTCGTCGTCATTGTTGTAACCATATTGACCTACGGTGCACTGTCTGCACCCGCAGCAGCCGGAACAGCGAGCGCGGCAGGCGCAGGAGGAGCCGCAGCCGGAACCGGCGCGGCGGCAGGCAGTGCAGCAGGAGGCGCGGCAGTCGGTACATCCGCCGCCGCCATCGGCACGGCGGCAGGAAACGCAGCATTGGTAAGCCTTGCCAGTCAGGCAACCGTGTCCCTGATCAACAACAAAGGCAATTTTTTTCCAACACCCTGAAAGAACTGGGTAAAAGCAGTACGGTCAAACAAATCGCCACTGCTGCCGTTGCCGCAGGCGTATTGCAGGGCATAAGCGGGTTGAACACAGAAGCCGCCAAAGCCGCCATCAAACAGTTCGACAGTCCCGTAGCAGGCAGACTGACCGCTAACCTGATCAATACCGCAGCCTCAGCAAGCGTTAATACCGCCATCAACGGAGGCAATTTGAAAGACAACTTGGGCAATGCCGCATTGGGCGCACTGGTAACGACCGTACACGGAGAAATTACGAGTAAAATCAAAGTCAACATCAGCGAAGACTACATTGCCCACAAAATCGCCCATGCCGTAGCAGGCTGTGCCGCAGCCGCAGCGGCACAGCAGGGCAAATGCCGCGACGGCGCAATCGGCGCGGCAGTCGGCGAAATCGTCGGCGAAGCCCTGTTGGACGGACGCGATGCAGGTAAACTGCCGCCTCAAGAACGCCAAAAAATCATAGGCTACTCGCAAATTGTCGCAGGCAGTGCGGTGGCATTGGTGAAGGGGGATGTGAATGCTGCGGCGAATGCGGCTACTGTGGCAGTGGAGAATAATAGTCTTTTAGCTCGCAGGAGGGTAAATATACGTTGGACTCCGCGACAAGAATTGGAACATGAATATGCCATTCTTGAAATCCAGGCCATTACCAATCAAATCCGAAGGCTGGATCCGAAATTTAACGGGATTGCTATTCTGAGGACTCCTGGAGAGCCGTGGACAAGACATGATGTACAAACATACAGGCAATATTATGATCGATTAAGGGAATCCAAAGGCATTCCTGTTGTCCCAATTTATAGAATGAGGATAAACAACGGCAATGAGTTTAACCGTATCATGTCATCAAAATACCCTTATAATGAGCTTTATGTAGCCAATAATCCTAAATCGGCGACGGGGTATTTTAGGGTAGATTCGTATGATCCTGCGACAAGGGAAATTATTTCAAGAAAAATTTACCCAATTTTCTCAAATCCAAGAAAGTACGGGGATTGGTTATATCAAGGAGGCTGTTAGAAAATATAGCCCTGGTGCTGTCATTTCCAATGTTCCAAGTACACCTGCTTCGCTAAGAGGAAGAAAAACTTAAAGGAAAACTTATTTTAGAAGTTCCTGCTCAGGTCAATCCAATTCCACAATCTGTATTAAGGGCGGCACAAGAAGAAAATGTTATCATTAGAGATACAACAGGAAGGATTTACAAATGAAGAAAGATATTTTTTATTGTGAGCAGTGGTCTTATGGTTATAAGAAACTTCATAAGCCTTTTTTTCTGAGAAACAAGCTGAGGAAAAAAACATCTTAAAGGGGAGTTATATACTGCCGTAATAGGTTCGATGACACAACCTGAATATGTAATTACCTTGCGAGAGGAAGTAGGTTTTTTTTCGGTAGATTTTTTCGATAAATTTGGAAGGGATTATTTAACCCATCAATTTCAAAAATATTCTAATTCGAATTATTATTTTCTTTCTACGGCTGTATGGAGAGATTATATAACTTTAGACTCTCATGATTTGGCAGAAGGATATACTTATTTCTTCAATGAAAATACAGATGATTGCTATGTTTTGAAAGAGGATTTTATTAATAATGAGCGATATGAAAAAACAGAATTATATCCCCAAAAAGATAAGGTAATCCTATTTCCAAAGTTTGGCGAATATGATTTGGTGCTGAATCCGGACATTATTTGATTGAGTTTTAAGGCTGTCTGAAAAAAATTTTTCAGACGGCTTTTTTTATTGTTGGGCTGGCAATATGAGACCAAAGCTGACAAAAAAACAGGAAATTATCCGGTTACTATAACGGGCAATGGTATAACAGTAATTGTTCACGTATATTTCAGCAAAGGAGTATCTCGTATTACAACTATTTTGAAAATGTAAGGATGGAATATATGAGCCAGTTTTTGTTTATCTGAGTATGAGAAGACCTTCTTGCTGTATAATTATTGAAAACAATATTATATGGAAGGAATATTTAATAGAGCAAATAGAAAAATTTAATAATAGTATCTAGAGATAATACAGGATGTGGGTGCTACATTGATTTTCAGGTAAATTTTGAAAAAAATTAATCTAAATAAATACGAAAAATATCCCTATTTTTTTGAAGTAGACCATGGTTTTGTATACTGTCTAATACAATTTTTGGCAATATCAGAGTCGGCCTGTATTTGACTTAGATCTATAATGCCAGGGATGGCGAGAAATGCTCCTTTTTCAGTAATACGGTTGACCAGCTTCTCTGCTTCAGCCAGTGGCAGACAGGTAATGCGGTCAATATGCTCGACGATAATCACATCGCCTTCCTGCAAATTGGCAATCAATTTATTCAATACAGGTCTATCAGCACGAACGCCGGAGGCCTTTTCCTTATAGCTCCCCGCAATGTAGTAACCTTCTATCTTTGCTTTCTCGATTAGAGCGTTTTGCCGTTCTAGATTTTGTTCTTCAGTACTGACACGTTGGTAGATTCTTGCTGCTTTCATGCTCAGTCTCAATAGTCGATACCAAAAATACAGTTTTGATATAAATAAGTAGCAACGTTAGTATCATCGCCGGTACGGTAGAAATCCAAAAGTTTTAATCTGAAATAAGGCATTTGCAGTTCAGAAATTTCCAAAACACCGCAGCTCTTTTCGATCAACATTGCGTTGGCAAACAGAGTGGCCGTACGTTTGTTGCAGTCCCCAAAGATTTGCTGCCGCATAAAGGCTAGCATAGAGCGTATAGTAGTTTCAGTGGTTGAATGACTACTGTTTTCAATTCGTACAAACAGATTCTGTACGTCAACATCCGACATTACGGGTGGCCTGTGGCGAGATCCGTCAACTAGGGTAACACCGACTGTACCAGTACGGAAATCTCCGGGAGCCAATGAATCATCCTGGGCAACGATACTATTGATTTTTTTAAACAGTTGTATATTAACAGAAAGACCGTCTGAAATATGGCGCGTTACATATTGGTAAACACGCTTCAGATTTAAGATGGTCTGAATCTCACCTAATGATGCCGAGGCAACATTTTGACCGTTGATAATCTGCTCAGTCTGTAACAAAGTTGTCTCGACAGTTTTCAAAGCCACTTATATTGTGGATTTGAGCAACCAATACCCTTTCCGTCAAAAAAAGATATTTTCTTTCAGGCTGAGATTATATTTATTAGGATACACAGTTGTTCTTTATATGGGAGAAAGCGGTTAATTTGGGTATGCTCTAATTACCTATCAAATAAATGCCTTTGAATTTGGCTAGTTTAAAATAATCAGGACTTAAAATGTCCATAATCAAATTGTCCATTCTATTTGCCCAACGGGCAATATGCTTTTGCAAAGGTCTCATTGACTTTATATTTTGCATTTCACGTTTTTTTACCGGTTTCATTTTTAAAACCGACGGCCCAATTCACATATTGCAATCAAATTTTTCTTTTTTTCGTCTGTTTAAATCCAATTAAATCTTCCCTCTTTCCAGCTAATCAAATTCAAATTCCGACCCGCTTTATCTTTTTCAGCCATATTCATCATATGCGTTTGAGTTATCTCCTAAAACAAGAATCTGTTTTATTTTTTTAAATAAATGAAATTCATTATCAAAATATTTGTAAAGTTTAATAATATGTTATAAAGTAACGAGCTTCGTTTCTGAGGTAACTATTATGAATCCGAATTTCAAATTAAACCTACTGACATTATCTTTACTGGCTATAACAAGTATCGCACACGCAGAAGACGAGGTTTCAACTCAAGAGCTTGATGAAATTCAAGTCAAAGGCAAATACATTGCCAAAGAGAAAAAAGTTTTTACCGAAGGTCAAGCCAAAAGTTCGCGTGAACGCGTTTATCAATCCAGCGAAAACATCGATGCCATCGTGCGGAGCATGCCCGGCGTCTTCACCCAACAAGACAAGGGATCGGGGGTATTGGCGGTCAATATTCGTGGCGATAGCGGTTTGGGACGCGTCAATACGATGGTTGACGGCGTAACCCAAACCTTCTATTCCACTTCTGCCGATGCCGGACGCAGCGGCAGCTCTTCGCAATTCGGTACGGCACTGGATCCCAATTTTATTGCCGGTGTGGATGTAACCAAAGGCAGTTTCTCGGGTGCCAACGGCATCAATACCTTATCCGGTACAGCCAATTTCCGTACTTTACGGGTGGACGATGTGGTACACGGAAACCATACCTTTGGGCTTTTAACCAAAGGATTGACCGGCACAAACAGCACCAAAAGCAATTTTATGGCAACCGGAGCGGTACAAAAATGGTTTGACAGCGGTGCGCGCCTTGGCGCGTTATATGGCTACAGCCACCGTAATGTCGAGCAAAACTATAAAGTAGGCGGCGGCGGTCAGCGTATCGGCAATTTTGGCGAAGAATATTTGGACCGTAAAAAACAAGAATATTTTGAAAGCAACTTATTGAAATTCGACCAAGGGCAAAATCGTTGGGTTCGAGACTTTTCTAAGCGCAACGCAGTCGGTAAAAGCTATTGGGACTACCCTTTCTCCAGAAAATATAACGATCCTGAGGTTTTGCAAAGAGATTATGTTGATGATTTGGAAAGAAGCTGGAAAGAGAATTTGGCACCGCAATGGGATCTGACGCCTATCGACCCTACCAGCCTGCAACAACGCTCAAACAGTCATTTGGTCAAAGTGGAATACGAAAACGACAACAACAAGCTGGATCTTCAGCTTCGTACCATGAACAACCGTATCGGCAGCCGCAAAGTAGAAAAATCGCAGCTACCAAGCCAATTACAATTTAAACATTGGCGATTATGTCGATTTAAACGTATTGGCCGCCCATAATCTGGGAAAAACAAAAAAATATCCGAAAAAAACTCACGTTTTTTTCGGGATGGGGGACTGCTGGATTATTTGGAAACCAAAAAAACACAGCCAACCTTTTTGGATATCAACAACCGCTTCTCTTTCAACCTTCCCAACAAAAACAGATTTAAAAAGCCACCGTCGGTTTCAATTTCTTTAAAAACCAATACAGTAAAAACCGCTTTCCGGAAGAGCTGAGCCTGTTTTACGACGGCCCCGATCAAGATGCCGGCCTGTACAGCTTTTTAGGACGCTTCAAAGGCGACAAAGGAATATTTCCTCAAAAAAATCAACCATATTACAACCTTCAGGCCAGCAAAAAAATTCAATACGTTCTATTTTGATACTTCCTTGAAAAAAAGGCATTTATCAACTGAATTACAGCACCAATATAGTCAACTATCGCTACAAAGGGCGAATATACCGACTACTTCAATACCCAAGAAGACTTTAAAAAAGCATTTGGAGAAGATTCTGAAATTTATAAACAGCATTGCACGCCAAGCTGTGATCTTTACGAACCGGTTTATACCAAATCAGGTAAAAAGCATGCGGTAAACCATTCAGTGGCATTAAACATCAATGTCAACGACTACTTTATGCCGTTTATCAGCTATTCGCGTACGCATAGAATGCCAAATATTCAAGAAATGTATTTTTCACAAATCGGCGACTCGGGCGTCAATACCGCCCTTAAGCCGGAACAGGCCAATACTTACCAAATAGGCTTCAATACCTTCAAAAAAGGGATTTTCAAGCCGGATGATGTATTGGGTTTCAAACTGGTCGCCTATCGCAGCAGGATCAACAACTATATCCACAATGTTTATGGCAAATGGTGGGATTTGGATAAATGCACCCAGCTGGGTAACCAGTACCGGTCTGCAATACTCTATCCAGCATCGAAACTATGCCAAACCTGTCCATAAAAATGGTTTGGAGGTGGAAATGAACTATGATTTCGGCCGCTTTTTTACCACCCTGTCTTACGCCTATCAAAAAACCAACCAGCCGACCAACTATAGCGATGCCAGCGAATCGCCCCGCAACTCTTCTAAAGAAGACCAAATCAAACAAGGCTACGGCTTAAGCAAAATTTCCCGCCTGCCCCGAGATTATGGTCGGTTTGAATTGGGCTCACGCTGGTTGGGCAACAAATTGACCATCGGCGGCATTATGCGCTATTACGGCAAAAGTACACGGGCGACGACTGAGGAAGAATTTGTTGATGGAACAACCGGTGCCAATACCTACTCTTCACACCAAATGGGCAGAAGGACAATCAAAAAAACAGAAAGCATCAACAGACAGCCGCTGATTTTTGATTTCTATGCCAATTATGAACCGAAGAAAAACCTTATCCTTCGTTTCGACATTCAAAATGCGTTCAATAAACGCTATATCGATCCTTTGGATGCTGCAAATGATGCCGCGACTCAGCGCTATTTCAGCGTATTTGAAAGAAAAGGCGGTTTAGATGACGAAGAAGTCGAATGTGATGCCAACGGTTTATGCAATGGCAAATATGGCGGCACGACACGCTCCGTCCTGAATAACTATGCGCGTGGCAGGACTTTGCTGTTTACCATCAGTTATAAGTTCTAAACCCTAACCGAGACCTTTGCAAAAATTCCCCAAAAATCCCCTAAATTCCCACCAAGACATTTAGGGGATTTCTCATGAGCACCTTCTTCCGGCAAACCGCACAAGCCATGATTGCCAAACACATCGACCGAGACCTTCGCAAAAAGCCCTTCCTTCGACAGCCGAAAACCTGTGTTTGGGTTTCGGCTGTCGAAGGAAGGGATTTTTTGTTTATCAGTCGGTTGAGAGAGACTGTTGTTTGGTATGGACTATTTACCACCTAGAAACGGGTTGATGACTTTTAATCCGGCTGCGGTGAACGGAGTCGTATCTCGGGTAGCTACCGCCATATGGTGGTAACGGGCTATGGCCGCAATATAACCGTCTGCCGCCGCAACGGTGAATCCTGCCGCCCGCGCTGTTGCACGGACTTCGGCATACGCAACGGCAGCTTCGATGTCAAAATCCAAAAATACGGTCTGAAAAATACAGGTAATACTGTTTCTTCCAGTTGTTTCAACAACAGCCGTTTTTTTCCACCTTCGGGAAGGATGGCGATGCCAAAACGCAGTTCCGCCACGGTAATGCTGGAAAGATATAGTGTTTCCACCGGTTGTCTGTCCAACCAAGCGATGACGGCAGAATCAGGTTTGGGGCGGAGCGGTTCAGAAATGATATTGGTGTCCAGCAGAATCATTAGAACCGTACCTCAGTTTGCTCTTGCCGTTCTATGTCCAAATCCACGCCTCCTGCTTCCCGACCGATATCAGATAAGAGTGAACCAAGACGGATGCGTTGTTTTTGGACGTGCAGCTTGATCCAGTATCAGCCGTATTTCGGCTTCCGTACTCCGACCGGCGGCTAATGCGCGTGCTTTAAGGGCTCGATGGGTCTCTTCGGATAGGTTTCTGACTGTAATGGAAGGCATATCCGTTCCTTTCGAGGTTGTTTGAATACTGTCAAATGCTATCATTTTTGTAAATTGATAGCAAGTAAGATGGGTATTTGCTATAAACAAAAAAGCCCGGCCGCAGCACCGTTTCCAGTGCTGCGGCCGGGTTGTCGTTGCCGTACGGATTCTGCAAATATGGTTTGTCGTATGTACGGATTCAAAACTACCGTGTCAACCCGTCATCCCCGTGTTCATGATGCGGGGACGGTTTTTCTGCCGATTGGTTATTGCTGCGTTCCACTGATGTTTCTCCGACAATGGATCGACCGGCTGCCGCAACGGCAATATCCTGCATAAGCTTCGCTTCCGCTTTATGTCCGCTTTCCGACAATTTTCGTGCCAGTTTGCTGAATTGCTCGCTTTCATCAAGTTGATGCTTCAGGTTTTGGGTCAGTTTTTTTCAGCAGTCATGCCGTTGTTGAGGGCTGTATCAAACTGTTGCTGAGCCTTAGTATCACGCGGCTGAGCGGCGGTTTCTTTGGCCAACCGGCTGATGATACGTGCTTCGGTCTTATGTCCCATTTTGTACAGCTCTTTGGCTATTTTGCCGTACTCATCCACTATCAGTCCGCGGGTGTGCATTATTTTCTTCCAAGACTGATGCGTCGGTCGTTCGTTGTGTTTGACGGCTTCAATCAGTTCTTCAGCCTGTTGCCGGTAGCGGTTCGGTACTTGGCCGCGAGATTTTATGGCACGAAAGACGCCTTTTTCCGGTTTTTGCGTTATTCCTCGATGCTGTCGCCTAGTGGCGGCGCACTGTACACCTTCTTCCCGGAGTTTTTCGGCAAAGCGAACACGCCATTCGAACAGGTCGTTTTTACGCGGATTGAGCCGATCACCGAACTGATTACGCACCAGTACGCACAGGTGGACGTGTGGATGCGGCGGCTCCCCCTCTTTGTCCGACTCGTGATGCAGTGCAAAGGCGTATTTGTGTCCCTCAAATTGCTCGGCAGCAAAGTTTCGGGCGGCATCCAGTACGGCTTGTGGCGGTGTACCTGGCGGCATCGACAGTACGATGTTCAATGCCTCTTTATGCTTGGTGTGTTCGGCAATTCCCAGTCGTTTCCAGTCTTCCACCAAGTCGCGTACTTCCCGTTTACCGTTTAAGCGTTCGCCGTCATTGGTTTCAACCTGTATCTTGCCGTTGCGTGATACATAGTCCAAATGGCCGCGTACTCCGGCAATTCCTTTTGAATTACTGCTGAGGCGGCGAGGTATTTTTTTACCATTACTTCGGGGTGCTTGAGAGCGGCGGCCTTAAGGTTGGTTAGGCCACTGCCAGATTTCAACGGTTTTGATGGGCGGCGGCCGTTACCCAAATACAAGCCGCCCCGGTCTTTGGATTTGACGGCACGGGTTTTATAACCTAAAAACCAGTCGTCTATGGGATTGGTCGCCATAGTCTGCCTCCTTATTTTTTACGCCTTCGCTGGGTATGCAGTACCCGCCCGACGCGCTCGGTGTGGTTGTTGATGATTTCGCGCAGTTCGGCGATGTATTGTGATGTCAGAGAGACAGGTTCGCCCGCATTGAGTTTGTGGGCGATTTGGTTGAGGTTTCGTCCGATACTCAAAAAGTTGGTAATTTGAATGGTGTAATTCGTCCAGTTCGACGGCGGAGAGGATGGGATGTCGGCTGATATGTGTCTGTATGATGTCGCGTATTGCATCGTTGATCGTGCCGCCACGCCGTTTAGCAGCCTCTTCCAAATATGCACGGTCTTTTTCCGGTAGTCGGACGGTAATGCGCTTGTTGCTTTTGGGCGGCGGCAGTGAAACTGGTTCGGGTTCTGCGGCTTGTTCTAATAAAGATTGTGCTGTTTTCTTAAGCAGTAGAGAAATACTATCTTTGCCGTATCGCATGACAGCCAACGCGCGCAATGATGACTGTTCACTTTCGGATAGACCGAACACCCTGATCGGGCTGCTTTTTGCCATTTTCATTATTCATACGATTACTCAAAAATAAGGCCGTCTGATGTACGGCCTTAAAGGGTGAAATTCAATAGAGAAAAGGAGAATCACCGTATCGGATCAAAACCAAGACTATCCGATAACTTGTCCTGCTCCTTGGCAGTTTCAATAATCTGCGACTCGTAAAAATTAGCCCGCGCCTTTACTTGCATATCGGGCGGCATGTCGTGTATTGCTTTTTTTCCATCAGATACTCTTTAAATTGCCGCTTCTGCCTCTCGGGTTGCGTCAAAAAAGTATCCTGCATCAGGTAACGATGTTTGGCGGCGTGTAGCCGTTCTTCAGGAGATGACGGTACCACGTCCCGGATAGTGGGCACTTCCTTAACGCCTGTTTTTTCCAATGCCCCCTCCTGCGCACTGTACAGATGCTCTTTCTCTGCCTTGTGCAGTGTACGGATATGGTTGTAGGTATCGCGGAATTTCTCAAACTGCTCTCTTGGTAGTTCGTTGAGGTAGGCGTAACCGAACTCCTGTTCGTCCGTGTGCCAAATAATTCTTGCTTTGTCCACGCCATTCACAAAAAAGCGGTTCGGGAATTCTCTCCATTGGGTAATTTCGCCAGATTCAATCATCGGTTTCAAAAACTCGGGAATGTCGGCATTACTCACACGCTCGATGTTGTCTTGAGATTTCACAATTTCCCTTCTGCTGCCCGGTTGTTGAAGTTCATCTGCCATCGTTTTACTCCGAAAACGGTCTGAAACAATGCTTGTTTCAGACCGTATGGTTGAAAGACAAACTTAACGACCCTGTTCCATTTCCTGCTCTTTCTCATGCTGCCGATCCCGGTCGTTCTGTTGTCGTACCGAATGCTGCGGGCTTGGTATCTGAACCGGTTTGGGTAAATCCAGCTTCGACCCCTTCATTTTCTCGGCGGTATGTTCGTAATAGTTGGCCAAGGCCAGTTTTCGTGCATCTCCTTTCACCCCACGGATTGCATCCATAACGTTGCGTTCGTGGAATTGCAGGTGGGATTTGTTGGCTTTGGACAGCTTTCCGGCCTTGGTCATATAGACGGCTTTGGACGATTGCAGCCGGGTATCCAGCGCGTCAGATTTCATCTTGGCCGCACGTACCGCCACTTCGGCAGGTATTTCACCCTGGCCTATACCCTGTAACGGCACGCCTACTTGGATATCGGCGGTATGGGAAGTATTGATGGTGGCGTCGGAAGGTGTTTTGCTCCGCGCCAGCATTTCGTCTGCCTTCGACAGGGCGGCGGTGTCAGGTTGCGGGACAGAGGTTTCATGCTCTTTCTGTTTTTCCTGTTCGCGTACGATTTCCATGTCAAACATGTTGCGGTATGCAGCCTTTGTTTCCATACCGGTAACTTTGCCGTCTTTGTCGTAAATCGGTACTTCCACCTCTACCGGCTGCCTGCCCAACGAATGAAGCCGGATGCGGTCGCCGACTTCTGCGCCGCTGCGTTCCATTGCGTCAGGAATGTCCACGCCCCATACCGTGCGCTCTTTGCCGTCCCGTTCCAGTACGATATACGGGCTTTCCTTATTTTGGGCATTATGAAGATAGGGGGCACTGCCTACGGTCACGATACGCTCGCCCTCGGCAGGTACGGATGACTGTTCGCGGGTTGGCACTGCCTTTTCAGACGACCTATCAGGATTTTTGTTATGGTGAGGGGATGGGGACTTGCTTTCACCGGTTTTAACCGGTTCGCGCGTGTGCCGTTCTTCCACGCCGTTCAATGCCCGTTCCTCACGCAGGTGGTCGAGATAAGCCAAATCTTCTTTGGTCGGACGGTAGCCGGCGGTACGGATTCCCCGGCTTTCTGCTGCAAGAAACATCGCACGCTTAAATTCTTTTGCTGCCCGTCAGTTTGATGTTGTCCCAGCCTTTTTCTTTGACTACTTCCAACATATCATTAACGGTTTGCGCATCCGAACGGGCCGTGCTCAATTTGTTGCCTTTATCGGTAAACATTACGGTCGTGCCGTTTTCGGCAGACATATATTTACCGTCTGAAACGATATAGCGGTGGGCAATACTGTCCGGCGGGATATTGTAGTTCAGATCGAGAACGGCTTTTTCTACCCTCATTTTTGCAAAGCCCGCAGCGGTTCGGTATCCGATTCCCGTTGTGGAGGCGGCTCGGCTCTATCTTGAGCTGGGACGGGACGGTTGCCGGGCTGCGGCGACTGCCATCCTTGTTCAGTCTTGGTAAACATGACCGTCCGCCCACTTTCGGTAATACCGTAATAAAAATTGATGTCTCCCGCAGCATCCAAGTCTTTCTGTATGGCTTCGGGTGAGGTGCGGACATAACGTATATCGGTTCTGGCATCATCGAGTTGATACTTGGCAAAGTCGGATTCGTAAAAAAATATTTTTGCCTTGCCGTACTCATCTGTTTCCAACGGTGGAGCGTCGCCGAAATGACTGCCGGTACGGCTGATGCCGTACGGATGATCGGGATCAATCGGCTGATAAGGTTCGGTTGTCCGCTCACGTCGTTTTTCCGCGTATTCGATGCCGTTGACTTCTGCCTGACTTGAGGTTACAGCTTGCAATGTTTCGGTTTGCTGAATCATCTCTTCTTCCTTCTGTTTGCCGGACTGTTCGGATGCAGAGCTTTCAGACGACCTGTCCGAGGATTCTGCCGTATGACCACGATCCGCCGTTTGCTGCCGTTCCTGCCATTCAGCAATCTCGTCGGCAATCGCCTGCTCCATATCTATATCAAGCTGTATGCGATGCTCGGACGCAGGAGCGGCCAGATTCCGACCTCCTGTCAAAGCCTTTCTGACGGCTTCGATGCCCGCCAACTGGTGCAGGTCGTTGTAGTCGCTCGGCAGTTTCGGTCTGCCTTGTTTATCCATTCCCGCCGTCTGTTGAAATTTCTGAATCTGCTGCATACTGAATTCCGGTTCGATGGCCACGGCACGATCGCCGAAAAAGGCCGCCGCCTGCCGGGCAGAATGCAAACCTTTTCCCGACGCGTCGTTATCGACCGCAATCGTTACTTTGGTGTCGGATGGTAGATTTCGCGCCAGTGTTTCGGACACCTTGACCATATTGTCAGCATCGAAAGCTACGATAACAGGCTGTCCAGTCGCTTGATGGATACTGGCGGCGGTGGCGAAACCTTCAGCGATTACCACGCCGTTTGAAATTTTGGACGCATCACCGATCACCGTATAACCGCCGTCTTTTCGACCGTCTTTCAAAAAGCGTTTGTCACCGGTGGGATCAATAGATTGCAGGTTGTACAGTTGGCCATCGTAGAAAAACAGGGATTTGCAGTCTCAGGCTGTCGTTGTATTCGTTTTGGCGGATACCTGAAACTACGGTGGGATCGGTTATGCCTTTGGCAGTAAGGTAGGGGTGTGCCAATGTGGCGGGCACACTCTGCGCCCATATTCTTTGCGCCGTCCCCTTCACACGTTCGTAGCCTTCTTGCCGCAACCGCTCTGCTTCAAGCCGTTTTGCTTCGGATTCCGCCTGCCGCCGGGCTTTTTCGGCATCAGAAAGCGGAACATAGGGTTTTTCAGGTCGCCAGCCGTTCTGCCGGGCATGATAAAACAATGTACCGATACTGATATGTCCAGCTTTGAACGACTTCCAGGCCGCTTTTTGCGTCGCGGGTGTTGTAATTGCCGCTTGTCTGAGACCATTCATCCCACAGGTGGAAACCGTCTTCACCCATTTCGTCTTTGACGGCTGCCCCCATACGTATCCACATATCTCGGTCGTCCGCTCCGATATGATTTAAGGCTGCCCGAATTTCGTCATAATCTGCCATTTCTTACTCCTTGATGAAAAAACAAAGACCACTATGAAATAGCGGTCTTACGGTTTCGTTTGCTTTCACATACACCCCTCAAAAATCAGGTGGCCCCTTCCAAATCTTCCGGATTGATTTCGATGCCGGATGAGGTTTTTAAAATCTCGGCAATAACCGACAGGCTGCCTTCGCCCCAGTTGCGAGCAATCACCGGAACTATCTGCGCGACAAATTCCGGTGGGCTGCCGGCCGGAATAATCGCTTCAAGTACCGAACGAGCTAGTTCTTCAGCGTTAACCGCGTCTCGCCAGTTGAAACTTTCCATCTCCTCCGGCGAAACATATGCAGGGTTTAGAAACCTCAGCCGGTTTCTTTTGCCTCAAGATGTACATTCAACTCGGGAACATGTGGGATAGGCAGGAAAGCGCGATCTTTGAGGGCAGGGTCTTCATCATAGATAATCTTTTCTGCATAGATAGCAGACATCCCTGCCATACTGATGATGCAGTCGGAATTCGGCATGACCTTGAGTTCATCGGGATTCATAACCGCACGTTTCTGATCGCTGATACTCACTCCACTACTGTTGCTTTTACCTCGGGAACGGGACGTTCCTTTCGCCTTATAGGTATAAAAGCCGATCAACTTACTCAATTCTTCTGCATCGTTTTGTTCGCGAGGGGCAAAAATCATACGGACGGCAAAATTGGAGAAGAACGTCTGCCGTGCCGTACTGCCATATACTTCTTCCACCTGCGAAGGAGTTTGAAAGACGAGAATAGGACGGATACCGTAACCGGCCAGATAGCCCACCCCTTTTTCGATGGCAGGGATATTGCCCAGCGCAGTAAATTCGTCTAATAGCAACAGACACTGGTATTTCAATTTGGGGTTGTCAGACGGCAGACCCTGCTGGACATTGACATCGCATAACTGGCTGAAAAACAGTTTCAATAGCGTGCTATATATTTTCAATTCGTTGGGAGCAACACCCAAATAGATGGTTGTCGGTTCCATGCGCAGTCTATCTAAGCGGAAATCGTCGCCACTTGTAGCAGCCTCTACCGCAGGATCAAGAAAGATTGACAAAGGTGCATTCATTGTTGATAAGACGCTTGCTGCCTCTTTGTCTGCTTTTTGGAGAAAATCCCTCAGTAAGAATACGCAGTTTCTACTAAGACTTGCCGTAGAAGAAATAGCACGCAATTCCAGTTCGTCATTTATCCATTCCTTCAAAGTCTTACCGTTGGTGGGGGAGGTAAGTCGGAAAAGATTGGTCATTGTTGTCATATTTTGCATTAGATTGAGATCACGTTCCTTCTCTGTTTCAATCAAATACAGCAACAGACCCTGTGAACAATTTCTGTGCAGCTTCTTGCCAAAAATTCGAGCCGTCCTTATCGTCATTTTTTTAAGCGGATAAAAAAATCGCCGCCACGGACAGCGCATCCTTATAGGTATAGACAGGATCGCGGCGTACATAAGTCAGCGGATTCCAACGATGACTGATCAACGGCGCGTCAGGCTCTTCGGTGTGGTAAGGCATCGTTCCTGACGGATTGAAGAAAAATACCTTCTGCCCGTGTTTGGCGCGGAATCCGGCGGTAATTAGAAAGTTTTCCTTCTTTATATCGTTGACCACCATACTGTGTCGGTAATGCAGGCAATTGGGTATAACAAAACCTATACCTTTACCGCTTCGGGTACGGGCAGCCAAGTAGAGAAAACCATCGTTTGACCAACGCAGATATTTCCCTTTGTATTTGCCCAAAAATCAGGTCCGGCACATCTTTTCCCTTTTTGCGTTTCTTTGCTGACGGGTTGTCCAACAACCCTGATTTCCTGATTTCGCGCTCGCTCGCAAACCTTGATGAACCGTGCAACTCCTTTCTTTTTCCCCTCAGAACCGAGACCAGTAACATAATCAGTCCGACAACAGGGATGGCGGCTGCAACTACCGTCGAAACCTTCAGCGGAAAAAAACCATACCTTGCGGTAACTCGGTCGAAATGATGCCAATAGGTATAAAGCAAAGATAACGACGGTGCAGTTTTAAGTCCCAGCCATTTCGTATAAACCACCGCTCCTAAATACAGACCGACACATATGGTAGTAATAGCTAGTAGCAGGGATAGCAGAATATCGGTTACGGGTTTTCTCATTACAAATACTCCAAAATAATGCCCGCCAAAAGGCGGGCATAGAAAACTCAGTATGTGGCAGGTGGTTATGTCAGTCGTTATTTCTGAACCGGCTGTCCGACGGAGGTTTTCATCATGTCGTGAATACCGCCGGAAACCTTTTCACGAGGGCTGGTTCGTATAATCTGCATTTCTTTGCCAATTACTTCGAACACGGTTTTTTCAGAGCCATCTCGCCCCTTAACCTGCCGTGACTGTACTTCCCCATACCTGCAGGCAGTCACCTTTTTCCATCAGTCTGCATACGGTTTCTGCCTGTCCTCCGTACAATATGACGGAAAACCATTCGGTGCGTTCTTTCTGTTCGTGCGTCTCACGGTCGTTCCACGTTTTTTGTACGGCTACCGACACGTTCGTAACCGCCCGACCGTCGGGCATATACCGTAATTCTGGATTGCGCCCTAGGTTGCCCATAATTTCGATTTTGTTGACATACGGCATTTCCAATCCTTTTTTCAAAATTGTTGGATATAAAAAAGCCGTCCTAAACTTCGGACGGCTTTAAGTTTTGCGTGATATTACGGAGATTGTGTCTTTTCCTGTTGTCCGATTTGGGCAATGGTCTGCAATGCCAGTCTCAAATCCAATTTGACATCTTCAAGGGAAACATATGTTGTAAGGATGTAGTCTGCCTCGTTTCTGGCATTTCTCAGTTTTTTTCCATTTGTCTGCCGATGAGTTTCAAGTTTTTGCTGTCGCAAGATTTGAAAAAAATCAATAAGTTGCTTGTGCATGGATTTCCCTGTTTCATAGGTAAATCCCAAGTGAGAGCGCGCAAAAAAATCAGACCGGTATGATAGACACTGTAATAAATACGGCTGACGGCATTCCGGTTACCTATTTCAGATTCTCCAATCATTAATCTGCCACTGGTCATGAAATCCTTAGGCTCAATCATATCTCAACTACCTATTCCGTAACTGCGGTTATAAGGGCGGCAGGAGATGCTGAAATTAATTAAGTTTGCATCTGCCGACTCTTCCATATCGATCAATAACCGTGACAACATTTCATCCGCTTCTGCCATACGGTCAATATCACTGCCAAAGCACAGCATTTTCAATTCGATAAATATGTCTGATTCAATCGAATAACCAAAAGAATAGGTAGGTATCTGAAACCCTATCTTTTTAAGCCGTTCTTTCGCAGCCAAAATTGCAGAGACCAAGACGACTTCATCAATTTCTGTATTTTTCAAAAGCAGGTGCAACCGCTCCAATTCGTCCTGTTGGTTCGTTTCGAGGGAATTCATTTTGTTTAGACGTTCGATAATCTGTCCCGGTCGCTCAATAAAACCATATAACATACCGAGATGAGCCAACGGCTTTAAAAACAAAGGATCATCTGTTTTTTCGGAAGCAGCAAACATTTGTTTCAAATATACGGTTGCCTCTTCAAAGTATCCCATCCTGTTTAAACCGTTCAATCTGAAAAAATTGGCCATAGCCGGAATGTCCGATGCGGATATGACGTCAAGGTGTTTGTCGAAATCGTCCTTACGGTTATTGATTGCATCCAACATACCCAATATCAGATAACCGTAAGGTGCGTCCGGAGTGCCAAACAAAGATTTTTGCATCCCGTTCCAATCCGGAAAGCAGCAGCGGGCGCGGATTTTCTTGTTCCAGTGCTTGTTTAAGCCTTTTGAAACGCACTTGGTGCGACAGTTGCGGCAACAGCCATTTCAAACCTCTCTTTAATGTCTGACAATTTTATAGGATTTTTTTCATCTATAGACAAAATCGCATATACGATGATGTTTTTGATGATGTCAGTCCCCAAGTCCCTCTTCATCTATGTAAACAGACATATCCAACTCTTTTCACTAGGTAAAAAGGTCGTCTGAAAAAAATTTTTCAGACGACCTTGTATTACTGTAAACGCCCTTGCATAGCGTAGTATTTTTTTCGACAGGGTCGAAATAGAGTTCGGTCATGCGGGTTTTTTTCAAAGTAACAGATAACGTCAATAGTGGAACGGACAGTGTTAAGAATATAACCGGGCTCCATAGTTTGGCCGGTAGCTGATTCTTTGGCCAATTGCATGATGCGGTAGTGAACATCACGAGCACTGTTTGCATGAACGGAAGTCAGTCCTCCCGGGTGTCCGGTATTAAGAGCGGCTAGATAGTCCCAAGCCTCATCTCCCCTTAATTCTGTCAAAAAAATCCGTCCCGGTTTAAGCCGCATGCACGCCGCAATAATCATCTTGGCTGTGATATGTCCACTGTAGAACAAATGTGCATGGTTAGGATGCAAAGGTAGATCAAGTTCGTGAGTGTCTTCAATAGTAACCAGCCGTTCATGAGCAGGAATCATGTCGGCCAGTGTTTTGGTAAACGTAGTCTTTCCCGACCCCGTACCGCCTACCATGCAAATATTCAACCTCTGTGCTATCGCAATTCTGAAAAAAATTCATTCAGTTCGCCGTTGGCTTTATGTTCCAACATTTTGTACTGCCAGTCGGTCAATTTGACGTCAGACGGTAGCTTCATCCTGTCGGATACGTCACGGACCCAGCTGCTCTCTATTTCGATTTCCGACTCTGTACGACGTTCTGCCACGCCATGCCCCGATACGTCGTTAAAACCATTCAGACGACCTGTATCAAGATAGTCCGACATTGTGAAACGGCTGTTCGAAGGTTTACGGAAAGCAAAAACAACCGTTCCGTTTTCACAACTGGGGGACATCATGATGTGGCCGCGCTCACCGTCGGGTAGCGTTACCGAATGAATGGGGGATTCGTATGAGATATGCTTTTTATTGTAAGTACATAGCGTATTTGCCAGTTTTTCCAATACGGGCAGGGATAAATCAGGTCGTTCAATACGGCGGCAGCCGTCGGCATCTTCAAGAAACACTTCCCCAGGTCGATTTATGAATACTTCGGTTACTCCAGGGGTATTGAGATATTCCGTCAGCTTCAACTTGTCCAGTAGATTGCGTGACGAAACAGAATTATCGTGAACCATTACATATTCCTTTGTTATTAACGGCTTGTTCTATAACTGCCAATGACTGGCAGTTATAGAACAAGCCGCTCCTTTTAAGTGAGCGGCTTCGGGTTAATATCGGTTGGAGACCGTAACGTTTTCATATACCCCTGAAAAATCTACATCACGCGCAACAAAGACCATGATTTCCGTGCCTTGATTGACGTATCCGGTTGGTGGAATGTTGATGCTGTTCTTCAGAGCCTCGGTAGCCATTTCCTGTACGGCATTACCCGTATTTTCATATGAAATGTGGTTGTTATTACCCGACGTGCGGTTCTGTCCGTTACTGAATCCGTTGCCTATGTCGCCAATCATGCTGATCATGATGGCACCGCCGAACCGCTGCCAAAAGTGATAATTCACTTTGGCAGGATGCCCTGATGCGCCGAGCGAATCGCCGCCAGGACTGTCCAGGGCCACACGGATGCCTTCCGGTGTCTCCAATGTATTCCATAAAACAAAAACTCGGGCCTGACCATGTGTCAGCGCGGAAGTCTGTTCGCCGATAATGGTAGAACCACGCTCAACCAGCAGCGTCTTGCCGTTGGCCGAATAGACGTCACGCGCCACTTGGCAACGGGTTAAACCGGGATGGGTTGTGACAATCTTTGTGGTAGTGACACAGGGAATACCCGTACCGCGATTCAACACATAGGTTAAGTCGCCGCGACTCTCAGCAACGGTAGGCTTATAATTTCCAGGGCTCAGTCTTGCGGTCAGCGGGTTGCCCGAAGAGATTGACGAACCTACATCCGTTTCTCCGACAACCGTACTGTCAGGGCGTATGTTAGTAAGTGTGATGCCGCAGCGCCTGAAACTGTTCCTCCATCCATGCCTTGAGGGGATAGGTCCACATCAAAACGCTCGTCAGGCGGAATTTCTGTTGTAACAACCGTTGCCAGATCCGTTTCAGGGACCGTTTCCGTAAACTGTGGATTTGATGCAGGTTTTACTTCACTCGCCGCAGCAGGCTCGGATGCTGCGGCAGGCGAGGTATCGGCAGCCGTTTCTATTATTTCATCTTGTTCTGCTTTTAAAAATTTTTTTACTGTCTGCCTTGCCATCAACCACTTCCTCTTCCGTTTTTCTCTACTTCGTCGGAACCCCCGGAATAATTAAACAGAGCGGCTGCGGAAACTCCGGCAACAGCCAATGCAGCAAACAGGAACATCATGTTTTTCATGGTGCTCCTGCTTTTAACATTCAGGTCGGTAGGAATGCCGCGTTCAATACTGTTGTCACCGATACGTTCTTGCAGGCTTGGTTGTTCATCATCGGGTCTGATTTCGTTTTGCTTCATTTTTTTATCCTTTTTCATACGGACAGTTCGACTTTGAGTACTACCGGTCAGATTGAACTTACCTTGCGGGTTGTAACTGCGGTTCTCTATACCGAGGACTGCGTTATTCAGCCGCAAAACAAATTTTTTTCTGCCGTTTCATGGACAATCAACGTATCGCCTTCAACATGACTGTTTACGGCAGCTTCAGATCCATCGGCATTTACCCTGAATACGGCTGGCAAATCTTTAGCATTGTCATAACGGAAGTAGGTAAAACGACCGTCGTCGTAAATTTCGGTCGGCGCCAATGATTTTTTTTGCCGCGCCCCCAATAATTCCGGTTATAGTCGCCACCGCTAGGATTACGTGCTTCGTTTGCACGTAAAACGGCAGCAGCTTCAAGCTGTTTCGACATTTCAGCCCGTTGCCGTTTGCGGACATCGTTCGGATAGAGAAATTCCAATACAAACGTAGGCGGATGATTTTGATCTGCCATTTTTTTAAATCAAGCGAATAGCGGCGTTTTTTTGTTGGATACCATCAATAAGTTGGTGGACGGTTGGGGTTTGGTTGGTTTGAAAAAAATGTTGTTTCCGCGAACCTTCACCCCCAGGCCTTACCATATCCCGTTACCAAACCTTCATTCACGGGATTGGCGACATCAACCGTTTCTCCTTCCTCCAACTGAACCAAAGTTGCATATCCGACTTTTTGCCCTTACAACCACAACATCATAGGGATTATGGTTGATACTTTGAATCCTCTTATCATATGGTGAGCGGTTGGGATTGACTGCGGCAAAGGCCGTCTGAAAAGACAAACCGGCCACAAGGCCGGTTATCAGCAAGGTTTTTTTCATCATTGCGCAACCTCTTCGGTAACGTTGTAACTTAACACTTGAAAGCCCAGAGGGTTAATATCTCGAACCGCCTCGGTCATCGGAGTTGTCTTAAACTCAAAGGCAATAGTGGCAATCATTTTTTGCGGCGGTGCCGGTTTGATTTCGGAATTACCCACTGGAACCAACCGTTTTTCAAACCGTACCTGCGCCATATCGCCTACAAACGAGATATTGGTCACCTTTACAAGCACTTCGGCATTTTGTTTCAAAACCTTATGCGGTGCAGTTGGACTTTCGTAAAAAGCTCGATATTTGGCTTGAACTTCGGGAGAGTTGAAGAGTTTTGTCGTATCATAGGTCGCCTGAATCGTGTTCCAGTTATAACCTTCACGGAACATGACATATTGGCGCAGCCAGTGCCGGTTAATCACTTCATCGTAAGTCATCTGTTTGTTTTTAATAGTAGTTACGATATTGGTCTCTCCCGAGGTCTTATCCACCTCGATAACAAAGGGAAAGGCCTCTTTTAAGGGCGTAAGACTGGTAACGGCAACAACAGACAACCCTGCAATAACCAGTCCGCCGATGCCGACGCGCTTCCAAGTGCTTGCATTTTGCTGTGCGATATCTACCAAGGTTTTTTCAAATCCCAGTGCCATCCGGATCATTTGATCTACTTCTTTGCCGATGCGCTTTTTTTGCTCTTTCTGTAACTGTTCTTCAGTCTGCGGTTGTTTGGTTTTTTTACGGAAAAACATTATCGTGCTCCGGTATGTTGCTGAACGTTAATCGGAAATGCCTGCCCATAAGGTTGTTTGGGAGCAGAGGAGCAGGCGGCCAGAACAGCGGCAAGTGCAGCCAATAAAATCATTTTCATATCAGTTTCCTTTTTTAAAAGTACAAAAGCCCGCACAGTGGATACTGTCGGGCTTTTAACGCTCAGGTATAAAATCAGTTGTCGTACCAATCTCTGCGGTCGAAACTGACCATTCCTACCAATGCAATAGGGAACACCAAAGCCATCATAATGGCAGGACCGATGTTGTTATGGCGGTTCAAATAGGCAATAAATACCAAACCGAACAAGATACCGACTCCTAGCAACATTTTCATAATGGAATTTCCTTCCCTTTATTTGATGTTATCAAAGGCATAATCATTAACAAACGCGCTCCAGTCGCGGCCGTTATGCAGGTTTTTGACCGTAACGCTTCTTCCATATCTGTCGAGCAGGTAGATGGTATAACTATGAGAAGCCCAGCCGAAAATACTTTGCCGGTACTGCGCCTGATCGAAGTTTTCCCAGCGAATGCCGCGAATGCCTTCAGACCACGGAAACAGACCGCTGTAATACCATACACCGGTCTCATCCATATAGGCACGGCAACAGGAAAGTCGGAACAGTATCCAACCGAACCCAACCAGATACAGCAGTGTCAGACCGTAGAATACCGTTTGTGCTGCGCTTTTACCCAATGCCAATCCGAGTATCCCTGAAATAACGGCAAAGGCGGAAGACACAACAAACAGATAGAGCAGGATTCCTATAACAAAATACTGGATATATGCTACCCAAGACAGGCGTGCAGTCATGTTTGACTCCTATCGATTAAATTAAGATGGGCGTTTGTTGGACACTGGGGAGACACCGCCGCCGCTACGGCGATTGGAGGCCGCATTGAGTGTGGCAGTCCCGGCCCGACCTACTAAACGGCCCGCCGTACCTAAACCACTTACGAGAGACATCATATGACGGGAAGCTCCCGACACAGCCGCACCACCCGTCAATGCTGAGGCAATACTCGGAATGTTGAAAAACGACGACTAGGAAGATGATGGTTTGTAACAAAAACAGCGGTGGTAGTATTTCAGCAGAAACATAATCGAAGGCACTCCCATTTAAAGCCATGTTAATTGCCTTATCAAATGCCGCCATCTGCACTTTAACCAACAAGACAAACATCGTGCAGGTCAGAATATGGTTGAGACACTGGCCGATCCAGTTGATCGCGTACTGCCGCGTTGCTGGAAACAGTAGGCAGCCGAGAAATACAGGACCTATCATCAACACCAATGCCAGCGATACCTTAGCAACCATATAAAATGCAAAAGACAGCCCGACAACCAATGCCCCGCAAATCGTGATAACTAAACCTATCTTGATAACTATTCCAAAATGAACTCCAATATCATACCATTGATATTTTTCATGAAGTTTTGAAATAGTATCCAATAAGTCCATCAACAATTTCCAACTGGCATCCATTGCTGACGCATCCACTTTGTAGCCGCCGGCAAAGATTCCGGCAATCTCGTCTGGCATTCTGTAAATGATATGGGCCAATTTCATGTAAGTCGCCGGAGCCAACGAGAGCCCGATAATCAACATCCATCCGCAGCATTTCTTGAGAAAATCCACGGCCAGTACATCAAGGCTAGAATTGTAATAATCCCAAATGACAAGCAGTACGTAAAAAGAAAAACAGGCGACGAACAGTGGTGTAACCTGTCCGATAAAGTCGCCAGTCTTATCCAACAGGTTCTGCCCCAAATCCGCCCCGAGCGTTTTGGCCACGTCGGCAAAAAAGGTTGACATAAACGTCTCCAATAAGAAAACCACCGTCGAAACGGTGGTTTTGCAGGGTTATGCGGTAGTTATTTTTCAGGAACAGGAAATTTTTTTATCACAATCCACATTCGTGTTATTGATTCTGTTATCTCGAATACAATTATCACGTTTTTGTTGAATTTTACTGATTTCCATATCCTTGTTCATCTTCTCATAAAACTTCTCTTCTTCGGATTGACCGCAGGCGGACAATAATAATGTTGCATAGAGCAATCCCAATAGATGAAGTTTCATTTCAGATGTCCTATTAATGGTTTAACTACACGATTTGTTTGTGTTATTGATTCTGTTATCGCGGAGACAGTTATCATATGCCTGTTGTTTCTTAAACTGAACTTTTTCATCCAGTGCCATATACCGTTCCATCATATCCAGCCGAGTTTGATTCTGTTGGATATAGGCTTTTTCCAAGGAAATACGGTTTTGCAGGTCGGCGGCTGCTTTGGCATCTTGGGTAGTATTTACCCTATCCATCAACGCCTTAATGTTTTGAAAGCGTAGTTCTGAATCCTTGATGGCTTTCAGAGTCAGATCAAAATGTTTGATCAAACGCTCATTATCCGCGTTTTGATTATAGCCTTTGGAACTCAATAGATTGTTAAAGTTCCCACCTTTCGTCTGCATGGCTGCATCATAAACCGATTTCCACTCATCAGGCAGTTGTTCAAGTGCGTCGGTTTTTCAGGATATTGCCCAGATTGCGGTTGCCGGTCAGGGCTTTGACTTGGTTCTTCAATTCGGTAATTTGCTTGATCTGGTTTTTGAATTTGTTGCCCCAGTTGGATGCCCTGTTGTATCGACTGGGCAAGCTGCGCAGGGTCTATCACGGGAATACCACCCGCCATCGTTGGGGCAGAGGTAGCAATCATCAGACCAACGGCAAACGCCCCCGCTGTTTTTTTGACTTTGTAAAGTTTCATCGAAATCTCCTACGAACAATGAGAAACGCCGCATTGTGCGGCGGATGGGTGAGGCCGTCCGTAAACGGCAGGAAAGTAAAAGGCCGTCTGAAAACAGTTTCAGACGGCCTATGTGTTTATATTTCAGTGAATATTTGCGTTCGGCTTTTCTCCTTCGAACTAAGTGGATGTTTTACCAGATACAGCCTGATAGAGCAGTGGCAGCCAAACATCGGGATCTTCGCTGCCGGTTTCTTCTATAATGCGGTGCATCAGGGCAACATTTTCTGATGTGCCTGAAAGTACGACCAATTCATCATGAAAATCGTGTAAATCAAGAGTGGCGAACGTACTCTGTTTACTTTGCTTAATCAAGAAAATACGGCTTTCAATCGGTAGTTTGAGAAGTTCGGCGCATTCTTTATCGGAAAGCCCGCATTTCATGTAAGATTCTTTGCTGCCGTCAGGGTTAGGTAGGAAAATTTTGGTCGGCGTTTGCTGTACGATGGCCGCAAAATTGGGGGAGTTGGCGGCATCTTCCGGCGACTGTGAATCTAAAAAGCAAAAACTCACCTGATTTACGGCCGGTTTTCAGTGTTTTAAGCATCAAATCGGCTGTAATATCAAACCGGTCTGCATACCAGAATTCAGCAATGACCGAAGCCATCAAACTGCCTTCATCTGCCACACGGTCTGCCATTATTTCCTTCAAATACAGCAAATAAGCCAATACCGGACCTGTCGGTTCATAATCCTCTTTCAAGATACAGGTTACGTCCAGACCGATACGGAAAAACGCTTCCGGATCAAAGCGGTTTGACAGACTGTCCAAGCACCAAGCAAATTCTCCGCCCTCGCTGCGGCACCACTTGGAGAGGCGCGTACGCAAAGAGTTTGGCGCGGTAGAGTATGGCAAGTTGTCCAGCAGGGTGCTGAAATTACGCAGGTCAAACTCCAGTTCGTAGAGTGTATCGACTGCCAACTTGATTTGCCGTTCCTCCGAAGCATCTGCGCCGCCGGCACATTGTTTGACCAAGCGGTACAGGAAACTACGGTGTTTCGGCTGATCGGGCAGTTGGAACGGGTTAAAGCCGTTGTCAACGCCTTCTTCGACCGCGTAGTAAGTTCCGCCTAATGCCCGAACGAAGATTTCCATCCCCCTATCTAAATCCAGAACAAACAGATAAGGGTCAAACCGCGCCATAAAGGTCAGAATTGCGGTTTCCAGAGCGGTTTTACCCGTACCGGTTGCTCCAGTAATCAAAGTATGTCCCGCAATCCGTTTGCCGCGCATATTAATGTCTTTGCGGCTGTAATGCAGGTTCAGGTTAAACAGGGTGTTTGACAGCGTTTTCAGAGGCATCACCGGTGAACCGTCGCCAATCGGATTGCCCCAGCTTTTACCTTGGGAGTAGTTGTGCATTCCGAATACGGTGGCAAGATTGGTGGTTGTTTTCGGCATCATCCGCGGACGCTGTTTGTAACCCGGAATTTGGCTGAAAAAGGTTGAGGGCATCGAACCGGCTGCATGGACAAAAACGGAATCCGTTTGCATTGAGGAACTCAGTCATCGCCGTCGAACCGTTTTTTTACGGGCAGCTTTCGGGGTATCCCCATATACAACAAGGGAGGCGGAATAATCGCCGAACATGGTGCGCCCCGCAGACAGCTCACCTTTTCCCAAAGTCAGTTCGTCCTGCTGATCTGTCGCTTCGTCTTTGGCACTTTTCAGTGCATTGCGCTGCTGGTTGATGGCTGACTGCATATCAGCATTTTCCGTATAAATAAAACTTTGCGTCAGCGTAAATTCACACGGAAGTGACAAGACCGGCAGCAAAGTCATAATCTTACTCCGGCCAAAGTCCTTCAAATCGTAGCAGGTAGCAAACTTTCGATGTTCCGCACTTCTGATCTCCAGAATATCCGTACCGAAATGAAGGTCGGCAGTAGGGATGACTTTATATGCCGCAGAAGGGGTTAGAGGAATATTTTCCCTTAATCCCCCATTGCAAAAGTGTTCCAAAGAATTGATAGACATCTGAGAATACCACCCCGTTCTCGTTTTCATAAACGCCCAACGGTTCGGGATCAAATATGCTTAATCCTTTCACGATTAAATCCAACAATTCCGCCGTTTCTTCAACCCCATCTGAAAAAAATCATGGTATTTCAAGACGACCGATAAGTAGAACAAATTTTCAAAATAGTCTTTTTTTGGTTGAATTGTTCGATATAGTGATCTGCAAACTGTCGGCAGAAGTTATTTTTGAAAATATAGTTTCTTTTCAAATCAATTTTTCTGCCGTTGGAGCGTCGTCCATATGGCAAGCCGACTTCCATACTGCTTGCCAGCAGCATTCAAAACCCTTTTGAGGGTTTCGTTTGCCGCTATCAAATGCCCGTCATTCACGCCTTCAAACGGAATACCGTCAAATTTAACGGTAAAGCCCAAGTAGCCGTTTTCATAATGCACAATGTGTTCATCAACGTGCCGACTGACTTTCGGAAAAAAGTTTTGCTGCGGCGGCTGCCTCTTCAGTCTCTTCCTTAATAAATCGGATGTAATCATCGCGGTCTCTTCCAAATTTGGTTGCTGTAATGGTTAGGGTGTCACCGAAAAGATTTGACTTCCTCCGGACGAACCACCAGTAAATTTCCAAAACCCAATATACGTAATGCCTGATCATCCCTTTTCGTAAGCATCCTCAAGAAATAGATACAGGGCAGGGCCAGCAGGAAAATCCCGAAAGCCTTCAAACCGTAAACAGGCATAAGGAACATGGCGGTAGCCATAAATACCACTAAGATAATAAAGCCCGGAATAATAGGAACTCCGGCCAGCATGGCGACACGTGACAGTCCCTCATAAGAACTGTACTCTGTGTCAATATTGATTTCGGGTAATCCGTTCATCCGTATTCACCCTGTGTCAATTAGAAGTTAACGCTTTTTGCTGCTTTAATAATCCCTGCCGCCAACGCTGGTCCGCATCCGAACAGAAAAATCCAACCGCAAACCCGAAGAATGTCGCCAATAGTTTTTTCTTGAAAATAACCGCCAACAGCAACCATGACAATTGCCACGCCTGCAACAATCGCCAAAATGTTGTACCACTCTTGAAACCATTGTTTGACTGTACTCTCTCCGGTTGACAGGCCGCCGGCGGCCAAAGCCGTCTGAATACCCCCCAACATTGCACAAAACAAAACCGCTTTTACCCATTGACGGGTGTTTTCACTCACATATTTCATTTTTGAAGCTCCAAAAAAAAAGACCGCCAATATGGCGGATACAAAAACGACCATAAGGTCGTGTATTAAAAATCACCGAAAAACATCCCAAGACTTAGGTTCTGGTTTTTGTAGAACAACTTGTTGATGTATTCCTCTTTCAATTCGGAAAGGTGTATCAGAGAAATTGGATGATTCTGAGAATACTGCCTTTCTGTATGGTGAATCCGAAGTTATCTTATTGGCAACCGTTACCGGAACAGGTTGTATTGCAGCAGGATTTTTCCCACTTAACCGTGCGTAACGTGCTTTGACGTTGCGTACATAGTGCTGGGTTTCCCGATATGGTGGAATACCACCATATTTACGAACTGCTCCTTCGCCGGCGTTGTAGCCGGCAAGCACCAAATCAAGATTACAGCCGTGACTGGATTTGTCAGGGAAGTGGTTACATAAAAAACGCAGGTACCGTGTACCTGCGATGATGTTCTGCTCGGGGTCGTACAAAAGCTTGGGATTGACACCCATCCGTGCTGCCGTCCCAGGAATAACCTGCAAAAGGCCTCGCGCATCTTTGTTAGACAGGGCATAACGGTTACCACTACTTTCACGTCCCATAACTGCCCAAACCAAATTCTTGTCTAGCCTTTGTGCAGCGGAATGTTTTGCAACCAAAGCCTCATATTGCGGGTATGGGGCAGCGGCAAACGCCGATGAATGGCAGATAACAAAGAGCGAGGCTGTTAGTTTCAACATTATTTTCATGTTTATCTATCCCAGTGAATGCTGTGTATTAATTCGTAAAACAGAACTATGAAATAAATCATACTTAAGATATAGATTATGCTTACTACTAAAGTCATAAAATTGCTTTTCGTTCTCTTCATTGTCATATTTATTTTTCATGATTCATAATATTCCATTTGAAATGAAAAAAACGAAAAATCTAAGCAAACTAAAAGTTAGAATGCTTGGATTTTCGTTCTTTGGGGTGTGTCCATTTTGTGACTGAAACACATTGAAATAAATAGTATGTGATGGTATGTGCAGACTTCACTTCTATTTAAAAAAACAATGGGTTAGTTTTTGTATTTAAGTCTCATAATCCCTTGGTCGTGGGTTCGAAACCCACCGGACCCACTAAATATCGAAGCCTGGACAAATGTCCGGGCTTTTTTTCTTTTAGTGCTTTTTATCATGGCAGTGTTTGTTTGAAATAAAATATCAAAATTACCTATTTTTGTATTTATGTTTATCTAAAAAAACAAAATCTCAGATTTTTTTATTCAATATTGTCTTTTTAAGCGCACCTTATGTGCGAAATTTTTGAAGCAGGCCATTATGGTTGTGCTATATGCAGTTACGCTTTGTTACAATGCGGTCTCTTCACATTTCTTAATACAATAATCATGAATCATTCGGTTTCTTGGTCGTCCAAACTTGGTTTTGTGCTTGCTGCGGCAGGTTCGGCAATCGGCTTGGGTGCAATTTGAAATTCCCGTACACCGCGGGGACAAACGGTGGGGCGGTGTTTTTCCTGCTGTTTTTGCTTTTTACGATTTTGGTGGCATTACCTGTGCAGCTTGCCGAGTTTTATATCGGCAGGACGGGCGGTAAAAATGCCATCGATTCTTTCAAGACCCTGCGCCCGGGTTCGCAATGGCCGTGGGTGGGGCGTATGGGGGTTGCAGCCTGCTTTATCTTGTTGTCTTTTTACAGTGTCGTCGGTGGCTGGGTGTTGAACTACGTTGTCCATAGCTTTACCGGAGAAATCCATGCGGGTGCGGATTTTGAGGCATTATTCGGTGCGACCATTTCCAGTCCTGCAGGGTCGTTGTTTTATCAAGGGCTGTTCATGCTGATTACCATTTGGGTGGTTCAAGGCGGTGTGTCCGACGGGATTGAAAAAAAGCAAACCGTTACCTGATGCCGGGCCTGTTCATCCTGTTTATTGTTTTGGCTGTCCGTTCACTGACGCTGCCCGGGGCGATGGAAGGAGTATCTTTCCTGCTGAAACCCGACTGGTCGCATTTGAAGCCGCAAACCATGCTTACGGCTTTGGGTCAGGCATTTTTGCGTTAAGTATCGGCGTGTCTGCGATGATTACTTATGCGTCTTATTTGGGTAAAGACCAAGATATGTTCCGTTCAGGCAATATCATTATGTGGATGAACCTTTTGGTTTCTCTGCTGGCTGGGCTGGTTATTTTTCCGGCGGTATTTGCTTTCGGATTCGAACCAAGTCAGGGGCCGGGTTTGATTTTTGTTGTTTTGCCTGCCGTGTTCATGAAAATGCCGTTGGGGCAGATTTTGTTTGCCGTCTTTATGCTGTTGGTGGTGTTTGCGACGCTGACTTCGGCGTTTTCGATGTTGGAAACCGTCATTGCCGCTACGATTCGTCAGGATGAGGGTAAACGCAGCCGCCATACTTGGCTGATTGGTACGGCAATTTTTTTATTGTCGGTATTCCCTCTGCTTTGTCTTTCGGTGTTTGGGGTGAGTTTAAAATCTTCGGAAAAACCGTTTTCGATTTGTGGGACTACCTGATTTCGGCGGTCATTATGCCGATTGGCGCATTGAGCGTTGCAGTGTTCACTGCGTGGATTCAGGATAGGGAGTCCGTATTGGCGAATGCCGGTGCAGGCAGCAGCGTTCCTCAAACCATTATCCGTCTTTGGCTGATGGTGTTGCGCTATGTTGCACCTTTGGCGATTGTTGTTGTATTTATCAATTCTCTAGGCTTGATTTAAAAACTGTCCGGAAATGGCAAAGGTCGTCTGAAAATCTTGGTTCGAGGTTTTCAGACGACCTTTTTACTTTTAAGTTTTGTTGTATTCGGGAGAAACTGCTTTTTTTGTCAAATACGACCTTCAGGCTAGGGTTTTCGATGCGGTTGTCAGGCATGACCAGCCAGACTTTTGCCTGTTTGGCTCGGGCGGCGGTACGGATGGCGGCTTCGTCCATGATGGAGAATGCGGTGGAGAAGGCATCGGCAACGGCGGCGGTTGGCGCCATGACGCTGACGCTGCGGTAGCGCGGTGTGGCAGTGCCGGTGCACGGGTCGAAGAGGTGGGTGAACTTGCCGGCCTCGTCCATTACGGTACCGTAGCCGCCTGAGGTGGCGAAGGCTTGGTTTTGCATGGGGAGGGTCAGGAGGGTGGATTCTTCGTTTTGGGGATTGCGGATGCCGACGTTCCATGTGCGTTGGTTGTCGGTGTCGAAGCCGCGGATTTCGCCCATATCGACGAGGGCTTGGCGGATGCCGTGTTGTTGCAGCAGGGCGGTGACTTTGTCGGTGATGTAGCCTTGGGCGATGCCGTTGAGGGATAAGCCCATGCCTTTTTTGTTCGAAGAGGATGGCTTTTTTTGGTCGAAGACGACGTGTTTGAAGCCGACGAGTTTGAGGGTGCGCCGGATGTCCGGGTCGGACGGCGGGGTTTCGGCACGCGGGTTGCGGCGGAAATGGTCTGCGTAGAGGTTCCACAACACTTGGATGGTGGGGTCGAACGCTCCGTTGGTCAGGGCGTGGATGTCGCGGCAGATGCTCAACAGGGCGAGGAAATCGGGTGGCGGGTTGTTCAGACGACCTTCTTTGTTCAGTCGGTTGATCAGGCTGTCTTCGCGGTAGAGGCTGAAGATTTTTTCGAGGCGGGCGACTTCGGTGAGAACTTTGTTGACAAGGATTTCGGCTTCTTTGCGGTCAACGCCGAAGAGGCGGAGCTCGGTGCCGGAACCCAGCGCGATGCCTTTCCAAATGACGGGTTCGCCGGTAGTTGGTAACGGGGCAGGGCGGTTGCGGTTCAGGAGGAAGGGCGCGGTTGCTCCGGCGGCAGTCAGGGCGGCGAGGGCGAAAAAAACGGCGGCGGGTGAGCGGGGTGTTCATGGGATGGGTCGTCTGAAAAAGGGCGGGGTGTTGGAGGACTGCGTGGAATCGGTATATCTATGTTTGCGTTTGAGGACTTTGGGAAGATGTTTTTAGGAGCGCCATCATTTCCGCATAAGATTTTTATGGTTACGGAAAGGGCGGCGGGCGACGGCTGAGGCTTGATTTACGCTGTGGCAGAACTTGTTTTCCCGCCATCAAGCCTGCCTTCACGCTTTGGCACCAAGCGTCAACCGCCCCATCAATCGCCCATCGCCGCCAGTAGCTCTGCCTGATGTTCGGCAATCAGGGCGTTGGTGATTTCTTCCAAGTCGCCGTCCATCACAAAAATCCAGCTTGTGCAGGGTGAGGTTGATGCGGTGGTCGGTCACGCGGCCTTGCGGATAGTTGTAGGTGCGGATGCGCTCGCTGCGGTCGCCGCTGCCGATAAGGGATTTGCGTTCGGCGGCTTCTTTGGCTTGGGCTTCGCGTTTTTGCGCATCGTTCAGGCGGGCGGCGAGGACTTTCATCGCCTGCGCCTTGTTGGCGTGTTGGCTGCGGCCGTCTTGGCATTCGACCACCATGCCTGTGGGCAGGGTGGGTGATGCGGACGGCGGAGTCGGTTTTGTTGATGTGCTGACCACCCGCGCCGGATGCGCGGAAGGTATCGATGCGCAGGTCGGCGGGGTTCAGCTCGATGTCTTCCAGTTCGTCCGCTTCGGGCATGACGGCGACGGTGCAGGCTGAGGTGTGGATACGGCCTTGGCTTTCGGTGGCGGGAACGCGCTGTACGCGGTGGCCGCCTGATTCGAATTTCAGACGACTGTATGCGCCCAAACCGACGATACGGGCGATGACTTCTTTATAGCCGCCCAGTTCGCTTTCATTGGCGGAAACGATTTCGACCTGCCAGCGGTTGCGCTCGGCGTAGCGGCTGTACATGCGCAGCAAGTCGCCTGCAAACAGCGCGGCTTCATCGCCGCCCGTTCCGGCACGCACTTCGATGAAGATGTTTTTGTCGTCGTCGGCATCTTTGGGCAGCAGCAGTTTTTGCAGTTCGGTATCGAGCGTGTCGATTTTGGCTTTCGCCGCTTCGATTTCTTCGGCGGCAAAGTCTTTCATTTCGGGGTCGGACAGCATTTCTTCGGCATCCGCCAAGTCGCTTTGCGCCAGCTGATAGTTTTGGAACACTTCGACCACGGGCATCAATTCGGCGTGTTCGCGCGTGAGTTTGCGGTAGTTGTCCATATCGGACGTGGCTTCGGGCTGTCCGAGAAGGTGGGTGACTTCTTCCAGTCGGTCGCTGAGTTGTTGTAGTTTTTCTAAGATAGACGGCTTCATAATTCTTCCATAACAAATGCCGTCGGGAGTCGTCCGCGACGGCGCGAGGAGGCGATATTATAATGGGTTTGGTTGGAAATTCAAAAGGATATGACTGAAAAGGTCGTCTGAAAACTTTTCAGACGACCTTTTGATGGTTTAACGTTTGTCCAATTTCCGCGCCAATGCGTTGCCGATGCTTTGAATCAGGATAACGAGCAGCACGAGGATGGCAACGATGAAGATGATGACTTCGGTTTGGTAGCGGTAGTAGCCGTAGCGGATGGCGAGGTCGCCCAAGCCTCCGCCGCCTATCATGCCTGCCGCCGCGCTGTACGAGAGCAGACCGATGGCGAGGACGGTGATGCTGGAAACCATGCCCGCGCGCGCTTCGTTCAAGAGGACTTTACGGACGATGGCAAGCGGCGATGCGCCCATGGCGGTGGCGGCTTCAATCACGCCTTTGGGGACTTCGCGCAGGTTTTGTTCCACCAGTCGGGCGAAGTAAAACAGGCCGGACACGCTCAATACCAGCGAGGCGGCAATCGGGCCGATGGTGCTGCCGACGATGGCGCGGGTGGCGGGTATCATGGCAATCATCAGGATGACGAAGGGGAAGGCGCGCATCAGGTTGACTAAGTTGTCGAGCAGGAAATTCACCGGCTTGTTGTAATGAAGCTGGCGGTTGGAAGTCACGAAAAAGCAAGACGCCCAAGAGCGTGCCGAAGATGACGGCAATCGTGGTGGACAGCCCGACCATGACGAAGGTTTCGCCCAAGGCGCGGACGATTTCGTCTTTCATGCCGACGATGGTGGAAACGGCTTGTTCGAATGTTAAGTCTGCCATATCAGTCCTCCCGAATCAGTTCGCGCCCGATTTCGGATTGGGCGTGGATTTGGTTGCCGCGTACTTCGACGATTTCCACCACTTTTTCCTTTATCCAAAAGGGCAGCGCGGTCGCACAGGCGGCGGATGACGCTCATTTCGTGGGTTACGATGACGATGGTAACGTTGAATCGCTTGTTGATGTCTTCCAAACATTCCAAGACGCTGCGCGTGGTGGCAGGGTCGAGGGCGGAAGTGGGTTCGTCGGCGAGGATGACTTGGGGTTTGGGCGCGAGCGCGCGGGCGATGCCGACGCGCTGTTTTTTTGTCCGCCGGAAAGCTGGGCGGGGTAGTGGTCGGCGCGTTCGGTCAAGCCGACGATTTCAAGACATTCTTTGACACGCTCTTTGATTTTTTCAGACGACCATCCGGCAATTTCCAAAGGAAAGGCAACATTGTCGGCGACGGTGCGGTTGCTCAAAAGATTGAACTGCTGAAACACCATGCCGATATTCTGCCGCGCCTGACGCAATGCTGCGGCATTGAGCGCGGTCAGCTCTTGTCCGCACACATTGACCTTGCCGCTGTCGGGACGTTCCAACAGGTTAATCAGGCGCAACAGAGTAGATTTACCCGCGCCGGAATAGCCCATCAGGCCGAAGATTTCGCCGTCTTGGATTTCGAGGCTGGTCGGCTCGACGGCGGCAAAACGGGTTTTGTCGCGCGTTTGGTAATGTTTGGAAACGTTGTCCAAAATAATCATAAATACTTCCTAATACTTCCGGAAAAAGAAGCCCGATGCTGTACACAACGGGCTTGGATATAAAGAAAGGAATAAAAACAGCAGAAAATGAAAATACGCTTTAGCTGTTTATGCCCGCAAGCTGTGTCAAATCGGCAATGTTAACTCATATACAACTATAATCAAAATCGGTAAATTTGTCAAGTTTTGATATGATTTGTAATTTTAAAAATAATAAATTGTCAGTTTATTTGCCGAAAAGCTCCGCCACCATGCGAGCTTCTTCCTCGGTATAAGCCGCGCCATTGAGCTTGGTGGTCAGGATAAATTCGCCGCTTAACCCTTGTTTGGCGCAGGTTTCGCGCCAGCCTTGCAGCCGTTCTTCGTCGCTGGCTTTACGTTTCAGACGACCTATGGTTTGTGCGGCCTGTTTGGTTTGTTCGTTCATTAGCGTTCCTTAACAAAGGGAAACAAAGGGCAAAGGTCGTCTGAAAAACGGTTTTCAGACGACCCTTGCTATTCCTATTTACACCGTTTGCGAATATTGGGCTTTAGTTTCCCTATGGCGCAGGTGGTAGTCGAACACCATGGCGATATTGCGTATCAGGAAGCGACCTTTGGGGGTAACGGTCAGTCCGTGCGGTTTCAGGCGGACGAGTCCGAGGGAGGCGAGTTGTTCCAAGTCGGCAAGTTCGTCTTTGAAATAGCGGTCGAACGGGATACCGAACACGCTTTCGTAGATTCGGTAATCCAAGGAGAAACGGCACATCAAATCTTGGATGATATTGCGGCGCAAAAGGTCGTCCTGATTGAGCTGGTAGCCGCGCATGATGGGCAGGTGTCCGGCATCGAGCGCGGCATAGTAGGCGTCGATGTCGCGTTCGTTTTGGGAGTAGGTGCTGCCGATTTTGCCGATGGAGGATACGCCGATGGCAACTAAATCGCAGTCCGCGTAGGTCGAGTAGCCTTGGAAGTTGCGCTGGAGGAAGCCTTCTTTGAGGGCGATGGAGAGTTCGTCATCGGGTTTAGCGAAGTGGTCCATACCGATGAAGACGTAACCGCGTTCGGTCAGGGTTTGGACGCAGTATTGCAGCATATCGAGTTTTTTTCTTCGCTGCCGGGAACGGCTTCGGTATCGATGCGGCGTTGCGGCTTGAAGATATGCGGCAGATGGGCATAGTGATAAAGGGCAAGGCGGTCAGGATCGAGCGACAAGACAGTGTCGATGGTGGTTTTGATGCTTTCGGCGGTTTGATGCGGCAGGGCCGTAAATCAAATCGACGCTGACGGATTTGAATCCGGCTTCGCGGGCGGCATCGATGACTTCTTTGGTTTCGTCGTAGCTTTGGATGCGGTTGACTGCTGCCTGCACTTTGGGATCAAAGTCCTGAATGCCAACGCTCATGCGGTTGAAACCGAGCTTACCGAGCATGAGGACGATTTCGCGGCTGACTTTTTCGCGGGTCGATTTCGATGGAGTATTCGCCACCGGGGATAAGTTGGAAATGTTTGCGTATCATGCGGAATACGCGTTCGATTTGGTCGTCGCTCAAGAAAGTCGGCGTACCGCCGCCGAAGTGCAGTTGCGCGAGCTGATGCCGTCCGCCCAGATGCGGGGCGAGCAGCTCCATTTCTTTTTCAAGGTATTCGATGTAGGCATCGGCGCGGCTTTTGTCTTTGGTGATGATTTTATTGCAGCCGCAGTAGTAACAAATGGTGTTGCAGAAGGGGATGTGGATATAAAGCGAAAGGGGCTTGTTCAAAGCCCCCATACCGCGCTGATTCAAGGCATTGATATATTCGGCTTCGCGAAATCCGTCATGGAATCGGTCGGCTGTCGGGTAGGAAGTGTAGCGCGGACCGCTGGAAGGAAGGCTGGCGATGAGTTCGCGATCGAACTCAGGCTTGTCATCGTTTCTATTGTGATTATTTTGTATCGGTATTACTTTCATGGCGTGTGCGTGATTAGAGTAATGAAGTTAGGCAATTTTCGGATAGTTTGGTAGAATGCCACAGTATGATAAACCTGTCTTGATATGTGTCAATAACTTACGTAATCATGACAGGATAAAAACCTTAATTTTAAGGGTGTTTTATGACCACACACAATGCTATGCATCAGATGAAAACCCTGTGTTCTTCCTGTTCGCTGCGTGAACTCTGCCTGCCTGTCGGGCTTTTGCCCAATGAGTTTGCACAATTGGACGCGGTCATCCGACAGAGCCGCCGCTTGAAGAAGGGTGAATATCTGTTCCGCACCGGTGAGCCTTTCGCGTCGCTGTTTGCCATCCGTGCCGGTTTTTTCAAAACCACGGTTGCCAGTCAGGACGGTCGCGATCAGGTTACCGGCTTTTTTATGTCCGGCGAACTCATCGGTATGGACGGCATTTGTTCCCATGTCCACAGCTGCGACGCGGTGGCTTTTGGAAGACAGCGAAGTGTGTGAGCTGCCCTTCACCCACATCGAAGAGCTGGGACACAACATCCCCAGCCTGAGAAGCCATTTTTTCAGATTGATGAGCCGCGAAATCGTGCGCGACCAAGGCGTGATGCTGCTTTTGGGCAATATGCGCGCCGAAGAACGTCTGGCGGCGTTTTTGCTTAATCTGTCCCAACGCCTTTACTCGCGCGGATTTGCCGCCAACGATTTCATCCTGCGGATGTCGCGCGAAGAAATCGGCAGCTATCTGGGGCTGAAACTCGAAACCGTCAGCCGCACACTGTCCAAGTTCCACCACGAAGGCTTAATTTCGGTCGAACACAAACACATTAAAATCCTCGACTCGCAAGCCCTCAAAAAAATGGTGTCCGGCTGTTCGCACGCCATCTGATGAATACCGAGACTATTTTCAAACAGAATCCAAGGTCGTCTGAAAAAAATTTTTCAGACGACCTTCTTCATAAAACCCAATTATGAAACACAAGAAAAAAACTCATTGCCTTGACCGCTGTCTGCGCCCTGCTCGCCTACTGGCTCTATCCCGACCAACATCCCGTTTACCCCGCAAGCGACCATTACGACCCGAAAACGCAAACCTTCTTCAACCCCGAACCGCAGCAGAAACCGACCGGCCTGACCGGCGCATTTTGGAAGATCCTGACCGACCCGCAGGCAACGCGCCCGCCCAAACCTCTGCCTACCGTCAAACCCGATTGGCAAACCTTCCTTGCCGCACCCGAAGGGAAAAAGCCGTTTCGTCTGGTTCGGACATTCCACCCTATTGATGCGGATCGGCGGACAAACCGTCATTACCGATCCCGTTTTCGGCAATTCCGTCTCCCCATCCCCATCACCATGAAACGCTTCCAGCCTGCCCCTCAGAAATCGACGAACTGCCGCCCGTCGATGTCATCCTGATTTCACACAGCCACTACGACCACCTCGAAAAAGACAGCGTGCAGGCACTCAATTCAAAAAGGCAACAGCCATTTCATCGTCTCACTCGGCATGGGCGTACTGCTGAAAAAAATGGGGCGTGCCGCAAGAGCGCATTACCGAACTCGATTGGTGGCAAAGTACCGAACGCAACGGCATCCGCTACACCGCACTACCTGCCCGTCACGATTCATCCCGAACCCTGACCGACCACAACCAAGCCCTGTGGTCCAGCTTTGCCATCGAACACGGCAGCGAAAAAAATTCTATTTTCACGGCGACTCGGCACAAGGCAGCCATTTCGACAAAAATCGCCGAAAAAAATTCAACGGGTTCGATATCGCGTTCATCGAAAAACGGGCAATACAGCGAACATTGGCCCAACAATCACCTCTTCCCCGAGCAAACCGCCCGCTATGCCGCACAGCTTGCTCCCAAACGCTTCATGCCCATCCACTGGGGCGCCTACGCCATGGCACTGCACGCTTGGAACGAACCCCTGCTGCAAAGCATCCCGCTGGCACGCAGTTTGGGCGTGAATCCGTTGATCCCGCTGATGGGGCAAGTCTTCGATGCCGATACCACCACGCAAGACTGGTTCGCAGAGCCTTTAGAATCAAGCTGCTGCACAGTTTATTGAAAATTTCCATCATTTTTTTATTAATTTAATACAAAGAAATTCTTATGCAAAAAAACTTCGCATGTTATCCCTTTATTATTCACAGTTTTCATTGCTTTACTCATCGTCTGGTCGGGTATCAATCCGTCCGACCGCGCTGTTTGGTACGCCGAAATCATTCCTGTTTCGATCGTATTTATCGCACTCATCGCTACCTACCGCTGTTTCCGTTTCAGTAATCTGGCTTATGTATTCATGAGTTTCTGGCTGATTATGCATACCATCGGTTCTTACTACACTTTCGCCGATGTGCCCTTCGATTGGGCAAACCGCCTGCTTGCGCCGTTTTTAGGCGAAGGACGCAACCATTTTGACCGCGTCGGACACTACATCATCGGTTTCTACGCCTATCCGATGGCAGAATGGCTGTTGCGCCGTAAACTCTGCCGTCCTGCGCTTGCCCTGTTTTTCTCCTTGTTCTTCATCATGAGCGTGGCAGCGGCTTACGAAATCATCGAATGGCAGTATGCGGTGATTGACGGCGGCGAAGCAGGTTTGGAAGTACTCGGTTCGCAAGGCGATATTTGGGATGCGCAAAAAGACATGCTCGCTGATACGCTAGGCGCGTTAACGTCACTGGTAGTGTTTATATTGACACGACCGGATAAGCGTTTGAAAACAGGTTGACAGGTTTTAAAAAAATGGGAAAAACAATAGGTCGTCTGAAACCTTATTTCGGTTTTCAGACGACCTTAAAGAAGCTTAAATCATTCGTTGTAAATTAACGGTCGATGTTAACGGGTTCGCAGTTTTTCACGATGAAGCGGTTGCGTGAGTCGGTTACGCCCACAACTTCAGAAGTGGTGTGGGTGTTTTTTTGTCGATGTAACCGGCAGACATAGAGAAGCCGCGTTTGTTGGTGAAGGTTGTACCGGTGCTGTCTGATTGACGTTTGTCAACGCGCAGGCTGATTTGTTTACCGGCTGCATTTGCAGATGCGCCAACTGCATTACCACTGCGGTCAAATTCGTAAACGACATTCAGTTTTTTTACCGTTGTCGCATTTGTAAGGAACGTAGCCAGCAGGAGCAGCAGCGGCAGTCATGGAAACACCGGCAGTCAGAACGGCTACAATAGCGGCAGATAAGAATTTCATCTGGTATTACTCCATAAAGTGAGAAAAAGAGTGATGTGTGGCGTGGACTATCCGGCGCCATCCTTGCTTTTGTTTTGAAAGCAGAACATATTTTATCCGTTCCGAAAAAAATATACAATATGCAGATATGCAAAGCTATACAAAAGAAATTTTTCGGGAAGGGTTATTCTGGTTGTACGAAATTAAATAAGTTGAAAAATTTATCATAACAAAAATAACTTATTTTATTGTTTTTCTTTTATTTTCGGGTATTGATTTTTTTATAAAAGTTTATCATCAAAGCAAGTACCTGAAAGCCTCTGCACAACACTAACCCCAAATTAGATATTAAGTATGTTGTTTTTTTCGGGTGCTGCCCTGATTGGGTATAAAAAAGCGATACAAGGTCGTCTGAAAAAAAGGTTTCCAGCCACAAAAATGCTGATAATTGGAGATTTTTCGATTCGGTACGGCTTATTTTTAACATATTTCGGCATGAAATATCCGAAATGTCTGTTAGATAATCTCTTGATTTACGTTAAAATACGCCTTTTTTTGTGAAGGTCGTCTGAAAAAAAGACGGAGAGAATGATGTCTGAACAACACACACACGCTTCGACTTGGAAAAAGCAAAAATCAACGCGCTGGGTCCCGGAATCATGATGGCTTCGGCGGCGGTCGGCGGTTCGCACCTGATTGCCTCGACGCAGGCGGGCGCGCTTTACGGCTGGCAGCTTGCGTTGATTATCATTTTGACCAACCTCTTCAAATATCCGTTTTTTTCCGTTTCAGCGCGCATTACACGCTGGATACGGGCAAAAGCCTGATTGAAGGCTATGCGGAGAAAAGCCGCGTTTATTTGTGGGTATTCCTGATTTTTGTGCGTTATCTCGGCAACGATTAACGCGGGTGCGGTCGCCATCGTGACCGCCGCCATTGTAAAAATGGCGATTCCTTCGCTGACGCTGAATGTCGGCGTAATCTCCGCGCTGATTATGGCTTCCCTGCCTGATTATCTTGGCGAGCGGACGTTACAAAGCCTTGGACAACGTTTCCAAAATCATCATCGTCAGCCTGACGATTGCCACAGTCGCCGCCGCCGCCATCGCCATGTCGCGCGGCATGCAGATGAAGCCCGACTTTATCGAGCCTACCCCATGGACACTGGCAGGCTTGGGCTTCCTCATCGCGCTGATGGGCTGGATGCCTGCGCCGATTGAAATTTCGGCTATCAACTCTTTGTGGGTAACGGAAAAACAACGCATCAATCCTTCCAGCTACCGCGACGGTATTTTCGACTTCAACGTCGGCTACATCACCAGCGCAGTGTTGGCGGTCGTCTTCCTCGCCTTGGGCGCGTATGTGCAGTACGGCAACGGGGAGGCAGTGCAAATGGCGGGTGGCAAATACGTCGGTCAACTGATCAATATGTACGCCGTCACCATCGGCGACTGGTCGCGTCCTATGGTGGCATTTATCGCCTTCGCCTGCATGTACGGCACGACGATTACCGTAGTGGACGGCTACGCGCGCGCGATTGCCGAGCCGGTGCGCCTGCTGCGCGGCAAAGACAAAACGGGCAACGTCGAACTCTTTGCCTGGAACGTTTGGGTCGCAGGTACGGGCTTGGCAGTGATTTTTCTGGTTCAACAGCGCGATGGCGGAGCTGCTCAAATTCGCCATGATTACCGCCTTCATTGCCGCTCCCGTGTTCGCTTGGCTGAACTACCGCCTCGTTAAAGGCGACGAACGCCACAAGCTGACGGCAGGCATGAACTTCCTCGCCATCCTCGGCTTGATTTACCTGACCGGATTTACGGTATTGTTCCTATTGAACCTGACCGGCATATTGGCTGCACCTAAGTAAGCCGAATCAGAAACAAAGGTCGTCTGAAAACCGGATTTTTGGTTTTCAGACGACCTTTTTGTTATGGGTTTGGTTTGGGGAAGAAGTTATTTATTGGTATAGGTAAATGATATTACGAATTTCATGATTATAATCAATAATTCGTAAAAACCTATTTGAAATAAGATGAAAGAAGGTCGTCTGAAAAATCTTAGTTTGAGATTTCAGACGACCTTCTTCAATAGGGCAAACCCTTACGCTTCTTCCGCTTTGCTGCGGATAATCAGAAGCGGCAGGTGGCTTTGGCGCATTACGGTTTCGGCGAAGCTGCCCATCAGGAGGTGCATCAGACCGGTGCGGCCGTGTGTGCCGAGTACCAGCAGGTCGGCGCCGTTTTCATCGGCGTAATCGACCAAATCCTGCGCCATTTCGCGCGCGCCTTTGTTGGCGACCAGCAGGTGTTTGACAATGTTTTTCCACGCCGTTTTTCTCGGGCGGTTTTTTCAGCGAAGTCCAAGACTTCGTTGCCTTGGGCGACGGCGGCAGCCTCGTAGCTTTCGTGTTGCAGGAATTCGGGGGCGAGCGCCATGTATTCGGCGGGGTTGGCGACGTGTACCAAAGTCAGGCGGGCGTTGTTGACGCTTGCCAACTCGGCGGCGTGTTTCAGGGCGTTGAGGGAAGTTTCGCTGCCGTCAACGGCTACAACCAGATGTTTGTACATAGTTCATTCTCCTTTTGCGCCGCAGGCGGCACTTTGTTTCATGCGGTTGGGAAGGGTCCGATATGAAACGATTATAGACTCTTTCGGGCTGCTGCAACAGCCCGTCTGCTTTCCAGTATAATATGTGTCGCATTCGTCCGCAGCGTTTTGCGTTGATTTTCATTCATTTATTGACATATCACAAGGTTGGGTATGAACGACACCGTTTTTCTTCCTTCGCGCCGTTTCGGCGGTATTGCCAGACTCTATGGAGATGAAGCACTGGCGCGGTTTTCGCGCGCGCACGTCTGCGTGGTCGGCGTGGGCGGGGTAGGTTCTTGGGCGGTGGAGGCTTTGGCGCGGACGGGTATCGGTCGTTTGACCTTGATTGATTTGGACAACGTCGCCGAGTCCAATGTCAACCGCCAGCTTCATGCGCTGACCGACGATTTCGGCAAGGCGAAGGTAACGGCGTTGCGCGAACGCATTGCTCAAATCAATCCGCAATGTGAAGTGGAGGAAATCGAGGATTTTTGTGACGGAAGACAATCTGGAAACGCTTTTCAGACGACCTTTCGACTTTGTGATCGACGCGATAGACCAAGTGCGTGTTAAGGCGGCGATGGCGGCTTATTTTGTGCGGCACAATCAGCCGTTTATCCTCAGCGGCGGCGCGGGCGGACAGAAAAATCCGGCGTTGATTCAAACTGCCGATTTGAGCCGCGTTACCCACGACCCGCTGCTTGCCAACCTGCGCTACACCTTGCGCAAACGCTACGGCTTCAGCCGCGATACCAAAGAAAAAAATGCGCGTGCCGTGTGTGTTCTCGACTGAAAAACATTACGCCGCCGCAATCGGACGAAGCGTGTTCGACCGATACTGCGCCGCAAGGGCTGTCCTGCGCGGGCTATGGCGCGAGTATGCTGGTGACGGCTTCGTTCGGTCTGTACTGCGCGCAGGCGGCGGTAGAACATATTGCGGGACGGAAGTGAGATGAACCGATTTTTAAAAACCTATTTTATCGCCAGCTTGATTTATGCGGTTGTCTTCGGTTTGCTGATGTACGGTGACGGTTTGCTGTTTTCAGGATCCGAATGTTTTGATATTGACGCTGACAATGAACAGTATGCAGAGTATTGTCTGCGAGCTCATGAAATGTCGGCTTTTGAGAAAGTGTCTTTGAAGTTTTTCTTCTTTCCGTTTTTATCTGTAATGTTATTGTCCCTACTCAATGCCGGCATTATGAAGTGGACCAAACGCTGTACAACTTCGATGACTCTTGCCTTGCCTATTGTCGAATGGTTGATTGTTTGGTTCGTTTTTTTGCTGTGGAAGTGGAGTAGTCTGGATAGTAGTTGGACGGCAATAACGGGACTTCTTTTTTTCGGATTGCCTATTTATGGCATGGCAGCAGTTCAAGCCCTGAGTGTGTTGGTCTCTTCTGCAAATGCCAATCAGAAAAATTTGATGTGGGTTTAAGCCTTTTGAAATTTATTTTTTTCAGACGACCTTTTTTTGCCTATGAACCGATTTTTTTCAAAGCCTATTTTTATTGCCAGCCTGATTTATGCGGTTTGGTTCGGTGTGTTGATGTATGCCGTCGATCCGATGTTTGGCGCAATGGGATGCGACATGCAGTCGGGCGATTATTTGTGTTTTTCAGGACGGCTCTCCGCGGACGTTTACCAATTTCCTTTATCCTTTCCTGTCCGTTCCGATATTCAGCCTTTTGCACGCTGCCATCATGAAGTGGCGCAAACGCTGCTCGGTCGGGATGATTTGGTTTTTGGTCGGCTGCGAATGGCTGCTATTGTCGGCTTGGATAATCGCGATGCTGGCACGCGATGGCTTTGTGTTTTCCCGCGATGCCGTTACGGTGCTGACCGGTTCGTTTTTTTCGCTGTTTTGCCGCTGCTGGGCATGGCGTTGGCGCAAACGCTAGCCATTGCCATCGCTTCTTTGAAAAGCCAACGCAAAAAAGGCTGATTTTTGTTTTGCTACACTTGTTTTAGCGAAACCCGCTGCGTTTTCAGACGACCCCGTGATGTATAGTGGATTAAATTTAAATCAGGACAAGGCGACGAAGCCGCAGACAGTACAGATAGTGCGGCAAGGCAACGTCGTACTGGTTTAAAGTTAATCCACTATATCAGATACCCATCAAACCTAATAAGAAAAAGCTCCTCTAAACATGCCTTCAGAACACCTTATCTCTTCCGCTGCGGCAACGTCGTCTGAACACACTGTCGCGTGGGTATTCGGCCAACCCGTAACCGATTTGCCGCAGGATTTGTTTATTCCGCCTGATGCTTTGAAGGTTGTCTTAAGCAGCTTCCAAGGGCCGTTGGATTTGCTGCTTTACCTTATCCGCAAACAAAATATCGACGTTCTCGATATTCCGATGGTGAAGATTACCGAGCAATATCTGCACTATATCGCCCAAATGGAAGCGTATCAGTTTGATTTGGCGGCGGAATATCTCTTGATGGCGGCGATGCTGATTGAAATCAAATCGCGCCTGCTCTTGCCGCGTCCCGAAGAGGTTGAGGATGAAGAGGCGGATCCGCGTGCCGAGCTGGTGCGCCGCCTTTTGGCTTACGAACAGATGAAACTGGCGACGCAGGGTTTGGATGCGTTGCCGCGCGCGGGACGGGATTTTGCTTGGGCGTATCTGCCGTTGGAAATCGCGGTCGAAGCGAAGCTGCCGGAGGTGTATGTCGCCGATTTGACGCAGGCGTGGCTGGGCATTTTGTCGCGGGCGAAACATACGCGCAGCCATGAAGTGATTCAGGAAACCATTTCCGTGCGCGCGCAGATGACGGCGGTTTTACGTCGCCTGAACGAGAACGGGATATGTAAATTCAGCGATTTGTTTCAAACCGGAGCAGGGCGCGGCGTATGTGGTCGTCAATTTTCATCGCGCTGTTGGAGCTTGCCAAAGAAGGTTTGGTCCGCATCGTCCAGCCGGACAGCTACGGCGAAATCGAAATCAGCCTGAAACAGGAAAATTTAGAACGCCCGGAAGCGGAAGAGGGCGTTTCAGACGACCCCTCCGCCGACGTTGAAGGCGAAACGGCATGATGATTTCACGCTTGGCAAAGCCATACCCATTTTAATCAACTGCCCTTTATATAGTGGATTAAATTTAAATCAGGACAAGGCGACGAAGCCGCAGACAGTACAGAGATAGTACGGAAAAGATTCACTTGGTGCTTCAGCACCTTAGAGAATCGTTCTCTTTGAGCTGAGGCGAGACAACGCCGTACCGGTTTAAAGTTAATCCACTATAAACAAACAGGTACGAATTTATGAACAGTGTTTCCCCGCTCAACCGTAAAGCCTCGCTGTGGGCGGTCGGTTTGATGTTGTTCGCTTTGTTTTTCGGTGCGGGCAATCTGATTTTTCCCGCCTATCTCGGACAACAGGCGGGGGAAAGCTGGTTCTCTGCCATCAACGGCGCACTGCCGCTTTACAACGTCGGGCTGGGCTGGCTGCTGCCCGCAACCGTCGGCTTTATTTTAGGGTGCATCCTGAATGCCGCGCTCAAGAAAAAACATAAGGCTTGAATCACAAAACAAAGGTCGTCTGAAAGATTTCAGACGACCTTTTCAACGCTTCTCCAACCAAAAAAAGTAACACCCGCCCGTCTAACCGTGTTCTAATAATGCTTTACATTTACGCTGAACGAGAGAAAAGCCATGACCGCACCTCAAACGCCCGTTATCCGCTCCCTGCTCGACACCGACCTGTACAAGTTCACCATGCTTCAGGTGATACTGCACCAATTCCCCCAAACCCACAGCCTTTATGAGTTCCGCTGTCGCAACAAAGACATGGTTTACCCGCTTGCCGACATCCAAAGCGACTTGGAACGAGAACTCGACGCACTCTGCCAACTGCGCTTTACCCACGACGAACTCGACTACCTGCGCAGCCTGCGCTTCATCAAAAGCGACTTTGTCGATTATCTCGAACTCTTCCAACTCCAACGCCGCTTCGTCAAAGTCAGCCCCGATTCAGAAGGTCGTCTGAATATCCGCATCGAAGGCCCTATGATTCAGGCGATGTTCTTTGAAATCTTCATCCTCGCCATCGTCAACGAACTCTACTTCCGCCGTCTCGAAACCCCCGCCGTCATTGAAGAAGGCGAACGCCGCCTCCAAGCCAAAGCGCAACGCCTCAAAGAAATCTCCGCTGCGCAAAATCCCGATGATCCGCCGTTCCTCATCTCCGACTTCGGCACCCGCCGCCGCTACACCCTCGATTGGCAGGAACACGTCATCCGCACCCTGCTTGAAGCCGCCCCCGACATCGTGCGCGGTACCAGCAACGTTTATCTCGCCAAAAAAATCGGCATCACCCCCAATCGGCACGATGGCGCACGAGTTCCTCCAAGCCTTCCAAGCCCTCGATGTGCGCCTGCGCAATTTCCAAAAAGCTGCCCTCGAAAGCTGGGTACACGAATACCGCGGCGACCTCGGCATCGCGCTGACCGACGTGGTCGGCATGGATGCCTTCCTGCGCGACTTCGACCTCTATTTCGCCAAACTCTTCGACGGTCTGCGCCACGACAGCGGCGACCCTTATGTATGGGGCGACAAAGCGCACGTCCACTACAAAAAACTCAAAATCGACAGCCGCACCAAAATGCTGACCTTCTCCGACGGGCTGGACATCGAACGCTCGTGGGCATTGCACCAATATTTCAAAGACCGTTTTCAAAACCAGCTTTCGGTATCGGCACCAACCTCACCAACGACATGGGCCATACGCCCGCTGAACATCGTTTTGAAACTCGTTGAGTGCAACGGTCAGTCCGTCGCCAAACTCTCCGACTCCCCGGGCAAAACCATGACTACCAACAACACCTTCCTCGCCTACCTGCGTCAGGTGTTTGACGTTCCCGAGCCGAAGACAGAGGGCTGATTAACTGAAGAAAAGGCAAAAGGTCGTCTGAAAACTCGGATTCGAGGTTTTCAGACGACCTTTTGATTGTGAAAAACGCTTGGAATATAAAGTTTGAAATAGGCAAAGACAAATAAACAGCCCGGTCAAAAATGACCGAGCTGTTGAATTTTTGGTCGGAGTGAAAGGATTCGAACCTTCGACCCCTTGCACCCCATGCAAGTGCGCTACCAGACTGCGCCACACTCCGACTCGAGAAGTTTGGGATTATAGTTTTTCTTGTCCGGCTTTTGGCAAGGGTAAAAGCCGGACGGTTTCGACTATCTGCTTGAAGCGGCTTTGAATTTGTTTGGCGTCAGGGAGGGTAGGGGCTGCGGAATGGCGCATACTTGATTGGAAGCTGCGATGTTTTTTTCAGACGACCCCGGGGTAAACGGATGTGGCGGAATTTAATGGCTGCTATATAATCTCAGCTTTGATTTTTAATAAAAAACAGGGCTGATGGACAATATTTTGCATGAATTGTTTGCGCGTCAGGCGTTTACGTCTAGCTTGGTGGAGCGCAATTTCGGACAGGTTTCGGGCTGGATTGAGCTGATCGGCGTATTGATGCTGATGGCAGCGACGTTTTGGCTGTCAAACCGACTAAAAAAACCGTTATTTCTTTTGCGGAACAAGGTAACTTCGCGCTATTGCGGCATATCGGCAGGCGGATTTTGTGGCCGGTGCTGATGATGATTTTCGGCGCGGCGGCTTTGTTTGTCTGCAACCTGACGGAGTTTCGCGCGGTATGGCTGCATCTGCTGATTTTGGCGGCGCGCTGGATGATTTTGATTCGGGTCAGCGTGACGGTCGTTCATGCCGCTTTGCCGCAAAACAAACTGACCGACTGGCTGGAGAAATCAGTCTCCATGGTTTTGTGGGTAGGGTTCGTGCTTTGGCTGTCGGGCTTGGACGATAAGATTTTGGAGATTCTCGACGGCATCAGCTTCTCGGTCGGTTCGGGCAAACTGAGCCTGTTGATGATTCTGAACGGGATTTTGTGGGTCGGGCTTCTGATGATAGGCGCGTCGTGGTTGGCGCGTTTTATCGGCGAGCGTTTGGAGAAAAAGCAGCCTGGACAATAACCTGTCCATGATTTTTGTCCAAAAATCATCAAAAACGGTGATGATGGTTTTGGCGGTCTTGATTGCGCTGCCGCTGGTGGGGATTGATTTGACGGTATTGTCGGTGTTCGGCGGTGCGTTGGGTGTCGGTATCGGTTTCGGTCTGCAAAAAGTGGCGAGCAACTATATTTCCGGCTTTATCATTTTGGGCGACCGCTCTATCCGTATGAACGACCGTCTGACGGTCAATAACTTTACCGGCTATGTCACCAAAATTACCTCGCGTTTTTGTCGTGTTGCGCAATGCAAACGGCACGGAAGCGCTGATTCCGAACGAGACGTTCGTTACTTCAATGGTGGTCAACGAATCGTATACCAGCCGCGAATTACAGCAGGCATTCAATATACAGGTCGCCTATCATTCCGACTTGATTAAAGCTTTGGAAATCATAAAAAGCGCCGCCGCCGCACAATCCCGCGTATCAGAAAAATCCTGCACCTTTGGCGGTGGTTACCAATTTCGGCGACAACGGTATTGATTTGCGCGTGACATATTGGGTAAAAGATCCTGAAAACGGCTTTGCCGCGCTGCAATCGGCGATTTTTCTGGATATTTGGCAGCAGTTTAACGAACACGACATCGAGTTCCCTTATCCGCAACGCGAAGTCCGTATCTTGAATGAAGAACTGGAGCCGAGCAGCATTGCTATGATCAAGGCGGGAATGCAGGCGCGAAGCGATACCAAATCCGACCCTTCGATGGACGCTGCCGGAGACGATTGATGGCAAAAGCCCTTGAAGTATCCCGTGTCCGCGCTGGTGGTTTTGCATGATTCAGACGGTAATATTCTCCTAATCGAACGCACTTCGCCGCAAGGCTTTTGGCGAGTCGGTAACCGGCAGCATCGAGCCGGACGAAACCATAGAGGAAACCGCCAAGCGCGAAGTTTGGGAGGAAACCGGCATCCGCCTTGCGGACGGACAGCTCTGCAACTGGCACGACAGCACGGTTTACGAAATCTACCACCATTGGCGGCACCGCTATCCTAAAGGCGTGTTCGAAAACCGCGAACACATCTTTTCCGCCGAAATTCCGCGCGATGCGGTGATTGTTTTGCAGCCTGACGAACACGTCGCTTACGGATGGTTCGGCATTGAAGAAGCGGCGGAAAAAGTGTTCTCCCCGTCGAACAAAAGGGCGATTTTGGCATTGGGGGAAAAAGGTTGGGGAAATAGAACCGGCCTGATTGCTTAAAGGTCGTCTGAAAGAAGGAATTGCGTTTGAACTGCACCCCAAAAGTTGGACATCCCCTCCAACTCACAAGGTGCAGTTTTTTTATGAGCAAATATACATTACACTTCAAATACCAAGCCGTACTCCACTACCTGCATATACGCAGCCAACAGCGTACCGCAGACCACTACGGCATTTCCCGAACCCACCTGAGACGATGGATACGCGCCTATCAAGAAGGCGGTATCGGCGCACTCGAACATCCCCAATCCAAAACCATGCCCCAACATCGAAAAAAACCCCTTCATCGCAGATAAACCCGACCAAGAAAAAAACGCAGGCAGAGCTTATCGAAGAGTTGTGCTATATGCGCGCAGAGGTCGCCTACCTAAAGGAGTTAAAAGCCCTCAGCCAAAAAGCAGACCGCAAAGGACAAAGCCAAACCGTCCAAACACTGAGGGCGCAACACCCGCTCAAATACCTGCTGCACATCGCAAACCTGCCCAAAAGCAGCTTTTACTACCACCACCAAGACCGGCCCGACCCCGATGAAGCCGACAAAGCCCTCCTTGTCGAAACCTACAAACGGCATAAAGGACGCTACGGGCAAAGGCGCATTGCCGCAGCATTGGATTGGAACCGCAAAAAAGCAGCTCGGTTGATGAAACAGATGGGGCTGAAAGCCAAAATACGGGCGAAAAAAGCCTACCGCCATCCCGCCATGGGCGAAATATCGGAACACCTCCTCAAACGTCTATTCACAGCCGAAAAAGCCCAACGAAAAAAATGGCTGACCGACGTGACCGAACTCAAAGGGAGCGACGGCAAACTGTACCTCTCGCCAATCTTGGACTTGTTTAACCGCGAGATCGTCGCCTACGCCATGAGCCGCAATGCTAACAGCGAAATGGTGAAGGAAATGCTCGAAAAAGCCACCCCCCGTCTGACTGATAAAGGAACGATGCTGCATTCCGACCAAGGTGTGCTGTACCGTACGGCGGGATATAGGGAATTGCTTGCGGAGCATTCCATGGTTCAAAGCATGTCGCGAAAGGCGAACTGTTGGGACAATGCGCCGATGGAAAGCTTCTTTGCGGTGTTGAAGACGGAGTGTTTCTATAACGCAGGTGAATTGACGGTAGATGAATTGATGAAGCAGATAGATGACTATATGGATTACTACAACCGGGAGCGTTGCAGTTTGAAATTGAAAAAGCTGAGTCCTGTCTCATACAGAACCCAGCTTGCACAGAGCGCCTGAATAGGCTTTTATGAGTGTCCAAGATTTGGGGGCCAGTTCAGTTTTCAGACGACCTTTTTCCGCATTTTCAGAGAGTCTTTTGTTTGCTATACTTCCGCCGTTCAAACTTCCGTAAAATAAAGGAAATCAAATGGCAGACTTCAATAAAATCCTGACTCCGGGCGATGTGGATGGCGGCATCATCAACGTCGTCAACGAAATTCCCGCCGGCAGTAACCACAAAATCGAATGGAACCGCCGCCTCGGCGCATTCCAACTTGACCGCGTCGAACCCGCGATTTTCGCCAAACCGACCAACTACGGCTTCATCCCGCAAACCTTGGACGAGGATGGCGACGAATTGGACGTATTGCTGGTTACCGAACAGCCCTTGGCGACAGGCATCTTCTTGGAAGCGCGCGTCATCGGTGTGATGAAGTTTGTCGATGACGGCGAAGTGGACGACAAAGTCGTCTGCGTCCCCGCCGACGACCGTAACAACGGCAACGCCTACAAAACCCTTGCTGATTTGCCGCAGCAGTTGATCAAGCAAATCGAGTTCCACTTCAACCACTACAAAGACCTGAAAAAAGCAGGTACAACCAAAGTCGAATCTTGGGGCGATGTGGAAGAAGCAAAAAAAGTAATTAAAGAATCCATCGAGCGTTGGAATAAACAGGCTTGATGTTTCATTTCAATAAATAAAGAAAGGTCGTCTGAAAAATGGTTTTCAGACGACCTTTTGTATTTTGATAGTAACCCGTACTGAAAGAATGGATGCTTGTATCCGGCGTACTCTTTAATGGGGCGCCCCCTGCGCAGCTTTCGGATGCATATGAAAAAGTCGGATTTGAGAATCTGAACTTTATTTTTACAAATAAAGAGGTCGTCTGAAAATTGAAAACAGGTTTTCAGACGACCTCTTGCTTTTCCTCTAAATCCAACCGTCACACCGATAATTGTTCCAACAAAGCCTGTTTCAACGACGACTGCGTTTTCGGGTTTTTTTCAAATCGGGGCTGAAGACGATGAAGCTGTCTTCGACGCGTTCGTCCAGCGTGGAAATTTTGGCGTAGCGCAGGCTGACGTTGTGGGCGAAGAAGACTTCCGCCATGTCGGCGAGCAGGAAAGGGCGGTTGACGGCGGTGATTTCGACGGAGTACCAGTCGGGGTAGTCTTCTTCGGGGGTGATGGTGATGCTTGGCGCAATTGGCATGTAGCGGCTGCGGCGGCTGATGCGGCGGCTGTGGCTTTGGGTTTCGGCAACAGTGTGTCCGTGGATAAAGCTGTTGAGTTCGGCTTCGAGCGCGCTTTGGATGTCGGGGTAGTCTTCGGGGGCGTGTTGTGAGGGGATTTGCACGATGAAGGTGTCGAGGATGTAGTCGTGTTCGGTGATAAAGGCGCGGGCGGCGAGGGATGTCGAAGCCGTGGCGGCTGAAGATGCGGCAGAGGCGGGCGAACAGGCGCGGACCGTTAGGCATGAAGACCATGACTTGGAAGCTGTCGCTTTTGGGCAGGATGCGGCTGCGGACGATAGGGGTTTCAAAGTCGTGTACGAGGTTGGCGGCGTGCCACAGGATTTCGCGGGACTGATGGCGGGCGAAATAGGCGGAACCGAGCGCGTTCCATAGTTTTTTTCTGCTGTTTTTCGGGGACGGCAGCACGGGTGAGCAAATCGGCGGCTTCTTGTTGGCGGCGGCCGAAGAGGGCATGCGGATTGCCTCCGTTGCCTGCGAGGTAGCGTCCGGCGGCGTGGAACAGGCTTTCCAGCAGGCTGGCGCGCCATGCGTTCCACAGTTTGGGATTGGTGCCGCGTATGTCGGAAATGGTCAGGAGGTAGAGTGCGCTGAGGCGTTCGTGGGTTTGTACGCGTTTGCAGAAGGTATCGAGTACGTCGGGGTCTTGGATGTCTTCTTTTTGGGCGACGGTGGACATGAGCAGGTGGTTTTCGACCAGCCAGGCGAGCAGGCCGCTTTCTTCTTCGGTGAGGAAGTGGTCGGCGGCAAATTGGCGCGCGTCTGCGATGCCTTGTATGGCATGGTCGCCGCCGCGTCCTTTGGCGATGTCGTGGAAGAAGGCGGCGAGATAGAGGATGTCTTGTTTTTCAAAGGACTGCATCAGTGCGGAGGCGTAGGGCAGTTCGTGGCTGTGCATGTCTAGGGCAAGGCGGCGAACGTTGCGGACGACGGCGAGGATGTGGTCGTCCACAGGATAGATGTGGAACAGGTCATGCTGGAGCAGGCCGACGATTTTTTCCCACGCGGGCAGGTAGCGGCCCAACACGCCGTAGAGGTTGAGAAAGCGCAGGGTTTGGGTCAGTCCGTTGCCGCGGCGGAAAAAGCCGGCGAAGCGGCGGCGGTTTTCGGGATTTTGGTAGAAGCTGCGGTTGATTTTGCGCGTCGCGCCCCACCAAGCGCGCAGGGGTTTGCGGTTCGAGCGCGGTAATGTCGTTGCGCTGCTGCATGATTTCAACGATTTTTGAAAAATGTGTTCGGGTCGTCTGAAAAAAATATCGGTGTGCCGCGCGGCGATTTGGTTGTTCACTTGGATGTAGTCGTCGTCAATCCGTAGGGTAACGCGCATCGGCGTCGAGGAAACGCGGCTTTGCAGCATGGGTGTGAGGATGCCGCTTAATTGTTTGACGGTTTTGATCGCGCGGTAAAACACGCGCATCAATTCTTCGCTTTGACGGCGGAGGTTCAAGCCTTGATAGCCCATGCTTTCGGCGACTTGCGGCTGCAAATCGAACAGCAGGCGGTCTTCGGCGCGTTTGGCGTTTAAATGCAGATGGATGCGGATGTGGGCGAGGCGGCGGTAGCCGTGTGAAAGCATGCCGGCTTCGGTGCGCGTCAGAATGCCTTGTTTGACCAGCGCAGGCAGGTTGGCCGCCAAACCTTGCGCTTTCGCTATCCAAAGCAGGGTATGGATGTCGCGCAGACCGCCGGGACAGCTTTTGATGTTCGGCTCTAATACCGCTCCCGAACCTTGCGATTTGGCATGGCGGTGTTCCATCTCCACCAGCTTTTGCTTCGATAAACGCGGCTACATTGCGTTGCGCGTTCATTTTTTCCGCCAGCTCGTCCGCTGTTTGGCGGTTGCCGAACAAAAAACGAGCCTCTAAAAACGCCGTGTCCCCCGTAATATCATCGCGCACGCTTTCGCACAGTTCGTCAACGCTGCCGCTTTTGACCGACGGCGAAAGTTTCATATCCCATAAAGCCTGCACGAAAGCCGCAATTTTTTTCCTGAAGGTCGTCTGAAACGGTTTTAGGCGACACGACTGCCAAATCTAAATCAGAATAAGGATAAAAGCTCGCCGCGCCCGAAGCCGCCGGTCGCCATCAGGCATAACGCGCTGTTTTGAAAATGCTCTGCCCACAATGCCGCCAGCAAGGTTTCGACTGCCGCCGTGTATTCCCTGAAAAATACCGACACACGGTTGGCTTTCAAATAATGCGCTTCGGCGGCAGTGCACTGCTGTTTGAAGGTTTCCAATGCTGAAGACAGGTTTGCAGACATTTTTTATTCTTTCGAGTTATGGGGAGAGGAGGCGGATGACTTGGCTGTCAAATATCGTTTTCAGACGACCTCTGTTGGGCATTAGAGGGATTGGTCATCAGGTTTAGCAGCTCCTGCGGCGGCAGCAGCAACTGATATGCCGCCACACCCAAAGCCGTCGCCATTTTTTTCAATATTCGACAACGCAATGTTCCAGCGTCTGCGCTCCACAGCCGATACATAAGTCCTGTCCAAACTGCATTGCCGCGCCAGCTCTTCCTGAGACCAGCCCTTATTCACGCGGAAAAAGCCGCATGTTGTACGCCAAGACCGCCCGTAAATCCTGCTCGTCAGGCAGTTCGGCAGGCGGAGTTAATTTATTGCTCATGATTTTGTTTCCGGATAAATGGTTAAATTTAAGAATTTGCTGTTACGGATTTTACTTCACATAAAAGCCAAAAAAAGGGGTGGCAACTGCCACACCCAAACACACACACATCAAGAGGAAAGAGATAGAGAGTATTAAATCAAAGCAGATGTATCATCTACTGATCAGAAAATCTTGAGGACTTTGAGAAGTGTCGTCTCAGTTCCAATGTCGGCGATTATAAATGAAACTCAATTTGGAGCTTTGATTCAAATCAAGTAGTTGTATATTTATAAAATATATTTTTTTAAATAGATTATTTTAATAATAAAAAAATAAAAAAACCGCACCATTCGGCGCGGTTTTTTTATTTCCACATAAGGAATTAGCGTTTTTTTACCGGTAACGGTAGCAACCGCCAGGTTTTCGTTACGTTTCAGAGAAACGCTTTCTACACCTTCAGGCAGTTGGATGTCAGACAGGGTGAAGGATGTCGCCGGCAACGACTTTAGTGCAGTCCAAATCCAAGTATGCAGGGGATGTTGGCAGGCAAAGCAACCACTTCAACAGTAGTGTTCAACAGGGATACGCGACCGCCTTGCAGTTTCACGGCTTGAGAGTTTTTCAGCGTTAACAATGTGCAGGGGAACACGGATGCGTACCGGTTGGTCGGCTTTAACGGCCTGGAAGTCGATATGTTGAACTTCGCGACGGAATGGGTGCATTTGGAAATCACGGACGATAACGTCTTTGGTTTCACCGTTCAGGGACAGTTTGATCAGTGCAGTGTGGAAAGATTCTTTTTTTCCAATGCGTAGAATACAGTTTTGTGATCCACAGCAATTGCAACGGGCTCTTGACCTTCACCGTACAAAAATACCGGGGATTTGGCCTTCGCGACGCAGGCGGCGGCTCGCACCAGTGCCTTGTGCTTCACGAACAGAGGCTTGAATTTCATAAGTCATGTTAAATACTCCAAATTAAATAAAACTACCGTCATCGGCCGCGACCAGCTTAAGACGGCTTCGGGGTTATGGCAGCAACATGCTGCCTGTCATCACTTCTTCATTGAAAAGATATGAGACGGATTCTTCATTGCTGATGCGGCGGACCGTTTCAGCCAAAAGGCCGGCAATCGTCACTTGACGGATACGGTCGCATTGTTTGGCCGCTTCAGACAGAGGGATGGTGTCGGTAACGACAACTTGGTCGATTTCGGACGAGGCAATACGGCTGACTGCCTCTCCGGAGAATACGGCGTGGCTGGCATATGCCAAGACACGTTCTGCTCCGCGCTCTTTCAAAGCGACGGCAGCTTTACACAGCGTATTCGCAGTATCAATCATGTCATCGACAATCAGACAGGTACGGCCTTGAATATCGCCAATAATATTCATGACTTCCGCCACATTGGCTTTCGGGCGGCGTTTGTCGATAATTGCCAAATCGGCATTTAATGATTTTGCAACAGCACGGGCGCGGACTACACCGCCAATATCGGGGCTGACTACGGTCAGGTTTTCAATCCGCTGCTGTTTGATGTCATTCAACAGAATAGGAGTGGCGTAGATGTTGTCAACAGGGATATCAAAGAACCCCTGAATCTGGTCGGCATGCAAATCAACAGTCAAAACACGGTCGATACCCGCGGAATACAACATATTAGCCACCAGTTTGGCGGAAATCGGAACGCGCACAGAACGCGGACGGCGATCTTGGCGGGCATAGCCGAAATAAGGAATTGCCGCGGTAATACGACCGGCGGAAGCGCGTTTCAGCGCATCGGCCATCGTCAGGATTTCCATCAGGTTGTCATTGGTTGGGGCGCAGGTGGGCTGCAGGATAAAAACATCACGACCACGGACGTTTTCCATTAATTCGATGGCAATTTCGCCGTCTGAGAATTTGGATACGGAGGCTTCGCCTAACGAAATATCCAAGTGTTTGACAACGCGTTGCGCCAACTCCGGATTTGCGTTGCCGGTAAATACCATCAAACTGTCGTATGCGGCCATATTTTCACCTGTTTTTATGTTTAACTTCCGCTCAGAAAACGTCATGCTTCCCTCTGCTTTATGTCCAAGACATTATGGGCGTTATTATACGCATAATGACCGGCATAGTGAATTAAATTTGCGGCGTTGCATTGCCGTTCCGTCTTTTTTCGCCCCAAATTTATCACGACAAAACAAAGTTTTTCAGCGTTGTCATTGATTCTTAACATAAAAGAGCGTGTAAGGAAACTTACACGCTCTTATTTGGCTGGGGAGGAAGGATTCGAACCTTCGCATGCTGGAATCAAAATCCAGTGTCTTAACCGCTTGACGACTCCCCAATAAAGGGTGTTGGCTGGGGAGGAAGGATTCGAACCTTCGCATGCTGGAATCAAAATCCAGTGTCTTAACCGCTTGACGACTCCCCAACAAAGGGATTTGGCTGGGGAGGAAGGATTCGAACCTTCGCATGCTGGAATCAAAATCCAGTGTCTTAACCGCTTGACGACTCCCCAACTTTATCAAATCATTTGAAACAATGGATGAATGTCTAAACCTTCAACACAATATGCTTCATATGATTGTGAAACTTGTTGGTATATATTGTTTGCTTCTTGCCGACTATCCGTAGAGAGAAATATACACGCTCCAGATCCTGTCATTAGCGCAGAACCATATTCGGATAATTCACAATAAGCTTTCCAAACCTCAGGATATTCCTGAAAAAAACAACAGCCTGCATATCATTTCTAAACGGCTGCAAAGAATGGAAAGTCGGCATTATGCTTGTTTTGGAATTTCGTGTCAAGTTCCTATGCGAGAAAATTTTGGGAGTGGAAACATGGGCCTTGGGTTTGATGACGACATACCATTGCTTCGGTATGTCGATAGGGGATAATTGCTCGCCTATACCTTTGGCAAAGGCATTTTTGCCGAAAAGGAAGAAGGGAATATCTGCGCCCAGAGTCGCACTTAAATCAATTAACTGCTGGCGGGATAATCCGCATTCCCACCAATGGTTCAATACGGTGAGTACGGTTGCCGCATCCGAACTGCCACCTCCCAAGCCGGCGCCTGTCGGGATTTTTTTATCCAACCAAATTTCAACACCTGATTTTGAGTTAGTGTGTTTTTGCAGTAAAGATGCGGCACGGTATGCCAGGTCTTGTTCCGGTGGAATACCGCCTGTCGGTGTGTGGAGTATGATAAGGTCGTCTGAACGTGGTTTCAGATAAACGGTATCACATAAGTCAATCAGGCAGAAAAATGCTTTCTAGGTTGTGGTAGCCGTCTGCGCGTTTCCCGGTGATTCTGAGATCCAGATTGAGTTTGGCAGGAGCCGGGAAGGCTTGTGCTTCGTTTGGAATCATTTTGTTTACGGTTGTCTGGCGAGATGGTTATTTTCTGGCGGCACATTGGGTTTGGGTGTTGCCCTCGGGATGATCGTCGAGGTTGTCGAATGCCAAGCGCAGAGTGAGTTTCGGGCTTTCCAATAGGAGGGTTTTGGGTTTGCCGTTGCTGTTGAGTGTGCGGGAAATTGTCCAGTCGAATTGTTGCAGGCGGCTGTCCGGGAGCAGTTGGTATGGTGCGCCGGCTACACGTTTTCCGCTTGCCCAAATGTGCAGATATTGGATAGGGAGTTCGAATCCCAATAGGCGGGTGCTGAGTTCTTGTGCGGTAGCGGCTTCATATGTACGGCCTTTGTTGTCGACGGCCAATACGCCTTGATTATCTTGACACAACTGCCCCACGGTACCGCCGATCGGGGTGTTGATGTTGATGGTTTGAACTTGGTTTTTGGTATGTCCAATCGAAGTTGGCGTAAGAGCCTTTGCCTTCGAGTTTGACGGCGATTCGCCCTTCGGCGGAAAAAAATCGTTGACTGTTTCAGCCGGTTGCCAACCATTTTGCTGCGGGAGCTCGGGGGCGAGCGCAGGCGGTGATGAGGAGGGTTAGGGCGGCTGCGGATAATATATTGGTCTGTTTCATGATAAATCCTGTGCAGGGGAAGGGTCGTCTGAAAAGTTTTCAGACGACCTGTTTTTATTTTGTTTTGGCGGAGGGGTGTTTTTTTGCGCGGGGGAACGGGAATATTGAATCGGCGCATGGTTTCTTTCAATAAACCGATGTCGCCTTCTTGTTTCAAACCTTCGTTCCAAATGGCTTTGGCATCTTCGGGCTTGCCGAGCTTCCACAAAACTTCGCCCAAATGCGAGGCGACTTCGGCGTCGGGATATTGTTCGAAGGCGTATTGCAGGTAGGGCAAGGCAGTTTCGGCATCGCCTTTCAGATAATATGCCCAACCGAGGCTGTCGTTGATGGCGGGGTTTTCCGGATCAACCTGATACGCGGCCTGAATCAGTTTGAATGCTTCGTTTAAATCATATTTCGGGGAAGAAAGCATGATATAGCCTAGAGCATTCATGCCGCTGGTACTGTCGGGGGATATTTCCAACTGGCGGCGAAGGTCGGCAATGGCTTTGTCGCGCTCTCCAATTTTGTCGTAAACCATGGCGCGTTGATAGAGAATGTCGGGCAGCAGTTGGTTGGCATCAGGCTGTTTGGAAGCTTTTGCCATAAGTGTATTCAACTCTGATAGTGCTTTTTTTGGGTTGTCATGTTTGGCGATGGCAAACAGGGAAACACGCTGCAATTCGCGCGCACCGAAAAAGCGTCCTTGCTGCTCGGGCAGTTTGAGCGCACGTTGTGCCAATTCCCACGCGGCTTTGCCGTTGCCTTGTTCGGCTTCGAGCGAGGCGCCGAGAACGGTTTTGTCGAAAATGTAATCCGCAGAATTGATTTTGCCGAGCCATTGTTTGGCCTTGACGTAATCTTTGGCATCGGCATAAGTCATGGCACCAATCAGTGCGGCACGGCTTTGTTGTTGGCTTGTGCCGGATTGGTAGGCTTTTTTCGAGGTAATGGTTGACAACAGATAAGGCATCTTTACGGCTGGAGGAGAGTATCGCAGCCTGGATAAACAAATCGGGCGAGGGGTTGTCTTCCAGTAACGTTTTTCAGACGACTGTATGCCTTGTCGGGACGGTGGTTGGCAACCAGGTTGGTGATTTCAAGCTCCCTGCCATACGGATGACAGTTTGCGCGTGTCGGTTTGTTCGAAGAATCCGTTGAGGATTTCCGGACTGCGTTGCGCCATCAGACGCAAGGTGAGCATGGTCGGGGGCAGGATTTCAGAATCCAGTTTGGCAAGTCTTTGCAGGGCGGCAATGGCATTTTTTTTCTTGCCGTCGTATGCGCTGTAAATGGCATCTGCAATCGCCGCTTCAGGCATTTCAGGGTATTTGAGTGTTTCTTTATGAACTTGTGCCGAGGCCTTTTCTGCCAAATCAGGCTGCTGGACGGCGGTTTGGGCGAGAAGCAGGAAAATACGGCGGTTTTGTTCTTCAGTAGCGCCTGCAAGGACTTCATCCAAGCCGCTGAGGTGTTTGTCGTTTTTTCCGAGCAGAAGGTCGCGCAGCCAGGTCATGCGTTTTTGTGCTGCACCCGGAACAGGTTCGATTTCCCGCCATTTTTTTGATAAATCAATTCGGCCTGTTCGAATGCATTGAGTGAAACTGCCATTTCCAATGCGCGTTCTGCTACGTCGGGTGATTTTGTGCGGTCGAGCATATGCATATAGGTACCCAAAGCCATGCCGGCATCCCCTTTTTGCAAAGCCATTTCGCCGCCTAAAAGCGTGAAAAATTTTCCAAGCGCGATCGTTTGCAGCAATCAAGCGCTCTTGTTCGGCGAGCCTTGCTTCGGGCGTACGGCGGTTTTTTTTCTGAATGGTTTGGGATTGGATTTTAACTTCTGGTACAGATTCTTGTTGGGCGGCGATGGTTTGGGTAGAAAAAAGCAACATGACGGCGGCTGTCAGTGTGCGGATATGGGACGGAGACAAAAAAACATAATAAGCCTTTATTCAAAAAAACGGACTGAAGCGCAGATAATCCGTCGTGAAAAACAGCCGATACTTTATCACAAGCGCTTGTCTTTGTAGATTCGTGAGCTTTAAGCAACCGTAAACCTAATGTAATATTCTTTTTTTCAGACGACCTATCAATCATTGTTTTTCGGAGTCTGTATATGGAGATGAGGCAGACCGATCTTGTGGATTTTTTCGGGCAGGCATTTCGTTATGCCAGCATAGCGCAAGAGGAACGAAACCGTTTTGTCCGGCAGGAAGGTAAAACAGCCGCCGTTTTGCTGGCAGTCGTTCGGCGGGAAGGGCAGTGGCAAATTTTGCTGACGCGTCGCGCCGATACCCTGCGACACCATACCGGGCAGATTGCTTTTGCCGGAGGAAGGTCAGACGAAGGGGATAAAGACTTTATTGTGACAGCATTGCGTGAAACTGAAGAGGAGACGGGGATTGCACCGCATTTTTGGCAGGTTTTTCCACTGTTGCCGCCTTATTACACGCCGTCCGGTTATGAAGTACATCCGGTTTTGGCACTCTGTCCGGAAAAATCCGCCAACTTGTGCCAATAGTGGGGAAGTGGCTGAAATCTTTTACTTGCCATTGGATTTCGCACTGGATATGGGCAACTATGGCAGCCGCAGCTTCATTCATGAAGGCAATATGATTGCTACGCCTGTTTTGCCGTATTTGCATTACGATATTTGGGGATTGACTGCGCTGATATTGTATGGGTTGGCAGAACGTTACCGGTATTATTGTGCCGGTCAGAAGGGTGTAGAGTGAAAATACAGATACAGGATTTTGCTGTGCTTTACGGTTGAGGTTGTTACAGTGAAATTATGTCATGTTACAATTAACACATTGATGATTATTACAAAATCATTTTTAGTGATGTGGTCTGGGAATGAAGCCGATGAATCATTGTGGCCCCGGATAGCTGGATACTTTGAAATATAAAGTAAGAGGAAAATTTATGAAACCGATTAAAAAAGCCGTTTTCCCTGTAGCCGGTATGGGTACGCGCTTTCTGCCTGCCACCAAAGCCAGTCCGAAAGAAATGCTGCCTATCGTCGATAAGCCGTTGATTCAATACGCGGTAGAAGAAGCAGTAGAAGCAGGTTGCACAGAAATGGTGTTCATTACAGGCCGCAACAAACGCAGTATCGAAGACCATTTCGACAAAGCCTACGAGCTGGAAACCGAGCTGGAAATGCGTCAAAAAGACAAACTGCTGGAACACGTTAAAGACATTCTGCCTTCTAACATTACCTGCCTTTACATTCGTCAAGCCGAGGCTTTGGGTTTAGGACACGCCGTATTGTGCGCCCGTGCCGCAGTGGGCGACGAACCCTTTGCCGTTATTCTCGCCGACGACCTGATTGACGCGCCCAAAGGCGCACTGAAGCAAATGGTCGATATCTACAATCAAAGCGGCAACAGCGTTTTGGGCGTGGAAACCGTCGATCCATCGCAAACCGGTTCTTATGGCATTGTAGAAGTGGAAAAATTAAACAGCTTTCAACGGATTACCAATATTGTAGAGAAACCGAAGCCCGAAGAAGCGCCGTCCAATCTTGCTGTTGTCGGCCGTTATATCCTGACCCCTCGCATTTTCAGTCTTCTGGAAAACCTGCCGCGTGGCGCAGGAAACGAAATCCAACTGACCGACGGCATTGCCCGCTTGTTGGATCACGAGTTCGTTCTCGCCCATGCCTTCGACGGCAAACGCTACGATTGCGGCAGCAAACTGGGTTATCTGGAAGCTACCGTTGCCTACGGCTTAAAACATCCGGAAACCGGCGCGCAGTTCCGCGAACTCTTAAAACAATATTCTTAAGCCTGATCTAGTCTTGAAAAGATAAGGTCGTCTGAAAGAGTCTCTTGATTTCTTTTCAGACGACCTTTCCTATTGCAGTGATATAATCCGTTTTCTCTTTTAAATTCAGACATATTATGGACAATACATCCGAAGAAACCATGCGACTTTCCAAGCGTATGGCGCAATTGAGCTTGTGCTCGCGCCGCGAGGCAGACAGCTACATCGAGCAAGGCTGGGTCAAGGTCAACGGGCAAACCGCCGTACTCGGTCAGAAAGTAACCGAACGCGACCGCATCGACCTCAACCGGCAGGCGCATGAAAAACAGGCAGAGCGCGTTACCATCCTGCTCAACAAGCCCGTCGGCTACGTCAGCGCGCAGGCGGAAAAAGGCTATAAATCCGCCGCCGAGCTGATTGCCGCCGACAACCGTTGGGAAGGGGACGACAGCCGTATCCCCTTCAGCGAAAAACACAAATTCGGCTTGGCGCCCGCCGGTAGGCTGGACATCGATTCCGTCGGGTTGCTGGTGTTGACGCAGGACGGCCGCATCGCCAAGCAGCTTATTGGCGAAAACAGCGGCAGTGAAAAAGAATATTTGGTACGCGTGCGCGGCAAATTGGACGAAAAAGGACTTGCCTTGCTCAACCACGGATTGAGTTTGGACGGCGAGAAACTGCGTCCTGCCAAAGTAGAATGGCAAAACGAAGACCAGCTGCGTTTCGTGTTGAAACAAGGCAAAAAGCGACAAATCCGCCGTATGTGCGAACTCGTCGGTTTGCGTGTCGTCGGGCTGAAGCGGATTCGAATGGGTAAAGTCAAACTGGGCAAACTACCGCCCGGTAAATGGCGCTATCTGCGGGCGGATGAGTCGTTTTAAATGTTGTAAGCCTGATGTTTGCAGTAAGACAGAGTCGTCTGAAAACTGGTAAGTTGCATTTCAGACGACCTTATTCTTGGGAAAAACCGATTATTTGTTTTGTAATAAAGAAGGATTTTTTTTGTATTAAATGGATGATTTAGGTAAGTTGGGTATGTCGTAGAAGAGTGATGCTTTTGAAGTAATTTCTTATTGATTTTTTTAAGTGTTTTTATTTTAGATGTTTGTATTGTATTTTCTAGAGTCATTTCCAGACTTCCAAATAGCACCCTATTTAATTTTTTTGTCATAAATGTTTAAATTTAATCATCATTCTTGAAAAATTAGCTTATAATAGGCAAGTTTCCGTCGAAACAGTTACAAGAATTTTAATAAGGTAACGGCAAAGTCTGAAAAGGGATGCGAGGTTTGTCCGGGTTTGCCATAGAATTTAAATTACCTACATGAAGATAAGACGTTTTCTCCTACATTTTCTCAACCGTCACGCTGTTGCCCGCATTTTGGTATACGGCAAGCTGATGCGCATCGACAAGCCTATCGGCACGTTGTTGCTGCTTTGGCCGACCTATTGGGCGTTATGGGTTGCCTCGGAAGGGATTCCTGAAGCGGATATTTTTTTGGGCGTTTACCGCCGGTACATTCTTCATGCGCAGCGCAGGCTGCGTGATCAACGACTTTGCCGACCGCAATTTTGACGGCTCGGTCGAGCGCACGAAAAAAACCGCCCCTTTGCCCGCGGGGCTGGTTTCCAAAACCGAAGCGATTTTGCTGACGATCATTCTTTGTCTGCTCGCCGCCCTCTGTATGACGCCGCTGAACCTGTTGACTTGGGTGATGAGCGTTCCCGCGCTGTTTCTGGCGATGACTTATCCTTTTACCAAACGGTTTTTCCCACTGCCGCAGTTTTATTTGGGGCTGGCGTTTTCTTTCGGGATTCCGATGGCGTTTGCCGCCGTCCGCAGCGGCGTGCCTTCTACGGCGTGGCTGATGTTTACCGCCAATGCTTTGTGGACGCTTGCCTACGACACGATTTATGCGATGGCGGACAAGGAAGACGATTTGAAAAATCGGGATCAAAACTTCGGCAATCACGTTCGGCGATCACGATATTTCCGCATCCATGCTCTGCCATTTTTTTGGTTTACCGCGCTGATGGCGGTATTGGGCGTGAAAATCGGCGCGACATGGCCGTATTGGATCATGCTGCCTGCGTTGGTGTGGCTGCAAATCGGTCAATACCATGCCATCAAAACGCGCGACCGCCAGACTTGTTTTAAAGTGTTTTTGGATAACAACTATATCGGTCTGCTGTGGTTTTTTTGGGTCTGGCGGGGCATTATTTGTGGGCTTTGGCTGCCACGCGGTTGTAAGGTAATAAAATGAGTTAACACGTCGTCTGAAAAGGTTTTCAGACGACGTTTTGCTTTTTGGGGGCAGGGCGGGTTGACGATGGTGGCGGGGTTTTATCTGGTATCCAAACCCGCGGTAAAACCACTTGCCGCCGTTTTCAGACGACCTTGTGTATGAGTTAAGAAATATCAAAGAAGCAGCATTTCTTGTTAGCAATCTGAGTGTAAATTGCGTGTTCAGGATTGAGGTTTGTACAGACAGTCGGTACAATTCCATTTCATTTTGCCACATCAAAAGAGATTTCTATGAGCCTTATCGGCGAAATTTTGCCTTTGTCCCATATCGTTTTAGACTTGGAAGTCGGCAGCAAAAAAACGCTTGTTTGAAGAAGCGGGCCTGCTGCTTGAACATGAAGCAGAATTACCTCACGGCGATGTCTTCGACTGCCTGTTTGCCCGCGAAAAGCTGGGTTCGACCGGCTTGGGGCAGGGGCGTCGCCATCCCGCACGGCCGTCATGCCTGCGTGAAAAAAAGCCACCGGCGCGTTTATCCGCACGAAAGAACCAGTCGCTTTCGATGCGCCCGACGGCAAACCCGTATCCCTGATTTTTCACTTTGTTGGTGCCGGAAAATGCGACCGGCGAGCATTTGGAAGTCTTGTCCAAACTGGCGGGCAGGTTCTCGCAAAAAAAGCCGTCCGTGAAGCCTTGATGTCCGCAACCTCTGCCGAGGAGGTGCGCAAACTTCTGGCAGAAGAGTAAAGAATGCCCAGTATATCCGTCCGCCGCCTGTTTTCCGACAATCAGCACAAGCTCCAACTTGCTTGGGCGGCAGGCAATTCGGGTGCGGACAACCGCATCGGAGTAGAGGCCGACAAACCCGTTTTGGCGTTGGTCGGCCATTTGAATTTTATCCATCCCAATCAAATCCAAGTCGTCGGTGTTGCCGAAGCCGAATATCTCAAACGCCTCGAATCGGGTGAATTGAATTACGATTTCGGCGAACTCTTCGATATCCCCATGTCGCTGGTCATCGTTGCCAACGGTCTAGCGGTTTCGCCCAAATTGCGCGATTACTGCCATAAAAAAACGACATCCCGCTCTTGACTTCCAAGCTCGAAAGCCCGTATTTGATGGACGTGTTGCGGATTTATCTGCAACGCACGCTGGCGACTTCCATCGTCAAACACGGCGTATTCCTCGATGTATTTGAAGTCGGCGTGTTGATTACCGGTCATTCCGGTTTGGGTAAAAAGCGAGTTGGCGTTGGAATTGATTTCGCGCGGACACAGTCTGATTGCCGATGATGCGGTCGAGCTTTTTCCGTACCGGCCCCGAAACGCTCGAAGGCCGTTGCCCGCCGATGTTGCGTGATTTCCTTGAAGTGCGCGGTTTGGGCATACTCAACATCCGCCACATTTTCGGCGAAACCTCCATCCGTCCGAAAAAATCCTCCAATTGATTATCAACCTGGTCGCTGCCAACGACGATTACATGAAGCAGCTCGACCGCTTGAGCATACGCACGGAAACCGAGTCCATCCTCAACGTCAACGTCCGTTCCGTCACCCTGCCTGTCGCCGTGGGCCGCAACCTTGCCGTATTGGTTGAAGCGGCGGTGCGCAACTACATCCTCCAGTTGCGCGGCAAAGACAGTACCAAAGAATTCCTCGAACGTCATCAAACACAACTCAAAGAAAAACGAACAAAAACCATGAAAAATCGTCCTGATTAGCGGATTATCCGGCTCGGGCAAGTCCGTTGCCCTCAAACAGCTTGAAGACCTCGGCTATTTCTGCGTGGACAACCTGCCGCTGGAAATGCTGCCTTCGCTGGTGCTGCACCATATCGAGCGCGCCGATGAAACCAAACTCGGCGTGAGCGTCGATGTCCGCTCCGGCATCAACATTCAGGAAGCGCAGGAGCAAATCCAATACCTGCGCGATGAAGGCCATCAGGTCGAAGTATTGTTTGTTGAAGCAGAAGAAAGCGTGCTGGTGCGCCGTTTTTCCGAAACGCGGCGCGGCCATCCGCTGTCGGGACTGAACCTTACCCTGCTGGAAAGCCTGCAAAAAGAGCGCGAATGGCTGTTCCCGCTCAAAGACATCGCCTACTGCATCGATACATCCAAAATGAACGCGCAGCAACTGCGTTATGCCGTTCAACAATGGCTCAACATCGAGCGCAGGGGGCTTTTGGTTATCCTCGAATCTTTCGGCTTCAAATACGGCGTGCCGAACAACGCCGATTTCATGTTCGATATGCGCAGCCTGCCCAATCCCTATTACGATCCCGAGCTGCGCCCCTACACCGGCATGGACGCCCCCATTCAAGCGTATCTCGACCAGCAGCCCCTGGCGCAGGAAATGGTGGACGACATCGACCACTTTATGAACCACTGGCTCCCGCGCCTGCAAAAAGAAAGCCGCAGCTACGTTACCATCGCCATCGGCTGTACCGGCGGACAGCACCGTTCCGTCTATGTCGTCGAAAAAAACTCGCCCAACGCCTGCAAGGACATTACGAACTGCTGGTCCGCCACAGACAGGCGCAAAAACCTGTCCGGACGCTGATTCCCCTTTTCAGACGACCTTTTCGATATTTAGTGGATTAAATTTAAATCAGGACAAGGCGACGAAGCCGCAGACAGTACAAATAGTACGGCAAGGCGAGGCAACGCCGTACTGGTTTAAATTTAATCCACTATAAAAGGAGAAACCCATGAAACCCATCATCACCCTCGCACTCGCCTGCACACTCGCCGCCTGCGCCACCGAAGTCCCCGCCTACCGCTGGCACCGCACCGGCGCAAGCGAATCCGAAGTTTCCCGTCAAATCAACGTTTGCAAATCACAAGCGCAACACGACGCAAAACACGGACGCAAATCCAAATCCCTTGAACAATGTATGGACGAAGCCGGCTACTACCGCTACGAACGCGGCAACCTCTAAACCTTGAGCGCCCCAAACCAAAAGGTCGTCTGAAAAACCACGAAGGCTTTCAGACGACCTTTGCACAGAAAACGGACAAACCTCAAGGTCGTCTGAAAACACCGCCGAACCACTTTTCAGACGACCCCACCGCAAATCAGACAGAAAGAACAAAACATGGCAATCCAATGGTTTCCCGGCCACATGAACAAAGCAAAAAAAGCCATCGCCGAACGTGCCAAAAAGCGTCGATATGGTGATTGAAATGCTGGACGCACGAATGCCCGCTTCCAGCGAAAAATCCCCTGCTTGCCCAGCTTTCCAAAAGGTAAACCCAAACTCAAAATCCTCAACAAACAAGACCTTGCCGACCCCGAGCGCACCAAAAATCTGGCTCGAACACTACAACAGCCGCCCCGACACCCGCGCCATCGCCCTCGATTCCTCCGAAACCGGCGCACACGGCAAAATCACCCAAGCCTGCCGCGCCATGATTCCCCACCGCCAAGGCATAGAAAAAAACCCCTGCGCGTCCTCATCTGCGGCATCCCCAACGTCGGCAAATCCACCCTCATCAACGGCATGATAGGGCAAAAAAATCCGCCAAAACCGGCAACGAACCCGGCATTACCAAAGCCGAACAACGCCTTTTCCTCGCTGACGACTTCTGGCTCTACGACACCCCCCGGAATGCTGTGGCCGAAAAATCATTGTCGAAGAAGGCGGCTACAACCTCGCCGCCGGCGGCGCAGTCGGACGCAACGCGCTGGACGAAGAAGAAGTCGCCCTCGAGCTCCTAGACTACCTCCGACGCCACTACCTCCCCATGTTGCAAGAACGCTACCAAGCCGACAAAGACCCCAGCAGCCACTGGGACGACAACTCATGGCTCGAGTGGGTAGCCAAAAAAACGCGGCGCAGTCCTCAGCGGCGGACGGGTCAACTACCAAAAAAAGCCGCCGAAAAACATCCTCACCGACTTCCGCGAAGGCAAAATCGGCAGAATCACCCTCGAAACGCCGAACCAATGGGAAACATGGCTCAAAAAAAGCCCGCCAAAAAGAAGCCGAACTCAAAGCCGTACGTGAAGCCAGAAAGGCAGAACGCAAAGGGCAGAAACCGTCTGAAAATATGTAAGAATATTTTTTTAATGAATTTTAAAATTATTGCTAATTTAACTAATATGAAATTAATCAAGATTTTTTTCAAGCTGTATTGTTTTTATTTAGTTGTTTAACATATGCCGAGACTTTAGATTCAAATGCGCAGAAGTATTTTTGAATATCGAGTTAATAAACTGGAGAATGAAAAATACAGAGTTGAAAAAAAGAAAAATTGAAGAGGTTGAAAAAAACTCACGTAGTGTGGAGCAATTTAAGTCTATATTAGAAATTCATGAAAAAAAGTATGAGTGCTAATAATAGCAATCTTGAGTTGCTATCAATGATTTTAACAGTTGTTTCTATTTTTGTTCCATTTGCTGGGTACTTTTTGGAATAAAGATTTTATGGATAAAACAAATAGTGAATTAAAAAGCATTAAGTGATGAATATAAAGAAAAAGCTGTTTGAATATGGAGAACAAATGAAATTTCATACTGCTAGATCAAATCAAGATAGGAAAGATAGGAAAAAAAGAAATAGTAATTGAATCAGAACAAGGGGAAAGGAAAGAGACAGAAACCAAATTAGATCAGGGTGAAAGGGAAAAAAATAGGAATCAAATCAGAGCAAGGAGAAAGGAAAAGGAACAGAAAAATTCTACGAATGAAAGTTATGAATTAATGCAAAATCAGAATATCCTATCGATTGATAATGATGTTTATAATATCAAAAAAATAAAGCGGAAGAAGTTGTAACTAATCCGAGTAAGATTGAAGAAAAATAAAAGTCCTTTCTAAATTACAAAAATTTATTAAATCATGCAAAAAAATCTCGTCTGAAAAAAAGGAGAGATAGATGAAGCTCTAAAAATATTATGATGAAATTACTAATAAAAAAAGAATCATGAAGATAGTAATCATCCTCAGATAAGATTTTTATATGGCGAATGCTTATTATAATAAGGGTGTTCTTTTAGCTGGTAGAGGAGATTTTTGAGCCTGCTATCCAGCAGTATAGTAAAGTCATTGATGAATATAAGTCGGATTTTTGATCTTGAGATCAAGAAATTATGTGTAAGAAGTTATATTAATAAATTATCTTTATTGTTGACTTTGCAGAGGTATAAAGAAGCAATAGATGGATATGAAGAATTTTTTTGTAAGCTATATGAATGATGACGATAATGATATAAAAGCTTGCTGTTGTAAGGGGACATTATAATTATATAATTGCATTATGGAAAAAATGCAGGTCCAAATTATTTGGATAAAATTAAAAAGTTCTGCACGTGAAATTAATTGTAAATATAAAAAAATAATTCGAACCCATTTGATATACAGGTTTTTTTCTTTCTAAGATACTTAATTTATTGATTTTTATTTTAGGGGAGAATCGTGAGTTAAAAGAATCAATTTCCGAATTTAGAGGTTTTGTAATTCAGTTTTTCTAAAGAAGTTAATCCAAATATTATCTTGGAAGTAGAAAAAGGCATTTAATGACCAAATTGATTTGTTTGCAGGGTTAAGAGATTTTGATTCAATAAAAGAAATGTGTGATATTGTCTTAAATAATTTACAAGGGAATCAAGCATATTCTTCCCTTTTTAGAACGAGCAAAGAAATTTAAAGAGCAATTAAACGATTAACTTGATAAGTAAATTAATTTATTGGTCTTGAGATTGAATAGTTAATTTATGTGTTATTCAAAGAAATTCATTCCTATGTTATAAAAAGATCGTCTGAAACCCGAAACTGATTTTTCAGACGACCTGTTCCAAATATTTACAATCAACAAGAAAACCAAAAAAATGACCGAAACCCAATCCCTAGAACTCGCCAAAGCGTTGATTTCCCGCCCGTCCGTTACCCCCGGACGACCGAGATTGCCAAACAAACTGCTTGCCGAACGCCTGCACAAAAATCGGTTTTTGCGGCTGAAGAACTCCATTTTCGGCGACACCAAAAAAACATCTGGTTGCGACGCGGCACGCAGGCTCCCGGTCGTTCTGCTTTTGCAGGGACATACCGACGTCGTGCCGACAGGCCCTATTGAAAAAAATGGGATTCGCCTCCGTTTGAGCCGACCGAGCGCGACGGGCAGATCTATACGGGCGCGGCGCGGCGGACATGAAAACCAGCATTGCCTGTTTCGTTACCGCCTGCGAACGCTTCGTTGCCGAACATCCCGATCATCAAGGCAGCATCGCACTCCTGATTACTTCGGACGAAGAGGGCGATGCGCTGGACGGCACGACCAAAGTCGTCGATGTGTTGAAAGCGCGCGACGAGCTTTTGATTGATTACTGCATCGTCGGCGAACCGACCGCCGTGGATAAATTGGGCGATATGATTTGAAAAAAACGGCCGGCGCGGCTCGCTGTCGGGCAACCTGACCGTCAAAGGCAAGCAAGGCCATATTGCTTATCCGCATTTGGCAATCAATCCCGTGCATACTTTTGCCCCGGCCTTGTTAGAGCTGACGCAGGAAGCCTGGGACGAAGGCAACGAATACTTTCCGCCGACCAGCTTTCAAATTTCCAATATCAACGGCGGCACAGGCGCGACCAACGTCATTCCGGGCGAGCTGAACGTCAAATTCAATTTCCGCTTCTCCACCGAGTCCACCGAAGCAGGGGCTGAAACAACGCGTTCACGCCATTTTGGACAAACACGGCGTGCAATACGATTTACAGTGGTCGTGTTCGGGGCAGCCCTTTCCTGACCCATGCGGGCAAAACTGACCGACGTGGCACGCGCAGCCATTGCCGAAACCTGCGGCTTAGAGACCGAATTGTCCACCACCGGCGGTACTTCGGACGGACGCTTCATTAAAGCCATTGCGAAAGAACTCATCGAATTAGGCCCGTCCAATGCCACCATCCACCAAATCAACGAAAACGTGCGGCTGGACGATATTCCGAAGCTGTCGGCGGTGTATGAGGGGATATTGGCGCGGTTATTGGCTGAAAAGGCCGTCTGAAAAGAAGATGGGCTGTCGGATATGGATGTCCGACGATTTGATTAGACCTAACGTGAGTTTGAGATAACACATTGATTTTTTATGTGGAGCGATTTATTTGAACGGCAATCCATTCCCTCTCCCATGGGAGAGGGTTAGGGAGAGGGCATTGGGTCAGCAACGGAAATATTGTCTGTATCTGCCCTGTTTTACCTTCTCCCCAACCCTCCCCTCAGGGGAGGGAGCCAAGTTGCAGGCACGCCGACGGAATTTCGCTTCGCATCAACTGCCTTATTTCGAACGCACGTCAAACTTAAATTTGCAAGGCTATCTAAAAAGCAGATTGCTTGTCGGATACGGATGTCCGACAATTTGATTAGACCTAACGTGAGTTTGAGATAACGCATTGATTTTTTTATGTGGAGCGATTTATTTGAACGGCAATCCATTCCTTCTCTCGTGGGAGAGGGTTAGGGAGAGGGCATTGGGTTGGCAACGGAAATATTGTCTGTATCTGCCCCGTTTTACCCTCTCCCCGACCCTTCCCCACAGGGGAGGAAGCCAAGTTGCAGGTACGCCGACGGAATATGGTTGAAACCCGGCCCTTCAGGGCAGTAGAATTTTGGTTTATTTTTTTGGGAAGTAACCCCTTCCAAATCAGGGTAAACAGGGCTGCGCCTTATGTGCAGCCCTGTGTGTTGAAAGCTGATTGAGGAATATAACCGTGCCGTCAAATTACTTTCATACGCGTGAACGATTGGGTGCTTTAGGGCGGCATCGTGCAACATCATACCGCCTTGTACCGCAGCGTGGCGGTACATGAACCGACCGTGCTTATCGTGCGGCGCGGATGCAAGAAGCTGCGGTGGGCGGGGCGCGAATTGAGGATTGCGGCGGGTGAGGTTGTTGCGTTGGCAGGTGGGCAGACGTTTGACGTCATCAATATTCCCGATTCAGGCGACCTCTATCAGGCGCAATGGATTGCTTTCGAACAGGAAGCCATAGAAAGGTTTGCCGCACAATACGGGACGGCGCAGGCAGTGTGCGATGCGGTGAAGCTGCCGCACCCCGGGCGGATGAACGCGGCGTTTGATTATGCGGCTGCGGTACTGGCGGATGAAGAAGTGCCGCACAATGCGGCGGAGGCCGCGCTTTGCGGCGTGTTGGCGTGGTTGCAGCATGACGGCATCGGTTTTGCTGTGTACGAAGGCGTCAACCTGATGCGGCAAATCCGCAAACTGATTACCACCGATATGGCTGCGGACTGGTCGTCGGCGATGCTGGCGCAGCGGCTTAATTGCAGCGAGGCCGCGTTGCGGCGGCGGTTGGCGCGGCAGGGATACGAATTTCCGTACGCTGCTGACGGATGTGCGCATGATGCGCGCGCTGACGCTGTTGCAGGTTACGCAATGGCCGGTGGCGCAGATTGCCGACGCGGTCGGCTATGACTGCCCGTCCCGTTTCAGCGCGCGCTTCAAAGAGCGGTTCGGTTGCGTGCCGTCGGCGGTCCGCTCGGAAGCGGAACCGGCGGCATATCGGTGCACGGGGCAGGTCAGCGTCGGTGTTCGACCGTGAATTTCGCTTCGCCCTAAGCTGTTTGCCTTGGTGAAGAAACCGACCAGCGCGGGTGTGGATTCGGCGGTGATGTTCGGCAGCTTGGCGACTTTTAGCGCGGTGAGCGTGAATTCGTAGCGGTGTTTCCTGCCTTCGGGCGGACACGCGCCGCCGTAGCCCGGAGTGCCGAAGTCTGTGCGGGTTTGCAGCGCGCCTTTGGGCAGCCTGCCGCCTTGCGCGGTAATGCCTGCGGGCAGGCGGCGGACATCGGCGGGAATGTCGGCGACCACCCAGTGCATCCAGCCCAGGCCGGTCGGCGCGTCTTTATCGTAAACGGTCAGGACGAAACTTTTTGTCCCTGCGGGCGGATTTTTCCACGACAGCGCGGGCGAAGCATTGCCGCCCGAACAGCCAAAGCCGTAAGGCGCGCTCAAAAGCTGGTTTTGCGTGAAGCCGCCGTCTTTGGACGGGTTGTCGAATTGCAGCGTGAATGCGCCCTCGGCAAAGGCGGCGGTTGAAAAAGCCAGCAGTACAGCGGAGAGGATGCGGGTTTGCATAGATGATTCCTTTGCTTGATGAATAAGTGGATTCATTATAGGCTGTCAACGGCGGCAGGAATGTGCCGAAACGGTTGGATGATGTGCCGAAATGCGCAAATGCAAAAATCGTGGTTTCAGACGACCCTTTGCAGGTCGTCTGAAGTCTTTAATTCCTTTCCCTGAGGCTTTAGAAATATCGAATATTTAGGAATTGCCGCAACCTAACCCTCAAGATTTCCGTCGTAGCCCGTTCCTGCATCGGCGTGCGGGAATGGCGAAAATTGGGGATTTTGCCGTCAAATCCATGATAGAGATACGGAGCAAACGAATGATTACCCTGCCTTCCTTAAACAACCTGCCGTTAAAATGGGATGAAATCCGCCATTGGCTCGAAACCCAAGTTTTTTTGAGTGTGAAGTCATGCCGTATCCCAATCTGATGGAACACGAAGCCAAGCAGTTCGAACAGGATTTTATCGACCGCATTGGCTGCACACCTGAAGAATATGTCCGTATCCGCCGCGCCATCCGCATGTTGGAAGCGCGTTACCCTGATAGCCCGAACGAACTGACCGCCGCCGCCATTGCTACGCCTTTGGGCGAGATGCTGGCGGTGTTCGGCGGCAAAGGCTTGTGTTTGCTGGAATTTGTCGGGCAGAAGCATATGGAGCAGGAAATTACCGCCGTCCAAAAAAAGCCTTGCGCAGACGGTTTGTGTTTCGGGAGGATGAGCGAACGCAACTTCTGCGGCAGGGAATTGGACTTATACTTCAAGGGTCGTCTGAAAACCTTTGCCACGCCTTTGGAGCAGATTGGCACTGAATTTCAAAAGCAGGCATGGGATGCGCTCTTGGCGATTCCCTACGGCGAAACGCGCAGCTACAAGGAGCAGGCGCAGCGTTTGGGCAATCCCAAAGCCGTCCGCGCCGTTGCCGCCGCCAACGGGCAGAACAAAGTGTCCATCCTGATTCCCTGCCACCGCGTCATCGGCAGCGACGGCAAGCTGACCGGCTACGCGGGCGGCCTGAACCGCAAACAGTCGCTGCTTGCTTTGGAACGCGGCGAAGTTCAGACGACCTTGTTTTGAAGAGGGGTGGGTTGGGCATAAATACCTGACCTACGATTGTAAAAGGAACGAAATATGACTATTAGAAAAGCGGTTGCCGCCGATATGGCACGAATCGGCGAATTACTGTATCAGGTACACGACGTACATGCTGATTTGCGTCCCGATTTGTACAAAAAGGGCGGCCGAAAAATATTCGGATGAAGAAATCGCCGCACTGATTGCCGATGAAGGCAAGGTCGTTTTTTTGTTTACGAAGATGAAGCCCGAATGGTGCAGGCATACGCCATTTGCTTTTTCAGACGACCTCGGGCGTACCGTCGCTGCATGAACGCAAGGTTTTGTTTATCGACGATTTGTGCGTGGACGCTTCGCAGCGCGGCAAGAAAATCGGCGAAAAACTTTATCGTTATGTCGTCGATTTCGCCCGTTCGTCGGGTTGCAACAGCCTGACCTTATACGTTGCTAATGCCAACGGCGGTGCATTGGGCTTTTATGAAAAATTGGGTATGGAGCCGTTGAAAAACATTGATGGAACAAAGGCTTTAATGCTGATAAACGGTTAATGCGAAGGAGAAATACGAATATGAACCTGAAAAACCGCCATTTCCTGAAACTTTTGGACTTCACGCCCGAAGAAATCACCGCCTACCTCGACCTTGCCGCCGAGTTGAAAGCCGCCAAAAAGGCAGGGCGCGAAGTGCAGCGGATGAAAGGGAAGAACATCGCCCTGATTTTTGAAAAAACATCGACCCGCACCCGCTGCGCGTTTGAAGTCGCCGCGCGCGACCAAGGGGCGGGGGTCACTTATCTGGAGCCGTCCGCCAGCCAAATCGGGCATAAGGAAAGCATCAAAGACACCGCCCGCGTGTTGGGCAGGATGTACGACGGCATCGAATATCGCGGCTTCGGGCAGGATGTGGTCGAAGAATTGGCGAAATACGCCGGCGTGCCCGTGTTCAACGGCTTGACCAACGAGTTCCACCCCACCCAAATGCTCGCCGACGCGCTGACCATGCGCGAACACAGCGCCAAACCTTTGAACCAAACCGCGTTTGCCTACGTCGGCGACGCGCGTTACAACATGGCAAATTCGCTGCTGGTGTTGGGCGCGAAGCTCGGTATGGACGTGCGTATCGGCGCACCGAAAACCTTGTGGCCGTCTGAAAAACATCGTCGCCCGCGCCCGCGCCGTCGCCGAAGAAACCGGCGGAAAGATTTTGCTCACCGAAAACGCGGAAGAAGCCGTCAAAGGCGTCGATTTTATCCATACCGACGTGTGGGTCAGCATGGGCGAGCCGAAAGAAGCGTGGCAGGAACGCATTGATTTATTGAAAGATTACCGCGTTACCCCCGAACTGATGGCGGCATCGGGCAACCCGCAAGTCAAATTCATGCACTGCCTGCCCGCCTTCCACAACCGCGAAACCAAAGTCGGCGAATGGATTTACGAAACCTTCGGCTTAAACGGCGTGGAAGTAACGGAAGAAGTATTCGAAAGCCCCGCCAGCATCGTGTTCGACCAAGCGGAAAACCGGATGCACACGATTAAAGCGGTGATGGTGGCGGCGTTGGGGGACTGACGGCTAACGGCAGTGCTATATCAAAAAAATGATTAAATCAGTCTATAATAAATCTGAATAACAGGCACTTACACCCCCTTCCCTCGAAGGCAGGAATCTAGACTTCTATTTTGGGCGAATGTACAGAGATTGTTGCGATTCCAAACTTTTAGATTTCCACAAAACAAAAAGTCGTCTGAAAACAAGCATGATTGGTTTTCAGACGACCTTCAAACCGCTTCCTAAATTGTCCAACCAAGAAACAGGAGAAACCAAATGGAAGAAACATTTGTCCAAACGCTGACCATCGCCGGCTCGGATTCCGGCGGCGGGGCGAGGGATACAGGCGGATTTGAAGACGTTTCAGATGCGCGGCGTGTTCGGCACCAGCGTACTGACCGCCGTGACCGCGCAAAAATACGCTCGGCGTATCGGCGGTGCATCTGGTTCCGACCGACATCATTGCCGCGCAAATCGAAGCCGTCCGCGCTGATTTTGAAATCCGCGCCTATAAAAATCGGGATGCTGGGTACGGCTCAAGTAATTGAATGCGTTGCTGAAAATCTGAAAAAAATGCCGTTTCGGCAAGCGCGTCCTCGATCCGGTGATGATTGCCAAAGGCGGCGCGCCGCTGTTGCAGGATTCCGCCATCGAAGCGATGAAACGCCTGCTGTTGCCCGACACGGACATTCTGACGCCGAACCTGCCCGAAGCGGAAGCCTTGACGGGCGTTCGCATTGAAAACCGCCAAGATGCGGAACGCGCCGCTAAAATCCTGCAAGATTGCGGCGTGAAAAACGTGGTGATTAAAGGCGGGCATTTGGGCGACAGCCGCAGCGAATACTGCACCGACTGGCTGTTTACGCCGGATGACGTGTTTGAATTTGCCGACCGCCGTTTCCCGACGGCGCATACGCACGGTACGGGCTGCACGTTCTCCGCCTGTATCGCCGCCGAGCTGGCAAAAGGTTTCGAAACGCTCGAAGCCGTGCAAACCGCCAAAAAAATACATTACCGAAGCGATTCGCAACCCTTTGAACATCGGTGCGGGACACGGTCCGGTCAATCATTGGGCTTATCGGGATTGAGGGATATGGAAAGGTCGTCTGAAAACAGAAAATCCGTTTTCAGACGACCTTTTGTTGTGACATCCTTTGATGGCAAACATCAAGCCGGATTCATGAAGCTTTCGATTTCTTGCAAGGAAATGTCGGGCGTCGCGCCGTGTCTGGAGGCGACTAGGGCGCCGAGAGCGCAGGCGAAGGTGATGGCTTCTTGAGGCTCGGCATTGTTGAGCAGTTTGTAAGTCAGTCCTGCCAAGAAGCTGTCGCCGGAGCCGACGGTATCGGCGACTTTGATGCGGAAGCCGCAGTGGCGGTAGAGTTCGCCGTCTTTGTATAAAAATCGCGCCGTGTCCGCCTAAAGTGACGCAGATGGTTTGTGCGCCGGTCAAGCGGTTGAGGTAGGCGATGTTTTTGTTCGATGCTGTGGTAGGGAGAGCCGTAAACTGCGGACAGTTCGTACAATTCGTCGTCATTGAGCTTGAGCATATCCGCACGCTTCATGGTGGCGAGCAGGCGGTCGGTGTCGTAGTGGGGTTTGCGCAGATTGACGTCGAAGATTTTGAATTTGGCTTTTTCCATCAGTTTGTCTAATGCCGCACGGGAAATCTCGTCGCGGGTGGCAAGGCTGCCGAACACGAAGGCATCGGATTCGGCGACACGCTGCAAGGCGGCATCTTCGACGATGATGCGGTCCCACGCGCAGGGATATACGATTTCGTATGACGCGCTGCCGCATTTGTCCAAGATGACTTTGACAAGGCTGGTATCGCATTCTTTGCACACTTGCAGCAGGTCGGTATTGACGTTTTTCGCTTGGATTTGGCGCAGCAGCTCTTCGCCGTCGGCATCATCGCCGCGGCGGCTGATGATGGCGGTATCGACCCCGAAGGATTGCAAACGGACCAAAACGTTCAGCGGCGCACCGCCCAACACTTTGCCGCTTGGAAAATCGTCCCACAACACTTCGCCGAAACTGGTTACTTTCATTTTAGACCTTCCTTGCTTTGAGTTGATTGGATGGAACTGCTGCGCTGCGTACGGCTTACCTATCATGTATTTGTAGTAAAGCTCCAATACTTAGGCACGTAAGTATTATGTTTTAAAATCTACCGACTGACAAGCAATCGTAGGCTTATCCGTCAGGAAGTTTGATTCATCACAAGATTGCGTTACAAGCGGCCTGATTCGGCAAATTAGCAGGGTTTATTTTTTTCTTTCATTTTATAAGTGCTTTGGGAAGGGGATATGCTGATTTTTGAAATTTAAATACAAATCGGCAGAATATGTTTGAATAGACGGGCTATATATTCCAATTTTCTTCATTTCATTACGATATTTAAAAACCCTCTCTTTAAGCCTATAATGTAGTCGTTAAAAATACCGAAAGGTCGTCTGAAAACGTGAATATCCATTTTCAAACGACCTTCATTAACGGAAAGAACAAATCATGCGTCCATTAAATGCCCGAATCCGCTTGGACAATCTGCGCCACAATTATCAAACCCTGAAACAGATTCACGGCGGCAAAATGCTTTGCCGTTATTAAAGCGGACGCTTACGGACATGGCGCGGTACGGTGCGCCCACGCATTGTCCGAAATTGCCGACGGATTTGCCGTCGCTACCATGGACGAAGCCGTCGAATTGCGCGAGAGCGGCATTAGCAATCCCATCGTATTGCTCGAAGGCGTGTTTGAAGCGTCGGAATACGCTACCGTCGATAAATACAATTTGTGGCCGGGCGTCGGCAGCCAATGGCAACTCGAAGCCTTAATCGCCCATCATTGGCAGCACCCCGTCAAAGTCTGGCTCAAAATGGATTCCGGTATGCACCGTGCCGGCTTCTTCCCGCACAATTACACTTCCGCCTACACCGCCCTGAAACAATGCAAACACGTTGACAGCATCGTCAAATTCAGCCATTTTGCCTGCGCTGACGAACCCAACAACGGCATGACCGAAATGCAGCTTGAAGCCTTTGATTTGGCGTGTGAAGGCTTGGAAGGCGAAGAAAGCCTTGCCAACTCCGCTGCCATCCTGAATGTTCCCGAAGCCCGCCGCGATTGGGGTCGTGCCGGTCTGTCACTTTACGGCATTTCTCCGTTCGGCGGCGTGGACGAACGCCTGAAGCCCGTCATGCGCCTGACTTCCCGCGTATTCGGCGAACGCGTCCTGCAACCTCATTCTCCCATCGGCTACGGCGCGACGTTTTATACCAGCAAGTCCACCCGCGTCGGCCTAATTGCCTGCGGTTACGCCGACGGCTATCCGCGCCGAGCCTCGACCAACTCGCCCGTTGCCGTCGAAGGCAAACGCAGCCGCATCATCGGCAGGGTGTCAATGGACATGATCACCGTCGAACTCGATGCTTCCAAAAGAAGGTTTGGGTGCGGAAGTCGAATTGTGGGGCGACATTGTTAATATCAACGAAGTCGCCGAAGCCGCCGGTATGATTCCGTATGAAATTTTTTTTGCAACGTCAAACGTGCGAAGTTTACCTATTCGGAGTGATTTAAGTAGCGGTTTGAACTGAAGGTCGTCTGAAAACAAAGTTAACGGTTTCGTTACATGGTTTTCAGACGACCTTCTTCATAGGGCTTTTTGAAAATCCAAATATTTTAAGAGCGGCCGTCATTCCCGCGCAGGCGGGAATCCAGAACTATAAAAATTTAGGAAACTTTTTTTCTTTGACGATTTCTGCACGGATAAATCTGGATTCCCGCCTGCGCGGGAATGACGGCAGACGGAATATCAGGTTCGGGCAATGCAAAATTGTCAACAATCCAAGTCATATTATTTTAAAAGCAATGTTATAATTTCCCAAATCAATTTTTTTCAGACGACCCCTACAAGGACCCTGACTTATGAACAATTCAGTCATCACCGTCATCGGCAAAGACCGCGTTGGCATCGTGTACGACGTTTCCAGAATTTTGGCGGAAAACCAAATCAACATCCTCAATATCAGCCAGCAGCTGATGGACGATTTCTTCACCATGATTATCTTGGTGGATACCTCGAAATGCCCCAAATCGCGGCAGGAAATGCTGGATTTGTTTGCGGAAGAGAGCAAAAAACTCGCGCTCGACATCCGCATGCAAAATGAAGAAATCTTCCAAGCCATGCACCGCATTTGAGTCGGAGGAATGTAATGAGTATCCAATCCGGCGAAATTTTAGAAACCGTCAAAATGGTTGCCGACCAGCATTTCGACGTCCGCACCATTACCATAGGCATTGATTTGCACGACTGTATCAGCACCGACATCGACGTGTTGAACCAAAACATTTACAACAAAATCACCACTGTCGGCAAAGATTTGGTCGCTACTGCGAAACACCTTTCCGCCAAATACGGCGTGCCGATTGTGAATCAGCGTATTTCCGTCACGCCGATTGCCCAAATCGCGGCAGCGACCAAAGCCGATTCTTACGTCAGCGTGGCGCAGACTTTGGACAAAGCAGCCAAAGCCATCGGCGTGTCTTTTATCGGCGGCTTTTCCGCGCTGGTGCAAAAAGGCATGTCGCCTTCAGACGAGGTGTTAATCCTCTCCATTCCTGAGGCGATGAAGACTACCGACATCGTGTGCAGCTCCATCAATATCGGCAGCACGCGCGCAGGCATCAATATGGATGCGGTCAGACTGGCGGGCGAAACCATCAAACGCACGGCGGAAATCACGCCCGAAGGTTTCGGCTGCGCCAAAATCGTCGTGTTCTGCAACGCGGTGGAGGACAATCCGTTTATGGCGGGCGCATTTCACGGCTCGGGCGAAGCGGACGCTGTCATCAACGTCGGCGTATCGGGGCCGGGCGTGGTCAAAGCCGCGTTGGAAAAATTCGGATGCGGTCAGCCTGACCGAGGTCGCCGAAGTTGTGAAGAAAACCGCTTTCAAAATCACTCGCGTGGGCGAACTCATCGGCCGCGAAGCCTCGAAAATACTGGGCATCCCGTTCGGCATTCTCGATTTATCGCTGGCACCGACCCCTGCCGTCGGCGACTCGGTGGCACGCATCCTTGAAGAAATGGGTTTAAGCGTTTGCGGTACGCACGGCACGACGGCTGCCTTGGCATTGCTGAACGATGCCGTGAAAAAAGGCGGCATGATGGCTTCCAGCGCGGTCGGCGGCCTGAGCGGCGCGTTTATCCCCGTTTCCGAAGACGAAGGCATGATTGCCGCCGCCGAAGCAGGCGTGCTGACGCTGGACAAACTCGAAGCGATGACCGCCGTCTGCTCGGTCGGATTGGACATGATTGCCGTTCCCGGCGACACGCCCGCACACACGATTTCCGGCATCATCGCCGACGAAGCCGCCATCGGCATGATCAACAGCAAAACCACCGCCGTGCGCATCATTCCGGTAACGGGCAAAACCGTCGGCGACAGCGTCGAGTTCGGCGGCCTGTTGGGCTACGCGCCCGTGATGCCGGTTAAAGAAGGTTCGTGCGAAGTGTTCGTCAACCGCGGCGGCAGGATTCCCGCGCCGGTGCAGTCGATGAAGAACTGATTGTTTGATCATGAAAAAAGATGATATATTGCAATGTCAAATATTAAATTAGGATATTATTGTATGTTGCTGTTTTTATTAATTATTTAGTTATTGCTTTTATGTCAGATACAACAATGCACGGCTGCTTTTTGCAGCCGTTTTGTTTTTGTATATTTATGTTAAACCGTCTGATGACGCGCTTTGTCAAACGGCTTTTTGTGTCTTATGGATGTAGTAGGCTATTTTTTTGCGAGTTTTCGCATTATGGCGACTATGACGACCATCTTCGGTTTTTTTGGCCGCTTCTAAGTTTTTTTGACCAGTTGCGGAAATGCGTTTATCCGATAGGCAACCAAAGCGGGCATGAACAGTGCGCGTTTTTAGTTGTCGATGTCCGTATCTGCTCAATCTTCCTTTTTTTGTTCACGCTGATTCCCGATTGTTCGATTTTTCGGACTCAAACCTGCAAATGATACAAACTGGTTTGCGGTTTCAAACGTTTTATCCGTCAGGTGTCTAAGCAGTATTGCAGCGGTATCTTTTCCTATGGCGGGTATGGTTTGCAGGTTCTTATATTCGGCATTCAGGCTTTTTTTGCTGCTTAATTATGCCATCTATGCGTTTTGAGGTTTCGTCTATTTTTCTTTGAGAGCAGCAGGATGATTGATTCGTGAGTTGACCTTATAAACGGATCTTTAGCGGCATGTAGCCTGTTTTTGGCTTTCGTGCTTCTGTTGCTTGAGTTGCTGTAGCAGGTTTATCAGTTTATACAAGGTTGGATTTTTCAGACGACCCTAAACGGCATCAACTTATCTAAATGCCGTTTTGCGTAATCGGCTATCAGCTTTGAATCTGCTTTATCTGTTTTGGTATGGCTGAACTGACTTTTTGCGTAATCTTTGATTTTCAGGGGATTGATGACGTAAACAGTATAGGCCGCGCTCAAGTATTCGGCAGCTTGTTCATAATAAATACCTGTTGCTTCCATGCTTATAGCGATTTTTTTCTAACTCGCTTTGTTTTTTTATCCAGGCAATCAGTTTTTCAAAACCTTCATGACTGTTTCCGATTTTTATATAGTCCATTTCGCCTTTGGCCGTAATCAATGTTACGTCTATGGTGTCTTTGGAAATATCCAATCCTATTACATTCATTGCATTATCCTTATTTATTCAGCCTACTATGCGGCTATGATGATATTCAATCTTTAGGACGATCGGACGGTTCGGCATTTCTTTTTCCCAGTTTTTAACTTTGGTCGATTTACTGCCTAAACCGCCCGGGCTTCTGTTTTGCGCATAAACAAAAACCCGCAAACCGTCTTCTTTAAAACGATTTGCGGGTTTTGGCTTTGGCATTTTATTGCTTCCGGTTTCGCTGATTTTTTTGCCTATTTTTTTGAATTTTTTTAGGCGTCGCCGGAAGACATAAAATTGCTGAAACTTAAAAAAAGCGGGAGTTCCGCACCCTCGTGGATGCTTATTTACCTATTAATTCCGCCTTTGGCTGCATTAACAGATAAATAAGCATCTTTATTTATGGCGAACCTACGACCACCCCGCCGCGTTGTGCAAACTGTTGACCTGCTTCGACATAGCCGTCATACATTAGGTTTTGAGGGCTTTTGCCGCCCATCGTTATGACTTGGCTGTTTTCAGGCTCATAGGCGGTCTGCGGGGCTGTTTGTGGCTGTTGGGCTGCCTGTTGTTGTTCGTCCTTATACGGATTGAAAGGCAAGCCGTTTTTTTGCGTAGTCTTTGCACATTGCTTTTTGTGATTTCTTTTCAGCGGTGTGCCTTGCGATGAATAACAGGTACATCCGCTTTTGCCGCCATCGACGCAGCCGACAGGGTACTCAAATGTTTTGACTTGGCGGACGTTGTTATAAATGGGCTTGCTTTCTGGCTTTTCGGCGAGTGTGGGGACGAAGTCTTCGGGTTTGAGATTTTTGCCCTATATCGGCAGTCGCAGGGCTTGTTTTCGGTTCTGCGCCATCTACATCGGATGCGGCTGTTGTGGCCGCTGTTTGTTGTTCGTCCGCGCTGAACCGTTTGCTCATGTTGTTTATCGTGTAAAGCGTGAAGCCTATCAAAAAGCGGTATAAACAAAACGACGAATATCAAGCTTTTTGGAATGCGGCGTTTGGGCTTGGTGTGTACTTCGGCAGATTTGTACATACCAAAGGACTTTTTAGGCACAACAAACGTCCGCTCAATAGCTTTGGCAATATTGACGCTGCTATCGGGCTGGTCTACGCATTCGTTCCACTCGTAAAGTTTGCGTCCGACGGGCTTAATGGAAACGTGCATATGCCGTTGAACGAGCCGGCGGACGAAACTGTCAAGGAAGCTGGGATGTTGGGTAATCAAAACGATGTCCAAACCGTGATGGCGGTGTGTTGCCAATGCTTCGATGAATGGCGGTACTTTTGAAGCGGCGGAACGTGTACCCATCAGCCTTTGTGCTTCGTCTATGATAACGAGCGAACCATAAGGGAGGAAATCTTGAAACGGCTGGGATTTGATTTGCTCGTCTGAAAGTTCTTCATGTTCTATTTTAAGTTCTGGAATTCCGTTGACAAAGAGCGGGCGTTTTTTCTTAACACCGTCTTTGTCGGTAAAGTGGGTGTAGCTTTCGTCGGTCATCAACATATTGACGACAGAACTGGTCTTTCCGCTGCCCGGAACGCCTGTTTGTAGAATAATCATTTATTACCTCCACCTGGTATGAATGACAGTTTACTTATGCTTTGCATAGCTACGTTAAAGGCAAACGCGCCGAATATCAGTCCTAATGCGTGTCCGAAACCTGCCATCATGATAATTTGTAAAATATCGGACGGCATGGAATTGAATTTATTACTGATGTAGTCTTTTACGAATCCTAGACCCACTGTAAAGCCCGTAAAGGTCACGAAACTGATACCCAGTGCTATAAATACTTTTACAACAATATAGGTCAGCAGCCTTTGTAATATGGCGAAAAACGCGGCTTGCATGCTTTAGTCCTTTCTGCTTGAGAACATGATAAATGCGGCTACAACGGCAGCTATACCGATAACAAGGAAACGTATCATTTCGGCAAAACGGCAAATCAGGTCATATTTAAACTCCATCGTTATGCCTAAATAGGTTGCCGTTCTGGGAGCGGGACAAACGCCGTTATCAGGTAGGAAGAAATCGGGGCTAAAGGTCGTTTCGTTTTGGGTATGCGGTATTTTGAATGGTTCTTCCTGTTCTTCTATATTGCCTTTTTCGGCACAGGCTAGAATATTAGGGAACACTTCACACAATAAACCGCCGCTTTCTTTGGGCTTATCATCCTCTTTCGGCTTGTCGTCCTCACCCGGTTTCCCGTCCTCACCCGGTTTCCCGTCCTCACCCGGTTTCCCGTTCTCACCCGGCTTCCCGTCCTCACCCGGCTTCCCGTCTGCACCCGGCTTCCCGTCTGCACCCGGCTTCACGTCCTCACCCGGCTTTCCGTCTGCACCTGGCTTTCCGTCTGCACCTGGCTTGCCGCTTCCCTGTGTGGGGGTTGGGTTTGTCTTTGGTGCGGCAGGGCTGCCCGGTGTGAGGTCGGGACGCGGGGTTGTGGTTACTTTGGCCGTCGTGTTGCCGTCCGCGCCTGTTGTGAAACTGATGGTTATTTGGAAGGGTCTGCCGTCTTGCCCTGTTGCGGGACCAAGTGTGATGACTGTTCCGTTAGGCACGGTAGGCGTGCTTTGCGATTCGCCTGGAATGCTACCGTCTTCGTTTGCTGTTGCATTCACATATTGGGACGGGGCGGAATCGGCTTTCGGACCGACAATGCGGTCAAAGTCTGATTGAGAAATGGGCGTGAATTTGCCTTTTGTATTTGACGTATCTTAATGTCGTCATCAATACATCGTGCGTTATTTCGCCCTTGGCGTTTACAATTTGTGCACTGCACCAACGGCCTGACGTTGAAAAATTTGTCGGTGTAAATTTGACGGGATTGAAAAAATAGCCTTTGGAATAGGCGAGCTTGCACATGGCCTGCTTAAGAGCTTCGTTATCCGCCGCGCCTTCCTGCCAGTAATCTTGTTTCAGTTTGATTCGTTCTTCGCTGCATGCCGAGCCTGTATTTAATGCCGACACACAATAGCCGTAGTCGGGCTCGATTTTTCCGAAATTTTCGTGATCTGAATTGTATTCGTAGCCTTCTTCGCTTAAGGCTGCGTCTACGAGATGGAAAGCGGCGGTCGTTACTGCAAAACCAATAGGACCTCCACCTACTTTTAGGAATTTACCGCCGACACGGGCTTTGGAGAGTAGGTTTTTTAGTACGGTAGAGCGAGCTACTCGACTCTCAACAGTCGCAGAAATTTTAGATGATGAAGTTAGTCCTGTCCTGGCATGGCGAACTCTTAAGTCTTGCCCATCAAAACTAGCATATTGCCCAGTATGACTATCAAATACCCCCTGCCAAACTCTACCATGTTGATAGGGGGTACTCTTATTAATTCCTCTAATACCTTTATATCGACCATCATCATAGACTTCGACTCTTTCAAAATGTCCAACAGGACCTTCAGCAAAGGCATTAGCTGATATAAGTAGGCTACAACATAGAATAATCTTTAAAAAAACTTCGTTCGTGGATGTGATACATAACATTTAGCTTCATCTAATTTAATTAGCAGAGTCGAAGCATCGGGAAACTGAATTTCTATAAAATCACTATCATATCTATGGAAGAAATTTCTAAAAAAATATCAAAAAGAAAAAAAGGAGCTTTAAAAAAACACCTTTTCTCATCAATTCCCTGTAATAAATCAACGCCTGCGGCAAGTCCCTGTAAACATGTGAGCCAATTTGAAACTGAATTAAATGGTATTCTGAAATAAACATAATCCTAACTTTCGTAATGGTTGCAGAAAGTCGGGATTATATCACTTCGTCATCAAGGCAAACTATAACCACTATCTATCATGTCTTCGACCGTACTGTCTTCAGGCATAAGACCGGCATCAATAAGGAAATTTAAATAATCCTGATGTTTGTCATAACCATCCGGCCAAACCCTATCCATATACTCTTCATGCGTTTTCATAATCGGGGTCTGATTCCATAAAGTCACCGAAACCATAATCTGACCCGCCATAACTAGCCCCTTGTTCATACTCAAAAATCATCTTCCATATCATTACCTATTTAAAAAAATCATCCAGCCCACCACGACCGGAACAAATACGCCAAGATAGAAATAAAAAGTCCATCATGCGACTACCTCAATTTCTGCCATAAAAGCTTCATCCCCCACACGGCAGCCATTATGGCGACCATAGACCAGCCGATGTATGAACCGTCCCTCATGCTGTCTATCGGATTGCATTCGGGCAATTCGGCTTTGACGATCTGACCGTTAAGTATCCAACCGAGCTTAGACGCCTGAAGCTGTATCAACTTGCCGTCTTCGCCAATCCTTGGAGGTACTAGGCTGAAATAGACGTTTTCGGCGTCTTGGCGGGTTGCGTAACAGTTGTTTCCGACTTGATAGCCCATCAGCAATCCTTATAGATATAAACGCCGTCGTCGTCTTCATCTTCGCCTATACCGTTTGCAATCGTTTCAAACTCTTGTTCCTGTGCTGCAAGTTCCTGCTCTTCTGCTACGAGTTCTTCATAAACGGCTAAGGCTTCTTCCTGCGTTCGGCGTCTGTCTTCACACTCTTCGTGTTCATCGGACGACTCTTCGGCTTCATGTGCTTTAATTTCAGCTTCGGCTTTTTCCAGTCGGATTTCGGCAAGTCTTAATCTGATTTCATCTAACCTTTCCCGAATTTCTTCACGACGTTCTTTTTCGTTCGGCGGCTGCTTTAGCCTTTCTGCCGTCTATAACCGAACGTATCAGGGCAATGCCTAAAAAGCCCGCCATATGCCGACAAAAACATAGCCGCCGATTTCTTTTTATATCGGCAAGGCTGTATCCAAACTCTTTTCGATAATGTGTCTAAAATCGACATTTCTATGCCCTTTAAAAATTCAGACGACCTTTGGCGGGTCGTCTGAAACTTTTGGATTAGCGCAATACGCGACGAATCAAAGTAATTGCGAAGATGGAAGCGATAATACCCAGTACGATTGCCGCAACTGACAGAGCATCGGTTTTTAGCAGTAGCCAAGTCGGTTTTGACGCTTTCAGGTACTTCAGCCCATGCTTGACCAGCGAGAGCCAGAGGAGCGGCGGCAACGACAGCCAGTTTTGCGCCGTATTTACGGCAAATGTTCATCAATTTCATGATGTTTTCCTTTACGAAATGTTGATAAAAAAATAGTTTTGCGGGCTTTGTGAAGGTTTTAGAGACCGCCCGCCGAGCCTCTTAAACTTAATCTTCTTTTTTTCGTAGAATCCGAAAAATTACAAATTCCCCGCCTATCTCTTCCAATGCCGAGCTAAAAGCGTCTTCATAGCTGTCATACTTGCCGGCTGATTTGATGTTCGGCGTAAAGCCAATATCGCCAAAAAGGATCGGGATAGATGAATTCGTGATTTTCCAATTCCTGTACGATGAATTTCTGTTGGTATCTGCTCATGATTCAGCCTTTCTTAGGCTTTTAGGTGCTGCGCCCTTTACTTGGAAATCCAACAATTTCGGCACTAAGCCTTTTTCCTGTTGATTCCATCGCAACGGTTACATCAACCGCACAGGGGAATTTAAGGTTTTTTTCAATTTTTTTCAAAAATTATGGCTGTCACCAAACTTCATGCTTGCCGCGGTAAAGCCCACGGCATTGCCGTTTGACGGCATTGGGCTGGCTACCAAAACGGTGCATGAATCGATTTTTGTTACCGTCGATTTCGCCTTTTGAATTGTTTTTGCGCCCAACAAAGTGGCTGGATATGTGGTTACTTGGCTTGTTTCAAACATTTTTTTCAATTTCCTTCAATTGTTTAAAAAAATCGGATATTTGACGTTCCTCGTACTCAATATCCTTGATGTGTTGCCTTTCCCTGTCTTGTGGGAATGCGGTTTCTTTCTCTTCATTCAAATCATCAAACAGTGTTTCAATGTTCAATGCGTTAATAGCTTTCTGTTCTTCGTGGATATACTGGAATTTCTGCGTTTGGTGTCTGCAATCATATTGCTCAGGCTGTAAACCTTTTGGATAACCTTCAACGCCTTTCACCAGCTCATCAACTATCCTGCTATCGTCCCACCCTATATCGCGGAGGAAGTTGACCATCTTGCCGACCTGATTCCTTGCATGGAAAAAGCTTATGGTCGAATGTCAAATTAACGGTTTCTACTTTTGCTTCCATCCGCTTGGCTTCGGTTTTAAAAATCGCCTTGCAAATCGGATATGCACCGCCGAGATATGAACCGGGATAAAGCAGCATATCCAATGGGATTTCTATATCCCCCGCCCTGAATTCGGTTTCAAACCTAACCCAAGGACTGTCAACATCTCCGAACTGTCTGCCTTTCTCGTAAACACGGGTAAATTTTGAGTTTCCGCGCTTGCCGATATAAAAGGTTTTTTTCCGCTGCCGTCTTCATTTCGCCATGCCGTGCCTCGACATTCGCTTTTTTTGGCCGCATATTGTGTACGTCGTAATGTCCGTTATCGTGGTCTAGCATTGCCTGATCGGGTGTGTACTCGCCGTTTAAAAAATCATGGGCTACATCGACACGGGTTATTTTCGGGCGGACGCATTTACTTAAGAATTCATGTAGGCGGTTTTCCCAACCGGGTAATGCCGCCATACAGCCTGTTCCGTTCAATTCGACCAACATCGTTTCTCGCTGACCGCCATAGTGAACCTTTCCGTATTCGACGTTATCGGGTCCGAGTTGGTAACAGCTTTTATAGAAAAACTTTCCTTTGAACGGTAATTTTTGGGTAATGCCGAATCCCAAAATTTCTTCAAGCAGCTCGCTATACTGAACAACGAATTCCGTATCTGAAACCAATCCTTTTCCTGTTACTTTCGGCAAAGAATCTTCGTGAATCGTGAAAGTGATTTGGTCTATGAACGCTCCGTCATCCCTGCCACGCCTTAACGGTATTTCTATGAATCTGCCCTTGCCGTCCGATACAAAATGGCTGAAATATTCGAATTGGAATTCTTGGCTTTCTGTTTTTTCCGCACCCTTCGGATTTGGGGTTTTGTTTTGCTCCCCCTATTAGCCTAGGGGGCAGCCTTCGGCGGTTGCCGCAGCCCCGCCGTCCGCTGACGCGTCCGCCATGTCCGCGGACACCGCCACGGATTTATCTTCCAAGGCTTTCACGGTTGCATTCCTTGTCCATCAGTTCTTTTTACAAACAATCTGCCGTATTCATACGCTTCGTTTTCGGTTTTTTGTTTCAAAGTCGGATTGCGGATAGGGAAAAAAACTGTTTTGATGCATTGGGATTCGTTGTCTTTATCCCTGAACACTTTCAAGATGTATGCTTTGGGGAAAGATACAGGTTCGGGATTGACGGTATAGAAAATAAACATGATTAAGCCCTTCACTGGCTAGAGTTAAGGGGCTTTACAAGAATTAAAAAATATGCGCCCCTGATGGAGCGCATATATAAGGTCGTCTAAAAACAAGCTTTGCGAGTTTTCAGACGACCTTCTCCATCCTTGCGCCTATATTTATCCGTAAAAAATGTTTACAATATGAAAATGCGCCTGTTTTTCAGGCATTTTTGCGATAGAAAGGCAATCATGCAAGTTACATCAAAATGGATAGACGGAATGTGCTTTGTCGGCACGACCGAAAACGGACACAGCGTCGTTATGGAAGGCGCGGCGGCGGAAGGGCAGGTGAAACGCGGCCCCAGCCCGATGGAAATGCTGCTTTTGGGCGTGGCGGGCTGCTCCAGCATCGATGTCGTGATGATTGCCGAGAAACAGCGTCAAAAGGTAGTGGACTGCCAAGCGACGGTTACCGCGAAGCGCGCCGACGATGCCCCGCGCGTATTTACCGAAATCCACATCCATTTTAAAGTCATCGGACACAATCTGACCGAATCCGCCATCGAGCGCGCCGTGCAGATGTCTGCCGAGAAATATTGTTCCGCCTCAATTATGCTGGGCAAGGCGGCGAAAATCACCCACAGTTTTGAAACCGTCGAAGCAGAGTAATTTTTCAGACGACCTCCCGTATCTTTCAGGGGTCGTCTGAAAAGCGTTTAGAGGCGGAATACTGTTAAAGCGTGAATAAAGGCCGCCCGACAAAAAAGCAGATATATTCACGCTACACCATGAATATATCTGCTTGCTTATTGTGGATTCTCTCTCTATCAGCCTTTATAACTTGGCCTTGTGAGGATATTGTGCAAGCTTCACTAAAGATTGTCAACAATTTTTAATTATATCTTAATCAGATTTTTGTGCTATATCGAAATGGAATCAAGCAAAAAAAGCGATAAGGGGCAGGTTGCCGCCGCTGAAAAATTTCTGTTATTTCAAACGATATGACACGCCAGACTATGAGGAGAGCTTAAATAATGAATACCGATAACGATACCCTCCATGCGCCTACCCCTTCTTCCATGATGCCGGCAGGCAGGCATGATTCGGAGCTGTTCCGCGTTTACGCCCTGATTTTGGACGGCATCACCGACCATGTTTTGCTGCCCGGCAAAAAACTGACCGAATCCGAGCTGTGCCGCCAGATGGTTTGCTCGCGCAATACAGTGCGCGGCGCGCTGTCCCTGTTGGCACACGACAAAATCGTCGATTTGCAGCCCAATCGCGGCGCGTTCGTCCATGTTCCCGATTTGAAGGAAATGCAGGACGTGTTCAACGCGCGTATCGAAATGGAAAGCATGATTCTGAACCTCCTGTCCGATATGCCCGATTTGGAAACCCGCCTCCAGCCGCTCTACGCGATGATCGAGCGTGAAGAACAGGCGTCCGACAGCGGCGACCGCGTGGGTTGGAACCGCTTATCCAATGCCTTTCACGTCGAACTGGCACGCTTGATCGACAATAATGTCTTGTTCGATATCATGAACACCCTGTGCGCCCGTTCTTCGCTCATCGTCGCCGTCTTCGATGCGCAACGTCATGAAAAACGTACCATCAACACCCACACCCATTCCGAACACCGCGAAATCCTCGACCTGCTGGTCAACGGCAAACGCAACCGCGTCGTCAAAGTCATGCGCAAACACTTAAGCGCGTGCGTGGAGCGTTTGGAACGCAAATACGAAGGCGAGTAATCAAATGCCGATAAAAGGTCGTCTGAAAAACAAGCGTAGTAAGTTTTCAGACGACCTTTGTCAGCATTTTCGGTGTTGTCAAGCAGCTTTACGCCAACCCTGCCGACTAAACCGACATTCCGACATCTTTTCCATGAGACATTTCTCCAATGACCGCTTATACGCAACAGCTCGACCAAAAAAATCCAATACTTGCAACAGCTTTTTCCAAGGTTTGGATTTTCCTGAAATTCAAGTTTTCGAATCCCCCGAACAGCATTACCGGATGCGCGCCGAATTCCGTATTTGGCACGAAGGCGGCGAAATGTTTTACGCCATGTTCGAGCGCGGGCAGAAAGCAAGCGGCGCAAGCCTGATACGTTGCGACCAATTTCCCGCCGCCTCCGAATCCATCAACGCCTTGATGCCCAAGCTCATCGAAGCCGCCGCGCAAAATCCCGAACTCAAAAACCGCTGGTACGCCGTAGAATTTTTTTGTCTGCGCTGAGCGGCGAAATGCTCGTTACCATGATTTACCACAAAAAACTAGGCGAAGCGTGGCAGCGTGCCGCCGAAATTTTGGCGCGTGAATTGGGCATCCATATCATCGGTCGGAGTAGGGGGCAGAAAATCGTTTTGACTCAAGACTATATAACCGAAGAGCTGAACGTAAACGGCAAGACCTTCCGCTACCGCCAAGTCGAAGGCAGTTTCACGCAGCCCAACGCCCGCGTGTGCGAAAAAAATGCTCGGCTGGGCATGCGATGTCGCGCAAAACCTCGGCGGCGACCTGCTCGAACTCTACTGCGGCAACGGTAATTTCACCCTGCCGCTCTCGCAGCATTTCCGTCAGGTGTTAGCGACCGAAGTGTCCAAAACTTCCGTTTATGCCGCACAGTGGAATATCGAAGCCAACCAAAGGGACAATATCAAAATCGCCCGCCTCTCCGCTGAAGAATTTACGGAAGCCTACACGCAAAGCCGCGAATTCCGCCGCCTGCAAGAACAGGGCATCTCGCTGAAAGAGTATGATTTTTTTCGACGATTTTTTTGTCGATCCGCCCCGAGCCGGCGTCGATGATGAAACGCTGAAGCTGGTTTCCCAGTTTGACAACATTATCTATATTTCCTGCAATCCCGAGACCTTGCGCGCGAACCTCGACACACTCTGCCAAACCCATACTGTCGAACGCGCCGCGTTGTTTGACCAATTCCCGTTTACGCACCATATCGAAAGCGGCGTTTATTTGAAGAAGAAATAAAGAAGCGGATTTGAAAAAGGTCGTTTGAACATTTTAAAACCATGGATTTTCATGTGCAGAACTGTTTTCAGACGACCTTTTCCCTGATAACAAATTTCCAATAAAGCCCTAAATCATCATGCCCGTAGATTCCTTTTTTTCTACCTCTTACTGCTTACAGGATTTTGCGCCGGACTGATGGACGCGGCGGTCGGCGGCGGCGGGTTGTTGCAAATACCCGGGCTGTTTAACTTGCTGCCAACTTCCACACCTGTTGCTTCGGTGATGGGCGTGAATAAGTTTGCCTCCTGCTGCGGGACGGTTACTGCCACGGGGCAATATCTGCGCAGAATCCCCGTACCGTGGAAAAATGCTGCTGCCCGCAGCCGTGCTGGCGTTTGCCGCTTCCTATCTGGGCGCGAAAGCCGTGGTCTTTTTCCCCGTGCAATATATGAAACCGGCGATGCTGGTCATCATGATTGCCATGTGCGTTTATACCTTTATCAAAAAAAGATTTGGGACAAACGGTGCGCACTGAAAAGCTCGACGCGCCGCGAAACCTTGTGGGGCTTGTTTTTCGGCGCATTAATCGGCTTTTTACGACGGCATTTTTCGGGCCGGGGACGGGCAGCCTTTTGGCTTTCGTGTTCGTCCGTTTTTACGGCTACGATTTTTTTGACGGCAAACGCATCGGGCAAAGTCATCAACTCGACCACCAATCTCGCCGCGTTGACATTTTTTTCATCCCGCAAGGACACGTCGTTTGGGCGTGGGCAATCCCGCTTGCGCTGGCGAATTTGTGCGGCGGCGTGGTCGGTGCGAAATTGGCGATACGCGGCGGCACCCAGTTTCTGCGTTATGGATTTATAGTGTTGCTGTGCCTGACCATAGGCAAATTCGCTTGGGATTTGATTCGATAACAGAAGGCGTGTCAAAGGCAGGATTCGCCCGCCGAAAGCGTTTCAGACGACCTTTGTATGCTAAAATCCGTTATCTTTCAGCATCTGACCGATAGAGGGAAAAACATGGCAGGCAACACTTTCGGACAACTCTTCACCGTTACCACCTTCGGCGAAAGCCACGGCGCAGGTTTGGGCTGCATCATCGACGGCTGCCCGCCCGGACTGGCATTGACCGAATCAGACATCCAAGCCGACCTCGACCGGCGCAAACCCGGCACCAGCCGCCACGTTACCCAACGCCGCGAAGCCGACCAAGTCGAAATCCTCTCCGGCGTCTTCGAAGGCAAAACCACCGGCACACCCATCGCCCTCTTAATCCGCAATACCGACCAACGCAGCAAAGACTATGGCAACATTGCCACCAGCTTCCGTCCCGGCCATGCCGACTATACCTACTGGCACAAATACGGCACGCGCGACTACCGCGGCGGCGGCAGGAGCTCTGCCCGCGAAACCGCCGCCCGCGTTGCCGCAGGAGCCGTCGCCAAAAAAATGGCTGAAAGAAAAATTCGGCACGGAAATCACCGCCTACGTTACCCAAGTCGGCGAAAAAAAGAAATTCAGTTTGAAGGTTACGAACACATTTCCCAAAAATCCCTTCTTCGCCGCCAACCAAAGCCAAATCGCCGAGCTGGAAAACTATATGGACAGCGTGCGCAAATCGTTGGATTCCGTCGGCGCGAAACTGCATATCGAAGCGGCCAACGTCCCCGTCGGCTTAGGCGAACCCGTCTTCGACCGCCTCGATGCCGAAATCGCCTACGCCATGATGGGCATCAACGCCGTCAAAGGCGTGGAAATCGGCGCGGGCTTCGGCAGCGTCGTCCAACGCGGCAGCGAACACGGCGACGAACTCACTCCGCAAGGCTTCCTGTCCAACTACTCCGGCGGCATCCTCGGCGGCATCAGCACCGGACAAGACATCCACGTCAACATCGCCATCAAGCCCACCAGCTCCATCGCCACCCCGCGCCGCAGCATCGACATCAACGGCAACTCAGTTGAACTCGCCACCCACGGCAGACACGACCCCTGCGTCGGACTGCGCGCCGCCCCCATCGCCGAAGCCATGCTCGCGCTCGTGCTTATCGACCACGCCCTGCGCCATCGCGCGCAAAAATGCCGAAGTAGCTGTCGATACGCCAGACATCACCAAGCAGCATAGATAAAATTGAAAGAGGTCGTCTGAAAACAAACATGGCGGATTGTGCCGAACGTTTTCAGACGACCTTTCGCAACGCTATGGCGACAGGTGTGTCGGCGCTGTCCGTAAAATAAACATTTACAATCGAACATTCGCAAAAAAACTTAGCCAAAAACACAGGCTTTATACTAAAAATACCGCCATTACCGTGCCATAGCGAAACGCACGGCTTTATTTTTAGAGGAATACAAACGACATGACACAAGAAACCGCTTTGGGCGCAGCTTTGAAATCCGCCGTCCAAACCATGAGCAAGAAAAAAACAGACTGACATGATTGCCGACCACATCTACGGCAAATACGACGTCTTTAAACGATTCAAACCGCTGGCCGTCGGCATCGACCAAGACCTTGTTGCCGCGCTGCCCCAATACGATCCTGCACTGATCGCCCGCGTCCTCGCCAACCATTGCCGCCGCCCCCGCTACCTTAAAGCCTTAGCGCGCGGTGGAAAACGTTTTGATTTGAACAACCGCTTCAAAGGCGAAGTCAGCGCGGAAGAACAAGCCATCGCCCAACAGCATCCGTTTGTCCAGCAGGCTTTGGCAGAACAAGCCGAGCGCCAAGCGGCCAAACAGGCAGCGAAAACTGAGGCAGTAGAAGCCGAACAAGTCGGCGCAGCAGTCGAAACTGAAGAAACGGCACAAAACAACGCCGAATAATATCGAATGATTTTAAAAGGTCGTCTGAAAACGGATTTTCTGTTTTCAGACGACCTTTTTATGGATATTTCAAACCAACGGAGGAAGGGTAGAGGAACACACTCTGTGGCCATGATTTCTGCTTTGACAGGGATTCACAAACGTGTTTTTTTGTTGATTTTTTTATCGGGGATTACACGTTTTCAAAGATGGATTTTTGTATGCGTGAGGATTGAAGTAGATGGGAATATCTTGTTTTGTTTGATTTTATTTTAAACTTGGAAAAATCAAGATAAAAAAATGCGCATATCGTTTGGGATATGCGCCAAGTCTACAAAGGAGAAATAGAGGAGAAAAAAATCAAGCTGCATCAAGCAACTCAACGGGCATCATTCTGACACAATAAAGAATTCTTGTCAATAGTTTTTTTATGAAAATTCTTAAATTGTTGCATTACATGCAACATATTGAATCAGTATTGGAAAATAGCGGCATTTGGTGTCGGGAATTATCATCAAGACAAAATAAAAGGTCGTCTGAAAACCTTTCTCACCGATAATGGGAGAAATTTTCAGACGACCTTCCAGACGGTTAAATCAAGCCGTGGTTGACGGTACTATCCATACCCTAAGGCATTCAGGAATTGGGTAGCGGTATAGCTTTCGCCACCTTCAAATTTAAAGGTGTCAATCGTATCATGACCAGATGGGGAATTAACCATATCCTTGATAGTCAATGCGTTATTTGAACCTTTCAGCTTCACAACCCAGTCTTTGCCTGTTGTCAATTCGACATCTTTAATCGTTAAATTTCCTGAGAAGAGAACGGTAGTATCTGCTTCTGTACGGATATTGTGCAATGTATCGTGTCCGCTTTCTTTTCCTAACATAATAGTATTTTTAACCGAGTGTCCGGAGTCGAAAATGGCATCATTACCCGTACCACCGTCAATTACATTGTATCTTCCTAAGGTGATAATATCTTCTCCTTTACCACCGTAGAAGGTAACTTTACCGATCACGTCTGAAAAGTCCGCAGTATCGTTATCAGCCGATCCGTAAACAACGCGGTTGTATCCCCTCTGGTCAACACCATACCAGTCAATTTTATCGATAAGGTCGTGGACAAGGTTACCGGCTTTGTCAAAGTGAGGCGCATTCAGACCAAAATGCTCAATGACTTCGCCAACGGTATAGGTTTTGGAATCAAACTGGAATTCGCTGATTGCGCCGTAAATACCGGACTGGTTTTTGATAGTTAGGACATCGTTTGTTCCTTTGATTGAAATGTTCCAAGTATCGCCGTTCAGACGGGGAATAATAATGAATTCGGAATCGGAAGGGATATGGTCGATACCAGATTTGTCATAGCTTTGGGTCATCGAAATTTCTAAATCATCCAAAGTCAGGCCACCGGTAAATCTAACGGTATTGGCATTTTGCATTCCGTTCGGGTTGAATTCGGGATCAAGATTGAAATTGTAGTCAAAGATGGTGTCGTGTCCGTATCCTTTACCAAAGACGTAAGTATCTCGGTGTTGTCCGCCTTCAAGATGGTCATTGCCGGCACCGCCGTCCAGATAATCGTCACCAACGTCGGCATATAATTTATCATTGCCGTCGCCGCCGTAGAGTTCGTCATCGCGTTCGTTACCGAAATAGCTTGTTCCGCTATCGCGCAAGATGTCATCTCCGCCTAGTCCGTACAGACGGTCACGTCCGTCGATTCCGCTGTCGATGGTATCGTTTTGCTCGGTACCGGTAAGGACATCGTCTCTTGCTGTTCCGGTAATGATCGAACCTTGTTTGTTTGAATTGGCAACAGCTTTGAGTAGGGATTCGTGGGTATAGGTTTCTCCGAGCAATTCAAAAACGTCCGACGGAAACTTTGCCGTCTGCGCTAATTTGATCTCGAATCAATACAGAACTGTTTGCTGATGTAATCAACCAGTCTTTCCCGCCTTGTGCGTTGTCATTGACGCTGATTTTGAGGTCTTTGATACGCAGGTCGTCTGAAAAACGCAAGGTATTGTTTCCTTGATCGTCGATAATCGTATCATCGTCGCCGAAAATATAGGTATCGTTACCTGCGCCGCCTTTCAGGGTATCTTTTCCTTTGCCGCCGATTAAAGTGTCGTTGCCTGCGTCGCCATTGATGTTGTCGTTACCCTCGCCGCCATCCAGATAATCATCTCCGTCGCCGCCATTCAGGTTGTCATTTCCACCCATGCCGTAAACGGTATCGTTGCCGCGCCCGCTGTTGAGACGGTTGTGTCCGGCATTGCCGGTCAAGATATTGTCGCTGTTGTTGCCTGCGCCGAAGATATTGGCATTGCCGGTCAAGGTAACGTTTTCAACATTGGTTGCTGCTGTGTAGGAAACACTGCTGATTACGGTATCGGTACCTGCATCTTTCTTTTCGATAATGACATCCTTGACATTATCAACATAATAAGTATCGTCCCCCCATCCTCCGCTCATCGTGTCGGCACCAGCTTTGCCGTCAATAGTGTCATTGCCATCACTACCATTTAAAACGTCGTCTGAATCGGTTCCATTAATGGTCAGGTTTTGTGGTTTCGCTGTTTCAATATTGGCTTTTGTTGCACGGATAAATTCGGCTACGTCCAAAACACCACTGTCAAAAATAAATTGATGGATGGAAGGAACACTGCTTCCGGCAGTATATTGGTTGCTGATGGTCAGTACGGAATCTGTGTTATTAATGGAGATTTTCCAATCCTGTCCGCCTTCATTGTTAGTAACAGCCATTATGGTCAAATCTTCGGCACGCAAGCCTCCGGTAAAGCGGACGCGGTTGCTTCCCTCGGTATCGACGATGGTATCCCTGCCGCCTGCTGCATTGAAAATGTAGGTATCGTTACCCATGCCACCGTTCAGTATATCATCACCGGATTCCCCGTTTAGAGTGTCGTCGCCATCTTCACCGAACAGTAAGTCAAAGCCTTCTCCACCGTTGATGATGTCATCGCCACCGCCACCGTAAACGGAATCATTGCCGCGTCCGCTATTAAGACGGTTACGTCCGCTGTTGCCAATAAGTATGTTATCCCCGTTATTCCCTGCTCCGAAGATATTGGCATCACCTTCTAGAATTAGATTTTTTTCTCCGGCAGCAAGCGTGCGGCTGATATTGCTGCGGATGTAGGTCCCGTTATTGGTATTTACCGTATATGCCGAGGTAGATACACCGTGAATGTGCTGTGTTGAAGGAGTTGTTTTAATATTCATAGATATTGTTTTCCGTAGAAATAAAGGATTAAACGGTGATGATGGGAACTATTTGGTTTGTTGGTGTTCCTGACTAAATAAACAATTTAGCATGGCATTGGGAGAATTGTTGGATTTAGGTACGAACGGATATAAATATGGCATGGGCGGTTTGACTGAATATTTTTATTTAAAGTTCTGATTTTACGAAAAAAATAAATATTTTATCTTCATTTTTTTATAAATAATGTGATGAGTTAATTGAATTTTTTTGTTATGGTTTTGCAGCATTTAAATTTGCGAAAAATCTGTACTTTAAGGTACTTAAATCAAGCCTGTTTTGTATATATCATGCCGTATTACCGTTTTTTTCTTTTCGCTATGAAGTCAAAAAAATACATTTGTTTTTTTCTGTGAATTTTTTTCATTTTCTATGTTCTAAGGCTATAATTTTTTTAAAAAATAAAAATATCGAATAAATAATAACTCGTTAAGAATATTTGATAAATGAGCTGTTGAGTATCAAGCCGTTCGGGGATGGGGTAGGGTTTTGAGGTATTGTTTCACTGAATACGCGCCTATTTTTTATATTTAACGTACAAAAAGGTCGTCTGAAAACCTGATGGATAAGGTTTTCAGACGACCTTTTATTTACAACGGGAAATTACAGCGAGCGGGCAACTTCGACGATGTCGAAGCATTCCAGCTGGTCGCCTTCCATAATTTCGTTGTAGCCTTTGATCATCAAGCCGCACTCGAAGCCCATGCGGACTTCTTTGACGTCGTCTTTGTAGCGTTTCAAAGAAGACAGTTCGCCGGTGTGGATGACCACGTTGTTGCGGATGAGGCGGATATGGGAATCGCGTTTGACCACGCCGTCGGTAACCATACAGCCTGCGATGTTGCCGACTTTGGATACGCTGATGACCTGACGGATTTCGACCATACCGGTAACCTGCTCTTTCTCTTCCGGCGCCAGCATGCCGCTCATGGCTGCTTTGACGTCGTCGATGGCATCGTAAATGATGTTGTAGTAGCGGATTTCCACGTTTTCATTTTCGGCAAGTTTGCGCGAAGAAGCGTCTGCACGCACGTTAAAGCCGATGATGAACGCGCCTGAAGCGATGGCAAGGTTGACGTCCGATTCGGTAATACCGCCCACGCCGCTATGCAATACGTTCACTTTCACTTCGTCGGTGGACAGTTTTTTCAGGCTGCCCGCCAAAGCTTCGTAAGAACCTTGTACGTCTGCTTTGATGATGACCGACAAGGATTGGGCTTGGTTTTCGCCCATGTTGTTGAACATATTTTCCAGCTTCGCCGCCTGCTGTTTGGCAAGGCGAACGTCGCGGTATTTGCCTTGGCGGAAGAGTGCGATTTCGCGGGCTTTTTTCTCGTCTGCCAACACCATTGCGTCTTCGCCGGCATTCGGCACGTCGGACAAGCCGAGGATTTCGACCGGAATCGACGGGCCGGCTTCGTTGACGGCTTTACCGTTTTCATCGACCATCGCGCGGATTTTACCGAACGCAGTACCGGCCAGCAGCATATCGCCTTTTTTCAGCGTACCGCTTTGCACCAAGAGGGTGGCAACCGCGCCGCGGCCTTTGTCCAAACGTGCCTCAACGATGATGCCTTTGGCAGGTGCATCGACAGGGGCGGTCAGTTCCAAAACCTCGGCTTCAAGCAATACGGCTTCGAGCAATGCGTCGATATTGATGCCTTTTTTGGCGGAAACGTCGATGAATTGTACATCGCCGCCCCATTCGTCCGGCACGACTTCATGCGCGGTCAACTCTTGGCGGATGCGCTCAGGGTTGGCGGCTTCTTTATCGATTTTGTTCACGGCAACCACCATCGGTACGCCCGCTGCTTTAGCGTGAGCAATGGCTTCGATGGTTTGCGGCATCACGCCGTCGTCGGCGGCAACCACGAGAATCACGATGTCGGTTGCTTTCGCACCGCGCGCACGCATGGCGGTAAACGCTTCGTGACCCGGGGTATCCAAGAAGGTAATCACACCACGAGGGGTTTCAACATGGTATGCACCAATGTGCTGGGTAATGCCGCCCGCTTCGCCTTGTACCACTTTGGCGCGGCGGATGTAGTCCAGCAGGGAAGTTTTACCGTGGTCGACGTGACCCATGACGGTAACCACCGGCGGACGCGGCAATGCTTCGGCTTCCACAGCTTCCACGCCTTCATCCAAGAACGCTTCGGGATCGTCGGCGGCGGCAGGTTTGCCGATGTGGCCGAGTTCTTCCACCACAATCAGGGCGGTGTCTTGGTCGATGGATTGGTTGATGGTGACCATCATGCCCATTTTCATCAGGGCTTTGACCACTTCGACGCCTTTAACGGCCATTTTGTGCGCCAAATCGGCAACGGTAATGGTTTCGGGAACCAAGACTTCGTGTACGACAGGTTCGGTCGGTGCTTGGAAGGCGTGTTGGTTCGGCTCGAGTTTGAGTTTCTTGCCTTTTTTTACCGCTGCGTACGCGCTCGTCGTCGCCGTTGCGCGCATTGCGGTCGCGTCCGCCTTTACCGCCTTTTGCCTTTGGTGTTGCGGCCTTGGTTGTCATCGTCGCGGTTGTGGCGGTCTTCTTTTTTTCGCACGGGCAGGATTGGCGGCTTTGCCTTCTGCGGGCGCGGCTTTGGCTTTTTTTCGGCAGGCTTGCGCTGCTCGGCAGCTTTGGCTTCGGCTGCGGGCTTGGCTTGCTGATCCGCCTGTTGTTTCATGGCTTCGCGGCGCGCCTGACGCTCTTGTTTTTTTCTTTCAACAAGGCTTCTTGATGGGCGCGTAAAGCGGCGGCGCGGCGTGCTTCTTCGTCGCGTTGCGCTTGCTCTTCCGCGCTGACCACAGGTTGCGGAGCGGCAGGGGCAGCGGGTTTGGCTGCTTTTTTTCGCGTCTTTGCCTTTATTGCCTTTGTCTTGTTTAGGTTTGGCTTTGCCTTCGGCAGGTTTTTTTCAGACGACCTTTGGGCAGGTTTGTCTTCAGCCTGAACTGCTTGTGCAGCAGGTTCTGCCGGTTTGTCGTCGGCTTTTGCTTTCAACTGCTGGCGCTTCGGCAGGTTTTTCAGCCGCTTCGACAGGTTTCGCTTCTTCCGCTTTGACTTTCGGCTCGGCTTTTTGCTGCTTTGGCAGCTTTCAGCTTCGCAGCTTCCGCTTCGGCTTTCGCACGCGCTTCGGCACGGGCGGCGGCCTCAGCTTCGGCTTTCGCCTGTTCTGCGGCTTGGTCTTTCGCTTCAACCTGCTCGGCTTTTTGCGCTTCAGCTACTGCTTTGGCTTTAGCTTCGGCGGCAAGCTCTTCCGGCGAAGGAATCGTTACGGAACGGCCGCGTTTGCGTTCGACTTTGACGCCGCTGACGGTGCTGACTTCCGTTTTTTTGCGGCGGATGCTGATGGTTCCGCCGTCATTGCCGTTTTTCTTTTTTTCAGATAGGCATTCAGCAGTTGTTTGTCATCCAGCGTCAGGGAATCGCTGCCGCTGCTTTTATTGACGCCGGCTTCTTTCAGTTGTTTCAGCAAATCATCGACGGGGCGTTTCAGTTCAGCGGCAAATTGTTCTACGGTTGTGTTACTCATCTGTACCCCCATTAGTTCTCTTCGGTAAACCAGTGTTCGCGGGCGGCAAGAATCACTTTTTTTTAGCCGCTTCTTCATCTACACCGGTTATTTCAATCAGTTCGTCAACGGCAAGTTCCGCCAAATCGTCGCGGGTGGTTACGCCGGCTTCCGCCAGTTTGCGGAGCATATCGGAATCTACGCCGTCCAGATTGCGCATGTCGTCTGAAACTTCTTCCAGCTTCTCTTCGGACGCAATCGCCATGGTCAGAATCGCATCACGCGCGCGGTTACGCAGAGTTTCGACGATTTCTTCGTCAAAGCCTTCGATGGCGAGCAATTCTGCGGCCGGAACATAAGCGACTTCTTCCAACGTAGCGAAACCTTCTTCAACCAAAAATATCGGCGGTTTCGTCGTCGATGTTCAGATGCGCGGTGAAGAGGTCGCGGATGGCAGCGTCTTCGGCAGCGGTGCGTTCGTCCGCTTCTTCAACAGTCATGATGTTCAACTGCCAACCTGTCAAATCAGATGCCAAGCGCACGTTTTGACCGCCACGACCAATAGCAAGAGCAAGCTGGTCTTCGGCAACGATCACGTCAACCGCGTGTTTGTCATCGTCAATCACGATGCGGCTGACTTCGGCAGGAGACAGCGCGTTCATCACGAATTCGGCAGTTTCAGACGACCACAGCACCACATCAATGCGCTCGCCTGCCAACTCGTTGCTGACGGCGTTCACACGGGAGCCGCGCACGCCGATACAGGTGCCTTGCGGATCGATGCGTTGGTCGTTGGCTTTGACCGCCACTTTCGCACGTTGGCCCGGATCGCGCGCCACTTCGCGGATTTCCAACAAGCCGTCTGCAATTTCAGGTACTTCCATTTCGTACAGCTTCGCAAGGAAATCGCCCGAAGTACGGCTAAGGATAACTTGTTTGCGGCCGGTGTTGCCGATTTCGTCCACACGCAAAAAAACAGCGCGCGGATACGGTCGCCGCCACGGAAGTTTTCACGCGGAATCATTTGTTCGCGCGGAATCAGTGCATCCAGCTTGCCCGGAACGACTTCGACGATGATGCCGTGGCGTTCTACGCGTTTTACCGTACCGGAAACGATGTCTTCTTTAACAGCCAAGAATTCGTTCAGATTTTGTCTCGCGCTCCGCATCGCGGATGCGTTGCAGGATGATTTGTTTGGCAGTTTGCGCGGCTTGGCGGCCAAAGCCTTCGTTCGGCAGCGTTTCTTCGTAGTAGTCGCCGATTTGAATGTCGGTACCCGGAATTTCTTCTTGGATTTCTTCGATGGTTTTTTTCCAGGTCGGGATAGGTGTAATCCTCGTCGGCAACAATCAGCCAGCGGCGGTAAGTATGGTATTCGCCGGTATCGCGGTCGATTTCGACGCGCACATCCATGTGCTCGCGGTCGGCTTTTTTCTTGGCTGCGGTAGAAAGGGCAAATTCCAATGCTTGGAACACCACTTCCGCTTCAACGTTTTTCTCGCTTGCCAACGCTTCGGCAAGTTGCAACATTTCGCGACTCATTTTTTTAGAATCTCCAATATCAAGTTTTTAAAAATTTAAATTCGGGGCGCAGGCGGGCTTTATCGATATTATCCAAGCCGATTTGCGCGGTTTTGCCGTCGAAAGAGAGCGTTACGGTATCGTTTTCACAACCCTCGATGCGGCCGATAAAAATTCTTTTTGTCCGTCAACCGGCAGGCGGGTTTTTGATTTTTGCCTGTTGTCCCGCAAAGCGCACGAAATCGGCGGCTTTTTTCAGAGGCCGGTCAAGGCCGGGGCTGGAAATTTCCAGATTTTTATAATCGATGTCTTCCACCATGAACACGCGGCTCAAAATGATTGCTGACGGTCGCGCAGTCTTCGACGGTGATACCGCCTTCCTTATCGATGAACACGCGCAGCGTGCCTTGCGCAGTCAGCTCGAAATCGACCAGTTCATAGCCCAAACCCGGCAGGGTTTTTTTCGAGAATTGTTTGAATATCCATGAATCTCCCGGAGTACATAAACAAAAAAATGGCCCCGTGGCCATTTTTTTCGTCAAAAATTGAAAAAAATTGGCTTATTATAACCGCTTTCCACTCAAAAAGAAAAGCGTTGATTTATCGCGGCTTTTTTTCAGACGACCTCATAGAATGGATACACCTGGCGGCATAAAACCAAGCTTAAAATTGTTGACAAAAACGGTCGTCTGAAAAATTACCATTAAACCTTACCCATTGATAATCAACATTTTATTTCCAACCTTTCTTTTTCAGACGACCCCATTTCCCTTCCATACGGCTTGCACGAAGCACGCCGTCATTCTAAAATCCAAAGCTGTTATCATCGAAACAAAAAGGCATTGCCATGTCCGCCCGCCCCATCTACAACTTTTTCCGCAGGTCCCGCCGTCCTGCCCGAAGCCGTATTGCGTACCGCACAACAAGAAATGCTCGACTACAACGGCACAGGCTTCCCCGTCATGGCGATGAGCCACCGCTCGGAAATGTTCCTCAGCATCCTCCATCACGCCGAACAAGACCTGCGCACGCTGCTGAACATTCCTTCCAACTACAAAATCCTGTTCCTGCAAGGCGGCGCAACCACGCAATTCAACATGGTTGCGATGAATCTGGCGCATGGCTTTCCGTCTGCCGATGCAGTGGTAACCGGCAACTGGAGCCGCATCGCCTACGAACAAATGAGCCGCCTTACCGATACCGAAATCCGACTGGCGGCGCACGGCGGCGAACAATTCGACTATACCGCCCTGCCACCCGTCGAAACTTGGGACATAGACAAAAACTCTGCCTTCGTCCACTTCGCCATCAACGAAACCGTCAACGGCCTGCAATACCAAACCGTTCCCAAACTTTCAGACGACCTGCCGCCGCTCGTTTGCGATATGTCCAGCGAAATCCTCTCGCGCGAATTTGACGTTTCCGACTACGGGCTGATCTACGCGGGCGCACAAAAAAACATCGGCCCCGCCGGCGCAACCGTCGTCATCATCCGCGAAGACCTGCTCGACCGCTGCCCCGACAGCATCCCCGATGTCTTCAACTACCGTTCCCACCTCAACCGCGACGGTATGTACAACACCCCGTCCACCTACGCCATTTATATGTCCGGTTTAGTGTTCCGCTGGCTGCTGACGCAAGGCGGCGTGAAGAAAATCGAAGCCATCAACAACATCAAAGCCCAAACGCTTTACGACGCCATCGACGGCAGCGGCGGCTTCTACATCAACCGAATCCGCCCCGATGCCCGCTCGAAAATGAACGTCGTTTTCCAAACCGCCTCAGCCGAACTCGACCGCCGCTTCGTCCTCGAAGCCGAACTGCAAGGTCTGTGCCTGCTCAAAGGCTACAAAACCGTCGGCGGCATGCGCGCCAGCATCTACAACGCCATGCCGCTCGAAGGCGTACAGGCGTTGGCGGACTTTATGAGCGATTTCCAACGGCGTTACGGCTAAGGGTTTTATTTCTATATATAAAGGTCGTCTGAAAAATTTGCCGCGCTTGTTTTCAGACGACCTCTATATTGGAGGCGGCAGATTAACGGCTTCTATTTATATAGAGTAAATTTATGTAATGATTTTAGTGCCTATTGTATTGTTATGCTTCTTAACCGCGTTTCCAAACATGGTGTTTCAATTCGCTTTGTGCTATAAAATCCGCTGTTTTAACTGATTCGAAAGAAAAAAATGGACGCTTTACACCTTCTCACCACACGTCGTTCATCTAAAAAACTGACTGCTCCCGCGCCGAACGCAGAACAACTGGAAGCGATGCTTCAAGCCGCTACGCAGGTTCCCGATCATGGCAATATGCGTCCGTTCCGCTTCACCGTCATTCAAAGCGCGGAAGGATTGCAACGTTTCCGCGAAATTTTGTGCCGGACCGTTACCGAATTGAATTTTGGCGACGATGCCATGAGAAAGGCCGAGCGGGTGGGCAGTATGGCTCCGATGGTCATCGGCGTAACTTTTGCGCCTAATCGCGAAGTGGCGAAGCCCAAACCCGAATGGGAACAGATGTTGAGCGCGGGCTGTGCCGCCTACGGGTTGCAGCTTGCCGCTTCCGCGCAGGGCTTCGACAACGTGTGGATTACGGGAATGTGGGTCAACAGCCCGCTCTTGCGCGAAGCATTCGGCTGTTTGGACAAAGACAAAAATCATCGGGCTGATGATGATCGGCTCTTCTGTGGAAGAGGGGGCGGTGCGAAAAAAATACCGATTTGGAACAATTCGTAACAACTTGGTAAACGGTTCGCAATGTAAAAAGGTCGTCTGAAAACCACGATTCAGGTTTCAGACGACCTTTGGTTTTGGGCAAAGCCGAATCGGCAGCTGCCTTTTCCAGCTTCGGGCAAAAGGCGTACAATCCGAATTCAAACGAACCGGAACGAATTGAAACGAATCCAGATGAAACCGAAAATACAAAGACACGAACACATCCTCGCCCTGGTGCGCGAGCAGCATTTCATGACGGTCGAGCAGCTTGCGGAAGCCTTGGACGTTACCCCGCAGACCATACGCCGCGACATACAGGAATTGAGTGAAACGCGGCAGTTGAAGCGTTACCACGGCGGAGCGTCGGTCGGCGATATTTCCGGCGGCGTGGCGCAAGGCAAGCGAAAAACACTGCCAAAAATGAAAAAAACGCCATCGCCCGCCTGATTGCCGCCCACATTCCCGACAATTCGTCGCTGTTTATCAGTATAGGCACGACGATGGAAGCCGTTGCCGCCGAGTTGGTCAAGCAGCGCAAAAAAACCTGCGGATTATCACCAACAATATTTACGTCGCCTCCATTACGTCCGCGCGCACCGACTACACCGTCATCATCACTTCCGGCGTCGTTCGCCCCTTGGATGGCGGGATTACGGGTGTGGCGACGGTCGATTTTATCAATCAGTTTAAAGTCGATTATGCCGTTATGAGTACGCACGGCGTGGAAAGCGACGGATCGCTTTTTGACTACGACTATAAAGAAGTCAGCGTCATGCAGGCGATGATGACCAATGCGCGGATCAGGTATTTGGGCGTGGACCACAGCAAATTCAACAGCAATGCCTTGGTCAGGCTGGGCGACATCGGCTCGTTTGACAAAGTATTTACCGACCGCGTACCGGAAGCCGCCATGCAGAAGGTTTTTGGGCGATGCGGGCGTAGAATGGCTGGTTGCCGAACCTGTGCCGCTTTGAGTGCGCCACTATAACGATAGAGTCAAGTCGGGTACAATAAAGCCCTTTTCAGACGACTTTTTATAAATATGTCGTCTGAAACCCAATCCTTCCCAATAAAGAACCATTATGCTCAATAAAGACCAATTCGCGGACAACCATTTTATCCGCACCATCATCGAAGAAGACCTCAAAAGCGGTAAACATACAGCCATCCAAACCCGTTTTCCGCCCGAGCCGAACGGCTACCTGCACATCGGCCACGCCAAATCCATCTGCTTGAATTTCGGTTTGGCTTATATTTATGACGGCTTGTGCAACCTGCGTTTTGACGATACTAACCCTGAAAAAGAAAACGACGAATACGTCAACGCCATCAAAGAAGACGTTGAGTGGTTGGGCTTTCATTGGGCTGGCGAGCCGCGTTTTGCTTCCAACTATTTCGACCAGCTTTATGACTATGCCGTCGGTTTGATCAAAGACGGCAAAGCGTATGTCGATGATTTGACTCCCGAAGAAATGCGTGAATACCGCGGCACGCTGACCGAAGCGGGCAAAAACAGCCCTTACCGCGACCGCAGTATCGAAGAAAACCTCGACCTGTTCACGCGCATGAAAAACGGCGAATTCCCCGACGGCAGCAAAACCCTGCGCCTGAAAATCGACATGACTTCAGGCAACATCAATATGCGCGATCCCGTCATCTACCGCATCCGCCGCGCCCATCACCACAACACCGGCGACAAATGGTGTATCTACCCAATGTACGACTACACGCATTGCATTTCCGATGCCATCGAAGGCATCACGCATTCCTTGTGTACACTCGAATTTGAAGCCCATCGCCCGCTGTACGACTGGGTGTTGGACAACATTCCTGCGCCGCACGCCACCCGTCCGCGCCAATACGAGTTTTCCCGTTTGGAGCTTTTGTATTCCATCACGTCCAAACGCAAGCTGAACCAACTGGTTTCAGACGGCCACGTTGCCGGTTGGGATGATCCGCGTATGCCGACGATTTCCGGTATGCGCCGTCGCGGTTATACGCCCGAAGGCCTGCGCCTGTTTGCCAAACGCGCCGGTATTTCCAAATCTGAAAACATCGTCGACATGAGCGTGTTGGAAGGCGCGATTCGTGAAGAGTTGGAAAACTCCGCTCCGCGCCTAATGGCGGTTTTGAACCCGCTCAAAGTGACCCTGACCAACTTTGAAGCCGGTAAAACCCAAAGCCGCCGTGCCGCGTTCCATCCGAACCATGAAGAAATGGGCGATCGCGAAGTACCTATTTCACAAACCATCTACATCGAAGCCGACGACTTTGCCGAAAATCCGCCCAAAGGCTTCAAACGCCTGATTCCCGGCGGCGAAGTGCGTTTGCGCCACGGCTATGTCATCAAGTGCGATGAAGTAGTAAAAGACGAGGCAGGCAATGTGGTTGAACTCAAATGCAGCATCGACCACGATACCTTGGGCAAAAATCCAGAAGGCCGCAAAGTCAAAGGCGTGATTCACTGGGTGTCTGCCGAACACGCAGCAGAAATCAAAGTCCGCCTGTACGACCGCCTCTTTACCGTCGAGCGTCCCGATGCCGTGCGCGGCGAAGACGGTAACTACCTGCCGTTTACCGATTTTCTCAATCCCGAATCCATTAAGGAAATCACTGCTTACGCCGAACCTGTCGCAAAAGATTTGCCGGCGGAAAGCCGTTGGCAGTTCGAGCGTATCGGCTATTTCGTGACCGACCGCAAAGACCACAGCAAAGACACGCCAGTGTTTAACCGCACGGTGACGTTGAAAGATTCTTGGCAAGCAAAATAATTGTCCAAAGGCAGTCAGTACGCACTGGCTGCCTTTATTGTGTTTAAATTTTTGATTTTATAATAGGAATTTTATGGAAAACCAAATACCCACTTCACAGGAGGTTCGATATCACGAACCCAAACGCCTTCCTGCTTCTGCTGGTATCAATTGGATAATTGGTGCAATTGGTCTTTTTAAACTGAATCCATGGAAATGGGTAGGCGTATTATTGGCTTATATGATCGTAGGCTTTGTGGTTTCTATTATTGACTTGCTAGGAATTAATGCGCTTTCTAGTTTAAAAAGCATTGCATTCGGCTACGTAGGCTCATGCTTATTAGGCGGAGCCATGTATGTTGCTAATAATACTAATAATGGAAAAGCATTTGATGTAAAAGATTTTTTTGTTGTTTTTTTAGATAAAAAAATGAGTTTTTTCATTTTATTGTTACTTCAGGTGCTATTCAGTATAGCTGTTAGCTTACTTATTATTCCGCTATATTTTGCAGGTTATTGGGCAATGATGATTGGTGTTGTATTGATTGTTACTGTCCTTTTGTCTATCTTTTTATTAACCCCTGCTTTGATTGTTTTAGATGGTCTGAAGCCATGGGAGGCTATTAAAGCTAATGTCAAAGCGCTTATGTGCAATATTCCTGCAATGTTAGTCTATGTTGTAGGTGTGGTTCTCTATTCTTTTATGTCAGGCGTATTAGGCATCATGTTAGGCCAGTGGATTATCTTTATCATACTTTTACTATTCCTACCTGTCAGCGTAGTTTTACTGCTGGCTCCTTATATTGCTTACCGCAGTATTTACCCTAATGGTCGTGTTGTGAAATCCTAAGTGGATAAAGGCCGTCTGAAAAATTTGAACTGCACCCCAAAAAGTTGGACATCCCCTCCAACTCACAAGGTGCAGTTTTTTTATGAGCAAATATACATTACACTTCAAATACCAAGCCGTACTCCACTACCTGCATATACGCAGCCAACAGCGTACCGCAGACCACTACGGCATCTCACGAACGCACCTGCGACGTTGGATAACCGCCTATCGGCAAGGCGGCATCGGCGCACTCGAACATCCCCAATCCAAAAACCATGCCCCAACATCGAAAAAAACCCCTTCATCGCCGACAAACCCGACCAAGAAAAAAACACAGGCAGAGCTTATCGAAGAGTTGTGCTATATGCGCGCAGAGGTCGCCTACCTAAAGGAGTTAAAAGCCCTCAGCCAAAAGCAGACCGAAAAGGACAAAGCCAAACCGTCCAAACACTGAGGGCGCAACACCCGCTCAAATACCTGCTGCACATCGCAAACCTGCCCAAAAGCAGCTTTTACTACCACCACCAAGACCGACCCTGACCCCGACGAAGCCGACAAAGCCCTCCTCGTCGAAACCTACCGGCGGCATAAAGGGCGATAAGGACAAAGGCGCATTGCCGCAGCATTGGGTTGGAACCGCAAAAAAGTGGCGCGGTTGATGAAACAGATGGGGCTGAAAGCCAAAATACGGGCGAAAAAAGCCTACCGCCATCCCGCCATGGGCGAGATATCGGAACACCTCCTCAAACGCCGGTTCAAAGCCCGAAAGCCCAACGAAAAAAATGGCTGACCGACGTTACCGAACTCAAAGGGAAGGACGGCAAACTGTACCTCTCGCCAATCTTGGACTTGTTCAACCGCGAGATCGTCGCCTACGCCATGAGCCGCAGAGCCGACAGCGAAATGGTGAAGGAAATGCTCGAAAAAGCCGCACCCCGTCTGACTGCTAAAGGAACGATGCTGCATTCGGACCAAGGTGTGCTGTACCGTACGGCGGGGTATAGGGAATTGCTTGCGGAGCATTCCATGGTTCAAAGCATGTCGCGAAAGGCGAACTGTTGGGACAATGCGCCGATGGAAAGCTTCTTTGCGGTGTTGAAGACGGAGTGTTTCTATAGTGGATTAAAATAAAAATGAGACAAGGCGGCAACGCCCGCCGTGTACAGGTAGTACATAAGGGCGTTGGCAACGCCGTATCATTGCAATTTTAATCCACTATATAACGCAGGTGAATTGACGGTAGATGAATTGATGAAGCAGATAGATGACTATATGGATTACTACAACCGGGAGCGTTGCAGTTTGAAATTGAAAAAGCTGAGTCCTGTCTCATACAGAACCCAGCTTGCACAGAGCGCCTGAATAGGCTTTTTATGAGTGTCCAAGATTTGGGGGCCAGTTCAAAGTTTCAGACGACCTTTTTGTTTAAGCTGTCATCAGCTTAGTTTGCCGTGGCATTGTTTGTATTTCAGGCCGCTGCCGCAAGGACAGGGGTCGTTGCGGTGGACGATACGGCCTTGGGCGGTCAGCGCTTCGGGGCTGAAATCCGTTCCATCGGGGTCGAAAGCTTCGGTAACCAAATCAGTTTGGGATTGGCCGAGCAGTTCTTCCATGTCGGGCGCTTCGGAGTGGATGGTTTGGATGCCGACGGGTGCGGGTTCGGCAATTTCTTCTACGTCGGTGTTGCGCTCGATTTGGACGGAGGCTAAGAGGGAAGCGGTTTGATGCTTGATACCGCGCCACAGGTTTTCAAACATGGCGAAGGCTTCGCGTTTGTATTCCTGTTTCGGATTTTTTTCTGGGCATAGCTGCGCAGGTGGATGCCTTGACGCAGGTAGTCCATGGCGGCAAGATGTTCGCGCCATTGCAGGTCGATGACTTGCAGCATGACGTTGCGTTCGAAATCCGCCATCGGTTTTTTTGCCGACCAGCTCGACTTTTGGCTGCGTATTCTTCTTCCATGCGTTTAATCAGACGCTCTTTGATGTCCTGATTGTCCAATGTGGTGTCTGCTTTGAGCCATGCTTGGATGTCTTCGTGCAGGCGGAATTCGGCGGCAAGCTGGCTTTCGAGTGCGGGGATGTCCCATTGCTCTTCCATGCTGTCGGGCGGTATGTACAAATCGACCAAATCGCTGATGACTTCTTCGCGGATACCTTTAGTCAGGTCGCTGACGTCTTTGCTGTTGAGGATTTCGTTGCGTTGGTGGTAGATGACTTTACGTTGGTCGTTGGCAACGTCGTCGTATTCCAATACTTGTTTGCGCATGTCGAAATTGCGGCCTTCGACTTTGCGTTGCGCGCCTTCGATTTGGCGGGTCAGCATGCCGTGTTCGATGGCGATACCGCGTTCCGGCGCAAGGCGGTTGAGGATGGCGGCGGCACGGTCGAGCGCGAAGAGGCGCAGCAGCGGGTCTTCAAATGAGAGGTAGAAGCGGCTGGAGCCGGGGTCGCCCTGACGGCCTGCGCGTCCGCGCAATTGGTTGTCGATACGGCGGCTTTCATGGCGTTCGGTACCGATGATGTGCAGGCCGCCTGCCGCGACCACTTGGTCGTGTTCTGCCTGCCAGCCGTTTTCAAGGGCGGCGATTTGTGCGGCTTTTTCTTCGTCGCTCAGGTTTTCGTTGGACTGGATGGCTTCGATTTGGTGCTTGAGGTTGCCACCGAGGACGATGTCGGTACCGCGGCCCGCCATGTTGGTGGCGACGGTAATGGCACCGACTTTACCGGCTTGGGCGACAATTAGGGCTTCGCGTTCGTGTTCTTTAGCGTTGAGGACGTTGTGCGGCAGTCCGGCTTTTTGTAGAAGACGGGAAACCAGCTCGGAGTTTTCGATGCTGGTGGTACCGACGAGGACGGGTTGTCCGCGTTTGTGGCATTCTTCGATGTCTTTGACGACGGCTTCGAATTTTTTTCTTCGGCAGAACGGAAAAATCTGGTCGTTGAAGTCTTTACGCTGTACGGGGCGGTTGGTCGGGATGATGACGGTTTCGAGGTTGTAGATACTTTGGAACTCGAAAGCCTCGGTATCGGCGGTACCGGTCATGCCGGAGAGCTTGGTGTACAGGCGGAAATAGTTTTGGAAGGTAATGGAGGCGAGGGTTTGGTTTTCGCGTTTGATTTCCACGCCTTCTTTGGCTTCGACGGCTTGGTGCAGGCCTTCGGACCAGCGGCGGCCGGACATCAGACGGCCTGTAAATTCGTCCACGATGACGATTTCGCCGTCTTGGATGACGTAGTGTTGGTCTTTGTGGAACAGCGTATGCGCGCGCAATGCTGCCATGAGGTGGTGCATCAGGGCGATGTTGGCGGCGGAGTAGAGGGAGTCGTTTTCTTGCAGCAAACCCATTTGAATCAGGATTTGCTCGGCGTGTTCGTGACCCGCTTCGCTCAAGATGACTTGGTGTGCTTTTTCATCAACCCAGTAATCGCCTTCGCCTTCTTCGGTTTCTTGGCGGATGAGGTGCGCGGGAAGGCTGTTCATGATTTGGTACAGCTGGATATTGTCATCCGCCTGCCCGGAGATAATCAGCGGGGTGCGCGCCTCGTCGATCAGAATGGAGTCCACTTCGTCCACTACGGCAAAATTCAATTCGCGCTGAACTTTGTCGTATTGGTCGGTTACCATGTTGTCGCGCAGGTAGTCGAAGCCGAATTCGTTGTTGGTACCGTAGGTAATGTCGGCGCCATAGGCATTTTGACGGTCAAACGGCTGCATATCGGCGATGATGACGCCGACGGTTAAGCCGAGGAAGTTGTAGAGCGGTGCCATGATGCCCGCGTCGCGCGAGGCAAGATAGTCGTTGACGGTAACGACGTGTACGCCTTTGCCGGACAGGGCGTTGAGATAGACGGCAAGCGTAGCGACCAAGGTTTTACCTTCACCGGTACGCATTTCGGCGATTTTGCCGTCGTGCAGCACCATACCGCCGATAAGCTGTACGTCGAAGTGGCGCATACCGAGTACGCGGCGGGACGCTTCGCGGCAGACAGCGAAGGCTTCGACCAAAATGTCGTCCAAAGTCTGACCGTTGGCAAGACGTTGTTTGAATTCGGCTGTTTTAGCCTGTAAATCCGCATCGCTCAAGGCTTTCATTTGTTCTTCGAGTGCGTTGATTTTTGGCAACGGATTTACGGTATTGTTTGAGCAGCCGGTCATTGCGGCTGCCGAAGATTTTCTTAGCAATGTTTGTCAGCATGAAATAGTTCCTGCGCCTGATATAAAATAATGGCGAAACGGGGATTTTAACACAAGCCTAGCGGCAAGGCAGTCATGCCGTTTGAAATAAAGGCAGTTTTACCAGATTTCAATCTTGATAATACAACCGTACACTTTGAAAAGGTCGTCTGAAACATATGAATTTGGAACAATTGGGCAAGCGGGATGCGCGGTTGGCCGGTTTGTTGCAGCAGTCGCAACAATGGCGCAGGCTGGATGCGGCAGTCAAACGCATCCTGCCGGCAAACCTGCACCCGCACTTTCAAACTGCCTGCATCGAAGAGGGCAGGTTGGTGTTGCTGGCGGCAAACGGTATGGCGGCTTCGCGCCTGAAAATGATATTGCCCGCGCTTGTGCCGCAGCTTCAGGAATTGAACGCGGGGATTCGGGATGTGGCGGTCAAAGTCGTGCCGAAGCCGCCGGCACAACCCAAAGTCAACAGCCTGCATTTGAGCGGGGCGGCATTGGAGAGTTTTTGATGCGGCGGCGGCAAAATTGGAAGACAAGCATCCTGAATTGGCTGCCGCGCTGGCGGAGTTGGTGCGCAAACACAGCCGTTGAGTTGGGAATTATTATTTAAATTGTTAATATAGGTTAAATTTCATTCGTTCGAATGAGAGGGTCTAATACTAAAGAAATAATACCTGAATAGTAGTCATTCTTTTTTAGGTAAACTGATGTAAATTTGCTATGGAATCTTGGACTTGTTTGGGTTGTTGTAGCAGAATACGGCTTCATTATTTCTTTGGTTCCGCTTGTAGATAGTAAACTCGAATATGGGTTTATTAATATATTCGCAAGTTTTGTTTTGTAAAATTTAACAGACTCTCATCATTAGGAGATACAAATGAAAGCATATTTAGCCCTGATTTCTGCCGCCGTTATCGGTTTGGCTGCCTGCTCGCAAGAACCTGCAAAACCTGCTGAGAATGCAGCGCCTGCCGCTTCTGAAGCCGCTCCTGCGGAAACTGCTGCACCTGCCGATGCTGCTCCTGCTTCCGAAGCAGCGCCTGCCGATTCTGCCGCAGCACCTGCCGCCGGCAACTGCGCGACTACTGTCGAAGCCAACGACGCTATGCAGTTCAACACTAAAGAAATCCAAGTCAGCAAAGCTTGTAAAGAATTCACCGTTACCCTGAAACACACCGGTACCCAACCTAAAGAAAGCATGGGTCACAACATCGTCATCGGTAAAGCCGAAGACATGGACGGTATTTTCAAAGACGGTGCCGGCGCTGCTGCAACCGACTATGTGAAAGCTGACGATGCACGCGTTGTTGCCCACACCAAACTGGTCGGCGGTGGCGAAGAAGCTTCCCTGACTCTGGATCCTGCCAAACTGGCAGGCGGCGAATACAAATTCGCTTGTACCTTCCCAGGTCACGGTGCTTTGATGAACGGCAAAGTGACTTTGGTTGACTAATCCGTCCAAGCTTCAAAATACAGACAGCCTGCTTTATGCAGGCTGTTTTGTTATAAAATGGTCGTCTGAAAAGTACCCCATTGAGAACACAACCATGAATCCGTTTGAAACCAAAAAGCGTTACCTTTGCCGAACCGATTGAAATGCTGTATGCCCTGCCACGGCAAAGTGCGCCGTTTCTGCGGCCAGGTCGCCATGTTGTCGGACTATATCGCCGAAAAACGGCTGCAATCAGATTGTTTTGCAAACCATCCGCCAAATCGCCCAGTATTTCAACGTTGCCGCACCGCTGCACCATGAAGACGAAGAAGAAAAACTTCTTCCCGCTCCTGCTGCAATACGCGCCGCAAGCCCAAGAAAGCGTGGACGAGCTTTTTGCGCCAGCATGTGAGCCTGCATGGCAACTGGGATGCCGTGGCTGCCGAATTTGCCAAACTCGAAGCAGACAACGCCTATATCCCCGATGCGGAAGCGTTCAAACGCTTTGTGGCGGGTTACGATGTGCATTTGGCGATTGAAGAGCCTTTGTTCGACATGGGCAAAACGTTTATCCCCAAAGAGAAGCTGACCGAAATCGGCGAAATCATGGCGGCGCGCCGACGCAGATAAGGCCGTTTACAGATTGCCGTTTCTTCAAACAAAGGTCGTCTGAAAAACTTGAAAAACAGAGTTTCAGACGACCTCAATATCCCCCGTAACACAACCACGTCGTCTGAAAAGGAAGCAAACCATGCTGACGCCCAAAAGCTGCGATTTGTTCAATATCCCGTTTTTCCAGTTTGCCCAGCTCAAAAAATACCAGCCCGAGAGCATTCCGCAAATCAAAGCCGACTACAAGGAAAAACTGGCAGATATGGCAGCAGTTGATACAGCAGGTCGCCGCAGATTTGGGCGAACCTTTCGCCCCGCCGCATATCGAACGCTGGTGTAACGGCTGGCAGGTGCGCGCCCATTTCTTCGCCTACTTCAAATACGCCCAATACAAAAACTCCGCCGCGATTTTATCGATTTTATTGAACCGCCGCCGCCTGAGCGTCAGCCTAGACTGGCACTGCTACAAAGCCGACGTATCACCGATTGCGCTGCCGGAATACAACCGCTGGCTGGACAATTTCGATACCGAAAAAAATACGCCGCATTCGATATGTGGCACGGCGCGGAAAGCGAATATGACGACTACCGCACCGTCGCACAACAAAGCGAATCCGACCGAAGGTTGCAAAACGACGAAGACTTTTTCTGCATCGGCAAACACATTGAACGCGACGATTTGGGCAAGCAGGATGTAGCGAAATGGATAGCCGAAACGGTGGAAGATTTGCTGCCGCTTTACGAAGCCTGTCATGGCGGATAAAGACGGTTTCTGTCCGAATGTGCCGTAGGTTAAAATAGGAAAACACACATCGCCATCCCCGCGAAGATGGGAGGCCGAAACAGGTACTTCATTTAAATTTGCCCTGTCAAACCTATCCTGCTGTTTCCGTTTTTCAGACGACGGCGGATTCGCATTTGAAGTGCAACTTTCCATAACAGAAAAAGGCCAGTATGCGGTAGCATACGGCCTTTCCTGCAAGAAAGATTGCCATGAGCTACACACAACTGACCCAAGACGAACGATACCATATCCAATACCTGTCCCGCCACTGCACCATCGCCGAAATCGCCAAACAACTTAACCGCCACAAAAGCACCATCAGCCGAGAAATCAAGCGGCACTGCATCCAAGGACAGCAATACAGCGCCGATAAAGCACAGAAGCAAAGCCGGCAGACCAAACAGCACCGGCGAAAACCCTATAAGCTCGATTCGCAGCTGGTTCAACACATCGACACCCTTATCCGCCGCAAACTCAGTCCCGAACAAGTATGTGCCTACCTGCATAAACACCACGGGATCACATTCCATCACAGCACCGTTTACCGCTACCTTCGCCAAGACAAAAAGCAACGGCGGCACTTTGTGGCAACATCTCAGAATATGCAGCAAACGCTACGGCAGCACATGGACCAGAGGCAAAGTGCCCGACCGCGTCGGCATAGAAAACCGACCTGCTATCGTCGACCGGAAAACCCGCATCGGCGATTGGGAGGCCGACACCATCGTCGGCAAAAATCAGAAAAGCGCGTTATTGACCTTGGTCGAACGCACTACCCGCTACACCATCATCTGCAAATTGAAGAACTTAAAAGCCGAAGACACTGCCCGGGCGGCCATTAGGGTATTAAAGGCATATAAAGCCAGAGTCCACACCATCACCATGGATAACGGCAAAGAGTTCTACCAACACACCAAAAATAGCCAAAGCATTGAAGGCGAAAACCTATTTTTTTGCCGCCCTTACCATTCGTGGGAAAAAAGGGCTGAATGAGAACACCAACGGACTCATCCGGCAATATTTCCCCAAACAGACCGATTTCCGAAACATCAGCGATCGGGAGATACGCAGGGTTCAAGATGAGTTGAACCACCGGCCGAGAAAAAACACTTGGCTACGAAACGCCAAGTGTTTTATTCTTGAATCTGTTCCAACCACTGGTACCCTGGTGTTGCACTTGAAATCCGAATCCAAGGACCTTTAAGCACTTGGCGGTCGTCTGAAAACTTGTTATATCGAACAACAATCTTAAATCATGAACGAAAAAAACTCCCTCCCGACGCGCTCATCGAAGCCGCGCTTTTTGACCCAAACCGAACCCCTAAACGAAAAAAATCCATGCGCGAATTGTGTGCCGCCGCTGTCGCAGGACAAATTAATTGATGTATTGGCGCAGTTGAAAACGCGTTGGCAGGGTAGGGCGTTGCAACTGATGCATACGCACGAGGGCTGGCGGTTTCAGATTGCGCAGGCGGCTTTCGAGCGGCTGGGCAGCCTTCAGGAACAGCGTGCACCGCGTTATTCCCGCGCTGTGATGGAAACGCTAGCGATTATTGCCTACCAGCAGCCGGTTACGCGAGGCGACATCGAGGGCATACGCGGCGTGGCGGTGTCGCAGAACGTGATGCAGACCTTGCAGGACAGGGGCTGGATTGAAGTGATCGGGCATCGTGATTCGATCGGGCGGCCTGCATTGTGGGCGACGACGGAAACATTTTTGAGCGATTTGCAGTTGGACAGCTTGGAAGAGCTGCCGCCACTGACGGAATTAGGCGAATTGGTGTTGCCCGATTTGGTGGAAACGCCGCCGACGGGCGATGAGGAAGAGCCTTCGGAGGAAGCTCAAAAATGAAGGCAGGTTGATTAACTGAAGGGGTCAAAGGTCGTCTGAAAAGTTTTCAGACGACCTTTCGTGTCTTGGGAGTTGCTTTGCCATTTTGCAAGTCGGGCATGAATGCCGACCTGAGGTATTGATTTTTTTATAGTGGATTAACTTTAAACCACTACGGCGTTACCTCGTTTTTCCGTACTATTTGTACTGTCTGCGGCTTCGTTGCCTTGTCCTGATTTAAATTTAATCCACTATAATATAGTGGATTAACTTTAAACCGGTACAGCGTTGCCTCGCCTTGCCGTACTATCTGTACCGTCTGCGGCTTCGTCGCCTTGTCCTGATTTAAATTTAATCCACTATACAACATCCGTCATTGTCATCAGCCGTCATTCCCGCGCAGGCGGGAGTCCATTTTTGAAATTCAGAAACTGTTCTTCAAATCAAGGTTTCTTACGTTTTACAATGGATTCCCGTCTGCGGGGGAATGACGGAATTGGACGACATACTGCATTCAAAGTTAAGTATGTTTGCGATAGCCACAAAATGTAGCGTAGGTTTTCCCGCTAAAAAAACTTGATTGTCCGATTCCAAATTTGCTTGGCTGATTTTTGCAGGCAAAGTTCAAGCTACGGCTTGGCTGAATTGAGAAGGTCGTCTGAAAAACCCGAATCCGGTTTTTTTCAGACGACTTTCGTGTGTTTACGCCTTGTTTGAACATTTATTCCTTGCGTTGCAAAAACGGCGGCGAAGAATCCGTCGGTTTGGTGTTTTTGCCGAATCGAGGCGCAGGTACTTGCCGGTGTTCAAATCGATTTTCAAACCGGCGAGCAGCTCGGCGCAGTCGAGGAGTTCGTATTCCGGGTGTTCTTCCAAAAAGCGTTCGACCTGCATTTCGTTTTCTTCGGGCAACACGCTGCAAGTGGCGTAAACCAGCCTGCCTTGCGGTTTGACCAGTTTGGCGGCGGCATCGAGGATGCTGTGTTGCTGTTCCAAAAAGTTTGGCGACGGTTTCGGGCGATTGGCGGTATTTGAGGTCGGGGTTGCGGCGCAGCGTGCCTAAGCCGGAGCAGGGGGCATCGACCAAAACGCGGTCGGCTTTGCCGGTGAGGCGGGCGATGCGGCTGTCGTGTTCGCTGCTGATGCGTTCGGGGTGGATGTTGGTCAGTCCGGCGCGGGTCATGCGGGGCTTGAGGTTGGCAAGGCGTTTTTCGGCGATGTCGAAGGCGTAGATTCTGCCTTTGTTTGCCATTTGCGCGCCGACGGCGAGGGTTTTGCCGCCTGCGCCGGCGCAGAAATCGACGATGATTTCGCCGCGTTTGGCACCGACGAGCAGGGCGAGGAGCTGGCTGCCTTCGTCTTGGACTTCCAGCGTGCCGTCTAAAAACAATTCGTGTTTGTTGAGGGCGATTTTGTTTTTCAGACGGATGCCCCAAGGGGAATAGGGCGTGGCTTCTGCATCGGGGCTTTCGGCTTGAAGCAGGGGCAGCACTTTGTCGCGTCTGCCTTTGAGCGTGTTGACGCGGATGTCGAGCGGCGCGGCTTGGTTGATGCTGCGGCCGAAGGCGAGGATTTCTCCGTCGCTAAAATGTTTTTGCAGTTGCTCCACCAGCCATTGCGGCAATTCGGCGGCGGTGTGGAGGTCGTCTGAAAAATTCGGTTTTTGCGCGCTTTGAGGCCGCTGAGAAACTCGGTTTCTTCTTCGTCAAGCAGGTCTTTGATTTGGCTGATGTTTGTGCTTCTGCCGAGGACGAGTGCGGCAAGCGCGGCTTTGCGCGGCTGGGCATGCGGACGGCGCAGGACGGCACTGATTTTTTGATAATGGCGCAGGGCGGCGAAGGCGGTTTCGGCAATTTCGTGGCGGTCTTGCCTGCCGAGTTTTTTTGTGTTCTCGGAAGTAGCCGGACAAAACGGCATCGGCAGGCTGTTTGAAGGTCAGCATGTCAGCCAGCACTTTGGCGGTATGGTCGAGTTGGATCGGGGTCATGGTGGGTTCGCAATCGGGGGAAAAGGCTTGGATTATACTGTAAAGGTCGTCTGAAAACGTTGAATCGGGTTTCAGACGACCTGCTCGACCACACAATCCGCGCCATCAGTAAATCGTGCATATTCAGCGCGCCGGTCAGCACACCGTCGGCGTCAGTTACCAAAAGCCCGTTCACATGGTTTGCCTGCATGACTTTGAGGGCTTCGGTGGCGAGGCGTTCGGCGGGGATGGTTTTTGGTGAGGGGTGCATGATTTCATCGACGGTCAGCCCGTCAAAACGGTCGCGCTGTTGGAACAGGCGGCGCAAATCGCCGTCGGTGAACACGCCTTTCAGACGACCTTCATTGTCTGTTACCGCCAGCATGCCCAAGCCTTTTTCGCTCATGCTGACGATGGCTTCTTTTAATGGCGTACCGAGTCGGACGGCAGGCAGGGCGTCGTCTTGGTGCATGATGTCCGCAACGCGTAGAAGCAGGCGTTTGCCGAGGCTGCCGGCGGGGTGGCTCAAGGCGAAATCGTCGGGCGTGAACGCGCGTGCGCGCAAAAGGACAACTGCCAATGCGTCACCCAAAGCCATGACGGCGGTGGTGCTGGTGGTCGGGGCAAGTCCCAGCGGGCAGGCTTCTTTGGAAACTGACGCTGTGATGTGGATGTCGGCATGGCTCGCCATGGTCGAATCAGGGGCGGGCGGTAATGCAGATGAGGGTAATGTTTTTGCGTTTGAGCGCGGGGATGATGGCGGCGATTTCGTCGCTTTCGCCGGAATTGGAAATCGCGACGACGACGTCGTTGTCCACAATCATGCCCAAGTCGCCGTGTGCCGCTTCCGCAGGGTGGACGAAAAAAACGCAGGTGTGCCGGTTGAAGCCATGGTCGCCGCTATTTTGCGCCCGATATGTCCCGACTTGCCCATGCCTGTGATGACGACCCTGCCTTTTGCAGTGCAGCAGCGCGTCTGCCGCAAGGACGAAGTTTTCGTCCAATTCCGCCGCAATTTCACGCAAGCCTTCCGCTTCGGTGTGCAACACTTCGCGCGCCCAATCGAGATATTGACCGTTTCCTGCCATAATTTCATGCCTTTTTTTGTGTTCGTTTTATATCGTTTTGGACATCATTAAATGCCCTAATAAACTATCCAAATTTGCCGAATAGGGGTAGCATTACCGCCTGCTTCGCAAATAACCTATATTTAAAGGAATCAGAGATGACTATTTTATCGGACGTTAAAGCATTAGGACAACAAATCTGGCTGGACAACCTTTCCCGCTCGCTCGTACAAAGCGGCGAATTGGCGAAAAATGCTGAAACAAGGCGTGTGCGGCGTCACTTCCAATCCCGCCATCTTCCAAAAAAGCCTTCGCCGGCGACGCGCTTTACGCCGACGAGGTCGCCGCCCTCAAACAACAAGACCTCAGCCCCAAACAACGCTACGAAACCATGGCGATTGCCGACGTACAGGCAGCCTGCGACGTTTGCCTTGCCGAACACGAATCCACCGGCGGCAAAACCGGTTTCGTCAGTCTAGAAGTTTCCCCCGAGCTTGCCAAAGACGCACAAGGCACGGTAGAAGAAGCCCGCCGCCTCCATGCCGCCATCGCGCGTAAAAAAACGCCATGATTAAAGTCCCCGCCACCGACGCAGGCATCGAAGCACTCGAAATCCTCATCGCCGACGGCATCAGCGTGAACCTGACCCTGCTGTTCTCACGCGCCCAAACCCTCAAAGCCTACGCAGCCTACGCGCGCGGCATCGCCAAACGCTTGGCAGCCGGACAAAGCGTTGCCCATATCCAAGCCGTCGCCAGCTTCTTCATCTCCCGCGTGGACGGCGCGCTGGACGCCACGCTGCCCGACCACCTCAAAGGCAAAATCGCCATCGCCCTTGCCAAAAGCCGCCTACCAAGACTGGGCGCAATACTTCGGCAGCCCCTGAATTTGCCGCGCTGGAAGCCAAAGGCGCAAACCGCGTGCAACTCTTATGGGCATCCACAGGCGTCAAAAACCCCGCCTATCCCGACACGCTCTACGTTGACAGCCTGATCGGCGCACACACCGTCAACACCGTCCCCGACGCCACCCTCAAAGCCTTCATCGACCACGGCACAGCCAAAGCCACGCTGACCGAAGGCGTAGAAGAAGCACAAGCGCAGCTTGCCGAAACCGCCGCGCTCGGCATAGACGTAGAAACCCTCGCCAACCGCTTGCAGGAAGACGGTTTGAAACAGTTTGAAGAAGCCTTCGACAAACTACTCGCCCCGCTGGCTTGATGGTCAAACCGCAGGTAAGGCTTGCGGTTCGTCGATATAAAAGGTCGTCTGAAAACCTGAATTTTGGTTTTCAGACGACCTTTTTCATTTTTATAGTGGATTAACTTTAAACCAGTACGGCGTTGCCTCGCCTTGCCGTACTATCTGTACTGTCTGCGGCTTCGTCGCCTTGTCCTGATTTAAATTTAATCCACTATATGAATTATTTCAAAGCCGTTTTCCAGTCCAAACCGCCAAGGGAGGGGACTTGGGTGATACTGTGGTCGGCAAGGTTGATGGCGGTCAGTCTCGCCGCCCCAAAGCGCACCGGTGTCGAGGGAGAGGATGTTGTCGGTGTTCATAAAGCCCAGCGAAGACCAGTGTCCGAAGACGATGGTGTGGCTGAGGTTTTGCCTGTCGGGGGCTTTGAACCAAGGGCGCAGATTCGGGGGCATTTTTTTGAGGGTGGATTTGTAGTCGTAATCGAGTTCGTTTTTCAGTGTCAGCGCGCGCATTCGGGTGAAGACGTTGAGAATCATGCGCAGGCGGTCGTAGCCGGTCAGGGTCGTTGCGCCATTCGGCGGGTTTGTTGCCGTACATTTTGGAGAAAAACTTTTTGTATTTTTTGCCGCGCAGTTCGGCTTCGGTTTCGCTGGCGAGCAGTTCGGCGCGGGCGATGGTCCATTGGGGCAGGATGCCGGCGTGAACCATAACATGGCGCACGCCTTTGATCAGCAGGGGCTGGAAGCGCAGCCATTCGAGCATTTTTTTGCTGTCGGGATGTTGGAGGATGGGGGTGATGGTGTCGCTGCGCTTGATCGTGCCTTCGCCGTAGCCGACGGCAAGCAGGTGCAGGTCGTGGTTGCCGAGAACCATGCGGACGCTGCTTTCGTGTTCCATGCAGAATTGGAGGACTTCGAGGGATTTGGGGCCGCGGTTGACGATGTCGCCGACGAGCCAGAGGGTGTCTGTGCCGTGGTTGAAGTTGATTTTGTCGAGCAAAAGGGTGAGTTCGTCGAAGCAGCCTTGAATATCGCCGATTGCGTAGTGTGCCATTGTTGTTATTGTCCGATAGTGTGGGGTGTTTCAGACGACCTTTGGCTTGTGGGAGGTCGTCTGAAAACGGGTTGCGTGTCTTATGCGTTCAGTACCAGCACGGCTTCGGCTTCGACCTGCACGCCTTTGGGCAGAGAGGCGACACCGACAGCGGCGCGGGCGGGGAAGGGTTCTTGGATGAATTCTGCCATGACTTCGTTGAAGACGGCGAAGTTGGCGAGGTCGGTCAGGTAGGCGTTGAGTTTGACAATGTCGCCCAGCGTGCCGCCTGCGGCTTCGGCGACGGCTTGCAGGTTTTTAAAGACCTGACGGGCTTCGGCGCGGAAGTCGCCGTTGCCGACAACAGTCATGGTGGCGGGATCGAGGGGGATTTGACCGCTCATGTAAACGGTGTCGCCCGCGCGCACGGCTTGGCTGTATGCGCCGATGGCGGCGGGGGCTTTGTCAGTGTGGATGATGGTTTTGGACATGATTTTCTCCTGTTGTCGGGGTCGTCTGAAAGATGGAAGCTTTGATGAAAAACGGTGTCGATTATCGTATAAAACCGAGTGATTGTGTAGCAACTGTATTTTTCACCCCGTCGGGCAAAAAAATACAAAAAAACTCAAATCAAGACGTTTGGATACCGTTTTCGGCAAAGTAATCACGCATCCGGGCATTCAATATCGTCAACAGTTTGCGCATACATGCCGTAACGGCAACCTTATACGGCTTACCCTTGGACAGCAGACGCTGGTAGAAATCCTGAATAAGCGGTTCAAAACGTGTCGCTACCACGGTAGCCATATACAGCGCCTTACGCACCGCAGACCTTCCGCCAAAGCAGCGGCTTTTTGAATTTGGTTTCCCGCTCTCCCTCGGGTGCGGGGCAATGCCGACCAAACTCGCTATCCGTTTGTGCGACAGCCGCCCCAATTCGGGCAGCATCGCCATCAGCGTAGCCGTCGTTATCGAACCAATGCCTTTGATTTGTTCCGCCACTTTGGCTTTGCCGTCAAAAATGCGTGTGGGTGTGGTCGTCGATTTGTTTGTCCAATTCGTCAATCAGCCGGTCAAAATGGGCAATCAGTTGTTTGACGCTTTCGACTTGTGTTTCGTGAACCTGATGCAGACGGTTTTTTTCTCGGCAGTCCGCATATCCACCAGTTGGTTGCGGCGGTTAACCAATGCTTCCAACACTTCCTCCGCTTCGGTGGGCGGGTGGTAGAGCATGGTTTGCCAACCTTCTTTCTGCGTCATCATCTGTGCGAAGAAGGCGAGCATTTGGGCATCTTTGGCATCGGTTTTGGTCAGCGACTGCGATTGGGCAAACTGATGCGTCTGACGCGGGTTGGCGATGATCACGGCCATACCTGCGCGGTGGATGGCTTTGGCGGCGGGGATTTTCGAGACCGCCGGTGCTTTCCATCACAACGAGGGCGACGTTGTGCTTTTTTTAAGGTATTCGATAGTATGGGCGATACCTTTTCGGGTTGTTGGTTTCGGTTTTGGTTTTAGACAAAGACGAAACGGCGATGACGAAGTTTCGTTTGGCGATGTCGATGCCTGCGTAATTGTGTTGGGTACTCATCATAAACCTGCCTTGCATTCGGTTGTGTTGTCTGGCAACTGTCCGGTTGTGTCGATGGGTTGCCCGACCGCTCCCCTAAGCTACTCAACGGTTGTTTGCCTTGGGTGTGTACGGATGGCGGCCGGGCGGTTTGTTGCTATGATACGGGAGTTCCGATATACAAGGGCGACGTTGTGCTTTTTAAGGTATTCGATAGTATGGGCGATACCTTTTCGGGTTGTTGGTTTCGGTTTTGGTTTTTAGACAAAGACGAAACGGCGATGACGAAGTTTCGTTTGGCGATGTCGATGCCTGCGTAATTGTGTTGGGTACTCATCATAAACCTGCCTTGCATTCGGTTGTGTTGTCTGGCAACTGTCCGGTTGTGTCGATGGGTTGCCCGACCGCTCCCTAAGCTACTCAACGGTTGTTTGCCTTGGGTGTGTACGGATGGCGGCCGGGCGGTTTATTGCTATGATACGGGAGTTCCGATATACAAGGGTATGGATATTTTCAGACGACCTTAATGAAGCGGCAGTCTGCGGATGTTACGGTTTGGTGTATCAAGGTCGTCTGAAAAAAATCCAATCTTACAAAAAAAGCATTGCAACAAATCGTTTAAAAACAACCGTCCCCGTTCGGTCGGGCGGAACACGGTCGGGTCGGTTTCCAGCAAACCTCTTTGTCTTGCCGTTTCGATTTGCGCCATGATTTTTGGCGGCGGGTACGCCTGTGCGTTCCTGCAACATCGCGGCGGGTACGCCGTCGGTCAGGCGCAGGGCGTTCATCATGAATTCGAACGGCAAATCTTCGGCGGCAACGGTTTTGCGTTCGACGGCAACACTTGGCTGACTTTGCATTAAGGCGAGGTAGTCGTTGGGATGGCGGCGGCGGACGGTGCGCTCGATGCGGTCGGGGTAGGAGATTTTTCCGTGCGCGCCCGCGCCTATGCCTAAATAATCGCCGAACTGCCAGTAGTTCAAATTGTGGCGGCACTGCATGGCGGGTTTCGCAAAAGCCGATGTTTCGTAGTGGATAAAACCCGCGCCTTCCAGCGCGCCGTGTACCGCGTCTTCGATGTCGAGGGCGGCTTCGTCTTGCGGCAAACCTTTCGGCGGCGTATGACCGAACGGCGTGTTTGGCTCCATCGTCAGATGATACGCGCTGATGTGGGTTGCGCCCGTGGCGATGGCGGTTTGCACGTCGTCCAATGCCGTCTGAACAGTCTGGTTCGGCAGGGCGTACATCAAGTCGATATTGACTTTATCAAATAATTTCAAGGCGGTAGCTATGGCGGTTAAGGCTTCTTTGCCGTTGTGGACGCGCCCCAGCCGCGTAAGCATATCGTCGTTGAAACTCTGCACGCCAATAGACAGCCGCGTGATGCCTGCGTCTTTAAATCCTTGAAACTTCTTGATTTCAAACGTACCGGGATTGGCTTCCAAAGTAATTTCCGCTTCCGGCTGCAAGCGCAACAGCGAACGCACGCCGCTCAACAAACGGTCAATCGATTCCGCCTGAAACAGGCTGGGCGTACCGCCGCCGAAAAATATCGTTTCCACCGGCCTGCCCCAAATATTGGGCAATTCAAGCTGCAAGTCGGTCAGCAGCGCGTCGATATAGGCGGCTTCGGGCAATCCGTTTTTCAGGCTGTGGGAATTGAAGTCGCAATACGGGCATTTTTTTGATGCACCACGGGATGTGGATATAGAGCGACAGGGGCGGCAGGGCGGTAAGTTGTCCGGCTTGGGGGAATGTGATTTGGGTCATGGGTTGTTTTGGGTTTTGAGGTCGTCTGAAAACATGGAATACATTTTCAGACGGCCTGTTACGGGTTTATAAATGCTTGCGGATCTGGCGGCTGATAAACGGTGCGCCGAAAATCAGGAGGATGCCGATCAAGGTTTGGACGGTGGCTGCAAGCGTGGTGGCTTTGTCTTGGTTCGTCATCGTGGTCCAGATGCCGTCCGCCGAGGCGGTGATACCGTTTTGGGCGATTTGGTAAAAACTATACAGGTAAGTCAGGTCGGCCAGTGCGAGGGATAGGGAGTAAAAGCCGATTAAAATCAGACCTGTGGTTAACCAAGGGGCAGGGTTTTTTTGGGCAATTCTTGCGGCTTTTGATGGATTTCGGGCAGGAGGAAATTGGCGGTCGTGGCGGAAAAAAACCATAAAAACAACCACACTATGCTGTAAAAACCGAATACGCCCAGTATTTCTGAGACGGGAAACCTGATGTCGTTGTCGGACGCGAAATCCATCAGGGGAATGGCGGTTGACATGGTTTTGACTATCCAAATGATGACGGTCAGGCGGATGGCAACAATCAGGATTTGTTTAGGGGACATGGGTTTCCTTTCATAATGTAGTGGTTAGGCCGTCTGAAAAAAACGTTTTGGGGTTTTCAGACGGCCTATATACTTTATAAGGCTTCAATTTTTTTCTCAACAATTCCCGCAACGCCTGCCCTCTATGGCTTTCGGCATTTTTTTGATTTCGGGGTCAAGCTCGGCGGCGGTGCAGTTGTGTTCGGGCAGGTAGAAATGAGGGTCGTAGCCGAAGCCGTGGGTTCCTGCGGCTTCTGCCTGCCATTGTCCGTGCCAAATGCCTTCGGCGATGATGGGTTGCGGGTCGTTTTCGTGGCGGACGAGAACGAGGACGCAGACGTAGTGGCAGCTTTTGTCGGCTTGGTCGGAGAGGTCGTCTGAAAGGCGTTTGTTGTTGGCGGCATCGGATTTGGGATTGGCTCCGGCATAGCGGGCGGAGAGGATGCCGGGTGCGCCGTTTAATGCGGCGGCGCAGATGCCGGAGTCGTCGGCGAGCGCGGGCAGTCCGCTGTGTTTGGCGGCGTGGCGGGCTTTGGCGAGCGCGTTTTTCGATGAAGGTGTGGTACGGCTCGGGGCATTCTGGCGTGTCGAACTGCGATTGCGGCAGGACTTCGATGTTCAAATCGGCGAAAAAGGCGTGAAAAATTCTTTGAGTTTGCCTACGTTGCCGCTGGCGAGGACGATTTTTTTCGAACATGGTTTTTTTCCTTAACGGGATTCGGTTTGTTGCGAGCGCATGATTTGTGCGCGGGCTTTGTGGCGGATGTAGAGGGCGAGGCTGCCGATTTGGGCGAAGACGGCGCCGAATGCGAACAGGAAGGCGGCGACAGCGAATTGTTTGCTTTGGATGGAAAGCAGGTAGCCGCCGAGCATGATGAGTGCGATGAAAAATCAGGGTGAAAAGGGCGGTCAGCAGCAGGTAGGTTTTTTTGTCGGTTCATGATTGAAAGGGTGAAAGTGAATGAGGCGGATTATAGCGCAGGCTGTTGTTTGAAATTTGAAAAAAGTATTGTGTGGATTTTGTTGTGATACACATTTTGTCAGGCAAACTGTGTGAACAGCCTGTGTATAAATCGGTTTGACGATTGATATACAAACAAAAAAATCATGTTGCTTAAAAAAATGATGCACATCCGGCAAGGTCGTCTGCAACGGAAGTCTCTTTTTCAGACGACCTCTAACATTTCCCTGTATAATCACGCTTTTTGTTCAAACGTTTGCACTTTCTAATATGATTTATCCGTGGCATCAAAACCAGTGGCGGCAGCTTGCCGACCATTGGGAAAAACCGTCCGAACGCTTGGCTGTTTACCGGTAAGGAAAATACCGGCAAAACAGCGTTTGCGCGGTTTGTGGCACAGGCTTTGCTGTGCGAATCGCCTCGGGAAGATCATCAGCCTTGCAGCGTATGCGCTTCGTGTCATTTGTTTTTGCAAAACAGCCATCCCGATTTTTACGAACTCACTCCTGAAATCCCCGAAGACGGTGCGGTCGGGCGAAAATTGTTGCAGATCAAAATCGATGCCGTGCGCGATATTGTGGAAAAATATTTATCTGACGGCTGTGCGCGGAGGATTGCGGGTGGTATTGGTGCATCCCGCTGAAAGTATGAACGTACAGGCGGCAAACGGCTTGCTCAAAGCTTTGGAAGAGCCGCCGCAACATGTTGTTTTTTTGATGGTTACGCATGCACGCGACAAGCTTCTTCCGACCATTAAAAAGCCGTTGCCGCCAGATGGTTTTGCCCGCACCTTCGCGCGACGAAGCTTTGGCGTATCTTCAGGGAGAGGGTGTGGACGATGCGGAATCGTTGCTGGCTTTTCACAGCGGTGCGCCTTTGTTTGCGCATACGCCCGAAATGGATGACTTACGCGAAGAGCTGCTCACTTTACTTGCCGCGCCGCGTCTGTTGACGATACTCGACTACGCCGCTGCGTTTGACAAACACAAACAGCCGTTGGCAGTCTTCATCGATTGGATGCAGAAATGGCTGTTGGATGTCGGCTTGGCGCAACAACAAATGCCGCCGCTTTATTATCCCGATTACGCGCAGGCATTGTCGCAGACGGCTTCAAAAACCGATCCGCGCCGCCTGTTTGCGCTGACAGGTCGTCTGAACGCACTCAGCCCTTACGGATACCACACCTTGAGTGTTAAAATGCAGCTTGAGTATCTGCTGACTGAATATCTCGAATTTTGGCAAAACAAATAATTAGATAAGGTAAAACAAAATGGTAAACAACAATAAAGACATTCCGGCGAAAAATGATGGCGTTGCAGCTTAAAGACCCGACCCTGCTCTACAACTGCTATATGCCGTTTCTCGAACACGGTGGACTTTTTCGTTCCGACCGAAGACATATTTTTCATTAGGCGAAGACATCCTGCTCGCCGTTGAAATCGCCGATTACCCCAAACGCTTCCTGCCTACCAAAGTCGTCTGGATCAATCCCGCCCGTACTTCCGCACACCGTCCTAAAGGCGTCGGGCTGGCATTTTCCGAACACGAAAGCTGCCTTCAGGCGAAAACCCTGATTGAAGGCGAGCTGGGACCGAAACTGCGCAGCGACCGTGTTACCTTTACGCTTTAAAATCATGCATTTAATTGATTCACACTGCCACCTCAATTTCGAAGGCTTAAGCAACCGCCTGCCTGAAGTGCTTGCCAATATGGAAGAACAAAGCGTCAAGCAGGCGCTTGCCATCAGCGTAAGCAAACAGAGTTTTGCCGAAGTCTTCGACATTGCCCAAGCCAATGAACAGATTTACTGCACCATAGGCGTCCACCCCGACAGCCAAGAAGCCGAAGAATTTACCGTCGCTGAAATGGTCGAAGCGGCAAAACACCCGAAAGTCGTCGGCGTAGGCGAAACGGGCTTGGATTATTACTGGTGCAAAGGCGATTTGGCATGGCAGCACCGCCGCTTCGCCGAACACATCCAAGCCGCCAACGAAAGCGGTTTGCCCGTGATTGTCCACACCCGCGATGCCGCCGCTGATACTTTGGCGATTCTGAAAGAAGGTCAAACCAATTCCGGCGTTATCCACTGCTTCACCGAAGATACCGCTTTTGCCAAAGCCGCTTTGGATTTGGGGCTGTACATTTCCTTCTCCGGTATTGTTACCTTCAAAAATGCCCCGCAAATTCAAGAAGCTGCCAAATACGTCCCTGCGGACAGAATGCTGGTCGAAACCGACTCCCCCTTCCTCGCCCCTGTTCCCAAACGCGGTAAGCCTAACGAACCTTCCTATGTCCGTTATACCGCCGAGTTTGTGGCGAAACTGCGCGGCGAACCCGTAGAAACGCTTGCCGCTTACACTAGCGACAATTTCTATCGTTTGTTCAATAAAGTACCCGACATCCGTGTTTGATTCGAATGGAAAAAGGTCGTCTGAAAATGCTTCAGACGACCTTTTTTGATGTTTGAAACCGTCAAACGGCTTGCTTATTTGTCGTGGCGCACCATCTTCGGCGCGTAGCGTCCGGCGCGTTCTTTGAGGCGTTTGACCAGGCCTTCGGTGGTGTTCGGTACACCGTCGACACAGAAGGCCTGGTAGAGGACGGCACGCATTGCATCGTTTTTGTTGAAGGTTGAGCCTATGGGTTTCCATTCGGCTTTGCGCGGCTCGATCCAGCGGCGGTTGACGGTGTCGCCGTAGCCGAACACTTTATAAGACGAGCGTTTGTCTTTGCCATATGTGAAGGAAGAGTGGGCGCAGAAGAGGCCTTCGACGGTCAGGTTGTCATGGCCTTTGTCGGAACGGACGTTGAGGATGTAGCGGATGCTGCCGTCCGGAGAGGGCATGATTTGCAGGCTGCTGAGGAGGATTTTTGGGCTGCTTGCCGTAGTCTTCGCTGACGTAGAGGTCGAACCAGTCGCCGGATTGGGTGTCGGGCAGTGGCGGGAGCGCGGTTTTTTTGTTCGGCGAACTCGCGGGCTGCGGCTTCTTCGGGGCTTTCTTTGTAGCGTGTGTTGAAGGGGGTATCTTTTTCGCTGAATCCGGCGGCGTTGACTGCCGTGGCGGCGAGGCAGAGGGTCAGGAGGGCGAGACGGCGCATGGTGTGCTCCAAAGTGAAAAACGGCTTTATTTTTATGGGTTTGGCGGGGTGGGGTGCAAGTAAGTACGGTATAATTCATGTTAATCCTGTTAACGGAACATCGGAAACTATGAACGCACACACCTTAGACCTGAAGGGGCTCAGATGCCCTTTGCCGATTTTGAAAACCAAAAAAAGCCTTGGCGCAAATGCAGGCGGGCGAAGTCCTGACCGTGTTGGCGACCGACGGCGGCGCGCCCGGCGATTTTGAGGCTTTCTGCCGCCAGACCGGGCATGTCTTGCTCGAATCGCGCGAAGAAGACGGCGTGTTCACGCTGGTTGTGAAACATAAATAAAGGTCGTCTGAAAATGGCGAAACGTCCGATTTCAAGGCTTTTGACGCTTGCCGCTTTCTCCGTTTTATTGGCGGCGTGCGGCAGGGAGGAAGTGCCGCCCGAGCAGATGGCGGATCGTGCGAACGCGGCAGCGGAATTGTTCCGTCAAGGCTGCGTCGCTTTTGACGGGGCTGCCGATAAAGTGCGCGCGTTTGCCGATAATGAAAAAGCTGACGGCTTTGAGCGCGGAAGAAATCGGCAGGCTGCCCGCAGGTTTCATCGAGCCGGATGCGCTTGCCGTTTGGAAGAAAAACGCAGGATGGCGCGGATTATTATTTGAGTCTGACCGGCGACAGTTGCAGCGTGAAGACGGCGCGTGCGGACGAAACCTTGATACGCAAGCAGTTTATGGTATTGGTCGAAAAACCCGCCGAAGGGTTTGAACAACGAATTGCGTACCGACCAAGCCTCCGAATCGCCGATTCCGATCCGTCAGTTGTCCCTATGCGTGGCGAGCTTCGGGTAGCCCGGAAGAAACCCTGCTGACCGTCAAAACCACCCCGTCCGACCAGCTGCCCGTGCAGGCGGTGTTTTACCTGACGCATCAGTCCTACAACGGCAAGCCTGTCCTTGTGCAATAGTCTTTTCAGACGACCTTAGGGACTGTCGGCATTCAATAGTTTCCGTGTCTTTTTTTATCCTCAAAGCGGCATCTTCCACGTTGGAAATCCTCACAAGGTGTCCAACCTTGTTGCGGTTTCCGCCTTGAATCTTCCGCTTTGTGAACAAAAATCCACTGGGAAAATTAAATGTCGACAGCCCCTAGGAAACATCACGGGGTCGTCTGAAACCCAAAAATCTAAAAAGGAACACCCATGCAAACCCTGACCATCATCCGCCCCGACGATATGCACCTGCACCTGCGCGACGGCGACGCGCTCAAAGCCGTTGCCCCCTATACCGCCCGCCAGATGGGTCGCGCCGTCATCATGCCCAACCTCAAGCCGCCCGTCGTCAGCGTAGCCGACGCGCTTGCCTACAAAGCGCGCATCATGGCGGCGTTGCCCGAAGGCAGCGCGTTTGAGCCGTTGATGACGCTTTACCTGACCGACCAAGCTACGCCTGAGCTGGTGCGCGAAGCCAAAGCCGCCGGCATCGTCGCCTTCAAACTCTACCCGCAGGCGCGACCACCAATTCCGATTCCGGTGTAACCGACCTGTTCAAACTCATCCCCGTTTTGGAAGAAATGGCAAAAACAGGGCATCCTGTTCCTCGTTCACGGCGAAGTAACCGACTCCGAAATCGACATTTTCGACCGCGAAGCCGCCTTTATCGAGCGCGTGATGAAACCCGTTTTGGCGCAAGTACCGAATCTCAAAGTCGTGTTCGAACACATCACCACCGCCGAAGCCGCCCGCCTGGTTTTGGAAGCAGGCGACAACGTTGCCGCCTCAGTTACCCCGCAACACCTCCTGCTCAACCGCAACGACCTCTTGGTCGGCGGCGTGCGCCCCATCATTTCTGCCTGCCCGTACTCAAACGCGAAACCCACCGTCAGGCATTGGTCGCCGCCGTTACCGGCGAGAAGGCGCACAAATTCTTCCTCGGCACCGACTCCGCGCCGCACGCCAAATCCGCCAAAGAAAACGCCTGCAGGCTGCGCCGGCATGTTCAGCGCCATGACCGCCATCGAGCTTTACGCCGAAGTGTTTGAAAAAAAGCAGGCGCGTTGGACAAACTCGAAGCCTTCGCCTCGAAAAAAACGGCGCAAGGTTCTACGGCATTCCCGAAAAACGCCGACACGATCACCCTCGTCAAACAAAAGCCAAACCGTCCCCGCAAGCGTCCCTTACGGCGACGGCGAACTTGTCCCGATGCGCGCGGGCGGCGAGATAGGCTGGACGGTGGAATATTGAGCCGCACACCATGACCGCATGAAAAATGCCTGCCCGAAAAAAAGGGGCAGGCATTTTGGTTTGATGGTGAATTCAAATGGGAAATATTCAATCATCGTCATTCCCGCGCAGGCGGGAATCTAGAAGTTTGGATTTACAGTAATCTTTAAATATTTCTGAAATATGGAGATCTGGATTCCCGCCTGCGCGGGAATGACGGCGGTCGGTTTGGTCTTTATATGCAAAAGGACGCAAAAAGGTCGTCTGAAAACGAATATAGCGTGGTTCGCTAAATCGTTTTCAGACGACCTTAAATCAACGGACTGTTCAACCCATCTATTCTTCTTTTTGGAAGACATGGTTGCGGTGATACTCGAAATATTTTTCGCTTTTCAGTCGAATTTTCAATTTCATATCGGGAGAAATTCCAAGCCGCTTTTGATTTTCCGGATTGATTGTCGGGTGGATTTTTATCGTCCCGTCGGTATCAAACGTAATCAGCCCTTTATCAAATAATGCGTCAATATTGGGTGCGAGCATCAGACCATTGAAGGGATCTAAACGTTCGTTATTATTGCACACACTCCAAGGTTTGATATGGCTGGCAATGAGTAAAGGCTGTATATCTAGACCTGTCAGTGGGCAGCTCGGATACTGTTCGAGTACGTTTTGCCGGAAACTGCCTTGCCCTAGACGGGCTTTTATCAAAGTTTCGATTTCGGTTCGCTTTTCTGGGTCAGTCTTGGATGCTAAACATTTTTCGAGTTCGTCTATATCAGATTTTAAGGATAGGGCAGAAGCGGTCTGAAAATTTGGTATTTCTGCGCACCATGCCACTAGTAATCCTTTTTTTCTTACAGGTTCCGCATAGAGTTAGTCCTTTTTGATATTTGAACCAGCTCCATTGTTCAAGTTCTTCGATTGAGTTTGAGCAAACTTTGAAATAGTCTGAAGCTTTTTGTTGTCCAATTTTTTTGTCTTTTTCAATTGGAAAGCTACTACAACTAGCTTTGTGTAATTTAGGGTATATAGGGGAGACTTTACCTTTTTTGTTTATGTTTAGTACAAAACCATTTTGGTTGTTCTTAAGCCATTCAATAAAAGCAGCATCATTTGGCATATCTTCAAAAAAATTACTATGTCAGACATAAGATTCTCCAAATCTTTTCTATAGATTCAATTAAGTTTGTTTTGTATATATAGGTTCGGGACAAAAAAATCTGAGTCGTCATTCCCGCGCAGGCGGGAATCCAGAAGTTTGGATTTACAGTAATCTTTAAGTATTTCTGAAATACAGAGGTCTGGATTCCCGCCTGCGCGGGAATGACGGCGGTCGGCTCGTTCTTATACGCAAAAGAACATATAAAGGTCGTCTGAAAACGAATATAGCAGAATCCGCTAAATCGTTTTCAGACGACCTTTCTTTAAAAGCCGAATCAAATCAGCCTGCGGGTTAACCCAAAGCCTTCCTTGCTCCGGCGAAGAGGCGGTACCAGCCGGACAGTTCCGTCCAGTCTTCCGGTTTCCAGCTCATTTGTGCGGCGCGGTACACGCGTTCGGGGTGGGGCATCATGATGGTAACGCGGCCGTCGGCGTTGGTAACGCCGGCGATGCCTTGCGGCGAGCCGTTGGGGTTGAGCGGGTAGGTTTGGGTAACTTGGTTTTGTCCGTCGACGTATTGCAGCGCGATGCCCAGGCCGTCTGAAATTTTGCCGCCGTGAAGCGCGAAGTCGGCGCGGCCTTCGCCGTGGCTGACGACGACGGGCAGGCTGGAGCCCTGCATTTCGTTCAGGATCAGGGAAGCTGATTGGGGGACGTGAACCATGCTCAGGCGCGCTTCGAACTGTTCGCTCAGGTTGCGTTTGAACTTCGGCCAGCCTGCCGTGCCGGGGATGATTTCGGCGAGGTTGCTGACCATTTGGCAGCCGTTGCACACGCCCAATGTCAGCGTGTTCGGGTCGGCGAAGAAGGCGGCGAACTGGTCGCGCAAGGCGGGGTGGAACAGGATGGATTTCGCCCAGCCTTCGCCCGCGCCGAGTACGTCGCCGTAGCTGAAGCCGCCGCACGCCGCCAGCATTTTGAAGTCGGCAAGGTGGACGCGGCCTGCCATCAGGTCGGACATATGCACGTCGTAGGCATCGAATCCGGCACGAGTAAACGCGGCGGCCATTTCGATTTGCCCGTTCACGCCCTGTTCGCGCAGGATGGCGATTTTGGGTTTTGCGCCGCTGTTGATGAACGGCGCGGCGATGTCTTCGTTTACGTCAAATTTCACGTCGGCAAACAATGCGCTGCGTTCGTTGTCGCCAATCAGGGCGAACTCGCTGTCGGCGCAGGCGGGGTTGTCGCGCAGGCGTTGGATGGCGTGGCTGGTTTCCTGCCATGCGCGTTGCAGGTCGGTAAGGGATTGATTGAAAATTTCTTCTCCTGCATTGATGACCATATGGCCGCTGTCGGCAAACTCTCCCAAATGGTGCAGCGTGAGATTCAGTTTCTCGCACAAATTAGAAATATATTCGTGGTCGGCAGCGTGAACAGCAATAACGGCTCCTAATTCTTCGTTAAACAGGGTAGTTAGGACAAATTTTTTTGCCATTCTTGAGGCGAGTAATACTCGTTTTTTTAACGTTAATATTTTTTTATCTACCATTGTCAGCAGATCGAGATTCATGCCACGGCGAGAAGCAAATGCCATTTCTGCCAGAGTCACAAACAAACCGCCGTCGCTGCGGTCGTGGTAGGCCAGCAACTTATCTTCTTGAACGAGTTGCTGAATTAACTGATAAAAACGCTTTCAGACGGCCTGCATCAATATCAGGTGCTTCGCCGCCGCTTCGGTTATACACTTGAGCCAGTGCAGACCCACCCATACGGCACTTGTTGTTGCCTAAGTCAATCATCAGCAGAATAGCGAACGAATTGGCATTGTCTTTTAATACGGGCGTAACGGTTTTGCGCACGTCTTGAACTGGCGCGAACGCGGAAATAATCAGGCTCAACGGCGAGACGACAGATTTTTTCTCTTCGCCGTCTTGCCAAACGGTTTTCATCGACAGGCTGTCTTTGCCCACGGGGATGCTCAAATCCAATGCCTGACAGGCTTTAGAGACGGCTTCGACGGTGCGGTAGAGTTTTTCGTCTTCGCCTTCGTTGCCGCACGCCGCCATCCAGTTGGCGGAGAGCTTGATATTGCCGATGTCGCCGATGTTGACTGCCGCGATGTTGGTGATGGCTTCGCCGACGCACATTCTGCCCGAGGCGGGTGCGTCAAACAGGGCGACGGTCGGTTTTTTTCGCCCATAGACATTGCTTCGCCGCGATAGGTGTTGAAGCCCATCATGGTAACGGCGCAGTCGGCTACGGGGGTTTGGTATTTGCCGACCATTTGGTCGCGGTGGGTCATGCCGCCGACGCTGCGGTCGCCGATGGTAATCAGGAAGTTTTTAGCGGCTACGGTAGGCAGGGCGCAAAACGCGGTAGGCGGCTTCGGTGATGTCGATATTGCCCGCGTTAAACGGTTTTTCAGACGACCTCACGGTTTTGTCGCTGCGCGTGGTTTTGGGCGGTTTGCCGAGCAAGACGTTCAGCGGCAAATCGACGGGGTTGTTGGAAAACAAATCGTCGCGTACTTTCAAATGGCCGTCATCAGTCGCTGTGCCGACCACGGCAAACGGGCAGCGTTCGCGTTCGCAGATGGCGCGGAAGGTGTCCAAATCTTTTTCCAAAATCGACAACACATAACGCTCTTGCGATTCGTTGCACCAGATTTGCAGCGGGTTGAGGCCGTGTTCTTCCAGCGGCACTTCGCGCAGCTTGAATACCGCGCCGCGTCCGGCATCGTTGACCAGTTCGGGGAAGGCGTTGGACAGGCCGCCCGCGCCGACGTCGTGGATGGAGATAATCGGGTTTTGGTCGCCGAGCTGCCAGCAGCGGTCGATCACTTCCTGTGCGCGGCGTTCGATTTCGGGGTTGCCGCGTTGCACGGAGTTGAAGTCTAAAGACGCGTCGTTCGTGCCGGTGTTCATTGAAGAAGCCGCGCCGCCGCCCAAGCCGATAAGCATACCCGGGCCGCCCAGTTGAATCAGCAACGCGCCTTCGGGGATTTCGTCTTTATGCGTCTGCTGCGCCTGAATGCTGCCCAAGCCGCCGGCGATCATAATCGGTTTGTGGTAGCCGCGAACCTGACCGTCGAACTTCTCTTCAAAAAGTGCGGAAGTAGCCCAAGAGGTTCGGGCGGCCGAATTCGTTGTTGAACGCCGCGCCGCCGATGGGGCCTTCGATCATGATGTCCAACGGCGAGGAAATGTGTTCCGGCTTGCCGTAGTCTTGTTCCCACGGCTGTTTGAGGTCGGGAATGTTGAGGTTGGACACGGTAAAGCCGGTCAAGCCCGCTTTCGGACGCGAACCTTTGCCTGTCGCACCTTCGTCGCGGATTTCGCCGCCCGCACCCGTTGCCGCGCCCGCAAACGGCGCAATGGCGGTCGGGTGGTTGTGCGTTTCCACTTTCATGATGATATGCGTGTCTTCCTCGTGGAAACGGTAGCCTTGGTTTTCCGCCGCATTCGGATAGAAACGCTCGATTTTCGCGCCTTCGATCACGGACGAGTTGTCTTTATAGGCAACGACGGTGCCTTCTGGATGCGCGTTGTGTGTATCGCGAATCATGCCGAAAAAGGGATTTCGGCTGTTTTTTTCGCCGTTGAGGATGAAATCGGCGTTGAAAAATTTTTGTGGCGGCAGTGTTCGCTGTTTGCCTGCGCGAACATCATCAGCTCCACATCGGACGGATTGCGCTGCAAAGCCTGATAGTTTTTCAACCAGATAATCGATTTCGTCGGCGGAGAGTGCCAAACCCATTTCGGTATTGGCTTTGACCAAAGCCTCTTTACCGCCGCCCAAAACATCGACGGTGGAGAAAGTTTCGGATTCGAGATGGTGGAATAATTTGGAGGCCGTCTGAAAATCGGGCAGCACGGATTCTGTCATGCGGTCGTGCAGCAAAGCCGCCCATTGCTGTTTCTGTTCATCATTCAGACGACCTTCCAGCCACACCGCCATGCCGCGTTCGATGCGCTCTATGCCTTCCAAACCGCAGTTTTCCGCGATATTGGTCGCCTTGGAAGCCCACGGCGAAATCGTACCCAAACGGGGCGTTACCAAAAAAATAAATGCAAGCCCTCGCGCGCTTCGGGCGTTTCTTTAACACTTTGCGCCGCCAACAAGGCTTGCAGTTTTTTTCGACAGTCGCGGCATCCAGTGCTTTCTCGCTGCCGACAAAAATACCAAAAATTCGCTTTTTCAGTTTCACTTCGGGCAGACCGAGTGCGGCCGCTTTTTTTGCAAGAGTTTTTTTCAACACGGAAATCGGAAAGGGCGGTAACGCCGCGCAAGGGCAAAAACAACAGACATGATTCAGCTCTCAAATGCGGTTGGGAAAGGCTGTATTATACGCCGAATGGGTCTGGGTTGCTTGGTAATTTGGGTGAAAAATGTTGACAATTTTTTTCAGACGACCTGCGGCCGGGGGAATGTGCGTGTCGTCTGAAAAATATTAAGGAATAAGGGCTTTATCTGTTTTTTTCTGATTTTCGTCGAAAGTCGGGTATGTGGAAAAATTGCAGGAAGTAGAAGGAAGCAACTGTTTCCTTATGTCTTTATGTCAAATACCGTCATTCCCGCGCAGGAGGGAATTTAGAAGTTTTGATTTACAGTAGTCTTTAAATATTCCTGAGCAGAGGTTTGAATTTCCGTCTGCGTGGAAAATGACGGTTTCCGGTAAGTTTCCGCATCGCCGAGTTTCCGTACCGCTTATCGTTTCCCTGCTGCTTCTGTTATATTTGCCATTTATTCTTATTCCAATCGGAGTGTGCCATGAAAAAAATCGAAGCCATCATCAAACCCTTCAAACTCGACGACGTGCGAGAAGCCCTTACCGAAATCGGCATCACCGGCATGACCGTCAGCGAAGTTAAAAGGATTTGGCCGTCAGAAAGGGCATACGGAAATCTACCGCGGCGCGGAATATGCCGTCGATTTTTCTGCCCAAAGTTAAAGTTGAATTGATTATTGCCGATGAAGATGTCGAAAGAGTGATTGACGTTATCATCGAAAACGCCCGTTCCGGCAAAATCGGCGACGGCAAAATCTTCGTGCTGCCTGTGGAAGAAGCCATCCGCATCCGTACGGGCGAACGCTCCGAAGCGGCGATTTGACGGTTTTTAGACGACATTGGGGTGTTTAAGGTCGTCTGAAAGACTTTCTGGCTGTCCATCAATCGTTGTTTCCAATATAATTCCGTTTTCAAATCCCATACGGAACAGGCCGTCTGTTTTCAGACGACCTGTTTCTTTATTTTCGCTTTTTTAAATTTCTACAAACACTTATGCTGCTCGACCTCAACCGCTTTTCCTTTTCCGTCTTCCTGAAAGAAGTCCGCCTGCTGACCGCCCTTGCCCTGCCCATGCTGTTGGCGCAGGTCGCGCAAGTGGGCATCGGTTTCGTCGATACCGTGATGGCGGGCGGTGCGGGTAAGGAGGACTTGGCGGCGGTGGCGTTGGGCAGCAGCGCGTTTGCCACGGTTTATATTACGTTTATGGGCATTATGGCGGCGTTGAACCCGATGATTGCCCAGCTTTACGGCGCGGGTAAAACCGGTGAAGTGGGCGAAACGGGGCGGCAGGGGATTTGGTTCGGGCTGTTTTTGGGGATTTTTCGGCATGGTATTGATGTGGGCGGCGATTACGCCGTTCCGCAACTGGCTGACCTTGAGCGATTATGTCGAAGGCACGATGGCGCAGTATATGTTGTTCACCAGCCTGGCGATGCCGGCGGCAATGGTACACCGCGCCCTGCACGCCTACGCTTCCAGCCTGAACCGCCCGCGCCTGATTATGTTGGTCAGCTTCGCGGCGTTTGTGTTGAACGTGCCGCTGAACTATATTTTCGTTTACGGCAAATTCGGTATGCCCGCTTTGGGCGGCGCGGGCTGCGGACTGGCGACGATGGCGGTGTTTTTGGTTCAGCGCGCTGGCATTGTGGATTTATATCGCTAAGGAAAAAAATTCTTCCGCCCGTTCGGACTGACGGCGAAATTCGGCAAGCCGGATTTTGCGGTGTTCAAACAGATTTGGAAAAATCGGCGCGCCCATCGGGCTGTCTTATTTTTTTGGAAGCCAGCGCGTTTTCATTTATCGTGTTTTTTTGATTGCGCCTTTCGGCGAGGATTATGTAGCGGCGCAGCAGGTCGGCATCAGTTTGTCGGGGATTCTCTATATGATTCCGCAAAGCGTCGGCTCGGCGGGGACGGTGCGCATCGGTTTTTTTCTCTGGGGCGGTGCGAATTTTCGCGGGCGCGTTATATTTCGGGTGTATCGCTGGTGTCGGGCTGGGCGCTCGCCGTGATTACCGTGCTTTCCTTGGTATTATTCCGTTCCCCGCTGGCAAGCATGTACAACAAGGATCCGGCGGTTTTAAGCATCGCCGCCACCGTCCTACTGTTCGCCGGTTTGTTCCAACCGGCAGACTTCACCCAATGTATCGCGTCCTACGCCCTGCGCGGTTATAAAGTCACAAAGGTGCCGATGTTCATCCACGCCGCCGCCTTCTGGGGCTGCGGCCTGCTGCCGGGCTACCTGCTCGCCTACCGTTTCGATATGGGCATTTACGGCTTCTGGACGGCATTGATTGCCTCGCTCACCATCGCAGCCGTCGCCTTGGTGTGGTGCTTGGAATTGTGCAGCAGGGAGATGGCCAGATCGCATAAGGTCGTCTGAAAACTCCGCCGATTAAAATATCGAAACAATGGGCTGAAGCCCGCCACTGACAATACCTATTTTAAAGTTTAAACCCATGCAACCCATCCAATACCAAACCGACCTCACCCCCTACAACACTTTCGGTCTTCGCGCCCAAGCCCAAGCCTTTATCGCGCTCGAACACGCTGACGAGTTGCGCGACATCGTCCGATTGCCCGAGTTCGACCGCGATACCGTTTTATGGCTGGGCGGCGGCAGCAACATCCTTTTGATGCAGGATTACGCCGGACTGGTCGTCCATATGGAAAACAAAGGCATACGCGAGATTGCGCGTTCAGACGGCCTCGTTTACATCGAAGCGCAGGCGGGCGAAATCTGGCACGACTTTGTCCTGCACACTGTCGCGCTGGGCTTGAACGGCCTGGAAAACCTGAGCCTGATTCCGGGCACGGTCGGCGCGTCGCCCGTGCAGAACATCGGTGCATACGGTGTGGAAGCTAAAGACGTGATTCACAGCGTGCGCTGCTTCGATTTGGATACGGAAACCTTTGTCGAGCTTGCCAATGCCGATTGCCGCTTCGCCTACCGCGAAAGCCTGTTCAAGCAGGAAGGCAAAGGGCGGTATGTGATTGTTTCGGTCGTATTCGCCCTGAAAGAGCGTTTCGAGCCGAATTTGGGTTACGGCGATTTGGCGGCCGCCGTTGCCGAACTGAGCGCGAGCAGGGTGCCGACGGCGAAAGACGTTTCTGATGCAGTGTGTGTAATCCGCAACAGTAAACTTCCTAATCCTAACGTACTTGGTAATGTCGGTAGTTTCTTTAAAAAAACCCCGTCGTCAGCGCGGAAAAAAGCCGCTTCCCTGTTGCAGCAGCATCCGGATATGCCGCGCTATCCGCAGCCCGACGGCTCGGTCAAACTCGCCGCCGGCTGGCTGATCGACCAATGTCGTCTGAAAGGCTTCCAAATTGGCGGCGCGGCGGTACACGACAGGCAGGCTTTGGTTTTGGTGAACAAAAACAATGCCTCTTCAGACGACGTTCGGAAATTGGCGCAACATGTCTGCGATACAGTATTTACTCGATTTCAGGTAGAATTACACGCCGAACCCAATTGGCTGCCCGCTTCGTTCAGCCTGTAAATCCAAGGAGTATGCCCGTGACCCGCATTGCAAAAACCAATACTTACACCCGCATCATCGACGCCAGCCTGACGCTCTTCAACGAGGAAGGCGAGCGCAACATCAGTACCAACCATATCGCGGCGCATTTGGGCATCAGTCCGGGCAATCTTTATTACCACTTCCGCAACAAAGACGAAATCATCGTCCAACTGTTCAAACGTTACAGCGAAGCCCTGCTGGTATACCTGAATGAAGCCGTGTTGCCGTCCGATGTGGAAGACTCTATCAACTATATGGCGGGCATTTACGACGTTATGTGGGAATACCGCTTCCTCTTCAGCGACGTGAACACCCTGCTTGCGCGCAGTGCCGAACTTTTGGGCGAGCACAACACCTTCACCCAAGCCAAAGTCTCTCCGCTCTTGGTCAACCTGCTCACCCAGCTCAACGGTCTGAACATCATCCAAGCCGACCAAACCGCCATGAACGACCTCGCCGTCAATATGTGGATGGTCACAAAATACTGGTTCGACTTCGACAGCTCCCTGCGCGGGCGCACCAAGCTGACCGAAGACTCCAAAGCACGCGGCATCCGCCGTACCTTAAGCCTCCTGCGTCCCTACCTCTTGCCGGAACACCGCGAGGAATACGACCGAAGAATTACAGCGGCAGCCGATATTTTGACATCATAATCATTGGGGCAAGGTTAAAGGTCGTCTGAAAAAGATGATGCGGCAAATCTCTGCCTGAGTATCCATGCCTAGTTGCCAATATCTAAAAAAACATCTCAATTCGATTACAAACAGGAAAACTGATGAAAACCTTGAAATTTACCAAAATGCACGGTTTGGGCAATGATTTTATGGTGGTAAACGGTATCGGGCAGGATTTTGATCCGCTGACTGCGCCGCTTGCCGAATGGTCCGACCGTTTTAGAGGGGTGGGCTTCGATCAGTTGCTGTTGGTGGAAAAGCCTTCTTCCGATGCGGTGGATTTCCGTTATCGTATATTCAATGCGGACGGCAGCGAGGTGGAGCAGTGTGGCAACGGCGCGCGCTGTTTTGCCCGATTTGTGGCGGATAAAGGTTTGACCGATAAAAAGGAAATTTTTGGTGGAAACGGCTAAGGGCGTGATTATTCCCAAGCTGTTGGATAATGGTTTGGTGACCGTGAATATGGGCAAACCGCGCTTTACGTCGTCTGAAATTCCGTTTGTACCGGTTCCTGACGAAGCAGATGATGCTTTGACGCATATGGTGATGGTCGGTTTGGAAACGGTGCAGGTCAGTTGTGTGAATATGGGCAATCCTCATGCTGTGATTGTGGTGGAGGATGTTCAGACTGCGCCCGTGGCTCATTGGGGCGAAGCCATTGAGTCGCACGAACAGTTTCCGGAACGTGTCAACGTCGGCTTTATGCAGATTGTCGATAGGGAATCTATCCGCCTGCGCGTATTTGAGCGCGGTGTGGGTGAAACGCAGGCTTGCGGTACGGGGGCTTGTGCGGCTGTGGTTGCGGGCGTCCGGTTGGGGCTGTTGGCGGAAGGCGTGCCTGTGAAGGTTTCGCTGCCGGGCGGGGATTTGTTTATTACTTGGTCGCATGGTGAGGACGTTTTGATGACCGGGCCTGTTCAAACGGTTTTTGAAGGCGAGTTGCAGTATTCATGATTTGGACGAATTTGGATTTTCTCGCTGTTGTTGCTTATGGGCTGGTGTTTTTTTTGGATTGATTTTCCGCGCTGAAATGTTCCAGTGGTTTTGGGCTTCGGTTGTTTTTGTGGCTGGGCGTGTCGACTTTGGGATCGCAGCTTTTGCCGGGAATGTGGGGGATTACCCATGTCGGTCCGTTGTTTGTCCCGCATTTTTATCTGACTTTTGCCAGTGTTTTTTTCTTTGCTTTTCATTGGAAAAAGCAGGTGGATACTGGTTTTTGGCAGGCGGATTTGCAGCATCCGTTTTTTTGAGCGTGTTTGCCGTCAGCAATGTATTGATGACTTTGGCTTTTGTGTCGATTGCCGCGATATTGTATTTTTCTGATGCCGGGCCGTTCTTTGGCTTTTTACGTTTCCGGCTTTGTTGAAACTGTACGCGCTCAAGCCTGTTTATTGGTTTGTTTTGCAGTTTGTCATGATGGCGGTTTTTTTATCTGCACCGCAGAAGTATTGCCAAGCAGTCGCCGGCGGTGTTCAGTAAAGCGCAACTCAGACTGGGCTGGCTGATGGCTTTGGTCATGCAGACTTTAGTCACGGGGGCGATAGTCGGAGAAATCGGACTTCATTAGGACGCATCAAGCCAAACAACCAAAAAGTTATAAATAAAGAAACATTCGATATTGGTTTTTCAGACGACCTGTCTTTAATATACAGGTCATATCGCATCAAAAATCTGGAGTAGAAAATGAAGATTGCAAACAGCATTACCGAGCTGATCGGCAACACCCCGTTGGTCAAATTAAACCGTCTGACTGAAGGTTTGAAAGCCGAAGTCGCCGTCAAACTGGAATTTTTTTCAATCCCGGCAGCAGCGTGAAAGACCGCATTGCCGAAGCAATGGTTGAAGCCGCCGAAAAAGCGGGCAAAATCGGTAAGGATACCGTAATTGTGGAAGCGACCAGCGGCAATACGGGTATCGGTTTGGCAATGGTGTGCGCGGCGCGCGGCTACAAGCTGGCAATCACGATGCCTGAAAGCATGAGTAAAGAACGCAAAATGCTGCTGCGTGCGTTCGGTGCGGAATTGATTTTGACTCCTGCGTCCGAAGGTATGGCAGGGGCGATTGCAAAAGCACAAGCCTTGGTGGACGAGCATCCCGATACTTATTTCATGCCGCGCCAATTCGATAACGAGGCGAACCCGCAAATCCACCGCGAAACGACCGCCGAAGAAATTTGGCGCGATACTGACGGTAAAGTTGATATTTTTGTGGCGGGTGTCGGTACGGGCGGTACGGTTACCGGCGTGGGTGAAGTGTTGAAAAAATACAAACCCGAAGTCAAAGTCGTTGCCGTCGAGCCTGAAGCTTCTCCGGTGTTGAGCGGTGGCGAAAAAGGTCCGCACCCGATTCAAGGTATTGGCGCCGGCTTTATCCCTACCGTGTTGAATACCAAGGTATATGACAGCGTTTCCCAAGTTCCGAACGAAGCGGCGTTTGAAACCGCCCGCGCGATGGCGGAAAAAGAAGGTATTTTGGTCGGTATTTCTTCCGGTGCGGCAGTATGGAGCGCGCTGCAGCTTGCCAAACAGCCTGAAAACGAAGGCAAACTGATTGTCGTGCTGCTGCCTTCTTATGGCGAACGCTATCTTTCTACGCCTCTGTTTGCCGATTTGGCATAATAGGGTTGGGAGAAAATAAGTGATGAAAAAGACCGCTTCGGCGGTCTTTTTTGCGGTCTTGCGGCATGGTGTGGCGCAAAAATGGATTTATAGTGGATTAAATTTAAATCAGGACAAGGCGACGAAGCTGCAGACAGTACAGATAGTACGGCAAGGCGAGGCAACGCCGTACTGGTTTAAAAGTTAATTCACTATAAACCACCATATCGTGTAAAGATTGGAATGTAAGGCGAAAGTTGTTGTAATTCAGTCAACAGAAAAAGTCAGATTGATATAGAATTTGGTTATCTGGATAATCCTGATTATAATGGTAGACATGAAAAAACATATCCCCATCTTATTTGCGTTGGCGGCACTTGCCGGTTGTGAGACCATTTATGTCCCAAGCTTGCAAGAAGTGCCTGTCCGTCCGACTAATGTTAAGCCTAATGTTAAAACGACTAAGGGTGAAAAATCTGCGGCGTTCAGTTTGGCTTCTTCGCACTGGAGTGATGTTTCAAAAATCCGCGATGAGGCGACGCGCTTGAGCTATCAGGTCAGCCAAGGAAAAATGACCAAGGTTCAAGCTGCCCAATATCTAAATAAGTTCCGTATCCAGCTTGTCGGCCGTAATGTCGTAGATGACAGCGTATATGAGGTTTATCTGCGTTCTGCCGTTGACAGCCAACGAGGCGAAATCAATACCGAACAATCCAAACTGTATATCCAAAACGCCCTGCGCGGATGGCAGCAACGCTGGAAAAATATGGGTAACAAACCTTCTAACCCGGCATTTACCAACTTCCTGATGGAAGTCATGAATATGACTCCGTTGAAATAAGTTCCTCATTTTCAAACAAAAGGTCGTCTGAAAATTTTCAGACGACCTTTTGTTTTGGATGCTGATATTTATGATGTTTTACGCAGCAGCTTCTCGGTTGCCAGTCTTGCCCGCTCTTTGATGTCTTCCGTCAGATAAGTTTTCATCTGGCTGTACACCAAAGTAATAACGGCAATGTCGTCGCTGAATCCCAAAGGACCCAGCAAATCGGGAATGCTGTCGATAGGGCTGAGGAAGTAAACCAATGCGCCGACAATAATCATCTTGGCGCGTCTGGGGGTGTGAGGGGAGTCCCAAAGATAATACAGCGCATACAACTGGCGTACGATGGGTTCGCCCAACCGGCCTGCAAAACGGGCGAGCTTATTGAGAAAAACCCGTTTTATCCAAATTGCGCCTTCTGAATTTGGGGATAAAGTTTTCCGGATCGGAAGAATGGGTGTATTGTTTTTCTTCGGAATGTTTCATAATAAGCCTCACAGTAATTGAGTGGGAAGGGTTTGCCGTAATGCGGGCAAAGTATAAAACGGAGTAAGGCAAAGAAATGTCAGTATAGTGCAGTTTTGTGATAGGCGCTGAAGAGGTCGTCTGAAACATACCGATTGCAGGCGTTGAATGTAATGTTTTTGCGGTTCGATTTATATTCGAATTTTGTGGTTATTGGATTATAAAAAAATAATATTTATTTCTATTTATATATTATAAAAAAACAAAGATATTAAGATGGTATTGCAGGGCATGAAAGCCATATGGAGGTTGTCGAACGGCAGTTGAAGCGGTATTGGTTCAATTATTAATGGATAGTGTTTTTGTTATTGGTACAGTTTATGATGTTTTTTTGGTAAAATTTATTAGATTGTTTATAAATTAGACTGTTCAAAAATCGGATAAAACAGGTAAATTATAGTTTATGTAACTCGATGTAATTTGAGTTATTGGTTTTGAGCTGATAAAAAAATACAGAGGAACTGGCTATGTCCGTCAAACCGCGTCCTGTCTTTTTGGAGATTCCCAATATACGGTTGCCCATACCGGGAATTGTCTCCATCTTGCACCGCATCAGCGGGGTAGGGTTATTTATAATGCTTCCCGTTTTGCTGTATCTCCTGTCCGGTACGTTGAGCCGCGAGTCGGCGTTTGAAACTTACCGTGCCATCGTTTCCAATCCTTTGGTCAAGTTGATTTTAATCGGCGTGTTATGGGCTTATCTGCACCATTTTTTCGCCGGTATCCGTTTTTTATTTTTAGATGCACACAAAGGCCTTGAGCTGAATACTGCGCGCAATACCGCCAAATCGGTGTTTATTGCTGCGCTGGTGCTGACCGTCGTTTTGGGAGCGTTGTTATGGTAGAGCGTAAATTGACCGGTGCCCATTACGGTTTGCGCGATTGGGCGATGCAGCGTGCGACTGCGGTTATTATGTTGATCTATACCGTTGCACTTTTAGTGATTCTGTTTACCCTGCCTAAAGAATATTCGGCATGGCAGGCATTTTTCGATCAAGTTTGGGTGAAAGTGTTCACCCAGGTCAGCTTTATCGCCGTATTTTTGCACGCTTGGGTAGGTATCCGCGATTTGTGGATGGACTATATCAAACCATTCGGCGTGCGTTTGTTTTTGCAGGTTGCCACCATCGTTTGGTTGGTCGGTTGCTTGGTGTATTCAGTTAAAGTAATTTGGGGGTAAGTATGGGTTTTCCTGTTCGCAAGTTTGATGCCGTGATTGTCGGCGGTGGTGGTGCAGGTTTACGCGCAGCCCTCCAATTATCCAAGTCCGGTCTGAATTGTGCCGTTTTATCTAAAGTGTTTCCGACCCGTTCGCATACCGTAGCGGCGCAGGGCGGTATTTCCGCCTCTTTGGGTAATGTGCAGGAGGACCGTTGGGACTGGCATATGTACGATACCGTGAAAGGTTCCGACTGGCTGGGCGACCAAGATGCGATTGAGTTTATGTGTCGCGCCGCGCCTGAAGCGGTGATTGAGTTGGAACACATGGGTATGCCTTTTGACCGCGTGGAAAGCGGCAAAATTTATCAGCGTCCTTTTGGCGGTCATACTGCCGAACACGGTAAACGCGCGGTAGAACGTGCCTGCGCGGTTGCCGACCGTACCGGTCATGCAATGCTGCATACTTTGTATCAACAAAACGTCCGTGCCAATACGCAATTCTTTGTGGAATGGACGGCGCAAGATTTGATTCGCGATGAAAACGGCGACGTGGTCGGTGTGACCGCCATGGAAATGGAAACCGGCGAAGTTTATATTTTCCACGCTAAAGCCGTGATGTTTGCTACCGGCGGCGGCGGCCGTATTTATGCGTCTTCCACCAATGCCTATATGAATACCGGCGACGGTTTGGGCATTTGCGCCCGTGCGGGCATTCCGTTGGAAGATATGGAATTCTGGCAATTCCACCCGACCGGCGTGGCAGGTGCAGGCGTGTTGATTACCGAAGGCGTACGCGGTGAGGGCGGTATTCTGTTGAATGCCGACGGCGAACGCTTTATGGAACGCTATGCGCCGACCGTAAAAGACTTGGCTTCGCGCGACGTGGTTTCCCGCGCAATGGCGATGGAAATCTACGAAGGTCGCGGCTGCGGCAAAAACAAAGACCATGTATTGTTGAAAATCGACCATATCGGTGCCGAAAAAATTATGGAAAAACTGCCGGGCATCCGCGAGATTTCCATTCAGTTTGCCGGTATCGACCCGATTAAAGACCCGATTCCCGTTGTGCCGACTACTCACTACATGATGGGCGGTATTCCGACCAACTATCACGGCGAAGTTGTTGTGCCGCAAGGCGACGAATATGAAGTGCCGGTGAAAGGTCTGTATGCTGCGGGTGAGTGCGCTTGTGCTTCCGTACACGGTGCGAACCGTTTAGGTACCAACTCCCTGCTTGACTTGGTGGTGTTTGGTAAAGCTGCCGGCGACAGCATGATTAAATTCATCAAAGAGCAAAGCGATTGGAAACCGCTGCCTGCCGATGCGGGCGAGCTGACCCGCCAACGTATCGAACGCTTGGATAACCAAACCGGCGGCGAAAACGTTGATGCATTGCGCCGCGAACTGCAACGCTCCGTCCAACTGCACGCCGGTGTGTTCCGTACCGATGAGATTCTGAGCAAAGGCGTTCGAGAAATCATGGCGATTGCCGAGCGCGTGAAACGTACTGAAATCAAAGACAAGAGCAAAGTGTGGAATACCGCGCGTATCGAAGCTTTGGAATTGGATAACCTGATTGAAGTGGCAAAAGCGACTTTGGTGTCTGCCGAAGCACGTAAAGAATCGCGCGGCGCGCACGCTTCAGACGACCATCCTGAGCGCGATGACGAAAACTGGATGAAACACACGCTGTATCATTCAGATACCAATACCTTGTCCTACAAACCGGTACACACCAAGCCTTTGAGCGTGGAATACATCAAACCGGCCAAGCGCGTTTACTGATGCGTTTTCAGACGACCTCCGTATCACAAGGGGTCGTCTGAAAATCAAATATACCACCACACTGAACGGCCTGAACCCATAACATAAAACCATCAGGCGGTTTATGAGAAAAGGAACACTTCTCATGGAAAAAATGAGTTTTGAAATTTACCGTTACAATCCGGACGTTGATGCCAAACCATATATGCAACGTTACGAGTTGGAACTGGAACCTACCGACGTCAAACTTTTGGACGCGCTGGTGCGCCTGAAAGCGCAAGACGACACCCTGTCTTTCCGCCGTTCCTGCCGCGAAGGTATTTGCGGTTCGGACGGTATGAACATCAACGGCAAAAAAACGGCTTGGCATGTTTGACTGACTTACGCGGTTTGAAACAACCTGTCAAAAATCCGCCCGCTGCCCGGTCTGCCTGTCATCCGCGACCTGATTGTGGACATGACCCAGTTCTTCAAACAATACCACTCCATCAAACCTTATGTCGTCAACGACAATCCGATCGATGCCGACAAAGAGCGTCTGCAAACTCAGGAAGAGCGTAAAGAGCTGGACGGCTTGTACGAATGTATTTTGTGCGCCTGCTGCTCGACTGCCTGCCCATCGTTCTGGTGGAATCCCGACAAATTCGTCGGTCCGTCCGGTTTGCTGAATGCCTACCGCTTCATTGCCGACAGCCGCGATACCATCACCAACGAGCGTTTGGATAATTTGAACGACCCGTATCGCCTGTTCCGCTGCCATACCATCATGAACTGCGTGGACGTATGTCCTAAACACTTGAATCCGACCCGTGCCATCGGTAAGATTAAAGAAATTATGTTGAAACGAGCCGTTTAAGAAATGATGGTTTTTGACGATATTGCCAAACGGAAAATCCGTTTTCAAACCCGCCGGGGATTATTGGAGTTAGATTTGATTTTCGGCAGGTTTATGGAAAAAAAGAATTCGAGCATTTGAGCGATAAAGAGCTGTCCGAGTTTTCCGAAATCCTTGAGTTTCAAGATCAGGAGCTTCTTGCCCTGATCAACGGACATTCGGCGACAGACAAGGAACACCTTATCCCCATGCTTGAAAAAATCAGACGAGCTTGACGTATTGGAAATCCGCCTGCCTTTCGGCGGATTTCTAGGATACGGAGGTCGTCTGAAAATAAAGACCGTGCTGCATAGGCAGCAACGAAAGCCCCAACCTACAAAGGAGCGATAAATATGTCCAAATCAATTAAACTCAACGTACCCAATCAAGAGGATTTAGAACTGCCCGTATTGGAAGCGAGCATCGGTCATGACGTGGTCGATATCCGCGCACTGACGAAAAACACAGGCTTATTCTCATTCGACCCCGGGTTCGTTTCAACAGCAAGCTGCGAATCCAAAATCACTTATATCGACGGCGACAAAGGTCTGCTGTATTACCGTGGTTATCCCATCGAACAACTCGCCGAAAAATCCGATTATTTGGAAGTCTGCTACCTGCTGATTTACGGCGAACTGCCGACGCCTGAGCAAAAGGCAGAATTTGACAATACCGTCCGCCGTCATACGATGGTGCATGAACAGCTGACTTGGTTCTTCCGCGGCTTCCGTCGCGATGCGCATCCGATGGCGATGATGGTCGGCGTGGTTGGTGCATTGTCTGCGTTCTATCAAGACAGTCTGGACATTACGAACCCCGAACACCGCAAAATCGCGATTTACCGTCTGATTTCCAAAATTCCGACGATTGCGGCAATGTGCTACCGCTATTCCAACGGTCTGCCGTTCAATTATCCGAGAAACAACCTCTCTTATTCCGAAAATTTCATGCACATGATGTTTGCCACACCATGTGAAGACTACAAACCCAATCCTGTATTGGCACGCGCGCTCGACCGCATCTTTATCCTTCATGCCGACCACGAGCAAAACGCATCGACTTCGACCGTCCGTCTGGCAGGTTCTTCAGGCGCGAACCCGTTTGCCTGTATCGCTGCCGGTATTGCCTGTCTGTGGGGTGCGTCCCACGGCGGTGCGAACGAAGCCGTTTTGAAAATGTTGGACGAAATCGGCGATGTGTCCCGTGTTGCCGAATATATGGAAGGTGTGAAACAGCGTAAATACCGCCTGATGGGCTTCGGACACCGCGTGTACCGCAATATGGATCCGCGTGCCAGCATTATGCGCGAGACCTGTTATGAAGTGCTGAAAGAATTGGGCTTGGAAGACAGTCCGAAATTTAAGCTGGCAATGGAATTGGAACAAATTGCCCTGAAAGACCCGTTCTTCGTGGAGCGCAAGCTGTACCCCAACGTCGACTTCTACTCCGGTATCGTCCTGTCCGCGCTAGGCATTCCGACCGAAATGTTTACCGTCATCTTCGCCCTGTCGCGCAGCGTGGGCTGGATTTCGCACTGGCATGAAATGATCGGCGATCCTTCGCTGAAAATCGGCCGTCCGCGCCAACTTTATACCGGTGCCGTACGTCGTGATTATGTACCGGCGGATAAACGCTGAAATCAGTATATTAATATGTTGTCGGAACTTCATTTGAGAAAGCCGAATAGTTTTTTTAAATAAGTTTGTCTGCAGCAAACGAAACAGATACAAGTAATTTGGCTGGAAATAGGGTAGAATGAAGTGTCATTTCAAACGGCATGGATTCCGTTGAAACACATGGAATTCTACCCTTTGTTTATATTTTTAAAGAAAAAGAGCTCGCGTCATGATGGATGAAAAAAACTCAATTTTTCTTATCTGTTCGGTTCAAATGCTCCCTACATCGAGGAGTTGTATGAGAATTTCCTGGAAAACCCCAATTCGGTCGATGAAAAATGGAAGCAGTATTTCACCGACTTAAGCAAGCAGCCTGGTGCGGCGGATGTTGATATCGCCCATGCTCCGATCCGTGAATCCTTCGCCAATTTGGCAAAAACCAAATCGACAGCGGCTATTGCCGGCGGTATGGATGAAGCCATGATGAAGAAACAGGTCGGTGTATTGCGGTTGATTTCTGCTTACCGTATTCAAGGTGTGGGTGCTGCCCAGCTTGACCCGCTCAAACGTATCCCGCCAAGAAATATTGAAGCCCTCGATCCCAAATTCCACGGACTGAATGATGCCGATATGGCGGTTCAGTTCAATATGGGCGAGGGCGATTTTTTTCCGGCCAAAAGCAAACTGCCTCTGTCCCAAATCATCAGCAACCTCAAACAAACCTACTGCGGTCACCTCGCATTGGAATACATCTACATTCCCAATACAGAAGAACGCCGCTGGTTGCGCAATTATTTTGAGGATGTGCTGTCCACCCCGAGTTACAGTGCCGAACAGAAACGCCGCATCCTGAAAGAAATGACCGCTGCCGAGACTTTGGAGCGTTACCTGCATACCAAATATGTCGGTCAGAAACGCTTCGGCGTTGAAGGTGGCGAGAGTGTGATTGCCGGTCTGAATTACCTGATTCAAAACGCAGGTAAAGACGGTGTCGAAGAAGTCATCATCGGTATGGCACACCGAGGTCGTCTGAATGTCTTGGTCAACATTTTGGGCAAGAAACCGGGCGATTTGTTTGCCGAGTTTGAAGGTCGCGCCGAAATCAAGCTGCCCAGCGGTGACGTGAAATACCACATGGGTTTCAGCTCTGACATCGCTACGCCGAACGGTCCGATGCACGTTTCTTTGGCGTTCAACCCGTCTCACTTGGAAATCGTCAATCCTGTCGTTGAAGGTTCTGCACGCGCCAAACAAAAAAACGTCTGGGCGAAAAACGGCCGCGACAAAGTATTGCCCATATTGATTCACGGCGACTCTGCATTTGTCGGCTTGGGCGTCAACCAAGCGACGTTCAATCTGTCCAAAACGCGCGGCTATACCACCGGCGGTACGGTCCACATCGTCATCAACAACCAAATCGGCTTCACCACCTCCGATACCCGCGACACCCGTTCGACCGTGCATTGTACCGACGTGGCGAAAATGGTTTCCGCTCCGGTCATCCATGTCAACGGCGACGATCCAGAACGCGTTTGCTTCGCCATCCAAGCCGCTTTGGACTACCGTAAGAAATTCAACAAAGACATCGTGATCGATGTCGTCTGCTACCGCAAATGGGGTCACAACGAGGGCGACGATCCGACCCTGACCCAGCCGATGATGTACAAAAAAAGTATCGCAACACCCCGGTGCGCGTGCTTTGTACACCGAGCAACTGATTGCAGAAGGCGTGGTGACGCAGGCAGAAGCCGACGGCTATATCCAAGCCTACCGCGATGCTTTTGGATAAAGGCGAACATGTCGAACAAACGACGTTGAGCAATTTCCAACGCACGCAAATCGACTGGAGCAAATACCAAGGCAAAGACTGGCGTGAAGATGTGGAAACCGGCCTGCCCGCTGCCGACATCGAGCGTCTTGCCGAGAAATTTACCGCAGTCCCCGAAGGCTTTGCACTGCATCCGACTGCCAAACGCGTGCTCGAAGCGCGCAAAGGCATGGCTGCGGGCAGTCAGCCGATTGACTGGGGTATGGCGGAAACCCTCGCATACGCCAACTTGGTCACCAAAGGCCACGGCGTGCGCATTTCCGGCGAAGACTCCGGACGCGGTACATTCTCACACCGTCATGCCGTATTGCACGACCAAAAAACGCGAAAAAAATGGGATGACGGCACTTATGTACCGCTGCGCAATATGGGCGAAGGTACGGGCGAATTCCTCGTCATCGACTCCATCTTGAATGAAGAAGCCGTCATGGCGTACGAATACGGTTTTGCCTGCTCAGCACCTGATAAACTGACCATTTGGGAAGCGCAGTTCGGCGACTTTGCCAATGGCGCTCAAGTCACCATCGACCAATTCCTGTCGTCAGGCGAAACCAAGTGGGGCCGTCTCTGCGGTCTGACCACCATCCTGCCGCACGGTTACGACGGTCAGGGCCCGGAACACTCATCTGGCCGCGTAGAACGCTGGTTGCAATTGTGTTCTGAACACAATATGCAAATCATCATGCCGTCCGAAGCGTCGCAAATGTTCCACCTGCTGCAACGCCAAGTCTTGGGTTCGTACCGCAAACCGCTGGTGATTTTTCATGTCCAAACGCCTGTTGCGCTTCAAAGGCGCGATGAGCTCGCTGGAAAAACTTCACCGAAGGTTCGCGCTTCCGTCCCGTCATCGGCGATACCGCCGAGCGTGGCAACAATGAAAGCGTGAAACGCGTGATTCTGTGTGCCGGACAGGTTTACTACGATTTGGAAGCAGGTCGTGCCGAGCGCAAACTGGAAAACGATGTCGCCATCGTCCGCGTCGAGCAGCTTTATCCGTTCCCATACGACGAGTTGCGTGCAGAACTGGCGAAATATCCGAACGCGAAATCCGTAGTTTGGGCGCAAGAAGAGCCGAAAAAAACCAGGGCGCGTTCTACCAAATCCGCCACCGCTTGGAAGACGTTATCGGCGAAAGCCAAAAACTGTCTTATGCCGGCCGTCCGAGCAGCGCATCGCCAGCCGTCGGCTATATGAGCAAACACGTCGCCCAGCTGAAACAACTGGTTGAAGACGCAATGACGCTGTAACGCAATACGGTGCGGCGTTCCGAATGAAAACACTTCAGACGGAACGCCCGCCAAACAAAAAGAGATAACACACAACAGGTCGTTTGAAAACCAACGACCATCCGGAGACACAAAAATGATTATTGATGTAAAAAGTACCCATGCTGTCCGAAAGCGTATCCGAAGGCACGCTCTTGGAATGGAAGAAAAAAAGTCGGCGAAGCCGTAGCGCGCGACGAAATCCTGATCGACATCGAAACCGACAAAGTGGTTTTGGAAGTACCTTCCCCACAAGCCGGCGTATTGGTTGAAATCATTGCCCAAAAACGGCGAAACCGTTGCCGCCGAACAAGTGTTGGCGCGTATCGATACTGCTGCAACTGCTTCCACTTCTGCTGAAGCCCCAGCCGCCGCTCCTGCACCTGAAGCCGCTCCCGCTGCTGCGCAAACCAATGCTGCCATGCCTGCCGCTGCGAAGCTGGCAGCCGAAACCGGCGTGGATGTGAACGCGCTGCAAGGTTCCGGCCGTGACGGTCGCGTCTTGAAAGAAGACGTGCAAAAACGCCGCCGCCAAACCTGCTGCTGCACCCGCTGCTGCGCCAGCCCCCGTTCCAGCAGGCGCACGTCCTGAACAACGCGTTCCGATGAGCCGCCTGCGCGCCCGCGTCGCAGAACGTCTCTTGGCTTCGCAACAAGAAAAACGCGATTCTGACTACGTTCAACGAAGTCAACATGAAACCCATCATGGACTTGCGTGCGAAATACAAAGAAAAAAATTCGAGAAAGAACACGGTACCAAACTTGGCTTCATGTCTTTCTTCGTCAAAGCAGCTGTTGCAGCGCTGAAAAAATATCCGGTGGTCAATGCCTCCGTTGACGGCAACGACATCGTTTATCACGGTTACTTCGACATCGGTATCGCTATCGGCAGCCCGCGCGGTCTGGTCGTTCCGATTCTGCGAGATGCCGACCAAATGAGTATTGCCGACATCGAACAAGCCATCGTTGATTACGCCAAAAAAGCCAAAGACGGTAAAAATCGCGCTGGAAGATTTGACCGGCGGTACGTTCAGTATTACCAACGGCGGTACGTTCGGTTCAATGATGTCCACCCCGATTATCAATCCGCCGCAATCCGCCATTTTGGGTATGCACGCGACCAAAGAGCGCGCAGTCGTGGAAAAACGGCCAAGTTGTCGTCCGTCCGATGATGTATCTGGCACTCTCTTACGACCACCGCATCATCGACGGCCGCGAAGCCGTGCTGACTTTGGTTGCCATCAAAGACGCGCTGGAAGATCCGGCACGCCTGTTGTTGGATCTGTAAACGCCGCCAAAGGGATATAAAGCGGATAAAAAAACAGAGCAGTTTGAAATCGGGCTGCTTACTGGCTTTCAGACGACCTTGAAACGAAAAAGGTCGTCTGAAAACAGCAGGATGTTTGAAATCTAAGGGAGAAAGTTTGTTGCTGCCATTTTTTTCGTGCAGAAGCAAACGCTTGAAAAATCCATAGGAGCGTATCCATGAAACCCATCTCCCTGTTTCCGCTTTTTGGCTGTCGTTTCCCTGCTTGGCGCGTGTGCCGCATTCGAAGGCAAGGAATATTCCGTCAACGCTTATGATGCGCGCGGCAGAATGTTGAACAAGCGTTTTGAAATGGACAGCAACAAAGCAGGCATTCCCGTCGCCCGCAGCGTTTTGTGCAAACGTTATCCGCACGCTACCGTGCGCGTTTACAACAATTTTACCGGACAGGAAGTCAGGGGAATACAGTCCGCATTCCTGCCGCCGCTGATGCGTCCGAACCAATCGGGCTGAAATTTGAATAGGTCGTGCCTGTGAGCAGGCTTCGCACTCTGAAAAAGGCAGAATAAGTTTTAATTTTGTTGAAGCCGCGTTTTCAGACGACCTCTCATGCAAAAATATAGTGGATAAACTTTTTGCTGAAGGTTTTCCTGCGGCAAAAAAATATCAAACAACAAAGGATTTTTTTCACATGTCTCAATACGATGTAGTAGTCATCGGCGCAGGTCCCGGCGGATACGTTGCCGCCATCCGCGCCGCCCAACTGGGTTTCAAAACCGCCTGTGTCGATGCAGGCGTCAACAAAGCAGGCGACGCGCCCGCGCTGGGCGGTACCTGCCTGAACGTCGGCTGCATTCCTTCCAAAGCCCTGTTGCAATCCAGCGAACATTTCCATGCTGCGCAGCATGATTTTTGCCGAACACGGCATCAGCGTCGGCGACATCAAATTCGACGCGGCGAAAAATGATTGCGCGCAAAGACGCTATCGTAACCAAGCTTACCGGTGGCGTGAAATTCCTGTTCCAAAAAAACAAAGTAACCAGCCTGTTCGGTACGGCTTCATTTGCCGGCAAAAACGGCGATGCCTACCAAATCGAAGTCGATAACAAAGGCGAAAAAAACCGTTATCGAAGCCAAACACGTCATCGTAGCGACCGGCTCCGTGCCGCGTCCGCTGCCGCAGGTTGCCATCGACAATGTAAACGTTTTTGGACAACGAAGGCGCATTGAACCTGACCGAAGTGCCCGCCAAACTGGGCGTTATCGGTTCGGGCGTGATTGGTTTGGAAATGGGTTCGGTGTGGAACCGCGTCGGTTCGCAGGTCACCATCCTCGAAGCCATGCCGACTTTCCTTGCCGCCGCCGACCAGCAAATCGCCAAAGAAGCCTTCAAATATTTCACCAAAGAGCAGGGGCCTGAACATCGAACTGGGCGTGAAAATCGGCGACATCAAATCTGAAGGCAAAAGGCGTGTCCGTTGCCTACCAAACTGCCGCAGGCGAAGCCAAAACCGAAGTCTTCGACAAACTCATCGTCGCCATCGGCCGTATTCCGAATACTAAAGGCTTGAACGCCGAAGCCGTCGGCTTGGAAAAAGACGAGCGCGGCTTTATCAAAGTGGACGGCGAATGCCGCACCAACCTGCCTAATATCTGGGCAATCGGCGACGTGGTTCGCGGCCCGATGCTGGCGCACAAAGCCAGCGACGAAGGCGTTGCTGTTGCCGAGCGCATCGCCGGACAGAAACCGCATATCGACTTCAACAGCGTACCGTTCGTGATTTACACCGATCCCGAAATCGCTTGGGTCGGTAAAACCGAAGAGCAGCTCAAAGCCGAAGGCGTGGAATACAAAAAAGGCACTTCCGGCTTCGGCGCAAACGGTCGCGCGTTGGCAATGGGTAAAGCCAAAGGTACGGTCAAAGTGTTGGCAGATGCCAAAACCGACCGCATCTTGGGCGTACACATGATCGGTCCGGTCGTCAGCGAATTGGTTACTGAAGGCGTCACTGCGCTCGAATTCTTCGCCAGCAGCGAAGACATCGCCCGCATCATTCATGCCCATCCGACCTTGTCCGAAGTGGTTCACGAAGCCGCACTGGCCGCCGACAAACGCGCTTTGCACGGCTGATGAGGTCAAGTAAAGCATAAAAGGTCGTCTGAAACTTTTTCAGACGACCTTTTCGGAAAGATGAATGTTCGGAAGCAATGTTCCGATAGGTATAGAGAGAAAATAGAGCGTATCAGTTGCTATTGTTCCCTGGCCGGAATGACGATTTAAGCAGAATCTACTATATAATCGGCGACACATTCACAGACAGCATTTGATTATGAATAAAGAAGTAATCGGTATCCTGTTTATACCGATGGGCATCATCAGCATGTGTATGGCCGCGTTGTGGCAAATGTATGTGATGATGACCGAAACTTATACGCTCAACCGCTTCAAAGACAAAGAATTGGTTTGGCGCGTGGCATTGTTGTTTATCAGTTTCAGCCTTGCCGTTTACCTGCTCTGCCCGAATTCGCGTAAAAAAGGCATCGTCTTTTTTATCCTCGGGGGCGGCGGCGCAATCATGTATCTGCTTGCGCGGATGTGGTTGCCGTTCAGCAAGTGAAACGACGATTTTCCGACCGCCGAAAGGTCGTCTGAAACGCACGGGGTTGCCATTTATGGGCAGTCTCAGGGCATTCCACTAATCTAAAGGAGAAATCCATGAATCTACACGAGTATCAGGCTAAAGAACTGCTGGCAGGCTACGGCTTGCCTGTGCAAGGCGGTATTTTGGCACACAACGGCGAGGAAGCCGCAGCCGCTTACGACAAACTGGGCGGCAAATTTGCTGTCGTCAAAGCCCAAGTCCACGCAGGCGGACGCGGTAAAGCGGGTGGCGTAAAAAGTCGTCAAAAAGCCGTGAAGAAGCCAAAGAAGTGGCAGAAAGCCTGATTGGTACCAATCTGGTTACTTATCAAACCGATGCCAACGGTCAGCCGGTCAACAGCGTTTTGGTTTGCGAAGACATGTATCCGGTGCAAACCGAGCTGTATTTGGGCGCGGTGGTCGACCGTTCTACCCGTCGCATTACGTTCATGGCTTCGACCGAAGGCGGTGTGGAAATCGAAAAAGTTGCCGCCGAAACCCCTGAAAAAATCTTCAAAGTAACCGTTGACCCGCTGGTCGGCCTGCAACCTTGCCAAGCGCGTGAAGTGGCGTTCCAACTGGGCTTGAAAGACAAACAAATCAACGAGTTCGTCAAACTGATGACCGGCGCGTACAAAGCGTTTGTCGAAAACGACTTCGCTCTGTTTGAAGTGAACCCGCTGGCAGTCCGCGAAAACGGCGCGCTGGCCTGCGTGGACGGCAAAATCGGTATCGACAGCAACGCGCTCTACCGCCTGCCGAAAATCGCCGAATTGCGCGACAAATCTCAAGAAAAACGAACGCGAGCTGAAAGCCTCCGAATTCGACCTGAACTACGTTGCGCTGGAAGGCAACATCGGCTGTATGGTGAATGGCGCAGGTTTGGCGATGGCAACCATGGACATCATCAAACTCAAAGGCGGCCAACCTGCCAACTTCCTCGACGTAGGCGGCGGCGCGACTAAAGAGCGCGTGGTTGAAGCGTTCAAACTGATTCTCGAAGACAAATCCGTCAAAGGCGTATTGATCAACATCTTCGGCGGTATCGTCCGTTGCGACATGATTGCGGAAGCCATTGTGGCAGCCGTTAAAGAAATCAACGTTGACGTGCCTGTCGTTGTCCGTTTGGAAGGCAACAACGCCGAACTCGGCGCGAAAAATCCTGAACGAATCAGGTCTGAAACTGACTTCCGCCGACGGCCTGAATGACGCAGCCGAAAAAAATTGTCGCAGCCGTAAACGCCTAAGGAGAAAAAGAATGAGCGTATTGATTAATAAAGACACCAAAGTATTGGTTCAAGGTTTCACCGGTAAAAACGGTACTTTCCACTCCGAACAAGCTCTGGCTTACGGCACTAAAGTCGTCGGCGGCGTTACCCCGGGCAAAGGCGGCCAAACCCACCTGAACCTGCCCGTGTTCAACACCATGAAAGAAGCCGTTAAAGAAACCGGCGCGGACGCATCCGTGATTTACGTTCCGGCTCCGTTTGTGTTGGATTCTATCGTTGAAGCCGTTGATTCCGGCGTAGGCTTGGTGGTTGTGATTACCGAAGGCGTGCCGACTCTGGACATGCTCAAAGCCAAACGCTATTTGGAAACCAACGGCAACGGCACACGTTTGGTCGGCCCTAACTGCCCGGGCGTGATTACTCCGGGCGAGTGCAAAATCGGCATTATGCCGGGCCATATCCACCAACCTGGCCGTATCGGCATCATTTCCCGTTCCGGTACATTGACTTACGAAGCCGTGGCACAAACTACCAAACTGGGCTTGGGTCAATCAACCTGTATCGGTATCGGCGGCGACCCGATTCCGGGTATGAACCAAATCGACGCGCTGAAACTCTTCCAAGAAGACCCAGATACCGACGCCATCATCATGATCGGTGAAATCGGCGGTACTGCGGAAGAAGAAGCAGCCGAATACATCCAATCCAACGTAACCAAACCTGTTGTAGGTTACATCGCAGGTGTTACCGCTCCTAAAAGGCAAACGCATGGGCCACGCCGGTGCGATTATCTCCGGCGGCAAGGGTACTGCGGAAGAAAAAAATTTGCCGCTTTCGAAAAAAAGCCGGCATCGCCTACACCCGCAGCCCTGCCGAATTGGGCAGCACCATGCTGGAAGTGTTGAAAGCAAAAGGCTTGGCGTAATAACGCTTAGTCGTTTTGACTGAAAAACCGAAAGGTCGTCTGAAAACTTGGAAACAGGTTTTTAGACGACCTTTTATCTCTAGCGTTAATCTTTACATGTTTTCAAACCAACTTTAGCCGAATTGACTTGAGAAGAAGTGTAAAGGGGTTATAATCAGTTAACAGATGAATAATCTGTTATTTCACCCATATGGACATCAAGGAGAAGGTAATGAAAAAAACATGATTTTGAATCCCGCAAAGAAGCTTTGTTGAAAGACATTCAAGATGTAATGAACGATGTCGAAGAGCTGTACACCAAAGGCGTGGAAGCCGGCTCGGAAGAAGGTAAAAAAGCCAAAGCCAAATTGCAGGAAAAAAACTCGAAGCCGCCAAAGAGCGTTTGTATCGTTTTGAAGACGAAGCAGGCGAGCGCATCAGACATCATGCCGACCGCGCGCGCGAAAAAAATACGACGAATTTGAAGAATTGGCAGAAGAGCGTTTCAAAGAAGGCAAAAAACGCTTTGCCGAGTTTGGAGAAGAAGCGGGTGACCGCATCAAACGCGGCGCACGCCAAGCCGATGCAGCCGTACACGACAAACCTTATTACGCAATGGGCTTTGCTGCACTGGCAGGCTTTGGTCGTCGGCGTCTTGCTGAACCGCCGATAATCGGTCAAACAGGAATGCCGTCCGGACACGATTTTTTTAGAAGTCTTGTTCCGGCGGCGTTTGCTTATGAGGGGCGGCAAAGGTTTCAGACGACCCCAAAGCCTTCGGATTGTCCGTTTCGGAGCAATCAGGGAAATCGGAATATGGGTATCAGACAAAATATCGAACATACGAAAACGCTGCTGAATCAAGGTATCGATTTGCTTTTTGCTGCGGTTGCAGATTTTGAATCTGGATTTGGCGGAGCAGGCGGAAAACGTGTTCCGCATCATCATATGGCTGGTCGTATCGGGCATATTGCTGCTGATTGCATTCATCAGCCTGCTTTTTGGACTAAACCGCGCGTTGTCAGATACCGCGGCGATATGGGTATTTTTCGGGATAACTGCCGTCAGCCTGATCGTCATTGCAATTTTGTTCGGTAAAGTGTCAAAAGACTGGCGCAGCCAAAACAACCAAATCGCGGCAACCTTGCAGGACATCCGGGCAGACATCGCCTGCCTGCGCGGTCAAGATATGCAGGAAGGAGGGGGCGATGAATAAAACGGAACGCGATGAAGCACGCGAACTGCTGCAACTGGAAGCCAAACTCGTCCGCCTGAGGATTGAGGCATCGTATTTGAAACAGCGTAAATTGAAGGAACAGGAAGAGCGCAAGTCGGACACGCTGATGAAGCTGCTGGATTTGGGCAACGAGCTGACGCAGACAAGCCTGCTGTATAAAACGGCAGGGACTCGCCATTCCGCGCAAATACCGCTTCGGCGCACTGCTGGCAGCGTTTGCGTTGAAGGCTGCGATGAAGTAGATGGGATTAGAAGAAGGTCGTCTGAAAGTTGGGTTTCAGACGACCTTTTTGTATAGTGGATTAAATTTAAATCAGGACAAGGCAACGAAGCCGCAGACAGTACAGATATAGTCAATTAAAAAAACAAAAATAGTACAATACTCAACTTTGAAGGTTTAACCATGGCATACTCTGCGGACTTGAGAAACAAAGCTTTTAAACTATTACGAACAATGCAAAAATATCAGCCAAACCGCAGCAACGTTTAACTTGTCAAGAAACACGCTTTACCTGTGGATTCGCCTTAAAAAAACAAACAGGCAGCCTAAAACATCAAGTTACCGGTCTAAATGCCGTCAAATTGGATAGGCAAAAAAACTGGCTCAATATGTTGGGCAACACCCGGATGCCTATCTGCATGAAATCGCCAAACATTTTGATTGTACGCCAGCCGCCGTTTGCTATGCACTCAAACAGATGGGGATGACGCGAAAAAAAGACCACCACTTACAAAGAACAAGACCCGGCCAAAGTAACGCATTATTTGACACAGCTGGCCGAATTTCCCGACTACCAACGTGTTTATTTGGATGAAACAGGATTTGACCGCTACCTGTTCCGTCCCTATGCCCGCAGCCCGAAAGGGCAAATAGTGAAAAGCACAGATAAGTGGAAAAAAGATACCGACGCTTATCTCTGGTGTCCGCACAAGTCGGCAACCGGCTGATTGCTCCGATGATTTATCAAAAATACGATGACCGGAGTCTTTTTTTGAAGCGTGGTTTCAGCAATGCCTACTGCCTGCATTGACTCAAAAAAATCGGTGATTATTTTTAGATAATGCGCGATTTCACCGTATGGGTGTCTTACGGGAAATGGCGGAAAAAAATGGGGACATAAGGTATTGCCTCTTGCACCTTATTCACCTGAGCTCAATCCGATTGAGAAGGTGTGGGCGAATATTAAGCGGTATCTGCGAACCGTATTGTCTGATTACGCTCGATTTGACGATGCGCTAGTGTCCTATTTTGATTTTAATTGACTATAGTACGGCAAGGCGAGGCAACGCCGTACTGGTTTAAAGTTAATCCACTATATTTGTGGGGTTCGTGGGCGAAGCCCACGCTACGGTGGGTTTCAGACGATTTTTGGTTGTCGGTGTAGGTTGGGATAACCGTATCCGACGGGATATTTTTCTGCCGTCATTCCCGCGCAGGCGGGAATCCATCGGAAACCCTAAGAAACAGATATTCAAAAAAACAGTTGCCGAAATTCAAAAGTGGATTCCCGCCTGCGCGGGAATGACGGCTGCTGGAGGTAATTATGGGTTGGATTGGTAAAGTTTGCGTTGAAATTTGCGATGAAGTAGATGAGATTAGAAAGAAGGTCATCTGAAAGTTGGGTTTCAGACGACCTTCTGAGGTTAGCAGGATTCGTGGGCGAAGCCCACGCCACATCTAGTTTTCAGACGACCTTGGGTCTCAGAGGTCGAAGGCGGCGTTGATGAGACATTTGGTGTAGTCTTTCTGCGGGTGGTGGAAGATTTGGTCTGCGCTGCCGTATTCGACGAGTTCTCCGTGCTGCATGACGGCGACGTTGTCGCTGACGGCGCGGACGACGGAGAGGTCGTGGCTGATAAAGATGTAGGTCAGTCCGTATTTGGTTTGGAGTCCGCGCAGCAGTTCGACGACTTTGATTTGGACGGAGCGGTCGAGGGCGGAGGTGGGTTCGTCGAGGAGGATGAACTTGGGCCGCAGGATGAGGGCGCGGGCGATGGCGATGCGTTGGCGTTGTCCGCCTGAGAATTCGTGCGGGTAGCGGTTGAGTGCGTCAGCGGGCAGGGAGACTTCGTCCAGGACTTTGAGGACGAGTTCGGTGCGCTGGGTTTTTGGTCATTTCGGGGCGGTGGACGGTGAGGCCTTCGCCTATGATTTCGCCGACGGTGAGGCGAGGGGAGAGTGAGCCGTAGGGGTCTTGGAAGACCATTTGGCGTTCGGCTTTGAGCTGGCGCGCGCGTTCGGGGGTGAGGGCGGCGAGGTCGCTGCCGTCGAAGTGTATGCTGCCTTGGTAGGGGGAGCATTTGCATGATGGCTTTGCCGAGCGTGGATTTGCCGGAACCGGATTCGCCGACGATGCCGAGGGTTTCGCCTTGGCGGATGGCGAGGCTGATGTTTTTTTGACGGCGTGGAAGGTTTTGAGGGGTTTGCCGAAGAAGTTGTGTTTGAGGGTGAAGTGGACGTTGATGTTGTCGGCACGGATGAGCTCGGGCGGGTTGCCTTCTACGGGGTCTTTCATGCCTTTTGGGACGGAGTGGATGAGTTGGGCGGTGTAGGGGTGGGTCGGGTTGGCGAAGACTTGTTTGATTTTGCCGCGCTCGACGATTTCGCCGTCTTTCATGACGCAGACGGTTTCGGCGTAGTGTTCGGCGAGTCCGAGGTCGTGGGTGATGAAGATAATCGCCATGCCCATTTGTTTTTGGAGGTCGTGCAGGAGGTCGAGGATTTCTGCTTGAATGGTGACGTCGAGGGCGGTGGTGGGTTCGTCGGCGATGAGCAGAGCGGGGTCGTTGAGCAGCGCCATGGCGATCATGATGCGCTGGAGCTGGCCGCCTGAGAATTCGTGGGGGTATTGTTTCAGACGACGTTCTGCTTCGCGGATGCCGACGCGGTTGAGGAGGTCGAGGATGCGTTCGCGGGCGGCTTTGCGGGTGATGGTTTTGTTGTGGACGCGCAGGGCTTCTGTGAGCTGGGTGCCGATTTTCATGAAGGGGTTCAGCGAGGTCATGGGCTCTTGGAAGATGAAGCTGATACGTCCGCCGCGCAGGCTGCGGAGGGTTTTTTTCGTCTGCGTCGAGGATGGATGTGCCGTCGAAGGTGATGCGTGAGTCTTGTCCGTAAAGGGTGGTGTTTTCGGGCAAAAGGCGCATGAGAGACATGGCGGTAACGGATTTGCCGGAACCGGATTCGCCGACGAGGGCGAGGGTTTCGCCTTTGGCGACTTGGAAGCTGATGTTGCGCACGGAGTGGACGGTTTTTTCGTGGAGCTGGAAGCGGATGTCGAGGTTTTCGACGGTGAGTAATGGGGTGGTCATGGGTGTGTCCTCGTTGTGTGTGTCAGCGGTCTTTGGGGGTCGAGTGCGTCGCGCAGGCCATCGCCGATGAAGTTGAAGCAGAAGAGGGTGGCGACGAGGGAAGAAGCAGGGGACGAGGAGCTGCCACGGGGCGGCTTCCATGGAGGCTGCGCCTTCTTGGAGCATCGAACCCCAACTGGTCTTGGGTTCTTGTACGCCCAATCCGAGGAAGCTGAGGAAGGATTCGAACATGATCATGCCGGGGACGAGCAGGGAAGCGTAAACCATGACGACGCCGAGTACGTTGGGGATGATGTGGCGGGTAACGATGCGGCGGCGGGATACGCCTGTGATGCGGGCGGCTTCGACGAATTCTTTGTGTTTGAGGCTGAGGGTTTGTCCGCGGACGATGCGGGCGACGTCAAGCCATGAGACGAGTCCGATGGCGACGAAGATGAGTAAGAGGTTGCGCCCGAAGAAGGTGGTCAACAGGATGACGAAAAACATAAAAGGAAAGGCGTTGAGAATTTCGAGCAGGCGCATCATGACGGAGTCGAGTTTACCGCCGAAAAAGCCTGCGAGTGCGCCGTAGAGCGTGCCGATGACGACGGCGACGAGTGCGCCTGCGATGCCGATGAGCAGGGAAATGCGTCCGCCGGCGGCGGCGCGGGTGAGGAGGTCGCGTCCGAGCAGGTCGGTGCCGAAGTAGTGGCGGGTGGCGAAGGAGGGCGGGATTTGCATGTTGTCCCAGTCGGTGTGGTCGTAGGTGTAGGCGCTGACCCAGGGGACGGCGATAACGAAGAGGATAATGGCGGCAAGGATGAAGACGCTGCACAGGGCGGCTTTGTTGTTGCTGAAACGCCGCCATGCGTCCCTGCCACAGGCTGCGTCCGTGTACTTGTGCCTGTTCGGCGGCTTCTGCTATGGCGCGGGAATTTTTCTTGTTGAATAGCATGGTGTTCTCCGTTTTTTGTTCGGAGGTCGTCTGAAAACGGCAAAACCGGTTTTCAGACGACCTTTTTTTTGCTTTTAATAGCGGATTTTGGGGTCGATCAGGGCGTAGAGGATGTCGAGTATGGCGTTGAAGACGATGGTCAGTACGCCGACGAGGATGGTCAGCCCCAAGATCATGCCGTAGTCGCGGTTGAGCGCGCCGTTGACGAAGAGTTGTCCGATGCCGGGCAGACCGAAGACGCTTTCGATGACGATGGCGCCGGTGATGATGCCGACGAAGGCGGGAACGAGATAGGAAAGGATGGGCAGCATGGCGGGACGCAGGGGCGTGGCGCAGGACGATGCTGTTCATTGATAATCCTTTGGCGCGGGCAGTGCGGATGTAGGGGGCTGTTCAACACTTCTATCATCGCGCCGCGCGTGATGCGGGCGAGGCCTGCGACATAGCCGATAGAGAGGGCGGCGACGGGCATGATGAGGCTGGTCAACGAGCCGTCGTTCCAGCCGCCGGCGGGCAGCCATTTGAGGGTGATGGCGAAGATGAAAATCATGATGGGGGCTTTGACGAAGCTGGGGACGACGATGCCGGTCATGGCGGCGGTCATGATGGTGTAGTCCGCCCATGTGTTGCGCCTGAGTGCGGCGATGGTGCCCATGAGTACGCCCAAGACGGTGGAGATGATGAAGGCGTACACGCCCAGCTCGACGGAAACGGGCAGGGGCTTGGGCGAGCAGCTCGTTGACGTTGTAGTCTTTGTATTTGAATGAGGGACCGAGGTCGCCGTGGGCGAGTTGTTTGAGATAGTTGAAGTATTGCAGGTACATCGGGTCGTTCAGATGATATTTGGCTTCGATGTTGGCCAGTACGGCGGGCGGTACGTTTTTGTCGCCGGTGAAGGGGCTGCCGGGTGCGAGCCGCATCAGGAAGAATGAGACGGTAATCAGTACCAGCATGGTGGGGATGGCGGAAAGTATGCGGCGGATGATGAATTTCAGCATATCGTACCTGCTCGGGGCTTGGTGGGTCGGAATATGCCTGAATACGGGAAGGCGGTCTGAACGGGTGTTCGGACGCTTGGGATGGTTTCTCTTCTTTGTAGTCAGGCCCTTGGTTTTGGAGTGTGCGGGCTTTTTGCTTTTATGGTCGTCTGAAACGGGATTTTGGGTTTCAGACGACCTTTTTGTTGATGCTTTTCGTGGGCAAAGCCCACGCTACGGCTTTTATGGTTGTCTGAACACTTTGGATGGGGTTTCGGACGGTTTTTTATTGCGGCGGTTGCGGGTGGCAGCCTGCGTTATGGGTTTGTTTCGGAGGTCTTCTGAAACCGGATTTTGGGTTTCAGACGACCTTTTTGCTGGTGTTTTTCGTGGGCAGAGCCCACGCTACGGCCGTTTTCAGACGACCTTTGGGATTGGCGCGGATTCGTGGTGAGAACCCGCGCCACGGTCGTTTTCAGACGACCTTTGCCGTCAGCGCGCCAGCGGTTCGGTGCGTTTGACCAACCATGCTTTTGCTGCGCCTTCGGTCAGCGGCTCGAGGCGGCGGCGGACTTCGGCGTGGTAGCGGTTGACCCAGTCGATTTCGCCGTCGGTCATGAGGGCGGTGTCCATCAGGCGGGTGTCGATGGGGGCAGAGGGTCAGGGTTTCGAAGTAGAGGAAGCTGCCGAACTCGGTTTCCTGCGGGTTGGCGACGGCTTGGTTGGCGGCGAGGTTCTCAATGCGGATGCCCCATTTGCCGGGACGGTAGAGTCCGGGTTCGATGGAGGTCACCATGCCTTTTTTCATGGCGTGCTGCGGACCGGGAACGGCGGCGCAGGCGATGACTTGCGGGCCTTCGTGGACGTTGAGGAAATAGCCTACGCCGTGGCCTGTGCCGTGGCCGTAGTCGCATTGCGCCTGCCACAGGGGTTTGCGGCAGATGGCGTCTATCATCGGCGAGAGGATGTTTTCGGGGAACACGGCTTCGGCAAGCGCGATATGGGCTTTGAGGACGAGGGTGTTGTCGCGTTTTTTTGTTCGGCACTCGGTGTGCCGACGGGGACGACGCGGGTGATGTCGGTCGTGCCGCCTTTGTATTGCGCGCCGGAGTCGATGAGCAGGAGGCCGTTGCCGCTGATGGTGCTGTGGCTTTCGGGCGTTGCGCTGTAATGCGGCAGGGCGGCGTTGGCGTTGAAGCCTGCGATGGTGTCGAAACTCAATGAGATGAAGCCCGGACGTGCGCTGCGGTAGCGGTGGAGCATGGTGTCCACGTCGATTTCGGTCAGGCTGCCGCCGTTGTCGATGATGTCTTCAAACTCGGCGAAGAAGCCGCACAACGCCGCGCCGTCTTGTTCCATCGCTTCGCGGATGTGGGCGATGTCGGCTTCGGATTTGACGGATTTGAAGAAGGTGGACGGGTTGATGCCTTCGATCAGGCGCACGCTTTCGGGCAGGCGTACGAGGGTGCTGACGGCGGTTTTGTTCGGCTCGATAAGCAGTGTGCCGCCGATTTGCGCGAGTTTGTCGGCAACTTGGGCGTAAGGTTCGACCGTGATGCTGGCGGTTTGCAGCGCGGCGGCGGCTTCGGCGTTCAGACGACCTTGGTCGGTAAACAGGACGGCGTTGTCTTTGCCGATAAGCAGGAAGGACACGAAAAACGGGATTGAAAGGCACGTCGCTGCCGCGCAGGTTGGTCAGCCAAGCGATGTCGTCAAGCGAGGAAACCAAGTGGTAATCCGCGCCTTTTTTTCCGCCATGACGGCGCGCACACGGGCGAGTTTCTCGGCGGCGGTTTCGGAGACGTAGGCGGGGTCGTGGATGAACACGGTTTCGGCGGGGATGGCGGGACGGCTGGTCCACACTTGGTCAAGCAGGTTGTCGGGGTGTTCGATGCGGATGTTTTTGGCGGCTAGGGATTGCGCCAAAGTGCGTTTGCCGGTGAGCGACACCATATCGGAAGGGATGCCGACGGCGGCGTTTTTCAGGGCAGGTTTGCCGCGAGCCATTCGTTATACGGCGGAACTTGCCCGCTTTTTTTGCAACTCGATGCCGCTACCCGCAAGCTGTTTAGTGGCTTGTTCCCAATAGCGGCTGTCCACCCACACGCCCGCTTCATCGGCGGTAACGACAAATGTGCCGACCGAGCCGGTAAAGCCCGACAACTCGCGGCGCGCCTGCCAGTGTGCGGGCAGGTATTCGGAAAGATGGGGGTCGGCGGAGGGGATGACGAGTGCGTCCAAACCTTGCGCCTTCATGGCTTCGCGCAATGCGGACAGATAATTCGATACGGTATTCATGAATGGATTCTCCAATAGGGTTTCGCGGTTTCAGACGACCTTTTTATAGCGGATTAACTTGATGTACAGGGAGGTCGTCTGAAAAAAACGTGTCTATGTTATCAAATCACTTCTTGGGTGCAAACGACCAATTCTTGATGGTGTAGTTTTTCAGCGGGTCGCGGTCGGAGTAGCCTTGGATGTCGGGTTTCACCAGATTGATGCTGACTTGGTGATACAGCGGGATAAAGGCGTCGTCGCGTTGCAGCATCGCCTCGGCGCTGACGTAGCGGCGGGCGCGCTCTTCGGCGGAAATGCCCGCTTCGAGCGTGCTGTTCATCAGCTTGTCAAACTCAGGGATTCTTGTAATGGAAGGCGTTGTTCGGATTGTTGGATTTGAAAATATTGAGCATGCCCGCAGGGTCGTTGTAGTCGGAACACCAGCCCGCGAACGCCATGCTGAAATTGCCCTGCATGCGCTTGTCCAAGAAGGTTTTCCATTCTTCGTTCATCAACGTGGGGCGAACGAACGGCACGGTCGCCTTCCAAAATGGATTGCAGCGCGGTGATTTGTTTTTTTGGCGGCCTCGCTGGTGGTATAGACGATTTGGAACTCGAACGGTTTCTCTTCGCTATAACCTGCTTCACGCAAGAGTTTTTCTGCTTCGGCGATACGCGCTTCGCGCTTGAGCGGCTTCCACACGGGGGCAGATTCGCCGCCGCCCCTGCATATTCGGCGGAGTAAGCTGGAACGCTTCCTTGTCGCCGCGTGCAGCAACCTTGGTAATGATGGCGCGGTCGGTCAGCAGGTTGAGCGCGCGGCGGACTTTGGGATTTTTAAATTCGGCAGATTCCAAGTTCGGCTCTAAAAACCAAGAACACAGCAAAGTCGCGCGCCGAACCTGTCCGGGAAATTCTTTCTCGGCAATCTTAATCTGGTCGGAAGGGATGCCGTAGGTAACGTCCACTTCGTCGGCGCGGTAGCGGTCGTATTCTTTGCCGCTGGCGAGGAACACCGCCCGCGGGATGGATACTTTTTTGCTGTCGTAATAAGCAGGGTTTTTTTATCCATGGTGATGTGGCTGTTAACGTGCCATTCTTTGAGGATGTATGCGCCGCTGGAAACATAATTGCCCGGCTGCGTCCATTTTTCGCCGAATTTCTCGACCGTGGCGCGGTGGACGGGGTAGGTGAACTGCTGAATCAGCATATCGGGGAAATACGGCACGGGCGCGGTGAGCGTGAATTGCAGCGTTTTCTTGTCCAAAGCCTTGACGCCCAAAGTATCCGGCTTCGCCTTGCCTTGCAGGATTTCCGCCGCACCCTGTATTTTTGCGTCTTCCAAATAGCTGCTGTAAGGCGCGGCGGTTTCAGGATCGGCGAGGCGGCGGAAGCTGTAAACGAAATCTTCGGCGGTAATCGGGTCGCCGTTGCTCCACTTCGCATCGCGAAGGTGGAATGTCCAAACGCGCCCTTCGTCCGACGGCTCCCATTTCAACGCCAAGGCAGGAATGGTTTTGCCTTCGGCATCCGTACCGACCAAGCCGTCCATCATCTGGCGGATAATCGCGCCTGCCGCCATATCCGAGCTTTTTTTGCGGGTCGAGCGTACTCGGTTCGACCGCGTTGCTGATGACGATTTTATTGTATTCGCTGCGTTTGAATTCGGGCGCGGGCTTGACCTCGCGATGACACGCCGACAGCGCAAGCACTATGGCAAGCGATAAAGCCGATATGGAATAAGGTTTGTTCGGCAGCACGTTTTTTTCTCCTCTTCTCGCTATCTCTCCCTCCATCCTGCGTTTTGCAAAAAAATAAAAAAACTACATATGACTACATGGTAGGGAAATATTCTGATTTTTGGCGGATAAAAAGATTTATTCTCTATGGATATTTGAAAAAAATCCGCCTGTTTTGGGGAAACGGTTTGCAAGATAACACAAAAAACGCCGTAAAAAAACATTTTTTTTGAAATAAAAAGTTACAAGTGATTACAAAAAAATATTGATTTTTTTGCACGTCTCAAATAGTATAAAACCCTGTTTAAACGCAGCCTCAGAAAAATCAAGCAAAAGGAGAAGAAAATGAAGAAGTTATTAATGATTGCGGTTGCCGTCCCGCTTGCCGCCCCCGCATTGGCATCCGATAACGAAGCCAAAATCGGCGGACGGATATTTACTTCTATCGAACACGAACGCAACGGCAAAGGGCAATCCGCTACCGATATATCCGACAACAACAGCCGCATCTGGATTATGGGCAGTGAAAAAAACTCGACAAAGACCTCAAGCTCATCTACGGCGTCAATTCATTCGTCGCCTTCGACTACAACGGCTGGAGTACGGACGACTCCTACATCGGTCTGCGCGGCGATTTCGGTACCGTCCGCGCCGGCTGGCTCAGTACCCCCATGCACTACCTGACCGGCGAACAAGACGCGTTCAACGGCAACAACCACACCCAAACCATGGGGCGCATGACCCGTTTCGGCGGCCGTGAAATCGCCCTGAACTACGAATCCAAAACCTTTGACAACGGCTTCAACTACCGCGTCCAAATCGCGCCCGGTGCCAACAAATACAAAGACAGGAAACGTAACAGCGACTGGATGGCGGGCGTAGGCTTGCACTACAAACACCCGACCAACGGCTTCAACGCCCACTACGCGCTGGAGTACGCTCGCAACGGCTCACCTGACGACACCAAAGACAGACAGGTTCATTCCATGAAAGTCGGCTACGACAAAGACAATCTCTACCTCGCCGCCGGTATGATGTACGCCCGCAATGTCGCCGACAAATTCCACTGGGAAGACGAAACCAAAACCAATACCAACACCCGCGATTTCCAAGTGACCGCCGGCTACACCATGGGCAACATCACCCCTAAACTCGGCGTCGCCTACGGCCGCTCCGATACCGGCAAGAACTACAAACAGCTCGCGTTTAACACCGAATACAAATTCTCCAAACGCACGACCCTCTCGTTCAACTCAGGCGTAGTCAAAGAAAGCAAAGACCCCAAAACCGGCTGGGCGGCAGGCATTTCGCTGGAACACAGCCTGCAATAACACGGGATTTGAAGCATAAAAGGTCGTCTGAAAATCTAAATATCGGTTTTCAGACGACCTTTTGTGTTTAGATTCATTGCTTGCAAATGTAGGTAGGATACTTGTATCCGACAACTGCTTGAAATTTTCCACATTGCCTAATTAGGGGTTTGAATGTTGGCAACGTTGGATACTCATATCTGGCCTACTGACTACTGAATCGGACGATAAGCCGGGTCGTTTATTCGTAGGCCAAGGCACACGCCGCTTATACGGGCAACCCGCCTGCGCCGGCTTTGAAAAAAGTCGTCTGAAAACGGCAGATGCTTTGTCCTCAAGAATCGTGCCTATATCCGGATACTGTCTTTATGTTTACAATCATAATGTTATAAAGTATCATCCTTCCTTTTGTTTCATTTTGAACACATCGTCTTTAATTCGATATTGTTATGAATTCCATTTTACTCACCGGATTGTTCCAACGCCTGCTGATTGCGCTTTTCGCTTTGGCGGCGGTTTGGGGCATGTATTTTTTTGGGCGGTTGCATGAGTATCGTTGTTGAAAAATCTGACGGTCAGCTACCGGACGCGGCCTGCCGTACACTCATGTCGGCATCGAATTTGCCGAGCATTCGATGTGGGCGGTCTGCGGGCCAAACGGGGCGGGCAAATCAACTTTTTTTAAAAAGCGGTCATGGGTTTGCAGCAAGTCGATACGGGACGCGTCCTCCTGCAAAACCTGCAACGCAAAGACATCGCCTATCTGCCACAGCAGTCGGACATCGACCGCGGCCAGCCGATGACGGTTTTCGAACTGGCGGCGATGGGTTTGTGGTACGAAATCGGCTTTTTCGGACGGGTTAACGCGGCGCAGCGTACCCGCGTTTTGGATGCGCTTGCGCGTGTCGGTATGCGGGATTTTGCCGACAGGCAGATCGCGCATTTGTCCAACGGCCAGTTTCAGCGCGTTTTATTTGCGCGTATGCTGGCGCAGGGGGCAAAATTCCTGCTTTTGGACGAACCTTTCAACGCCGTCGATGCGCGCACGACTTACGCGCTTTTGGACGTATTGCGCCAATGCAATGAGGAAGGGCAGGCAATTATCGCGGTGTTGCACGATTATGCGCAGGTACGCGATTATTTTTTTCGGACACGCTGTTGCTGGCCCGGGAAAAAGGTTGCGGCGGGCAGGACGCCGTCCGTCCTGACCGATGAAAACCTTGCCCGCGCGAATATGCTGATGCAGCGGCAGGAGTCTGAGGACTGGTGCGACGTATAGTTTGCGCAGCCCCCTTTGTAAAGCAGTACATCGTCTGAAAGACGCGGTGAAGAATTTTTCAGACGACGTTTCCCATTTTCAGAAGTTTTCCCTTATTTACCGGATACCATGCATTTATACGATTTGCTGATTTCCCCTTTTTGCGGAATTCGACTTTATGCGCTATGCGCTTGCGTCGGTATTCTGTCTGGCTTTGAGTGCCGCTCCGGTCGGCGTGTTCCTGGTCATGCGGCGCATGAGCCTGGTGGGCGATGCTTTGAGTCATGCCGTCCTGCCCGGTGCGGCAATCGGCTATATGTTTGCCGGGCTGAGCCTGCCTGCAATGAGCGTCGGCGGGTTTGCAGCAGGCTTGCTGATGGCGCTTTTGGCGGGTTTGGCGAGCCGTTTTACATCGTTGAAGGAAGATGCCAACTTTGCCGCCTTTTATCTGAGCAGTCTGGCAATAGGCGTGGTTTTGGTCAGTAAAAAAACGGCAGCAGCGTCGATTTGCTGCATCTCTTGTTCGGATCGGTCTTGTCGGTGGATATTCCCGCGCTGCAACTGATTGCCGCCTCGGCAAGCGTCACGGTAACGGCATTGGCGATTATTTACCGCCCGCTGGTTTTGGAAAGCATTGACCCGCTGTTTCTGAAGGCGGTCGGCGGGAAGGGCGGCTTTTTGGCACGTCGTCTTCCTGATTTTTGGTGGTGATGAACCTTGTTGCAGGCTTTCAGGCACTCGGTACGCTGATGTCGGTCGGTCTGATGATGCTGCCGTCGATTACCGCGCGGCTCTGGGCGAAAAAGCATGGGCGCGTTGATGGCTTTGTCCGTCTTTATCGCACTGGTCTGCGGTTTTGCCGGACTGCTGTTTTCCTATCACGTCGAAATTCCGTCCGGACCTGCGATTATCTTGTGCTGTGGCGTGCTGTATGCCGTATCGCTGGTGTTCGGGCGCGAAGGCGGTATATTGGGCAAATGGTTCAAGCGTCGCAAGCACAAGGCCTTGTGAAGGGCAGTTGTGCAAGCTGAAAATCAAAAAAGGTCGTCTGAAAAGCTGCTTGGGCTTTCAGACGACCTTTTATCGGGTTTACCGCTCGGATTTTTTTGAAACCGATTTGTTGTTATTCAAACAGAAACGCTTCAATCGGCGTCATTTCCGCATAGGTGGAGATTCACTTTTAATTTTGACAACCGTTTTTCAAATACCTATTTCTCAAGATTTTCGACGGATTCCTGCCGATGCGGGAATCTCGGCGGATGGCGGGCAGAGTGTTTTTCCGCCCCCTTATCCCTGCTGCTTCAAAACTGTTTCTCCACACTGATGAATGTCTGCATATTTTTGCGGGAATAGAAGCCGCTCATATTGCTGTCGATTTTGAGATAACGGAAATTCAAATGCGGCACTAAGCCTTTCCATGAAATTTTATTGTGCCAAACAGAGGCATTTGCCTGATATTCATGGTCTTTTTCGGGTCAGACGGTACACCAGGCTTCCCGGCGCATCAAAGGTACGGCGGGCGTAGCGCAGGTTGGTGCGGATGCCGAATCCGTTCTCAAACGCTTTCGCCGCGCCGAAGCGTATGCCCTTGCGTACGGATGCCTGCTCCGCTTCTTTGGTTATGTCGTGCGACCAGTCCGCGCCGCCGTAGAGCAGCCAGTTTTTCGGTGCAGAGTATGCCAGCGTTGCCCCCGCCAGCGGCATATGGCTGTTGTAACGCGCTGCCGAGCCGCTGTTCCGATAGTATTTTTTGATATAGCCTGCATTGAGCGAGAGCCGCCATTTTTCGTTCAGACGACGTGAAAAATCGGTATGGATACCGGTTTCGCGATTATAGCGTTTGCCGCCCTGCCAGTTTTGTTCGGCAAACGGTACAACCCCGAAAGATTGCACCGCCGAACGGTTTTTATAGCCTGCCGCCAAGCGCAGGCTTTGCTCGTTAAAATCCTGATTGTCCCAATAATGCACGCCGTCGCCGCTCAGGCTGCCGTAAACAAAATGATGTCCGCCTACATTGATTTCGCGCGATACGCCTGCGCCGTAGCGGATACCGTGCGCCTTTTGCGGCAGGCTCTCAGCGGTTTTATTCCAGCGTCTGCCGTTCCATTCTATAACGCGCTCGGATGAGGCATTGTTCACATTATCGGTTTGCTCGTATTGCAGCGAAACATCAGGCTGCCAGCTTTGCGCCGAATCAATGGAAGCAAGATAGCGGTCGGCAAGTTGCTGCATGGGCGGCTGCAAATCCGGTTTTGCCCGTTTCAATTCAGCTTTTGCCTCACGATACTGCTTGTTTTCAAACATCATTACACCCAAATCGAAACGCGGATACGCCAAATCGGGATGTTTCGCCAAAATGCCGCGATAGAGCGAGACAGCTTCATCATGCCGCAACTGACTGCGCCTCAACGCGCCTAAAGCATAATCGTATAAAACGGCATCCTGGTCGGGCGCGGCTTTATATTGCGCCAACACGCCTTCCAGCATCTTCCAGTCCCGTCCGATTAATGCACGGTTGATCTGTGCTTCCAATGAGGAATCGGCAGAAAGGTCGTCTGAAAGCTTTTGTTCTGCGGGTTTGTCGTCGGTAAAATCTTTTGAGGGTGTTTCGCTGTTCGGTTGCTTGTCAAAAAATACAGGCGCAGGTACACGGACAACGGGTGTATCGGCAAGGGCGGCCGTTGGGAAAGAGAGCATCAGTAAGACAAGATGGTTTTTATTCATTTTATTCAGTGGGATATGGATTGCAGGCGTATCCTGTCATTATACGGATAACGCGGTGAGAATGGTCGAAAAGGTCGTCTGAAACGTTTTCAGACGACCTTTTGGTTATATCACATTAATATTAGCGGGAGCCGGCAAAGCCGATTTCACCATTGTTGCGATCATCGACAGTACCGACGATTTCTTCCGCATTCGGACCGAAGAAGCCGAGTCGGTAGCTGCCACGGTTGGAAGAGCCTTCGATGCCGTGTCCATTAATTGTGGTTCGGTCAGTTTCTTTATTGGTGTAGCTCATTTTTTTAATTTCTGCTTCATTCAGATGAATGTCGCTGTCAAGACCTGTAATTTTGCCGCTGCCTTTTTCTGCTGTCGAAGTCAACAGAATAAGCCAATTTTTCCTTTCTTATCTCCATCACTTGCAATACCGGAATAGTCGAATTTCCCCGCAGTAGGCAGGGTTTTGGGTGGTATAACCTTTAATTAGGATATTGGTATCGTCATCGTCAGCATCCAGCTTTTTCTGATTCACCATTAAGTGTTAAGCCGGTGGGCGTAATACCTGCAATCAGGGAATAGTTTTGACGGTAAATATGGGCAACACCGTTTCGGGTAATGGTATGGTTCTGACCTTCTGCCTGTGCAACGACAGTTTCCCTGATAGTTTTGGCTGACTAACGTTTTAAGTGGAATGCTGGATAAATTAAAATTATTACCACTGCTGGATTGGTTTCCTAAATTTACCTTATAAGATTTGAGAATAACTGCCCCATCAATTTTCTTATCCTCTGCAAGTTCTCGGATATCTTTATCGGCGGTATTTTTTTTATACCTTCGTATGAAACTGAAAAAAATCAACGCGCGGTGGCGGATTATTGGCGGTAGTGTTGCCACTGTTGGCAGGGGTTATTCGCATTTGCAGCAGTATTGCCATTACTGGAGGGCATTATTTTTCATTGTTGGCAGCGGCATTGCCGTTGTTCGTTTGGCTGCCGTTGGACGGATTAGTTACAGTCGGGTTAGTGTTGGGCAGGGTGCTGTTGGGAGAATCACTGCCGCTGCTGCAAGCCGCCAGGCTCAGGGCGATAATAGTTGCTGCGCTTATTTTTTTTGTAAAGACATAGATGCTTCCTTTGTAATGATTGGGTTGATAATTGAAATGCAGATGTATTATCAACCAGTCATTTTGAAAAATATCAAGTAAATAATTTACAAAAAAACAACAGAACTGTTAAATTTTTGCAACAGTCGGCTATTCATAATCCTCGATTATGCATACCGAACAAGACAAAATTGATTTCAGCGAACGCTTAAAAACCGCAATCAGGCTGGCGGGTTTGGATAATCTTTCCAACGCCAGCCTTGCCAACCGCTTCAATCTGCGCCATCCCAATCAATCCGTCAGTACGCAGGCTTTCCATCATTGGTTGGTCGGACGTTCGATTCCGACGCCCGATAAAATCGAAACGCTGGCGAAATGGCTGGATACCAGCGGAGAATGGCTGCGGCACGGACGAATGTTGGAAGAAGGTGGGGCAGTTTCCCCGCAAGAGGCGTTGTTGTTGAAATATTTCCGCGCGCTGTCGCCGGAAAAGCAGGAGGCGTTGATTACTTTGCTTCATAAAGTGGAGGATTGAGTTTTTATCACAAAAAGGTCGTCTGAAAACGGAAATCTCGTTTTCAGACGACCTTTTGCCTTTATCCGTCAAACCGCTGCTGCTTCAGGTTTGGCTTTGTTTTTCTTGAATTTCAACACGGCTTCTTCTTTTGCCGCATCCCAGTCTATCCGCACGAAGCCGCCGTCGGCGAGTTTGCCGAACAGGAGTTCGTCGGCGAGCGGTTTGCGGATTTTTTCCTGAATCAGGCGGTGCATCGGGCGCGCGCCCATTTGCGGGTCGAAACCTTTTTCCGCCAGATATTTGCGCAATGCCGGCGTGAATTCGGCTTCGACTTTTTTGTCGAGGAGCTGGTGTTCGAGCTGGAGCAGGAATTTGTCCACGACTTTGGCGATGACGGGTTCGGACAAGGGGCGCAAACGGGATAATCGCGTCCAAGCGGTTGCGGAACTCGGGCGTGAAGAGTTTGTTGATCGCCTGCATTTCGTCGCCGCGTTCGCGCTTGGCGGTAAAGCCGAGGCTGGGGCGGCTGAGGCTTTCCGCGCCTGCGTTGGTGGTCATAATCAGGATGACGTTGCGGAAATCCGCGCTCTTGCCGTTGTTGTCGGTCAGTTTGCCTGCATCCATAACTTGCAGGAGGACGTTGAAAAATGTCGGGGATGGGCTTTTTCGATTTCGTCCAAGAGCAACACGCAGTGCGGATGTTTGTTGGCGGCTTCGGTCAAAAGGCCACCTTGGTCGAAAGCCGACGTAGCCCGGCGGCGCACCGATAAGGCGCGATACGGCGTGGGCGCTCCATGTATTCGGACATATCAAAGCGTTGCAGCGGTACGCCCATCGAATAGGCAAGCTGTTTGGCGACTTCGGTTTTGCCGACGCCGGTCGGGCCGGAGAAGAGGAAGCTGCCTATGGGTTTTGTCGGGCAGGGGCGAGACCGGAGCGCGACATTTTGACGGCGGCAACCAGCGCGTCGATGGCGTTTTCCTGACCGTAAACCATGTTTTTTTCAAATCGCGGCCAAGGAATTGCAGCACTTGTTTGTCGTCGTGCGACACGGTTTTTTTCGGGAATCCGCGCGACTTTGGCGATGACGGTTTCGATTTGCGCTTTGCCGATGACTTTTTTTCTGTTTGGATTTGGGCAAAATCCGTTGCGCCGCGCCTGCTTCGTCCATTACGTCGATGGCTTTGTCGGGCAGGAAACGCTCGTTGATGTAGCGGGCGGAGAGTTCGGCGGCGGCTTCGAGTGCGCCTTGCGTGTAGCGTACTTGGTGGAAGCCTTCGAACATCGGTTTCAAGCCGCGCAGGATTTGCACGGTTTCGGCGACGGTGGGTTCGACCACGTCGATTTTTTGGAAGCGGCGGCTTAAGGCGTGGTCTTTGTCGAAAATGGTGCGGTATTCGTCGTAGGTGGTCGCGCCGATGCAGCGCAGCGAGCCTTTTGCCAGCGCGGGTTTGAGCAGGTTGGACGCGTCCATCGTGCCGCCGCTGGTGCTGCCCGCGCCGATGATGGTGTGGATTTCGTCGATAAACAAAATGGCGTGCGGGATTTTTTCGAGCTGTTTCAAGACGGATTTGACCCGCGCTTCAAAGTCGCCGCGGTATTTCGTACCCGCCAAAAGCGAACCCATATCTAGCGCGTACACTTCGGCATCTTTAAGCGCGTCGGGAATGTCGCCGTTGACGATTTGATGCGCCAAGCCTTCTGCCAGCGCGGTTTTGCCCACGCCTGCTTCGCCGACCAAAAGCGGATTGTTTTTGCGGCGGCGGCACAGGATTTGTACCAGCCGTTCCATTTCGTGTTTTCTGCCGATTAAGGGGTCGATGCGGCCGGCTTTGACTTCGGCGTTGAGGTTGACGGTGTAGTCTGACAACGAGCCGCTTTTTCGATTCGACGGGGTCGTCTGAATCATTGTCGGGGTCGTCTGAAAAGCCTTTGTGTTCGTCGTCTTCGGTTGCGCCGTGGGCAATGCAGCGCAAAAACTTCAAAACGCGTAACCGATTGCAGTTTGAGGAAATAGACGGCATGGCTGTCGGTTTCGCTCATCAGCGCCACCAAAAACGTCCAAAGGCTCGACCAAACCTTTGCCTGCGGATTGGGTATGTACCATCGCCCGCTGGATGACGCGTTGGAAGCCGAGCGTGGGCTGGGTTTCGACCGTATCTAAAAGGTGGTCGGGAATCTGCGGGGTATTTTCGGCAACGCTGGCGGCGAGTTGTTCGGATAACACTTTTAAATCCGCGCCGCAGAGCTTGAGGACGTTGGGGACGGAGGCGTCTTCTTCGATTAACACCAAAAAGCAGATGCTCGAGGCTGATGAATTCATAATGAGCCTTACGCGCCTCGCGGTAAAGCTGCTGCAAAATCTGTTCCAATTCGGGTGAAAGCATATTAAATCTCCTCGACAATACATTGCAGCGGATGCCCTTCGGCTTTTGCCCGCTGCATGACCTGCTGCTGCTTGGTTTGGGCGATGTCCCGTGTGTAAGTGCCGCACAAGCCTTTGCCTTCGTGATGAACCAAGAGCATCACCGCCACCGCCTGCTCCTGTCCGAGCATAAAGATTTCGGTCAGGATTTCGACGACAAATTCCATCGTGGTGTAATCGTCGTTCAGCAAAAAAACACGCCGTAACGTTTCGGCGGGGCGGTTTTTGGTCGCTTAAAAGTGTATCGGATTCGTGATGTGTGTTTGGGTTGTTCATAAATATTTTGGCTTTGTGGAAGAGGGTTTGTTTTCAGACGACCTTGCTAAAGATTTAATACCTAATAAATCTATAAATATAGTGATTATAGAGTTTGATTTCAATTTCTGTTGTATTTTGGTCTGTTTCCGCCATTTTCGCACTTTTTTTCCCTTATATGGCTTGACGTTTTGACTTAACAAATGTAAAAAAAGACGGTTAAGCAGAAGCCGGCACTCGACCAAGTATATAAAGCTAGGGAGAAACGCTGAACGTTTAAGTTTGCTGTATGCCTTATTTTGCTGATTTTGTTAATTTTTAAGTATAGGAAGTTTCTAATGGCAACCGGTATCGTAAAATGGTTTAACGACGCTAAAGGTTTTGGTTTCATCACTCCTGATGAAGGCGGCGAAGATCTGTTCGCTCACTTCTCAGCGATCAACATGGAAGGTTTCAAAACCCTGAAAGAAGGCCAACGCGTGTCTTTCGACGTAACCACCGGCCCTAAAGGCAAACAAGCTGCTAACATTCAGGCTGCTTAATTAAACGTGCGGCTTATGCCGTAGAATAATGGCGGGATTGATTCCCCGCCATTTTTTATTGTCTATGAGAAACGGAATCCATATGGCAGAAGACACGCAAAACGCCGCTTATGAAAAACGCCCTGCGGCAGCTGGACGAACTCATCGTGTATCTGCGCAGCAGCAGGGAAGTGAGCTGCGCTGTGGAGGAACAAGAAGACTTGATGCTGATACGGCTCGCCGATTTGAAAATCGATCTGCGGCCGAGTGATGAAAAGGCGATAGCGGATATCGACCGGTTTTACCGCCGCCATTTGGGGGCAAGTAAAAACAGTTTCAGGTTTTGGGAAATAAAAATAAAACGGCCCGCCTTGGCGTGCCGTTTATTTTCGAGATTAAGGTTTAAGGTTGCTTGCCAGCAGCCATTCTTGAGCTTTTGTGGCATCATCGAAATATTTGGGGTGTTGGTTGGTCAAGAGGCTGGAGAGACGCGCGCCGAGTTTGATCCAGATGTCGTCTGTAATGACGGCAACCCGACCGAAGTCGTTTTCGTGTTGATTGAGGAATTTTATTTGTTCTACCGCCATATCGATGGTGAAGTCTTTCAGCATGGACAAATCTAAGAGTATGTCGGGCAGGTGGATTTTTTTGTTTGCTTTCTAACAGGGCGGATTCGAGTTGGCGGAAGTCGTCCAGCGTAAACTCGTTGTACAACGCTACATTCAAACCATAAGACTGCTCTCGGATGGAAATCATCATGCTCTCCTTGTTTGAGGACGTTAATGTCCGGAAAACCATTTTTTAATCGCAACCGGCCGGATACCGCTCAATACGCCGCTTGCTACAATAATAATCATACCAAAGGTTTCCTGCCAAGTAACGCTATCTCCTAAAAAACATTACGCCTGACAATGCGGAGAAAAACGACAGTCAGGTAGGACAGTGAAGCGACAGTGAATTTGTTGCCGACTTTATAAGCGCGGGTCATGCAGAGTTGGGCGATGGTTGCGGACAGCCCGATACCCTGCCAAGTAGGGTAATGTCTCGGCAGACAAGGAATGCCAGCCGGTCAGCGTCGCCCAAACCGCCGACATGGCGACGCCGGTTACCGACAGGTAAAAAACGACCCGCCAGCCCGGTTCGCCAAGCAGGGACAATTCGCGTACCTGCAAATACGCCCAGCCCGACATCGCTCCGCCAGCCAAGCCTGCCAATGCGGCAATTTCTTGTCCGCCTTTGAACGAAGGGTTTAGCAGTAGGACGACGCCGATGAAGCCGAATACCAATATTGCCTGCGTATAAAATGCAATCCGTTCTTTTAAAATCAAAAATGAGAACACGGCCAAAAAAATCGACGAGGTGTAGCTTAAGGTTACGCCTGTTGCCAGCGGCAGGTGGGTAACGGCATAAAACAGGCACAACATCGCCGCTGTGCCGATGACGCTGCGGTTGAGGTGGATTTTCCAATACCGCGTGGCAAATGTGTCTCCCCGCATTTTCGCTATGGCGGCAAGCATGACGGCTGCAAAACTCATGCGCCAGAAAACCAATTCGCCGCTGCTGAAGCCGAATTTTCCTGCTGCCGCTTTGATGCAGAGGTTCATGACGGTAAAACCGAGTGTGGCGATGATAATCCATGCGGAACCGAGCGGATCCTTAGTCGCGGTTTGGTTCATTTCGATATTAATGGATAGATGGGGCGTTCATTATAGTGATGTAGAAGTCTTTGGGGAATAAATATTCAAAAAGGTCGTCTGAAAAGCATATCTTGTTTTTCAGGCGACCTTTTGACGGATTAAAGAACATAGAAATAAATACAGAGAAACTGTGCTATGCTGCCGCCTAGGGACGAATAGGTGCCAGATGCCGTGCCCGTGTTTGATTTTTGGTATCATTAACAAACCAATAAATGCCTGCGCTGTATAAAAATACCACCCAACGCCAGCCAAAACAGCCCGGCAAAGGGAAGGGTGCGTACCAGTGGCGATACGGCAACCAAAATCAGCCAACCCATAATGACGTAAATCATCATGGAGAGCAGCCGTTTTTCGCTTTTCCTGCCGATAGTCAGTTCTTGAATAATGCCGAAGAGTGCCAAGCCCCAGGATATGCCGAACAATGACCACCCCCAGCCGCCTTTAAGGGGTATCAGCGTAAACGGGGTATAGCTGCCCGCAATCAGCAGGTAAATCATGCAGTGGTCTACTTTTTGCAAAATTGCTTTAATTTTGGGCTGGGGAATGCTGTGGTAAAGCGTGGAGCCAAGATAGAGCAGGATTAGGCAGATGCCGTAGGTGAGTGCGGAGGCAAGTTGGTAGGGACCGTTTGCCTTGACTGTCATCAGCACTAATGCCGCCACGGCCAGCATCGAGCCTGCCAAATGGCTGTATGCATTGAAGCGTTCACCGTGATACATAAGAGTAGTTCTCATTTCTTTAGGTGTAGAAAGTGTACGCGAAAGGCAAAGGCGGGGCTAGGATAAAAGGATAAAGATAAGTTAAGGTGTAGAAACCAGTAGCGTTGTTTACAGTATTTCCAGGAGAATACTGAAACATGAACATGCACAAAAACACCCGCCTCACCCCGCACCACCGACAAGCCATTTGGCTGGCCTACACGCAGGAAAAGGAAAGCGTCACCTCCCTGGCACGCCGCTACCAAGTCAGCCGCGTCACCATTTACCGCGCCCTTAAAGCCGCAAGGGCCAAGCTGCTCAAACCGCAAACCAGTACCAACAACCGTTTCAAACAGGCAAAGTACGGAATGAAACGCCTGACCAAGGTAGAACGCAGCATTCAGGAAAAAAACTCAAAAAGCAGGCCAAACGCTACAATAAATCCTACCCCGGAAAGCCGGTGCATCTCGACACCAAACGGCTGCCGCTGCTCAAAGGGCAGAAAGCCACCGATAAGCGGGATTACCTGTTTGTCGCCATCGACGATTTCTCAAGGGAGCTATACGCCGCCATTTTGCCGGACAAAAACCGCAGACAGCGCCGCCAAGTTTCTGACCGAACACCTGATTGATCCCTGCCCATACCTGATTGAGTGCGTTTACTCCGACAACGGTACGGAATACAAAGGCTCGGCCAACCATGCTTTCGGTGTAGCCTGTTACGAGAACGGGATTGGTCAAAAGTTTACCCGGGTTGCCCGTCCGCAGACCAACGGTAAGGCGGAGCGGGTTATCCGTACCCTGATGGAGATGTGGCATGAGAAACAGTCGTTTGACAGTCCGGAACATCGGCAAAAAGGAGTTGTGCCGCTTTGTTAATTTTTATAACACTGTGAAGCCGCACCGCAGTTTGAACGGCGATACGCCGTTTGAGGTCTTGCAGGCTTATTTTTCTCAACCTGTTGTGTAAACAACGCGACAATTTTCTACAGTTAAGGTCGTCTGAAAAAACAAATCTTGGTTACAGACGGCCTTTTGTTTTTTAAGGCTAGGTTGAATAATGATATTGATATGTTTCAATATAAAAATAAAAACTAAAGCCTTGCTGTATTAGCAAGGCTTTAATCAAAAAAACTGGCACGCCCACGGGGAATCGAACCCCGGTTACCGCCGTGAAAGGGCGATGTCCCTAACCGCTAGACGATGGGCGCGGATAAATAAATTTTTGTTTGGCGCACCCGGAGCGATTCGAACGCCCGACCCTCTGGTTCGTAGCCAGATACTCTATCCAACTGAGCTACGGGTGCGCTGTAAGAAAGATTGGGATTATAGGGAGGGGGATTCTGTCAAGGGTGTTGTTGGAAAAATAAACAGGGAAAGTGTAAAAATGCGCGGCTATTGATTGAATTTACAGGAAAAATAAAATGGAGAGCGTTTCTCGCTGGCCGTTGTTGCAGAAGGCATTTGCCCGTTTCGGGAGGCCTGTGGTTGTGGTGGATTTGGAAACTACCGGCGGGAATCTGTATCAAGACAGGGTAACGGAAGTTGCTTTATTGCGTTTCGACGGGCAAAGCGTATGCCGTTATGAATGGCTGGTGAATCCGTGTAAGCCGATTCCTGAATTTATCGCGCAACTGACGGGTATCAGCGATGAGATGGTGAGAATGGCTCCGTTGTTTGCGGAAATTGCTTTACAGTTGTTGCCGCTTTTACGGGGAGCCGTGGTGGTGGCGCATAACAGCCGTTTCGACTATACCTTCCTACGCCATGAGTTTCGCCGTGCCGGTATTGATTTTGCTGCGCCTGCTTTGTGTACCGTCCAGTTGTCGCGCCGCCTTTATCCTGAGTTTTACAAACACAATTTGGACAGCATTATCGAACGGAACGCAATTGCAGTGGAAAACCGTCATCGTGCGATGACCGATGTCTTGGCTTTGAGCGATTATTTGGAACACAGCTTGCGCGAAAAGAATACAGAAGATTGGGATAATTACTGCCGGTCTTTGATGAATCCGAAAATGCTGCCAAATTGGGTAACGGATGCTTTGGCAGCGCAGATTTATGCGTTGCCGGACAGCGAAGGTGTGTTGGTCTGGTTTGACGCATTCGGCAAGGCGCAGGCGGTAGTTGCATTGGAGAAGGCGTATAGTGAAACGGCAGAAATGCTGCACGGTAAAAAAGTTCCGCTTTATTTGAAGGCTGCGGCTTCCGTGCGTTTTATTCCTGCGTTGGGCAGCCTGCATTCGGTATGGCTGAAGGCGCAGGCGATGAGGGAATATGGTATCCGCCCACCTGAACGAGTCGTTTCCAAGCCTACTGCATTTTCTACGGTTCGTTTTTCTCCCGACGAACACGGTGTATTGCAGGCAAGGATTGTGCCTTTGGATAATGGCAGTCGTGCTGTCCGCCCGTATGGGTTGTTCATCCATAAAAAAAGCCGCCAAACGCGCGCTTAATAGTTGGGCGCTGGAAAAACAGACTTTGTCCTGATGCCTTGAATATCCTGCCTGTTGCAAATGGAAAAGGTGTGCCGTGTCCTGTACAGGCACTCGGGCAATGCGACGGTGCCTGCCGTACCGAGGATGGGATAGAAGCGCAAAACGGACGTATCCGCGAATTGGCGCATTTGTTGCCCGTTGCAGACTGGGGGAGAGCGCATGAGGTAGAGATTACGGAGACGGACGGCTTATCCGGAAAAAGCATCACTTTGCGTTGTGCCGGAGGAGCGATTGCTATGCCGGACGGCGGCTGGTACTTTGATGACAGTCTGCCCGCGTTGCTGAAAATGAAATTCAGGCGGGAGCGGGAAAGCGTCAAAATTATTGCTTAATGCAATGATCGCGAAAATGGAATAAGCAGGTTTCAGAAGATCTCTGATAACCTGCTTATTTTTTAATCAGGTTTGTTTTTCTCTTGGGAATCAATATGAAGTAGGATTTATACACAGCTTGTTTACATCATTGCATGTAGAAATTGTGCATTGTTCCCGTCATTGCACGTTACAATATAGGGTCGTCTGAAACCGATTGTATGCCTGATAATGAATACGCCAAAAAAATTATTTTTTTCGATATTGATGACACGTTATACCGAAAATATACCGATACGCTGCGCCCGTCTGTTGCTAAAGCGATGGAGGCATTGAAAGCGCGGGGTATTTTGACGGCGATTGCGACGGGGAGACCGCCGGTGGCCATTCCGGGTAAGGTTAAAACCCTGATACGCGACAGCGGTATTGATATGCTGGTTACGATTAACGGGCAATATACGACGTTTCACGGGGAGGTGTTGCAGGCTTATCCGATGATTGAAGCCGAAGTGGAGCGGATGTGTGCATTTTTTGACAGTCAGTATATTGATTATGCTTTCGTAAATGATGCCGAAATTGTCGCATCGGCTGCCGGCGAAAGGGTAAAAGAAGCCTTGTCGCACATCCTGCCTGCTTTTGAAGTGGATAAAGAATATTTCCGCAAACAATCGGTTTATCAGATGCTGGTGTTTGCAGACGATGCCCAGGAGCAGGAGATTATCGGAAAAAAATCCAATCCGAAGGCTTCAAATCCGTGCGTTGGCACGAGTCTGCGCTGGACATGCTGCGCCGCGAAGGTTCAAAAAGCAAGAGGCATTGCACATGCAGTAGAAAAAGTTGGGCATAGGCATGGAAGATGTTATGGCTTTCGGCGACAGCTTTAATGATTTGGAAATGCTCTCATCCGTAGGCTTCGGCGTGGCCATGGGGAATGGCGAGGCTGTGGCGAAGGCTGCGGCGAAATTTATTGCGCCGAGTGTAGATGAAGATGGCGTGTACAGGGCTTTGGTGGAATTGGGCGTTATTGACGGATAGAGACCTTTGCAAAATTCCTTTTTCCCCGACAACCGAAACCCCAAACACAGGTTTTCGGCTGTTTCCGCCCCCAATCACTCCTTAATTCTACCCAAATACCCCCTTAATCCTCCCCGGATACCCGATAATCAGGCATCCGGGCCGCCTTTTAGGCGGCAACAGGCACACTTAGCCTGTTAGCCGCTTTCAACAGGTTTAAACACATCGCCTTCAGATGGCTAGCAGACCAAAATAGGCTGCCCGGGCGTAGCGGAATTTACGGTGCAGCGTACCGAAGCTTTGTTCGACCACATAACGGGTCTTCGAGCGTGTTCATAGTCTTCGTAGCAGGACTCCCAAGAAAGCCAAAGCTACCATTTGCAGACTGGTACTCAACTTACGCTCGCAGTTTTTCCAAAGCCGCCTGTTCTTTTCCAACCAGGAAAAGCTGCGCTCTACTACCCATCGCTTCGGCAATACTGCAAAACGGTGCAATTCGTTTCGTTTGGCAATCTCTACCTCCGCACCAATCAACTCCTGTACCGACGAAGCAAATGCCTTACCCGTGTAACCACCGTCAGCAAGGATTTTTTGTATCGCACCAAGATTATCCCGCCCACGTTCCAATGCCACCAGGCAGCCTTTTCTATCCGTAACATCCGCCGTCGTTACCGCAAGGGCATGCGGCAAACCTTGCGTGTCAACCGCTATATGTCGCTTGATACCGCTAACCTTCTTGCCCGCATCGTAGCCTTTTTCCATGGCGGTATCCGTGTTCTTCACACTCTGCGCATCAATAATCAGGAAAGTAGTTGCTTCATGGCGCCCCTGCTTGCAGCGCTCCGCAACTACCTGATTTTTTTAAATGCTTCCTCAAGGATGCTGATGCCACTCTCGCGTGGTTCGGTCCATCTCTGGAAGTAGGAATGCACGGTGCGCCATTTGGGGAAGTCGCCCGGCAAAGCGCGCCAGGAGCAGCCAGTGCGTTGCAGGTAGAGAATGGCACAAAAGACATCGTACAAGTCCACCTGGCGTGGCGCTGTGCGTTTACGGGCACTTTCCAGCAGGGGAAGGAGAGGCGCAAATTGCTCGCGACTGATATCGCTTGGGTAGGTTTTTCTGTTCATGCCGATAGTTTACAGCAGAGGCTGAGACAATGAACACGTTCTTCGACAAATATCGGTTGCGTTTGGTTTGCGCTTCCGTCAGCGGATGGTTGCGGTGGGCTTTGCGCATAATGCCGTCTAACAACTGATGGTCTTCCAGATGTTGCCGGTTTTCCTTACTGTCGTAGCCTTTGTCGGCATAGACGGTCGTACCTTCGGCAATGCCTTCCAACAAAGGGGACAGATGGTTGCACTCATGGGTATTGGCAGGAGTGATGTGCAGTTTCTCGATATAGCCTTCCTCATCGGTACGGGTATGTTGTTTGTAACCGAGTTTGTAGAGGCCGTTTTTCTTTGTCCAGCGGGCATCTTTGTCCTTACTCGGTGTGGTTTGGCCGCTGACTTGTCCTTCCTCGTCAACTTCTATAGCCTGACGCTGTTTGCTGCCGGCGGTCTGAATAATGGTGGCGTCAACGACGGCGGCAGATGCTTTCTCTATTTTTAGGCCTTTTTCAGTCAGTTGGCAGTTAATCAGTTTGAGCAGTTCGGACAGGGTGTCGTCTTGCGCCAGCCAGTTGCGGTAGCGGCACAAGGTGCTGTAATCGAGGATGCTCAGTTCGTCGAAACGGCAAAACAGGTTGAAGTCGATGCGGGTGATGAGGCTGTGTTCGAGTTCGGGATCGGAGAGGCTGTGCCATTGTCCGAGCAGGACGGCTTTGAACATGGACAACAGGGGATAGGCGGGACGGCCGCGGTGGTCTCTAAGGTAACGGGTTCTTTGACGATTCAGGTACTGTTCGATCGGTTGCCAATCAATCACCTTATCCAACTTCAATAGTGGGAAGCGGTCGATGTGTTTGGCAATCATGGCTTGTGCGGTTTGCTGGAAGAAGGTGCTCATGGGAAATCCCCTAAATGTCTTGATGGGAATTTAGGGAATTTTTGCAAAGGTCTCTTGCTATTTCAAAAAAATCTTTCAGGAATAATAAGCTCATTAACTGTTTTTTTGAGGATCTGCATTCTAATAAGATTATTTAACATGAACATACAAAAGAAAAAAACGGCTGCAAAAGCAGCCGCATATTGTCATATCTGATAAAACAGCAATGAACAAAAATATAGTGGATTAACTTTAAATCAGGACAAGGCGACGAAGCCGCAGACAGTACAGATAGTACGACAAGGCGAGGCAACGCCGTACTGGTTTAAAGTTAATCCACTATATTAAGAAAAAAACAAAAAAATAACTACATTTAATATTTGATATGATGCTGAGTCGTTTTTATAGTCGAGGATTAAGCCTTGTCGTGGAATTCGTGGAATTCATATTGGTAGGACAAGCCTTTGCCTGCTTTTTTCTGCGCCAGATAATCGTCGTAAACGGCGCGGATTTCTTTGCGCAGGAGGAATAGGGCGATTAAGTTGGGGATGACCATGAAGCCGTTGAACATATCGGACAGGGCTCCAAACCAAATCGACTTTTGCCCAGCGTGCCCAACACGATAGCCAGCAGCACGAGCGCGCGGTAGATGCCCAAGTGTTTTTCCCCTGAAGAGGAAGCGGATGTTGGACTCGCCGAAGTAGTACCAGCCGATGATGGTGGTGAAGGCGAAGAAGGTCAGGCAGACGGCAAGCAGTTGCGAACCGAAGCCGGGGAAGGCTTTACTGAAGGCGAATTGGGTCACCGCCGCGCCTTGTTCGCCGGAAAGGTTGGCATCGGTCAGGAGGATAATCAGCGCGGTGGCGGTGCAGACCAAGATGGTGTCGATGAAGACGCCGATAAATGCCGCCAAGCCTTGTTGAACGGGGTGGTTCACGTCGGCGGTAGCGTGTGCGTGCGGCGTCGAACCCATACCTGCTTCGTTGGAAAAACAGCCCGCGTGCCACGCCGTAACGGACGGCTTCGCGCATACCGATACCCGCTGCGCCGCCTAAAAACGGCTTCGGGATTGAAGGCGGCGGTAAAGATGTGGTTGAACATCGGTACGATGTGGTCGGAGAATTCAAACAGGATAACGACGGCACAAAAATATAGATAATCGCCATAAACGGCACGACGAATTGGGCGATGTTGGCGATGCGGTTTACGCCGCCGACGATAATCATGCCCGCAAGGACGGCGAGGGTGATGCCCACTGCCAAAAGCCGGTACGTTAAAGGCGATGGTAACGGAGGAGGCGATGGAGTTTGCCTGCGTGGCGTTACCGATAAAGCCCAGCGCGATAATCAGGGCGATGGAGAAAAAGCCCGATAAGAAACGCGCCGCGCCGCGCCCGATTTTTCGGGGTCAGGCCGTGTGTGATGTAGAACGCGGGGCCGCCGATGTATTTGCCGTGGCTGACGACGCGGTATTTTTTTGCGCGAGCAGGGCTTCGGCAAAAAAATCGTGGACATCCCCAAGACGGCGGAAAGCCACATCCAGAAAAATCGCGCCCGGTCCGCCTGCGGTAATGGCGGTTGCCACACCGGCGACGTTGCCCGTGCCGATTTGGGCGGAGACGGCAACGGCGAGCGCTTGGAATTGCGACAAAGATTTATCGTCTTTGTCTTTTTTTGGAAAAACAAACCGCCGAAAAACGGATTTGAGGCCTTCGCCAAATTTGGTAATCTGCGGCGCACCCAGATAGAGTGTGAAAAACAGGCCGATGCCCAAAAGGGCGTAAATCAGCAGGTAGTCCCACAGAATCAGATTGACTGCGCCCACCAGTGCAGACAATGTTTTTTCCATAATTACAAACCTTATATTGAAAAATGAACAGATGACGGCATCCGGCGGCGGTTACTCCGTTGAATGCCGTTGTGTCGGACGGCGCGGCGAGCAGGCCGGCTTCGTCCGTTTCGCCCCAAGTTGTCAACAATCCTGAAGCAGGCCTGCATGATACCGTAAACCTTTTGTGAGGCAAACGAAAAAAAGGGTCAGGTTTGGGCAAAGACAAGATTTTTTCGTTTGTCGGGCGCTATCGGCGTTTTCAGACGACCTTTTAGGCAGAATGCAGGGTCGTCTGAATATTTTTAGGTATATTCAACCTATGTTAAAATGCGCCCTTTAAAAAAATGAGCAAGAGTCCGCCGGATAAGGCGGAAAAATCGAAAGGAATCCATATATGGCAGGTCATAGCAAGTGGGCGAATATCCAGCATAAAAAAGCCCGTCAAGATGCCAAACGCGGCAAAAATCTTTACCCGTTTGATTAAAGAAATTACCGTCGCAGCCCGTATGGGCGGTGGCGATCCCGGCGCCAACCCGCGCCTGCGCCTGGCTTTGGAAAAAAAGCCGCCGAAAACAATATGCCCAAAGACAACGTGCAACGCGCCATCGACAAAGGTACGGGCAACTTGGAAGGCGTGGAATACATCGAGTTGCGCTACGAAGGCTACGGCATCGGCGGCGCGGCGCTGATGGTGGACTGCCTGACCGACAACAAAACCCGCACCGTTGCCGACGTGCGCCATGCGTTCACCAAAAACGGCGGCAACTTGGGCACCGACGGCTGCGTGGCGTTCAACTTCGTGCATCAGGGTTATTTGGTGTTCGAACCCGGCGTTGACGAAGACGCGCTGATGGAAGCCGCTCTGGAAGCCGGTGCGGAAGACGTGATTGCCAACGACGACGGCTCCATCGAAGTCATCACCGCCCCGAACGATTGGGCGGGCGTGAAAGCGGCATTGGAAACCGCAGGCTACAAATCCGTTGACGGCGACGTAACCATGCGCGCCCAAAACGAAACCGAACTCTCCGGCGAAGATGCCGTCAAAATGCAGAAACTGATTGACGCGCTGGAAGATTTGGACGACGTGCAGGACGTTTACACCTCCGCCGTCTTGAATTTGGATTAATCGGAAAGATTGAAAGCAGACCTGTTGGGTCTGCTTTTTGCGTCTGGGATTTTTGGCGGGTTGAGAACCTTTGCAAAATTCCCCAAAATCCCCTAAATTCCCACCAAGACATTTAGGGGATTTTCCATGAGCACCTTCTTCCGGCAAACCGCACAAGCCATGATCGCCAAACACATCGACCGCTTCCCATTATTGAAGTTGGATCAGGTGATTGATTGGCAACCGATCGAACAATACCTGAACCGTCAAAGAACCCGTTACCTTAGAACGTGTTCATTGTCTCAGCCTCTGCTGTAAACTATCGGCATGAACAGAAAAACCTACCCAAGCGATATCAGTCGCGAGCAATTTGCGCCTCTCCTTCCCCTGCTGGAAAGTGCCCGTAAACGCACAGCGCCACGCCAGGTGGACTTGTACGATGTCTTTTGTGCCATTCTCTACCTGCAACGCACTGGCTGCTCCTGGCGCGCTTTGCCGGGCGACTTCCCCAAATGGCGCACCGTGCATTCCTACTTCCAGAGATGGACCGAACCACGCGAGAGTGGCATCAGCATCCTTGAGGAAGCATTTAAAAAAATCAGGTAGTTGCGGAGCGCTGCAAGCAGGGGCGCCATGAAGCAACTACTTTCCTGATTATTGATGCGCAGAGTGTGAAGAACACGGATACCGCCATGGAAAAAGGCTACGATGCGGGCAAGAAGGTTAGCGGTATCAAGCGACATATAGCGGTTGACACGCAAGGTTTGCCGCATGCCCTTGCGGTAACGACGGCGGATGTTACGGATAGAAAAGGCTGCCTGGTGGCATTGGAACGTGGGCGGGATAATCTTGGTGCGATACAAAAAATCCTTGCTGACGGTGGTTACACGGGTAAGGCATTTGCTTCGTCGGTACAGGAGTTGATTGGTGCGGAGGTAGAGATTGCCAAACGAAACGAATTGCACCGTTTTGCAGTATTGCCGAAGCGATGGGTAGTAGAGCGCAGCTTTTCCTGGTTGGAAAAGAACAGGCGGCTTTGGAAAAACTGCGAGCGTAAGTTGAGTACCAGTCTGCAAATGGTAGCTTTGGCTTTCTTGGGAGTCCTGCTACGAAGACTATGAACACGCTCTTAGAGACCACCGCGGCCGTCCTGCCTATCCCCTGTTGTCCATGTTCAAAGCCGTCCTGCTCGGATAATGGCACAGCCTCTCCGATCCCGAACTCGAACACAGCCTCATCACCCGCATCGACTTCAACCTGTTTTGCCGTTTTGACGAACTGAGCATCCCCGATTACAGCACCTTATGCCGCTACCGCAACTGGCTGGCGCAAGATGACACCCTGTCCGAATTGCCGGAACTGATTAACCGACAACTGGCCGAAAAAAACCTAAAATTAGAGAAGGCATCCGCCGCCGTCATTGATGCCACCATTATTCAGACTGCCGGCAGCAAACAGCGTCAGGCCATAGAAGTCGATGAAGAAGGACAAGTCAGCGGTCAAACCGCACCGAGTAAGGACAAAGATGCCCGTTGGACAAAGAAAAACGGCCTCTACAAACTCGGTTACAAACAACATACCCGTACCGATGAGGAAGGCTATATCGAGAAACTGCACATCACCCCTGCCAATACCCATGAGTGCAACCACCTGTTGCCTTTGCTGGAAGGTATAGCCAAAGACACAACCGTCTATGCCGATAAAGGCTACGACAGTGAGGAAAACCGGCAACATCTGAAAGAGCATCAGTTACGGGATGAGACCTTTGCAAAATTCCCCAAAATCCCCTAAATTCCCATCAAGACATTTAGGGGATTTCCCATGAGCACCTTCTTCCAGCAAACCGCACAAGCCATGATCGCCAAACACATCGACCGCTTTCCACTGTTGAAGTTGGATCAGGTGATTGATTGGCAACCGATCGAGCAATACCTGAATCGTCAAAGAACCCGTTACCTCCGAGACCATCGCGGCCGTCCCGCCTATCCCCTGTTGTCCATGTTCAAAGCCATCCTGCTCGGACAATGGTACAGCCTCTCCGATCCCGAACTCGAACACAGTCTCATCACCCGCATCGATTTCAACCTGTTTTGCCGCTTTGACGAACTGAGCATCCCCGATTACAGCACCTTATGCCGCTACCGCAACTGGCTGGCGCAAGACGACACCCTGTCCGAATTGCTCAAACTGATTAACCGCCAACTGACCGAAAAAGGCCTAAAAATAGAGAAAGCATCCGCCGCCGTCGTTGACGCCACCATTATTCAGACCGCCGGCAGCAAACAGCGTCAGGCCATAGAAGTCGATGAAGAAGGACAAGTCAGCGGACAAACCACACCGAGTAAAGACAGCGATGCCCGCTGGACAAAGAAAAACGGCCTCTACAAACTCGGTTACAAACAACATACCCGTACCGATGAGGAAGGCTATATCGAGAAACTGCACATCACTCCTGCCAATACCCATGAGTGCAACCATCTGTCCCCTTTGTTGGAAGGCATTGCCGAAGGTACGACCGTCTATGCCGACAAAGGCTACGACAGTAAGGAAAACCGGCAACATCTGGAAGACCATCAGTTGTTAGACGGCATTATGCGCAAAGCCTGCCGCAACCATCCGCTGACGGAAGCGCAAACCAAACGCAACCGATATTTGTCGAAGACCCGTTATGTGGTCGAACAAAGCTTCGGTACGCTGCACCGTAAATTCCGCTACGCCCGGGCAGCCTATTTTGGTCTGCTCAAAGTGAGTGCGCAAAGCCATCTGAAGGCGATGTGTTTAAACCTGTTGAAAGCGGCTAACAGGCTAAGTGTGCCTGTTGCCGCCTAAAAGGCGGCCCGGATGCCTGATTATCAGGTATCTGGGGAGGATTAAGGGGGTATTTGGGTAAAATCAGGAGCAATTAGGGGCGGAAATAGACGAAAACCTGTGTTTGGGTTTCGGCTGTTGGGGGAAAGGCTTTTTTGCAAAGGTCTCGGGATGGCATTATGCGCAAAGCCCACCGCAACCGTCCGCTGACGGAAGCGCAAACCAAACGTAACCGATATTTGTCGAAGACCCGTTATGTGGTCGAACAAAGCTTCGGTACGCTGCACCGTAAATTCCGCTACGCCCGGGCAGCCTATTTTTGGTCTGCTAGCCATCTGAAGGCGATGTGTTTAAACCTGTTGAAAGCGGCTAACAGGCTAAGTGTGCCTGTTGCCGCCTAAAAGGCGGCCCGGATGCCTGATTATCGGGTATCTGGGGAGGATTAAGGGGGTATTTGGGTAAAATCAGGAGCAATTAGGGGCGGAAACAGCCGAAAACAGCCGAAAAACCTGTGTTTAGGGTTTCGGTTGTCGGGGAAAAAGGAATTTTGCAAAGGTATCGGGTTGTTTGTTGGAATCTTCAATGGCTCGCGGGCTACAAAGTTTTTTTGGCAACGCAAGCTCCGTAGCGTGGGCTCTGTCCACGAAAAATGAGTTAACACAAAGGTCGTCTGAAAACCCAATGCAGGTTTTCAGACGACCTTTGTGTTTGGACTGCGTATCGGTTTTGGTTGGCACGGTATCCGTAGCGTGGGTTCTACCCACGCAGCTGACTAGCGGACAGGTCGTCTGGAATCTTAAGTGCACGCTACAAAGTTTTTTTGGCAACGAGCGCCGTAGCGTGGATTTCGTCCACGAAAACAAATAGGCACAAAGGTCGTCTGAAAAACTAAAAAAATTGCAGTACCTAAAAAAACTTTTTAGGCTAGGGAACCCTCTATAAGCGGAGGCTGCTTGAAGATTCTGTCTTGCTGTTTTAAAATGACGGATTGTTACGTTATATCAATTGGAGAGAGAAAACATGAAACATTGGAAACTCGGCGTCATCGCTGCATTAATGTCCGGCGCAGTTTATGCAGCCCCGATGAATGTCGTTACCAGCTTCAGCATTTTGGGCGATGTTGCCAAACAAATCGGCGGCGACCGTGTTGCCGTACAAAATTTGGTCGGTTCCAACCAAGACACCCACGCCTACCACATGACCAGCGGCGATATCAAAAAAATCCGCGGTGCAAAATTAGTCCTGCTCAACGGCTTGGGCCTGGAAGCGGCTGATGTTCAGCGCGCCGTCAAACAAAGCAAAGTCCCCTTCGCCGAAGCAGCCAAAGGCATACAGGCGCTTAAAGCCGAAGAAGGCGAACATCATCACGACCACGAAGGCCACCACCACGACCACGGCGAATTTGACCCGCACGTCTGGAACGACCCCGTCTTGATGACAACCTATGCCCAAAACGTCGCCAACGCCCTGATTCAGGCAGACCCCGAAGGTAAAACCTATTACCAACAACGCTTGGGCAACTACCAAGTGCAGCTGAAAAAACTGCACAGCGACGCTCAAGCTGCGTTTAACGCCGTTCCCGCTGCTAAGCGCAAAGTTCTGACCGGACACGACGCGTTCTCCTACATGGGCAAACGCTACAATATCGAGTTCATCGCCCCGCAAGGCGTGAGCAGCGAAGCCGAGCCGTCCGCCAAACAAGTGGCTTCCATCATCCGCCAAATCAAACGCGAAGGCATCAAAGCCGTGTTCACCGAAAACATCAAAGATACGCGCATGGTTGACCGCATCGCCAAAGAAACCGGCGTCAACGTCAGTGGCAAACTCTACTCCGACGCACTCGGTGGCGCACCTGCCAATACTTACATCGGCATGTACCGCTACAACGTCAAAGCCTTGACTGATGCGATGAAGAAATAAAACCGCTTGATTGGTTTGAATTGAAAAAAAGTCAAAAGGTCGTCTGAAAACGAAAATATGGTTTTCAGACGACCTTTGTTTATAAGCCGCTTCAAACGGCATTTTACGCAAAAAAATAAAACCTTCATAGAAAAAAATCAGATTTTAAGGCGTCATCAAAAAAATATCATTTAGACAAACTACACTAAATTTCATTAATATCCGCAAAAATTTAATTTAAAAACAATAAAACAACAATATGAAAAAAATATTCTTATTTCATTCGTTATCTTTTTCTCCGTTGGTTGTCCGCGCCGACCTGCCTTTTGAATATCGAAGACATCATGACGGACAAGGGTAAATTGAAACTCGACGCTTCCGTTACCTATATCAACAGCGAAAAACAGCCGTTCCGAACTTGCTGCGCCAATTTACATTCAGACCGGCTCCGCTTCCTTTATCCCCGTCCCGACCGAAATTCAGGAAAAACGGCAGCAACAGCGATATGCTCGTCGGTACGCTCGGCCTGCGCTACGGCTTGACCGGAAATGCCGAAATCTACGGCAGCGGCAGCTACTTGTGGCGTGAAGACCGACAATTCGACGGCGAAAGCAGCAAAAAAACCGCGACAAGCACCTCTCCGACGTATCCCTCGGCATCAGCCACACTTTCCTCAAAGACGACAAAAAAATCCCGCCCTTATCGGCTTTCTCGAAGGCACGCTTTACGAAAAAAATCACGCGGCAAAGCCCCGTCAGGCAAATCATGGCTGATTGGCGCGACCACCTACAAAGCCATCGACCCCGTCGTCCTCGCCCTGACTGCCGCCTACCGCATCAACGGCAGCAAAACCCTTTCAGACGACGTCAAATACAAAGCAGGCAACTACTGGATGCTGAATCCCAATATATCCTTCGCCGCCAACGACAGAATCAGCCTCACGGGCGGCATCCAATGACTGGGCAAGCAGCCCGACCGACTGGACGGCAAAAAAAGAATCCGCAAGGAATACATCTACCTACGCCCATCTCGGCGCAGGCCTCGGCTTCTCCAAAGCCACGTCTTTAAACGCATCCGCACGCTTCAATATTTCAGGGCAGAGCAGCTCCGAACTGAAATTGGGCGTACAGCATACGTTTTAAGCAGGCTTTGATTTTCCAACCTTGTAAAAAAAGGACTTTTATGAAAAAAACAAATTACCGCAGCCATGATGATTCTGACGATGATTGCCGCTCCCGCAATGGCAAACAGCATGGATAATCAGGCATTTGAAAACCAAGTATTCCACACGCAGGCAGATACGCCTATGCAGTTGGCGGAGCTTTCTCAGAAGGAGATGAAGGAGACTGAGGGGACGTTTCTTCCTTTGGCCATTTTAGGTGGTGCGGCTATCGGGATGTGGACGCAGCATGCAATCAGTTATGCTACGACCGGTAAACCCGCTTCCGTTAAAGATGTCGCTATTGCTGGTGGATTAGGCGCAATTCCTGGTAGTGTAGGTGCCGCAGGAAAGGTTGTTTCCTTTGCTAAATATGGACGTGAGATTAAAATCGGCAATAATATGCGGATAGCTCCTTTCGGCAATAGAACAGGTCATCCTATTGGAAAATTTCCCCATTATCATCGTCGAGTTACGGATAATACGGGCAAGACCTTGCCTGGACAGGGAATTGGTCGTCATCGCCCTTGGGAATCAAAATCTACGGACAGATCATGGAAAAACCGCTTCTAACCCCTCCTTTTTTTCTATTTGAAGATGTGTCTTTGGATATATTTCAAGGATTGTCGGAATTGGAAAAGAAAATAGAGCCGCAGGATTTGATGGATGATGTTTACCGTGCTTTTGATTCGGTTGGAAATATTCTGAATTTCCGTATAGTAGAAAAAGAGCAAAAAGGGTTTTGGGTAAGTACCAAAAATCAAAAACAGTTGTATTTGATTCGGCGGATATGTCTTCCGATGATCTTTTTCTGAAATGCTTACAGTCTTCATATCAGGCTTATTTTTGAAACTGAACCTGCCGGTTTAGATAAACGGCAGCTTATGGAAACGTTAATTCAAAAATGCGGATTCAGTTGTTGACGAAAAAATGGATTTTGAAATAACAGAATCTGGTTTCGACCATGTATGAGATAAAAAAATTTCTTTCGGCTGTTTGATTGCCACATCGCAACCCTGCGAATTGCTGACAAAAATCTTGGGGTGAAACTTTTTCTTTAATTATGAAGAAGATGGATTTATGGATTTATTTCAGATTTTGTGAGGGAAATATTTATACAATAAGGAAGAATGAAACTGAATCTTGTCTTACAGAAAGAGGAGGTGAATGGTTGAAACATATTTATGAATTTAATCGGGGAAGTTTTTATTTTTTTCTGATGTGCTTCTAAAAAAAGAGAAAGCGAAGAGAATTTTTGCAGAAATTGTTTTAAAAATCAATAAAAAAATAATAAAATTTTTGACAGTTAAGGTACGGTCAGACTTGCATTTTGACTTAAGAAATATTTATCGTATTGAGATGTAATAATGCAATTGATATGTGCTGATTGGACAGGTATAGGAAATTTTTATGAAAACCTTCGAAAAAAACATGGTCTGCCCAATATCGGGATATAGAGATTGTGGTACACAATTTTTTTGGAATTTGGAGCGGACAGGGGCGGAAGTCTATATCAACGGAAGGCGGGTTTATCATAACGAAGCCGAGATGGCGTATGCTCCTTTGCATTCGCTGATGGGGGAATACCTGGAATTTGAAGAAAGCGGTACGAAAATTACCGTTGAAATCGGCAGCGCGTGGCATTTTTTTGCGGTATGGCTTGCCGTATTTCGATAAACGGAAAAATATCATGCCGGAAATAGGATTGTCTGGTTTGCTAAGAAAGCCGGCATGTAAGAATAATTTTGCAAGAGGTCGCCTGAAAGCCTTTTCAGACGACCTCTTACATATATCTTTAGAAGGTATGATGATGTTTAAACGTATTTGTCTGTCAGTGCCTATTGCCGTTTCTTTATCCGGTCCTCTGAATGCTGCACCGATGTTTAACGATAATCCTGTTGTTTACGGAAAAATCAAAGTGCAAAGTTGGAAAGAGAGGCGCGATTTCAATATTGTGAAGCAGGATTTGGATTTTTCCTGCGGGGCGGCTTCGGTGGCGACGCTTTTGAACAATTTTTACGGGCAAAAGCTGACGGAAGAAGAAGTGTTGAAAAAGCTGGATAAGGAGCAGATGCGTGCGTCGTTTGAGGATATGCAGCGCATCATGCCTGATTTGGGTTTTGAGGCGAAAGGCTATGCTCTGTCTTTCGAGCAGCTTGCGCAGTTGAAAATTCCCGTCATCGTGTATCTGAAATACCGTAAGGACGATCATTTCTCGGTATTGCGCGGTATAGACGGCAATACGGTTTTGCTTGCCGACCCGTCGCTGGGTCATGTTTCCATGAGCAGAGCGCAGTTTTTGGATGCTTGGAAAACCCGCGAGGGAAATTTGGCAGGTAAGATTTTGGCGGTTGTGCCGAAAGGGGCGGATACTGGCGGGGATAAGGCGTTTTTTTCACACGCAGTCCGAAACGTCAGACGGAATTTGCGGTCGGGCAGGTAAAAATGGCGGCGTGCTGATTGAAATTCCGAGAAGGTCGTCTGAAAACCGAAAATATGGTTTTCAGACGACCTTTGTTGTATTTGGTAACTATATGTTCCCGTTGTATAATCGCGGGTTTTCAATTCAATAATAAACATACAGGAACCGCCATGACAGAATCCATCACCCGCGACAGTATGCAGTACGATGTCGTGATTGTCGGCGCAGGCCCGTCGGGTTTGTCCGCCGCCATCAAACTCAAGCAGCTTGCCGAAAAAAACGGGCGCGAAATCAGCGTTTGCGTGGTGGAGAAGGGTTCTGAAGCGGGCGCGCATTCGCTGGCGGGTGCGGTCATTGATCCGATTGCGCTGAATGAGCTGATTCCCGATTGAAAGAAAAGGCGCGCCGCTGACGCGTGCGGTAGTGCAGGACAAAGTGTTGTTCCTGACGGAGAAAAAAAGGCGTTCAATCTGCCGGTTACTCCTAATTTCGACAATCACGGCAACTACATCGTCAGCTTGGGCGAAGTCGTGCGCTGGTTGGCGGAGCAGGCGGAAAAATATGGGCGTGGAAATCTATCCGGGCTTTGCCGCCGCCGAAGTGCTGTATCACGAAGACGGTTCGGTCAAAGGCATTGCGACCGGCAATATGGGTGTAGGCAAAGACGGCGAGCCGACCGACAGTTTCCAGCTAGGCATGGAGCTTTGGGCGCAGCAAACTTTGTTTGCCGAAGGTTGCCGCGGTTCGCTTTCCAAACAAGTTATCGAACGCTTCAAACTCGACCAAAACAGCCAGCCGCAAACTTACGGCTTGGGCATCAAAGAAATTTGGGAAGTGTCGTCTGAAAAACATCAGCCAGGTCTGGTTATCCACAGCGCGGGCTGGCCGCTGGACAGCAAAAACCTACGGCGGCGCGTTTGTTTACCATTTCGACGACAATAAGGTCGCCGTCGGTTTTGTAGTCGGTTTGGATTATCAAAAATCCTTATCTGTCGCCGTTTGAAGAGTTCCAACGTTTCAAAACCCATCCCGAAATCCGTAAAACCTTCGAAGGCGGTCGCCGCATCGCTTACGGCGCGCGTTCGCTGATTGAAGGCGGTCTGCAAAGCCTGCCGAAGCTCTCGTTCAAAGGCGGCGTTTTAATCGGCGATGCGGCGGGTTTCCTCAATATGCCGCGCATTAAAGGCATCCATACGGCGATGAAATCCGCCATGCTTGCCGCAGAAGCTGTGTTCCCCTTGTTGGAAAACCTTGAAGAAGCGGAGGGTTTCGACAGCGGCAAAGAGGCAGCGGATTATCAGCAACGTTTCGAACAAAGCTGGCTGTATCAAGAGCTTTACGCCGCGCGCAATGTCCGTCCGTCATTCAAATGGGGCGTTTACCTCGGTTCAATCTATACCGGTATCGACCAGATGATTTTCAGAGGCAAGGCCCCGTGGACCTTGAAACATCACGGCAAAGACAACGAGCAGCTCAAAAAAGCCGCTGCGTGCAAGCCGATTGATTATCCGAAACCCGACGGCGTGTTGACCTTCGACCGCTTAAGCAGCGTCTTCCTCGCCAATCTCGCGCACGAAGAAAACCAGCCCGACCATTTGGTGCTGAAAAATCCGCAAACGATGATAGACGTGAACTACAAAGAATACGCCTCGCCCGAAACGCGCTATTGTCCCGCTGGTGTGTATGAAATCGTCGAAGAAAACGGCAGCCCGCGCCTGCAAATCAACGCCGCCAACTGCGTGCACTGCAAAACGTGCGACATCAAAGACCCGACGCAAAACATCACTTGGATTTGCCCCGAAGGCGCAAGCGGGCCGAATTACGGCGGGATGTAGGTTTCGGCGGTAGCTTTGGCTAAGTTGGGCAAACATTTGCCGCGCCGGATAAAGAAAGGTCGTCTGAAAATCTTGGTTTAAGGTTTTCAGACGACCTTTTTTTCATAGTCGGAAAGTGTTGAAGAAGGGATAGGATTTTATCTGCTTAAAACGTAAAGGTCGTCTGAAAGAAAGGAGATGGGAATACAGAGTTCACAGGCAAAGCCCAAATCCTGAACCGTCCCCTTTTCAGCTTTGGAAGATAAAGGAAATTTTTTTCAAACTGCTTTCGGCGACTTGGTTCATCAAAAACAGTCTTTACTCCAAACTTCCAAAAGTCTCTCCACCGATTTAATGAATGACGGTTTTCAGACGACCTCAAAGGTCGTCTGAAAACCATCAAGCCTTTACAGCAACACTTTCTCCACGCCGCCGTTGTTGGCTTTTTTTACAAACTCGTCCAGCCAGTTTTCTCCGAGGATATGTTTCGCCATTTCGATGACGATGTAGTCGGCGGGCATGTCGTTGTCGTCGGCGTAGCGGCTTAGGCCTTGCAGGCAGGCGGGGCAGGTGGTGAGCATTTTGACGGGTTCGCCTTGCGGCAGCTCTTTGAGGTTTTTCTCGATTTCTTCCTGTTTGCGGAATTTGACTTGGGTGGCGATGTCGGGGCGTTTGACGGCGAACATGCCGGATTCGCCGCAGCAGCGGTCGCTTAAGACGACTTTCTGCCCCATGAGGCTGCTGGCCATTTGGGTGGCGTTCATGGTTTTGATGGGCGTGTGGCAGGGGTCGTGGTAGAGGTATTGCTGACCTTTCACGCCGTTTAGCTGCACGCCTTTTTCGAGCAGGTATTCGTGGATGTCGATGATGCGGCAGCCGGGGAAGATTTCTTCGAAGCGGTATTTTTCGAGCTGGTCGTAGCAGGTGCCGCAACTGACGACGACGGTTTTGATGTCGAGGTAGTTGAGGGTGTTCGCCATGCGGTGGAAGGCGACGCGGTTGTTGGTGCTCATTTGCTCGGCTTTTGCCCTGTTGCCGCCCGCGTCCTGCGGATAGCCGCAACACATATAGCCGGGCGGCAGGACGGTTTGTACGCCGACGTGCCAGAGCATGGCTTGAACAGCGAGTCCGATTTGGCTGAACAGGCGTTCGGAACCGCAGCCGGGGAAGTAGAACACGGCTTCGGCATCTTCAGGCGCGGCGGGGTTGCGGATGATGGGGATGCTTTTGTCGTCTTCGATGCCGAGCATGGAGCGCGGTGTTTTGGCGGGTACGCTTTTGGGCAAAGGACGGTTGATGAAGTGGATGATTTGTTCTTTGACCGGGGCGGTGCCGACCGTGGCTTTAGGTTCGGCTTTTTGCTTTTTGGTGCCGATTGGAAGAAGTTTGCCGATTTTGTAGGCGAAGTTCTGCGCAGGGAAGCCGGTCTGTATCATGGCGGCGCGCAGGGCTTTGATGGTTTTAGGGCCGGTGGCGTTCAGGAACGCCATGCCCATCGATGCGGCGGGTGCGAAGCGTTTGTGGCCGGAATCGGCAAGGTAGTTGCGGATGGCTACGGTTACGTCGCCGAAGTCGATGTTGACGGGGCAGGGTTTGACGCAGCGGTGGCACACGGTGCAGTGGTCGCCGATGTCCATGAGTTCTTCAAAGTGTTTGATGGAAACGCCGCGGCGGGTTTGCTCTTCGTATAAGAAGGCTTCGGTCAAGAGCCCCACGCCGAGGATTTTGTTGCGCGGGCTGTACAGCAGGTTGGCGCGCGGAACGTGGGTGGAGCAGACGGGTTTGCATTTGCCGCAGCGCAGGCAGTCTTTGATGGAATCGGCGATGGTACCGAGGTCTGATTTTTCCATAATCAGCGATTCTGCACCCAAAAGCTCGAACGACGGCGTGTAGGCGTTGCGTAAGTCTGAGCCTTTCATCAGTTTGTGGCGGTTGAAGGTGTGTTTGGGATCGACTTGGTTTTTATAGTCCCAAAACGGCTGCAAGTCTTCATCGGTCAGAAATTCGAGCTTGGTGATGCCGATGCCGTGTTCGCCGGAAATCACGCCGCCGAGCGAGCGGGCGAGCTTCATGATGCGCTCGACCGAACGGTAGGCCGTCTGAAGCATTTGGGCGTCGTCTGAATTGACTGGGATGTTGGTGTGGACGTTGCCGTCGCCGGCGTGCATGTGCAGGGCGACGAAGACACGCCCGCGCACGGTTTTGGCGTGGATTTTGCCCAAGCCTTCGATGATTTTGGTGTCGGTTTTGCCGCTGAAGATTTCGGCGAGCGGTTTCATTACGTCTTCTTTGACGGACACGCGCAGGCGGAAATCGCGGAAGGCGGTGAAACAGCTCTCGTCGTCTTTTGCTTCGGGCGCGGCATGGACGGCTGCGCCGTAGCGGGCTTTGTAGTCGGCAAGCGGCGTATCCAGATGGGCGAGCAACCAGTCCCAACGCTCTTTGACGGCGGAAACGTGGGCAAGGGCGTGTTTGCCGCGTTCGCCCAAAAGTTCGGCGGTCGGCAGGTCAGTGCCCATTTTGTCGATGGGGAGTTTGCCCGAAAGATATTGCTCCAATGCGGCGCACAGGGTGAGTTTGTTTTGGATGGAAAGCTCGATGTTGATGCGTTCGATACCGTCCGAATACTCGCCCAGCCGCTCCAGAGGAATCACCACGTCTTCGTTGATTTTAAAGGCGTTGGTGTGTTTGGCGATGGCGGCGGTGCGGCTGCGGTCGAGCCAGAAGGTTTTGCGCGCTTCGGGCGACACGGCGATAAAACCTTCGCCGTCGCGGGCGCGGGCGAGTTCGCAGATGTGTTCGGCGGCTGCCTGCACGGCAGCTTCGTCGTCTGAAACCACGTCCGCCAGCAAGACCATTTTCGGCCGCCCTTTACCTGCCGCTTTAGTGGCGTAGCCGACGGCGCGGACATAACGCCAGTCCAAATGCTCCAAACCCGCCAGCCGCACGCTTTCATGGGCGAGCAAGAAGTCGCGGATTTCGACGATGGACGGTGTAGCGGTGGCGACCGTGCCGAAAAACTCCATACACACGGTGCGCGTGTATTTCGGCATTTTGTGCAACACGAAGGCGACGCTGGTAATGATGCCGTCCGTGCCTTCTTTTTGCACGCCGGGCAGACCGCTCAAGAATTTGTCGGTAACGTCTTTGCCCAAACCGACTTTGCGGAATTTGTGGCCGGGAATTTCCAAGCGTTCGGTTTTAACGATATTGAGGCCGTCTGAATCCAACGTGTGCACGTCGAACACGGCGGTTTCTTCGTCGTGGATTTTGCCGCAATTGTGGCGCACGCGCTCGATGCGCAGCCATTCGCCCTGCGGGTTGACCATCTGCCAGTAGGCGAGGTTGTCCAACGCCGTCCCCCACAGCACGGCTTTTTTGCCGCCCGCATTCATCGCCACATTACCGCCCACGCAGGACGCGTCGGCAGAAGTCGGATCGACGGCGAACACCAAACCCGCCTGATGCGCGGTTTCTTCCACCCGCCGCGTTACCACGCCCGCGCCGCAATGGATAATCGGATGTTTGCCGTCCAAGCCCGCCAGTTCGACAAATTCGACGCCGCGATGCTTGTCCAGTTTTTCCGTATTGATGACCGCGCTGTTTGCATCCAGAGGCACGGCGCCGCCGGTATAACCCGTGCCGCCGCCGCGCGGGATAATGACCAAATCCAGCTCGATTAAAGCGCGCACCAAAGGCGCGACTTCCGCTTCCGTGTCGGGATTGACGACGACAAACGGATATTCGACGCGCCAGTCGGTCGCATCGGTAACATGCGTTACCCGCGCCAGCCCGTCAAACATAATATTGTGTGGCTTGGTGATTTTGCTCAAACGCTCTAAAATCTGCCGCCGCTTTTGGCGCGTTTCGTCAAAGCTGCCGTCAAAACGCTCGACCGCCTTTTCCGCCGCCGCCACCAATACATCGACTTGCGGATTGTCGTCGCGGCGTTTGCGGATTTCGTTCAAACGGTGGCGCATTTCGCGCACCAGCGCGGCGCGGCGTTTCGGATGCTCCAGCAAATCATCGACCAGATACGGATTGCGCACTACCACCCAAATATCGCCCAACACTTCAAACAACATCCGCGCCGAACGCCCCGTCCTGCGCTGTCCGCGCAAGTCCTGCAGAATCTGCCACGCCTCATCGCCCAACAGGCGGATGACGATTTCGCGGTCGGTGTAGGAAGTATAGTTGTAGGGAATTTCCCGAATACGCTGCGGGGCGGTAGTCGTGGTCATGGTGGCGGTGTGTCCGTATGATTATTGGTACGGCGAAACTGCGGAAAGCTGCGGCATGATTTCGCCGTATTTTTTTATGAAAAGGTCGTCTGAAAGTGCAGCTTCAACGAAGTTATAGTGGATTAACTTTAAATCAGGACAAGGCAACGAAGCCGCAGACAGTACAGATAGTACGGCAAGGCGAGGCAACGCCGTACTGGTTTAAAGTTAATCCACTATAAAAATGATTTTCAAAAACAATCAGAACAACTCGTTGGAAAAAGCGATAATGTAGTTTAAATTCCGATGTTTTTCAACGGAAAAAGGCGAAAAAAATGTTTCAATAGGAATAATTTTTCAAAAAAAGCAAATATTGTTGACAATTTAAAGGTAAAAAGACTTTTCAGACGACCTTCGACACCGCCGCGCTTGAGTTTTCCCGTAAAAACAGTTATAATGCCACTCTCTTACGGCGGGTCTCCCCGCATGGTAATTCGGAACACCGGGTCAGGGGCGGAAGCCAGCAGCCCACTCCGATGCGTCAGTGCCGGGGGTCTGGCTCGCCACCCTATTAAAAAACACCGAAGATTGATTGGTCTTCGGTGTTTTTGCTTTTGTATAGTGGATTAAATTTAAACCAGTACGGCGTTGCCTCGCCTTGTCGTACTATTTGTACTGTCTGCGGCTTCGTCGCCTTGTCCTGATTTAAATTTAATCCACTATAGAATCCGGGATGGGAAAAGGTCGCCTGAACATTTTCAGACGACCTTTTCGTTCATGTCGATTTAAACATCTTCTTTAATCAGCGATTTGGACAATTCCTCCAAAGGCACGCCTTTGGTTTCCGGCATCATCGTCATCACAAAGACGAGCTGCAACACCATCATCGCCGTGAAGCAGACGAATACCCAGCCCGCTCCGATGCTGCCGAACAGGAACGGAATGGCAGCAGGAATGGCGGCGGCAAGCACCCAGTGGGTCGAGCTGCCCAACGCCTGACCTTGCGCACGAAGGTGGCTGGGGAAAATTTCAGAGATGAACACCCAAATCACCGTACCCTGACCGATGGCGTGTGCGGCGATAAAGAGGAAGAAAAAGAGCGGAACCGCCATGCCCTTCCAGCCGAGGAAGAAGGCAAGCGACACCAAACCGAGCGAAATGATGTAGCCGAACGAGCCGATATATAGTGGATTAAATTTAAATCAGGACAAGGCGACGAAGCCGCAGACAGTACAGATAGTACGACAAGGCGAGGCAACGCCGTACTGGTTTAAATTTAATCCACTATACATCAGTTGGCGGCGGCCGAATTTATCGATTAATGCCAAGCCGACGAAAGTGAAAATCAGGTTGACCAAACCCACGCCCACGCTGCCGCCCAAGGCCGCGCTTTTTTCCAAACCTGCGATTTCAAAAATACGCGGTGCGTAGTAGAGGAAGGCGTTGATGCCCGACATTTGGTTGAAAAAAACGCAATCAGGAATGCCAGTAAAACAGGCAGGCGGTATTTTTTTCAGCCACAGGCTTTCTTTTTACCGCTGTCTTCGCGGGTGGAGGCGACCAATTCTTCAATGTCCGCATCAGGATTGACCAAGGCAAGCACTTTGCGCGCTTCGTCGATACGCCCTTTCATCACCAACCAGCGCGGCGAAAGCGGAATGCTCAACACCATGACGGTATAAATCAAGGCAGGGACGACTTGTACTCCCAGCATCCAACGCCAAGTGTTCTCGCCCAAATTCAGACCGGAGAAAATATAGTTGGAAAGATAGGCAATCAGGATACCGAAGACGATGTTGAATTGATACATCGCCACCAAGCGTCCGCGTTTTTTTCGGCAGGCGCGATTTCGGTAACGTAGGCAGGCGCGGCAATGGTCGATGCGCCGATGCCCAAGCCTCCGATGAAGCGGAAGAAGGCGAAGGAATAAGGGTCGTTGACCAACGCGGAACCGAGCGCGCCGACGACATACAACGCGCCGATGACAACCAGCGTTTTTTTACGCCCGAATTTATCGGTCGGTATGCTGCCAAAGAGCGCACCGATGACCGTCCCCCAAAGCGCGGATGACATAACGACCAAACCGTGAAACCAATCCGGGCTTTTCCACAATTCCTGCAATGCCTGATCGGCACCGGAAATCACGACGGTATCGAAACCGAACAGAAAACCCGCCAGCGCGACCGTAATGGACCATCTGAGAAGTTTTGACTGATTCATGAAGCGTCCTCACTTGATTGACAGTTAAGAAAACCCTACCCGCCGCGCTCCGTACAAACGGAAAGCGGAGCGGTAAAACTTCTGTTTTTCAGCCGGTTTTAGTAACGTGCCATCAGGCAAGACGCGCGGGAGATTTTTAGTTGGAAGAATAGAAAGGCGCGGCTTTCTGAAGAATGGTGTTATTGTTGAGAAGCATTTTTTATTGATAAAAGGCCGGATCATTATGTTTTAAAACTCATAGGCTGGCAAGACGCTATCAGTGTCAAAATTGATTATTCACAAAGTTTGCACCGGAAAGGGATAGGATCGTCTGAAAGCCAAAGCTTGGATTGAATAAGGTTTTTTGTTGAGGGGTGTTTCAGATGATGGTACGGCATTCGGTCAAAATATCGGGGAGATTCGAAAAATTTGCCTTCAGACGACCTTTACTTTACTTTGTTGCGTTACTACAATATTTTCATTTCGATATATCGGGTCGATTGCCTGCGTTTCCCGCAGATATATATCTCCCCGGGAGAACCATAAACAAACCCATCAGGAGCGCATCATGAACGCCTCGCAATTAATCAGCAGCCTGACTCAAACCGTCGGCGAAAAATACATCATCACCGACCCCGCGAAAACCGAACAATACCGCCAAGGCTACCGTTTCGGCGAGGGTAGGGCGTTGGCAGTGGTGCGCCCCGGAACCATTCTGGAAATGTGGAAAATTTTGCAGGCCTGCGTCGAAGCGGACGTGATTGTGATTACGCAGGCGGCGAATACCGGTTTGACGGGCGGCTCGACCCCCGACGGCAACGATTACGACCGCGACATCGTGATCGTGAACACCATGCGGATGAACATCATCCAAACCATCAACAACAACGAACAAGTCGTCTGCCTGCCCGGTTCGACCCTGAATCAGCTCGAATTGCTGCTGAAACCTTTGGGGCGCGAACCGCATTCGGTCATCGGCTCTTCATGTATCGGCGCGTCCGTCTTGGGCGGCGTGTGCAACAACTCCGGCGGCGCATTGGTGCAGCGCGGCCCGGCTTACACAGAAATGGCGCTGTTTGCCCAAATCAACGAAGAGGGCAAACTGGAGCTGGTCAACCATTTGGGCATAGATTTGGGCGACACGCCCGAAGAAATTTTGACCAACCTGCAAGGTCATCACTATCAGAGAAAAGATATCACGCAAGACGCGGGCAAAGGACACGACCACGCCTATTGCGACCATGTACGCCAAGTGGACGAACCGACCGCCGCGCGTTTTAACGCCGACCCAGCGCGCCATTACGAAGCGTCCGGTTGTGCGGGCAAACTGATGGTTTTTGCCGTCCGTTTGGACACCTTCCCGCAAGAGAAACAAACCGCCGTGTTCTACATCGGCACCAACGATATTAATGAACTGACCGACATCCGCCGCGCCGCCTTGGGTGAATTTGAAAGCCTGCCCGTTTCCGGCGAATACATCCATCGCGACGCTTTCGATATTGCCGACGTGTACGGCAAAGACACGTTCTACGTCATCAAAAAATTCGGCACGCACCAACTGCCGAAATTATTTGATTTCAAAGCCAAAGTTGACCGATTCGGCAAAAAAGTCAGCTTTCTGCCCAAACATTTTTTTCCGACAAGGTCATGCAGTTCGTCAGCAAATATCTGCCCGACCACCTGCCCAAATCCATGCGCGATTACCGCGACAAATACGAACACCATCTGATTCTGAAAATGGGCGGAAAAGGCGTCGATGAAGCGCGCGCGTTCCTGAAAGAGTATTTTTCACACCACGGCGGCGCGTTTTTCGAATGCAACGCCGAAGAAACCCAAGCCGCCATGCTGCACCGCTTTGCCGTCGCTTCCGCCGCCATCCGCTACCGCGCCGTGCATGACGACGAAGTGGAAGACTTGGTCGCGCTGGACATCGCCCTGCGCCGCGACGACCGCGACTGGTTTGAAAAAAACTACCGTCGGAAATCGACAATAAAATCATCCACAAACTCTACTACGGACATTTCATGTGCCACGTTTTTCCATCAGGATTACATCATCAAAAAAAGGCAACGACTGCATGGCATTAGAGCATGAAATGCTTCATCTCTTAGACCAACGAGGCGCGCAATATCCAGCCGAACACAACGTCGGTCATTTATACGAAGCAAAAACCCGCGCTCAAACAGTTCTACCGTAAACTCGACCCGACCAACAGTTTCAATCCGGGTATAGGTAAAAACCAGTAAGAAGAAAAAAACTGGGCTGAGTGATAAGGTTAGGATTGGATAAGTGAATGAAAGGTCGTCTGAAAACTGTATTCGGTTTTCAGACGACCTTTTTGATTTTTTTCCATTTATACCTATTTTTTTTAAAAACTATCGATGTAATTAAATAATTATATAAATCTAATCAATTTCTTGGCTGTTTATAACTATTGGTTTTATCAAAATAATTATCAGGTCTTTCAACTTTGGGATTTGTTTCCCTACTATGCCCTCCATCTTTTGACAAATCGCAAATAAAAAGGAAACCAATATGGCACGCTTAACCGTACACACCGTCGAAACCGCTCCCGAAGCAGCAAAACCCCGCGTCGAAGCCGCGCTGAAAAAAACAACGGCTTTATCCCCAACCTCATCGGCGTATTGGCCAACGCGCCCGAAGCGTTGGCGTTTTATCAAGAAGTCGGCAAACTGAACGCCGCCAACAGTCTGACTCCCGGTGAAGTCGAAGTCATCCAAATCATCGCCGCCCGCACCAACGAATGCGGTTTCTGCGTGGCAGGCCACACCAAACTGGCAACCCTGAAAAAAACTCCCTGTCCGAGCAATCCATCAAAGCCGCGCGCGCGTTGGCGGCGGGCGAATTTGACGATGCCAAACTGGGCGCGCTCGCTGCGTTTACCCAAGCCGTGATGGCGAAAAAAAGGCGCGGTATCCGATGCCGAACTCAAAGCCTTCTTCGACGCCGGCTACAACCAGCAGCAGGCTGTCGAAGTCGTGATGGGCGTTGCCTTGGCGACTTTGTGCAACTACGTCAACAACGTCGCGCAAACAGAAATCAACCCTGAATTGCAGGCGTTCGCCTGATTCTGATCCAAGGTCGTCTGAAAAGTGGCGGCAAAACCATTTGCCCGTTTTCAGACGACCTTTTTCAAAAAAATGCCGTCCCTGTAACGGACCGCTTCCCTTTCCAACGGAACGCCCTCCCACGCCGTCCGCACACATTTTCAAGGATAAGACCATGAACCGTGAAACCTTATTGTCTCAAGTTGCCGAACTCGTCAAAACCAAACTCAAACCCTTAGTGGACGAAATCGACCGCAATGGCTTGTATCCCGAAGATTTTATGCGCGAACTCGGCGCCATCGGCGGATTCGGCGCAGTCGGTACGGAAGCGGAAGGCGGCAACGGCTTGGGTTTGGCGACGCAAATCGCCGTCTTGCGCGAAGTCGGCAAAGAATGCGGCGCGACTTCGTTCAGCGCATGGTGTCAGGCGGCTTGCGCTTGGTATCTGCACCAGACGCCCAACCAAGCCGTCAAAGACAAATACCTCGCCGACATCCTGCAAGGCAAAAGTATTGGCGGGTACGGGCATGTCCAATACCGTCAAACACCTCGCCGGCATTGAAAAACACAACCTTCAAGCCGAGCGCGTGGACGGCGGCTACAAAGTTAACGGCGCGCTGCCGTGGGTATCCAACATCGGCGAAGACCACATCTGGGCGAATACCGCCCAAATCGGCGACGGCTACGTCATGTTCATCACCGGCGGACAATGGGAAGGCGTGACCCTGCAAGCCTGCCCCGAATTCTGCGCCCTCGAAGGCACGCGCACGTTCAGCCTGAATTTCAAAGACGTATTCATCCCTGACGAAGACGTGATCGCCGCGCCCGAACAGTTCTCCGACTACATCGCCTCCATCAAGTCCGGCTTCATCCTGCTGCAAATAGGCATCGGCGCGGGCGTGATCGACGGCAGCCTCGGCATCATCCGCATCGCCAACGTCGTCAACGCCGAGGTCAACAGCTATCTCGACGACAGCTACGACAGCCTCAAAGCCGCCTTGGACGAAGCATGGCAAACCACCGAACGACTGGCAGACTTGGCTTGGAACAACACGCCCGACAACCTCGCCACGCTGAAACTGCGCGCCGCCGCCGCTGAGCTGACGCTTGCCGCCGCCCAATCCGCCGCCTTACACGCCGGCGCCAAAGGCTACCTCATGCGCAGCCCCGCCCAACGCCGCGTCCGCGAAGCCATGTTCGTCGCCATCGTTACCCCCGCGTTGAAACACTTGCGCAAAGAAATCGCGGCGCTGGAAGCGGCATAAGGGCTGAAACAGACCAACAAGGGGTCGTCTGAAAACCTTTTGCCGACCGTTTTCAGACGACCTCAACCATTAGAAGGAACACACCATGGCACAATACATGTGCGGCCCCTGCGGCTGGATTTACGACGAAGACCTCGGCGACCCCGAACACGGTATCGCCCCGGGCACCAAATTCGAAGACATCCCCGACGATTGGAAATGCCCGGAATGTGGCGTGGGCAAAGAAGACTTTTACCTGCTGGATTTTGTGATATAGCTTTATATAGTGGATTAAATTTAAATCAGGACAAGGCGACGAAGCCGCAGACAGTACAGATAGTACGGCAAGGCGAGGCAACGCCGTGCTGGTTTAAAGTTAATCCACTATAAACTGAAAAGGTCGTCTGAAACGTTGGGTCAAACGGTTTCAGACGACCTTTTTCAATGAAGCTTTTTTTCATTTTTCGGATGGATAAACAGAAGTAAACGATAAGGCTTGGCTACTTCTTGTTTGAGTTTGTTTTTAACAATCCGAGGAGGGGTTTTATTGAGGGAGACTTCAGGAGAAAAACAAAAAAAGCCGCTGTTTTTGCAGCGGCTTCTTGTCCGGTTTGGCGGAAACGGTGGGATTCGAACCCACGGAGGATTTGCACCCTCAGCGGATTTCGAGTCCGCTGCATTCAGCCTCTCTGCCACGTTTCCGTAGAATAAAGTAAAAACCAAATAAAAAAATGCTGTTGGCTGGGCTTCACTTCATTTTTTTATTTGGTTTTTTTCTATTTTCAAGAAATGGCGGAAGCGGTGAGATTCGAACTCACGGAGGGCTATCAACCCTCGACGGTTTTCAAGACCGTTGCATTAAACCGCTCTGCCACGCTTCCGTCTCTTTAAGCGGGAATAATAATGAAATTTGTCGGGTTTGCCAAGCGAAATTTTTAAGGTGAATATTTAGTTTTTTTGTTTTTTTACTTGGTTTGTTCTTTTGCGCATGAACACCCATTCGGACTCGTTAGACGCGGCTGCGTTAAATGAGTAGCCTTCGTAATCAAAGTTTTTCAGCATTTCCGGGTCGGTAATATTATGTTCCGCCGCGTAGCGTACCATCAGTCCGCGCGCGCGTTTGGCGTAGAAGCTGATGATTTTGTATTTGCCGTTTTTTTCATCTTTAAAAAAACGGGGGTAATCAGGCGGGCTTTGAGTTTTTTTAGTGTTGACGGATTTGAAATATTCTTGCGAAGCGAGGTTGATTAATATGTCGCTGCCTGCTTGGGCAAGGGTGTCGTTCAGCAGGTCAGTGATGATGTCGCCCCAAAATTCATACAAGTTCTTACCGCGTGTGTTGGCAAACGCCGTTCCCATTTCCAAGCGGTAGGGCTGCATCAAATCCAGCGGGCGCAGGATGCCGTAGAGGCCGGAAAGCAGGCGGACATGTTGTTGCAGATATTGGATTTGTTCGGGTTTGAGGATGTCGGCGGCGATGCCTTCGTAAACGTCGCCGTTGAACATAAAGACTGCCTGTTTGGCGTTGTCGGGGGTAAACGGTGTATGCCATTCGGCGTTGCGCTCAGCGTTTAAGAGGGCGATTTTGTCGGAAACATGCATTAGCTCGGCGATTTGCTGCGGGGCAAGTTCACGCAGTTGGCGCATCAGGATTTCGGCTTCCGCCAAGAGGTCGGGTTGGGTGAATTCTTTGACGGGCGCAGGGGCTTTTTCATTGAGGTTTTTAGCGGGGGAAAGGACGAAAAACATGATGGACTCGGAGATGTGATAAACAGCGGCATTGTAGGTTTAAAATGTTTTGTGGGCAAGTTTGATAAGTGAAGTAAATACCGTTATAGCAAAGGCGGTTTATATGGATATAAAAAGGTCGTCTGAAACTTTTCAGACGACCTTTGGCGATAAACGGATTTATTGGGTACTGATAATCCGGTTGATCTGCCATTCAAGAAACGGCGTATATGCCGAGGCGCGGCGGATAATGGCTTGGTCTTCGTTATCCGGCGTGCTTGGGCGGCTTTCGGCGGTTTGGATATTTTTGTTGTCCCATTTGTGGAATGCTTTGCTGTGTTGATGATAGAAACCGCGTTCGGTAATGATGACTTCGGGGTTGTAGCCGTAGCCGCACCATGCGGAATCGGGTTGCGGGGCGGTGAGGTTGCAGCCGGTTTGGTAGTAGCGCGATTTGGACAGGCTTAAGTTGTAGAGGGTCGGCAGGATGTCTTTGTGCGAACCTGCGCGTTCGGGATGGTATTCGGCGCTGCCGCGGTAGGCTTGCGGAACGTAAAGGTAGAAGGGGACGCTGTGGCCGAGTGCGGCATCAGCGGATTCGGGATAGCCGATGGCGCGCATATTGTGGTCGCCGGTGGCGGCGATAATGGTGTCGGGCGCGATGGTTTTCACTTTGCCGATAAAGCGGCCGAGTTGGTCGTTGCTGTATCGGAAAGTGTTGAAAATTTCATTCAGCTCTTTGCCTGAGGCGAGGTTGGCAAGGCGTTTCTGCTCTTGTTCGTCCAAGCGGAAGTTTTTCGCCTGATGCGGCGCGGGCAGGCGGTAGGGCGGGTGGTTGGTCACGGACATCATCATGATGAATACGGGCGTGCCGCTTTTTTCGGCGCGCGCGAGTTCTTCTTCGGCATAACGGAACATGAATTCGTCGGGTACACCCCATGTGTCGGATTTTGCTTCGGGATAGTGGGTTTTGAGGGTGTTTTCATCGATGATTTCGTTGACGCCCAAGTGCCGCAGGAAGGTGTCGAAATCGCGCCAGCCGCCGTTGCCCGCCGTAATATAGACGACGCGGTAGCCGGCATCGAGATAGGGTTTGAACATATTGCCGGGGAAGGTTTTGTTTTTAGCAAGGGATTGGCTGAGGTTGAGGCGCGGGCTGCGGACGAAGAAGCGGTGCAGGGTGTCGCTGGTGCCGTCTCCCTCGGAAACGAATTTGCGGTACACCCAGTCTTGCTGCCAGTGTTTGCCCAGTTCGCCCAAGAGGTCCCGTTCAGGGTTGTCCATGTTCAAGAGATGCGCACTCATGCTTTCCATGACGGTGAGAACGACGTTGGGACGGTGTTTTTCGACGGCGGCGTTTGCGGCGGTTTGGGCAAAGAGCTGCGTCAAGTCGGCGTTTGTTTTTTTATCGAGCAGGGTGCTGATGAGCCGGCTGCCGTCTTCATCGGAGACGGGGTGGAAGTCGTTGCTGTTGCGGTATTCGTTGACTGCCCAGCTTAGGGAGGTCAGGGCGTTGGGAACGAGTTTGTTGATTTGCGGTGCGGCGGAAATCTGCATGGCGGTCTGACGCAGGGGAATTTGCCGAACGAGCCGCGTATGCCTGCGGCAAGCGCGAGGACGGGTAAGAGGACGGCGGCAATCCAAGCGGTTTTTCCCCATGAGGTCGTCTGAAAGCGGGTACGGCGGCGGATGAGGCTGAAGATTTTGCCGAAAACGAAAGCTGCGGCAATCAAGGCGGCAAGACAGGGGATGACGGGATAGTCCGACCAGACGGTTTTCAGGACGGCGCGGGTATCTTCGTCCGCCAGTCCGAAGACGAAGACGTCAAATTGACGGTCGTAAACGCTGTAATAGAACCAGTTGCCCAGCGCGGCGGCAAAGGCGGTCAGGAAAAGGACGGTTGCGACGGTAGGCAGGAGGCGTAGGGTAAAGGCGGCGGTTTTCTGAGTAGCCAGTCCGAACAGCCCGATCAGGAAGGGGAAGGCGGCGGCAACGGAGGCGATTTTGATGTCGAACAACAGCCCTTTGACAAACAAAGCCGCCAAATCGCCCGTATAACGGCTGCGGATGTCGTCTGAAACGAAATGGTGCAGCATGAAGAAACGTTCGGCGGAGAAAAACGGCGACGATGGATGCCCATAAAATCAGGCAGATGAGGAGGGTTTTCCGATAGGCGGTAAGGCGGGTCATCATAATTGGCGGGTAAGATAGGTTGGATGTAAATTTATATCAAATTTAGTAAGGTGTAATTTTACGGTTTAGCGGTATGGCTTTCAAGATATGGCAAAGGATTATTGGGAATAGGAGGGGTTCAGACGACGCTTTATCCGACATTTCTGCGCTACTTCATTTATGTAGGAAGGGTTGCGCCGCTGTATGGGTATTTGGATTTTTTTGTTAAACCGGTTTGGGCGGTTTTATAGTGGATTAAATTTAAATCAGGACAAGGCGACGAAGCCGCAGACAGTACGGATAGTACGGCAAGGCGAGGTAACGCCGTCCTGGTTTAAAAGTTAATCCACTATAAAGGAAAAAGGTCGTCTGAAAACCTTCATCTTCCGTTTTCAGACGACCTTTGATGCGATAGCTGCCGCTTACAGCACTGATTTCACAGTATCCACCACATTTTCCACGGTAAAGCCGAATTCTTTGAACAGCAGTTCGGCAGGGGCGGATTCGCCGAAGCGGTTGATGCCGACGACTGCGCCGTTCAGTCCGACATATTTGTACCAGCCGTCGGCGTGTCCGGCTTCTACGGCGATGCGCGGCAGGCCTTCGGGCAGGACGGTGGCTTGATAGGCGGCGTCTTGGCGGTCGAAGACGTTGGTGGACGGCATGGAAACGACGCGTACGGCGATGTTTTGCGCGGCGAGGGCTTTTTGCGCTTCCAAAGCCAGCTCGACTTCGGAACCGGTGGCAATGATGACGGCTTGGGCGTTGCCTTGGGCTTCGCTGATGACGTAGCCGCCGCGTTTGATGTCGTTCAGTTGTTGTTCGTTGCGCGCTTGGAATTTCAGGTTTTGACGGCTGAAAATCAGGCAGGACGGATGGTCTTCGGCTTTTACCGCTTCCGCCCATGCCACCAGCGATTCGGCGGTGTCGCACGGACGCCATACGTCCATGTTCGGAATCAGGCGCAGGGTGGCGGTTTGCTCGATGGGTTGGTGGGTCGGGCCGTCTTCGCCGAGGCCGATGGAATCGTGGGTGAAGACGAAGACGGGGTTGATTTTCATCAGCGCCGCCATGCGCAGGGCGTTGCGTTCGTATTCGCTGAACATCAGGAAAGTCGCGCCGAAGGGTTTCACGCCGCCATGCAGGGCAAGGCCGTTCATGATGGCACCCATGCCGAACTCGCGCACACCGTAGTGGATGTAGTTGCCGCCTTTGTCGCGGGTAACGGAGACGCTGCCCGACCAGTCGGTCAGGTTGGACGGAGTCAGGTCGGCTGAACCGCCCACCAGTTCGGGCAGCTCTTTAGCGAGGATTTCGATGCTGTTTTGGCTGGCTTTGCGGGTGGCGATGGTTTCGGCTTTGGCGCACACTTCTTTCAATGCGGCTTGAACGTATACATCGAAATTGTCCGGCAGTTTTTTATCCATGCGGCGCACGAATTCTGCGGCTTCGGCAGGATATTTGGCTTGGTATTGCGCGAACAGCTCGTTCCATTCCTCTTCCAGTTTCGCGCCTTGTTCTTTCGCGCTCCATGCGTCGTAGATTTCTTGCGGGATTTCAAATGCGGGGTAAATCCAGCCCAAATGTTTGCGCGTGGCTTCGATTTCTTCTGCGCCCAAAGGTGCGCCGTGGGTTTTGTGGCTACCTTCTTTGTTGGCGCTGCCTTTGCCGATTAAGGTTTTGCAGCAGATGAGGGACGGTTTGCCGGTTTCGGCGCGGGCAGCTTCGATGGCGGCTTGAATGGCGGCGGTGTCGTGACCGTTTACATTTGGAATCACATGCCAGCCGTAGCTTTCAAAGCGTTGCGGGATGTTTTCGGTAAACCAGCCGTCCACTTTGCCGTCGATGGAAATATTGTTGTCATCATACAAAACAATCAGTTTGCCCAAGCCCAAAGTGCCGGCGAGCGAACAGGCTTCGTGCGATACGCCTTCCATCAGGCAGCCGTCGCCCATGAAGACGTAGGTGTAGTGATCGACGATGTTCAAACCGTCTTTATTAAATTCGGCGGCAAGGATTTTTTCCGCCAATGCCATGCCCACCGCGTTGGCAATGCCTTGTCCCAACGGGCCGGTCGTGGTTTCCACGCCGTCGGTGTAGCCGTATTCGGGGTGGCCGGGGGTTTTGCTGTGCAGCTGGCGGAAATTTTTCAGGTCTTCAATGCTCAGGTTGTAGCCGGTCAGGTGCAGCAGGCTGTACAACAGCATGGACGCGTGGCCGTTGGAGAGGATGAAGCGGTCGCGGTTGTAGAATTTGGGGTTGGCGGGGTTGTGGTGAAGGAATTTCGTCCACAATACTTCCGCCATTTCCGCCATACCCATGGGCGCACCGGGGTGGCCGGAATTGGCTTTTTGAACGGCATCGGCCGAGAGGAAACGGATTGCGTTTGCCAGTTGAGACATTTTGTACCTTCCTTGCTGTATTGGTTTGAAACGGTAATAACGGTAAAGAAAATCCCGTTGATTATCGCCCGATTCGGGCAGGCTTTCAAGGATGTGGGCGTCTTTCAGACGACCTTTCCGCCTATCGGAAGGACAACTTCAAACCAGTACGGCATCGGTTTCGCGTTATCCTGTTTTTAAAAAAATTGTCCGCATAAGGGGTCGTCTGAAACAGGCAAAGCAGATGAGATTAACTGTTATTCCGTTTTGAAACAGTAGTTTATAAATTTTTTTATCAGAGATATAGCGATTCGCTATAAACATAGTGTCATCGGTTATATGCAACTGCTTGAATATCGCTGATTTCAGACTTGGGCAACGGAAAAAAATCAAAACGGGTGGCATATAAAAAGCCAAGTAGGGCTTTTTGCTTTGGTCAAGTTCAAATGATATGATTCCGACGCATATAAAAGGTCGTCTGAAAAAAACCAATCAAACCAGTAATCAGAATAAAAGACCTGCGCGCAAACACACGAAGGAACACTGAAAAAAATGTCAACAGAAAACCAAGCCGAAAAACGCTGTGTCAGAAGAAAAAAACGCTGCCCCGAAAGAGCAGTCCGAGAAACCGGCAAAAACCGCTCCGCCCAAACCCTCAAAACCCAAATCCAGCGTCATCCAAATCCATCCCGAAGGGGAACGCATCCATCCGAAAAAAGCGGAAGGGCGGTTCGCCAAATTGCGTATAGCCGCCGTATTGGCGACGCAGTTTGTGTTTTATGTGATTCCGTGGTTCAACTGGAGCGACCGTCAGGCGGTACTCTTCAATATTCCGGACCGCCATTTCTTCATTTTCGGGCTGTCGCTGGGTATGGGCGACTTGATTTACCTTGCCCTGCTGCTGATGATTTGCGCCTTCGGACTGTTTTGGTGGACGACGATTGCCGGACGCTTGTGGTGCGGCTATTCCTGCCCGCAGACGGTTTACACCGAAATCATGCTTTGGATCGACAACTTGGTCGAAGGCGACCGCAACAAACGCCTGAAGCTGGAAAAATCGCCGTGGAATTTCACTAAAATCCGCATCAAAGCAACTAAAGCCCTGCTGATTTTCATTGTCTGCGCGTGGACAGGCATTACCTTTGCGGGCTGGTTTGTCCCGATCCGCCAGTTCGTTCCCGACTTGTTTGCCGGAGCGGCGGGCGGCGGCGCGATGTTTGCCGCAGCGTTTTACGGCTTCATGACCTTCTTCTTTGCCCACGTTATGCGTGAGAAAGTGTGCCTGCATATGTGTCCGTATGCACGCTTCCAAAGCGCGATGTTCGACAAAGACACGCTGATTATTTCTTACGATACCGAACGCGGCGAACCGCGCGGCGCACGCAAGAAAAACCGCCAACAAAGAAGACAGCGGATTGGGCGACTGCATCAACTGCACCATGTGCGTACAGGTCTGTCCCGTCGGTATCGATATCCGCGACGGTTTGCAATACCAATGTATCGGCTGTGCGGCGTGTATTGATGCCTGCGACGAAATTATGGACAAAATGGGTTATCCGCGCGGCCTGATACGCTATACGACCGAAGGCGCGTTGGAACACGAATATCCTGAAAGCGACATCAAAAAACGCTTGAAACGTCCGCGTGTGGCGGGATACGGCGCTGTTTTGCTGGTGGTTATTATTGCTTTCTTGGTCGGACTTTCCACCCGTAAAAATGGTCGAAGTCGATATTTTTGAAAGACCGCGGCGTGATGGTGCGCGAAAACAGCAAAGGTTGGCTGGAAAAACGCATACAACCTGCGCATTATCAACAATAGTGAAAACGAACAAGTGATGACTGCGGCAGTCAAAGGCTTTGAAGAAATTGCCCTGACCGGATTGCCGGAAGGCGGCGTGAAAATCGCACCGCGCCAAACGTTGACCATCCCTGTCCAAGTTTCCACCATTCCCGAATACGCCGACAAGGGCAGCCATCCGATTGAGTTTACCTTCACTTATCGCGAAACCGGCAAAGCAGATGGCAAACCCACTATCTTGGAAGAAGAAGCAACCTTTATCGGAGAATAAAAACGTGTCCGAGCAAAAACAAGTCAAACCTTGGTACAAACACATTTGGCCGTGGGTGTTGATGGCGGGGCCTATTTTCGTTGTGATTGCCAGTGTCGCCATGTTCTTCGTCGCCAAAGAGCATGCAACCGATTTGGTAACGGACGACTATTACAAAGACGGCAAACACATCGACATCCAGCTTCACCGCGATGAAGAGGCAGTGAAGCGGCATATGCAGGTGCAAGTGCTGATCAGTCCGGATAAGGATGCGGCCAAAGTGTTTGTCAGCGGGGAATTCGATCCCAAACAGCCTTTTGAATCTCCTTTTTGATGCACCCGACTAAAAAATCGGAAGACCAAACCGTCAAACTGCACCCCGTCAGCGCGGAAATTCAAAACGGCCGTATGGAGTATGAAGCGACTTTCAAACCCCTGCCGCCGACCAACCACTGGTATCTGCGCGTGGAAGACACTTCAGGCGTTTGGCGGGTGGAGGATAAATGGATAGTCAGTCAAGGCAATGCAATCAATCTGACCCCTATGAACAAATTGTTTGAGAACGCCAATCAGAAGCCGAAAGATTCAGGACAATAGTTTGACAGGCTCAAAAAGGTCGTCTGAAAAAAATTTCAGACGACCTTCATGCTGTAAGGTTTGTGATGATGTTGGTGCAAATATAGTGGATTAACTTTAAACCAGTACGGCGTTGCCTCGCCTTAGCTCAAAGAGAACGATTCTCTAAGGTGCTGAAGCACCAAGTGAATCGGTTCCGTACTATCTGTACTGTCTGCGGCTTCGTCGCCTTGTCCTGATTTAAATTTAATCCACTATAAAGCGGATAGGGGATATGGCAGTATCGCTTGTAAACGTAGCTGCATGACTGATAAGGCAGGATAACCGTTTTCAGACGACCCCAGTCGTCATGAAAGTAACAAGGACAAGATATGAGCAAACGATGGCGCAGGCTGACGGACAACGAAATCAAAATGGCAAAGCTGATTTTTGCCGACAGCATTGATTACGCCCGCGTCAAAAATCTATCGAGGCATTCCTTGCCTGCCGACCATGCAGGTTGCCGTTTCGCCCAACGGGAACATCTATTTCCCGCGCAATAACTGCCCTGACGACTTCGCCCTCGCTTCCGAGTCCCATCAAATATGGATGATTCATGAATTGACCCATGTTTGGCAGTACCAGCAAGGATTTAAAAACCTGGTTGGGCGGATTGTTTTTGTTCGTCAGCGGAGGCTACCGCCGCCGCCGTGCCTATCTCTATCCCAATCTGTCTGATATTTGTCATTTCGGTATGCTGAATATGGAGCAGCAGGCGGATTTATTGGCGCATTATTACGCGTCGTGTTATCTAAAAGGCAACATATACAACGCCCAAAATCAAACCTTTCAAAAGATTTTAAAGTCGTTTATCGACGACCCGTGCCAAAAAGAATGGCTGCCTCAATGCAGGTTTTATCGAAAAAACAAACGGACTTGAAGGCTTTTGCTGTCTGAAAGATGGTTAAAACATATGCTTTCAGACAGACAAGTCCGTTATAATAGGCAAATTAACTATCATAACCACATCAAAGGTAAATCATGCCTTGGAACATACCGATTTTTCTGACTTGGATGCGCGTTTTGCTGATTCCAGTCTTTACGTTACTGTTTTTCCTGCCAAAAGGGTGGATTGCACCGGAAACCGTCAATTGGACTGCCGCTATCATCTTTGCACTCGCCGCCGTAACCGATTGGTTTGACGGATTTTTAGCAAGGCTTTGGAAGCAAACCTCCGATTTCGGCGCATTCCTCGATCCCGTTGCGGATAAATTGATGGTAGCGACCGCATTATTGCTGCTGGTCAGCCTTGGTCGTACTTATGTTATCTTCGCCATTATCATCATCGGCAGGGAAATCACCATTTCCGCTTTGAGGGAATGGATGGCGCAAATGGGCAGACGCAGCAGCGTTGCCGTTGCCACCATCGGCAAATTTAAAACCGCCGCACAAATGGTTGCCATATTTTTATTGCTCTTAGCCTCCAATCAATTTGACAATATTTTTTACCTGACAGGTAACATATTGATGTTTATCGCATCTGTATTAACCCTCTGGTCAATGTTCTATTATCTGAAAATGGCGTGGCAGGAAATCAAATAAAAAATAAAACAAACCCCTTGACGACAAGTTTCAAATCCATAATAATTGCGTCTTCTTCAGAAACAGCAGCAAAAAAACAGACATTCGGCGGGAATAGCTCAGTTGGTAGAGCGCAACCTTGCCAAGGTTGAGGTCGCGAGTTCGAGACTCGTTTCCCGCTCCAAACGAATCCTGTCTTAAGTTGCTATAAAGTTTCTCCGATGCGGGAATAGCTCAGTTGGTAGAGCGCAACCTTGCCAAGGTTGAGGTCGCGAGTTCGAGACTCGTTTCCCGCTCCACAGTTTAATTTTCAGATGTGTCCCATGCGGGAATAGCTCAGTTGGTAGAGCGCAACCTTGCCAAGGTTGAGGTCGCGAGTTCGAGACTCGTTTCCCGCTCCATCCTTCAGGCACATTTGGATATGCGGGAATAGCTCAGTTGGTAGAGCGCAACCTTGCCAAGGTTGAGGTCGCGAGTTCGAGACTCGTTTCCCGCTCCAGTTTAAATACTACCTGGTAGTTTGTTTGGCGAGATAGCAAAGTGGTTATGCAGCGGATTGCAAATCCGTCTACGCCGGTTCGATTCCGACTCTCGCCTCCACTCATTTCATGGCGGGGTGGCAGAGTGTTTATGCTATAAGGGGTGCAACCCTTATATAGGCCGGTTCAAATCCGCGCCCCCGCCTCCAAATTTTCAATATAAAACAGTCTACGCCCGGGTGGTGAAATAGGTAGACACAACGGACTTAAAATCCGTCGGCCCTAAACCGGCCGTGCCGGTTCGATTCCGGCTCCGGGCACCACAACCGCTTTTAGAGCGGTTATTTTTTTGCCTGTCGAAGCCTAACGCCGTAAACCAAAGCCAAGAAAGACAAGGCTTCTCACTGGTTTCGGTATCTTTATAGTGGATTAAATTTAAATCAGGACAAGGCGACGAAGCCGCAGACAGTACAGATAGTACGGCAAGGCGAGGCAACGCCGTACTGGTTTAAAGTTAATCTACTATACATCATATAATTCTGCCTATTTCTGCCTAATTGAATCAACCTAAAATTTACGGTATCTTTTGCGGTATCTGAAAAATACTGTAAAAATGAAGTTGAACGACCGACAAATCAAAAACACCAAGCCTGCCGAAAAACCGTTTAAGCTGAATGACGGCAAGGGCTTGTATCTGTATATCAATACGAGCGGCGGGAAGTTATGGGGGATGATTTTTCGCATAAAGGCAAACGGAAAACGCTTTCAATCGGCAAATATCCGACCGTATCACTAGTGGAAGTCCGCCAAGCTGCTGAAAACGCCCGCCGCTTGCTTGTATCGGGGCAAGACCCCAGCGAAGCCAAGCAACAGGAAAAACGCGAACGGCAAGCCGCTGTCAGTAATATATTCAATTAAAATCAAAATAGGACAGTAGCGCATCGTCAAATCGGGCGTAATCAGACAATACGGTTCGCAGATACCGCTTAATATTCGCCCACACCTTCTCAATCGGGTTGAGCTCAGGTAAATAAGGTGCAAGAGGTAATACCTTATGTCCCCATTTTTCCGCCATTTCCCGTAAGACACCCATACGGTGAAATCGCGCATTATCTAAAATAATCACCGATTTTTGAGTCAATGCGGGCAGTAGGCATTGCTGAAACCACGCTTCAAAAAAGACTCCGGTCATCGTATTTTGATAAACCATCGGAGCAATCAGCCGGTTGCCGACTTGTGCGGACACAAGAGATAAGCGTCGGTATCTTTTTCCACTTATCTGCGCTTTCACTATTTGCCCTTTCAGGCTGCGGGCATAGGGACGGAACAGGTAGCGGTCAAATCCTGTTTCATCCAAATAAACACGTTGGTAGTCGGGAAATTCGGCCAGCTGTGTCAAATAATGCGTTACTTTGGCCGGATCTTGTTCTTTGTAAGTGGTGGTCTTTTTTTGCGCGTCATCCCCATCTGTTTGAGTGCATAGCAAACGGCGGCTGCCGTACAATCAAAAATGTTTGGCGATTTCATGCAGATAGGCATCCGGGTGTTGCCCAACATATTGAGCCAGTTTTTGCCTATCCAATTTGACGGCATTTAGACCGGTGACTTGATGTTTTAGGCTGCCTGTTTGTTTTTTAAGGCGAATCCACAGGTAAAGCGTGTTTCTTGACAAGTTAAATGTTGCTGCGGTTTGGCTGATGTTTTTGCATTGTTCGTAATAGTTTAAAGCTTTGTTTCTCAAGTCCGCAGAGTATGTCATGGTCAAAACTTCAAAGTTGAGTATTGTACTATTTTATTTTTAATTGGCTATGCAAAGGGGAGGAGCTATTCCTCTCGGTAAAATGTCAGGCTTATTTCCAGGTATTTGGATTTTGAAGGAGGACTATTATTCGCTGTTCCCAAGGGTGTTTCCCCATGTTTTTTTCGCTCCTGAAAAACAACAGCAGTTTAAACCAAACGGAAACACGTTATAATGTAATCCTTTCCGTTCAGAATTTTAAGGTCGTCTGAAAGCCTTTATGAAACACGCAATCAAACAGAAAATCCTCGAACAGGCACGCCGTGACGGCGTACAGGTAATCGCTTTGCGCGAGCAGGTGCTCGATATCGTTTTTGCAGCAAAGCGGCGTGATTAAAAGCCTACAACGTCTTGTCGCAGATGCAGCAGCAGAGCGAGGGCGTGGTTGCGCCGCCGACGGCCTACCGCGCCCTTGATTTTTTTGGGCGGAGCAGGGCGTTTTTGCACAAAGTGGCGGCGGTTAACGGCTATATTTTTGTGCAGCCACGCGCAGCACGAGTGCAACGACCATTGCCACGACCACGAAGAAGCTGAAGCGCACCATAGCGCGTTTATTTTGGTCTGTACCGAATGCGGCACGGCAGACGAGCAAACCCTGAGCCACGAATGGGCGGCATTGCGCGCAGGCGTTGCCGAAAGCGGCTTTGCGCTAAAAAGAAGAACACGTTGTTTTAACTGGAATCTGTAAAAAAATGTCAGAAGTGAAAAAAACTAAAGTCCACCTGATTTCAGGTTTTCTGGGAACAGGCAAAACCACCGCACTCAAAAAGCCTGATGGAACAAAAAGACCCGAACGAAAAAAATGGGTCATCATCGTCAACGAGTTTGGCGAAATCGGCATTGACGGAGCGGTATTGAGCGACAACGGCATCCCCGTGGCAGAAATCGCCGGCGGCTGTTTGTGTTGCACCGCCGGCCCGCAAATGGGCGTAACCGTACAGAAAAATGCTGCGCGATGCCAAACCCGACCGCCTGATGATTGAGGCAAGCGGACTGGCGCACGCCGCCAGCGTCATCGACGAATTGAAAGCCAAACCGCTCGACAGTATGCTGGAAATCGGCGCCGTCTTTACCGTCGTCGATCCGCGCCAGTTCATCAACCCCGATTACGCGCAGCAGGCATTGTATAAAGACCAAATCGGCATCTGCGACGTATTGGTCGCCAGCAAAACCGATTTATGTACCCCCGAACAGCTTGCCGAATTTCACGACAAAGCGGCAAAACTGTTCCCGCCCAAAGCCAAAGTGGTTGAAGTCCAAAACGCACAACTCGACATCCAATGGCTCGACATTCCCGTTATCGAAAAAAATCACGCTACCGCCTCAAAGCCCTGCCGGACAACACCATGGGCTTCCAGTCGCAAGGTTTCACTTTCCCCGCCGGACGCGATTTCGACGGCGAAAAGCTGACCAACTTCTTCAACGACCTGCCCAAATTCACAGACGACCTCGTCCGCGCCAAAGGCGTGTTCCAAGTGCTTGGCACATGGGTGTGGCTCAACTGGGTGGACGGGCAGTGGGGCGCTAACCAAGTCTCATGGCGGCGCGACTCGCGCTTCGAGCTGATTGCCAAATCGTTTGATGCGGATTTGATTGAGAAGAAACTGCAAGAGGCTTTGGAGAAATAAGGAAGGTCGTCTGAAAGTTTGTCGCAGCAATTTTCAGACGACCTAAACGATAGTGAAGTCTATTGTTTCAACTGTCAGAATAATATAAAGCAACTGCGTAGCGTGGGCTCTGCCCGCGAATAAATCAAATAAACATTGCAGGAAAGAAGAAAATGGCAAAAATTTTTTTAAATACCAGCGGTACAACGTATTACTTGGAGGAGTTAATTAAAAAAATGCACAGGAACGGCTTTTATTTGATTAGCCCTTATCTAAAAATTAAACGATAGGGTAAAAAGAGCTTTTAGAAGACAAAGACCGCATGAAAATCGATGTGCGGATTGTAATGGAGAATATAAATTACTTGAAACTATAGCACAGCAACTCGGAAATAATCGTAATGTATCAGATAGAATTGATCTATTTACAGAATTAAAGGCCTGTCAATCTTGCAGCAATGTTATTTTAGAGTTTAGAAATCGTTATCCAAATATTCAATTAAATATTTTTTTACAGGAAAAATAGAATCATGGAAAAAAATAAAAAAATTATATAGAATTCAGGAAATTATTTAAAAAAATATAACGGAAAAAAATTTGTCAGAGATTTAGATATAACATTAATTGAAGCAGCTGAATATTCTATAATTGAATTCGAAATTTATTTATCTGAATATCCGGAAGATAGTACATTTATTTTTACAGCATGGGCAATCTATCTGTTAGAAAATAACTGTCTCAATGAAAGAGGAAAAGATAATTTTTTTCATCGCGGAAATGAAAAAAATGTTATCAACAAACTAATTTGAATAGAATAAAATCTATCTATTCTTCGAGTGACTATCATATTTTTGCTAAGGATGTAAACAAGATTCAACAAACATTTAAATTAAATCTTGCCAATATCATGCAGCAAGAGTAGCAACTGTATTTTTTTAACCCCGTCGGGCAAAAAAATACCAAAAACGGTAAATCACTAAAAAAATACTTTTATACCGCCGCAGCAGCAAGCTGTAGCCTGCATGAAACCCAAAAATCCATGCGTAAGGTGTGTGCTCCAGCACGCACGCGTTCCATGATTTACGGCTCAATGCCGTCTGAAAAGCTCACAATTTTTTTCAGTATGGTAAAAGTGAATTGCAGCCATCAGAGGCAGCTTGGTTGAAAAAAATTTAAATTATGTTCGTACAAGCTATTGTCCGAATCTTCATGCAAAATGTTACGTCAGCGAAGATGCTTGCATTATTACAAGCCTGAATTTATATGAATTCAGCCAAGTAAATAATAATGAAATGGGTATCTTGCTGAAGCGTAGTGAAGATGGAGAAGTCTATCAAGATGCTTATAGCGAAGCGCAGCGTATTATCCGTATTAGCGATGAAGTTAAAATTTCAGTTGACGTCGTAGAAAAAGAGCAAGTTTCGCAGAAAAAAATCAGAATATAGAAATTGCTAAAAAAATACGATACATTGACTGTCGCTAAGCTGGCAGAAAAAAATGGGGCGTAACAACGGAAGAATGCAATGCGAAACTGTGTCATGCAGGCTTGCAGGAAATAGACGGTAAGTTCTACCGTTTGACAGATACAGGCAAGAAAGCCGGTGCACTTATCAAAAAAGGACGTTACGGATATTTTATTGTGTGGCCGGATAGTTTGACATTGGAAATGGTCGAAGCGGCTGGCAATAATCAGAAAGATTTGCTGGATAGGTTTATTAGCTGGCTTATCAGTTAAATTTTTTTACAAGTATTAAAAGTATAGGTCGTCTGAAAGCAATCCGTACTTTTCAGACGACCTTAAAACCCAAATAGAGGAATACCCCAAGCATGTACCGTTACATCCTCCACCGCCTATTACTCTTAATCCCCACGCTGTTGGGGATTTTGGCGATTACTTTTGCCGTTATCCAATTCGTGCCGGGCGGACCGGTGGAGCAGATGGTGCAGCAGTTGACGCATGGTGCGGTCAGCGGCGAGACGGCGAATGCGACGGCGGGCAATATTATGAAAAACGGTAACCGCATCAGTCCGGAAGATTTGGCGGCGTTGAATGCGCTGTACGGTTTCGACAAGCCGCCGTTGACGCGGTTTGCGGATATGGTGTGGCGGTTTGCCCGTTTTGATTTAGGTAACAGTTTTTTCCATCATGAAACCGTGTTCGAGCTGGTCAAACAGAAAATGCCGGTATCGATGAGTTTGGGCTTGTGGACGTTTTTCCTGACTTATCTGATTTGTATCCCGTTGGGCATTGTCAAGGCGGTGCGCGACGGCAGCCGTTTTGATGCGGTAACGGGGATGGTGGTGCTGGTCGGTTATACCATACCGCCGTTTGTGTTGGGTTTGGTGCTGCTGGTGTTGTTCGGCGGCGGCAGCTTTTTTGCGTGGTTCCCGCAGGGTGGTTTGGTCGGCGATGATTTCGACACGCTGTCGTGGGCGGGCAAAATTAAAGATTATCTGTGGCACATGGCGCTGCCGATTACGGCTTCGGTGGCAGGTAGTCTGGCGGTAACGACGGTGTTGACGAAAAACGTGTTTCTTGAAGAAATCCGCCGCCAATATGTCTATACCGCCCGCGCCAAGGGTTTGCCGGAAAAGCAGATTTTGTGGAAACACGTTTTCCGCAACGCGATGATTCCGCTGATTACCGGCTTTCCCGCCGCCTTTATCGGCGCGTTTTTCACCGGCAGCCTGCTGATTGAAACCTTGTTCTCGCTCGACGGGCTGGGGCTGCTTTCCTATGAGGCGGTGATGAAGCGCGATTATCCGGTGGTGATGGGGACGCTGTATGTGTTCACGCTGATGGGTTTGCTGGCGAAATTGGTGTCGGATATTTCTTATTCGTGGGTCGATCCGCGCATTCATTTCGGCGGACAGAAATAGGTCGTCTGAAAAAAATATGTTTCCGAATCATGACTGAAAAACTTTTCCAAACCATGAAAACACACACCTCAAACCCCACTTGGCAGGCTTTCAAGCAACACAAACGCGGCTGGTTCGCGTTGCGGATTTTAGCCGTTTTGTTCGCCGTCGCGCTGCTTGCGCCTTTGTGGAGCAACGACAAGCCCTTGTGGATACGTTATCAGGGCGAATATTATTTTCCGCTGGTAAACGAATACAACGAAACCGTGTTCGGCGGCGATTTCGACACGCCTACCGATTACCTCGATCCGCTGATACGCGGCAACATCACGTCAAACGGCAATTACGCCGTTTATCTGCCCAATCCCTACGATGCCGATACGCTCAATGATTTCGACACGCAGCCCGACCCTGCAAGTCCGTCCGAAAGGCACTTGCTCGGCACGGACGACCGCGGTCGCGATGTCTTGGCGCGTTTGGTTTACGGATTCCGCGATTCCCTATTGTTTGCCCTTGCATTGACTTTGGTAACGACCGTAATCGGCGTAATCACCGGCGCGGTGCAGGGTTATTTCGGCGGCAAGACCGACCTCTTGATGCAGCGTTTTATCGAAATCTGGGGCGGGATGCCGGAGCTTTACCTGCTGATTATCCTGTCTTCGTTTTTTTAATCCCAGTTTGTTGATTTTGCTGGTGTTGCTGTCGCTGTTCGGCTGGATGGGGCTGTCGGACTACGTCCGCGCCGAGTTTTTTTGAAAAAAACCGTCAGGCGGATTACGTTTTGGCGGCGCGTTCGATGGGCGTGGGCAACCGCGCGATTATGTGGCGGCACATCCTGCCCAACAGCCTGACGCCCGTATTGGCATTTCTGCCTTTCCGCATCTCCGGCGCTGTGCTTGCGCTGACCAGCTTGATTTCCTCGGTTTGGGCGTTCCCGCGTCGCAGGCGAGCTTGGGCGAACTCTTGGCGCAGGGCAAGGACAACTTAGACGCTTGGTGGATAGGCTTGTCCACCGTCGGTACGCTGACGGTTATGCTGCTTTTGCTGGTGATGATAGGCGAGGGCTTGCGTCAGGCGTTTGACGTGCGCGCTAGGGGATAGTATAAGCACGGAAATTCTGAGGGAGCGCCCATTGATGGGCAACCCGTGCCTTCAGGAGTTTCAGACGACCTCTATAATATTTTACTCACTTCATTTTTAAAGAATTCCAATGAATCAAACACACAACACAAATTTCTACGAAATGCTGTCCGCTGCCTGCCGTAAAAACGGAAAAGGTACTGCGGTGTTCAACGACAAAGAAAAAACCACCTACCACGCACTCAAGCAGGAAGTCGATGCCGTAGCCGCATATCTGCAAAATATGGGCGTCAAATTCGGGGACAAAGTGGCTTTGGCGGTATCCAATTCGCCGGAGTTTATCAGCGCCTATTTTGCCGTCTCCGCCATCGGCGCGGTTGCCGTACCGATGAATACGTTTTTTTGAAAAAAACAACGAATACGCGTATATTTTTGAACGACTGCAAAGCGCGGTTTATGTTTGCTTCGGCAGGTTTGCAGAAAGAATTGAAGGGGCTGAAGAAACAGACCCGCGTCGAGAAAATCATTTGGATAGGCGAGGCGAAAGCGGCGGACGAAGCCGATGCGCGTTTTGAGGAAGCGCGCCGTTTTTTTCGGGTATGCCCGATTTAAGCCGCCAGCCGAAAAATCGATGATTTGGCGCATATTATTTACACTTCCGGCACGACAGGCCATCCCAAAGGCGCATTGATCAGCTATGGCAACCTGTTCTCCAACCTTGAAGGCATCGAGCGCATCTTTAAGATTACCAAACGCGACCGCTTTGTCGTGTTCCTGCCGATGTTCCACAGCTTTACGCTGACGGCCATGGTGTTGCTGCCGATTTATATGGCGTGTTCGATTATTTTGGTGAAATCCGTTTTCCCGTTCTCCAACGTTTTGAAACAGGTTTTTATTCAAACGCGCGACCGTATTTTTTTGGGTGTACCCGCGATTTACACCGCCATGAGCAAAGCGAAAAATCCCTTTGGTATTTCAGATGGTTCAACCGCGTCCGTCTGTTTATCAGCGGCGGTGCGCCTTTGGCGGAACAAACCATCCTCGACTTTAAAGCGAAGTTCCCGCGTGCCAAGCTTTTTGAAGGCTACGGCTTGAGCGAATGCTCGCCCGTCGTCGCCGTCAACACGCCCGAAAGGCAAAAAGCCCGCAGCGTCGGCATCGCCTTGCCCGGATTGGAAGTCAAAGCCGTCAACGACGAATTGGTCGAGGTACCGACGGGCGAAGTGGGCGAACTCATCGTCAAAAGGCGGTTCGGTCATGCAGGGCTACCTGAATATGCGTGATGCCACGGACGAAGCCATCGTCAACGGCTGGCTGAAAACAGGCGATTTTGTCACGATAGACGAAGACGGCTTTATCTTTATCGTCGACCGCAAAAAGACCTGATTATTTCCAAAGGGCAAAACGTTTACCCGCGCGAAATCGAAGAGGCGATTTACAAACTCGACGCCGTCGAAGCCGCAGCTGTCATCGGCGTGAAAGACCAATACGCCGACGAAGAAATCATCGCCTTTATCCAACTCAAAGACGGCGAAACGTTGGACGAAGCCGACGTGCGCGCCCATTTGCGCGGACATTTGGCGAATTTCAAAAATCCCCAAACAGATTTACTTTTAAAGACGAACTGCCGAAAAAAACGCCACGGGCAAAGTGTTGAAACGGGTGTTGAAAGAGCAGTTTCAGAAATAATAAGCGTTCAGACGACCTCGGTTTGCGGGTTTGAATCAGAGGTCGTCTGAAAAGCAGAAAAGCCGATGTTTGTTGGGCGCGTTTCTTGTAAACCATCAGATATGGCTTATTGCTTCGTAAAGATTTCTGCCCGTGCGGCGGGTATTGCCGATTTGATTCCAACCGTTTTCCGTTTTCAGACGACCTCGATACCATGACGAAACTCATCCTTGAAATTGAAAAACCTAAACGCCTTTTTTTCCCCGGCAAGCAAGTCCTACACGATGTCAGCCTGACCGTACAGACCGGCAGGAAACTGGCATTGGTCGGTGAGAGCGGCAGCGGCAAAACCGTGTTGGCGCAGGGCATCATGCGGCTGAATTCGCTGGTGTCGTTTGAAGGTCGTCTGAAGTTCGACGGCAACGATTTGCTGACCCAATCCGAACGCGCCCTGCAAAAGCTGCGCGGGCGGGAAATCGGCATGGTGTTTCAAGAACCGATGACCGCGCTCAACCCCGTGATGCGCGTCAGCGCGCAGATTGCCGAAGTACTGACCCTGCATCTGGGTTTGGACAAAAAACAGGCATGGGCGAGGGCGGTCGAACTCTTGGCGGAAACTGGCATCCGCGAGCCGGAGCAGAAAGCCTTTGCCTATCCCTTCCAGCTTTCCGGCGGACAGCGGCAGCGGGCGATGATTGCGATGGCGGTTGCCGCCGAACCCAAGCTCCTGATTGCCGACGAACCGACCACCGCCTTGGATGTCGCCGTGCAGGCGCAGATTCTCGATTTGTTGGCGCGTTTGCAGCAGGCGCACAACATGACCATGCTCTACATCACCCACGACCTGAACCTTGTCCGCCGCTTTGCAGACGACGTCGCCGTGATGCGCGGCGGACGCATTGTCGAAACGGGTGCAGCGGCGGAAGTGTTTGCCCGTCCGCAACACGAATATACGAAAATGCTGTTGAACGCCGGTGCCGCACGCAAGGTCGTGCCTTTGGCGGACAACCCCGCCACCGTCTTGCAGGCGGAGCAGCTTTCCGTCGCCGTCAAAGAAACGGCGGGCTGGTTCAAAAAACGCAGCAAAACCCTGCTGGAGCCGGTTTCCTTCGATTTGAAAGCGGGCGAAACACTGGGCATCATCGGCGAAAGCGGCTGCGGCAAAACCACGCTGGCAAAAGCCGTGATGCACCTTATCGACGCGGAAGGTCGTCTGAAAATCAACGGCGAAGCCTGGACGCGCGAATCGAGGCGCGACATCCAAATGGTGTTCCAAGACCCGTTCGGCGCATTCAACCCGCGCATGAACGTCTTTAATATCGTTTCCGAAGCCCTGCGCGTTCACGAACCCGATTTGTCCCGCGCAGAAATGCGGCAGCGTGTGCAAGACGTATTGCGGCAGGTCGGGCTGCCCGAAGACGCGCTCGAACGCTATCCGCACGCCTTTTCCGGCGGACAACGTCAGCGGCTCGCCATCGCTCGCGCCATCATCGTCCGCCCGAAAATCCTCGTTTTGGACGAACCCACCAGCGCGCTCGACGTACAATGGCAGCAACAGATTCTGGAGCTGCTCGCCGATTTGCAAAAAAACAACACGGTCTCAGCCTCATCATCATCAGCCACGACCTCGCCGTCATCCGCGCCCCTGTCGCACCGCGTGATGGTGCTGAAAGACGGCAAAAATCGTCGAAGAAGGCGGCTGCGAAACCGTATTTGCCAACCCTTCCAGCGATTACACGCGCCATCTGATGAGCTTTAGGGCAGGTTGAACTGTCAGATAGGTCGTCTGAAAAACATTAGCCAATCCCGATGGCAACCTTACAAAAAAGCTATTACACTTTTGCGACACTTGAAATTTTCAGCCCCAAGCCCTATCCTGCACAACATCTGATTCAATTTGACACAAAAAGGAAAAAAACTCATGAGCAGCGAACTGATTATCCACACCTCCGATGCAAATTTCGAACAAGACGTTTTGAAATCCGACGTACCCGTATTGCTCGACTTCTGGGCACCTTGGTGCGGCCCTTGCAAAATGATCGCTCCGATCTTGGACGACATCGCCGCCGAATTTGAAGGTCGTCTGAAAGTCGTCAAAATCAACATCGACGAAAACGAAGCCACCCCCGCCAAATTCGGCGTGCGCGGTATCCCGACACTGATGGTGTTCAAAAAAACGGCGAAAACGTTGCTACCAAAGTCGGTGCATTGGCAAAAGGTCAATTGACTGCATTTGTAAACGCTTCTTTGGCTTAGTTTTCAACAACGCAAAAGGTCGTCTGAAAATATTCAGACGACCTTTTTGCTATAATTTCCTTTTCTCCGAACCGAAAAACAGGCGGCAATATGGAAGTCATCCAATACCCCAATTCCCCCTTCAAACTCCACCAACCCTTCCCGCCAGCCGGCGACCAGCCCACCGCCATTGCCGGCCTGCTCGAAGGGCTTTCAGACGGCCTTGCCTACCAAACCCTGCTCGGCGTAACCGGTTCGGGCAAAACCTACACCATGGCGAACGTCATCGCCCAAAGCGGCCGCCCCGCCATCATCATGGCGCACAACAAAACCCTTGCCGCCCAGCTCTACGCCGAAATGCGCGAGTTTTTCCCCGAAAACGCGGTGGAATATTTCGTCTCCTACTACGACTATTACCAACCCGAAGCCTATGTGCCCAGCCGCGATTTGTTCATCGAAAAAGACAGCGCGATCAACGAACACATCGAGCAGATGCGCCTTTCCGCCACCAAAAACCTGATGACGCGCGACGACGTGATTATCGTCGCCACCGTGTCCGCCATTTACGGTATCGGCGACCCGACCGAGTATCAACAAATGGTGTTGTCCGTTAAAGAAGGCGATACCATCGAGCAGCGCGACATCATCGCCACGCTCGTCTCCATGCAGTACGAACGCGGCGATTTGGACTTCAAACGCGGCAGCTTCCGCGTGCGCGGCGACGTGATTGACGTGTACCCTGCCGAAAGCTCCGAAAACGCCTTGCGCATCAGCCTGTTCGACGACGAAATCGACCGCCTCGATATGTTCGACCCGCTTTCAGGCAGCCTGCACCAGCGCGTCGGCCGCTACACCGTCTTCCCGTCCAGCCACTACGTTACCCCGCGCGACACCGTATTGCGCGCCTGCGAGTCCATCAAAGAAGAATTGCGCGAACGCATCGAATTTTTTTCGCCCGCGAACAACGCCCCGTCGAACAGCAGCGCATCGAACAACGCACCCGCTTCGACCTCGAAATGCTCTACGAAATGGGCTTCTGCAAAGGCATCGAAAACTACTCCCGCCACTTCTCCGGCAAAAAAGAAGGCGAACCGCCGCCCACGCTGATGGACTACCTGCCCGACAACGCCATCATGTTCATCGACGAAAGCCACGTTACCGTTACCCAAATCGGCGGTATGTACAAAGGCGACGCATCACGCAAGCAAAACCTCGTCGATTACGGCTTCCGCCTGCCTTCCGCCCGCGACAACCGCCCGCTCAAATTCCACGAATTTGAAAAAAAGTCATGCCGCAAACCGTCTTCGTTTCCGCCACCCCCGCCAAATACGAAGAAGAACACGCCGGACAAGTAGTCGAACAAGTCGTCCGCCCCACAGGGCTGGTCGACCCCCAAATCATCATCCGCCCCGTCGCCACCCAAGTCGACGATTTAATGAGCGAAATCAACGACCGCATCCAAAAAGGCGAACGCGTACTCGTTACCACCCTCACCAAACGCATGGCGGAGCAACTCACCGACTATTACAGCGAACTCGGCATCAAAGTGCGCTACCTGCACAGCGACATCGACACCGTAGAGCGAGTTGAAATCATTAGAGATTTACGGCTCGGCCTGTTTGACGTACTCGTCGGCATCAACCTCTTGCGCGAAGGCTTGGACATCCCCGAAGTCTCACTCGTCGCCATTCTCGACGCCGACAAAGAAGGCTTCCTGCGCTCCCACCGCAGCCTGATTCAAACCATAGGCCGCGCCGCGCGCAACGTGAACGGCGTCGCCATCCTGTACGCCGACAAAAATCACCGACTCCATGAAAGCCGCCATCGACGAAACCGAACGCCGCCGCGAAAAACAGATTAAATTCAACGAAGAACACGGCATCGTACCGCAGCAGATTAAAAAACAAGTCAAAGACATCATCGACGGCGTGTACCACGAAGAAGACGGCGGCAAGGGTCGTCTGAAAGGTAAAGGTAAGAACAAGGTTAAAGTCGGCGAAATCCATCAACGAAGAAGATGCGATTAAAGAAATCGCCAAACTGGAAAAAAAGCCATGCAGCAGGCGGCTAGGGATTTGCAGTTTGAAGAAGCGGCGGTGTTGAGGGATAGGATTCGGGGGATTAAGGAGAATTTGTTGTTTGGAGCTGAGTAATAATAAACTGTATTTATTTAAATTAACACAGGAGTTTCAAATGCATCAAAAATAAAGTGGATTCTTTAACTATTCAAGATGCAAATAATTTAATTTCAAACGCCATTCCTGTTATTACAATATTAGGAACAATATTTGGCGCTTCTATTACATATAGCTACCTAGATTCAATTAATCAAAAAGAGTATTTTTTTCCCGATATTATTGGCACGCCTTCTGCTTTTTTTGAGTGTATCAATAGTGTTCTCTTTGATGCTATTTTTGCATATTTATATCTTTATCAATCCCATACTCAATATTATTTTTTTTAATGAAAAATAAAAAAAGTAGAAAAATAAAAAAATAATTTATGGAATGAATCAATTATTATTTTGCTTCGTATTATGTTCTCCCATTGTTTTATTTTTTTAATACTTATGTTGATAAAAAAACATATATTTTGAAAGAGTTAAATAATCAATTAATTATTTTTTTAATGCTAATTTTTTTCCATTAATTATTTATTTGATTGGAATCTTCTATTATTTTATAAATTTAAAAAAATTTTTAGGAATATAAAAAAATTAAAAAAATTTTTTTGGCAAGGAGTGGTTTTCTCCTTTTTTTCATTCCGATGCTAGCAAATTTCTATCCAATAGTATTTATATTTATTCCCATATCAAATAGCTGGATTAATATCAATTATCATGATATATTTTTTTCTTTCTACTTTATTTTTTTACCAGCAATTAACATAATTTTATCATCTTTTTATAATATTTAATGAACGTTTTTTTCAAGCGGAGAGAAAAATTTTAGTAATCAACTTGTTTTCATTTATTATATCATTTTGTTTTTTTATGTATTATTGCAAATATATCAGATAATTTTCCATCTAGATTATTATTGCCTTTAAGAATTATTGAAAGCAATCAAGATTCATTATGGTATCTTATTCATGACAGATATAATGAAAAAAAGAAATTAGCGGCATTGATACTTTTGATTTACATGCTATTAAACTAACTTTTTTTCATGTAATGAAAACAAAGATAAATGTTCTATGGCTGCTAATGGGCGTAAAAAACGCCCTATATGGTTATATGGCTTGGAATCTAGGAGACACAAAGGTATTTTGTCCTGAATCAGTTTCTTTTCTTGAACATGATGGGGTAAGTAATACTGAAAAATCATCCAAATGCATTATTATAAAAAGTGAATTCATTCAAATTCTAGATGCGAATTATATATCTAATAAAAGCCTTGAAAATAAATAAGCAAGCGTAGGTTGGGTCAAGACCCAACAAAACTGTTAAATTTCACAACGCGTTGGGTTTGCAACCCAACCTACATTTTGCTCAATTACCATATAATAAAAAGGTCGTCTGAAAACCGTGAATCCATTTTCAGACGACCTTTGTTTCATTCCAAACAACAAATATAATAGCAAGCGTAGGTTGGGTCAAGACCCAACAAAACTGTTAAATTTTACGAAATGTTGGGTTTGCAACCCAACCTACATTTTGCTGTCCCTCATATCGAATATTCTTTTATTTTAGCACCTCACCAAAAATTTTCGGAATAAATATTGACTTTAACCTTAGGTCAAAGTTTATGATTTGTGCTCCTTCAGTTATCACATAGGCGAAAAACATGAAAAAACTTATGACTTTTTATCACACTTAGCGCTATTGCAATTTCAAATTATGCCCAAGCTAATGAACAACCGCATCAAGCACACATGAATATGCCAATGTCGACAGATTCTGCAATGCAACAAGAATTAATGCAAGGCATGGATCAAATGAATCAAGACATGATGGCAGCTGCGCAATATAAAGATCCTGATGTTGCTTTTTGCAGCAGGTATGTTGCCACACCATATTGGCGCAGTAAAAATGGCGGAAGTTGAATTAAAAATACGGAAAGGATCCTGAAATGCGTAAGCTTGCTGAGGATATTATTAACGCACAACAAGCGGAAATTGAACAAATGCAAAAAAATGGCTTAAAGCACACAACAAAAAAAGCAAGCCGTAGCCTGCATCCCCGCTAACCGCGTTCGTGGCTGCGCCACACACCCCACCTGAGGATGGCACAAACTTTAAAACCAAGGTGTAGCAACTGTATTTTTCACCCCGTCGGGCAAAAATACCAAAACTCAAATCAAGCCGTTCGGATGCTGTTTTCGGTGATACCGTTTTTCGGCAAAGTAATCACGCATCCGGGCATTCAATATCGTCAGCAGTTTGCGCATACATGCCGTAACGGCAACCTTATACGGCTTACCCTTGGACAGCAGGCGTTGGTAGAAATCCCGAATAAGCGAGTTCAAAACGTCGGATACTTGTATCCGACAAAATCTTTTAACACTCCCGTCATTGCAATCCATTGCAGCAATGCCCAAAATGTCGGATTCGAGAATCCGACCTACGCCTGAGGTCGTTGCAATAATAAGTTGAGACCTTTTTGCATTTTTCAGCGCAGGAATTTTGGAGACGGGGTTGCGTTGAAACAACCGTAGCGTGGGCTCTGCCCACGGGTTGTTTTTGTAAAGCTAAGGTCGTCTGAAAGCCTGTGTACAGGTTTCAGACGACTTTTCATATTTTCGCGGGCATAGCCCACGCTACAAATTGAAAATTGCTAGGAATATCGTTCTTTTCGATTGTGTTTCCATTGATGTAGCGCAGCAAGCCATAGCCTGCATCTCCAAAATCGTGTACGTGGCTAAGCCACAAGCTACCTGCGGGCGGCGCAAACTTTAAAACAGATGGGTATTGTGTGTGCGGTATACATGCACGTGGCCATCTAAATTGGTGGTTTGCTGTTTGGAATTTTCGGGCGACCTTTGAGGTCGTCTGAAAGCAAATTGCAGATTGGAAGGCATAAATAAAAACGGATTCTGAGTAGTCGGAATCCGTTTTCGCTATTAAGATGTCTCGTATTATTTAGCTTCTTCTTTAGCTGCCTCAGCCTCATCTTTGGCTTCTTCCGCAGTGTCTTTCGCTTCTTCAGCAGCTTCTTTTGCTTCTTCGGCTTTATCTTCAGGAGAAGCGGCAGGGGCATCGCCTTTCAATCCATCCAAAGCTGCTTTACAGGTAGCGTCTCTTTGGTCGGCAGGCATATCTTTTAAGGCTGCTTTAGTTTGCTCAAATGATTTTTTTGCATCAGGTCTTTTGTGCCTGCATCAACACCTTTAGTAATGTCGGCAAAGGCTTTTTCGTATTCGTCGCAAACAGCAGAAGAAGAGCTGCCTCCACATGCGGACAAGGACAGTGCGGTTAGCAGAGTTGCCAATAAAACTGATGTTTTCATGAGTCTCTCTTTTGAATTTTGGTTAAAAGAAACGATATATTAAATTATTTGAGTAGTGTGTCAAGTATAGTTATTCTTTTTTAAAAATCATGTAATTAAATATTTTTTTGGCATATAAAAAAAGGGATTTTATTTAATAAATACCGTTATTAAATAGTGTTTCTTAATTGAATTTATACGAAAAAAATCTAAAAATTATTTAAATAGCAACTTTGTTTTTATTTGGCGTTTTAATGGTTACATTATTTTTTTCTTGTTCAATAATGAAGAAAAGGTCGTCTGAAAACCTGAAACTTGGTTTTCAGACGACCTTTGTCTTGTAATCCGTTTTATCCGTCCGTTTTCAGCATCCGCAAGAAGTTTCGTCCGATGCTTGGAGGCTCAAGGCTTTGCGTTTTTTGGCTTTTTCATAGCGGCAGCGTTGGCGCTCGGTGGTAATTTCCAACGGCGGGACGGGAACAGGTTTGCCGTCTTCAACCGCGACCATGGTGAAGTAGCAGCTGTTGGTATGGCGCACTTCGCCGGTGCGGATGTTTTTGCGCTTCAACACGGATGCCGATTTCCATGGAAGTTCTGCCCGTGTAGTTGACGCTGGCGTAGAAGGTTACCAAGTCGCCGACGTGTATCGGCTCTTTAAACAAGACTTTATCGACAGACAGGGTAACGCAATAATTACCGCTGTAACGGCTGGCGCAGGAATAAGCGACTTGGTCGAGCAGGCGCAAAAGTTCGCCGCCGTGGACGTTGCCGCTGAAATTGGCGGTGTCGGGCATCATCAGCTCGGACATGATGAGTTCGTGTGAAGGGAGTTGGCGGGTTTGGTCCATGGTGTTCCTCTTTTAAAAATGAATGTTTGTGTTAGATGGGCGGTCTGTGAGTGGTTTGGATGGTTTTCAGACGACCTTGCCGATTGTATTTAATATGTGAATATACGGAAATTGGATTTTTTTATGGGTTTATAACCATTTTCTGCGCGAGAAGAAAAATCAGCAGCTCGACGATGATGCACAGCATCAAACCTAAAAACGATAAAAATAGCCGTAATGCCAATGCAGTTCGGGCATGTTGTCGAAGTTCATGCCGTAGATGCCGGTAATGACGGTCAGCGGCATAAAGATGATGGTGATGACGGTCAGGACGCGCATCTGCTGGTTCATGCGGTTGGACTGGAAGGAAAGGTAGATGTCCATCATGCTCAACACCATGTCGCGCGAGGCGTCGAGCGATTCGAGAAGCTGCATGTTGTGATCGTACACGTCGCGCAGATAGACGGTGGACTCGCCTTTGAAAAATGGTGAAATCGACGCGCACGGCAAGTTGATAGAACACGTCGCGCAAGGGCAAAAGCGTGCGGCGCAAGCGGACCGCATCGCGCTTGAGGCGGTGGATTTTGCCGAGGATGTCGCTGTTTTCATCTTTAAACAGGGATTTGTCTATGGCTTCGACGCGGTTGTTGTACTCTTCCAAAACGATGAAATAGTCGTCCACGATGCGGTCGAGCAGGCAATAGGCGAGGAAGGCGGTATTTTTTTGCCAAGGATGCCGCGCGGGTTTTTCGCTCATTTGGCGGCGCAGCTGGCTGAACAGCCCCAGCGGTTTTTTTGCTGGAACGACAACACGAAATCCTTGCCGATAATCAGATACACTTGGTCGGAATTCAGTTTGCCGGCGGCGGTGTAGTGGTAAACCTGCGCGGCGATAAACAGATAATTGTCGTAGTCTTCGATTTTGGGGCGTTGTTTGCGGCTGAGGATGTCTTCGATGACCAGCTCGTGGATGCCGTAAGGCTCCAGCGTGTGTTTGAGCAGCGCGGCGTCGTTGATGCCGACGAAATGCAGCCAGTTGGTCTGCCCCGCTTGCGGGCGGGCGATGTCGGGCAGTTTTTACCCGCGAGATAATCGTGTTGGGCAAACGTATCGGCGGAATAAAGCGTCTGGTGGATGGCGGAACGCGGCGCGTTGTCGGTATTGCTGCGTGGGACGGTTTGGTCTTGTGGGATTTCTGCGGGTATTGTCTCGGGAGCGGGTGGTGTGTTCATCATGATTGAAAAGGTATGTCTGAAGGTCGTCTGAAAAACGGAATGTTTTTCAGACGACCTTGGTTTTAAATTATTAGCATTGTAACAGAGTAGGGGCAGACACCGAGGTCGCCTGAAAAAGTGAAAAGGCGGCGCATATTCAAAGTATGTTGTTTCGGGTATAGTGTCGTCTGTTGGTACACGGTTGTTTCCTTTGCGGGAAAAAAATTTTTGGAGCTGTAAGAATGTTTAAACGTCCTGAAGAAATCATTGTTTTGGTGCTGGCTGTTTTATGGGTGGTCTTGACGTATTTTTTGGCCGCATATTGCGGGGCGGATGCTTATACGGTGATATTGATCACGGGGCTGACTTTGGTTTGGGCGGCGGTATGTTTCCGCTTTTGGCAGAAAGGCTGGGAACGCAATATTTGGCCTGTTTTTTTGGGATGCCTTGTCGTTTGCTGGTGGCCGATGTTGGATTGGCTCGCCGTCAAAGATATTGTTGTGCCGAATTCTGAGACGGGTGCGATTGTAGTTGCGAAACCTTGGTACGCAGGCTGGATTTTCAAGTCTTTTTCTGGCTTTGCTGCCTGTCGTTGCCGGATATGCATTTAAATGGAAAAAATCGCGTAATGTCCAATAATTCGGTTGGTCAAGCATCAAATCAATCTGTCAAAACGCCGTTTGCCGAAACGGCGTTTTTTATTTCCGTCGGGCTTGATTTTTAGAGCGATTGCCCTTAACTATAAAAATCAATAAAAAAATTTTGTGTATTATTAATCAAAGGAATAACATGGCAGAAAAATTATTATGAAATATTGGGCGTCGCTAAAGATGCGGATGAAGCCGCTATTAAAAAAGCCTACCGTAAGCTGGTGCGCAAATACCATCCTGATGTGAGCAAAGAGCCGGATGCCGTTGAGCGTACGGCGGAAATCAATCGTGCTTACGAGACGCTTTCCGACAAGGAGAAACGTGCCGAGTATGATGAAATGTTGGCAAACCCTTATGGCCGCAACGCAGGGGGTAATCCGTTCGGACAAGGCGGAAACCCGTTCGGCAACGGTTTCGACGGCGGAGGTTTCCGTTATGAGTATCGGGAAGGGGAACCGTTCGGCGCGGGCGACTTTAATTTTGAAGACTTGTTTTCATCGTTCCGCCACGCCGGCTCCCGACCCGAGCAGCCGCGCGGCCCTGTCAAGGGAGAAGACCAACACGCCGAATTGAGCATTGATATTTACGCAGCCTATACCGGTGCGGAACGCAGTCTGACTTTGAATGTGCCGACTTTGGACGAATATGGCCGTATGGCTTATCAAAGCAAAACCCTCAACGTCAAAATTCCCAAAGGCATCGCCGAAGGCCAGCAAATCCGTCTGGCAGGGCAGGGGCTGCCGGGCAGCAACGGCGGAGCGAACGGGGATTTGTACTTGAAAATCAAGTTCCACGACCGGCCGGACTTGTACGTCAAAAACAGAAAAGACGTATATCAGACGATAGATGTCAAACCGTGGGAGGCGGTATTGGGCGGCAAAATCATCGTTCCTACCGCATCCGGCCGCTTACAGGTCAATCTGCCTGCCAACACTCAGAGTGGCAAAACCATCCGCCTTAAAGGCAAGGGCATTCCGGCGAAAGAGGCGGGAGACCTATACTTGAATATCCGCATCAATGTCCCTGTTGCAGAAAGTGAAGCCGACCGTGCCGCATGGGAGAAACTGGCAGAACATTTCGCTGCGAAACACGCATGAAAGAAAGGATAAACCATGACGCAATCCACCGACATCACATTGACTTTTGAAGAAATCATTGCTGTCAGCCATTGCCGCCGCGATTGGCTGTTGGAACTCATCGAGGAAGACATCATCAGCATAGGCGGCAAGCCCGAACAAACTACGTTCAGCGGTTTCCACCTTGCACGTATCCGCCGCGCACAGCGTTTGAGCCGTGATTTTGAAGCCGGCATCCCGGCGTTGGGCTTGATTATGCGGCTTTTGGACGAAGTGGAAGAGTTGCGGAAAGCGCAGCGGCCGTCGGTGTTGCCGGAAGAGGAAGGACAATAAGGGCGTTGTTATGTGGAAGAAGGTCGTCTGAAAACGAAACAGGTTTTCAGACGACCTTTTAAGTATATATGGTCAGATAACAAGGGTTTGGGACAAATCGAAATATAGCTTGGGCTTTATCTGAAAAACTCCCAATACAATCAGCATCGACGTTGTACCGTCTGTTTATTTGCTGGATTTGCTGGATTCCCGCCTATGTCGGCATTGCGGTTTTATATTTACTTTTTCCCATATTTTTTGTACAACTTGGGTTTAACCTTATTTAAAGAGGTCGTCTGAAATGCCTGTCATGCTGATTGTCCGTCCGTCCGCGCGTACGGGAGATGATGTGCGCACCTGTTTGCAGGCAGGGTGGCGCGCGCGGGTGTTGAGTCCGGTTGAAATCGAGCCTGACGAAGCGGCATTGCGCGACTTGAAAGAACAGTTTTCCCGTGCGGATGCGGTGTTTTGGGTCAGTCCGACGGCGGTTGAAACTGCTGCGCCGTATGTGGATTTTTCAGACGACCTGAAGGTTCAGGTCGCGGTCGGGCAGGCAAGCGGTCGGGCTTTTGGAACGCTGCGGCGCAAAAAAATGTGTCTGTGCCGCAAGAAAGCAACGACAGCGAGGCGGTGTTGCGGCTGCCGGTTTGGGATACGCTGCCGCAAGGCGCACGCATATTGATTGTGCGCGGACGCGGCGGGCGCGATTTTTTGGCAGAGTCGTTAAAGAAAAAAGACTTTGCGGTGGAAATCGCGGAAGTGTATTTCAGACGACCTAATGAATTGAATTGGCAGGATTTTGATACCGAGTCCATTGATGCTGCCTTTATCGCTTCGGGCGAACTGGTGCGCGGGCTGTTTGCGCAGGTTCCGCCGCAATTTTCCCGATTCTTCGAATCCTTGTTATACTTCACCCATCATCCGCGCATAGCCGACGCGCTTCGCGAGGCGGGTGCGCGCCACATACGGGTCGTCGCTTCTCTGAAAGCGGCACTTTCATCATTTCCTAAGGAGCAAACCGATGAGCCGGTCTGAAGACAATCCATCCGAAGCAAACGAAGCCGGTCGGCCGATTATCGTCGACAGTCAGGGCAACGCGGGGTCGTCTGAAACAGCGGCTCCGAAAAAGGCCAAGCAGCCTAAAACCTCCGAATACGCAGGAACACACATGTCTGAATCTAAAAATCTTCCTCAAAACCAACCCGCCCCCGTCATCATCAAACAATCCGGCGGCAGAGGGCTGGCGGTAGGCGCGCTGGTGCTGGCGCTGCTGGGTTTGGGCGCAAGCGGCTTTTTGTTTGTGCAAGGACAAAACGTCTTGAAAAACCAAGAGCTTTCGTTTAACCAAAAGCTCGATAAAGCCGCCTTGGGCGAATCTGAAAACGCTTTACTCCTGAAAGACCATTTAAACCGCCAAACCGCCATCCAAGCCGAATTGGAGCGCTTGGGCAAAGCCCAAATGGCAAACAGCGAACAAATCCTGTTGACGCAAAAAGCGTATCAGGAGCTGACCAAAGGGCGCGTCAACTGGCTGGTTGACGAAGCGGAAACCATGTTGAACCTCGCCTCGCAGCAACTGCTGCTGTCGGGCAACGTACAAGGCGCGGCGGCGGTGTTGGAACATATCGACGGCCGCCTGAGCCGTTTCGACCAGCCCGAGCTGCTGCCCATCAAACAAGCCGTCAGCCATGATTTGGCGGCATTGAAAAAAACCGTCCGTATGTCGATATTTCCGGCACGGCGCTGCGCCTCGACCGTTTGAAACCGCCGTTTCCGGCCTGCCGCTGGTGTTGGACGGTGTATTGCAGCCGGGCGAGCAGGCGCAAAGCAACGGCGCGTCTTCAGGCTCTTGGTGGCAAAATACTTGGGATAAATCTTTGGTTGCACTGAAAGGGCTGGTGGAAGTCCGCCGACTCGACAATAAAGACGCGATGCTGCTTTCGCCCGAACAGGCGTATTTCGTCCGCGAAAACCTGCGCCTGCGCCTTTTTGGATGCGCGTACCGCACTGATGCAGCACAACGGCGAGGTTTATCAAAGCGATTTGAACTACGTCGAAGCCGCGGTCAAGCAATACTTTGATGGCAAATCACCCGCAACACAGGCATGGCTGAAAGAGTTGTCCGAATTGAAAGCGCTCGATGTGCGCATGATTTCAGACGACAGCTTGAAAGCCAGCCTCAGCGCGATCCGCGCCTATCAAGACGGTACGCGTACTCCGGTCGCGCTGCCCGAACCCGTAACGACCGCCGCGTCCGCGCCCCTGCCCTCCGCCGCGTCCGAAGCTGCCGCTCCTCAAACCGCCTCGCAGGTAAATGAAACTGCTTCCGCACCGAAAACCGCACCGGCTCCAAGGGCTCCCCATCCTGCCAAAGCAAGACCCGCACCTGCCGCCCAAACAGACGCGAAGCCTTTAGAAGCTCCGGCGCTGCCTTCCGAGGCCAAACCGCAAAAACATTTCCGAGCCGGAAAAGAAAGCGGCTCCTGAGAAACAAAGCCGCCCTGCCGCCGATGCTGAGACCAAAGGAGGCCGTGCATGAAAGCCGTCGTCTGGATTGTCGTTTTATTCGCCGCCGCAGTCGGCATCGTCCTAACTTCCGGTATTTACACGGGTAATGTCTATATCGTCGTCGGACAGGGTCATGATGCGGGTCAACCTGCACGCCTTTATCTTAGGGCTGGTTCTGTTTGTCGTTACCCTGTATTTCCTGATCAAATTCATCGTCGGCCTGATGAACATCCCCGCCCGTATGCAGCGTTTCGGCACGGCGCGCAAAGGCCGTCAGGCAGCCGTCGCTTTGAACAGCGCAGGTTTGGCGTTTTTGAAGGCCGCTTTGAAAAAAAGCGGAGCAGGAAGCCGCCAAAGTATTGGAAAACAAAGAAGCCGGCAACAACCGCAACCTCGCGTTGATGCTGGGCGCGCATGCCGCCGACCAAATGGAAAAACTTCGAACTGCGCGACCACTACCTGAAAGACATTGAAAAACTGCCGAACAAACAGCAGCTTTCCCGCTATCTGTTGTTGGCGGAATCCGCACTCGGTCGCCGCGATTATCCGACCGCCCTGGAAAATCTGAACGCTGCCGCGCGCATCCATCCCAACCTGTCCCGCCTCGCCCGCCTGCAACTGCGTTATGCCTTTGACCACGGCGATGCAGAAGATGTGTTGGCGAAATCCGAAAAAAACTGATGAAAGTCGGCGCGATTAACGATTTTGAAGCGGAACAATACCAAAAGCTGGGCATACCGCCGCCTGTTGGCGGAAGCATCAGACGCAGCTGGGCTGAAAACCTGTCTGAAGCGCATTCCCGAAGCACTCAAAGCAGACGAATTGTGTGTCGCCATTGCCGAAAAATACGAGCGTCTCGGACTCTATACCGAAGCCGTCAAATGGGTGCGCCAATACTACCCGCAAAACCGCCGCCCCGAACTTTTGGAAGCCTTCGTCGAAAGCGTCCGCTTCTTCAACGAACGCGGCCAGCAAAAAGCCATCGACCTTGCCGATTCTTGGCTGAAAGACAAACCCGACGATGCGCCGTTGCTGATGTACCTCGGACAGCTTGCCTACGGCCGCAGCCTGTGGGGCAAGGCACAAAGTTACCTCGAAGCCAGCATCGCCCTGCAACCGAGCATCGCCGCCCGCCTCATGCTGGCACGCGTACTCGACGAAACCGGACAACCGCAAAAAGCTCAGGAACAGCGGAAATTGGTTTTGGAAGCCGTCTCCGATGACGAACGCCACGCAGCGTTGGAGCAGCATAGCTGAGTTTGGAAACATCTTTATCTATCCCCCTTTTCAGACGACCTTTCATTGCGGAAACCGCCGCAAAGGTCGTCTGAAAACCGTTTTCCTTCCCCGTTTTACAAACAAACTGAAAGCCCCACATGACCTCTTTGAAAAAAACGACACCTTCCTCCGCGCCCTGCTCAAACAGCCCGTCGAATACACACCGATTTGGATGATGCGTCAGGCGGGGCGTTATCTGCCCGAATACAAAGCCACACGCGCGAAAGCGGGCAGCTTCCTCGATTTGTGTAAAAACACCGAATTGGCGACCGAAGTCACCATCCAGCCCTTAGACCGCTTCGATTTGGACGCGGCGATTCTGTTCTCCGACATCCTGACCGTCCCCGACGCAATGGGCTTGGGTCTGTATTTTGCCGAAGGCGAAGGCCCGAAATTCGAACGCGCCTTGCAACACGAAGCCGACATCGCCAAGCTGCAAGTTCCCGATATGGAAAAGCTGCAATACGTCTTTGACGCCGTCGGCTCCATCCGCAAAGCATTGGACGGCCGCGTACCGCTTATCGGTTTCTCCGGCAGCCCGTTCACGCTCGCCTGCTATATGGTCGAAGGCGGCAGCAGCAAAGAATTCCGCACCATCAAAACCATGATGTACTCGCGTCCCGATTTGCTGCACAAAATCCTCGACACCAACGCCCAAGCCGTTACCGCCTACCTCAACGCCCAAATCGACGCGGGCGCGCAGGCCGTGCAGATTTTTCGACACTTGGGGCGGCGTCCTGAGCGATGCGGCGTTTAAAGAATTCAGCCTCAAATACATCCGCCAAATCGTTGCCGGTTTGAAACGCGAAAGCGAAGGCAGACGCGTTCCCGTTATCGTGTTTGCCAAAGGCGGCGGGCTGTGGCTGGAGGGCATGGCGGAAATCGGCGCAGACGCATTGGGCTTGGACTGGACGTGCAACATCGGCGAAGCACGCCGCCGCGTCGGCAACCAAGTCGCCCTGCAAGGCAACTTCGACCCGTTTGCCCTCTTTGGCACGCCCGAATCCATCCGCACCGAGGTCGCGCGCATCCTAGCCGACTACGGAAACGGCAGCGGCCATGTCTTCAACCTCGGACACGGCATCAACCAACACGCCGACCCCGAACACGCCAAAAATCTTAGTCGATACCGTACACGAACTGTCGCGCCAATATCACGCTTGATTGAGCGTGTAACGTAAAAGGTCGTCTGAAAAATCGCCATACTCGTTTTTCAGACGACCTTTGTATATACTCATCATCTGAACCTTACCGCCTCAAACCAGTCAGACTCAAAAATATAGTGGATTAACTTTAAACCAGTACGGCGTTGCCTCGCCTTAGCTCAAAGAGAACGATTCTCTAAGGTGCTGAAGCACCAAGTGAATCGGTTCCGTACTATTTGTACTGTCTGCGGCTTCGTCGCCTTGTCCTGATTTAGTTAATCCACTATACATCCGCTCCCGCCATTCCTCTACCGCCTATCGAACATGACTTTTTCTAAAAGACATCACCTGGACAGAAATCTTCATTTTCGCCCACACCTGCGCCGCGCTCGGCTGCGTCTTGCGCGTGTTGTACAAACAAAAAAACATTGGCTCCACGTTTGCCTGGCTGATTATCCTCTTCCTTTTCCCTGTCTTCGGCACCATTGCCTACCTGCTTATCGGCGAGCCGCGGCTCGGCACGGCGCGGGCAAAGCGTACGGACGAGATGAACCGTTTTTATCAAGGTTTCGTCGAAACTTACCTGTCTAACCTTTACCTTGATATCGGCGACAAAGTCAAATCCCGTTATCACGGCATCAGCAAAGTCGCTGCGAGCGGAACGGGACTTGGCGCGACGCGTAACAACGCCATGACGCTGCTGTCCACCACCGATGAAATCATCGACACCATACTTGCCGACATCCGCGCCGCCCGCCATTCCTGCATGCTCGCCTTCTACATCATCGAACCCGAAGGCAGGGATAGAAGAACTGTTAAACGAACTCCTCGCCGCCGCCGACAGAGGTTTGGATTGCGCCATCCTCGCCGACGCAGTCGGCAGCAGCCGCTTTTTTTTCGACAGCGGCTGGGTAGAAACTCCCTGCGCGAAGCCGGCGTAGAGGTCCACGCCTCCTTACCCGTCGGCGTCTGGCGCACCTTCTTCACCCGCACCGACCTGCGCAACCACCGCAAAATCCTCGTCATCGACAGCAAAAATCGGCTACACCGGCAGCTTCAACCTCGTTGATCCCCGCTTCTTCAAAAAAAGATTCCGGCGTCGGCGAATGGGTGGACGTCATGATGCGCTGCACCGGCCCACTGGTACTCGAACTCTCCGCCGTCTTCTTTGCCGACCTTGCCGTCGAAACCGACGAAAACCTCGAAAGCGTGCAGCAATATCTGACGCAGGCGCAAGAGCGCATTCCCGAAATCCTTCCCGAAAAAATGCAGCAGGGCGACATCGTCGCCCAAGTCATCCCCTCCGCGCCCGAACAAGGCAGCCACGTCATTTACGAAACCATCATCAGCGCGATTTACGCCGCCACCAAACAAATCACCATCACCACTCCCTATTTCGTCCCCGACGAACCCCTCCTGATGGCATTGACCATCGCCGCCAAACGCGGCGTCAAAGTTACCCTGATCCTGCCCGCCAAAGTCGATTCCCTCATGGTGCGCTACGCCTCCCGCGCCTACTACCCCATGTTGCTCGACGCAGGCGTCAAAATCGCCATGTTCGAAGGCGGACTGCTACACGCCAAAACCATGACCATAGACGAAGATTACGCCCTCTTCGGCACGGTCAACATGGACATGCGCAGCTTCTTCCTCAACCTCGAAATCAGCCTCGCCATCTACGACCGCGACATCACCAAACAAATCTGCAACCTCCAACGCGACTACCTCAAAAACAGCAGCTACATCACCGTCAAAGCATGGCAGCAACGCTCCAAATTCCGCGGGCTGATTGAAAAATACCGTCCGCTTAGTCAGTCCGCTTTTGTAGCAGATGAAAATGGACTCGTACCGTCATTTTCCGCAGGAATTCCAATAATAAAGGTCGTTTGAAAACCAGTTTTCAGACGACCTTTATCAAATACAACTCTACCGCTAAAACTCAAAACCGCTTTCAAATATCCGTGCCTGTCCGCTGATAGGATCGGTAAACTCAATTCTTTTTGCCAAAAAGTTTCAAAGGTTTCCCATAATCCTCATCACCCGCCGCAGACGGAACGGGATAAAGTGCATCGTTCATCAGCGGCATGCCCAGGCTCATCATATGCACGCGCAGTTGGTGTTTTTTTCCCGTATGCGGCGTAAGGCGGTAGAGGCTGAACGCGCCGCGGTTTTCGATAAGCTCGATCGTCGTATGCGCGTTCGGCTCACCTTCTACTTCAAGTGTCGTAAAAAAATTTTTTTCTCCGCGCACCATGCGTGAAGAAACATTCAGCGGATAAGCCAAATCCGTCCGCGTAGGCGCGATTGCCTGATAAGTTTTACAGACGGTTTTATTTTTGGAACATGGTTTGATAATCGCGGCGCGTGGCAGGATTGTGCGATAGCAGCATGACCCCTGCCGTATCCTTATCCAAGCGGTGAATCGGTGTAATGTCCGCTACATTCAAATGCTGCAATTGCGGCCGCAGGCGCAGCCGGGTCAGCAGCGTTTCACGCAAAAAAACGCCCGCTGGGGATGACGGGCAGAAAATGCGGTTTATCAACCACGATAAGATGTTCATCGACAAACAGAATCTTCTCTTCAAACGGAATCCGCGGTTCGCTGTCCCTGCTGGTTTCACGGTAATAAAACATCGTCTCGCCCGCTTCAAACACCGTATGCTCGTTAAACGGCGTCCCGTCCGCACCTACCACAAAGCCGCTGTTCAGCCGCCTGCGCCAATTTTCTTCACCGACAAAAGGAAAGCGTGTGCAGAGAAAAATGCAAAAAGCGGCAGGCCGTAGAACTCTTTTTTTCATGCGGCAGCACCAAATAGCTGGGCTTTATACCGTTTAAAAGGGGAGGGGTTGGAGCGTTTTTTTCATGCGGCGGATTGCTTATAAAAAAATTGTATAAAAAAATGATTGAATGGTTCTGTAATTGATAAATTCGACTGTCTAAACGGATTTAAGCTTTTTGATTTAGCGTTTTTATCATCATTTTTTTAAAAAAATTTACAAAAAAATTGTTGACAATAAATATTTGATAAATTAATTTTTTTAAAAAAATATGATGAGAAACTCGAGGAAGGCATGAAAAAAATATTTTTCATCCCAATTTTTTTCCTTTGTGCCGTCTGTTGCTTTAGCTGAATTTTTCTTTACTGATAGGGAAAGGGTTAAATTATAAGCTGCTGTCATTTATGTAAATAGTGAAAGTTGGCATTCGGAATTATCTTCTGCTATCTACATCCAGACAGACCCAGCAAGTTTATTTTCATTTCAACTGAACTTCAAGAAAAATAATCGGAATAAGAATATGGGCTTGAGTATGGTAGGCATACCTTATGATATAAGAGCGTGTTCATAGTCTTCGTAGCAGGACTCCCAAGAAAGCCAAAGCTACCATTTGCAGACTGGTACTCAACTTACGCTCGCAGTTTTTCCAAAGCCGCCTGTTCTTTTCCAACCAGGAAAAGCTGCGCTCTACTACCCATCGCTTCGGCAATACTGCAAAACGGTGCAATTCGTTTCGTTTGGCAATCTCTACCTCCGCACCAATCAACTCCTGTACCGACGAAGCAAATGCCTTACCCGTGTAACCACCGTCAGCAAGGATTTTTTGTATCGCACCAAGATTATCCCGCCCACGTTCCAATGCCACCAGGCAGCCTTTTCTATCCGTAACATCCGCCGTCGTTACCGCAAGGGCATGCGGCAAACCTTGCGTGTCAACCGCTATATGTCGCTTGATACCGCTAACCTTCTTGCCCGCATCGTAGCCTTTTTTTCCATGGCGGTATCCGTGTTCTTCACACTCTGCGCATCAATAATCAGGAAAGTAGTTGCTTCATGGCGCCCCTGCTTGCAGCGCTCCGCAACTACCTGATTTTTTTAAATGCTTCCTCAAGGATGCTGATGCCACTCTCGCGTGGTTCGGTCCATCTCTGGAAGTAGGAATGCACGGTGCGCCATTTGGGGAAGTCGCCCGGCAAAGCGCGCCAGGAGCAGCCAGTGCGTTGCAGGTAGAGAATGGCACAAAAGACATCGTACAAGTCCACCTGGCGTGGCGCTGTGCGTTTACGGGCACTTTCCAGCAGGGGAAGGAGAGGCGCAAATTGCTCGCGACTGATATCGCTTGGGTAGGTTTTTCTGTTCATGCCGATAGTTTACAGCAGAGGCTGAGACAATGAACACGTTCTAAGAGAAAAGGCAGAATTGTATGGTAACGTCAGTTATTTATGGGAAGAAAGCCGTAATTTAAATGGTATGCTTAAAATAAAGCCAAGGATAAGAGCCTATAAAATATCAATTAGGGATTAATTATACTGCTGTTTAGGACGGTGAAAATCCGGCTTTATTAAATCATTTGTTGGCGGAGTTATAGGAGGAGCTGCTGGTGGATGTTCGCCATCATATTTATCTGCATCTTCTCCATCAAGAAAACCGCTGCTGACTCCAATTTGAATGGTGATGCGAAATGTCAAATTTGTACATAACATTTGCTTTGATGATTGCATTCAATATTATTTTTACGCAAATTATATAAAAAATTTGCTTGTAAAAATGGTTGGTGTGAGTTCATCTATTATTTTGTTATCTTTTTTCTTAATATTCACATATTTGTTCATTATGTGAAATGGTGAGATATACGGCAGTCAAGATGATATATGCTGTTGTATATTTATTCTTGGTGAATATAATGAGAATGGTGTTACTCTTTTATACAAATTATTTATGAAGAGGAAGCTGAACGTGATACATCGTTTTTTTACTTGAAGTCCGAAATGTCAGACGGAGTACGCAGTCGGCCAGATAAAATGGTGGCGTGCATTTTTGAATTTGAGCCAATAAGGTTGTCTGAAAATTTTTTTAGACGACCTTTTGGCCCAAACCCTTCATTGCCAAAACCTCACAACTCCTTAAAAATCAGCTATAATTGCCGACTATTTTGATTCCGGTATCCCTATTTGAAATGGCACAAAAAATCCAATCCGTCAAAGGCATGAACGACCTTTTGCCCGTCGAACAAAAAGATTTCAAGCTGACCGCTGCGTTTTGGCAGGCGTTTGAAGATGTGGTCGGCCGCTGGACGCGTGCTTATGGTTATCAGCAAATCCGTACGCCGATTGTCGAGCAGACGGGTTTGTTTGTCCGCTCCATCGGCGAAGAAACCGATGTGGTCGGTAAGGAAATGTACACTTTTTCCGATTCCAACGATTCTTTGAGCCTGAGTCTGCGGCCGGAGGGTACGGCATCCTGCCTGCGTGCGGTGGTCGAACACAATCTGTTGTACAACAGCCCGCAAAAGCTGTGGTACATGGGGCCGATGTTCCGCCGCGAGCGTCCGCAAAAAGGACGCTACCGCCAGTTTCATCAGGTCGGTATCGAGGCGTTGGGTTTTGAAGGTCCGGACATCGACGCCGAAATCATCGCGATGTCGGCGGATTTGTGGGACAAGCTGGGTATCCGCGATTACCTGACTTTGGAAATCAACAGCTTGGGTAACCGCGAAGAGCGTGCGGCGCACCGTGCGGCTTTGGTCGAATATCTGACCCGTTATGAAGACAAATTGGATGAAGACAGCAAACGTCGTCTGAAAACCAATCCGTTGCGCGTTTTGGATTCTAAAAATCCCGATTTGCAGGAAATCTGCAATGCCGCGCCGCATTTGACTGATTATCTGGGCGAGGAATCGCGCAATCATTACAGCCGTTTCAAAGCCATGCTGGAAGGCTTGGGCATTCAATATGTTGAAAAATCCGCGGCTGGTGCGCGGCTTGGATTATTACAACCAAACCGTTTTTTTGAATGGACGACCGACAAACTCGGCGCGCAGGCGACGGTGTGCGGCGGCGGCCGTTACGACGGTTTGATTGAAGAACTCGGCGGCAAGCCCGCTCCGTCTATCGGCTTTGCAATGGGCATCGAGCGGCTGCTGCTGCTGGTTAGCGAATACGGTTCGCTGGAAGTCAATGCCGCGCCTGACGTGTACGCCATGCATCAGGGCGAGGGCGCGGATTTGCAAGTGATGAAATACGCGCAAGCCTTACGCGCACAAGGTTTCAACGTGATGCAGCATTCCGGCTATCAAAGCCTGAAAGCGCAAATGAAAAAAGCCGACAACAGCGGCGCGCGCTTTGCCCTGATTGTTGCGCAAGACGAATTGGCGAACGGTACGGTTACGCTTAAAGACATGAACGGCGCACACGGTCAGCAAACCGTCGCCGCCGACGATTTAATCCACACTTTACAACAATGGAAGAACGCATAAATGGCAGCCCATCTCGAAGAACAACAAGAATTAGACAATTTTAAATACTTTTGGAAAAGTACCGGCCGATGGCTGTTTGCCCTGCTGATCGCGGCGGCATTGGGCTATTTGGGCTATACCATGTATAAGAGCCATAAAGCCTCGCAAAGTCAGGAAGCTGCCGAAGTATTGGCGAAAATCGTCGATAAAATGCAGGCAAAAGCCTCGCAAGCCGAAGTGAATGCCGATTTGACCAACCTCCAGCAAAATTACCCGGACTCCATTGCCGCCGCGCAAGCGACGCTGATGGCGGCTGCGACCGAATATGATGCCCGCCGTTACGATGTGGCGGAAGGTCATCTGAACTGGGTGTTGAAAAACCAAAAAGCCCCGCTGGTTCAAGCATTGGCGGCGCAGCGTTTGGGTATCGTCCTGTTGCAGCAGAAAAAATACGATGCCGCGATTGCCGCTTTGAATACGAAAGTTGAAGCCGATTTCGAGCCGCTGCTTTTTGGAAGCGAAAGGCGATGTTTATGCCGCGCAAAACAAAACCAAAGAAGCTGCGCAAAGCTATCAGCAGGCTTTGGAAAAAGCTGCCTAAAGACGCCATCGAACGCGAATTGCTGCAAATGAAGCTGGATTCGCAAAAAAATAAGGTCGTCTGAAAAATTGAGAGACGTATGCGGCTTGTCGGAATCTTTCCGGCAAGCCTTGTCTGTTTTAATTGTGTTCCACTATATTTTCAGACGACCTTTTGTTTGAATATGCATCATGCAGGGACAAGATTCGCCGAACAGGTCGTCTGAAAAAGGCAGATTATTTGGCTTTGCGTTTGAGTAGAAAAATACATAGGTACGATATAAAAAAAGCGTGCTGATAATTAATGAGACTATGATTTTTGAGTGGTCGGTCTGTTTGATACACGCCGAGCAATAAGCCAATCCCGAAATTTACAGGGAGAAAAATGCATAGTGATGTTAAGATGATTTTTTTCATTGCGTAAAATCCATTAACTATGGCTGGATGAAACTCGCCATACCATATTTGTAGTTGATAAGCGCAGGCAAGTTCCCCAAGTCAAAGATGGCTGTATGGGACGGAAATTCCAGCTCAAGCCATTGTTGCTGTTGAATCTATTTTCAGACGACCCCTTATCTTTTTTAACCTACCGTGTTTTGAAAAACACCTGCTCGTGTTGCAGGTTCGATTCCGAACCGACACTTGACACAGAAAGACCTCATCATGAAACCCACCATCGCCCTTGTCGGCCGCCCGAATGTTGGCAAATCCACCTTGTTCAACCGCCTGACGCGCACCAAAGACGCGCTTGTGCACGACCTGCCTGGCTTGACCCGCGACCGCCATTACGGACACGGCAAAATCGGCAGCAAATCTTATCTCGTCATCGATACCGGCGGTTTCGAGCCGGTTGTGGACAGCGGGATTTTGCACGAAATGGCGAAGCAGACCTTGCAGGCTGTCGATGAAGCCGATGCCGTCGTGTTCTTGGTGGACGGCCGCACCGGCTTGACCCCGCAAGACAAAATCATCGCCGACCGTCTGCGCCAAAGTCCGCGCCCCGTTTATCTGGCGGTAAACAAAGGCGAGGGCGGCAACAGAGCCGTGCTTGCCGCCGAGTTTTACGAACTGGCATTGGGCGAGCCGCACGTTATTTCCGGTGCGCACGGCGACGGCGTGTATTACCTGATTGAAGAAATTTTAGAAAACTTCCCTGAGCCTGAAGCCGAAGAAGCTGATGTAAAACATCCCGTTTTTTTGCCGTTATCGGTCGTCCGAATGTCGGCAAATCCACGCTGGTTAACGCCATTCTCGGCGAAGAGCGCGTGATTGCCTTCGATATGGCAGGCACGACGCGCGACAGCATCCACATTGATTTTTGAACGCGAAGGCAAGCCGTTTACCATCATCGATACCGCAGGCGTGCGCCGTCGCGGCAAAGTTGATGAGGCGGTGGAAAAAGTTCTCCGTTATCAAAGCCATGCAGGCGGTTGAGGCGGCAAACGTTGCCGTTTTAGTGTTGGACGCGCAGCAGGACATCGCCGACCAAGATGCCACGATTGCCGGTTTCGCTTTGGAAGCAGGACGTGCGCTGGTGGTTGCCGTCAATAAATGGGACGGTATCAGCGAAGAGCGGCGCGAACAGATCAAACGCGATATTTCCCGTAAACTGTATTTCCTCGATTTTGCCAAGTTCCACTTCATTTCCGCATTGAAGGAACGCGGTATTGACGGATTGTTCGACAGCATTCAGGGCAGCCTACAACGCTGCCATGATTAAGATGCCGACGCCGAAAAATAACCCGCGTCCTGCAAAGCGCCGTCGAGCGTCAACAGCCGCCGCGCGCAGGTTTGGTACGCCCGAAAATGCGCTATGCCCACCAAGGCGGCATGAACCCGCCCGTGATTGTGGTACACGGCAATTCGCTGTACGCGATTTCCGACAGCTATACGCGCTACCTGACCCAGACCTTCCGCAAAGCCTTCAACCTGCAAGGCACGCCGCTGCGGATTCAATACAATGTTTCGGAAAACCCGTATGAAAATGCGGAAGACAAACCGAAGAAAAAAACCGCTGCGCCGCGTCAGCCTGAGTAACCGCATCGAAAAAACGTGAAGGCCGCAAGGAAGAGAAAAAACCGTTTTAAAAAAAGAAAACCAAAGTCAGCGTGAAAAAAACAGCACAGCAAATAAATCTGACGGAACAAGGGGCGTGCCGCGAGGTGTGCCCTTTTAGATTGCAGTCGGGACGAGTAGGGCGGTTGGAGGTGAATCCTCTTAAAGATTTTAGCTAAGGTATTGTAATAAAAAAATATTTTTATCTGATAATAAGGTCGTCTGAAAATCCAAATCTACCAACCTGCTCCCTATGGTAAAAAAATCGTTTGTATTAAAAATGATTTGTATAATACATCCGGGTAAAAAAATCGTTGGAAAGCCCGTTGTTTGATAGAGGTTTGCATATTCTTACGGAAAAAAATAGTTGGTAATTTTTTTCTCGTTCGGGTCTACAATCCGACTCATGTTCGTTTTCAAAACGATTTCAAAAATCATAATAATGGAGCTTAGAATATGACAGCTAAAGGACAAATGTTACAAGATCCTTTTTGAATGCGTTGCGTAAAGAGCACGTTCCGGTTTCGATTTATCTGGTCAACGGTATCAAACTGCAAGGCCAAGTCGAGTCGTTTGACCAATACGTCGTTCTGCTGCGTAATACTTCCGTTACCCAAATGGTTTATAAACACGCCATCTCAACGATCGTTCCTGCCCGTGCCGTGAGCCTGCAACACGAGAACAAACCCCAAAGCCGCTGCAGCTGCCCCGGTTCAAGTTGAGACCGTGCAACAACCTGCCGAATAATGTATGTAACGCATTAATCGATTCTGATACCTTACCGCTTGGCCGGTAAGGTATTTTTATTTTCAGACGACCTTTAATTTTATGCAGCTCGAAAAACATCCTCCCTTTTGCACATACGCTTCTCAAACAAGCCTTAAAACCCGATGCCCGCGCTTTGGACGGTACGGCGGGAAACGGCAACGATACGCTGATGCTGGCGCGTTCGGTCGGCAGCGGCGGGAAAGTGTGGGCGTTTGACGTTCAAGAGCAGGCATTGGCAAACACCCGAATGCGCTTGGAAGAAGCGGGCATAGCGGATAGGGCGGAATTGATATTGGACGGACATGAAAAATCTTGCCGCCCATATCCGCGAACCGCTGGACGCGGCGGTATTCAATTTCGGCTGGCTGCCCGGCGGCGATAAAAAGCTGTACGACAGAAGCGGCAACCAGTATCCGCGCGTTGGCATCCGCCTTGTCGCTGCTGAAAACGGGCGGGGTGGCGGTTGCCGTGCTGTATCCGGGTCATGAGGCGGGGCTGCATGAAGCGCAGGCAATCGAAGATTGGGCGCGGCAGCTGCTGCAGGATGAATTTGCCGTTTTGCGTTATGGTTTTATCAACCGCCGCAACCACCCGCCGTATTTGTTGGCGTTTGAAAAGTTACGTCAAGAATGAATGTTTGGGGGTAGAATAGGCGCTTCTTTCAAAAACAATAACGTGCGACCGCTATGCAATATCTGTTTGTAAAATACAGCCATCAGATTTTCGTCACCATCACCATTTTGGTGTTCAATATCCGCTTCTTCCTGCTTTGGCGGCATCCTGACAAACCTTTGGCGGGCATCTGGAAAGCCCTTCCCCATCTCAACGACACCATGCTGCTCTTTACCGGCTTGTGGCTGATGAAGATTACCCACTTTTTCGCCCTTCAACGCGCCCTGGCTCGGCAGCAAAATTCTGCTGCTGCTGGTTTACATCGGCTTGGGCATGGTCATGATGCGCGCCCGTCCGCGTTCGCCGAAGTTTTATACCGTTTATGTTTTGGCAATGGCTTGTGTCGGCTGTATTGTCTATCTTGCCAAAACCAAAACGCTGCCGTTTTAAAAAGGTCGTCTGAACATGCCGCAAACCCATTTTGCCGTCATCGCCTTGGGCAGCAACCTTGCCGAGCCTGCCCGCCAAGTCCGCGCCGCCTTGTCCGCGCTGGAGGCGCATCCGCAGATTCAAATCGAAAAAAACTTCCTCGCTGTATGTGACCGCGCCGGTCGGCTACGACGATCAGCCTGATTTCGTCAACGCCGTTTGTTCCGTCCGCACTTCATTAGACGGCGTTTCGCTGCTTGCCGTGTTGAACCGCATCGAGGCGGATTTCGGACGGGAACGCACGTTCCGAAACGCCCCGCGCACATTGGACCTGGACATCATCGATTTTGACGGCATTTCCAGCAACGACCCGCATCTGACCCTACCGCATCCGCGCGCGCACGAACGCAGCTTTGTGATGAAGCCGCTGGCTGAAATCCTGCCCGATTTTGTTTTTGGGCGGACACGGACGGGCGGCGGATTTGGCGGCTGCTTTGGGCGAGGAAGGGATACGCCTGTTGGAAGAAGCCGTTTGAAGCAAGACGGTGAAATAAAAAAACGCCTGTTTGCTTCAATCGCGTGTCAAAGTTTTTATTTGAAGCAACTAGGTTCAAGAGGTCGTCTGAAAAGGGAAATGGCTTGGCAGTTTCCTTTTTCAGACGACCTTTCAAGAAGGACGGCGGCAGGTTTGGGCAAACTCCGTCGGTCTGATAAAAATGCCACCTTTCCAAAAATATCAAAAACAAAAATCATTCATCAAACCATGAACTACCGTTATATTGTCGTCGAAGGCTCCATCGGCAGCGGGAAAAAAACGCCTTGAGCCGCCGCCTTGCAGAACATTTCAGCGCGCTGTCGCTGGCGGAAAACCCCGAACACAACCCCTTCCTCATGAAGTTTTACGCCAACGCCTCCCATCACGGCTTGGCAACCGAGCTTTTTTTTCCTGATGCGCCGCGCCGAAAGCGTGGACATCATCAAAAAAACGAATACGCACAAGGCGGCATGGTGGTCGCCGATTTCCTGTTGGAAAAAAAGACCGGATTTTCACGCCGGTCGTGTTGAATGAAGACGAACAGCAGCTCTTCGCCGATTTGAAACAAAAAAATCCTGCCGCAGTATCCCGCGCCCGATTTGGTGATTTACCTGCAAACCGCCGTGGACGGCAACCGCAAACGCCTGCAAAAAAACGCGGCGACGGCATCATCAATCTTTTTCCCCGAAGGCTATTTGGGGCGGATACACGAGGGATACAGCCAGTTTTTTTCCACCTTTATCAAAAATTCCCCGTTGCTGACCGTCAATGCTGACGAGTTGGACTTGCAAGGCAATGACGAACATTTCCAACTGTTGCTCAATGCGCTGAACGATTTGCAGGGAACGCGCAATTATCTGAATTTGAGCGAACGCTGACGCAGTTTGCAAGATTGTGGTGAAACGCCGAAGCGGCTATGTTGGGGATTCATTTTATTTCCTTGCCCGCTACTACGTTTCCGTCTTAGGTCGTCTGAAAGGAGACATCATGATCCAATACCGATTCACTTTGCCCTCAAGCAGCGGCAACGACTTCGATTCTGCCGAACATCTGCCGTTGATTGTTTATTTCTACCCCAAAGACAGCACGCCCGGCTGCACCACCGAAGGCTTGGATTTCAACGCCCGTTTGCCGCAATTCAAAGAACTCGGCTATACCGTCGTCGGCATCTCGCGTGATGGCGTGAAATCGCATCAGAATTTCTGCGCCAAGCAAGGCTTCAATTTTGAATTGTTGAGCGACAAAGACGAAACCGTGTGCAAAATGTTTGACGTGATCAAGTTGAAAAAACTGTACGGCAAAAGAGTCTTTGGGCATTGAACGCAGCACATTCGTATTGGACGCAAACGGCGAAATCATCCACGAATGGCGCAAAGTCAAAGTTGCCGGACACGCGCAGGAAGTGTTGGAAACGCTGTCCCGATAAACCGTAATGCAGCAAAAGGTCGTCTGAAAACGAACAGGGCGGGCTCTGCCCAAGCAGGTTTTCATTTTCAGACGACCTTTTATAGTGGATGTCAATCAGGGCAGGGTTGGCTTGTCCTGATTCATATTCGATCCACGATACCCCCATCTTAGGACTGCCCGTAAAACCTCGCGACCGACGAACTCATAGACAAACTGCTCGAATCGCTGTGGCTGCAAGACCGTCTCAGCCATAACACCTTGCAAGGCTACCGCCGTGATCTGGAAAAAATCGCCGTGCGTTTGGAAGCGGGCGGGCATACTTGGCTGGATGCCGAAGCCGCCGATTTGGCGGATGCCGTCTATGTGGCGGACGAAAAGCACAGCTCGCAGGCGCGCGCCCTGTCCGCCTGCAAACGCCTATACGCCTGGTTGGAAGAAACCGAGCGTCGGACGGACAACCCGACCCGTTTCCTCAAAGCCCCGAAACAGACGCAAAAGCTGCCCACACTGATTACCGAAGCGCAAATCGAAAACCTGCTCGCCGCGCCCGATACCCATACGCCGCACGGCCTGCGCGACAAAGCCCTGCTCGAAGTCATGTACGCCACAGGTTTACGCGTAACCGAAGCCGTCAAGCTCCAACTGGGCGACCTCGACCTCAACCGAGGCTGCATCCGCACCATAGGCAAAGGCGACAAACTGCGTATCGTGCCTATGGGCGAAGAAGCCGTTTACTGGGTCGAACGCTATTGCGCCGAATCGCGCCCGCTGCTGCTCAAAAAACAAAAATCTGCGACGAAGTCTTCGTCAGCCAAAAAAACGCAGCGGCATCTCCCGCCAACTCGCGTGGATGATTGTCAAAAAAATTATGCGGACGCCGCCGGCATCACTTCGCTCAGCCCGCACGGCCTGCGCCACGCCTTCGCCACCCACCTCGTCAACCACGGCGTCGATTTGCGTGCCGTACAACTCATGCTCGGACACGCCAACATCAACACCACCCAAATCTACACCCACGTCGCCAACATCCGCTTGAAAAAAACATCGTTGACGAACACCATTCGCGGAATTAAACGATTCTATTGAAAAAGGTCGCCTGAAAACGGAAATTTCGTTTTCAGACGACCTTTTTGTTGATATGGCATTAAACATTCAAAATGAGTTAATTTATAAAATATCAATCGAAATATATATTTCAATAGAAAATTACCAAGATAAACCAAGAGGTAAACCTTGCAATGCAAACAGTTTTTTTATTTATATTCATGTTTAAGAATAAAACACACTATCAATACTGAGCGAAAGAAAACACGGAGCACATTATGTTTGTCTGCATCTGCAACGCCATTACCGACCACGAAATCAAAGAAACCATCGCCGCCGGCGCAAGTACGATGAGCGATTTGCAGGCTCAATTAGGAGTAGCTACTTGCTGTGGGTGTTGCAGCGAATTGGCTGCTTCGTTTCTGAATATCAACAATGCCCAAACTACCATTACCGCTGGTATTAATGTTCAGTCTTAATTTCATAGAATTCAAACAAGGTCGTCTGAAACCAAAATCTTTGGTTTCAGACGACCTTTTGCATCTACTCTAAAAATAAAAACAGTATATGCCGAACTGCCGTTTTGAAGTTAATCGGCTATACCTTACAATCTCGATTTCCGTTTACAGTAAAGAGTCTATTATGAAACTGACGTTGATGTTTCGCGAATATTGCAGCCTCTGCCACAAAATGCGCGAACAGCTTAAACCATATCAAGAAAGATTTGGCTTTGAGCTGGAAATTCTTGATGTTGATGAAGATCCTGTCTTGGAGGAAAAAAATATAATGAACTTGTCCCTGTTTTTGCTTGATGGCGAAACAGAAATTTTGCCATTGGTTTTTGGATGGGGAAAAAAATTGAAAAACCTTTTTGGAAACAAAAATGTGATGGGGTATAACGGCTGAAAGTATTTCTGTTTTGATAAGTTGGTTTCGATAAATTGAAAACAGCTCGTCTGAAAAATTTTCAAAGAATTTCAGGATTTTGTTCTTACGCTACCGCTATATGAATAAAAAGGCTGCCTGATTTTTATTTCAGACAACCTTTGAAATATCATGAGGGGTAAGCATCATCCCCTCTGTTTTGTTTAACCGGCTACGGGTGTAGTCGGAGCAACCGGTTTTCTGGTGAAGGAGGCGCGTTTTGCGGCTTGGTAAATAGCCAGTCGTCTGCGATGTGGCATTATTTTTCCTTTCTGTGATTTAAAGGATTATCCCGAAACGAAAGATAAATAAAATCATAAATTTACCGTTTAATAATCCTGTCGTTGATTGTTTATTGGGCTTTTTATCGCTTATTCAATATATTGTGAGATGTTAGATTATAATGATAGCTGTTTTTTTTATTTAAACTAAAAAGATGAATTGTGTAAAGTTAAATACCTGTTTCGTAAGGCTTGACGTTTATATAAAAAAGCCCCTGATAACAGGGGCTTTTCAGTAAAGATTAGTCCAATTTACCGATGATGTCGTTTAAAGCTTTTTGCCAGTCAGAGGGTTTGATGCCGTAATCGTTTTCGATTTTTTTCGACAATCCATAATACTGTACTCGGGACGTGGTGCAGGAAGAGGATATTGATCAGTGGTGATGGGTGTTAATTGCGGCATTTTGAAATTATTGTCATGTTTTAGTGCTGTTTGAAAGATAGTTTGACTGAATTCATACCAAGTAACAGATTTGTTGCCGCCGAAGTGGTAGATCCCTCTAGAAGGCGATGGGTGTTGCAAAAGGGTAATGATGGCTTGCGCCAAATCCCCCGCATAGGTCGGGCATCCGATTTGATCGTTGACAACGGAAAGGCTGTCTCGTTCTTTTGCCAAGCGCAGCATGGTTTTAACAAAATTATTGCCGTATTCGCTAAATAGCCAAGAGGTACGGATAATTGTGCTTTCCGGATTAGCGGCAAGCGCGAGTAGTTCGCCGGTGGCTTTAGTGCGGCCATATACGCTTTGCGGATTGGTGTAGTCATGTTCACGATAGGGCGTTTTGCTTGTCCCGTCGAAAACGTAATCGGTCGATACATGGATAAATCGGGCATGAACAGAACGTGCCGCATCGGCAAGGTTGTGAACGGCTGCGGCGTTAACGGCAAATGCTGCAGGAACGTTTGTTTCTGCGCGATCGACAGCGGTATAGGCAGCGGCATTGACAATTGCATCGGGTTGAAAGCTTTGAACCATATTGCGTACAGCATCAGCATCTGTAATATCCAAGGAAGAGGAGTCAGTAGCAATCAGCTCCCAATTATCAGGAAGTCGGTCTCGGAAGCAGTGTGCGAGTTGTCCTTTAGAGCCTGTCAGCAGAGTCCTCATGGTATATCTCCTTAATGAATATTGTTTCGGCAAGATGGACATCATTATAGAGCAAACATCAGCTCTTAACAGCATTTTACGCCTTCACCGTTTTGAACTTATGTTTATCGGAAAAATTTGAACGGGGTAAGGAACGATCGTTGCAATGTCTCGCTAATATTTGGTGGTAAGATAAGACGGATGATGAAAAAATTTTTGTTTGAAGAGGGAAAAAAAGGAATCTCTGTTGTGGAAAAAAACAATAAATAGTACGTTGAAATAAATAATATTATTTCGACAAAATAATCAATATCTTGTTTTTTTAAAAAAAGGAATTATCATTAGAATAAAGTGTCAATTTAAATTTGATTGCTTTAAAAAAATGTTTCCATTCGTCTGAAATTTCAACCGTTAGCGAATTGAAAAAAACAGTTAATCATGAAATATCACTAGAATAACAGTGTAGGCAGTTTGATCAGTTTGCTTTTTTTGACAAAAAGGCCTATGCTTCTAATTACATATATTCTGGGAGTGATTTATCATGACTTATCATTATGGCGGCTATTCTTCTAAAGCCCACTTCAACTCATACTGCCCTCCGGCTAAACCCTACAATCCTTACTGCCCTCCTAGCCATGGCGGTTTCGGTTACAAAGGCGGTTTCCATAACTACGGTTCTTCACACGGCTTCAAAATGCCTCACGGCAAATTCGGTCATGGCGCCTACTGCCCTCCGCCGAAACCCGTGTACAAATGCATTATTATTGATTTCAAATGCAATCCGGGTAAACCTTATTACCCTAAACCAGCTCCAAAACCGGTTCCTCCAAAGCATGTTGATCCTTACTGCCCACCGGTTGAACCAAAACCACAGCCTCAACCACACCCACAACCCCAACCTAAGCCGCAGCCACAACCTCAGCCGCAGCCTAAACCTCAACCGCAGCCGCAGCCGCAGCCGCAGCCGCAGCCGCAGCCTAAACCTCAACCGCAGCCCAAACCGCAGCCTAAACCCAACGATAAAGACTGCAAAGATTGTGTTGATGATCAAAAACCAACAAAAATACCTACGGACATGACGACAAAAAAATCCGGGCAACATTATCCATGTTGATGGTTCGACCAAAAGATAAAAATGGCCTGACCAATACCGTAGGTACTGATAAGAAAGATACCATTTACGGTACTAGTGGTGAAGACGTGATTTATGGCGGCGACGGTGCCGACGTGATTTACGGCGGTGACGGCAACGACACTTTGCAAGGCGGTAACAACGGCGACTCTCTGTACGGTCAAGGCGGTAAAGACTACCTGCAAGGCGGTGACGGTAACGACTACTTGAACGGTGGTGCCGACGCTGACATCATGCGCGGTGGTGATGGTAATGACGTTTACTTTGTTGATCACAAAGGCGACGAAGTTATCGAATATGGTAATTTAAACGGCGGTATTGATACTGTCCGTACAGTAATCGACTACACCCTGACCGACAACGTTGAACACCTGTTCTTGCAAGGTTCCGGCAACCTCAACGGTACTGGTAACGCTCTGAACAACGACATCAACGGCAACTCCGGCAACAACCACCTGTACGGCTTGGCAGGCGACGACTGTCTGGTTGGTAAAGACGGTAACGACTACCTCGACGGCGGCATCGGCAACGATGTCCTGATCGGCGGTACCGGCGACGATACCTACTTCTTCGATAAAGGTTACGGTCGTGACACCATCCAAGACGAAAGCGGTAACGATACCCTGCAATTCGGCAAAGGTATTTCTGCTTCCGACGTGTTGTTGAGCAAAACAGGCAACAGCCTGACCGTATCTGTCGGCGGCGGTGACACTGTTACCATTGACGACTGGTTCTCCGGTAACAACCATAAGATCGAAAACTTCAAGTTTGCCGATGGCAGTACTTACGAAGTAACCGGTCATGGCGATTACTACTCTCTGTCAGCTGTAAACAGCATCCAACAACAAACCCAAGTGCCTAGCATCTAATCTCTGATTAGCAATACTTAGGATTGATAAGGTCGTCTGAAAGCGTCTGCATCCGTGCAAAACGTTTTCAGACGACCTATTTTGTAAACAATCTGACCCAAAAATCCAAATTCGGATAAAATAACGGAATCCTGTTTAAACCGAGTCAGCGAAGGGAGAAACCTGAAATGTCCGAAATCAGCTTGAAAAAAAGATTTACTCCGGAAAAGTGCGAGATTTATACGAAATCGACAGCAAGCGCATGTTGATGGTCGCATCCGACCGATTGTCTGCATTTGACGTGATTTTTAGACAATCCGATTCCGGGTAAAGGAGAAATTCTGACGCAGATTTCCAATTTCTGGTTTCAAAAAAACTGGCGCATATCATGCCCAATCATTTTACCGGCGATACGGTTTATGACGTGTTGCCTGAACATGAAGCCAAAGCCATCGAGAAACGCGCGGTTGTCGCCAAAAAAACTGATTCCTGTCAAAGTAGAGGCGATTGTGCGCGGTTATTTGGCGGGCAGCGGGTGGAAAGATTACCAAAAAAACGGTTCTGTCTGCGGCATCAAACTTCCCGAAGGGATGAAAGAAGCGCAGCAGCTTCCGGAAGTGATTTTTACCCCGTCCACCAAGGCTGCCGTCGGTGATCATGATGAAAACATCAGTTTTGAAGAATGCGAACGCATTATCGGTAAAGAGCTGGCAGCTGAAGTGCGCGCTAAAGCCATTCAGCTTTATACGGAAGCTGCAGAATATGCAAAAATCACGCGGTATCATCATATGCGATACCAAATTTGAATTCGGGCTGGATGAAAACGGTACATTAACCTTGATGGATGAAGTACTGACGCCCGATTCCAGCCGCTTTTGGCCGGCTGACCAATATCAAGTCGGCACTAATCCGCCGTCTTTTGACAAGCAATTTGTTCGGGATTGGTTGGAGCAAAGCGGTTGGAACAAAAAAAGCTCCGGCACCGGACGTCCCTAGCGATGTTATTCAGAAAACAGTTGATAAATATCGGGAAGCATTAAATCTTTTTAACCAACGAATCATAAATTTGATAAAAGGTCGTCTGAAACACAGAAGTATGTTTCAGACGACCTTTCGCTGTCATGAATGCTTGGATTTATTTACATTTGCTATTATAATGCGCGTTTGGATTGATCGTTTGAAGTCGTCTGAAAAAAATTATAGTTTTTACCAACCGCCGCACACCTGAAACCCTAACTATGCACATTCTCACTTTTAGTGTGCATTATTAGTGTTTTAGCGTGCGGCATTCTGAAAAGGAACGAAATGTTCGATAAACACGTTAAAACCTTCCAATATGGCAATCACACCGTTACTTTGGAAACCGGCGAAATTGCGCGCCAAGCCGCCGCGGCTGTTAAAGTATCGATGGGCGACACAGTTGTTTTTGGTTGCTGTTACCACCAATAAAGAAGTCAAAGAAGGTCAAGACTTCTTCCCTCTGACTGTTGATTACCTTGAACGTACTTACGCCGCAGGTAAAATCCCTGGCGGTTTCTTTTAAGCGCGAAGGCAAACAAAGCGAAAAAAAGAAATCCTAACCAGCCGTTTGATCGACCGTCCTATCCGCCCGCTGTTCCCAGAAGGTTTCTACCACGACATCCAAATCGTTGCGATGGTAGTTTCCGTTGACCCTGAAATTGATTCCGACATTCCTGCCATGCTCGGCGCATCCGCTGCGCTGGTGTTGAGCGGCGTACCGTTTGCCGGTCCGATTGGTGCCGCACGCGTAGGTTATGTAAACGGTGTGTACGTATTGAACCCGACCAAAGCCGAATTGGCTAAATCTAAGCTGGACTTGGTGGTTGCGGGTACATCCAAAGCCGTTTTGATGGTGGAATCCGAAGCTAAAATCCTGCCTGAAGACGTGATGTTGGGTGCCGTAGTTTACGGCCACGACCAAATGCAGGTAGCGATTAACGCCATCAACGAGTTCGCCGATGAAGTAAATCCTGAAGTATGGGATTGGAAAGCACCTGAAACCAATGAAGAATTGGTTGCCAAAGTGCGCGAAATCGCAGGCGAAGCAATTAAAGAAGCGTTCAAAAATCCGTCAAAAAAACAAGCGCGTTCCGCTAAATTGGACGAGGCTTGGAATGCAGTAAAAGATGCGCTGATTACCGAAGAAACCGATACTTTGGCTGCCAACGAAATCAAGGGTATTTTCAAACATTTGGAAGCCGACGTTGTCCGCACCCAAATTTTGGAAGGTCAGCCGCGTATCGACGGTCGCGATACCCGCACCGTCCGTCCGTTGAACATCCAAACCGGCGTACTGCCGCGTACACATGGTTCTGCTCTGTTTACCCGTGGCGAAACCCAAGCCCTTGCCGTAGCGACTTTGGGTACTTCGCGCGACGAGCAAATTATTGACGCACTCTCCGGCGAATACACCGACCGCTTTATGCTGCATTACAACTTCCCGCCGTATTCTACCGGCGAAGTGGGTCGCGTCGGCGCGCCGAAACGCCGCGAAATCGGACATGGCCGCTTGGCAAAACGCGCACTGGTTGCCGTATTGCCGTCCCCTGAAGAATTCAGCTACACCATGCGTGTTGTTTCCGAGATTACCGAGTCCAACGGTTCGTCTTCTATGGCTTCCGTCTGCGGCGGCTGTTTGAGCTTGCTGTCTGCCGGTGTGCCTTTGAAAGCACACGTTGCCGGTATCGCAATGGGTCTGATTTTTGGACAACAACAAATTCGCCGTGTTGACCGACATCTTGGGTGATGAGGATCACTTGGGCGATATGGACTTTAAAGTTGCCGGTACGACCGAAGGCGTAACCGCGCTGCAAATGGACATCAAAATCCAAGGCATTACCAAAGAAATCATGCAGATTGCTTTGGCGCAAAGCCAAAGACGCGCGTCTGCACATCTTGGAACAGATGAAAGCCGCCGTGGCAGGTCCGCAAGAGCTGTCTGCTCACGCTCCGCGCCTGTTTACCATGAAAAATCAACCAAGACAAAAATCCGTGAAGTCATTGGCAAAGGCGGTGAAACCATCCGTGCGATTACCGCTGAAACCGGTACTGAAATCAATATCGCGGAAGACGGCACCATCACTATTGCCGCAACCACTCAAGAAGCCGGCGACGCTGCGAAAAAACGCATCGAAGAAATCACTGCCGAAGTGGAAGTGGGCAAAGTGTACGAAGGTACTGTGGTTAAAATCCTCGACAACAACGTTGGTGCCATCGTCAGCGTGATGCCGGGCAAAGACGGTTTGGTACACATCAGCCAAATCGCCCACGAGCGCGTACGCAACGTCAGCGACTATCTGCAAGTCGGTCAGGTTGTGAATGTGAAAGCATTGAAGTGGACGACCGCGGTCGCGTGCGTCTGTCTATCAAAGCATTGACCGAAGCTCCTGCGCGCGAAGAAAAAGCGCCTGAATAATCGTTGAGCCGATTTTGATTGATAAAAGGTCGTCTGAAAGATTTCAGACGACCTTTTTTGCTGAATACGGATGAAAAAGTAGGGATAGGAATATGAAGTTGAGTTGTCTTGTGTCGGAACTTTGATTTATCTTTCCTTTTAAGCAGCAATTAGGGAGAATGCTGAAAAGGTCGTCTGAAAACCATTTTTCCTTGATTTTCAGACGACCTTTTATATTAATAATATTCAGGGCAATCAGATATATTGAACCGAAATAATGTCGTATTCGCGTACACCACCAGGGGCTTGTACTTCAGCGACATCGCCTTCCTCTTTGCCGATTAGGGCTCGGGCAATGGGGGAGCCGACGTAGATTTTTGCCTTCTTTGATGTCTGCTTCGTCTTCGCCGACGATTTGATAGGTAACGTGTTCTTCGGTTTCCAAATCTTCCAGCGTTACGGTCGTGCCGAAGACGATTTTTGCCTTCTGCGTGGATTTCAGCGGGATTGATGATGTGCGCCATGGACAATTTGTGTTCCAACTCGGAAATTCGTCCTTCGATAAAAGCCTTGTTTTTTTCTTTGGCAGCTTCGTATTCTGCGTTTTCGGACAAGTCGCCGTGCGAACGGGCTTCGGCGATGGCTTCGATGATTTCGGGGCGGGCGACGCTTTTGAGGCGTTGCAATTCTTGTTTGAGCAATTCTGCGCCGCGTACGGTCAATGGAATTTTTTTGCATGGTTTGTCTTCTCCGCAAAAAGCGTTTGGGCTGCTTTTTGCTTGGTAAATATGCGGTAAATATAATCCGCAAAAAAATGAAAATAAAAATACAAGCCGCCTAAATCTCGGCGGCTTGTCTGTGTAAGAACGAATGGCGGTATTGTACCAAAATCAGGGGAAACTGCAACGGCAATCGGCTTTTTTTCCCTGCTCTGGTGTGGCTTTAGTCCAAATGTTCGCTGCTTTTTTTGCGCCAAAACGGTACGGTTGCCGTTGGTTTCGGCAGGCGAAACGATGCCGTCTGCTTCCATTTGGTCAATCAGGCGGGCGGCGCGGTTGTAGCCGATGCGTAATTGACGCTGAATGCCGGAAATGCTGGCTTTGCGCGTTTTCAGAACGACAGAGACGGCATCGTCATACATCGGATCAACTTCGCTGTCGCTGCTGCGGCTGATACCCGGCAGATCGTCGGTTGTGCCGCTCATCAGAATATCGTCGATGTAATCGGGTTCGCCGAATTGTTTCAAATATTCGACTACGCGGTGTACTTCGTCGTCTGAAGCGAATGCGCCGTGGACGCGTTGCGGATAACCTGTACCAGGCGGCAGGAACAGCATATCGCCTTGTCCGAGCAGGTTTTCCGCGCCCATTTGGTCGAGAATCGTACGGCTGTCGATTTTGCTGGATACTTGGAAGGCGATGCGTGTCGGGATGTTGGCTTTAATCAGACCTGTGATGACATCGACGCTGGGGCGTTGTGTGGCAAGAATCAAATGGATGCCTGCTGCGCGGGCTTTTTGGGCAAGGCGGGCAATCAGTTCTTCGATTTTCTTGCCTGCGGTCATCATCAAATCGGCGAACTCGTCAACCACGACTACGATAAACGGCAGTTTTTTTCCAAAGGTTCAGGATCGTCAGGGCGTCAGGCTGAACGGGTTGGCAATTTTCATGCCTTGTGTGGCAGCTTCCATGATTTTTTTGATTGAAGCCAGCAAGGTTGCGAACGCCTACATGGCTCATCAGACGATAGCGTTTTTTTCCATTTCGTTGACGCACCAGTTGAGCGCATTGGCCGCCAGCTTCATATCGGTAACGACAGGCGCGAGCAGGTGCGGAATGCCTTCGTAAATGCTCAATTCCAGCATTTTTCGGGTCAATCATAATCATGCGCACGTCTTCAGGCGTTGCTTTGAAGAGCATAGATAAAAATCATGGCATTAACGCCGACCGATTTACCCGAACCGGTTGTACCGGCAACCAACAAATGCGGTGCTTTGCCCAAGTCGGTAACGACGGGCTGACCGGTAATGTCCTGACCGAGCGCGAGCGTCAGCTTGGATTTGGATTCGGCAAACGCGGGCGAATTGAAGATTTCGCTCAGGCGTATCATTTGGCGTTTCGGGTTCGGCAGCTCCAAGCCCATGCAGGTTTTGCCGGGTATGGTTTCGACGACGCGGATAGAGGCAACACCGAGCGAACGGGCAAGGTCTTTTTTTCAAGGTTTATAACCGAATTGCCGCGCACGCCGACATCAGGTTCGATTTCGTAACGCGTAATCACCGGACCGGAATAGGAATCCACGACTTTGACTTTGACCTTAAATTCTGCCAGTTTCTCTTCGATGGTGATGCTGTTGTTTAACAATTCTTCTTCGGTCTGCGTGGCGGCCGGGTCGAATTGGGGCGGGAGGAGCAGGGCGGTAGTCGGCAGATGGATGCTGTTCGTCTGCGGGGCGGTGAGGTCGTCTGAAGCCGCGTCCCAATCATCGTCGCCGTCAAACCACGGTGTTTCATTGGTTTCAATGTTTTCAGACGACGTTTGCTCGTGTGGCAGGTCGCGTCCGAATACATCCGCGGTATCGTTGTCTGTTTCGGAATCAACGTCCTTAATTGTGTCGCTTGCCGATTCGCGAATCAGGTAATCATGTATAGAGATTTCCGGATTGTTGCTGATGTGTGCGTTAACTTCCGACTCAAATACGGAAACGGACGGATGATTACGGAACACGGGTGGTTCGGGAATGTCGATTTTGTTTTCGGGTAAATCGAATTTGGGCGGTTTCGGAATATCGACCGCAGGTGCCGGTACGGGTGGTACGGGAGGCGGTTCGATGACGGTTGCGTCAGGAGCGGGCGGCCGGGAAATAAAAGTGTTTTCACGAACGGCGCGGGACAGTTTGGCGGGAACCGCCGCTTTTCGGCTGAGAACAGGAGCTTGGCTTCTTGCTGTAAAGGATGAGGTGGGTTTCGCCGTTGATTGTTCAACACTTTCGCTTCTTGTTTAGACAGTTGACGACGGGTTATTTTTTTCTGCGGCAGCTTCGGAGTGCTTGAGTGTGCGGCGGCGGTTTGCAGGCAGTTTCAGATTGGCAAAAAAATATCTTCATCTTCAATAATTTGAGGCTGGTATCCGCGCACAGGGGCAACGGCTGCGGCAAGTTTGTCGCGAGCGGCACGGCGCATGGCGAGATTGTTTTGGATGTCGATGACGTTGATTTCGTCTTTTTGACCGTAATAGTTGGCCGTAGAGGGGATGGATTCACGTTCGGCAGTACGCAAAGCGGTTTGTGCCGTTTCGATATGGGGACGGCCGGCTTTTTTTCCAGATGGATGCTATCCACATAAGATTTGACGCGTTCGCGCGTACGGCGTAAGACAGGGTCGTTGAAATCAATGACTTCCAAACCTTTCATCGGTGTAACTGATGTCCGTACCAAACGGATTTCCGGTTCGCTTTCAGTAGTGATGGCAACGGGGTTTTGTTTGGCGGTTTGATGCTCTTCCCATTCTTGGACGGCAGCTTCAGTCAGCGAGCGGGTGGCTTCTTCCAAAGTAATCTCTTCGAAGGCACCGCCTGTTACCAAGCTGGGCGTATATTCCGGCGTATCGGACGTTTCGAACGGTACGATTTCCGGATATTGCTCAGGTTTGTGGGCATTTGGACGGACTTTTTTGGGGGGGATGTCGGGTGTTTGGGGAAATTCAGGCTCGTGGAGGTATTCCGGCTCGAAATCGGTTTCAGACGACGTTTCGTATGCGGGCGATGAATCTGCCGCATCTTCTTGTACGGAAGGGGAAACTTGGAATGTGCCCATAGCCTCCGCCAGCGAGCTTGAGAGAAAGAGGAGTCGTCTGAAAGCGTTTGCGTACGTTTCTTGTAGTCGTGTTGCGCAGCCAAAAGACGCAGGCGGGCGATGGTTTTGTTGCCTGCGGTTTTTGCTTCTTCCGTAAGTTCGTACGCTGCGTCCGGATTTTCGTCAAAAATCCCTGCCGCGTTTCAGACGGACCAGCTCGCGTTCCCAATCTTGTTCTTGTTTTTTTGTGCAGTAAAAACACGATGCCGATGGCAAGCAATAAAATAATAATCAGCACGCTCCACAACATATTGAAATTTTTCCCGAGTCAAAAAAAGCAAAGTCCGTTATTCTAACGCTTTTCAGGATGAAACAAAACCGACAAGGCTTTGTTTCCTTTCGGTTAGTGCGAATCCACTATAATCAGGTCGTCTGAAACGCTTTTTTTAAAACATTGAGGATATATGCTTTTCCAAACGGGATGGTTTTCGGGTTTGATTTTTGGCCGCTGCGTGGTGCGTGTTGGTTTTATTGTTGGCATTATCCGCACCGAAGGCTTATCGTGATTTTCGAAAAACATGGCTCGGCTGCCGCATTGGCAGGGATTATTTTGGCGTCGGTCTGGAGCTTGAATGCCACCCCTGACGGCGGGCAGCTTGCGGGGATGAGTTACCATCTTTTGGCGGTCAACCTGATTGCCTTGATGCTCGGTGTCCCGCTGGCATTTTGGGTCTGTGCGTTGCTGTATTTGCCCTATGTTTGGATATTTGGCTCAGATTGGCAGGCTTATCCGGTCAATGCGCTTGCGTTGTTTCTGCCTGCGCTGGCGGTCAATTTGCTGTCGCGCGCCTGGGTCAACCGGCTTCCCGCCAATATTTTTATCTTCATTTTTGTCAATGGTTTTTTAGCATCCGCAGCGGGTATGCTGCTGACCGGGGGTGTTTTGGTCGGCATATTGGACAGGGTGCGGGCTTTTCCTGAAACGGCATTGTGGAGTATGGCATTTCCCGTGTTTTTCCTCATTGCATGGGCGGAGGCGTTTTTAAGCGGTATTACCGCTGCTATTTTTATTGCGTTAAGGCCGCAGTGGATTAATACGTTTGATGACGGACGCTACCTGAAACCGTCGAATAAGATTTGGTAAAAAGTCGTCTGAAAACCCGATTTGGGCTTTTTCAGACGACCTTTTGTTTGGGGGCGGTATCAATAGACGTCGCGTTGGTAGCGTTTGTCTTCGCGCATTTCGTTGAGATAGTCTTCGGCATCGTCACGGCTGAGTTTGCCTTGGGTTTCGATGACGTCGATCAGGGCGGTTTCTACGTCGCGTGCCATGCGGGTGGCGTCGCCGCAGACGTAGAGGTGTGCGCCTTGTTGCAGCCAGTTCCAAACTTCGGCGGCGTGTTCGGCGATTTTGTGTTGGACATAGACTTTGTGTTCGCCTTGTCTGCTCCATGCCAAGTCGGCGCGGGTGAGGATGCCGTCTTTGCGGTAATCGCTCCATTCGAGCTGGTAGAGGAAGTCGTCGGCGAGGCGTTGGTTGCCGAAGATGAGCCAGTTTTTGCCATTGTCGCCGTTGGCGTCGCGTTGCTGCATGAAGGCGCGGAAGGGGGCGATGCCTGTGCCTGCGCCTATCATGATGACGGGGGTGTTGCCGTCGGCGGGCAGGCGGAAGTTGGGGTTGGGTTCGACGAAGACGCGTACTTCTCCGCCTTCTTCAAGGCGTTCGCCCAGATAGCCTGACGCTGCGCCGGTGTAGGTGTTGCCGTGGTGTTCGAAGCGGACGACGCCGACGGTCAGGTGGACTTCTTCGCCGACTTCGTCTTGCGCGGAGGCGATGGAGTAAAGGCGCGGGGTTTGGGGGCGGAACAGTTGGAACAGGGTTTGCGCGTCCAGCGGATGGGGGTGGGCGGCGAAGACGCCGACGGGCGGGGTGGCGGCGAGGTAGGCGTCCAATCGGGCTTTGTCGGCGGCTGTGGTTTTGAGTTCTTCGCTGCCGGACAACTCGGCATATTGCTGCACGAGCGCCGGCGTGTTTTGTGTGATGTCGGCGGACTCGGTCAGGGGCGGTGCGGATGTCGGTTTCGAGGTCGTCTGAAAGGCGGATTTTTTTCTTCGCCGCTTAATTGGTGCAAATCGAGGATTTCTTGAACCAAAGCGGGAGCGTTGAGCGGGAGTACGCCCAATGCGTCGCCTGCCTGATAGTGCAGCCCGGAACCGGACAGGTCGATTTCGATGTGCTCCACGTCTTTCTCGGCAGAGCGGGACGTGATTTTTTGGCGGACGGACAGGGTGGCGGTATAGGGTTTGTCTTTGGTATAGACAGTGCCTGCGGTTTGAAGGGCAGCAGGTGTTGCAACGGATGCTGCGGCGGTTTGCACGGCAAGCTCGGCAACTTGTGGGACGACGGCTTCTATCCACGCGTCGGCGGCGCTTTGGAACTCTAAATCGCAGATGCCCAAGTCGTTCAGACGACGTGCGCCCAGTTCGGCGAATTTGGCGTCAAAGTCTTTGCCCGCTTGGCAGAAATTAGGATAGGAAGAATCGCCCAAACCCAAGACGGCAAAAGTGAGTTTGCCCAAATCGGGGGCTTTTTTGCCGAAGACGAATTTATACAGCGGCAGGGCTTCTTCGGGCGGCTCGCCCTCGCCTTGCGTGGATGTTACCAATAACACGATGTCTTCATCGGGCAGGGTTTTGCTTTTGAAGTCACCCGCGCTGCTCAATACGGCTTCTACGCCGGCGTTTTTGAGTTTGGCGTGTAAAGATTCGGCAACGCCGCGCGCATTGCCCGTTTGCGAGGCGGATAAGACCAACACGCGTCGCGCGGGGGCTGCAACGGCGGGAGCTGCGGAAACACTCAAACCGCCCGCCGCCCCTTGACTTTGCGCCCAGCAGTAGCCGGAAAGCCAAGCGAGCTGTGTAGGCGAGAGGGCGGCGAGTTGTGCGGAAAGTTCGGTGGGAAGCGGGTTGGCTGGGGTCATGTCGGTTCCTTTGTACGGACGGCTGCTTGAGGCAGAACGTTTGCCTGCGCGGCTTTAATTGTTTGGTTGAATGGTGATTTTTTTCTGAAAAACAGTGGCGATACTGTAAACAGGTCGTCTGAAAAAAACGGAAAGAATGCTTGGTTTTTAATTTAATGCGATTTCGTTATATTCTGGATTGGGAGAGGGGAGAGGGTTGATATCGGTTTTCAGACGACCCGACTATAATCTTTTGAGATTTTTTTAAGGGGCAGCAAAAGCGCAGATGTCCATCGGACAACTAATCAAGCAGCTTATATAAAGCTGCCGTCGAAGGTAATCAGATGATTGAATTTAATGATTTCATAAAAGAAGTAAATAAAAAAATTTCAAGATGAGCTATGGGCTGATTTTGAATCCAAATTTTTTTGGAGATGATTTATTTATTAAAGTAGGAATAGATTTTTTTCTTATGGCCATCAGTTTGAACTGTATATTCAAAAATGCACGCATGAATAAATCGATTGAGGAATGGACGGTAGATTTGAAGAGAAATCAAATCATATATCTGAAAGATAGGGAAATTTATTTTATAACGGATGTCGATGAAAAAAATAATGGTAAAAGGGGAAAAGGTATTTTTGTTAATTTGTTGACGACTATTTACCATTTGAATCCTTCTGATAGTTTGACAAATTACATAATCAACCCAGAATTGATAGATTTAGCTACTGTTTCAGATATGACGATAAATAACTATTTTTGAAGAATTGCGATTGTAATAAGTAGAAATCATGACTGAAATGAAACTGAATTCGTCTCTAGGGGAAGGAATATTAAATTCAAAAAACAGCAAAAGGTCGTCTGAAAACAGTTTGGCAGTATCTGCATTTCTGTTTTCAGACGACCTTTTGATCTTTTAAAAGCGTTAACCGTTTACAGCGGCCATTTCAGCGCGGGATTGCTTTCGATGACGGCTTTGAACTGGTTTTGAATCCGCTCAATGGCTTCGTCGGAATCCGCCTCGAAGCGCAACACCAAAATCGGCGTGGTATTGGAGGCGCGCATCAGGCCGAAACCGTCGGGGAATTCTACGCGCAGGCCGTCGATGGTGATGATTTCGGTCGCGCCTTCGAATTTGGCTTTGGCGGCGAGTTCGTCGATAACCTGATGGCCGTTGCTGCCTTCGGGCAGGTCGATGTTGAGTTCGGGCGTGGAAATGCTTTGCGGCAGGCTGTTCAGGACTTCGGACGGATTGTCAAAGGCAGACAGGATTTCCAAGAGGCGCGCGCCGGCGTACATGCCGTCGTCGAAGCCGAACCAGCGTTCTTTGAAGAAGATGTGTCCGCTCATTTCGCCGGCAACCAGCGCGCCGGTTTTTTTCATGGTGGACTTGATGAAGCTGTGGCCGGTTTTTCCATAACGGCTTCGCCGCCGTGTTCTTTAATCCACGGTGCGAGCAGGCGGGTGGATTTGACGTCGAAGATGACTTTCGCGCCGGGGTTGCGGCTCAAAAACGTCTTGGGCGAACAGCATGAGCTGGCGGTCGGGATAAATAATGTTGCCGTCTTTGGTCACGACGCCCAAGCGGTCGGCATCGCCGTCAAAAGCCAAGCCGATTTCGGCGTCGCTGTTTTTCAGTGCGGCAATCAAATCTTGCAGGTTTTTCGGTTTGGAAGGGTCGGGATGGTGGTTGGGGAAATTGCCGTCCACTTCGCAGAAAAAGTTCGGTCACTTCGTTGCCCAAACCTTTGTAGAGTTTGCCTGCGAATGCGCCGCCTACGCCGTTGCCCGCGTCGATGGTGATTTTCATGGGGCGTTTGAGTTTGACGTGGCCGACGATGTGGTTGTGGTATTCGCCGGAAATGTCTTTTTCGGTTACGCTGCCTTTTTTATCGGAAGCGGTCAGTTTGTCGGCTTCGATCAGGGCAAGCAGTTCTTGGATGGCTTCGCCTGCGAGGGTATCGCCGCCGAGCATCATTTTGAAGCCGTTGTAATCGGGCGGGTTGTGGCTGCCGGTAATCATCACGCCGCTGCCGCCGCATTCGTTGATGGCGGCGAAATACAGCATGGGGGTGGCGACCATGCCGACATTGAGGACGTCGATGCCGCTGTCGGTAAAGCCGTGCTGGATGTGTTCCATCAGTTCAGGGGCCGCTCAAGCGTCCGTCGCGTCCGAGTGCGATGCGGGTAATGCCTTTTTCGGCGGCTCGGGTGGAGATGGCTTTACCGATAAGGTAGGCGGCTTCGTTGGTCAGGGTTTTGCCGACAATGCCTCGGATGTCGTAGGCTTTGAAGATGTCGCGGGCAATGTTTGCCATGATGGTTTCCTTTGTGATTGTGAATGGAAAACGGGCTTATTCTAACATAGGCAAAGGTCGTCTGAAGGCTTTCAGACGACCTTTGGGGGTTATATCAAATAACCATTCACTACGGTTTCGATCAATTGCCGAAAGTGTTGCATTGATTGATGTCGCCGCTGTCCAAACCGCGTTTGAGCCATGCCATGCGCTGTTCGGACGAGCCGTGTATAAAGCTGTCGGGAACAACATAGCCCTGCCCGTCTTTCTGCAGGCGGTCGTCGCCGACGGATTCGGCAGCCAGCATGGCTTTGGTGATGTCTTCGGCTTTGAAGATATTGTTGTTGACGGCGTAATGCCCCCAAATACCCGCGTAGCAGTCCGCCTGCAATTCGAGTTTGACGGAAAGGGCATTGGCTTCTTTTTTGTCGACCTGCTGCTGCATTCTGTGGACTTTAGGCAGGATACCGAGCAGGTTTTTGGACGTGGTGTCCGACTTCGTGCGCGATGACGTAGGCAAACGCGGCATCGCTGGCGGAATTGAGTTTGGTCTGCATATCCCTATAAAAGTCTAAGTCGAGATAGACTTTTTGGTCGCCCGGGCAGTAAAACGGGCCCATTGCCGATTGGCCCATGCCGCAGGCGGTGGATGTGCCGCCGTTGTATAACACCAGCGTGGTCGGGGTGTAGGTCCGTCCGATTTGTTTGAAATAGCTGCCCCAAGCTTTTTCCGTATCGGCGAGGACGACGCGGGCAAGTTCGTTCAGTTCGGCTTCTTCTTGAGGTTTGAGTTGGGAGGTTTGGGTTGAACCCGTACCCATGGAAGGCGTGCCGACCAAGCCGCTCAAATCGACGCCGTAATAAGCGCCGATCAAAAACGACGATGATGCCGAGGATGCCGGGCGTTCTACCGCCGCCGCCTCCACCGCTGCTGCCGCGTCGGTCTTCTACGTTTTGACTCTGTTCGCGTCCTTTCCAATCCATCTTGTGTGTTCCTTGTTGTGAAGTGATATGGGCTGATTATACCGTGAAGGGGCGGAGTGATGCCTGCCTATATGAGAAAAGGTCGTCTGAAAACACCAAACGGAGTTTTTTTCAGACGACCTTTTTGCTATGTTAAAAACCGGATTATTCCGCCTTCAAACCTGTCACACACTGCTTGTCGCGATCTTCAAACGCTTGCGCGCCGCCGAGCAGGTCGAGCTGCTCTTGAGGGCTGAGTTTGCCCAATGAACGGATTTGCTCTTCGGAAAGTTTGTCCAAAAGGCTTGTCCCACATACAGGTGCAGTAATCGGTGGCGAGTTTGCTGTTGTTTGAATCCAAGCCCCTTTCTTTCAAATCGTTTTGCCATTTTTCGGCAAAGGGGATGTTTTTTTCACGCAAGACTCAAAGATGTTCTGCTTTGCCTGCGGTTTGGACATGGCGCATTGGGAGAGCAGGGCGGTGGCGGCGAGCAGCGCAAAAATGACCCACGCCCAAATGCGGATGGTGCGGATTTTGGCTTTTTGCCTTTTTACGCGCCGCGGCTTGCTCTTCGGCGGACATTTCGTTTTTCGGTTCAGTCATGCAGGCTTTCCATGCGGATCATGGTGATTGGTTTTTCCACGCAGCTTAATGCTTCGATGGCTTCGATGGCGCGCTTGATGTTTTTTTCTCGACCGTGCTGTGGGTCAGAATCACGATTTCGGCGGTGGTTTGGTCGATGACGCCTTTTTGGATTAAGGCTTCGATGGACACGTTTTCTTTTGCCAAAAGCGCGGCGATTTGCCCCAGCGTACCCGGTTCGTCTTTGGCTTGGACGCGCAGGTAGTAGCTGCTGGTGATTTCGTCCATAGGCAGGATGGTTTGCGCTTGGACTTGGGCGGGTTGGAACGCCAGATGCGGTACGCGGTGGTCGGTATTCGCTTCAATCAGGCGTGCGATGTCGATGATGTCGGCAACCACGGCGGAAGCGGTCGGCAATGCGCCCGCGCCCGCGCCGTAATATAAGGTTTCGCCGACCATATCGGCGTTGACGCGCACGGCGTTCATCACGCCGTTGACGTTTGCCAAGAGGCGGCTTTCGGGAATCAGGGTCGGATGGACGCGCAATTCGATGCCTTTGTCGGTTTTGCGGGTAATGCCTAGAAGTTTGATGCGATAGCCGAGTTCTTCGGCGTATTTGATGTCGCGGCTGTCGAGTTTGCTGATGCCTTCGAGGTAGCAGGCGGGGAAGTTCATCGGCGTACCGAATGCCAGCGCGCTCATGATGGTAATTTTGTGGCCTGCGTCGTTGCCTTCGATGTCGAAGGTCGGATCGGCTTCGGCGTAGCCCAATGCTTGTGCTTCTTTCAATACGTCGGCAAACGCGCTGCCTTTTTTTCGCGCATTTCGGAGAGGATGAAGTTGCTGGTGCCGTTGATGATGCCGGCGATGCTGCGGATGCGGTTGGCGGCGAGGCCTTCGCGCAGGGCTTTGATAATCGGGATGCCGCCCGCTACTGCCGCTTCAAATTGCACCATGACGTTTTTTTCTTCTGCCAACGGGAAGATTTCGTTGCCGTATTCGGCGAGCAGTTTTTGTTGGCGGTAACGATGTGTTTGCCGTTTTTCAATGGCTTTCAATACCGCATCTTTGGCGATGCCGGTACCGCCGAACAATTCGACGACGACATCGACGTCTTCACGCGCGACCAGTTCGAACGGGTCTTTGACGAAGGCTGCGGACGGACAGGGTTTGGCGGGCTTTTTTTCTTCGCTCAAGTCGCATACGGCACTGATGCGCACTTCGCGTCCCAAACGGCGGCTGATTTCCGCCGCATTGTCCTGCAACACGGCAGCCGTACCGCCGCCGACCGTACCTAAACCTAAAAGACCGATGTTTACTGGCTTCATTGTGCCTCCTTGTGAGCCGATTCTCTTAAATCAAAAAAAGTAAAAAAACAGAAATTCAGAAAGCCCGAAACGCACCGCCGCCGCAGATTGATATAATGCTGATTTTGCAAGGGCGGAAGGCGCAGGCTAAAGTCGCCCATCCTACCTGAAATTGCCTGATTTTTGCACCTTTTTTTACGGAACGCGGCGAAAGGGCGGCAAGCCTGTTTGAAAGAGATGTCTCAAGCCGAGAAGGAAACGGAAGAAAATGCTGATTGAAGAAAACAAAACCGATGAAACCCTAAGCCTGACCGCTTATCGGGCGGGCGCAATTGAAGCGGGCGGCAAAACCTACACCGCCCCCATCATCTGGCGCAACGGCAAAATCGAAGCAATGAACGTGCAAACGCCGTCCGAACTGACTGTCGCCGACCTGTTTCAGACGACCTCAGATTTAGATGATTTGCCCGAAGTCATCATCATCGGCACAGGAGAGAAGCAGCAGTTCCTCCATCCGAAAAATCGCCGCCGAACTTGCCGCACACGGCATCGGGTTGGAATGTATGAACACAGCCTCCGCCTGCCGCACGCTGGTGTTGCTGCAAGGCGAAGGGCGCAGCGTTTGGGCTTGGCTATGGGTGTGAACGGGCATGACAAAGGTCGTCTGAAAATTTTAGACGACCTGTTTTGAGCATATCGCCTTTAATTATGTATCGCTTGGCAAATAGATAAAAAAACCTTCTATCCTCGTCAATATTTTTTTCGTCAACCTAAAAAAAGGAAACCCTTATGGCTCAAATTACCTTCCACGACAACCCTGTCCATACTTCCGGCGACCTGCCCGCTGTCGGTCAAACCGCGCCTGCATTCAACCTGACCGCTGCCGACCTGTCCGACAAAAACTTTGGCGGATTTTTGCGGGCAAACGCAAAGTATTGAACATTTTTCCCGAGCGTCGACACCGGCGTGTGCGCCCAATCCGTGCGTACATTTAACCAACGCGCGTCTTCTTTGGACAACGCGGTTGTGCTGTGCATTTCAGCCGATTTGCCGTTTGCCCAAGCGCGTTTCTGCGGTGCGGAAGGTTTGGACAATGTTGTGAACTTGTCTACATTCCGCAGCAGCTTTGCCGCCGATTACGGCGTCGCCCTGACCGACAGCCCGTTGCGCGGTCTGACTGCGCGTGCCGTTGTGGTTTTGGACGAAAACGACAAAGTCCTGCACAGCGAACTGGTTGCCGAAATCGCCAACGAGCCTGATTACGACGCGGCTTTGGCTGTTTTGTAAACAAGGGGTTTAAAGCTGAAAAAGGTCGTCTGAAAAGTTTCAGACGACCTTTTGTCCTTCTTCCTAAACTATTTTGCAGGCGGCTTCAATTCAAACACTTCGGGATGCGCCTTAAAATATTCTACGGCGATAAATCCGCCGCCGATGATGATCACCAGGAACACCGCCATGACAATCATGGCAAGGATGAATTTGTCCGAAGGATGGGCATCGGGCTTTTGTTTATCCGCCATTATTTCATCTCCGAGAGCCAGTCGCGGGCGGTGAGAAACTCGTTCAGCCGCGCTTCGGGCGAACCTTCTTCCGGCGCGTATTGATACTCGAAGCGCACCAAAGGCGGCATGGACATCAAAAATGCTTTCCGTGCGTCCGCCGCTTTGCAGGCCGAACAGCGTGCCCCTGTCCCAAACCAAATTAAATTCTACATAACGCCCGCGCCGGTAAAGCTGGAAATCGCGCTCGCGTTCGCCGTATGGCGTGTTTTTGCGTTTCGCCACAATCGGCAGATACGCCTCAATATAGCCTTCGCCGACTGCCTTGATGAAATTCAGACATATGTCGAAATCCCAACGGTTCAAATCGTCGAAAAAAACAAACCGCCCACGCCGCGCGTTTCGCCGCGGTGTTTCAGGTAAAAATACTCGTCGCACCATTTTTTGAACTCGGGATAAACCGCTTCCCCAAACGGCGCGCACACGTCCCGCGCCACCGTGTGCCAATGCAAAAATATCTTCTTCAAACGGATAAAACGGCGTCAAATCAAAGCCGCCGCCGAACCACCACACAGGCTCGCCGCCTTCCGGATACGCGATAAAAAGCGCACGTTCGCATGGCTGGTCGGCACATACGGATTTTTCGGATGAATCACCAGCGACACACCCATCGCTTCAAACGCCGCGCCCGCCAGTTCAGGGCGGTGCGCCGTCGCCGAAGCGGGCATTTTGTCGCCTTTCACGTGCGAAAAGTTCACGCCCGCCTGCTCGAATACCGCGCCGTTTTTTTCAACACGCGGGTTTCGCCTACGCCCAATTTGCCCGTCCATTCTTCACGCGCAAACACCGCCCCGCCGTCTTCTTGCTCAAGCGCGGCGCAGATTTGGTTTTGCAGGTTTTTTTCAATACGGTTAAAAACGGCTTCGGTGTGCATGGGTATTCCTTGCTTTTATGATGAGACAGAGTTCGTCGGGTTGATGAGAGAATTTAATTCGGTATTGTAGTCTGAAATGAGAAATTAAGGTCGTCTGAAAACCCTTTTTCAGGATTTTCAGACGACCTTTCCGTTTTACACAATGCTTAAACGGGCAAGCGGATTATGCGCCGTAAACGGGGTATTTGTCGCAAAGTGCGGTGATTTGCTTGCGGACGTTTGCCAGATTCGCTTCGTCTTCAGGATTTGCCAAAACGTCGGCAACGAGGTTGGCGAGGACTCGGGCGTCGGCTTCGTTAAATCCGCGCGTGGTCATGGCGGCGGAGCCGATGCGGATGCCGGAGGTAACGAACGGTTTTTTTCCGGGTCGTTGGGGATGGCGTTTTTTTGTTGACAGTGATGTTTGCTTTGCCCAATGCGGCTTCGGCGGCTTTGCCGGTGATTTTCATCGGTTGTAGGGTCAACGAGGAAAACGTGGCTTTCGGTGCGGCCGGAAACGATGCGCAAACCGCGTTTGACCAATTCTTCCGCCATCGCTGCGGCGTTGATTTTCACCTGTTTCGCGTATTGTTTGAACTCGGGTTGCAGGGCTTCTTTGAACGCAACGGCTTTGGCGGCGATGACGTGCATCAGCGGGCCGCCTTGCAGGCTTGGGAAGATGGAAGAGTTCAACGCTTTTTCATGCGTGTTGTCGCGGCACAAAATCACGCCGCCGCGCGGGCCGCGCAGGGTTTTGTGGGTGGTGGTGGTCACGAAGTCGCAGAATGGGACGGGGTTGGGGTATTCGCCGCCGGCAATCAGACCTGCGTAGTGCGCCATATCGACAAAGAGGTAGGCACCGACTTTGTCGGCGATTTCGCGGAATTTCGCCCAGTCGATTTGCAGGGCGTAGGCAGATGCGCCGGCAACGATCATTTTGGGTTTGTGTTCGAGCGCGAGACGTTCGACTTCGGCGTAATCGAGGACTTCGTTTTCATCCAAGCCGTAGGTAATGGCGTTGTAGAGTTTGCCGGAAATGTTGACGCTGGCGCCGTGGGTCAGGTGTCCGCCGTGGGCGAGGCTCATGCCTAGGATGGTGTCGCCGGGTTTGAGGACGGAGGCGTACACGGCTTGGTTGGCTTGGGAGCCGGAATGGGGTTGGACGTTGGCGTATTCTGCACCGAAGAGTTCTTTGACGCGGTCGATTGCCAGCTGTTCGACGATATCGACGTATTCGCAGCCGCCGTAGTAGCGTTTGCCGGGGTAGCCTTCGGCGTATTTGTTGGTCAATTGCGAACCTTGTGCCTCCATCACGGCGCAACTGACGTAGTTTTTCGGAAGCAATCAGTTCGACGTGGTCTTGCTGGCGTTGGTCTTCTTGGGCAATGGCGGCTGCCAGCTCCGGATCATATTGGGCTAGGGTTGACGCTTTTTGAAAACATCTTCTCGACTCCTTTGTCGGTTGGGAAACGGGGATTGATAAGTGTTGAACAATGTACCAAATCGGTTTGGATTGTCAACGATTTTTATCTTTCAGACGACCCCTTTGCTGCTTGGAGGGTCGTCTGAAAAGTTTTATTTGAACAGATTGTCTTGTTTCAAATGAAATTCGATTTTTTCGAGCAGGGCTTCGAGGTCGGTCTCGGCTTGGGCGGCGGCGAGGTTTTTGCCCAACTCCTCCAAAGCCAGCGCATCGAGCCTGCGGCGTTCGAGTTTGCGCGCTTCTTCGTTGAAGATTTTGATGTTGTCGGGCAGGACAAGCGGCGGCACGCTGCCGTCGGTCGTATAGAACGCTTCATCCGCAAACACGAACCCCTCCGGCAAGGCGGGCGCATTGTCGTAGTCGGCATCGTTGACCGGCATCCACTCGGAATGCTGTTCCAACAGGATGAATTGCCCGTTCATGCCGTAAATGTGGGCAAAACGGGAGAGCTTGGGGCGTTTGGTGTTCATGCAAAGATTGTATGCCGATGATGCGGGAGCGTCTAGGGTGGAAATTTGTGTCGTCGCAGTAGGAAGGTCGTCTGAAAGTAGTATAATTACAGATTCGATAAAATCTTGAAGACAAATATAAAAAGGGAAACCCCAATGTCAGCAAACACAAACAAGCAATGGTTAAGCGTCATCGCCCTGGCGGTCGGCGCATTCATTTTCAACACCACCGAATATATCCCGATTGCCCTATTGAGCGACATCGGTGCGACCTTCAATATGCCGCCGACCGAAGTCGGCATCATGATTACCGTGTATGCGTGGATTGTCGCGCTGCTGTCACTGCCGCTGATGCTGGTAACGAAAAACATCGAACGCCGAAAGCTGCTGCTCATCCTCTTCGCGTTCTTTACCCTCAGCCACATCGTTTCCTATTTCGCCCGAAGTTTCGAAATCTTGCTCGTCAGCCGTATCGGCATCGCCCTGACGCACGCCGTGTTTTTGGTCGATTACCGCCTCGCTGGCGGTACGTGTCGCGCCGCAGGGTAAAGGCAATCAGGCTTTGGGGCTGCTCAGTACGGGGACGGTCATGGCGATGGTGGCGGGCATCCCGCTGGGGCGTGTTATCGGGCAACATTCAAGCTGGCAGTTCAGCTTTTTGCTTATCGGACTTTGCGCGGCGGCAGTCATGGGCATATTGGCGAAAAACCTGCCGCTGCTGCCCAGCGTAAACACAGGTTCGCTCAAAAAGCCTGCCCGGATTGCTCAAGCGCAAAAAAACCCTCATGCTGCTCTACGCGCTGACCGTTCTCCTGATTACCGCCCACTTTACGGCATACAGCTATATCGAACCCTTCGTCCTGCAAGCCGGCGGCTTCGCGCCCGAACAAGTGACCATCGTCTTGAGCCTGTACGGGCTGGCGGGGTTTGCCGCGTCGTATCTGTTCGGCAAATGGTTTGCCAAACACCAGCGCGCATTCCTGATGACCTCGGTATCCGTCATTATGGCTTCAACGCTCTGCCTGCTGCCCCTTGCCGCTTACCCGATAGCCGTTTACGCGCTGGTGTTTGTCTGGGGTATCGCCATCGTCGTCTTGAGCCTCGGCATGGTCTCCAAAGTATTGGACTTTGCCTCGGATGCGACGGATGTAGCCAACTCGATTTACTCAGGCCTCTACAACGTCGGCATCGGCGGCGGCGCGCTTTTTGGGACATTACGTTACCGTGTGGGCGGGCATTTCCAACATCGGCTTTGCTGCCGCAATCTTGGCAGCGGCAGGATTGGGCGTGTGTCGGATGTTGGTTGAGATGCGGAAATAAGGGGGGTGGCGGATTCGCATTTGAAGTGCAACTTTCCATAACAGAAAAAGGCCAGTATGCGGTAGCATACGGCCTTTCCTGCAAGAAAGATTGCCATGAGCTACACACAACTGACCCAAGACGAACGATACCATATCCAATACCTGTCCCGCCACTGCACCATCGCCGAAATCGCCAAACAACTTAACCGCCACAAAAGCACCATCAGCCGAGAAATCAAGCGGCACTGCATCCAAGGACAGCAATACAGCGCCGATAAAGCACAGAAGCAAAGCCGGCTGACCAAAAAAAGCACCGGCGAAAAACCCTATAAGCTCGATTCGCAGCTGGTTCAACACATCGACACCCTTATCCGCCGCAAACTCAGTCCCGAACAAGTATGCGCCTACCTGCATAAACACCACGGGATCACACTCCATCACAGCACCGTTTACCGCTACCTCCGCCAAGACAAAAGCAACGGCGGCACTTTGTGGCAACATCTCAGAATATGCAGCAAACCCTACCGCAAACGCTACGGCAGCACATGGACCAGAGGCAAAGTGCCCGACCGCGTCGGCATAGAAAACCGACCTGCTATCGTCGACCGGAAAACCCGCATCGGCGATTGGGAGGCCGACACCATCGTCGGCAAAAAAATCAGAAAAAGCGCGTTATTGACCTTGGTCGAACGCACTACCCGCTACACCATCATCTGCAAATTAAAGAACTTAAAAAGCCGAAGACACTGCCCGGGCGGCCATTAGGGTATTAAAGGCATATAAAGCCAGAGTCCACACCATCACCATGGATAACGGCAAAGAGTTCTACCAACACACCAAAAATAGCCAAAGCATTGAAGGCGGAAACCTATTTTTTTGCCGCCCTTACCATTCTTGGGAGAAAGGGCTGAATGAGAACACCAATGGACTCATCCGGCAATATTTCCCCAAACAAACCGATTTCGAAACATCAGCAATCGGGAGATACGCAGGGTTCAAGATGAGTTGAACCACCGGCCGAGAAAAAAACACTTGGCTACGAAACGCCAAGTGTTTTATTCTTAAATCTGTTCCAACCACTGGTACCCTAGTGTTGCACTTGAAATCCGAATCAAGGGTGTATAAAAAGAGGTCGTCTGAAAACAAACGTTTTCAGACGACCTCTTTTATTCTTATAGTGGATTAACTTTTAAACCAGGACGGCGTTACCTCGCCTTGCCGTACTATCTGTACTGTCTGCGGCTTCGTCGCCTTGTCCTGATTTAAATTTAATCCACTATATAATTAATTCTTTATGTGTACTTAATAGAATTTTTTTACCATTCTTTGTAACTATTGACAAAAAAATCAAAGTTCATAAAGAAAGATAAAGTTATCCGCATTCTAGGTAAAGAAAATGATATATCATATCGCCTTTCGTGATGTGTTATCTAAAAAAAGGATGAACGGTGAAACAAAATATCTTTTTCAATAAAAATAAAATGTTGTGTGCTGTTTTGGCTGTTTTTTCAGGACAAGTGTTTGCGGATGATGTTCAACAGGTGGATTTGCCTGAAGTTAAAGTCAGTGGAAAAGCACCTTCTAACAACTGGCGTTTGCAGCCTGGGGCAAAAGACTACCTGAAAAACGGTGAAGTCTTGACCACGAATGATCTGAAGACGAAGCGCGCCGTATCGCTCGGACAGACTGTGGAACAAGTCTCCGGCGTTCAAAACAACGCTTACGGTCCGAATACGGGCGTGCCGCAAATCCGCAGTTTGAGCGGTTCGCGCGTGTATGTCAGTGAAAATGGATTGGGTATTTCGGACGCTTCTTCTTTAAGCCCTGATTTGCCGTTGATGGTCAATCCGTTTATGGCGGAAAAAATTACCATTTTGAAATCATCGGCTTCTGTACTGTATGGCGGTAATGCGATTGGCGGTGCGGTCGATGTCGATACAGGCGTGATTGCGAGCCAACTGCCTGAAAAAAAGACGTGGGCGGCAAAGTGGAAGTGAGCGGCGGTTACAATACGCCGCGCGTCGCCGCGTTCAAATTAAACGGTAAGGTAGGCAATGTGGCTTGGCATTTGTCGGGCGCGGACACCCATTCGGATGATTACCGCATCCCCGGCGATTCCAAGCCGGCAGCCTGTTACGATCCTTCTAATATTTACAGCTCGCGTCTGATGTGGGCATGTCAGGTTACTCCGGACATTAGCGAGACTTTAAATAAAGGCCATTTCCGTTATGTCGCGAAAGATATTCCGGCTTTTTATCGCCCAGTGGAAACGCTATAACGATGGGTCGGAGCCTGACGAGTCTGAGCTGTACAAAGTGAATAAGCTATCTTGGGGCGATTGGGTAGAGAATCCGCTTTACGACGGCAGCAAAGATCGCAGGATTAAGGTCGTCAATGCCATGAAGGATGATATGCCTGTTGAAAAAGGTCGTCTAAAAAAACAGCCACTTGAGCAATCAGAACTTTGCTTTCGGTTTGAGCCATATCGGCGAGCGCAGCTATGTCGGTTTGTCTGTCAGCCGCTTCTTAAGCAAATCAGGCATTGCCGGATTCGGCTATTACAATTTTGCTTCATCCGGACACAATCATCATGGCGGCTCTTCTAACAAAAACCGGACGCGAGTATGCCTCCGTGCGCGCCCAGCAAACCCGTTGGCAGGCTGAGGCCATGTACCGTCCGTTGGCTCAGTGGATAGAGAACATCAAGTTCCAAGCTGCTTATACGCAAACGCCTACCTCAGAATATTTAGGCGATACCAAAAATGCAAACGCTGGACAGCAAAACCTTCCAGAGCCGTTTGGAGTTTAACCACAAAGTTGACTCTTGGCTGAAAGGTACGCTGGGCGCGGATTGGAAACAGCGCAGCACGGAATCTTCCGGTATCAACGGCAAACGTACCGGAAACTACGCCTATCTGCCTGATACCGACAGCAAAGAATACGGTATTTTCGCGTTGGAAAACTTCAAGTGGAAAAAAACTGGGATGCTTCGTTGGGCTGGCGGCACGGACAGGTTCGCCACTCGGTCGATATCGGCGATTACAAACCTGGACGCAACAGCTCGACAGTCAAAGGTTTGGAAGAGCGGGGTCGTCTGAAATACAGCTTGAACCATTATCATGCCGGTATAGGCGTGGATTTATTTGACTTCTGGAAGCTGGGCGCACGATACAGCCGTTCGCAACGCGCTCCTGAAGTCAATGAGTTGTACGCAGGCGGCGATCACTATGCCCTGATGGCTGCCGAATCACACTGGGCGGTCGATGTCCTCCGTCCTGAAACCGCCAGAACTTGGGAATTTAACAGCGAATTCGGTTGGAAAGACGGACGGCTTCGCGCAAGCTGGTACAGAACCCAATTCAAAGATTATGCTTTCTTGGTCGATGCGGCACACGATGGCGGTCAACGCCTTCCAACCAAATATTGGCGCGCCGGCAATACCCAACTTCACGGTTTAGAGTTGGAATTGAATCAGTGGTTTGACCTGAACAAATACGGCACATTGGAAGCACGACTTTTCGGCGATTTCGTACACAACCGCGCCGATTTGGACGACGAGCGCAACACTTCCTTAGAACACGGCAGCCGCGTCCGCAACAACGGCTATTACATGCCCAATATGCCTGTTTCCCGCTACGGAGCAGGTTTGACATGGAACAAAGGCGGCTGGCAAGTGGGCAGCAGCCTGACGCGCTACCGTCCTGCCAAACATACCGGCCATATGGCTGCCAACTACAAAGAGCCTGTGTTGGGCGGCTATACCATATGGGATGCGTATTTGAGTCATACGCTCAAACACGGCAAGGTAACATCCGAATGGTTTGTCGATGCGCGCAACCTTGCCAACCGCACCGCACGTCCGCAAAACTCCATGTTGAAATATATCGCACCGCTGCCGGGCCGCTCCGTCCGCGTAGGCGTCAGAATGAATTTCTAAGTTTGGAATAAAATAAACCGGATTCCTTTGATGGGAATCCGGTTTTTCTTTTCGATGATTGGATTTTCAGACGACCTTTGGGGTCGTCTGAAACCTTATTTATGCCCTTTACCTTCTTTTATTCAGAGCCTTATATGCTAGCTGTCAGACAAATACGGCTCGACGCTTTCCTTCAATATCTCGATCAATTCTTCGTCCATATAGCGGTAATCGTCAGGAATGTCCAAAACAATGATTTCCTTATGCTGCAAAGCGCGGGGAAACTGCGCCGACAGGCGGTTTTTATGCTTTTGTTCCATCACAAAAAAATCTTATCCGACCATGCGATGTCGTTGATGGAAACGGTGTGCCGTGCGTTAGGGGCTTGTGCCTGCGGAACGGGTCTGTACGTTCGGATAGCGTCGGAATACCGCTTCAGCAGTGGGGCTGCGCCATTGGTTGCGGCTGCAAATAAAAAAAGTGCGTTCATAGAAATTAAAAAAAGGCGGAGAAATATCCGCCTTGTGAAAATCATCTCGATTGAGTCGAAATGTGTTTTAAGTTAATCAAACCATTCGGCTTCAAATTCATGCTGCCTGAAGGGGTAAACAAAGCCCAGTTTTTTTGCGCGCGTTTGACTTTATTCCTGCGGAAATACATCAAATCCCACTTTTTTTCTCGAGCTTACCCTCAGAAGGGTTTTTGCTGTGTACGCGATGGCTGGGTCGTTTTTGCTTGATGCCGCCGCCATGCACGGCTGCGACTGTGGTCTAAATTGTCCATTATCTGCTTTCTAACTTCGTTTCGGAAATCGGGTTCAGCAGCCGCGATTTTTTTCTGTGTTCGATTATTCAGCAAGAAAAAAAGGAAAAATCGGATTGTAGCCAAATTAGCTTGACGATACAAGCATTTGACCGTCGTTGTGGAACAGGTCGTCTGAAATGCGAGACGCCATTTACTTCTGCTTATCCAACGCTTCCTCATCCAGCGATTTCAACCATTCCAGCTTTTCGCCGATTTTGATTTCCAGCCCGCGCGGGACGGGTTGGTAGAAATCCGGTTCGTCCAAGCCGTCGGGCATATAGCTTTCGCCGGCGGCGTAGGCGTTCGGTTCGTCGTGGGCGTAGCGGTATTCGCGTCCGTAGCCCAATTCTTTCATCAACTTGGTCGGGGCGTTGCGCAGGTGGACGGGCACTTCGTCGCTGGCGTTTTCTTTGACGAAGCGGCGCATTTGGTTGTATGCCTTGTAGCCCGCGTTGGATTTCGCGGCGGCGGCAAGGTACAACACGGCTTGCGCCAGCGCGAGTTCGCCTTCGGGCGAGCCTAAGCGTTCAAAGGTGGCGGCGGCATCATTGGCGATTTGGAAGGCGCGCGGGTCGGCAAGCCCGATGTCCTCCCACGCCATGCGCACGATGCGGCGGGCAAGGTAGCGCGGGTCGGTGCCGCCGTCGAGCATACGGCAGAACCAATACAGCGCGGCATTCGGATGCGAACCGCGTACTGATTTATGCAGGGCGGAGATTTGGTTGTAGAAACTCTCGCCGCCTTTGTCGAAACGGCGGATTTGCGCGCCGAGGCTGTCGGCGAGAAATTCGGCGGTCAGGGTTTTCAGACGACGTGTGTCGGCGGCGCGTAAAAGTTGCTCCAATAAATTCAACAATCTGCGCGCATCGCCGTCGGCGGTATTGACGAGCAGCTCCTGCGCATCGGCTTCAATCGTGAAATCCCGGTATTCGGGCAATGCCAATACTTTGGCAATCAGCTTTTTGAGGTCGTCTGAAGACAAGGATTGCAAAACATACACCTGCGCGCGGCTCAACAGCGCGGGATTGACTTCAAACGACGGGTTTTCCGTAGTCGCGCCGATAAAGGTCAGCAAACCACTTTCGACATGGGGCAAAAACGCGTCCTGCTGCGCCTTGTTGAAGCGGTGGACTTCATCGACAAACAAAAATCGTCGCGCGTCCTTGCTGTAAAGCAATTTCGGCTTTATCGATTGCCTCGCGTATGTCTTTCACGCCGGAAAAATACGGCAGAAACAGGCAGAAACTGGGCATTGAAACTCTGCGCCAAAAATCCGCGCCAACGTCGTCTTGCCCACGCCCGGCGGCCCCCACAGCAACATAGAATGCGGCTTCCCGCCTTCCACCGCCACACGCAGCGGTTTGCCTTCGCCGATTAAATGCTGCTGCCCGATAACATCATCAAGCGTATGCGGGCGCAGGCGTTCGGCAAGCGGCGCATCGGGTTGGCGGGTGAAGAGGTCGGACATGGCGGTTTCCGTGAAAGAGGGTTTTCAGACGACGTGGATTATAGCAGGTCGTCTGAAAGGAGGATTAACGCTCTTTGGGCATAATATCGATGTATTTTTTTCATTCAATATTTGCAAGGATTTTCCGCTGATGACGACACATTCATTGGCTAATTTATCAGCTTCTTTTTTTCTCCTTTGGTATTGTCAGTAGTTGGTGGGCAGAAAACTTTGGTGTCACCCAGATTCCAAGCCATGTAGCCATATAAAGCGTTGTTACGCTGTTCGGGAATCGAAGAACAGATAATGCCTTTTTCTCCTTTTTCCTTTTCTGAAAGGATGGAACATTTGAAATTTTGTTTTAACTTAAATAAATCATTTTTATCGACCCCGTTAATTTCTTGGGTGCCGTTGTTATGTTGGAAGTTATTGTGTAATAGGTACCATGAAGAATTTTTGGGAACTTCTACAAAACGAGTTGGATAAAGCATATGCGTTGCAAAGTTATTAGAAAGAAGCGAAGCTGCAAAGAATGAGGTTATTGCCAATATAACCGGAGGGGTGTAAGTATGTATATTATTTTTTTGTTTTTGAATTTACTTCATTGGCTACGGCGTAAATATTAAGAAGTGTGAGGAAATATAAAAAAATACAAAAAAAGATATATTGAATATAACCATCCGGAAGCCAGTTCGATGCAAAAAAATTATAAAAAAATATTGGATAGAGAAACATTGATAAACATATCAGCAATGTTTGGAATAGTGCTGGTAATAATTTTAAATATGGTATAATAAAAAAATAATTTTATTCTTTATAATACTAAAATTTATTATAAAATAATAAAGGTAATAAATAATGAAACAAAAATAGTAATGGGATGAAGGCAAAAAAACATATAATTATTAAATAGGTTGAGTATATTGTATAGAGTAAGGCTGTAAAAAAATTTTTATCGAAATTCAAGCATGTAATGATTTTATTGTAATTAATACGGAACTTCGTATTGAGAGAGAAATTGACTTTATCTTGTATGATGTAAATAAAAATATGGCGAGAATATTGTAAACACAAAGCAAAAACTCTACTATTGATGTTAATGATATATATTTCTCAATTGAATCAATAAAAATTGCGCATGTTACTATTATCGGAAGGCTTAAGGTTGAAGCAAATAAAGATGGGAATAAATTTTTTTGACTTTAATTCCTTCTGCTTTTAATTCTTTTGAAATGGATATTAGTAAGTATGGGGATAGAAATGGGAAAACAAAAATTAAGAGAATTAAAGCAAAAACAAATAAGACAACAGTCAAGCTGGATGAAGAAGCCATTGTTTCTGGGAAAAATACTGGGCTGTCCTATAAAAATTTAAATAGCGATGAGTTAAAAAGCTTCCAAGTATTAATCCAAGCACAGCCAAAGCTGCAAAAAATTTACCAGTTATTTCTAAATAATCGATAAATCTTGCTTTTTCCTTCTCTTCTGAAGATTTTTAGAAGTAATAGTGATCTAAGTTGTTTCTGTTTGTTTTTCTTAAAATGATTCATGTTTAAAAATGCCCCATTTTTTTAAATAAATATCGAAATTATACCCGACTTTCCCCAATCCCCCATCTCACACCGCTTACGGTATAATACGCGTTTGTTTAAAGACTTTGCGGGGCGTTTCAGACGACCTTGCGGCAAGGGATGGCTATGAATATGAAAAAAAGATGGTTGCCGTTGCTTCTGTGGCGGCGTTGTTGGGTGGTTGCGCTTATGATTCTGACTCGGCGTTCGGCGGTTTGGGCGGCGGTACGGGGATTGGCGGCAGCGTGGTGAAGATGGCGGTCGATCATCAATGCCGTTCGGAGTTGAACAAGCGCAATGAGTGGCGTTTGGTCGCGCTGACGATGAGTGCGGACAAGCAGCGCGAGTGGGAAGACAAAATCTGCGGCTGCGCGAGCGAGGAGGCGCCGAATCAGGTGTCCGCGCAAGAGTTGATGGATGTTTTGAATCCTTCTTCGCGCGATCGGGCGATTGCGTCGGTAACGGTGAAAACCGTCAATGCTTGTTTCAAGCGTTTGTATAGATGATGTTTTTCAGACGACCTCTGTGTATCGGGGTCGTCTGAAAGTTTATAGTGGATTAAGGTCGGAATAGGGCGGCTTGCGGAATGGTTCGCAGGCGGGTTTCTTATTTTGATCGGCAATTTTTTTGTTTTTATAGAGAAGAAATCATGAAATATATCAGTACGCGCGGCGAGACGGCGCATAAAACCGTTTAGTGAGGTTTTGTTGATGGGGCTTGCGCCCGATGGCGGTTTGATGCTACCGGAACATTATCCGCAGGTCAGCCGCGAGACTTTGGACAAGTGGCGCGGTTTGAGCTATCCGGAGCTGGCGTTTGAGGTGATGAGCCTGTTTGTAACGGATATTCCGGCGGACGATTTGCGCGATATTGTGAACCGTACTTATACGGAAGCGGCGTTCGGCACTAAGGAAATCACGCCTGTGCGTACTTTGTCCGACGGCATCAAAAATCCAAGCCTTGTCCAACGGCCCGACGCTGGCGTTCAAGGATATGGCGATGCAGTTTTTGGGCAACGCGTTTGAATATGTGTTGAACAAAAAGGGCAGGGAACTCAATATCTTGGGCGCGACCAGCGGCGATACGGGTTCGGCTGCGGAATATGCCTTGCGCGGTAAAAAGGGCGTGAATGTATTTATGCTGTCGCCCGACGGCAAAATGAGCGCGTTCCAACGTGCGCAGATGTACAGCCTGCAAGACGAGAATATTCACAATATTGCCGTGAAGGGGATGTTTGACGACTGTCAGGACATTGTGAAGGCGGTACAAAAACGATGCAGCGTTCAAGGAAAAAAATACCATATCGGTACGGTCAATTCGATCAACTGGGGACGCATCGTCGCGCAAGTGGTTTATTACTTTGCGGGCTATTTCAAGGCGACGCAAAGCAACGACGAGCAGGTCAGCTTCTGCGTGCCGAGCGGCAACTTCGGCAACGTTTGCGCGGGACACATCGCCAAACAGATGGGCTTGCCTATCCGCCGCCTGATTGTTGCGACCAATGAAAACGATGTGTTGGACGAGTTTTTTTCAAAACCGGCGCATACCGCCCGCGCAACAGCGAGCATACTTATGTTACCTCCAGCCCGTCTATGGACATTTCCAAAGCGTCCAACTTCGAGCGTTTTCGTGTTCGACCTGATGGATCGCGATCCTCAGGAAATCAATACGCTGTGGGCAGAAGTCGCGGCGGGCAAGGGTTTTGATTTGCAGTTTGCCTTGGAAAAAGTCGGCGGCAAATATGGCTTTACTTCCGGCAAATCTACCCACGCCGACCGCCTCGCCACCATCAAGCAGGTTTACGAACAAGACAAAGAACTCATCGACCCGCACACTGCCGACGGCGTAAAAGTCGCCCGCGAAGTGCGCGAAGAAGGGGAGACGGTTGTTTGTTTGGAAACTGCGTTGGCGGCAAAATTCGATGCGACCATACGCGAAGCCGTCGGCGATGTCGCCATTCCGCGCCCCGCCGCGCTGGAAGGCTTGGAAAAATTGCCGCAGCGCGTCCGAGTCGCGCCGAACAATGCAGCCGCCGTTAAAGAAATCATTCGCGAAATCTTAGACAAGTAAGGCGTTGTCCGAGAGGTCGTCTGAAAAAGTTTTCAGACGACCTCTACGAGACAGCAAGCATTGTGATGATAAATATTTTTCGTTTAAAAATTGCGCGTTTGCTCTAATTCGACATTATCTATTCACAGGCGAGACAGGTCGTCTGAAAAACCCTTTTTAAAAACCATCATCCGCCCGACCCGCGTGTTCAGACGGATTTACCGACAGGAAACTCAAATGGCAGCATTCAATACCCAAAAAAAGTATTGTCCGTACACCACTGGACGGATGCGTATTTCACCTTTACCTGCACCCGCGACGAATCGTTGCGCTTCGAAAACGGCCAATTCGTCATGGTCGGATTGATGGTGGACGGCAAGCCGCTGATGCGCGCATACAGCGTCGCCTCCGCCAACTGGGAAGAACACCTCGAATTTTTTTCAGCATTAAAGTCCAAGACGGCCCTCTGACCAGCCGCCTGCAACACCTTAAAGTCGGCGACGACGTGTTAATCAGCAAAAAAACCGACCGGAACTTTGGTTGCCGGCGACCTGAATCCCGGCAAACACCTTTACCTGTTGAGCACCGGTACCGGTATCGCCCCTTCTTGAGCATCACCAAAGACCCCGAAATTTACGAGCAATTTGAAAAAAATCATCCTCGTACACGGCGTGCGTTACAAAAAAAGATTTGGCGTACTACGACCGCTTCACCAAAGAATTGCCCGAACACGAATACCTCGGCGACTTGGTTAAAGAAAAACTGATTTACTACCCCATCGTTTCCCGCGAAGACTACGAACACCACGGCCGCCTGACCGACCTGATGGTTAGCGGCAAACTGTTTGAAGACATCGGTCTGCCCAAAATCAACCCGCAAGACGACCGCGCCATGCTCTGCGGCAGCCCGGCCATGTTGAAAGACACCTGCAAAGTTCTGGACGATTTCGGCCTGACCGTATCCCCGAAAAACCGGCGTACGCGGCGACTACCTGATTGAGCGCGCGTTTGTGGATCAATAAGGGTTTTTGTTTTTAGGATAGATAAAGGTCGTCTGAAAAGTTATGAAAACTTTTCAGACGACCTTTTGGCTTTTAAACCGATAATAGGTAAACGAATGAAAGAATCAGGCGGGAGAATTTATATCAAATCGGCTTTGTGATACATTTCATATCTTTACAAACCGCTATATGAAAGGCGGCAGGTAGGCAGTTTGACTGTTTGACAGTGGCTTCAAATAGAAAAATATTTGTACCGTGATTGCCGCGGCAGGTATTTCTTATTTGAATTTACTCCTTTCCAATCTGCCGTTTCATTGCCGATTACCGCGCCCTTCATTGTTGCACATCAAAAAAATACAGGAAAAACAAATGTTTTGGTACATCATAGGTTTTTGCGCCTTTGTCGTTTCGCTTCTCGCGCTTTTGGGTCAACGCTAGCGCGTTCGGTATGCAGGGATGACGATACGCCGCAATCGGAATATGAAAAAAACGCCTTGGTCTGGGAACGAAATTGAAAGACAAGGAAACCGCCGCCAAAGAGCGTGCAGCCGCGCGTTTCCATCCGGACGATTGAGCCGTTTGGCAATATTGGTTTCAGACGGCATAAGGAGTCCGAACAATGAAAAAAATGCGTTGTCCTGACCGGCGCGGGAATCAGCGCCGACAGCGGGTTGCTGACTTTTTCGCGATGCGGGCGGTTTGTGGGAAGGGCATAGGGGTTACAGATGTCTGCACGCCCGAAGCCTTGGCGAACAATCCCAAGCTCGTGATTGATTTTTACAACCAGCGCAGGCTTCAGGCAAACGCCGCCGAGCCGAACGCCGCGCATCTGGCGTTGGTCAAGCTGGCGCAATATTACGATATGCACATCATCACGCAGAATGTGGACGCGCTGCACGAGAAGGCAGGCAGCAGCAAAGTATTGCACCTGCACGGCGAGCTGAACAAACTGCGCAGTACCGTCGATGAAGACGAAATCATCGAATTTACCGGCGAGCAGACCGAGGATGTGCGCGACAGCCAAGGCAATCCGATGCGCCCGCATATCGTGTTTTTTTCGGCGAACAAGTGCCGATGTTTGACGCGGCGGTCGAGGAAATGCGCAATGCGGATGTGGTCATGATTGTCGGCACGTCAATGCAGGTTTATCCGGCAGCTTCGCTGATTCATTACGCGCCGCCCGATGCGGAACGCTATCTGGTCGATCCGAACCCGCAAGGTGTGGGCGCGGATGTCGAAGTGATTCCGAAACGCGCGGCAGAAGGTGTGCCGGCATTGGTCGAGTATTTGATTGGTCGGGTTTGAGAATTAAGGAAAGGTCGTCTGAAGAAGTTTCAGACGACCTTTGGTATTGTATGGAGTTATCGGGTTGGAGATTGTTTGGCGGGAAGTTTAAATGTTAAGAGTGGATATTGTCTTCACTCTTGCCCCTAGATGACTAACCTATCGCTGTCATTCCCGCGCAGGCAGGAATCCGGAAGTTTAAAGTTATGGCAGCTTTGAAATCATTCCGAAATGCCGAAGCCTGGATTCCCGCTTGCGCGGGAATGACGATGGATAAGGGTTTCTTTGAATTTTTTAAAGATAGGTTTGGTGGTGGTTTTCGTGGGCAAAGCCCACGCTACGTTTAGGGTTATCGATGGGAGGAGTTTTTAATTAAAAGGTCGTCTGAAACCTTTTTGATTTGGCGATAGATTAGGTTGAAAAATTGGGTATCGCAGAAGATTCAGTAATTTTTTTGTTAGGGTTTGACACAGCCTGCACTTGCTTCACTTTTTTTCCCCTCCTTCACACATGGCTAACCTACCGTCGTCATTCCCGCGCAGGCGGGAATCCAGAAGTTTAAAGTTATGGCAGCTTTGAAATCATTCCGAAATGCCGAGGTCTGGATTCCCGCTTACGCGGGAATGACGATGGATAAGGGTTTCTTTGAGTTTTTTTAAAGATAGGTTTGGTGGTGGTTTTTCGTGGGCAGAGCCCACGCTACGGTTTGCTCCAAAGGGATTTTATTTGTAGCAGATATCCATAAATAAAATATTTTATGTTTATCTTTAAATCCAATTTCATGTAAAACGCAAATTGTTGCATCTCTGAACTTAAATAACTGTTAGCTTTGTTCAAAGATGAAAGTATCTCATTTCGTGAATCTATATTATCAAAAATCAATAGGTTCATCACTTCCAAGATAATCATGAAGATATAGTAAATAGTTACTCAGGTTGTTAGAGATGTCAGTTATTTTTTTCTAGTGATGGTCTGAAAAAAATATGGGAACAATTTGCACACATAAAGTTTGAACTCATCACATAATAGTAATAATTCCATGATTCTATTGTGTAGCATCACATGGTTTTCATATCTGATATCTTCATGATCAAAAATGGAATTTATCTATATTAATTAAATCCATTTTGCAGCGGAATAGGATGATTTGTATTTCTTGTAATTTTTCAATTGATTCCGAATAGATTTTTTCTTTTCTTTCCCACCATTTTTGTTTGAAAAAATTCTGAAGCGTTAAAGATACAGCTATAAGAGACGTTAAAATCGTTACAAAATGACCAATTTCCATGATTAATTCCTGTTAGTTTAAAATGTAGAAAATTGTCGCGTTGTTTACACAACAGGTTGAGAAAAATAAGCCTGCAAGACCTCAAACGGCGTATCGCCGTTCAAACTGCGGTGCGGCTTCACAGTGTTATAAAAAAATTAACAAAGCGGCACAACTCCTTTTGCCGATGTTCCGGACTGTCAAACGACTGTTTCTCATGCTACATCTCCATCAGGGTACGGATAACCCGCTCCGCCTTACCGTTGGTCTGCGGACGGGCAACCCGGGTAAACTTTTGACCAATCCCGTTCTCGTAACAGGCTACACCGAAAGCATGGTTGGCCGAGCCTTTGTATTCCGTACCGTTGTCGGAGTAAACGCACTCAATCAGGTATGGGCAGGGATCAATCAGGTGTTCGGTCAGAAACTTGGCGGCGCTGTCTGCGGTTTTGTCCGGCAAAATGGCGGCGTATAGCTCCCTTGAGAAATCGTCGATGGCGACAAACAGGTAATCCCGCTTATCGGTGGCTTTCTGCCCTTTGAGCAGCGGCAGCCGTTTGGTGTCGAGATGCACCGGCTTTCCGGGGTAGGATTTATTGTAGCGTTTGGCCTGCTTTTTGAGTTTTTCCTGAATGCTGCGTTCTACCTTGGTCAGGCGTTTCATTCCGTACTTTGCCTGTTTGAAACGGTTGTTGGTACTGGTTTGCGGTTTGAGCAGCTTGGCCCTTGCGGCTTTAAGGGCGCGGTAAATGGTGACGCGGCTGACTTGGTAGCGGCGTGCCAGGGAGGTGACGCTTTCCTTCCCCTGCGTGTAGGCCAGCCAAATGGCTTGTCGGTGGTGCGGGGTGAGGCGGGTGTTTTTTTGTGCATGTTCATGTTTCAGTATTCTCCTGGAAATACTGTAAACAACGCTACTGATTTCTACATTTAAAAACAAATAAATTTCACTCTGCTGCTACTAACAATGATTTTTCCTAGATACCGTTTTTTTACTAAAAATCATAAATCTTGGGTTCAACATTAGTCGGAGAAAGAACTAATAAAAACCAACTCCATCTTAAACATTGACCTTGACAACTAATTTACTTAAAAGGTCGTCTGAAAACCTAAATCCGTTTTCAGACGACCTTTGCTTTTCACCAACTTTATTGTCCGCGCAAAAACAGTGCATCCAGTTCTTTCAGCGTCAGTTTCACCCAGGTCGGGCGGCCGTGGTTGCATTGGTTGCTGCGCGGGGTATTTTCCATGTCGCGCAGGAGGGCGTTCATTTCGGGCAGTGTGAGTTGGCGGCCGGCGCGGACGGAGCCGTGGCAGGACATGGTGGCGAGGATGTGGTTTTCGTGTTCTTCGATGGTTTGGCTGCTGCCGACTTGGGCGAGTTCGCCCAAGACGTCTTTTGGCGAGCGAGACGACGTCGGCTTTGCCGAGCATGGCGGGGACGGCGCGGACGGCGAGGGTGTTGCCGCCCATGTCGGACAGTTCCAGCCCGAAGCCTGCCAGTGCGTCGGCGTGGTCGGCTAGGGCGGCGCATTCTTCGTGGGACGCGGCGAAGGTAACTGGGATGAGCAGGCGTTGGCTTTGCAGGTTGCCGTTTTCCTGCCGCTGGCGTTTCATTTTTTTCGTAGTTGACGCGCTCGGCGGCGGCGTGCATGTCGATGAGCATCAGGCTGTCTTCGGCTTGGGCGAGGATGTAGATGCCTAATAATTGGGCGATGGCGAAGCCGAGCGGCGGCAGTTCGGGTTTGTGGTCGTCTGAAAAAGGCGCGTGCGGGGATTTCAGACGACGTGGCGGATGTGCTGCCGAAACGGGCTTGTTCGAATTGTGCCAGCTCTATGTCTGCTTCATCGGCTGCGGTGTTTTTGAAGAGTTCGGCGTAGGTGTTGAGGGCGGCGCGGCTTTCGCGCAGGGATAGGCTGCGCTGCTGCGGCGCGCGTGCCGCCTGATAGGGCATGGGGGCGGTTTTGCCGGAACTGAAGGCGTTGCGCGGTTCAGAGGCGTGTGCGCTTGGTGCGGCGGCGAAAATGTTTTCAGACGACGCGGTCGGGTTTGGGCGGAACTCGCTAGGCTCGTTTTCGGACGACGTTGCCGCGGGACGGATGCCTGTGATTTCGTGCAACACTTCGCCTGCGTTGCCGACGCTTTCGGTCAAGTCGGCGCGGGTGTCGGCGAGGGCTTTGTTGAGGGTGTGGAACACGAGTTGGTGTACCTGCTGGCTGTCGCGGAAGCGGATTTCGGTTTTGGTGGGGTGAACGTTGACGTCCACGGCTTCGGGCGGCAGGTCGAGGAAGAGGACGAAGGCGGGGGTGAGGGCGTTGTGCAATACGTCGCGGTATGCCTGTTTGACGGCGTGGAGCATGACTTTGTCGCGCACGAAGCGGTGGTTGACGAAGCAGTATTGTTTGTCGGTTTTGCCTTTTGGCAAAGGTGGGTTTGGCGATGGCGCCGTAAAGCCGCAGCGCGCCGTTGCCGCTGTCGATTTCTAAGGATGCCGCCTGAAAGTCTTCGCCGACGATGGCGGCTATGCGTTCGTGCAGGCTTTGGGCGGGGAGTTTGAACACTTGTTTGCCGTCGCGTTTGAGCGAGAAGGCGATGTGCGGATGCGCCAGCGCGAGGCGTTCGAGCATGGTGGCGCAGTGGGCGTATTCGGTGTTTTCGGATTTGAGGAACTTGCGCCGCGCGGGGGTGTTGAAGAAAAGTTCGGCAGCTTCGATGGTGGTACCGACGGGATGGGCGGCGGCGGTGGGGCTGCTGAGTTTGCCGTCTTCGGCTTTGACTTGGGTCGCGTGCGCGCTGCCGTCTTGGCGGCTGGTCAGGGTCAGGCGGCTGACGGAGGCGATGCTTGCCAAGCCTTCGCCGCGAAAGCCCATGCTGGCGACGTGTTCCAAATCGTTTAAGGTTTTGATTTTGCTGGTGGCGTGGCGGTGGAGCGCGAGTTCGATGTCGTCGGGGTGAATGCCGCCGCCGTTGTCGCTGACGCGGATGAGGCGGATGCCGCCGCCCGCCAGCTCGACTTCAATCGCCGTCGCGCCTGCGTCTATGCTGTTTTCGACGATTTCTTTGAGGGGCGTTGGCGGGGCGTTCGACCACTTCGCCGGCGGCGATTTTGGTTGACGAGGTGGTCGGGCAGGGCGGCGATTCGGGACATGGGTTTCTTCCGTTTTCAAACTGGCGGGTATTATAGCAAAAGGTCGTCTGAAAACCGGAATCGGGATTTCAGACGACCTTTTGACAAGATAGGCGGTTTATTTGTTTTCTGCTTCTTCAAAGCCGACGACTTCAAGCCGAAGCCGGTCAGGCCGGTGAAGGCGGAAGGCTGTCCTAACACGCGCAGTTTGCCGACGTTGAGGCCGGCGAGGATTTGCGCGCCGATGCCGTAGCTTTTTGCTGTCCCATTTGTAGGCTTGATTGGCGCCTTTGGGCAGGGTGCGGTCGAGCAGGGTGGCGCCGTCTTCGGTGCGGTGCAGGAGGATGACGACGCCGCTTTCGGCTTGCTGGATGCGCTCAAGGGCTTTGGGCAGCGACCAGGAATGGCGCGGGTTGGCTTGGATGAAGTCCATGACGCTGAAGGGTTCGTGTACGCGAACGAGGGTTTCGGTGTCGGCGGCGGGTTTGCCTTTGACGAGGGCGAGGTGGGTTTCGCCGGAGAGTTTGTCGACGTAAACGTGTTGCTGGAATTCTCCCCACGGGGTTTGTACGGGGGCGTTGCCCATGTCTTCGAGTAGGCTTTCGGTGCGGCTGCGGTATTCGATGAGGTCGGTAATCGTGCCGATTTTGAGGTTGTGTTCTTCGGCGAACTTCATCAGTTCGGGCATACGCGCCATGGTGCCGTCGTCGTTGATGATTTCGCAGATGACGGCAGCGGGGATGAGCCCGTTCATTTGTGCCAAATCGACGCCGGCTTCGGTGTGTCCGGCGCGTACTAGGACGCCGCCTTTTTGCGCACGCAGGGGGAAGATGTGGCCGGGTTGGACGATGTCTTCGGGTTTGGCGGTCGGGGAGACGGCGGTTTGGATGGTCAGGGCGCGGTCGGCGGCGGAAATGCCGGTGGTGATGCCTTGCGCCGCTTCGATGGAAACGGTGAAGTTGGTGCCGTATTGCGCGCCGTTTTTCTGGGTCATCATGGGCAGGCCGAGCCGCTCGACCATGCTGCCTTCCATCGGCAGGCAAACCAGTCCGCGCGCGTGTTTGATCATGAAGTTGATGGCTTCGGGGGTGACGAACTGTGCCGCCATCAGCAAATCGCCTTCGTTTTCGCGGTCTTCCGCGTCGGTGATGATAACCATTTTGCCGGCTTTGATGTCGGCAAGGATTTCGGGGATGGAGGAAATGTGGGGCATGGTGCGTCTTTCTTGATGGTCGGGTTGGGCTGTGGCGTGTTCTTGATCCAGCCACATGGCGGGCATTTGCGCCGCCTGTTCGATTTTTGCGGGCTTTTTTTCTCGCCGAAGGATTTGTTTTTTTCAGAAGGGCGGACAATTCGCCTTGGTTGATGGCGATGGCTTCGGCAAAACGGGTTTGCTGGCCGCCGTATTTGTCCGCTATCCATTGCCGCAGGTTGCGGCGGCGCAGGTCGGTGGTGTTCATGATGTGTGGTGTGGCTGAAAGGATGTAGGCGATTGTAGTCTTGTCTTTACCAAAAGGCAAACTGTGTTTGACGGCAGATTTTTTTATTACTTTTTGGTAATGTTTTCGATAGGAGGTCGTCTGAAAAACAAAAATGGCGTTTTCAGACGACCTTTGCTTGAAATCTGAACATTTGAAAGAATATGGGCGTTAAGTTTAATGCAACCGAAAAGGGTCTAACCTAATGAAAATGGTTTACCGATTGATTTTAATATCTGTTTTTTGCGCGCTCGCAGCGGCGGGCGGCTGGTTTTATGTCCAACACCGCAACGACAACGCCCATGAAGCGATTTCGCGCGAAGGCGTTTTGATGCAGATTAAGCAGATGAACCGCTTGGAAAGCACGGCTTTTTACATCGATACCATCATCCGCACCGAGAAAAAAGGCGACTGGCGCAGATTGTGGCAAGACTCGCAAAGCGGTCTGTTTATCGTGCGCGGCAAGGTGTTGGCGGGCTTGGATTTGGACAAACTTCATGCCGACAACGTCAATATCGTGGACGGAAAAGTCCTCATCAGCCTGCCGCCCGTAGAAATCCTCAGCGTCGATTTGGAAAATATCGAGGTGTACGACATCCAAACCGGCTCGTTCAACCTTTTGCCCGTGGATAAGGCGGTATTCAAAACCGTGCAGGACGAAGCCAAAAAAACAAGTCCTCGCCAGCGCGTGCAAAGCCCAAATTTTTGGATCACGCCAACCGTCAGGCGCAAACGCAGCTTGAAAACCTGTTTGCCCTGACGCAGACGCAGGTATCAGTTTATCCGGCGGCAGTGGGGCAGTGCAACTGAACGCTGGATGACGTTTGACAGCATAATATTGCGAGTGGGTAACTCAAAAAGTGTATTTGGATTTGCATACCTTTTTCCCAATAAGGTGTTTCGGTAGGCGAGACTTTTTGAGAAAAATACATTGCCTTTTGCAAGGTATTTGAAGAATTCATTTTTTTACATAACAAACAAATTTAAAGGAACACTGGTGAAACGTGTCTTTCTGTTTCTCGTAACCAATATCGCGGTTTTAGTCGTCATCCGGATTGTTTTGGCAGTCCTCGGTATCAACAGTACGGACCAAGTCGGCAGCCTGCTGGCGTATTCTGCCGTCGTCGGCTTTACCGGTTCGATTATTTCTTTGCTCATGTCCAAAACCATCGCTAAAAACTCGGTGGGTGCGGAGGTTATCGTTCAACCGCGCAGCGAAGAAGAAGCATGGCTTTTTGGCAACTGTTGAAGCGCAGGCCCGTCAATGGAGTCTCAAAACTCCTGAGGTAGCGATTTATCATTCTCCTGAACCGAATGCTTTTGCAACCGGCGCGACACGCAACAGCTCCTTAGTCGCCGTCAGTACCGGCCTTCTCGATCATATGACCCGGGACGAGGTCGAAGCGGTTTTGGCGCACGAGATGGCGCACGTCGGCAACGGTGATATGGTTACGTTGACACTGATACAGGGTGTCGTCAATACGTTTGTGGTTTTCTTGGCACGCGTCGTTTCCGGCATGATTGCCCGCAATAACGACGGCAGCACTTCGCAAGGCACATATTTTATGGTGAGCATGGTGTTGCAGATTGTGTTCGGCTTTTTGGCAAGCATCGTCGTCATGTGGTTCAGCCGTCAGCGCGAATACCGTGCGGATGCGGGTGCCGCCAAGTTGGTTGGTGCGCATAAAATGATTGCCGCGCTGCAACGTTTGAAAGGCAGCACGAGTGATTTGCCCGAGCAGATGAATGCGATGGGTATTGCCAGCGATGCCAAAGATTCCCTGCTGAGTACGCACCCTTCGTTGGATAACCGCATTGCGCGCTTGAAAAAAATCTGTAATGCGAAAAACAAAAGGTCGTCTGAAACTAAATTTGGTTTCAGACGACCTTTTTCATGAGTGTTCCGGATAGACGGCCGCAGTATGGGGACGATACAATAGCATCCCTTTTCAGAGAGCTATAACAATGAATATCTTGATTTCCAATGACGACGGGTACTCTTCGCAGGGCATAGCCATTTTGGCGAGGGTAGCGGCGGAGTTTGCCAATGTCCGCATCGTTGCCCCAGAACGCGACCGAAGCGGCGTCAGCAATTCTTTGACGCTCGACCGCCCTTTTGCAAAATGAAGCAGGCGGCAAACGGGTTTTATTATGTTGACGGTACGCCCACCGACTGTATTCATGTGGGTTGCCATGTACTTTCGGATTTTTAAACCCGATTTGGTCCTTTCAGGCATCAATAATGGTGCGAACATGGGAGACGATACGCTTTATTCGGGAACGGTTGCCGCAGCGACCGAAGCCTTCCTGATGGGCATTCCTGCCGTTGCGTTGTCTTTGAACGATACGCGGGGGCGTTATTGGCAGACGGCAGAACAGGCCGCTTGGATGATATTGGAGCGGTTGTTGAAAAAATCCTCCTAAAAACGCCTGTCCTTTGGAACATCAATATTCCCGCCGTACCGCCGGATGCGGTACAAGGTATCAAAACAACGCGGTTGGGGCGGCGGCATCATGAGCAAAGCGTTATCCCGATGAAGAATCCCCGCGGTGAGTCTATTTATTGGATAGGTCCCGTCGGCGATATTTCTGATCGGGAGCAAGGTACGGATTTCGGGGAGTGTGAGGCGGGCTTTATCACGGTTACACCGCTGCAAATCGATTTGACTTCCTACCGCCATATGGATGCAGTCAGCGGATTTTGGCAGGACGGTAAAGAGGGATAAGCACACAGATTTCTGTTTTTTTGCCGAGTGTTTTCAGACGATCTTTTTGTTCTGAAACAGGCGCGGCAAGCCGATTTTAACAGTCCCTAACCGCCCCGATACTTGAGGGGCGGGCTTATTTTTATTATGATATGCACCAATCAAGACAATAACCCCGATATAAAGGTCATCGATTATGTTGAAAAAAACCGCATTTTATGCCGCTTTCGCCCTGACATTGGGCGCATGTACCAGCCAGCAACCCGCCCCCGTCGTCGTCGGTAATGCCGGTTCCGGTACTTCTTCCAATCCTTATGGTGCGACCCCTTACGGCACAAATGCGCCGACAGCCAACGATGCCCCTTATACTCCTCCTTCTGCTCCGGCTGCCAACAGCAGCTATACGCCACCTGTTTCCGGCGGTGCCTATATTCCGTCCTATGCGCCGGTTGACATCAATGCGGCGACGCATACTGTTGTCCGTGGCGATACCGTCTACAATATTTCCAAACGCTACCATATTACCCAAGACAATCTGCGTGAATGGAATGGTTTGACTGACAACAACATCAGCATCGGACAAAATCTGCGCGTCAAACCGGCCGGTTATACTGCCCCTGCTTCGACTGCGGCAGCCAAACCGTCATATTCTGCACCTGCACCCGTTGCCAAGCCTGCTCCTGCACCTCTTAATACGCCGACAGTTGCTACCGGCGCAACCCGTACAGTCAGCGGCATTACATGGCAGCGTCCGACCAACGGTAACGTCCTTGCCAACTTTGGCGGCAGCAATAAAGGCGTGGACATCGGCGGTAATGCGGGTCAGCCCGTCGTAGCTGCCGCAGACGGTAAAGTGGTTTATGCAGGCTCGGGTTTGCGCGGTTATGGCAACCTTGTCATCATCCAACACAACTCCTCATTCTTGAGCGCATACGGACACAACCAACGTCTGCTCGTCAATGAAGGACAAATGTCAAACGCGGACAAACCATTGCACAAATGGGTAATACCGATGCCAACCGTACTCAACTTCACTTCGAAGTCCGTCAAAACGGCAAACCGGTCAATCCTGCCACTTATATTGCATTCTGATGAACAAATTGAAGGCCGCCCGATTATTCGGGCGGCCTTTTAAATTAAATCCGTAATTCACAGCGTGGATGAAAATGTAGGTCTCCCTGTTTCGGAAATGATTATGTCTGTGCCTGTCCGGGTAATTTATCAAAGGGGCTGTTTGAGTAGAACTTTATACCGATATGCTGCCCTAAATATTGGTTTTCAAGAATATATACTGTGAAAACGGCCATACCATATGTATGTTCTTAATTTTTGAAAATGTAAAAATAGAAAAGGAGCGATGATGAAACAATATACCTTAGATCCCAAAGCCTTGTTGGGCGGGGTGATCAGCAGTGATACTGATCAGGAAATCGTCCAGCTTTCTTTTGCAGAAAGACAATGAAATTCCGCCCTATGAAGCCGAAGCGATTATTTTGTTGATTGTGTTGAACGGTAGTGCGCAAATCTCGACGTCGTCTGAAACTTTACATACCGAAGGCCTGCAAATCGTCCGGATCGAACCCGGCGAGACACACAGTATCCGTGCGCTTGAAGATTATACGAATATCTTGGTGATTAAGCAGTTGACTTACGTTGCGGGCTTAAACAAAAAATTGCGTTTCGGAAAATGTTGCCTGTGAAAATTTTTGCAGTATGGCGGTACTGTTGCGGTAAGTTTGGTGATTCCCATAAAGAACCAGATAGTAGGCGATGTACTGTACAAAGGTCGTCTGAAGAACAGATAAGGTTTTCAGACGACCTTCATCCATAGCGTTTAAACAGGAATCCCCATGCGTACCCTGAAAAACATTCTGACCCTGATGCTCAAAGAGTTCCGCAGCGTGCTGACTGATCCGGTGCTGATGGTGCTGATTGGGTATATCTTTACAGCCACGATTTATCAGATGGCGCAGGTGGGCGCGGATTTGAAAAATGCCACCGTCGGCATCATCGACCAAGACCGTTCGGTTTTGTCCATGCGTATCCGCGATGCCGTGCAACATCCGTTTTTCAAACTGGTAGAGGACGTGCGGCGCGAGGATTCGGACGAATTGATGGATAAGGGCGAGTTCACCTTTATTTTGGAAGTGCCGCCCAATTTTTCAGCGCGACATGGCGGCGGGGCGCAATCCTGATTTGCAGCTTTTGGTTGATGCGACGTCGATGACGCAGGCGGGGGTGGGCGCTTCGTATCTTTCGCAAATTATCAACCGCGAAATTTACGAATTCACCGGCGTGACGCGGCCGGAGTTAATCAGCCCCGTCATCAATACTTATTACAATCCCAACGGCGAAAGCGCGTGGTTCATGCCGACTTCGCAAATCGGATCGATGTCGTGTATGTTGCTGATTTTATTGACGGGGGCGGCGGTTATCCGCGAACGCGAACGCGGCACAATCGAGCATTTGCTGGTGATGCCGGTCAATGCGTTCGAACTGATGATGGGCAAAGTGTTGGCAAATGCCGCCGTGATTTGGGTGGCGGCATTGTCGTCGCTGTGGTTTATTGTGCATTTGAGCATAGGCGTGCCGCTCATCGGCTCGGTGCCGCTTTATGCGGTAGGGCTGGCGTTATTCCTGTTTTCGGTGGCGTCGCTGGGCATCATGATTGCCACGTTCGCATCGACGATGGGGCAGTTCGGAATGCTGATGCTGCCGGTGTATATCGTGATGAACTTGTTTGCCGGCGGCGCATCCCCGCGCAGTAATATGCCGCACGCGGCGCAACTGATCAGCGAATATTGGCCGCTGACGCAGTTTGTGAAATTCTCGCAAGACATCCTGTTCCGCGGCGCGGGGATTGAAATCGTCTGGGGACATATGCTGATCATGGGCTGTATCGGCGTAGGATTCTTGTGGCTGGCATTGTTGCGGTTTCAAGGGATGTTGGAACGGCAGAGTTGAGGTCATCCAGCCAAGGATTGTTAAAAAAAGCAAACCTGACGGTTTGCTGCCCTCTCTAACCCTCTCCCACGGGGAGAGGGATTGAGGATGCTGAAACCCAACTATGCTTTGGATTTCCAGCCAATTTTGTCCCCTCTCCCCGTGGGAGAGGGTTAGGAAAGAGGGCGGTAAGCCGCAGGCTTACATTCAGGTTTCGCAAAAAAATCTTCTGAAAGGTCGTCCTGTCAAGAGGCTGCGCACTCTGAAAACGAGCGAAGCAAATTTCGCCAAAACGGAACGCTAAAACCTTTTTCAAAAAAAGGAAAAATACGATGAAATTCAATCAAATCCATTTATTGTGTATTGCCGCAGCCTTGGCGCTTGCTGCCTGCAAAAAAACACAGAAGTTCCGTTAAACAGTCAGGTTGAGTTGCCCGAAACGTTTACGCAGGATGCGGCGGCAAAGGGCAATGCGGACATCGGGGCGTGGTGGCAGCAGTGGAACGATCCGGTGTTAAGCGGATTAATCGCGCAGGGTTTGGCGCAGGGGCATGATGTGAAAAATCGCCGTCAGTCGTCTGAACGAAGCCCGTGCCGTGGCGGGGGCGGCGCGTGCCGATTTGGGTCCGACCGTCGGGCTGAGCGGCAAGGCGATGGCGAATTACAGCCAAATGGATAACCCGCTCGACAGCAATGCCAGGGCGTTGCTCTCGCGTTATCCGCAGGCCTCGTCTTTAAACGGCGACACCATCGATTCTCAAGGCACCAGCCTATACGGCGGACTGACCGCTTCGTGGGAGCCGGATATTTTTTTGGCAAGAAACGCAGCGATGCCGATGCCGCCCGCTATGCCGCGCTGGGGCAGCAGGAATTGGCATACGGCGCGCAAATGCTGGTGGCGGGCGATATTGCCGACAATTATTTCAAAGCGCGTGCGGCACAAGGCCGTCTGAAAACCGCCGACCAAACCGTTGCCACCTTGCGGCGGATGGTGCGCTACATCGAAGGGCGTTTTTAAGGCGGGACATGTCAGCGGCTATGAAGTGAACGAGGCGAAAGTGCAACTGACCGCAGCGGAAGCCAAACGTGCCACGATAGGGGCGGAATACGCCGCTTATGTGCGCAGTATCGCCGTGTTGACCGGCAACGTGCCGCAGACGTTTACGTTGCCCGAATCGTCTGTCGATGCGTTGGCGCGCCAACCCTCCGCACCAAGCGGGCAAACGCCGCAAGGCTTGCTGGAACGCCGCCCCGACCTGCGCGCGCAGGCGGCTCAAGTCAATGCCTACGCCGCTAAATTCGCCAGTGCCAAAGCCGATTTGCTGCCGCGCTTCACCATCAGCTTTATGGGGGCAGGGGCGGACGCATCGGTGTGGACGGCGACCGTTCGTTGACCGGCTGGGCAAGTTTGCTGTCGGTGGGCATACAGACGCCGCTGTTCACCAACGGCCGCATCAAAGCCAATATCAAAGCCGCCGACGCGCGCCTTCAGACGGCATTGCTGGAATACGACAAACGGCTTCTGACCGCGCTGGGCGAAGTCGACAGCGCATATCAAGGCGTGGAATCGCTAAGCCGTCAAACCGAACTGCTGCAAACCGCCCATAATCAGGCGGCACGCCATGCTGCCGATACGGAAAAAAATGTTCCGCAACGGCTACAAAACGCTGGATGTTGCCCTCAAAGCCCATATCGTCGAAGGCCAAATGCAGGAAAAACCTGATTGCGGCGCGGCTGGCAAGGGCGCAGATGCTGGTGTCGCTGTATAAGGCATTGGGCGGCGGCTGGTCGAAATAAAAAAAGCAAAAAGGTCCTTGGATTCGGATTTCAAGTGCAACACTAGGGTACCAGTGGTTGGAACAGATTTAAGAATAAAAACACTTGGCATTTCGTAGCCAAGTGTTTTTTTCTCGGCCGGTGGTTCAACTCATCTTGAACCCTGCGTATCTCCCGATTGCTGATGTTTCGAAATCGGTTTGTTTGGGGAAATATTGCCGGATGAGTCCATTGGTGTTCTCATTCAGCCCTTTCTCCCAAGAATGGTAAGGGCGGCAAAAAAATAGGTTTTTCGCCTTCAATGCTTTGGCTATTTTGGTGTGTTGGTAGAACTCTTTGCCGTTATCCATGGTGATGGTGTGGACTCTGGCTTTATATGCCTTTAATACCCTAATGGCCGCCCGGGCAGTGTCTTCGGCCTTTAAGTTATCCAATTTACAGATGATGGTGTAGCGGGTAACGCGTTCGACCAAGGTCAATAATGCGCTTTTCTGATCTTTGCCGATGATGGTGTCGGCCTCCCAATCGCCGATACGGGTTTTTTGGTCGACGATGGCGGGTCGGTTTTCTATGCCGACGCGGTCGGGCACTTTGCCTCTGGTCCATGTGCTGCCGTAGCGTTTGCGGTAGGGTTTGCTGCATATTCTGAGATGTTGCCACAAAGTGCCGCCGTAGCTTTTGTCTTGGCGGAGGTAGCGGTAAATAGTGCTGTGATGGAGTGTGATCCCGTGGTGTTTATGCAGGTAGGCACATACTTGTTCGGGACTGAGTTTGCGGCGGATAAGGGTGTCGATGTGTTGAACCAGCTGCGAATCGAGCTTATAGGGTTTTCGCCGGTGCTGTTTGGTCAGCCGGCTTTGCCGTTGGGCTTTATCGGCGCTGTATTGCTGTCTTTGGATGCAGTACCGCTTGATTTCTCGGCTGATGGTGCTTTTGTGGCGGTTAAGTTGTTTGGCGATTTCGGCGATGGTGCAGTGGCGGGACAGGTATTGGATATGGTATCGTTCGTCTTGGGTCAGTTGTGTGTAGCTCATGGCAATCTTTCTTGCAGGAAAGGCCGTATGCTACCGCATACTGGCCTTTTTCTGTTATGGAAAGTTGCACTTCAAATGCGAATCCGCCGTCGTCTGAAAACTTTCAGACGACCTTTTCAAGCTGATGACTATTGTTCTCTATCCGGCAACAGTATATTCAAAATAATGGCCAATATTGCACACAAGCCCACTCCGGCAAAGCTTAACGTACCGATTTTGATGACCATGCCGCCGATACCTGTCGTCAACACCGAGCTGACGATGACCAGATTTTTAGGCAGCATCAAATCAACTTTCGAATCAATCAGCGTTTTCACACCCAAAGATGCAATCGTACCGAACAAAAGCAGCATAATGCCGCCCATGACAGGCATCGGGATGGAAGCCAAAAACGCATTGAATTTACCGAAAAACGCCATTGCAATGGCAAAAACCGCCGCCCAAGTCATGATGACAGGATTGCTGTTTTTCGTAATCATCACCGCGCCCGTAACCTCGCCGTAAGTCGTTACCGGCGGTCCGCCGATCAAACCGGCTACGCATACCCCTAAAGCCGTCTCCTGCCAGCGTCTTATCCAAACCCGGATCTTTCGTATAGTTTTGACCGGTAACATTTCCAATAGCCATAATACCGCCGATATGCTCGATGGCAGGTGCAATCGCCACAGGCAGCATAAACAATGCAGCCTGCCAGTTGATTTGCGGCGTTTCAAAATGAGGCACTGCAAACCAAGGCGCATTGACGATGGCGGCAGTATCTACCAAGCCCATTATCAAAGCCAATGTGTAGCCCGAGGCCACACCGATCAAAAATCGGCACCAGTTTCATCATGCGGCTGCCAAAAAACCGACACCACGACCGTTACCGCAAAGGTAAAACCCGACAAAATCAACGAGTCTGCATAATCAATTACCTGTTTGCCGTCAGCCTGCCCCATAGCCATACTGCTTGCCGCAGCGGCTACCGACAAACCGATCACCATAATCACCGGCCCGATGACTACCGGCGGCAGCAAGCGGTGAACCGCCGCCAGCCCGCGCCACCTGATTAAACCCGCGAACACAAAAATACATAAAGCCGGCCGCAAACAGGCCAAACATCGTTGAAGGCAGGCCCCATTCACCAATCGAGTAAATAATCGGCGCAATAAAAAGCAAATGAAGAACCCAAAAAAATCGGCACCTTACGCCGAGTAACCAATTGGAACAACAATGTCCCAATCCCCGCGCCCAACAATGCCAGAGCAGGGTTCAACCCCGTCAGAAGAGGTACAAGCACCATCGCACCGAACGCCACAAACAAAATCTGCGCACCCGAAACCGCCAATTTAAGCTGATTCATCCGAAACCTCGTATATTCGATTCAAACGGCGGGAATTATACTGTCTCGGCAGCCGGATGAACATTAATTTAACGCGGATTTGGGGTAAAAACAGATTGGTAAAGATGGCAATGGGTGCAAGATGGGTAATCTATTGTTTAGCAACAATACGTTTCGCAGATTGAGCTTTAGTAGCGGTTTCACACGAGCACTTGGTAAAAAAATTAAAAGGCCGTCTGAAAACTTTCTTCAGACGACCTTTTGGATTTCTGCAGCTGGGTTTGCCGCACATCAAGCAAGAATCTTAGTCTAAGTTATCATTTATCAGGATAAAGGCACTGAGGATAAAAGGCACCTGATACGGATAAAAAAACCGTCAGAAAAACTGATAGGCGAATTCGGTGTTTAACCATAATTTAACTTCTAAAAAACCATCGTATTGAATACTATTAACTACTTGAAACCTATAGGTCGTCTGAAAAGTTTTCAGACGACCTTTGATAGTATTTACAGTTGTGATGATACGTTTATCTGAGTTAAATACCGTTTATTTGAAATGGGTTTGCAAATTTATGGTAACGTGGTATTTTTTTCTGGAAATTCTTTCAGGCAGATATTCATCATTAGAAGTACTTATAAATTGGTTTAAGAATCCAACATTCAGTTGTTGCTGCTAAAAAGATGTCTGAGGACAATATAAATTTGATTATCTTAGATTATTGGACTTTCAGCTAAATTTTATTTACTACTTCTTTTATATGCAATTTAAGTATGAAATTAAAAATATTATATTATTTCTTTATTTTTTTCGTTATTTTTTTATTCTTTTTAGCATTTATTTTTTTATTGCCCCCTATGGCCTGAATTTTTAAAGGTAAAGAACAATCATTCAATGAGGCAACAATACTGATTTCCTTCCCTAATAGAGGGGAAAAAAAGATCAAGTTTGAAGCAGGATTAAGATCTTACTGGTTGTCTTGTTACGGACTTGATGATTTATGTAAAATGAAAAAAATTTAAATAAGAAATTTCCTATAATAAATGCAAAAAAATATTATTATTAAAAAAACTAATGAGACAAACTTTTTTTAAATGGAGTTTTAGTTTCTTATTACAAAAAAATGATATATTTTACTTAAACAAAAAAATAACGAAGGATGTGAATTTACTCGAAATATTGGCTTATAACTCAGTATCTTGTTTAAAGTTGGCAGTATTTTTTTATTACTTTCTCTTTTCTTTTTTTCATTAAAAAGGATTTAATTATGGCGCGTTATTCAGAAGGTGTTGGTATGCTAATGGGGCATTTGGGTGGTCAAATCGGAACGGTTGATTCCTCGATAAATGCAGCAGTTTCTGCAAAATCAGGGGATGGAACTGGCACAATAACAGGTACGATCACAGGTATTGCAAATGCAGCTACTATGTTTCCTGGTAAAGCACCAGGGGTTGTTGGTGGTAGCGTCGTTTTGCTTACTAATGTTGCAAAAAAACGGGGGTGATCTTTCAAAGTTAACAATAGGTGATGTTCTATCAATAGGTGCAGCAGCAGCTACTGTTGTTGCATCATTAACCCCTGTCGGTGCAGTTGTTGCCTTAGGGTCTAACAGCCGCAGGGGCAGGTTACACATTTTTCCAATTGCAGAACCCAGGTTTTAATCCTACTATGGGGGAGCTTTTTGATGCATGGAAAGAGAAATCTAACCGCGATGGCAAATACCACATCTACGACCCGCTTACCCTAGACCTAGACGGCGACGGTATCGAAACCGTTTCCCACAACGGCTACAAAGGCGCATTGTTTGACCATGACGGCGACGGTATCCGTACGGCTTCAGGCTGGGTGGCTTCAGACGACGGTTTTGTTGGTTGTTGACCGCAACGGCGACGGCATCATTAATGACGGCAAGGAGCTTTTCGGCGACAGTTCCGTTTTTGAAAGATGGCACAAAGGCGGCGCACGGCTATGCGGCTTTGGCAGAATATGATTCTAATGGCGACGGTGTGGTCGATGCTAAAGATGCTGATTTTGACAAATTGCGCGTATGGCGCGATTTGAATCAGGATGGTGTCAGCCAAAAAGAGGAGTTGTTTACACTGGAAGAAGTCGGCGTACAGTCTCTGAATGTTGCATATCAAGATACCAATCAAAATCTTGGCAATGGTAACCGTCTGGCGCAGGAAGGCAGCTATACCGGCAAAGACGGTAATGTGCGTAAAATGGGCGATTTGTTGTTTGGCAACAATACGCTTTACAGCCGTTATAGCCAATCCGTCAATCTGACCGACGAACAGCGTGCGGCGGCAAACCTGCAAGGCATCGGCCGCTTGCGCGATCTGCGCGAAGCGGCAGCCCTTTCGCCCGCTCTTGCCGCAGCATTGCAGGCATATACCAAAGCGGAAACCAAGGCGCAGCAAAAAGCCCTCTTGGACGACTTGGTTGATAAATGGGCGCAAACCGATCCGAATTACAGCGTCGGTACACGTTTCTCCGCTCCTATGCTGCGTACTGCGAACGAAGGTGTCGCATTGACTCCGGGACAGGAAAAGGCAATGCTGCTGGTAGGCAGCGTTTCAGACGAGTACAAAGAAAAGTTACACGAATTGCGCACGAAAATCGCGGCATTGGACGCATTCTCGGGTGAAAAATCCAGTGTTATCTATGTGCAAAGCAAAGAGCAGATGGAAAGCTTCCTCAAAACCGTACGCGAAACTTACGGCAAGCTGACAGATAACGTTTATGAAAACCTGCTCTTCCAAACCCGTTTGCAACCGTATTTGAACAAAATCGGACTGAAGCTGGAAAACGGCGAATTCAAACTCGATTTCACTGATGTCGCCGCTCTCTTTGGTGAAGTGTACGCCCGCAGCCCTGAAAAAGCCTTTGTGGATTTGGGCGAATTTTTAGCGTACAGCAAAATCAGTTCGGGTGATAACGCATTTACCGAACTCTCATCGCTGATGGCGCAATATTCGCTGGATGCCATCCACAGCGGCACATTCGAACAATACGCCGAAGCCTTGGGCAAAGAAACGATGGAAAAAAACTCGGCCATAAAACCGGTACGGAAAAAAAGACGATTCGCTTTATGGCAACGAACTTGCCAACTTTATTACTGGAGGCTCGGGGGATGATGTAATCAGTGGCTATGGTGGTAATGACATACTGCATGGCGGAGCAGGTAATGACACATTACAAGGTGGTGCAGGTAAAGATACCTTGGCAGGAGGGGCCGGAGATGACAGACTGTACGGCGGCGGCAGCGAAGCCGACACCTATGTCTTCGAAAAAAAGGCCACGGCAAGGGATGTGGTTTCCGACAGCGCTTACCAGGCAGCTCATACCGATACCCTGCGCTTCAACGGTGCCAAGTTTGCCGAAGCCGTATTTACCCGTTCGGGCAACAACCTGGTCATCAAAGCCTACGGTACCGAAGATGCCGTAACCGTACAAGGTTATTTTGATAGCAGTTCCTACCGCTACTACGACTTTGCCTTTGACGACAAAACCGTTACTGCCAAAGACATGGCCGGTATGAAGGTGGAAGGCGTCGGTACCGATGGCAACGAAAGCCTCTACGGCTGGGATACCGCAGATGTATTAGATGGTGGCAAAGGCAACGACTACCTGTACGGCCATAACGGTGACGACCTGCTCAAAGGCGGGGAAGGCAATGATAGCCTTTACGGCGGAGAAGGCGTTGACACGTTGGAAGGTAATGCGGGCAACGACTACCTGAATGGTGAAAAAGGTGCCGACATCCTCAAAGGCGGCGAAGGCAACGATGAGTTGAACGGCGGCGAAGGCAGCGACATTCTGAACGGCGGAGCCGGAGACGACAGACTGTACGGTGGCGGCAGCGAAGCCGACACCTATGTCTTCGAAAAAGGCCACGGCAAGGATGTGGTTTCCGACAGCGCTTACCAGGCAGCTCATACCGATACCCTGCGCTTCAACGGTGCCAAGTTTGCCGAAGCCGTATTTACCCGTTCGGGCAACAACCTGGTCATCAAAGCCTACGGTACCGAAGATGCCGTAACCGTACAAGGTTATTTTGATAGCAGTTCCTACCGCTACTACGACTTTGCCTTTGACGACAAAACCGTTACTGCCAAAGACATGGCCGGTATGAAGGTGGAAGGCGTCGGTACCGATGGCAACGAAAGCCTCTACGGCTGGGATACCGCAGATGTATTAGATGGTGGCAAAGGCAACGACTACCTGTACGGCCATAACGGTGACGACCTGCTCAAAGGCGGGGAAGGCAATGATAGCCTTTACGGCGGAGAAGGCGTTGACACGCTGGAAGGTAATGCGGGCAACGACTACCTGAATGGTGAAAAAAAGGTGCCGACATCCTCAAAGGCGGCGAAGGCAACGATGAGTTGAACGGCGGCGAAGGCAGCGACATTCTGAACGGCGGAGCCGGAGACGACAGACTGTACGGTGGCGGCAGCGAAGCCGACACCTATGTCTTCGAAAAAAAGGCCACGGCAAGGATGTGGTTTCCGACAGCGCTTACCAGGCAGCTCATACCGATACCCTGCGCTTCAACGGTGCCAAGTTTGCCGAAGCCGTATTTACCCGTTCGGGCAACAACCTGGTCATCAAAGCCTACGGTACCGAAGATGCCGTAACCGTACAAGGTTATTTTTGATAGCAGTTCCTACCGCTACTACGACTTTTGCCTTTGACGACAAAACCGTTACTGCCAAAGACATGGCCGGTATGAAGGTGGAAGGCGTCGGTACCGATGGCAACGAAAGCCTCTACGGCTGGGATACCGCAGATGTATTAGATGGTGGCAAAGGCAACGACTACCTGTACGGCCATAACGGTGACGACCTGCTCAAAGGCGGGGAAGGCAATGATAGCCTTTACGGCGGAGAAGGCGTTGACACGCTGGAAGGTAATGCGGGCAACGACTACCTGAATGGTGAAAAAGGTGCCGACATCCTCAAAGGCGGCGAAGGCAACGATGAGTTGAACGGCGGCGAAGGCAGCGACATTCTGAACGGCGGAGCCGGAGACGACAGACTGTACGGTGGCGGCAGCGAAGCCGACACCTATGTCTTCGAAAAAAAGGCCACGGCAAGGATGTGGTTTCCGACAGCGCTTACCAGGCAGCTCATACCGATACCCTGCGCTTCAACGGTGCCAAGTTTGCCGAAGCCGTATTTACCCGTTCGGGCAACAACCTGGTCATCAAAGCCTACGGTACCGAAGATGCCGTAACCGTACAAGGTTATTTTTGATAGCAGTTCCTACCGCTACTACGACTTTGCCTTTGACGACAAAAACCGTTACTGCCAAAGACATGGCCGGTATGAAGGTGGAAGGCGTCGGTACCGATGGCAACGAAAGCCTCTACGGCTGGGATACCGCAGATGTATTAGATGGTGGCAAAGGCAACGACTACCTGTACGGCCATAACGGTGACGACCTTCTCAAAGGCGGGGAAGGCAATGATAGCCTTTACGGCGGAGAAGGCGTTGACACGCTGGAAGGTAATGCGGGCAACGACTACCTGAATGGTGAAAAAAAGGTGCCGACATCCTCAAAGGCGGCGAAGGCAACGATGAGTTGAACGGCGGCGAAGGCAGCGACATTCTGAACGGCGGAGCCGGAGACGACAGACTGTACGGTGGCGGCAGCGAAGCCGACACCTATGTCTTCGAAAAAAAGGCCACGGCAAGGATGTGGTTTCCGACAGCGCTTACCAGGCAGCTCATACCGATACCCTGCGCTTCAACGGTGCCAAGTTTGCCGAAGCCGTATTTACCCGTTCGGGCAACAACCTGGTCATCAAAGCCTACGGTACCGAAGATGCCGTAACCGTACAAGGTTATTTTGATAGCAGTTCCTACCGCTACTACGACTTTGCCTTTGACGACAAAACCGTTACTGCCAAAGACATGGCCGGTATGAAGGTGGAAGGCGTCGGTACCGATGGCAACGAAAGCCTCTACGGCTGGGATACCGCAGATGTATTAGATGGTGGCAAAGGCAACGACTACCTGTACGGCCATAACGGTGACGACCTGCTCAAAGGCGGGGAAGGCAATGATAGCCTTTACGGCGGAGAAGGCGTTGACACGCTGGAAGGTAATGCGGGCAACGACTACCTGAATGGTGAAAAAGGTGCCGACATCCTCAAAGGCGGCGAAGGCAACGATGAGTTGAACGGCGGCGAAGGCAGCGACATTCTGAACGGCGGAGCCGGAGACGACAGACTGTACGGTGGCGGCAGCGAAGCCGACACCTATGTCTTCGAAAAAAAGGCCACGGCAAGGATGTGGTTTCCGACTACGGCAGCCTGTTGGAGCATACGGATACGTTGTTGTTTGAGAATGCAGTATTCTCGGATGCGGTATTCAGCCGTTCGGGTAATGATTTGGTCGTCAAGGCTTATGGCGGAGATGATCAGGTCAGTCTCCAGAACTATTTCAGCAGTAAGAATTATCAGTATGCCCAGTTTACATTTGCTGATAAGACAGTTTCCGCGGAAGAAGCAGTTAATGGCATCCTGTAATCTGTGTTGATGATGAAAGGTCGTTTGAAAACCTTGGAAACAGGGTTTCAGACGACCTTTATTACTTTCTAGGTTTATTTTAGATATTTCGATTACTTTTTTTAATGAGTGATTATCGAGTTACACAAATTCTTTTTCGTTCAGGCTGTCTATTTAGAAAGGACTGCATGGAGTTATATAAGTTTGCTATATAATCGCGTTTCTTTGACGAACAAACGTCGTCTGAAAACATACCTTGTTTTTCAGACGACCTAAAATAAAACCGACATACAAAGGAGCCGAACTATGTTTCACAGCATCAACGCCTATACCGGCGAAACCCTTTGTCGCCGTCCTGCGCAGAGTTATGCTGAATTTTTCACAAGAATTGGCAGCGTTGAAGTTGCGCCAGCAGGTGTTTGCGCGGTTGGGTGTAACCGGGCGGACTGCTTTGCTGCAAGCTTTTGCCGAGCGTTTGGCGCAAAACAAGGAGCGGCTTGCGGAGATGGTTTGCGAAGAAGTCGGACGCTGCCTGCATGAATGCCGTGCCGAACTGGATAAATCGGTCGAACTCATCCGATATTACGTCCGCCTTGCCCCCGAGTTGCTGGCGCATAAGACCATTGCCACACAGGCGAGCCTCAGTCAGGTGCGTTTTTGAGCCGTTGGGCGTTGTGCTTGCCGTCATGCCGTGGAACTATCCCGTCTGGCAGGGTTTTTGCGTTTTGCCATTCCAGCCCTGTGCGCGGGAAATGCTTGTGCCGTCAAACCTGCGCCTAGCGTGGCGCGGGTCAGCGCTGCGCTGCTGGAACTGGTTTCAGACGACCTTCCGTTAATTGGCGCATGGTTGGACAACGACGATACCTTGAAAGCCATTGAAGACACCGATGCGATGGCGTTTACCGGCTCGACGCGGACCGGCCGACTGCTCGCCGCCCATGCGGGAATGCACCTCAAGAAAACCGTCCTCGAACTCGGCGGCAGCAACCCCTTTATCGTCATGCCCGATGCGGATATTGAACGCGCCGCCGTCGAAGCCTGTTATTCGCGTTTCCGCGACGCGGGTCAGTCTTGCAACGCAGCCAAACGAATCGTCGTAACCGAAGCCGTTGCCGACCGCTTCATTCCCCTGTTCCTTGCCGAATGCGCCAAATTGCAAACGGGCAATCCCAAAGACCCTGCAACCACGCTTGCCCCGCTGCACCGCGAAGACTTGCGCGCAAACGTACATGCTCAGGTACAGGACGCAGTCGCAAACGGCGCAGAGGTTTTGACGGGCGGTTTCATTCCCGAAGGAAAAGGCTGGTTTTACCCCGCCACCGTGTTAGACAAAGTGAATCCCGACTGCCGCGTTTGGAATGAGGAGGTTTTCGGGCCGGTTGCCATGATTTTGCGGGCGAAGGATGAGGAACACGCCGTCGCCCTTGCCAACGATACGCCCTACGGATTGGGCGCCAGTATTTATACCGCCGATACCTGCCGCGCTTGGGCGTTTGCCGAAAAAATCCAAGCAGGCTCGGTGTTTATCAACCGCCATACCAGCAGTGACCTGCGCCTTCCCTTTGGCGGCGTCAAAGCCTCAGGTTACGGACGGGAATTGTCTGAATTCGGGTTGTATGAATTTGTGAACGTGAAAACGTATTGGCAGAAATAAGGAAGGATTGAAAAAGGTCGTCTGAAAACGCCGGGATTGTCTATATTGCGTTTTCAGACGACCTTCTTTTTGTTGAAGCGGCGGTTTGTTTTTCTCAATATTCTCAGTAGGAGTGATGTAATTGGAAATTTCCGATTATTGAATAAGGATTTTTCATTTGCACCGGAATGACGGAATCTTTTTTATAGTGGATTAACTTTAAACCAGTACGGCGTTGCCTCGCCTTGCCGTACTATCTGTACTGTCTGCGGCTTCGTCGCCTTGTCCTGATTTAAAGTTAATCCACTATATAAGGTCGTCTGAAAACCTATTTCAGACGACCTTTAAAAGTTTCTCCACCCAAATCACCGTATTTCTTTGGCTGCTTCCTGCTCCGCTTTATAACGGCGCAAATAGGCAAGCGCGGCGGCTTTTTCTTCTTCGTTGCCATATTTGACATCGCGTTGGGCGCGGCGCAATTCGGCGCGCTCTTTGGCTTCTTCGATTTGCCGGTTTTTGAATGCTTCACGGTTGTCGGATGCAACCAGCTTGTCTTGTTGGGATTGTGCTTTCGCCATGGCCTTGGCAATCAAATCCATAGGATTAAAGGCAGGTTTGGCGGCGGCTTGGGTTTCGGCTTGAATTTGCGCCTGCTTGGCTTTAACGGCGGCTTCGCGCTCTGCAAGCATGGCTTTGCGTTCCGCCTCGTCGCGCGCTTTGCGCTCGGTGTGCCAATCAAAGCGGCTTTGCGCGTGTTCGGCGGCGGCGAAACGCGCTTCGGAAGAACGGCTCAGGCTGCGTGCGGCGGGGAGGTATTCCTGTTCGGAAGGTATCATGTCGATACAATCCACCGGACAAGGCGGGAGACAGAGTCCGCAGCCTGTGCATTCGTCGCTGATGACAGTGTGCATAAACTTGCTTGCGCCCATAATCGCATCGACAGGGCAAGCGCGGATGCAGGCGGTACAGCCGATACAGGCGGCTTCGTCTATCAAGGCGACGGCTTTGGGCTGCGTTTTGACCGGCGCAACGCGCGGCTTGCCTAATAAGGCAGCAATATCGACCATCACCGCCTCTCCTCCGGGTGCGCACAGATTAACAGGCGCATCCTCGTGCAACAAAGCTTGTGCATAAGGCAGGCAGCCTTGATAGCCGCATTCTCGGCACTGAGTTTGCGGCAGCAGGCGGTTGATGGCTTGCAGGTCGGTCAGCATGGCGGATAGAGTCAAAATCGAAAAGGCGTATTTTATCGGGAAACGAAGTATAGGGGAATAAAGGGTTTGAAAATAAAAGAGATTCTTCTATCGTTTTGCAGCAAATTCAAGTAGGAATGTGAATGATGTTATAAGTATCCTGTATTTGAACCTCATACGGTGTGGCGGGCAGGAACGTGGATATGGAAGGTCGTCTGAAAAATCCCGATTTCAGGTTTTTCAGACGACCTTTGGCATGGGTGCGGTCAAGGCAGTTTGGGTCTGACTTTGACGCTTAAGGGCAAGTGGTCGGAGAGGCGTTGCCAGTTTTTGCCGTTGTGGATTTGGGAGTCTAGGACTTCCAAGTTGCGGGTATAGACGCGGTCGAGGCTGAGGACGGGCAGGCGGGCGGGGAAGGTTTTGGGGCGTTTGCCGTTGCTGTCTACGAATACTTCGTTCAGGTTCAAGGCGTTGCCCTAAGGACAGGGCGGATTTTTGCCGCCAGTCGTTGAAATCGCCGGCGAGAATTAGCGGGCTTTGCGGGTCGATGTGATGCACGACGTATTCGAAGATGGCGCGATATTGTTTGGCGCGGTCGGGTTCTCGCAGGTTGAGGTGGGCGCAGAGGCAGACGAGCGGGGTTTCCCAGCCTTCGGGCAGGGACTTCGCAATGGAGTACGCCGCGCTGTTCGAGTTTGTTGACGCTGATGTTGAGGTTGTGGCGGGTTTCCAGCGGCAGGCGGCTGAGGATGGCGTTGCCGTGGTGGCGCTGCGGGTAAACGGCGTTTTTGCCGTAGCTGCGGTTGTAGGAGAGGCGATCGCCGAGGATGTCATAATGCGGTTTTTCGGGAAAATCGGGCAGCCTGCTGCTGCGGGTCAGGTGTTGACCTTGCACTTCCTGTAAAAAAACAGGACATCCGAGCCTATGCCACGAAGCTCTTCCGCCATGCTGTCTACTTGAACTTTGCGGTTGAGCGCGGACATGCCTTTGTGCATGTTGTATGAGGTGATGGTAATCGGGCGGGGGGACATGATGTGTAACCGTAGTGTGTGAGTAGTTTGTCGTTGTATTAATAGTATAACACTGCAAGTGTTTGGTTTCCGTAAAGATTTGATGGTTGAACGGCTGCTTGAAGGTATAGTGGATTAACTTTTAAACCAGGACGGCGTTACCTCGCCTTGCCGTACTATCTGTACTGTCTGCGGCTTCGTCGCCTTGTCCTGATTTAAATTTAATCCACTATAAAAACGTCGTCTGAAAGGTTTCAGACGACGTTTGAGGGGGAGACACGCGTAAAACGGTTTATTTTATAAACTCGTCCACGCCATGTTCGCAGCGGATTTTTTGTTCGGACAGCGTGGCTTTGAGCAGGGCGTCGTTTTGCGGCAGGGCGTCGCGTTCGGCTTCGTGGTGCCAGAGGTGGTAGGCGATGCCGGCGAATTTGAGGTTGTGGCGTTTCATGCCGTTATGGAAGAGGCGGGCGACGAACTCGCTGTCTTCGCGTCCCCAGCCGACAAAGCGGTTGTCGAAGCCGTTGACGGCCAGCGCATCGCTGCGGAAAAAAAGCCCATATTGCAGGTTTTGATGCCCTTGTGTTTGCGGCTGCTTTGTCTGCCGATCAGGGAGGACAGGCTGCGGCAGCGCAGGGCGGACAGGCGTTTTTTTCTATGCCTTGGCTGAACGCGGACAAATCGGGCAATTCGCCGGAATCTAAAAATTTCTTGGGTGCGGCTTTGGGTCAGGATGACGCGCGAACCTTGTATCAGCCTGCCTTTGCGTGCGAGCTTGAGGTGGTCGGCAATGAAGGAAGGGTCGAGTATCATGTCGCCGTCGATAAGGATGACGTAGTCGCTTTTTGCCTGCGCCAGCGCGCGGTTGCGCGATTCGGCGGCGCGGAAGCCGTCGTCCGGCCGCCAAGAATGTTTGACGGGGATGTCGGTGTGGCTGCGGATGAACTCAACGACTTCGGCAGTGTCTTGGCGCGAACCGTCGTCCGCGACGATGATTTCGTCGGGCAGGCGGGTTTGCGCGAGTGCGGATTTCAAAACCAGCTCCAGCGCGTCGGGACGGTTGTAGGTGGTTACAATCAGGGCGACGCTGATATTGCGGTTGCGCTCGTAAAGTTTGACATATTTGTAGTACGAACCTTGGGCATTGGCGATGGAAATGGTCAAGCCGTCCGCGCCGTAGGCGAAACCGCGTTTGAGCAGGTAGTTTTTGACAAACGATACGCTGCCGTGCAACAGGGCTTTGAAGGGCGAGCTGTCTTTTTTGTAGCGGTTTTCTTCGGCGTAGAGCGAGCTGTATTGCTGCATTTTTTTGAATCAGCCCTTCGGCGTTTTCGAAGGAATAGTGTTTCAGACGACCTTCGAGCGGACGGACGTTTGCATCGGGCGGCAAGATCAGCGATTCATGCACCTGACGGTCGGAAAAAAACGGGTAAAACGGCGGTGGTAAAGGCGCGGGATAATGTCGGGATACCAGCCGCAGGCTTTGATCAGGCGGCCGTTGTAGTGGTTTAGGCGCGAGAGCGAGAAGATGTTTTTGTTCTTTGTTTTCCGCCACGGCTTTGCGGATGGCGGCAATCAGTTCGCCATCTGCCACTTCGTCGCTGTCTATGCTGAATATCCAATTGTTTTGCGCGAGGCGGGCGGCGAGGTTTTTTTCATCGGTCCGAAGCCGATGAAGTCGTATTTGTAATAACTGACGTTGGTGAAGCGTTCGGCGATTTCAAAGGTACGGTCGGTCGAGCCGTTGTCGAGCAGCAAAACTTCGTCGAAGTCTTGAAGCGCGGTCAAAACTTCGTGCAGATAGCGTTCCGAATTTTTTTGACCAACATGGCTGCTGTGGCGGGAATTTTCGGGTTCATGATGAGGTCGTCTGAAAAGAGGTCGTCTGAAAAAAATCAAAAATCGGGAAATCAAGGCAGTTCGGCAATGGCGGCGGTCAGTTCTTCAAACATACGGTCGGCATCGACTTCGGTGATCCAAAAGCGCGTTGGGCGTTTTGCCGGTCATGCCGTGCCAATCGACGGCACACGCGCCGGTGGACAGTCCGCTTTGCGTCTCCACATCCACGCGGCACATCCTGCCTGAAAACAATTCGGGGAACACGGCACAGATAACGGCGCAAGGGTCGTGCAGCGGACCGCCTTCCAAGCCGAACTGCTGAATGTCGAAGCGTTCGTAACTTTGCAAAATATCCGCCAAACGGCTGCCGTTGGCGTTTTTCAGACGACGTAGGCGGTTCATGCGTTCGGAAGTGATTTGCGCCTTGTGGGTAACGTCCAGCGGCAATATCGTAATCGGCGCGCCGCTTTGCAACACGATTTGCGCCGCGTGCGGGTCGGTGAAGAAATTGAATTCGGCGGCAGGCGTCATGTTGCCCGCTTCAAAATAATTGCCGCCCATCAAGACAATGCGTTTGATGGCGCGGACGGCTTCTGGCGCGATGCTCAACGCCAGCGCGATATTGGTCAGCGGACCTATCGGGCACAAAGTCATCGAAGCGTCTTCGGCGCGGCTCAAAGTTTCCACCAAATATGCAACCGCGTGCTGCTTTTTGCAAAGGACAGCGCGGCTCGTGCAACGCCGTACCGTCAAGCCCGTTTTGCCGTGTACCGCTTCCGCCGTCTCCAGCTCGCGCAATAAAGGTTTGACTGCACCGGCGTAAACGGGGAAATCTTCCTCGCCCGCCCAATCGCAGACGATGCGCGCGTTTTTTGCCGTCAACGCCATGCCGACATTGCCGGCGACAACGGTCATGCCCAAAAAAATCGACCAAAGCCGCGCCGTGCCAGACCGTGTGCCGCCAAAATGGCCGCAGCATCGTCCTGACCGGGGTCGGTATCGATAATCAAACGGATTTTTTCGTTCATCGCCATCGCTTGCGCCGTCTATGTGGAAAGCGTGTATTTTAACCGATATACCGCTACAATACGCATTTCCTTTTTTCAGACGACCTCCTCCGATATGCAGCTTATCCTTGCGCCCATGCAGGGGCTGGTGGACGATGTGATGCGCGATTTGCTGACCCGTATCGGCGGCTACGACGAATGCGTCAGCGAGTTCGTCCGCATTACCCACACCATCCATTCCCGTTCCACCTGGCTCAAATACGCCCCCGAAATCGCCAATGGCAACAAGACCCCCGCCGGCACGCCCTGTACCGTCCAGCTTTTGGGCAGCGATGCCGACAATATGGCGGTCAACGCTTTGGAAGCCGTCCGTTTCGGCGCAGACAAAATCGACCTTAACTTCGGTTGTCCCGCGCCGACGGTCAACAAACACAAAGGCGGCGCCGTCCTGCTCAAAGAGCCCGACCTTATCCACCATATCGTCAAAACCCTGCGCCAACGCCTGCCCGAACACATCCCGCTCACCGGCAAAATGCGGCTTGGTTACGAAGACAAAAGCCTCGCCCTCGAATGCGCCGCTGCCATTGCCGAAGGGGGAGCCTGCGCCCTGACCGTACACGCCCGTACCAAAGTCGAAGGCTACGAACCGCCCGCGCATTGGGAGTGGATACGCAAAATCCGCGAACACGTCGCCATCCCCGTAACCGCCAACGGCGACGTGTTCAGCCTCAAAGACTATATCGGTATTAAAGAAATGACGGGCTGCAACAGCGTCATGCTCGGCCGCAGCGCCGTCATCCGCCCCGATTTGGCGCGCCAAATCAAACAATACGAAAACGGCGGAACCGTCCGCGATACCGATTTCGCCGAAGTTTCGACGTGGATAAACCAATTTTTCCATTTGTGTCTCGCCAAAGAAGCGAACAACAAATACCCCGTCGCCCGCCTGAAACAATGGCTGGGCATGATGAAGAAAAGAATTTGGAGAAGCTCAGGAATTGTTTGACGCGGTAAGGGGCGGTCAAAGACGCGGAAGAAGTCGCGCGGATTTTGGCGGCGTTTGAAGACAAGATGAATGCCTGATAATGATGAGGTCGTCTGAAAGTTTTCAGACGACCTTTAAAACTCATCGCCTAAGGCGGAATAAAATAAAAACAGGATGTTTCTAAGCCGTTATAGTGGATTAAATTTAAATCAGGACAAGGCGACGAAGCCGCAGACAGTACAGGTAGTACGGCAAGGGCGAGGCAACGCCGTACTGGTTTAAATTTAATCCACTATATTTCTCTTCCTGCACAGGCGGGAGCACAAAGGACGGTATGAATCGGTTTATTTGAATTTACTACATTTTCAGAAAGGACAATGATGCCTTACGTCAATATCAAGGTAACGGGCGGCAGCGAGGCTCCGAGTGCCGAACAGAAAGCCGAGCTTATCCGCGGTGTTACCGAGCTGCTTGCCCGTGTGTTGAATAAAAATCCGCAGACCACGGTCGTCGTCATTGATGAAGTGGACATGGATAACTGGGGTATCGGGGGTGAAAGCATTACCGTGCGCCGCGCCAAAGCGCAAAAAAATCGGGATAAGCGCGCCTTATCGGGAATAGATGCCGTCATATCAGCTTGCGTCTGCGCGAAAAAGGAAGTGACAGCGATACAAAAAGCCGGTTTGGGATACTTGTCCGCAATGTTCGGATATGACTTTTTTCCTGTTCATCGAAACTCAAAAGGTCGTCTGAAACCGGATTTCAGACGACCTTTTTGTGTTTCTGCACAGCAGCTTATTCTTCCGGAGCGCGGAAGGTGTCGTGGCAGGATTTGCAGCTTGCGCCGGTTTCGCCGTAAGCGGCTTTGATTTCTTCCAGCTTGCCGGTTTGCGCGGTGGCGTTCAGTTTTTCAACGGCTGCGGCGAATTTGTCTTCTTCGGCTTTGAATTTGGCCGCATCAGACCAAACCGCAGGCAGGGGCGCGGCCGTTGCCTTTGTCGTCAGATTGGAAGAAGGTGAAAGGTTTTTTTGCTGCTTTCGGCAAAAGTTGCCGCAGCCTGCTTGAATTTCTCTACGTCGTAAGGCTCTTCGCCTTTTTACCATTTTGCCCATGCTGGAGAACTCGGGCATCATGGCTTTGAACGCAGTGGTACGGTCTTCGGAGATCGGGCCTTTGGGTTGCGCGGGTGCGCCGCCACCGCAGGCGGCAAGGGTCAGGGCAGCGAGCAGGGCTGCTGAGAAGAGTTTGGTATTCATGGCTTTTTGTGTCCTGTGATAGTATTTTGTTATTCATATTTTTCAGACGACATCCGAAGAGGTCGTCTGAAAAGTCGTAATCATACCTGAAATGGGTTTACAAAACGAGAAAAGAAAGGAAATAGTTATGGCGATTTTGGTTACCGGCGCGTCGGCAGGTTTCGGCGAGGCGATGTGCCGCACGTTTGCTCAGGCAGGTTATTTCGTTATCGGCGCGGCACGGCGCGGCGAGAAACTGCAGGCATTGGCGGCTGAATTGGGCGAGCGGTTTTATCCTTTGGAAATGGACGTTTCGCGAACAGAGTCGATACGCAACGCGCTCGACAGCCTGCCTGAAAATTTTGCCGAAATCGATTGCCTGATCAACAACGCCGGATTGGCATTGGGTTTGGAAACGGCGGACAAAGCAGATTTCGGCGATTGGGAAACCATGATTCAAACGAATATCGTCGGTCTGACTTTCCTGACGCGCCAAATCCTGCCTCAAATGGCGGAGCGCAAGCAAAGCTATATCATGAATTTGGGTTCGATTGCCGGCAGCTATGCCTACGAGGGCAGCAACGTGTACGGCGCGACCAAGGCGTTTGTGCGCCAGTTCAGCATGAACCTGCGCGCGGAATTGGCGGATAAAAAAACATCCGCGTCACCAACATCGAGCCGGGTTTGTGCGGCGGTACCGAGTTTTCCAACGTCCGCTTTAAGGGCGATGACGAGCGGGCGGAAAAAGGTTTATGAGAACGTCGAATCCATCCGGCCGCAAGACATTGCGGATACGGCTTTGTGGCTTTATCAGCGTCCGGTGCACATGAACGTCAATTCCATCGAAATCATGCCCGTCGCCCAAACGTTTGCCGGTATGAAAGTCATCCGCAATACGCTGCCCGTGCCCGCACAGGCGGAGAATTTTTGAGAAACAGAGTATGTCTTTGTTTGCACGGATTAAGTCGTGGTTCAAATAGGGTTTTGAAAGAAGAAAGGTCGTCTGAAAATGGTTTCAGACGACCTTTTTAGTTAGGGATTTCAGGGTTTGACAGGTTTGCCGTTGATGCTGACGGAAGTCAGTTTCAAATCGTAGGTTTTGCCGTCGTCGGTATAGCTGATTTGGGCGGGGATGTTGCCCAAGGAGGTGGCGAAGGAATAGGTTACAGTGTCGTCGCCGCGTTGTACGCGGTATTTTTCGACGGGTATGGCTTTGCCGTTCAGGGTATAGCTGCCGCTGCCGATTTTTGCTCATACCGCTGACGGGATAGATTTTTTTGCCGTTGGTGATGCTCAGGCGGGCGGGCAGTTTCGCATCGTTGGCGGCAAGCTGCCATGCCAGCGTGAATAAATCGCTGATGTTGCCACCGACGGTTTCGGTTTGCAGCTCGCCTGTTTTACCGTAGGTAACCTGATTGCCTCGGAATTTGGCTTCGGCATAGGTTTTGCCGTCGCGGACATCTTTATAGTAACTCGGGCGGATGGTGTTGCCGCTGATGCTGCCGCCGGATTCGAAACGGATGTGGTAGAGCGGGACTTTGATTCTGGAAACGATGGTGTATTGGTTGCCGCTGCGTGTGAAGGTCATGGTGGCGGGTATGCCGTAGCTGCCGGAGTATTTCAGGGTGGCTGATTGGGGTAGTCCTGCGGCATAGGCGTTTGCGGCGCTTAGGGAGAGGGCGGCGGCGATTAGCAGGGTGGGTGTTTTCATGATATTTCCTCCTGTTTTGGGTCGTCTGAAAGGGTTTCAGACGAGCTTGGTTTATTGGAGATTGCCCGAACCGAACATAAATTCTATCTGGCTTTGGTAATGGCTGTTGCCGTTGCGTTTGTCGAAGTCGGCGGCAAGCTCGCGGGCATGTTGCGCCGCATCTTCGTCAAAGGGGTAGAGTGCGATGAGGTAGTCCAAATAGAGCATATTGTCGTTTTGGGCATGTTGAATAATGGCGTCGCCGTGCCGGTTCATCAAGTCGAGGGCGCGTTGCGACTGTCCGAGTTTGTAAGACAGTTGGGAGAAGAGGGGAATAAGGCGGACGAAAATTTCGTCTTCTTCGGCGTTGATTTTGTCTATGGCTTCATCCAAAAAGACGCTCTGCTTCGGGATATTTGCCCAGCCGTATCATGCTGTCGATGGCGGGATGGTAGGTAATATGCGGCACTTCGGCACAGGTCATTTCGCCCGTTAAGATGGGTTGGGCGGCGTCGATGGCTTTTTGATACTGTCCGATGAAATGGTAGAAGTTGACTTGTTCGGTCTGTTCGCACGCGGGACAGTCGGAAAATTCGTCTGTCGCGGTTTGCTGCCATTTTTGGAAATTTTCTTTGGCGGCGGTGTGGTCTCCGGTCAGGATGTTTTTGCAGCATCAGGGTTTTATAAAATGATGAAAGACTAAACCGCATGTTTTTCATAGTGGTAGCGCATTGTTTCGTTCGCTTCCTCGATTTCCTTTTTGTCGAGAAAGAGGTCGCGGGCAAGAGTGGGAATGATCCATTTGAATTTCCACTGGCAATCGATTAAATCGTAGAAGCCTTCGGGAAAGCCGTCGTCTTCAGGATGCTGCTCGTAGCTTTCGTCACAGCGGTCCAAGTGATGGTCGATCAGCCAGTTTAGGCAGTGCAGCTTGAAACCGGGAGAAAAAGGATTGGTTGCTGAGTACGTCGCCGACAACAAAAATTGCACAATGCCAACGTTGTTTCGGGGTCGTTTTTTTGAGGCTTTGGTTGAATAAATCGATGGCTTTGCTTTGGCGTTGACGGTAGTCGGATTCGGAAATGATATCCAAAAAGGGTCAACTGGTTTTGGCTCATGGTTTTTCCTTATGTGGTACTGCTGCTTAGGCGGGGATTACGCGAGCAGGGTTTGTCCTTCGGCGTTGCGCTCTGAATTGAATACGCGGTTGCCTTCGATTTTCAGACGACCTGCAACGAAATCGGCAACAGCTTGCGGGAAAAAGGCGGTGTTCGACGGTCAGGACGCGTGCGGCAATGTCGTCGGGCGTGTCGCCGTCGAGGATCAGGGACGATGCCTTGCGAGATAATCGGACCACAGTCCAGCTCGGGGGTTACGAAGTGGATGGTGCAGCCTGCGACGCGGCAGCCGGCTTCAAGGGCGCGTTCGTGGGTATGCAGGCCGGTGAAGGCGGGGAGGATGGACGGGTGGATGTTGATTAGGCGGTTTGAGTAATGGGCGCAGAATTCGGGCGTGAGGATGCGCATAAAGCCTGCGAGGACGACCAAATCAGGTTGATAGGCATCGATTTTTCTCCATCATGGCTTGGTCGAAAGCAAGGCGGCAGGGGAAGTCTTTGTGGTTGAGGCTGTCGGTGGCGATGCCGCGCTCGGCTGCCCAAGCCAGTCCGGCGGCGGTTGCGCTGTTGCTGAGGACGGCGGCGATGCGGGCGTTTGGAATGGCGGCATTGACGATGGCCTGCATATTGCTGCCGCGGCCGGAGATGAGGATAACGATGTTTTTCATGGTGTCGGGCTTTCGATTTTTTTCAGGCAGTCATTGTATAGCAAAATAAAATCGGAATGCTATGCGTGATACGGATGGGAATCGGATTTGCAAAGGTCGTCTGAAACGGATAAACCGTACCATTGCTGCCTGAAAACAGATAACGGCAGTTGGGAGTTGGGGGGGATTTGTAATGAAAAAAATGCCCGAAACGGATTAGGTTCGGGCATTGGGTTAAAAGCGCGGGCTTATTGGACTTTTTTTGATATCAACTTGACCGGGGGCAGGCTGGAAGTCTTCGGGTTTGCCGATTTTAACCAGCTTCACGTCGAATACCAAAGTGGAATTCGGACCGATTTTACCACCGGGAACTGCCTGATCGCGGTAGGCAAGTTTGGACGGGATATAGAATGTGGCTTCGCCGCCTTCTTTCAGGAGCTGGATGCCTTCAGTCCAGCCGGGGATGACTTGGCTGACGGGGAAGGTGGCAGGGGCTGCCGCTGGCTTTGCTGCTGTCGAAGACGGTACCGTCAATCAGGCGGCCTTCGTATTCGACAACGACGATGTCGTCTTTGGTAGGCTGTTTGCCTTCACCTTCTTTGGTGATTTTTGTATTGCAGGCCGGAGGCGGTGGTTTTCACGCCTTCTTTAGTTGCATTTTTCTTTAAGGAACGCTTCGCCTTTCTCCAAGTTGGCTTTGGCGTCAGCTTGAAGTTTTTTTCTGCGGCTTTGGTTTGTTGTTCGGTCAGGAATTTCATCATGACTTCTTGCGCTTGGGCTTCGGTCATTTTGTTTTCTTTGCCTTCATAAGAAGCCTGCATGGCTTCGATGAAGACTTTCATATCAATTTCCGCGCCTTGATCTTTCATTTGTTTTAAAAGATCTGCCGATGTCCATACCCATTGCGTAGCTGGCTTGTTGGGTCGGTGTGCCGATAGAAGATGCGTCTGTTGCGGCAGAAGCTGCGGATGCGGGAGCAGAGGCAGCCGGAGGTGTATTAGTGTCTTTTTTTGTCGCAGGCGGTCAGTGCCAATGCGGCGGCGATTGCCAATGCGCTGAATTTGAAAGTTTTGTTCATGGTGTTTTCGTCTTTTAAAAGGGTCAGTAAAACAAAGTCGGGATTATAGCCCAGTTTGATTCAAAAGGAATCAAAGCTGTTTAAATTTTTGGCTTGGATTGTAAAGCTGTTTTCAGACGACCTTCGGTTTCAGGCTTTTCCAGTCATATTGTGGTGTTCGATGGTAAAGCCGCTTTTTTTCTGTATGCGCTGAAGCGTTCGCGTGCGTCGGCGAGTTCTTCCAAACTGCTGCCTACGATTTCGAGTACGCGGGCGGGGATGACAGGGGCTTCGTTCCAAAAAGTCGGGCGAGAGGTTGAGGACGGTGGCGTTTTTCAAGTACGGTGGGCAGTGTGTTGCCGAATGCGAGCCATACGGGTGTTTCAGACGACATGGGTTGGTCAGGCTGCCAGATTTCGTGCGGAATGAAACTTTCGAGGGATTTGCTGCCAAAGGTCGCGGTCGAGGCGGCGGATGGTCTCGGCAGAATCTGACCACACCAATATCTGTCCGCCGTCGCGTATGGCGCGCGCAATCAGGCGGCAGGCGAAGGCGGCGGGGTCGGCGGCGTGGGTGTAGAAAGTAGCTTTAGGCATGGCGAGGGAGTGGGGTGGGGAAATGGGGATTATAGTGAAAAACGGGTTGAAAGGGCTATTGGGCTTCCTGAATTGGATTTCAAACCTTTTGTCTTTGTTTTTTTCAGACGACCTTTTTTTGCGGCAGTCAGCCCTGTTCCAACACCTTCCGCGCCGCTTCCGCGCCCCAATACAAAAGCTTCTTCGAATACCGAATAGCCGCTCAAATCGCTGTGGGCAAACAGCAGGCCTGACGCTCGGTTTCTGATTTTTTTAACAAAGATTCATCGTTCAGATAACCGACTTTCGGCACACTCATGCCGTGTCCGCGCACCGTAACATCAACGTGGGAAACGTGTTGCCAGAAGCCCTCTCCGTAGGCGGCAATCAAGTCTTTGGCGGCCAAGTCGCGCAGTTCTTCGTCGGTGGCTTCGAGCAGTTGGCGGCGGACGGCTTGCGGGGTATCGTGGTTGAGGGCGGCGTAGGCGGTGAAGATGGTGCGCTCGGCGCGGGCGACGCGGATGAGCTGGTTGGTGGCGACGACGTAGCCGAGCCCCTGGCTGCCGTAGATGACGTTATCCCACGCCGTTTCGCTGTTGTTTTTTTCTTTCGGGAAACTGTGCAGCTCGAAATTAGCGATTAACCACGGGGCGTATTCGGGGATGTTCAGCCCGTATTGCGCGGGATTTTCGACGATACGGGCGGCGACCATCAACGGCATGGCGGAGATAACGTGTTGTGCGGTCAGGGCGACGGTTTCACCGCTTGAATTGTCGCGCAGCCAAACTTCGATACGGTCGTCTGAAAGCGGTTTGATTTTGACGGCGGATGCGTTGACAGAAGCGGATTTTTCGAGGCGGATGCGGTTTTCAGACGACCATTGCCAACCTTCCTGCAAACCGGCATGGCGGCGCAGGTTTTTCGGAAAAGGCGCGCCAAACCTTCGGGCCAAGTGAGGACGGTTTCCGCGCTGTTGCGGGCGGCGAAGTAATGCAGTCCGGCAAAGGCGGATACTTGCGCTATGCCCTGCCCGTAATCGTCGCGGCAGCAGTAATCGAGATACCACAAGAGTTCGGGCGAGGTGTAGCCCTCTCGCACAAGCCATTGTTTGAACGTCAACTTATCAAGTTTGCGCCACGTTTCGTCTGCCGATGACAGGGCTATCGGAATGGCGAAAATCTTTTTGCCGTCGCTGCCGTAAGCCTGTTTCAGACGACCGATTAAATCAAAAAAACGTTTGGAATCCGCATCTTCCTTCGGCAACAGGTGTTCATGCCATTTATCCTGATACAAAAGGCGCGACTCGGGCGCGTAAACCAAATCGGTTTCCCTGAAACTGCCGTCCGATTGCAAGATACCAAAATCCGCCAGCATCTCGCGCACATACGCGCTCTCTTTTGACGGTAAGGCAAGATAATGCGCGCCGCTCGGTGCTTTCAGGCCGTCTGAAGCGGCGTAGGCGGCATTGTTGCCGTTGCGCTCGAACCCTTCCGCCAACAATACATCACGATGACCGTGTTTTGCCAAATACCACAACGCCCCCAACCCCGCCGCACCGCCGCCGAGTATCAGCGTATTGCATTCGTAACGGCGGCTCGGCGGGCTGAGCAATTTCCCGTCGCGCAACAAATGCCCCAACGGCAGCCCGACGCGGTTGACGGAAACCGGCGGTTTGCGGTTGAGGCGGTTATAAGTCAGCCAAGAAAAAGATGACGCGGCGGCAAGCGCGGCGGTGTAACTGAGGAATTGACGGCGTGTCGGCATGGGGTTGGATGTTGGTTTAGGGTTCTGATAGGTCGTCTGAAAAAATTAAGACGGTTTCAGACGACCATTACAGGTTTTATTATTCTATTGGCGGCTCTATATCGTCCAATATTCCTTCGCCACGTTGCGCAATCGTCCAAACGGCCTGTTCCGCCGCCAATTCCCTGCACAATATTTCCTTCACTCTTTCCAACTTCATGCCGCCGCAGATAAATGCGTCTATGGCGGCGAAGCGGTGTTCCGGCCAAGTGTGGATGCTGATGTGGGATTCGGCGAGCAGTAAGATGCCGGTAATGCCGCCTGCGCCGCCGAAGGTGTGGAAACGTTCGGCGAGAACGGTGGCTTCTGCGGCTTGGGCGGCGGTTTTGAGGGCGTTTTTCAGACGACCTTCGTCTTTCAAGACAGCTTCATCACAGCCATATAAATCTAAAAGGCCGTGGTTGCCGGGGATATGGGTCATTTATGACCTCCGGAATAACCGCTACCGCCGTAATAACCGCCGCCGTAATAGCCGCCGGAGTGCATACGTGAACCGTCGGAATCGGAAGAGCCGTAGCTGATGATCATGGAGATGACGATGATGATGGTGCTGAAAATGATGTAAGTGGTTCTCGACATGGTTTAATCCTTATCCTCGTCTTTTTTGCCCATAGTCCACATTAACCAGGCTCCTATGAAGATGACGGAGGGGGTGGCAGGATTGTCGCTGATTATCAGAGCAGGGAGGTTGACGACAACCAAAATGGCGGTCATCACGATTCTCAGTGATTTATCAATACCGTCTGCCGCCATTTTTTTGCGGTGTAATACGGTGCGCGGCTGCTCAGGGCTAAATGCCTCGGCAACTTCGCTGTAATCAACCGGAACGCTTTTGCTCCATGCCATTTCGTGCGTGTTCAATTCGGCAGAAAGTTTGCGGTTTTGTCCGTCGCGGTAGTCGCTGTAATAGTTCAAATCGCCCCTTCGGATGCGCCAGTAGAACGCGCCGGCAGCGACTTCGACCCTGCCGCCGTAGTCGTAAAGTTTGCCGCAGCCTTGCGGTTGGCGGTTGCGGTCGAGGCGCGGCCATGTATTTTGGGTTTGGGAAAGGCTCCAGCCGTCATCGGATTCGACCAGCCACAGGAAACCTTGCGTCGGGTTGTAAAGCAGATATTCCGACCATTGGCCTTCGGGCGTGAGCACGCGGTTGGCGCCGTTAAACAGGTTGTCGAATGTTTCCTGTGCGTCGGTTTCGGCGTATCTGACTGCGCCCATAACGTAAAAATTCGCGGTTTTTTTCAGACGACCTTGTCTGCCAACGGGCAGGATAAACAGGCTTTTGCTGCGCGGTGCGCATGGCGTTGGCGGTAATGAGTTCGGCTTTGTCTTTGTCGATTGCCAATTCGCTGCCGCAGCTTGGGCAGTTGAGATGGGGGTGAGGCCGCTGACCCAGTGGACGGACGAGCCGCAGTTGGGGCAGTTCTCAGAGGCGATGCTGCCTTTCAGACGACCTGCGCTTTCTTTGATTTCGTCTTCACTGCGGGTGTTTTCCAGCTTCAAATCATCCAAGTTCACCATGCGGCCGAAGAAGGTTTCTGGTGTTTCATCGCTGTAATCGAGCGTGATGAAAAAGGTCTTCGCAACGCCAGTCGGCAACTTTGTTCTGACTGTCTTCGTTCAAAACAAACGGCAGCTCACCCTGCGCGGCAGCACGTTTCAGGCTGATGTGGCGCACGTCTGAGGCGACATAGCGTTTGTTTTGGAAAGTCAGTTCGCTAAATCCCGCCCGAATGTCCTCAAAGCGCGGCGGGTTGTCGGTTTCGACGGGCATGGTCATCACATACAAATCGCCTGCTTCCGAAAGCCAGCCCGTCCTGCCGTCGTCAAACAGCACGTACCATTCGTTCCATGCGCCGTCGTCGTATTGCACCTGAAGCCGTCCGACCAGGGTGAAGCGTTGCGTAAGGAATGTACCGACTGTGCCGATTTGCAGCGGGCTGAAATTTTCCAGCAATGCGGAATCGCGGCCGGAATCGACGATGCCGTCATCCTGCCGCACCAGCATGCTGTTGCAGTAGCCGCATACCAGCGTAACGGCTGAGGCGGAATGCGCTTCGACAGGCGCGCCGCAGCTCGGGCAGTCGGTTTTAAAGAAGGGGTGTTTGACATGTTTGCTTTTTCGGAAGTGGGTTGGAAGTTTCAGACGACCTTGCAATAGTGTGGGACGGATTTGGGTTTTAAAAAGTCGAAATATCGACGGCTAGATTTCACCGTATAGACCGATTGAACCGCCAAAGGTCGTCTGAAACCCTCAATCTGTTTTCAGACGACCTTTTTAATATCAGCCGATCAACTGCTTCAACACTTCCGCTTTGGCTTTATCGTAATCCTCTTGAGCAATCAAACCGCCGTCCAGCAAAGATTTGAGTTTCGCCAATTTTGCCTGCGGGTCTTCGGAGGCCGTCTGAACGGTTTGGGCGGGTTGTGCTGCCGGTTGCGCTGCGGGCTGCATCATGCCCGCCATCGCGCCTGCCATTGCCTGACCGACGCCTGCGCCCACACCCAAGCCTGCGCCGATTCCGGCAAGTCCGCCTTCGTTTTGCGCGGCAAGCGGGATGGATTCGGCGGTTTGGTATTGGGTGTAGCGTCCCAAGTCGCCGATGACACCCATGGAAATTTTTCTTATCCAACGCTTCTTGGATGGCGGCAGGCAGAGTGATGCTTTCGACGGTGAAGTTTTTCCAGCGTCAAGCCGAGTTTGGCAAATTCCGCGCCGAGCAGTTCGCCGATTTTTTTGCGACAGCAAAACTTGGTTTGCCGCCATATCCAAAAAAACGGAATGCCGGAGCTGCCGAACGCCGCCGCGAGTTGGGTGACGGCGATATTGCGCAACTGGTTTTCCAACTCGACACCGCTGTATTCTGCCGCTACGCCGCTGACTTCTTTGAAGAATTTTTGCCGGATCGCTGATGCGGTAGGCGTACATGCCGAACGAGCGCAACTGCACCGCGCCGAACTCGGCATCGCGCACAGTAACAGGTTGCGACGTACCCCATTTCCGCGCAAGCTGTTGTTTGGTATTGAAAAAGTAAACATCGGATTTAAACGGGGATTCAAAGAGTTTGTCCCAGTTTTTCAGGTTGGTCAACAGCGGCAGGGTTTGGGTATTGAGCGTGTAACGCCCCGGTTCGAACACGTCGGCGGTTACGCCTTCGTCGACAAACATCGCCATCTGCGCCTCGCGCACGGTCAGGCTCGCACCGTTTTGGATTTCCTCGTCGGCAATCGGGAAACGCCACATCAGCAGGCTGTCGTCGGGATTCGGCCATTGGATGACGTCGATAAACTGTTTCTTGATAAAGTTGAACATTGCGGTTCCTTATTTTGAAAAATGGGAGAATACGGAGCGGGGAGGAAATGCGGCCAGCCGTAAATTTTGCAAACTGTTTATAAAAATCAGGTCAAACAAGCGGCATTCAAGATACCTATGGACACGGACACCGCGCCAAACAGCGCGCCGACGGCGACGTTGTTGCCGATAAGTTCTTCCGTTGCGCCTTTAATCATCATCGTGGCGGCAAAAATACACCAAAAATCTGAATCACTGCCGCGGCAAGGCCCCACAGGATAAAATCGACGAAACTGACGCTGTGGGCAATGCTGGACGCGAGCGTCAGACAAAATCCGACCAGCGCGCCGCCGAACGACAAGGCGCAGGCAAGGTTGCCGTTTTTAATCAGCCGCAATTCTTCCGCAGGGGTAATCCGCAGATACACCGCGCCGAAAAACGGCAGTCATCGCTACACCTGCAAGCATATATTGCAGGTAAAGCAGATATTGGGGCAGGGAAATACTCACGATAGGGGTTTCCTTGTCAGATAATTTTGATGTTTTTGATTATGCCATATTTCAACAGTAAAGGTCGTCTGAAAAGGGTTTCAGACGACCTTTACTGTTTCTTTTGCTGTTTTTGGGTTATTAGGCAGGCGGAGGCAGAAGAGGGAATGAGAGCATCACCTGTCCCGCACCATCTGCGATTAGGCTTCAAAAAAAGCTATAAAATTCGTCTGAAAAAAATGCGCGGAATTTTTCCGCGCATTTTACTAAAACGTACTCTCGTTTTCAGACGGCCTTTTACAAGGCGGCGAGTACGGCGTCGCCCATTTCGGAGCAGGAAACGAGTTTTGTGTCTTCTTCGTAAATGTCGCCGGTGCGCAAGCCTTGTTGCAGCACTTTTTGGACGGCGCTTTCAACTTGTTGCGCGCGGGCTTCGTCGTTCAGGCTGTAACGCAGCAGCATGGCGAGCGAGAGGATGGTGGCAAGTGGGTTGGCTTTGTTTTTGTCCGGCGATGTCGGGAGCAGAGCCGTGTGACGGTTCGTACAGGCCTTTGCCGTTTTCGTCCAGCGAGGCGGAGGGCAGCATGCCGATGGATCCGGTCAGCATGGAGGCTTCATCGGAGAGGATGTCGCCGAAGATGTTGCCGGTGGCGATGACGTCGAATTGTTTGGGCGCGCGCACGAGCTGCATGGCGGCGTTGTCTACATACATATGGGAGAGTTCGACGTCAGGGTATTGTTTGCCGATTTCTTCAAAGATTTCGCGCCAGAGTTCGGTGGTTTCAAGACGTTGGCTTTGCCGACGGAGCAGACTTTTTTGCTGCGTTTTTGGGCGGATTGGAAGGCGACGTGGGCGATGCGGCGGATTTCACTTTCGCTGTATTTCATGGTGTTGTAGCCTTCGCGTTCGCCGTTTTCTAAAACGCGGATGCCGCGCGGTTCGCCGAAGTAGATGTCGCCGGTGAGTTCGCGCACGATGAGGATGTCGAGGCCTGCGACGATTTCGGGTTTGAGCGTGGAGGCGTTGGCAAGCTCGGGGTAGAGGATGGCGGGGCGCAGGTTGGCAAACAGGTTCAGGTCTTTGCGGATGGCCAATAGTCCGCGCTCAGGACGCAGCGGGCGGTCGAGGTTGTCGTATTGCGGGCTGCCGACCGCGCCGAGCAGGACGGCATCGGCTTTGCGGCAGAGGTTTTTCGTGAATTCGGGATAGGGATGGCCGTATTCGTCGTAGGCTTCGCCGCCCTAATGGGGCGTATTCGTAGCTGGCGTCCAAGCCTTGGGCGATGAGTTTGTCGAGTACGCGGACGGTTTCGGCGACGATTTCGGGGCCTATGCCGTCGCCTCGGAGGATGGCGATATGTTTGGTCATTTTGGGTTTCCTTACGGGAAAGTTTTAGGTAAAGGGTAGGGTACCTGTTTGTCAGACGGCCTTAAATCAATTTGCTCTGAAAACGCTGATTGTACCATTATGGTACTGGTAAAGCTGGGTAGAAATCGCGTAGGCAGATTCTTCAAATGCCTGCAGGGTAATATTCGCCATCGCCTGCAAAGCTTCTTCATCGGACGGGCTGCAAACGAGCAAGGCGTTGCGTGCCGGGACTGCAAAAACAGGATTGGCGGGCAGAATAGGATCGTCTTTAAGTACTTCGTCTAAAAGCAAAATCAGGGAGGCATCATAGTCGTTGTCCAAATGAATTTGAGCCAATGACCAACCTTCAGCATGATGAATTTGGACACGTCCATTTATCCGTTGGCGCAGATTATCCATGGCGGTACGATACAAGGCGTCTTCATCTTCAATACCGGCCTCTTTCATATGTTCATGGTTGAGCGTATGCATGGATTCATCCGTATCCACCATATAAAGCAACATGATATCGCCCGCAATCGGTTTGAATACCAGGTAATCGATAGGTTCGGTTTCGTCCTTATTTGCGATCAGTCTGGTGTTTTCCAGATAAATCGTATTTTTAATCGTCGGAAGAATTTGTTGTGCTGAAACGCTGGCTTTAGTGTCTTGAATCTTACGGATAACCGCTAAATTGGCAGCAACAATGGCATTCAAGGCATCAGGATTTTGCAGATAACTTGTGTAATGGCTGCTCAAATATGTGCTGAACGACGCTTCATTATCTTCGGGAAAATGGACAATGATAGGCGAAGAAGCAATATCTTCACCCCAGTCGATTTTAACTTCAAAATGTAATTCGTCTTGGATACGACGGGCAAAGTATTCGACAAATTCCTGCCAGTTCATTAATTTGGGTTTGGAACGGAACAACCTGCTGAAAAAAGACATATTGTGTCCTGAATAAGGGTGTGAGGTCGTCTGAATATTACAGACGTTCGGTTTCAACACGGATTTTTAAAAACGGCTTTGCGTATGTTTGGCCTGTCGCCGACCAGCGGAGCATGTGCGTCGTTGGGAAAGAAGAGGGCGAACTCGCCCGGTTGGAGCGTGAGCCAGGTTTCCGGTTCGCAGTCGAAAAAAATTCGATGTCGCGCTTTTCGTCGTAGCCCAAACCGTTTTTCAGACGACCCCTGTCTATCCAGCCGTAGGTTTCTTCCCCGCTAATGGGAACTTGGATATCGATGTGTTTTCAAATGTGCTTCGGGCTTGGCTTCGGCTTTACTCCTCATCGGTTCGCTGCCGACAAAGAGGCGGATATTGGGATTTGCGCACGGTACTTGACCGTCGGGCAGGGCGGCCAAATCCAGGCTTTGCAGCAGGCGGAAGGCTTCGGCAAAGTCGGGGTGCAGCGCGGCGTAGCGGGCGGCGTTGGTGATGGTGTCGGTAATCATGTTTTGCAGAAAGAGATAAAAAAAGGCCGTCTGAAAAATTAAACCTCAGGGTGTAGCGAAGCCAATACGTTCTTCAAGATGCCTTGCCGGAAGACAAATAAGACTTCGGTATAGGCGGCACCATCTCCGATGACGGTCGTTAAGAAAAAGGGTGTCGTCTTTAGCGCGGTAGTAACAGTGGCTCAGTTGCGTATTATCGCCTGCCTTTTTCAAAAATATGGGTCGAACAGGTGGTCATATTGGGCTCGGGGAGCGATTTGTGTTTTACCGTTGCGGAAAAAAAGGCAATTTCACGATAGTGGCTGAATGGAATTGTACCGTCAGTGCCGAACATTTCTTTTCCGCGATAATGGGAAAGTCCGTATTGATCGTGTGTAAACAGATGTTTTTCTTTCTTATAGTTGAAACGTTCCGATTTAATGCGCACGCCCATGCCGTTTTTTTGGCAGGTAAAGCCGTCGGCAGTAGCCGTAACGGGGATGCTTTCATAACGCGACAACGGAATCAGTCGCGAAGTATGCACCCAGCCATCCAGGCTTTTTTTGCCGCGCAAATCGTAGGTCATCTGCCAACCGTGTTCTAAATGAAGCTTTCCCTCCATCTCGGGGGTATAAACATGGGTACCGTTTGGAATTTTGGTCAGGATTCGGCTTTGGGTGTTCGGTTTTTCGCGTAAGTTGCTGTATCCGTCAGGATCTTGAATTTCTGAGAATTCCGCATGTGCGGCGAGGCTGATAAAAAGTATAGGGAGCAGGATAATTTTTTTCATGGTGTTGTGTGTGAAATTGTTGGGTATGTTTTTCAAATATGATGGTAAAGAGTAACGACCTGATTGTGTGTTAATAAAAGAGGTCGTCTGAAAAATTCGCTACACTCGTTTTTCAGACGACCTCATCGTTTATCAACCGTTAAACAGCCAAGGCTGGCTTTGGCGGCGTTTTTCTTCGAAATCGCGGATTTCATCGGCGTGTTGCAGGGTCAGTCCGATTTCGTCCAAGCCGTTTAAGAGGCAGTGTTTGCGGTGTTCGGTAATGTCGAATTTGAACGTTTCGCCGCTTGGTGTGGTCAGGGTTTTGTTCGGCAAGGTCGATGGAGAGCTGATAGCCTTCGTTGGCCTCAACTTCTTTGAAAAGCTGATCAACTTGTTCTTCAGTCAACACGATGGGCAGGAGGCCGTTTTTGTAGCAGTTGTTGAAGAAGATGTCGGCGAAGCTGGGGGCGATGACGGCGCGGAAACCGTAGTCATCCAATGCCCAAGGGGCGTGTTCGCGCGAGGAGCCGCAGCCGAAGTTTTTGCGCGTCAGTAGGATTTGCGCGCCTTGGTAACGCGGCTGGTTCAGCGAGAAATCGGGGTTCAGCGGACGTTTGCTGTTGTCCATGCCCGGTTCGCCGTGGTCGAGGTAACGCCATTCGTCAAAGGCATTGGGACCGAAGCCGCTCCGTTTGATGGATTTTAAAAATTGTTTGGGGATGATGGCGTCGGTATCGACGTTGCTGCGGTCGAGCGGGGCGACGATGGCGGTGATTTTGGTAAAGGCTTTCATGTTCTGTACTTTTTCGTTTGTCGAGGATTATAAAATGCCCCGATTTCCGGGGCATTTGCGTTTAAATTTTGTTTAGTCAGTAGGTTTTGACATTTTCAGCGGTATTGCTGACAGCAGTACCGGCGGCGCTGACGTCTTTAGCTACGCCTGAAATGGTATTGCAGGCAGAGAGCAAGGTCATGGCGGTCAGTGCGATCAAGGCAAATTTCTTCATGTATGGATTCCTGCGTGAAATTGGATTTTGGATTAGTAATTTTTTTACAGACTCAGCAGATCCGCTGACTGCGTTACCGGCGGCACTGACATCTTTGCCCATACCGGAAATGGTATTGCAGGCAGACAGCAAGGTCATAGCGGTCAAAAGCAATGAGGGCGAATTTTTTTCATTTGAAGCTCCTAATAGTTTGAAAAAGTACAGTCTGTGTTACTGTATTACTAATAATATTCGGCATCTTCACAAAAGGCAATAGTTGGTATAAATGAAAAAATGCGGAGTTACATGAATATAAACGGTGGTTTGAGTAAAGGTTTTTATAACTCTTATTGTTTGCGTAGTAGGCTGCCTGAAAATATATTTTAGGCAGCCTTGTGTAAAGATAGCAGTTTATTCAGTAGCTTCTTCAATTTTTTCGCCGACATGGGTCATGCCGCGGCCAACAGCGTTACCGCCTTTTTTCACGGCAGCTTTGGTTTTGTCCCAGCCGCGCTCGGCAGCGTTTTCTGTTTTGTCCCAGTTGCGGCTGGTGTCCTCTTTTGCACCGTGCCAAGTATTGGAACAGGCAGCCAAGGTAAGGGCAGCCAGGGCGGTTATTAACAGTTTGTTCATCATTGGACTCCTTGATTTGAGAGTTGGGAAATCTCCTTTAAGCGGAGATGGTGGCTCCAGTCGGCCTTTGGTGGTTGTGCAAGGTCGTCTGAAAGATTATGCCATGGTACGGATGTCGGTAAAGCGTCCGTTTACCGCGGCGGCTGCAGCCATAGCGGGGCTGACCAAGTGCGTGCGCCCGCCGTTGCCTTGCCGACCTTCGAAGTTGCGGTTGGAAGTGGAGGCGCAGCGTTGGCCCGGAGTGAGGCGGTCGGCGTTCATGGCGAGACACATCGAGCAGCCCGGTTCGCGCCATTCGAAACCGGCATCAATGAAGATTTTGTCCAAGCCTTTCCTGTTCCGCCTGCCGTTTAACCAAGCCGGAGCCGGGAACGATTAACACGCGCTGTACGTTGTCGGCTTTTTTTACGGCCTTTGGCGACGGCGGCGGCTTCGCGCAAATCTTCGATGCGGCTGTTGGTGCAGGAGCCGATGAATACGATGTCGACGGGGATTTCGTTCAGCGGCGTGCCGGCTTCCAAACCCATGTATTCGAGGGCGCGTTCCATGCCGCTGCGTTTGACGGGATCGGTTTCTTCGGCAGGGATTCGGTACTTTGCCGCTGATGTCCAAAAACCATTTCGGGCGATGTGCCCCATGTTACTTGCGGTTCGATGTCTTCGGCTTTGAAACGGTATTCTTTGTCGAATACCGCGCCTTCGTCGGAAACCAGCGTGCGCCAGTATTCGACGGCTTTGTCCCATGCTTCGCCTTTGGGTGCGAAGGGTTTGTCTTTGACATAGTCAATGGTGGTTTGATCGACGGCAACCATGCCGGAGCGCGCCCCTGCTTCGATCGCCATGTTGCACAGGGGTCATGCGGCCTTCCATAGAGAGGCTACGGATGGCTTCGCCGCCGAACTCGATGGCGTAGCCCGTGCCGCCTGCCGTACCGATTTGTCCGATGATGTAGAGGGCGACGTCTTTGGCGGTAACGCCCGGTTTCAGACGACCTTCAACGGCAATCAGCATGGATTTGGATTTTTTCGCGGTAATGCACTGGGTTGCCATGGTGTGTTCGACTTCGGAAGTACCGATACCGTGTGCCAGCGCACCGAACGCGCCGTGGGTAGAGGTGTGCGAGTCGCCGCAGACAACGGTCATGCCGGGCAGGGTCGCACCTTGTTCCGGCCCCATAACATGAACGATGCCCTGACCTTTGTCCATGAACGGGAAGTAGGCGAGTGCGCCGAATTCTTTGATATTTTTGTCCAAAGTATCGACTTGCAGCTTGGAAATCGGATCTTGGATGCCTTTGTCCCAATCGCCGGTCGGGGTGTTGTGGTCGGCGGTGGAGACGACGCTGTCGATACGCCACAGCTTGCGTCCCGCCATTTTCAGACCTTCAAATGCCTGCGGGCTGGTGACTTCGTGCACTAAATGGCGGTCGATGTAGAGCAGGACAGTGCCGTCTTCTTCTTCGCGGACGACGTGGCTGTTCCAGAGTTTGTCGTAGAGGGTTTGTGCGCTCATGATGGGTTATCTTTGCTTATTAATAATAGGAGTAGATGGTTTGTTTTGATGGGCGGATTTTAGGCTTTTTGCAGGGGTAGCGCAATAGAAATTTGTCTAATTTCTACTTTTTCACATAAAAAAATCTAAAAAAATAACTTTCAAAAAAATTAGACAAATTGTAGAATTGTTGACAAAAAGAGGTATTTTATTTGAAACAATGCTTGTCGTACCGCCTAAAAAAAGCACTATCATTTCCATCCGTATCCCACATCCGACAACAGAGGTATAGAGAATGAAATTACCGGTTATGGCTGCCGAACATCTGTCACAACTTCAGGCGTTTGAAGCGAAAAATCTTGTGCAACCACGCCAAAATCGAAGCATGGTTCCGTTCGCAATGGAACGCGCACCGCCCGCCGTTTTACGGTTCGGTCGACATCCGCAATGCCGGTTACAAAAATTTCATCTATTGATATGAACTTGTTTCCCGGCGGTTTCAACAACCTGAATCCGAATTTCATCCCGCTGGCGGCAGTCGCGGCGCAAGATGCGGTACAACGCGCCTGCGAAACGGCAAAAATCCGTGTTGATTATTCCCGAAAACCATACCCGCAACACGTTCTACCTGCAAAAACGTTTACGCACTCAGCGAGATTTTGCGCTCGGCAGGGTATGAAGTCCGTTTGGGCAGCCTGAATCCGGAAGTTACCGAGCCGACCGAGTTTGAAACCGCGCTGGGCGATAAAAATCCTGCTGGAACCTTTATTGCGTACCCGCGAGCGCGTCCATCTTGCCGACGGCTTCTCGCCTTGCGTCGTCTTGTTGAACAACGACTTGTCCGCGGGCGTTCCCGACATTCTCAAAGGCATCAGCCAAACCGTATTGCCTCCGCTGCACGGCGGTTGGACGACGCGCCGCAAAACAGAGCATTTCAGCGCATACAATCAAGTCGCCGCCGAATTTGCCAAGCTGATTGACATCGACGAATGGCAGATTAACCCGTATTTCGAAAAAAATCGGCGGTTTGGACTTCCAAGAGCGCGAAGGCGAAGACGCGTTGGCGGAAGCGGTAGAACGCGTGCTGGCAAAAAAATTCAAGCCAAATACGACGAATTGGGCATTACCGACCAGCCTTTCGTGATTGTCAAAGCCGACGCAGGTACTTACGGCATGGGCGTGATGAGCGTCAAATCCGCTGACGAAGTGCGCGGGTTGAACCGCAAAAACCGCAACAAAATGGCGAAAGTCAAAGAAGGCTTGGAAGTCAGCGAAGTGATTGTCCAAGAAGGCATTTATACCTATGAAACCATGAACGGCGCGGTGAGCGAACCCGTCGTTTATATGATGGACCGTTTCGTTATCGGCGGCTTCTTCCGTGTACACGAAGGGCGCGGAGCGGACGAAAACCTCAACGCCGGCGGCATGGTATTCGTCCCGCTGTCCAACAGCATTCCCACCGGCAGCGGCGACAACTCCCAAGAAGCCCCCGAAGCCTGCAAACGCGTATTCGAACAATGGGATTCGCTCGGTATGCCGCGTTCTGAAAAAAAGACTGCGACGTGGACAACGAACACAACCGCCTCTACGTTTACGGCGTAATGGCGCGCCTGTCGCTGCTTGCCGCCGCGCTTGAGTTGGAGCAAACCGCTCCGTAAAGGATTACTTAAAATAGTGAAAGGTCGTCTGAAAACTGAACTGGCCCCCAAATCTTGGACACTCATAAAAGCCTATTCAGGCGCTCTGTGTAAGCTGGGTTCTGTATGCGACAGGACTCAGCTTTTTCAATTTCAAACTGCAACGCTCCCGGTTGTAGTAATCCATATAGTCATCTATCTGCTTCATCAATTCATCTACCGTCAATTCACCTGCGTTATAGAAACACTCCGTCTTCAACACCGCAAAGAAGCTTTCCATCGGCGCATTGTCCCAACAGTTCGCCTTTCGCGACATGCTTTGAACCATGGAATGCTCCGCAAGCAATTCCCTATACCCCGCCGTACGGTACAGCACGCCTTGGTCCGAATGAAGCATCGTTCCTTTAGCAGTCAGACGGGGGGCGGCTTTTTCGAGCATTTCCTTCACCATTTCGCTGTCGGCTCTGCGGCTCATGGCGTAGGCGACGATCTCGCGGTTAAACAAGTCCAAGATTGGCGAGAGGTACAGTTTGCCGTCGCTCCCTTTGAGTTCGGTCACGTCGGTCAGCCATTTTTCGTTGGGCTTTCGGGCTTTGAACCGGCGTTTGAGGAGGTTTTCCGATATTTCGCCCATGGCGGGATGGCGGTAGGCTTTTTTCGCCCGTATGAGGGCTTTCAGTTCCAACTGCTTCATCAACCGCGCCACTTTTTTGCGGTTCCAACCCAATGCTGCGGCAATGCGCCTTTGCCCGTAGCGTCCTTTATGCCGCCGGTAGGTTTCGACAAGGAGGGCTTTGTCGGCTGCGTCGGGATCGGGTCGGTCTTGGTGATGGTAGTAAAAGCTGCTTTTGGGCAGGGTTTGCGATGTGCAGCAGGTATTTGAGCGGGTGTTGCGCCCTCAGTGTTTGGACGGTTTGGCTTTGTCCTTTTCGGTCTGCTTTTTGGCTGAGGGCTTTTAACTCCTTTAGGTAGGCGACCTCTGCGCGCATATAGCACAACTCTTCGATAAGCTCTGCCTGTGTTTTTTTCGTGGTCGGGTTTATCTGCGATGAAGGGGTTTTTTTGCGGTGTTGGGGCATGGTTTTGGATTGGGGATGTTCGAGTGCGCCGATGCCGCCTTCTTGATAGGCGCGTATCCATCGTCTCAGGTGGGTTCGGGAAATGCCGTAGTGGTCTGCGGTACGTTGTTGGCTGCGTATATGCAGGGTAGTGGAGTACGGCTTGGTATTTGAAGTGTAATGTATATTTGCTCATAAAAAAACTGCACCTTGTGAGTTGGAGGGGATGTCCAACTTTTGGGGTGCAGTTCAAACTTGAGATTCAGGTTTTCAGACGACCTTTTTCATGACGTTTGCAGGAAATTCAATTATTATCCCCACCTGATTTCAAAACTAATAATAAAAAAGGGAAACCATTTTGCTGAAATATTATGGATTGCCGTTTTGGGTCGTCGGCGTCATCGCTTCGTTCGCTTTGCCGTCCATACCGCATTGGGGTATGTGGCTGGCGGCGGCATTGGTTTTGCTGGCAGCTTCACGGCGGTTTGCGGTGGCGGGAATGATGCTGTGCGTCCTGCTCGGCGCGGCTTACGGCGTGTTTCGGACGGAAGCGGCTTTGTCGGCGCAATGGCCGCTGAACGGGGCTTCGGAGTCGGTGTTGACGGTTGAAGTCGCGGATATGCCGCGCGGCGACGGGCGGCGGGTGCAGTTTGCGGCGAAGGCGTGGACGGAGGACGGGCGGCAGTTTGATTTATTGCTGTCGGATTATCAGAAACGCGATTGGGCGGTAGGCAGCCGCTGGAAAGTGTCGGCACGGCTCAAGCCGGTTATCGGCGAAGTGAACCTGCGCGGGCTGAACCGCGAAGCTTGGGCGTTGGCAAACGGTTTGGATGGCGCGGGCACGCTGGGCAAAGGCAGGAGCTTGGTTCGCGAGGGCGGCAGTGTCGGCTTGGCGGTGTGGCGCGATGCGGTCAGCCGCCGTTGGCAGGCTGTCGGGTCGGATAGTCCGGATTTTTCGGACGGTATCGGTCTGATGCGGGCTTTGAGCATAGGCGAACAATCGGCGTTGAGGCCCGAACTGTGGCAGGCGTTCCGACCTTTGGGCTTGACGCACTTGGTCAGTATTTCGGGGCTGCACGTTACGATGGTGGCGGTGTTGGCGGGTTGGCTGGTCAAACTGATTTTCAGACGACTGCCTTGGATACCGGCTAAACCGCGCGTGTGGATTTTTGGCAGGCGGCGCGGCAGGGGGCTTTGTTTTATGCGCTGCTGGCGGGCTTTTCCGTGCCGACACAGCGCAGCGTTTTGATGTTGGCGGCGTTTGCCTGGGCTTGGTGGCGCGGCAGTCTGTCTTCGGGCTGGACGGCGTGGTGGCAGGCTTTGGCGGTGGTGTTGCTGATTGATCCGTTGGCGGTTTTGGGTGTCGGCACTTGGCTGTCGTTCGGCTTGGTTGCCGCCTTGATTTGGGCTTCGGCAGGTCGTCTGAAAGAACGCGGCTGGCGTTTGGCTGTACGCGGACAATGGGCGGCGACGGTGTTGTCGGTGGTATTGTTGGGCTATATTTTTTTGCGTCCTTGCCCATCATCAGCCCTTTGGTCAATGCGGCGATGATTCCTTGGTTTTCTTGGGTATTAACGCCTTTGGCGTTGCTGGGGTCGGTGTTGCCGTTCGCACCTTTGCAATGGGTAGCGGCAGGTTTGGCGGAATACACTTTGCGCGGCTTGGTTTGGCTAGCGGGAGTATCGCCTGAATTTGCCGTAGCCGCCGCGCCTGTGCCTTTGTTGATTTTGGCTTTTGCAGCGGCTTTGCTGTGGCTGTTGCCGCGCGGTCTGGGTTTGCGACCGTGGGCGTGTTTGGTGTTGGCAGGATTTGTGTTTTACCGCCCCGACCGTTTGGACGACGGCTTGGCGCGGATTACTGTGATGGACGCTGGACAGGGTTTGTCGGTATTGGTGCAGACGCGCGACCGCAACCTGCTGTTTGACACGGGTACGGCGCAGGCGGCGCAAACGGGTATCGTACCAAGCCTGAACGCCATGGGCGTGCGCCGTTTGGACACGCTGATTCTGTCGCATCACGACAGCGACCACGACGGCGGTTTGGACGCCGTTTCCGATATTGAAATCGGCAAAAACGCTGGCGGGACAGCCTGAGTTTTATCCGAACGCAAAAATTTTTGCGCCGAAGCGCAATGGCAATGGGACGGCGTGGATTTCGAGTTATTGAGGTCGTCTGAAAATTCGGGCGGCGAAGACAATGACCGAAGCTGCGTCTTGCGCGTCGTTTCCGACGGGCAGGCATTGTTGGTTACGGGCGATTTGGGCGTCAAAGGCGAAGCAGGGCTGGTAGAACGCTACGGCAGCTCGCTGTACAGCCAGGTTTTTGATATTGGGACACCACGGCAGCAATACGGCTTCATCCGGCGGCTTCCTCAACACAGTCGCGCCCAAATACGCCGTTGCCTCCAGCGGCTACGCCAACGCTTACAAACACCCCACTCCCGCCGTCCAAACCCGAGTCCGCGCACACGGCGCGACTTTGTTGCGAACGGATTTGTCGGGTGCATTGGTATTTGAGCTGGGCGGCGATGAAGTCTTTAAAGGTCGTCTGAAAAAGGATAAGTTTTATTGGCAGAAAAAGCCGTTTGAGTAAATGAAACGGGTTTTCAGACGACTTTCTTCAGCTTTATCGGCAAGGCAGGGGATAACGTTTCTGTTGGTTTTTTTATAGTCGAAATATTGGTGGTCATCAGCCCAGATATGGGTTTGTTCGGAGGGATTTGGGGGAGGGAAGGCTGTATCCGACAGGTGGGGGAGCCGTATTTATTTTCTGTTGGCCAGTTTACAGTTGTTCAAAGAAATTGAATGAAACGGCGTAGTAAAAAAAGTATGAATCTAAAAAAATAGTGTGTTGATAAAGGGGTTTTTATAATAAAGCAAAGGTCGTCTGAAATCTTCAAATAGTTTTCAGACGACCTTTTATTCTATCAAAAAAATATTTTTTTAAGCCTGCAAAGAAGCGCGATTTTCCAAAACTTGGTCAATCAAACCGTATTCTTTGGCTTCTTCGGCAGACATGAAGTTGTCGCGGTCGGTGTCGCGCTCCAAATCTGCCAAGTCGCGGCCGCAGTGTTTCGCCATCAGGCGGTTAAGTTTCTCTTTGATTTTCAACAGCTCGCGGGCATGGATTTCAATGTCGGATGCCTGACCGCCCAAGCCGCCGCTGATTAAAGGCTGGTGGATCATGATACGGCTGTTGGGTAGGGCGAAACGTTTGCCTTTCTCTCCTGCCGAGAGCAGGAATGCGCCCATGCTTGCCGCTTGTCCCAAGCACAAGGTGGAGACATTGGGCTTGATGAAATTCATGGTGTCGTAAATCGACATGCCTGCCGTTACCGAGCCGCCGGGAGAATTGATATAGAAGAAAATATCTTTGTCCGGATTTTCACTTTCCAAAAACAACAGCTGAGCAACCACCAAATTGGCGGACTCGTCGGTTACCGGACCGACCAAAAATACGATGCGCTCTTTCAAAAGGCGCGAGTAAATATCAAATGCACGCTCGCCGCGGCCGCTTTGTTCGATAACGGTAGGAACGAGGTAATTATTGAAATCGAAGGACATTTTTGTCTCCTGTCAATGTTGCGAAAGCACCAAAGGGGTGCTTTGGTGCTTTCAAGTTGTCTGTTTCAGACGACCTTTTGAAGATGATTAGGCTTGTGCGCCCATCACTTCGTCAAAAGACAAAGCTTTTTCGGTTACTTTGGCTTTTGCCCAAAACGAAATCAACGACGTTGCTTTCTACTGCCAAAGAAGTCGGACCTTGCAGGCGGGAAGGCTCTGCGTAGTACCAGTCGATCACTTCTTGAGGATCTTCGTAGCTTTCTGCGAAGTTGGCAACAACGGCTTTAATTTGCTCTTCAGTCGGTTCCAGTTTGTTTTCTTCAACCAGTTTAGCCAAAATCAGACCCAAAGATACGCGGCGTTCGGCTTGCTCTTTGAACATGTCCAAAAGGCAGATCCAAGTTGGCAGCGTCAGCCATGCCTTGGTTGACGAAGTTTTGTTTCATTTCGTTTGCCAAACGGGCGGCTTCTTCATTTACCAAAGCAACAGGCGCTTTCAGCTCTACGGCTTTGAGCAGCGCGTTCATTACAGATTCTTTGGTTTGTTCGTTTACGCGGCGTTCAACTTCGCGGCCTACGTTTTTCTTCACTTCTTCGCGCATTTTGGCAACGTCGCCGTCGGCGATACCCAATGCTTTGGCGAAGTCGGCGTCAACTTCAGGCAGGGTGGGTTCGGATACGTTGTTCAATGTGATAGTGAAGACGGCAGATTTACCGGCAACGTCTTTACCGTGGTAGTCTTCAGGGAAGTTGACGGTAACGTCTTTGCTTTCGCCTGCCTTCATGCCGACTACGCCGGCTTCAAATTCAGGCAACATTTGACCTGCGCCCAATACGAAGGCGTAGTTTTTGGATGCGCCGCCGGCGAAAGGTTCGCCGTCGATTTTGCCTTCGAAGTCGATGATGACGCGGTCGCCGTTTTGGGCTTCGCGTTCAACATGGTTGAAGCGGGTGCGTTGTTTGCGCAGGATTTCTACGGTTTGGTCCACTTCGGCATCGCCGACGGAAGCGGTTACTTTTTTTCGACTTCTTGTGCAGACAAATCGCTGATAACGACTTCAGGGAACACTTCGAAAATCGCAGCGATTTTCAGGGATTCTTTATCGTCTTGTTCTTCAACGCCTTCGAAACGCGGATAGCCGGCAACTTTCAATTCTTGGGCAACGGCAACATCGTAGAAGCGGCGTTGGACCATTTCATTGATGACATCATTTTGAGCGCTTGCACCGTACATTTGTGCAATCATTTTTTTAAAGGTGCTTTTACCCGGACGGAAACCGTCGATTCTTGCACGGCGTTGGGTTTGTTTCAGTTTTTTTATCGGTTTCTGCGTTGATTTCGGACCAAGGCAGAGACAACACTACTTTGCGTTCCAGATTTTCTAAAGTTTCAACAGTTACGCTCATCGTAAGACCTTAATTTGTTGTGTTAAATAAAAAATGGGAATCCTTTTGCCAATGATGACTGCAAAAGCGGCTCCGACCCATCGGGGCTTTTATCGTCCGTTGCTTGCAAAAGGCAGGAAAATTAGCTGGCTAGTATATCACAATGTTTGATTGACTGGATAATATAGTGAAATCATTGCAAAACGGTTGCCACATCTGTCCGCTCCGGCTTGGAAAAAAAGTAGTTGGATGGGAGATAGATGGCGGCATTCCGATAAACTTATGCGGAGCTACAAAGGTCGTCTGAAAGTCGGAAGAGAGTATTCAGACGACCTTTTGAAGTTTGAGGATGTTAATTGGGCAAGTATGGCATAGGATTGACGGCTTTGCCGTTCAGACGGACTTCGAAATGCAGCTTTACGCTGTCGGTGTCTGTGCTGCCCATCGTTGCAATCTGCTGACCGGCTGCAACCTGCTGGTCTTTTTGTACCAGTAAGGCATCATTATGTGCATAAGCTGTAATCGCATAATCATTGTGGCTAATTAAAATCAGTTTGCCGTAACCCCGTACTTCTTCTCCGACATACAATACTTTCCCCGCAGCTGCAGATTTTACAGGCTCTCCGGATGTACCTGCTATATCGATGCCTTTGTTGGTTGTTCCGTTGTACTGCTTGATAACGGAGTTGCGTCCGTTTTCGACAGGCCATAGTAAGTTCAGGCGGTTGATCGGTGCGACAGCCTGAGTTGCTTGGTTTGATTGGGAAATAGGGCGCGTATTGCGTCGGATACGTAATACTTGACCTACTTCGATTTTAGAAGTGTCTTGCAAGTTGTTCCAAGATGCCAAGGTATGGATGCTTTGGCCGTGGCGTTTAGCAATCTGGGATAGCGTATCGCCAGGCTTGACTCTGTAATAGCCATCGGGAACCGCACCCGTCGGTGAACCACTTTCGGCGCAGGCAGCCAGAAAAAGTGTCAGACAGAAAGGGCTTAATCGTTTGAAGGTCGTCTGAAAAAAGGGAATGGTATTCATCATATGTCTATTTAATAAAAAAATCAGCGAATGAATTGTCTTCAGACGCTTTATCTGGGTGAAGGTTCATCGGCTTTCGAGATGTTTTATGTGCGCTAAATGGCGGCGGAATTTTTATCTTTTTGATTAGAAGCATATTTTACTCAGCGTAAAAATATAGTGGATTAACTTTAAACCAGTACGGCGTTGCCTCGCCTTGCCGTACTATCTGTACTGTCTGCGACTTCGTCGCCTTGTCCTGATTTAAATTTAATCCACTATAAAGTCAAATTATATCTGCCGTTAGATGGCTAAAAACAAATCCCCCGTCCGCTTTAGGGATGGGGGATTTTTAGATTTTATAAAAAAATCTTATTTATTCAACTCATTAGCCAAATACAGCCAAGTTTCGATGACGGTATCCGGATTCAGGGAAACGCTTTCGATGCCTTCTTGAACCAGCCATTTGGCGAAGTCCGGATGGTCTGACGGGCCTTGACCGCAGATACCGACGTATTTGTTTTTGTTTGCGGCAGGCAGAGATTGCCAAATGCAGCATCACTTTGACGGCAGGGGTTGCGTTCGTCAAACGATTCGGACACCAAGCCGCTGTCGCGGTCGAGGCCGAGGGTCAGCTGGGTCATGTCGTTGGAACCGATAGAGAAGCCGTCGAAGTATTGCAGGAATTGTTCTGCCAATACCGCGTTGCTCGGCAGTTCGCACATCATGATCAGGCGCAGGCCGTTTTTGCCGCGTTCTAAACCGTTTTCTTTCAAGGCTTTGACGACGGCTTCGGCTTCGCCCAACGTGCGGACGAACGGAATCATGATTTCGACGTTGGTCAGACCCATTTCGTCTCGGACGCGTTTAAGGGCTTTGCATTCGAGCGCGAAGCAGTCTTTGAAGCTTTCGGCAACGTAACGCGCTGCACCGCGGAAGCCTAGCATCGGGTTTTTCTTCGTGCGGTTCGTAAATGCTGCCGCCGACCAAGTTGGCGTATTCGTTGGATTTGAAATCGGACATACGGACGATGGTTTTACGCGGATAAACCGATGCGGCCAATGTTGCCACGCCTTCGGCGATTTTATCGACGTAGAAGTCGACAGGGGAGGCGTAGCCGGCGATGCGGCGGGTAATTTCCGCTTTCAATTCATCGTCTTGTTTGTCAAATTCCAACAAGGCTTTCGGGTGGATGCCGATTTGGCGGTTGATGATGAATTCCATGCGTGCCAAGCCGATACCTTCGCTCGGCAGGTTGGCGAAGCTGAATGCCAGTTCGGGGTTGCCGACATTCATCATCACTTTAACCGGCGCTTTGGGCATATTGTCCAAGGCAACGTCGGTGATTTGTACGTCCAGCAGGTCGGAGTAGATAAAGCCTGTATCGCCTTCGGCACAGGATACGGTAACTTCTTGACCGTTGCTCAGCAATTCGGTTGCGTCGCCGCAGCCGACTACGGCAGGAATACCCAGTTCGCGCGCGATGATGGCGGCGTGGCAGGTGCGGCCGCCGCGGTTGGTAACGATGGCGGAAGCGCGTTTCATTACCGGCTCCCAATCCGGGTCGGTCATGTCGGTAACGAGTACGTCGCCTGCTTCAACGGAATCCATTTCGGAGGCGTCTTTCACCAAACGGACTTTGCCTTGACCGACTTTTTGACCGATGGCGCGGCCTTCACACAAGACGTTTTTGTCGCCGTTGATGTCGAAGCGGCGCAGGTTGCGGCTGCTTTCTTCTTGGGATTTCACGGTCTCGGGGCGGGCTTGCAGGATGTAGAGTTTGCCGTCCAAGCCGTCACGGCCCCACTCGATATCCATCGGGCGGCCGTAGTGTTTTTCGATTGTTAGCGCGTAGTGTGCCAACTCGGTGATTTCTTCGTCGGTAATGGAGAAGCGGTTGCGGTCTTCTTCAGGAACATCGACGTTCATCACGGATTTACCGGCTTCTGCTTTGTCGGTAAAGATCATTTTGATTTGTTTCGAACCCATGGTTTTGCGTAGGATGGCAGGTTTGCCTGCTTTCAGCGTGGGTTTGAATACATAGAATTCGTCGGGGTTGACCGCGCCCTGCACGACGTTTTCGCCCAGACCGTAAGATGAAGTCACGAAAACGACTTGGTCGAAGCCAGATTCGGTGTCGAGGGTGAACATGACGCCGGACGCGCCGCTGTCGGAACGCACCATGCGTTGCACGCCTGCGGAGAGGGCGACGATGTCGTGTTCGAAGCCTTTATGTACGCGGTAGGAGATGGCACGGTCGTTGTACAAAGAAGCGAATACATGGCGCATGGCTTCTTTGACGTTTTCCAAGCCGTTGATATTCAAGAAGGTTTCTTGTTGACCTGCAAACGATGCGTCGGGCAGGGTCTTCGGCGGTTGCAGAAGAACGGACGGCAACGGAAATATCCGCGCCGCCTGCGTCTGCAACCATTTTGTTCCATGCCGTTTCGATTTCGGCATCCAGTTGTTCGGGGAAGGGCGTATCCAAAATCCATTGGCGGATTTCTTTACCGACGCGCGCCAGTTCGGCGACATCTTCCACATCCAGTTGTGCCAGTGCGGCGGAAATACGCTCGCTCAGTCCGTTGTGCGCCAAAAAAATGCGCGGTAGGCTTCGGCAGTAGTGGCAAAGCCGCCGGGGACGCGGACGCCTTTTTCAGTCAGCTGACTGATCATTTCACCCAGGGAGGCGTTTTTGCCGCCCACGCTTTCAACATCAGTCATACGCAGGTTTTCAAACCAAATTACGTAGTTGTCAGCCATTTGTGTGTCCAATCCAAGATATGTTAAAAAAAGAAACGAATACGCTTTGTTATTTTAAGCGATTCAAACGACCGCTGTCATGCTTTTTTTCTGTCTCGATTTATTTGCGGGTCGTCTGAAAAAAATTGCGGGCTTCAGGCGTGTAGTCAAATGAAATCTGATGGGGAAACCATTATTCCCATTGTCTATTTCTTTTGTAAAACATAAGGTTTGAAATAGATTAATGACTGATTGGTAGAGTTTGGAAAGGTTTTGGATGGGTATAAAAATTTTTAAGATAATTTAATTATTGGAATAAAAAAATGCGTTTATAAAGTAGTTTGATTTTTGGCGTAGTTGGGTGTAATTTAAGCGTATTCCCTTTATTTAGAAGGTTTCAGCTGCTATGATGACTGCCTGCAACCATTTAAAAATTTTTAGAGGATAACCGAATGACCGCCCCGCGCCATGTGTTTTATATTTCCGACCGTACCGGCCTGACTGCTGAAAATATCGGTGAGGCACTGCTGAATCAGTTTGGCAGAATCGAATTCAAACGCCACACCTATCCCTTCATTGATACGCCTGAAAAAGCGCGTACCGTCGTCGAAATAGTCAACCGCAATGCTCTGGAAAAACGGTTTGCGCCCGATTGCCTTCGTCAGCGTCGTCAATGACGAAATCCGTGAAATCATCAAAAAAGCGGGCGCTTTCCATATCAATTTTTTCGAAACCTTCCTCGGGCTTTTGGAAAAAGAACTCAACACCGAGGCGGTTGCCGCCGAGCAGGGGCACCACAGTATCGGCAATACGCAACGCTACGATGCGCGCATGGAGGCGGTCAATTTCTCGCTCAACCACGACGACGGCGTCAGCGATAAAAACCTGAAAGAAGCCGATGTGATCCTGATGGGCGTATCGCGTTCGGGCAAAACGCCGACCTGTCTTTACCTCGCCCTGCAATACGGCATCCGCGCCGCCAATTACCCGCTGATTCCCGACGATTTGGAATCCACCGACCTGCCGCGCATGGTCAAACCTTACAAAGACAAACTGTTCGGCCTGACCATTCAACCCGAACGCCTGCAGGCCATCCGTCAAGAGCGCCGTCCGAATTCGACTTATGCCAAAATCGATACCTGCCGCAGTGAAATTGCCGATGCGCAAAATATGTTCAAACGCCACGGCATCCCGTTCACCAATACGACGGATAAATCGGTGGAAGAACTTGCCGTCCATATCCTTCAAGCCTGCAAATTGAAGCGGCGTTTTTGATTTTTCTTAAAGTATGAGCAAGAGGTCGTCTGAAAAAGCAATTTGGTGTTTCAGACGACCTCTTGTTTTCTATCATTCAGTCTAAATAGATTTCTAGTTCTTTGTAACTAAAAAAACAATCATCAATAATATTTACATTTTGAAATAAAAAAAGAGTAAGGTTGCCTTGCTTTTCGGGCTTTCCGTTGGCTTTTTGAACCGTAAACAATCAAATTTGAGGAAGAAACATGAAAAAAATTATGGATACTTGGCGCATTGGGCTTGAGCATGGTGGCGCAGGCGCATGATTTGTGGGTGTCGGCTCCGGTGCGGTTGGATTCGGGCAGTACGTTGAAAGCGGATTTGGGTTACAGCCATGATTTCCCGAATGTTGAAAAAATCGCTGACGACCGCGTGCATATTTTCAAACCGCTGCAATTGACGGACAAATCCGGAAAAACCGTTGATTTGACGAATAAAGGTGAAAATTACCAATATGTTTCCAAATCCCGCCTGAAAGACGGTTCGTATTGGGTCGGCGCGGTGTACAAACCGACGTTCTGGTCGCAAAACAGCGAAGGCTGGAAACAGAAAACCTTGAAAGACCTGCCCGGCGCGACTTATTGCGAACAGGCTCAGATGTTCGGCAAAGCGTTTTTGCAAGTGGGTGGCGCAGGCGTGGATGAAAGCGTATTGACCCGTCCGGTCGGTCATGAATTGGAGCTGGTGCCGCTGAAAAATCCGAATGAGGTCAAGGTAGGCGGTCTGTTGCCGGTTAAAGTGCTTTATAAAGGCAAACCGTTGGCAAAAGCGACGGTAACGGCAAGCTCGGATACGCTGGCGGAAATGGATTTGGCGGCTACGCACGACCACCGCGAGCCGCAAGGTTTCTCAGGAAAAACGGATAAAGACGGCGTCGTCAACGTGATTCCTTTGATTGAAGGTTTGTGGAAAATCAAAGCTGCCCATCAGGCGGATTATGCCGATAAAAGTGTTTGCCAACAAGACAATGCCTATGCAACGCTGATTATGCCCGTCGGAACGAAACGCGCGGCTGAACGGCATGAACACCATCATCAACACTAATTGAGTGTGAAAGATCGAAAAGGTCGTCTGAAAAAGTTTTCAGACGACCTTTCTTTATATAGTGGATTAAATTTATAGTGGATTTACAAACCCAATGCCTCAGCATGAAACTCGATATGCGAGTCGATAAAGCTGGCGATGAAGAAATAATCGTGTCCGTAGCCGGGGCGGACTTTGTATTGCACATTAAAACCGTTGGCGCGGGCGGCATTGACGAAGGCTTCGGGTTGCAGTTCGTCGGGGAACAGCGGGTCGGCGCCGCCTTGGTCGATGAGTATCGGCAGTTTGCGGGAGGCCGTCTGAACGAGCGATGTGCTGTCGTATGCCTGCCAAGCCTCCGGCTCCTTGCCCAGATAGGCGGCAAACGCCTGCTTCCCGCCTCGGCTGACGGTCGGGTGGCACAAGGGGGCGAACGCGGAAACGGCGGCATAGCGACCGGGATTTTTCAGGGCGATGGAAAGTGCGCCGTGCCCACCCATGCTGAAACCTGCGATGCTGCGCTCTTGGGTGGCGGGGAAATGCCGTTCCACCCAATCGGGCAGTTCGCGGCTGATATAGCTGTACATCCGATAATGTGCCGCCCACGGCTGTTCGGCCGCATCGACGTAAAATCCCGCGCCTTGTCCGATAAACTCGTCCGTACTGTCGCTGATATGGCTGCCGCGCGGCGAAGTGTCGGGAAAAACGACGATGATGTTCCATTGCGCGGCGAAACGCTGGATGCCGGTTTGGCGTATCAGTTCCGAGCCGTCGCTGTTCAATCCCGACAAAAAATACAAAAACCGGCGCGGGATAGCCTTTCAATACTTGCGGCGGCAGGGTAGATGCCGAAAGTCATGTCGGTTTGACAGGTTTCGGAAAAGCAGCGGTATTGCTCTTGATGGCCGTTGAACATTTTGGCGCGGGAAAGCAGGTGTAATTCGTGTGCGGACATAGATGGGATGACGTGAAAACAGTGAAGGCATCATCTTAACAGAAAGACCTCGTTACGGGCTTTTAAAAACCTATCGAACGGTATGGTTTCAGACGACATCAATCTATACACAAACTCTGTGGATAAGTTTGTTGATAAGCTTTGGGTAATCGGAATTTTTTTGCTTTTGGAACAACCCAAGCCTTTCGGTGCTTAAAAAAATAGTCAAATAAAAATACAATAAAAATCAATTGGTTATAAAAAAATAAAAAAATTTTTAAAAGCCTTTATGGGAAAAAAATTTATAAGCAAAAACAAGCCAATGCGGGATTGTGTATAAAAAAAGTGATTGACACGCCTGATAAATGTCAAATGAGTTGACCGAACAAGCAAGGCATCGGCTGTCGCCCTATGGGGAAAAAAACTTCAATCCCCCTGCCTTTCGCGTTACAATACACGCTTACTTTTTTACACAGAAAAACACACCATGAAAGCCAGCCAATTTTTCATTTCCACCCTGAAAGAAGCCCCTGCCGAAGCCGCGCTTGCCAGCCACAAGCTGATGATTCGCGCCGGTCTGATTAAAGCCAACGCGTCCGGCCTTTATACTTGGATGCCGATGGGGCTGCGCGTGTTGCGCAAAGTCGAAAACGTCGTGCGCGAAGAAATGGCGCGCGCGGGCAGCGTGGAGTTGCTGATGCCGGTGGTGCAGCCTGCCGAGCTGTGGCAGGAATCCGGCCGCTGGGAATTTTACGGTAAAGAACTGCTGCGCCTGAAAGACCGCCACGACCGCGATTTCTGCATGGGCCCGACCTGCGAGGAAGTCATCGCCGACATCGTGCGCAAAGAAATCAACAGCTACAAACAGCTGCCGAAAAACTTTTACCACATCCAAAACCAAATTCCGCGACGAAGTGCGCCCGCGCTTCGGCGTCATGCGTGCGCGCGAGTTCGTCATGAAAGACGCTTATTCCTTCCATGCCGACTACGCCTCACTTCAGACGACCTATGATGCCATGTATGACGCGTACTGCCGCATCTTCACCCGTCTGGGCTTGAATTCCGCCCCGTCGCCGCAGACACCGGCAGCATCGGCGGCACCGGTTCGCACGAGTTTCAAGTGTTGGTGGAAAGCGGCGAAGATGTGATTGCATACAGCGACACTTCTGATTACGCCGCCAATATCGAACTGGCACCTACCTTGCCGCTCAAAGGCGAACGCGCGGCCGCTCAGACAGAGCTGACCAAAGTACACACGCCGAACGTCAAAACCATTGATTCACTGGTTGACTTCCTTAGCATTCCGATTGAAAAAAACACTGAAATCCATCGTAGTCGAAGGCGAAAACGAAGGCGAAATCGTCTTATTGCTGTTGCGCGGCGACCATGAGTTCAACGACATCAAAGCCGAAAAACTCGCAGGCGTGAAATCGCCGCTGACCATGGCAGACCCTGCCGCCATCCGTGCGCAGTTCGGCGCAAACGGCGGCTCGCTCGGCCCTGTTGGCTTTAAAGGCAAAGTCTATGCCGATTTCGCCACCGAGAAAGGCGCGGACTGGGTCATCGGCGCGAACGAAGACGACTACCACTATACCGGCTTCAACTTCGTCCGCGACGCCGCCGAGCCTGAATTCGTCGATTTGCGCAACGTCGTCGAAGGCGACGAAAGCCCCGACGGACAAGGTCGTCTGAAACTGGCGCGCGGCATCGAAGTCGGACACGTCTTCCAATTGCGCGACAAATACACCCAAGCCATGAACGTAAACTTCCTCGACAACAACGGCAAATCGCAAATCATGGAAATGGGCTGCTACGGCATCGGCATCACCCGCGTCGTTGCCGCCGCCATCGAGCAGAACAACGACGAAAAAGGCATCATCTGGACAAAAGCGATGGCACCGTTTGAAGTCGTTATCGTACCGATGAACTACAAAAAAATCAGACGCCGTGCGCGAAGCCGCCGACAAAATTTACGCCGAACTGCTGGCTGCAGGCGCGGATGTATTGTTGGATGACCGCGACGAACGTGCAGGCGTGCTGCTGAATGACTCCGAGCTTCTGGGCATCCCGCACCGCATCGTCATCGGCGACCGCGCCTTGAAAGAAGGCAACGTCGAATACGCCGAACGCCGCGACAATCAGGCACAAACTGTAAGTCTGAATGAAATCGCCGGCAAAGTATTGGCTGCATTGAAAGACTAATGTCGGTTTAAAAACGGATGCAGATGAAAGAAGGTCGTCTGAACACTGGAAACAGGTTTCAGACGACCTTCATTATAGTGAAATCAGAAGCTTAACGGATGAATGCTTTGTCTTATAGCAAACATATAGTGGATTAAATTTAAATCAGGACAAGGCGACGAAGCCGCAGACAGTACAGATAGTACGGAACCGATTCACTTGGTGCTTCAGCACCTTAGAGAATCGTTCTCTTTGAGCTAAGGCGAGACAACGCCGTACTGGTTTAAATTTAATCCACTATACTTAACTTTAAATACAGCATGTCATCAAATTCCGTCATTCCCGCGCAGGCGGGAATCCATTTTTGAAATTCAGAAACTGTTTTTTTCAAATCAAGGTTCCTCAGATTTGACGATGGATTCCCGCCTGCGCGGGAATGACGGCAACCGGTAAGTTGCGTATCAAAAAAATAAAGTCTTTGAGCTCTATTTCTGAACGAATCCGTGTTTAATCGGACAACTGCCGTTTCAAAAAAACCAATCTCCGAACGGCCAGTCGACGCTGTCGAGCAGGTTTTTGGTAATCAGCCCAAGCTCGGTATCGCCTTCGATTTGCAGTTTGCGGTTGAAAAAAATAAGGTGTCCGGGTCTTCCTCGCGCATCATCATGCGCATAAAGTCGATGCCGTTGGCGGCAAGGCGCAAATCGGGCGTACCAAAAAAATCCGCATCAATAAATTTTTTTCGGCATTGGCGGTGAAACGCACCTTGATGCCTGCGTCCAATACGTCGATTTCAAAAGTGCGGCCATCAAACAGGCTCATGTCAGCGGGCAGCAATCCACGTTTGAGCATAGTGTTGAGGGCAAAAAAACCAAAGCGAAGCGCGGCGGCCTGCCCGGTAGTTTGCCGCCAATTTTTTTCCCGCCCATGCGGGCAATACGATTTCAGGCAACGCCATAATATTCCTCCTTCACGGCTTCGATACCCGGCTGGCCGTGCCAATAGCCGTCCACCAGCGTACCAGTGGTCAGTCTTTCCAATTCGGGCAGCGCATCCGCCAGGGCGGTTTTGCCGTCCAATACGTCGCGGTGGATACGGACGATTTCCACCATGCCGTGCATTTGCGGCGACAGGCGCAGCATGTTCACGCCGATTTGTCGCAAATCTTCATGGTGCGGCAGCAGGTTTTGGCATCCGTAAGACATGGTTTGAATGCCGTTGATGGTCAAAAAAACGGTTTGCCCTCGCGGGTATTCATGTCCATGCCTTGCTCGTAATCCAAACAGCGGAATTCGCAGCCGTCTTTGTTCAGGTTGTAATGCCGCGCGGTAAAGCAGCGCGATGAGTAGGCAAGCGGCATTTTGCCCCAAGCAAACAATTCCGTTTCAATGTCGTCTGAAGCCTTGATGATTTCGGCAACTTTGTCGCGGCTCAACTCGGACGGTGCAATCCAGCGGTATGCGCCCAGTTTTTGGAACAGCGCCAGCGTGCTTTCGTTGTAAATGTTCAGGCTGGCGCCGGCGACAAACGGAATGCCGTGTTCGCGCGCCAGTTTGACCGCGCCCATATCGTTGGCTTCGACTTTGAATTTTTTTCCTGCCCCGTGATTTTGCGCAGGCGTTTCAAATCGGATTCGCTTTCCAGCAGCACCTGCGACGACAAAAATAATTTCCTTGCCGCTTTCCGCCAAATCTTCCGCCAGACTGACCCAATCTGCAAAACGCATTTTTCTGGCGGCGCGAACACACCACTTCGCCCAAATAAATGGTATCCACCGGCGCATCCAGCATGGCGGCGTAAAAATTCCAGCAGGGCTTCCTTCTGCCAGAAAAAAACAAAACCGGCCCCAATGATAGTTTCATCGGATTCATTTTTTTCCTCCCCCTTATTTCCACGGACGGCTGTATGCGCCCAAGGTCGTCTGATGCCCTTCCGAAACCTTGCTCAGCGCGTTGTTCCACACCGGATTGACTTTGAAATGCGCCGGATCGGCAGCGGCCGCGTCCAAAGCCTGCCGCAGCGATTTGGTTACCTGCGCCGTGTACATCGGGCTGCGCTGGCGGCCTTCGATTTTGATGGCGGACACGCCGATTTTGATGAGCTCGGGCAGCATTTCCAAAACGTTCAGACTGGTCGGCTCCTCCAGCGCGTAATAGGTTTCGTCGTTTACCTCAAAACGGCCTTTGCACAAGGTTGGATAGCCTGCCGGTTCGTCCGGTTTGTATTGGTCGATTAACACCTGGTTCAGCCGCACGTTCATGCGGTCTGGCAACTGCTCCCAGCGCACGGCTTTGGCAGGCGAACACACGCCCTGCATATTCGGCGATTCACCCGTCGCATAACTCGATAAAATGCAGCGCCCTTCCACCATCACACACAAACTGCCGAAACCGAACACTTCGATTTCCACATCCGTATTGTCAATCACATGCTTGACCTGATCGACCGTTAAAACGCGCGGCAGCACGGCACGGCGGATACCGAACAGCTCCTTCATCATATTGATGGCTTCATAATTGGTCGCCGAACCCTGCACCGACATGTGCAGCCTCAAATCAGGATGACGCTCGGCGGCATAAGCCATAATCGCAGGGGTCGGCGACGATTATCGCGTCCGCACCCAGTTGCACCGCCGTATCGACAGCCCGATGCCACCGCTCGATTTGCCCCGCCTGGGCAAAAGTATTGATGGCCATCAGCACATTGCGGCCGCGCGCATGGGCATAAGCCAACCCTTCCTGCGCCGACTTCATATCGAAATTCAGCCCCGGAAAATTGCGCGCATTCGTCGCATCTTTCAGCCCCATATAAACCGTGTCCGCGCCATTGTCCACCGCCGTCTTCAAAGCGGGCAGATTACCGGCAGGACAAACCAACTCAGGAATTTTCGGCATTTTGCGTTCCTCGACTCTTGTAGTTTGTTATTCGAAAATCAATATCTAGTATGATTTCGGGTATTTTAGAGATTTGGACACAAGATATTATGATTTAAATCAATTGTGAAATCAGGTTTGGATAACGTATGTTTTTAGTTAACATAATTTAACTATGTTAAATATCAAGTTAATCAGCGGGTTATCTTTTTCTAGCTTGATAATATGAGATTAGTTATTATCTATTAAATTTATAGATTTTTTTACAATAAAAGGTCGTCTGAAACCTGTTTCAGACGACCTTTATTTAGGCGGAAGCAGACGGCTGCTTGCTTTAAAAATTCAACGTGAAATTGCGTTCGCCGCCGTATTCGTCTGCCGTCTCAAACCCGTTTTGCTGCATTAAATCGCGTAATTCAGCGCGGCTCGGTTTGTCGGGGTCGCCTGCCGTTTCGGAAACCGACAGCAGCCCGTCAGGACGAAGCAGCCTGCGGAACTCTGCCAAATACTCGGCTTGGTTGGCTACCTCGCCCAACACGGTAATCAGCACAATGCGGTCAAACGATTGATCCGGAAAATCAAAAATGCGTACCGTCGCACAGATAATAATCTACATTGTCGATATGCCAACGACGCAAACGTTTTTCGGTATAAGCCAACATTTCCGGCTGTATATCCGCCGCCACCAATCGTCCTTGCGGAACCGATTGCGCCAGTGTCGGGCTGAAATAACCCGCCCCGCAGCCCACTTCCAAAAATGCAGTGGTGCGGTGCAAGGTTTAGCCGTTGTACGATTTGTTGCGGCGAAAGCGCCCAGTTGCGCAAAGGAATCAGCAGCGTGAATGCAAGCTGATGCGGGAAGATTTTGCCTTTTTGCGTGAGTCCCTGCCAAATGCTTTTGAGCGTCTTAAACATGGGGATTCCTTTGGGTAATGTTGTTTTGCATTGTGCCTGCACAATATACAGTATAAAAATAGTGCGTGTTTTTTCCAATCATCACAAAAAGCAGCCTGCACTTCGATTTTTGAACATGCAGGCTGCTTTTTATAGAAAGAGGTCGTCTGAAAATAGATTTCAGACGACCTTTGATATTCAGTCCCATTGGGTACATGACCCAAGCTCCGTTTGCTTGCCATTAAATGAACACATCGCCTTACGCCAAAAAAACCATCACAATTGCCGCCGCAATGATGATGATTCCGTATGGAATCATACCGTCTCCGTTTTTCATATGCCGCCCGTCCGCCCGGAAAGCCTGTACGCGCGGTATTGGCAACCGTGTGGCACGCAATCAATACAAATACCGAACCGCCGCTGCCGTTATACAGCCATACATAGATAATCCTCACGGCAACCGTCCCTGCCAGCCCCCATGCGATCAGTTCGGCAGACTGCCCCACGGCAATCATGGACGGCAAATGCCACAATGCCCACGGCACCCCGATAATCAGTGCCGTAACGAGCGGGGTAAAACGCCGTTGCAGACTTTCCGTAGCGTAGGCGGCATAGCCCAATTCCTCGGCAACTGCCGCGATAAAGAACATGACGAACGCACCGGCAAGCGGCGCAAACGATACGGATAAGGCGGGTATGATTTGTCCTGTTTGGCGTATCGCGACATAAGTCAGCAGATAAAGCAGGGGAAAAAAATCAGTATTGCCGTCCAAAAAAATAGGCAGAATGCTTTATCCGCCCGTAATCAAACACACGCCCAAACAGGCTGCGCACCGCCGCCATTCCGCCCTCGCGGTAACGCAACAACGCGGCGGCAACCGTCGGGGTGAGTGCCGCGCCGATGTCGGTCAGCGGTAGATTATCAGGCAGAGGACTGTGTTTAAGAAACAAAGACAGCAGCCAAAACGGCGCGCTCAAAGCGTACACCAGCAGAAAGTATTGCCACGGATGCGAATAACCGGCTGTCGGTTTTTTTCTGAAGGGAGGCTCTGCATGTTATTCCTGTTCGTTCAGTCAATAAGTTAGCAGGGGATCAGGTACGGCCTGCTGCATGATGTGAAGTATAAAAAAATATTGCGCGTTTTTTTCCAATCATCGTGAAAAAGCAGCCTGCACTTCGATTTTTGAAAGTGCAGGCTGCTTTCGATAGAAAAGGCCGTCTGAAAATTATTTCTCAGGCAGCTTTGAGATTACGGGTAATATGGGGATTTCGTTGGATCATGACCCAAGCTGCGTTTGCTGCCGACTGGATTACGGCATGGTTTGGAATCATTCGGTAACGACAAAACCGCGTGCGTGCGTACCGCACACACCCTTGTATATCGGAACTCCCGTATCATAGCAACAAACCGCCCGGCCGCCATCCGTACACACCCAAGGCAAACAACCGTTGAGTAGCTTAGGGAGCGGTCGGGCAACCCATCGACACAACCGGACAGTTGCCAGACAACACAACCGAATGCAAGGCAGGGTTTATGATGAGTACCCAACACAATTACGCAGGCATCGACATCGCCAAACGAAACTTCGTCATCGCCGTTTCGTCTTTGTCTAAAAACCAAAACCGAAACCAACAACCCGAAAAGGTATCGCCCATACTATCGAATACCTTAAAAAAGCACAACGTCGCCCTCGTTGTGATGGAAAGCACCGGCGGTCTCGAAATCCCCGCCGCCAAAGCCATCCACCGCGCAGGTATGGCCGTGATCATCGCCAACCCGCGTCAGACGCATCAGTTTGCCCAATCGCAGTCGCTGACCAAAAACCGATGCCAAAAGATGCCCAAATGCTCGCCTTCTTCGCACAGATGATGACGCAGAAAGAAGGTTGGCAAACCATGCTCTACCACCCGCCCACCGAAGCGGAGGAAGTGTTGGAAGCATTGGTTAACCGCCGCAACCAACTGGTGGATATGCGGACTGCCGAGAAAAAAACCGTCTGCATCAGGTTCACGAAACACAAGTCGAAAGCGTCAAACAACTGATTGCCCATTTTGACCGGCTGATTGACGAATTGGACAAACAAATCGACGACCACACCCACACGCATTTTTGACGGCAAAGCCCAAGTAGCGGAGCAAATCAAAGGCATCGGTTCGATAACGACGGCTACGCTGATGGCGATGCTGCCCGAATTGGGACGGCTGTCGCACAAACGGATAGCGAGTTTGGTCGGTATTGCCCCGCACCCGAGGGAGAGCGGGGAAACCAAATTCAAAAGCCGCTGCTTTGGCGGAAGGTCTGCGGTGCGTAAGGCGCTGTATATGGCTACCGTGGTAGCGACACGTTTTGAACCGCTTATTCAGGATTTCTACCAGCGCCTGCTGTCCAAGGGTAAGCCGTATAAGGTTGCCGTTACGGCATGTATGCGCAAACTGTTGACGATATTGAATGCCCGGATGCGTGATTACTTTGCCGAAAACGGTATCCAAACGTCTTGATTTGAGTTTTTGTATTTTTTTGCCCGACGGGGTGAAAAATACAGTTGCTACACATTGATTTTCGGTTTCTTGTGATTTATGCGTAGGGTGCATGGCGTAGCCACGCACGCGGTTGGCAGGGGTGCGGGCTACGACTTGCTATACTTATTTTTAATTATTCTATGTGAGAGCCATAATCTAATTCATTTTTATTTTTACTATTTTCATCGGTTTCATTTTGCAATACACTGTTGTCAATGTCGCTACTTATATCTGTATCTCTAATGGCAAGATTCTTAGTCAATTCTTCATTATTTTTTTGTTAGATGGATTTATAGTTTTTTTACTAAATTATTATATTTGCCTTCAAAAATCATCTTTTTAATCTTTGAAGTTGGTGTTTAAAAATCTTGACTGAGTTTTTTTCAGTTAATTCTTCTTTGAATTCATCAATTTCATCTAATGCTTTATCAATTCTTTGTGACTCTCTCAATGAGAAAAAAATATAGAAATTACAGTAATTAATACTGCGTATAAAGAAACTGAAAATGTTAGGGAGTTAATTATTTTATCTTGGTTATCTATTTTTATTTGTATATTTTTCTATATATTCTTTTTGAATTTCATATTTAATTTGCTGAATTTTTTTGTTGTATAACTTGACATTCACTTTTACTCTTACAAGTATATATCATATTCTTAGATGAAATTTCCTCTAGATAATTTTTTTCTTGCTTTGTGTATTGTTAAAGTATAAAAAAATTATTGGACTTATGCATAATAAAAAAATATGATTGCTACCCAAGAAATATTCCAAACAGCATTCCAAATTTTATTATTTTTTTAAGTATGGATTTAGTTTTATTTTCATTAGACATTATTAAGTACCATTATTCAGATAAAAAAATTTATTTTTTTAAGGAAGCAATACTTTTCCTGTATGGCTGCCAGTGCACGCTCAATTTTTTTCTATGTGAAATTTCTTCTTCTTCATCAATAAATATGTCAACAAAGCAAATAGCAGACTTTTCTTCTTGAAGTATAGTCCATTTAATTAACTTTTTTTGTTAAATTTTTCCTTAAGTAAGGTTTCTTGAATGTCATTGCAAATTGGATTTAACTTTAAAAACAGAAAAAATTGTATAAAAATCACCACCTTCTTGAATAGAGATTACTTGCTTGAATCTCATATCCTGCTGTTCCTTGATGGAAAAAAACCTAATAAAAAAACCATTAACTTCTTCATCGTATTTATATTTTTAAAGAGTTCTTATTTAAATATGATATAATTTTTTTCTTTGTTGATTCAGCATTGTATGCCATAATAATATCCTTTACTGAGATTATTGTTTAACTTAAAACCAAATATAGAATAATTTTTCCCATCTAGTTTTCTAATGTTTTTTTAGTAAAACTTAAATGAAATTAGATTTTTTTAAAAAGGAGGTCGTGTGAGAGTTTTTTTAGACGACCTCCTTTATCTACATATTACTCATTGTCAAAAAAACAAGTTTACTGCTTACCCAGCCTTCCACGCTTCCCAGCATTTCAGGCAGTTTCGCAGCATCCGTTCCGCCAGCCTGTGCCAAATCCGGTCTTCCGCCGCCTTTGCCGCCGACTTGTTCGGCTGCAAATTTGACCAAATCGCCGGCTTTCACTTTGTTTGTCAGCGGTTTGGATACGCCGGCGCACAGGGAGACTTTGCCGTCGTTTACTGCCGCTAAAAGAATCACGGCGTTGTCGGATTTGCCGGTTAAATCGGTAACGATTTCGCGCAGGGCGGCTGCGTCGGCTTCGATTTGGGCGGCGACGAGTTTGGCTGCACCCAAGTCTTTGGCATTGTCCAAGAGTTTGGCGCCTGCGTGGACGGCGAGTTCGGCTTTAGCTTTTGCCAACTCTTTTTCCAAGGCTTTGGCATTTGCGGCGTTGGCTTGGATTTTTGGCGAGTACGTCTTTTTCGGTTTGGGCTTTGACTTCAGCGATGATGTTTTTCATCAGGCTTTCTTGGTTTTGCGCCCATGCGAGTGCGGCAAGGCCGGTAATGGCTTCTACGCGGCGGATGCCTGCGGCGATGCCGCCTTCGCTGATGATTTTGAAGAAGCCGATGTCGCCGGTGCGGGCGACGTGGGTGCCGCCGCACAGTTCGGTGGAGTAGTCGCCCATGGTGATGACGCGGACAAAGTCGCCGTATTTTTTTCGCCGAAGAGCATCATTGCACCTGATTTTTTTGCGCGTCTTCAATGGACATGGTTTCCACTTTGACGGGCACGTTGGCGATAATCGCGGCATTGACGCGGCGTTCGACTTCGGCGATTTCTTCCGCGCTGATGCCTTGCGGATGGGAGATGTCGAAGCGGGTCAGCTCGGCGTTTTGCAGGCTGCCTTTTTGTTCGACGTGTGTGCCCAAAAACATCGCGCAGGGCTTTGTGCATCAGGTGGGTAACGCTGTGGTTGCGCATGATGCTGTCGCGGATATCGTTGTCGATTTCGGCGGATACGGCATCACCGACTTTCAGACGACCTGATACGACTGCGCCGAATTGTCCGTGTACGGCGGCTTTGATTTTCTGCGTGTCTTCGACGCGGAAGCGGTTTTCGCCTGCGAAGATAAAGCCTACGTCGCCGACTTGGCCGCCGCTTTCGGCGTAGAACGGGGTTTGTTCCAAAACGACTACGCCGGCTTCGCCTGCTTGCAGTTCGTCCACGGCTTCGCTGCCTTTGTATAAGGCGATGATTTTGGTGTCTTGGCTGCGTTTTTCGTAGCCGGTGAACTCGGTGTCCGCGCCTGTGTAGTCCAGCTGCGCGTTGGCTTTGAAGTTTTGCGCGGCGCGGGCTCGGGCACGTTGGGCTTCCATTTCGCGGTTGAAGCCTTCTTCGTCCAAGTCGATATTGCGTTCGCGGCAGATGTCGGCGGTCAGGTCGTATGGGAAGCCGTAGGTGTCGTAGAGTTTGAAGATGATTTCGCCGTCCAGTTTGTTGCTGCCTTTGGTCAAGGCATTTTCCAGCAAAAGCCATGCCGGTTTCCAAAGTTTGAGCAAAGCGGCTTTCTTCGTTTTTCAGGGCTTCTTCGATTTGCGCTTGTTTTTCTTTCAACTCAGGATACGCGTCGCCCATCGCTTTCACCAAATCGGGCACGAGTTTGTAGAAAAATGCCTGTTTCTGACCGAGTTTGTAACCGTGGCGCACGGCGCGGCGGATGATGCGGCGCAGTACATAGCCGCGGCCTTCGTTAGAAGGCATCACGCCGTCGGCAATCAGGAAAGAGCAGGAGCGGATGTGGTCGGCAACGACTTTCAGGCTCGGTTCATCCATGCTGAACGGCGCGCCGGTTTCGCGGGCAACGGCTTTGAGCAGATCTTGGAACAGGTCGATTTCGTAGTTGCTGTGGACGTGCTGCATTACTGCCGCCATGCGCTCCAAGCCCATGCCGGTATCGACGGACGGCTTGGGCAGCGGGTTCATATTGCCTTGCTCGTCGCGGTTGAACTGCATGAATACGCAGTTCCAAATTTCAATCCAGCGGTCGCCGTCTTCTTCAGGGCTGCCGGGAATGCCGCCCCAAATTTCTTCACCGTGGTCGTAGAAAATCTCGGAACACGGGCCGCAGGGGCCGGTGTCGCCCATTTGCCAGAAGTTGTCGGACGCGTATTTCGCACCTTTATTGTCGCCGATGCGGACGATGCGCTCGGCGGGCATACCGATTTCATTCAGCCAGATGTTATAGGCTTCGTCGTCTTCGGCATACACGGTCGCCAAGAGTTTTTCTTTGGGGATGTTCAGCCATTCGGGGGAAGTGAGAAATTCCCAGGCGAAGTGGATGGCGTCGCGTTTGAAGTAGTCGCCGAAGGAGAAGTTGCCCATCATTTCAAAGAAAGTGTGATGGCGGGCGGTGTAGCCGACGTTTTCCAAGTCGTTGTGTTTGCCGCCTGCGCGTACGCATTTTTGCGCGGTGGTGGCGCGGTTGTAGGTGCGTTTGTCGAAGCCGAGGAATACGTCTTTAAACTGGTTCATACCGGCGTTGGTAAACAGCAAGGTCGGGTCGTCGTGCGGCACGAGGCTGGAAGAGCGGACGATGGTGTGGCCTTTGGATTCGAAGAATTTTAGGAATTTTTTTGGCGTAGTTCGGAGGTTTTTCATGATGTTTCGATGTCTCTACTAAAAAGGTTTCAGACGACCTTCCCGGCCGTATGTAATTGTGAAAAAGAAAAATGGGTGCTATATTACCGCAAAACCTTGTTTCTAGCTATTGAATCAGGGACTTTCAGACGACCTTCCGACTATCGCCCCAATGGAAATTGCTATCAGATAGTGCGTGCCTGATTTATAATCCCTTACTTTCCCTTCCACCCGATATGCAAGGAATGATAATGACCAAACATCTGCCACTCATCGCCCTGACCGCCGTCATGCTCGCCGCCTGCGGAGGTTCGGATAAAAATACCTCCGACAAAGTGGGTCAGGCGGGAAACCAAAATGTATTGAGGATTTACAACTGGTCGGAATACGTCGATCCCGAAACCGTCGCCGATTTTGAAAAGAAAAAAACGGTATCAAGGTAACTTACGACGTGTACGACAGCGATGAGACGCTGGAAAGTAAAGTATTGACCGGAAAATCGGGCTACGACATCGTCGGCCCGTCCAATACCTTTGTCGGCAGGCAGATTAAGGCGGGGGCTTATCAAAAAAATCGACAAATCCCTGATTCCCAACTATAAAAAAACCTCAATCCCGAACTGATGAAACTGATGGAAGGCGTCGATCCGAGCCACGAATACGCCGTTCCTTTTTATTGGGGAACCAACACCTTCGCCATCAATACCGAGCGTGTGAAAAAAAGCCTTAGGCACGGACAAACTGCCGGACAACCAATGGGATTTGGTGTTCAACCCCGAATACACATCCAGGCTCAAACAATGCGGCATCAGCTACTTGGACAGCGCGGCGGAAATTTATCCTATGGTGTTGAACTACATGGGTAAAAACCCCAACAGCAACGATACCGAAGACATCAAGGCGGCAACCGAGCTGCTCAAGAAAAAAACCGTCCCAACATCAAACGCTTTACCTCGTCCGGTTTCATCGACGACTTGGCGCGCGGCGACACTTGCGTCACCATCGGCTTCGGCGGCGACTTGAACATCGCCAGACGGCGTGCCGAAGAAGCGGGCGGCAAGGAAAAAAATCCGCGTCATGATGCCCAAAGAAGGCGTAGGGATTTGGGTGGACTCCTTCGTTATCCCGAAAGATGCGAAAAAAACGTCGCCAACGCCCACAAATACATCAACGACTTCCTCGACCCCGAAGTCGCCGCGAAAAAAACGGCAATTTCGTCACCTATGCCCCTTCCAGCAAACCCGCACGCGAATTGATGGAAGCCGAGTTCAGGGACGACCGGACCATTTTCCCGAGCGACGAAGATTTGAAAAAAACAGCTTCATCATGGTCCCTATCCAGCCCACCATTTTGAAATTCATGGTCCGCCAATGGCAGGGGTGTGAAAAGCCGGCAAATAATTTGATACAGATAAGCAAAGGTCGTCTGAAAACTTGAAATACAGGGTTTTCAGACGACCTTTGTTATATCCGCTTGTCTTTACACAATGTCTCTTACCAGTCAAAACTAATGTCATCAGGCATATCGAACTTTATCCGCTATCCCGAAAAAAATTTCAGACGACCCTTCATCTCAAAAGGTCGTCTGAAACAGACAAAAGCAGTTGGTTTGAACCTGTCTTTCTGCGTTCAAAAAAACAAGTTCAGCCCAAACTTACGCTTCGCCTTCTGCCTGATCGGCTGAGTCCGTTGCACTCGGCTGGGCGGCTTTGTAGAGGTAAACCGTTGCCAGCGGCGGTACTTTGACAGCGAGCGAGTTGGGTCTGCCGTGCGACCAGATTTCTTCGGTCTGCAGGATTTGTCCGGCGGATACGCCGCTGCCGTTGTAGCCGGGGTCGTCTGAATTGAGGATTTCGCGGTATTCGCCGGCTTCGTTCACGCCGAAGCGGTAGCTGTCGTGGACGACGGGCGTGAAGTTGCTGATGACGATGACGCGGTTGCCTTCGCGGTCGCGGCGTTCGAAGACGAAGACGGAATTGTTGCCGTCGTCGGCGACCAGCCATTCGAAGCCTTCCGGCCATTGATCGAGCTGGTAAAGCGGCGCGGTGTCTTTATAGACGCGGTTCAAATCGCGCACGAAGTTTTGTACGCCTTTGTGCCAGCCGCCTTCTTGGTCGAGCAGGAACCAATCCAGTCCTTCGTTGTAGTTCCACTCTCTGCCTTGCGCGAACTCGTTGCCCATAAACAGGAGTTTTTTTGCCGGGGAAGCCGTACATGAAGCCGTAGTAGGCGCGCAGGTTGGCGAATTGCTGCCAGCAGTCGCCGGGCATCCGTCCGAGCAGAGAGCGTTTGCCGTGTACGACTTCGTCGTGCGAGAGCGGCAGGACGAAGTTTTCGCTGTATTGGTACATCATGCCGAAGGTCATTTTGTTGTGGTGGTATTTGCGGTTGATGGGGTCTTCCATCATGTAGCGCAAGGTGTCGTTCATCCAGCCCATGTTCCATTTGTAGCTGAAATTCAAGCCTTCTTGGCGGGTTACGTTGGCGAACGAGGTGGATTCTTCGGCGATTTCGGTGGCAGACGGGACGACCTCTTTCAGCATGGTGTTGGTATCGCGCAGGAAGGCGATGGCCTCGAGGTTTTTCATGGCCGCCGTATTGGTTGGGTATCCATTCGCCGTCTTTGCGCGAGTAGTTGCGATAAATCATGGAAGCGACGGCGTCCACGCGGATACCGTCGAAACCGAAACGCTCTATCCAATACAGGGCATTGCCTTGCAGGAAGTTTTTGACTTCGTTCCTGCCGAAGTTGTAAATCAGGGTATTCCAGTCTTGATGGTAGCCTTCGCGCGGGTCGGCGTGTTCGTACAGCGCGGTGCCGTCAAACTTGGCAAGCCCGTGGTCGTCGGTCGGGAAGTGTCCGACCACCCAGTCGAGGATGACGCCGATGCCTTCGTCGTGGGCGGCTTTAATTAGGGCGCGCAACTCGTCGGGCGAACCGAAACGGCTGGTCGGCGCATACAAACCGGTTGCTTGATAGCCCCATGAGCCATCAAACGGATATTCGGAAACAGGCAGGAATTCGATATGGGTGAAGCCCATGTCTTTGACGTATGCGACCAATTCTTTGGCGAGCTGTTCGTAAGTCAGCCAGAAGTTGTTTTTCGGGATTGCGTTTCCACGAACCCAAATGCACTTCATAAATGCTGATAGGTGCGTCAATGGCGTTGGCGCGGGCGCGGAAGTCGGGTGTTTCGACTTTTTCCGGCAAACCGCGCACGACAGACGCCGTATTCGGACGCAACTCTGCGCCGAAGGCATACGGGTCGGTTTTTGCCGTACATTGCCGTTGGCATCGCGGATTTCAAATTTGTAGAGGGCGTTGAGTTTGACGGCGGGGATGAAGATGTCCCAAATGCCGTTGTCGCGGTGGAAACGCATGACGTGGCGGCGGCCGTCCCAGTGGTTGAATTCGCCGATGACGGATACGCGCTGCGCGTTCGGCACCCATACTGCAAAGCTCACACCTTTCACGCCGTCCACTTCGGCAAAATGCGCGCCCAAAGTTTCATAAGGACGCAGGTGTTTGCCTTCCGCCAGCAACCAAGAATCCATATCTTTTTAAAGGCAGAGCCGAAGCGGTAAGGGTCTTCTTCACGCACAGGCTCGGCATCTTCGGCATAACGGACGTTCAACGCATAATCGGGCGCACCTTCGGGCAACACGGCAACAAAAAAATCCGCGTTCATCGACTTTTTCAGACGACGTAATCAGTTCGCCGCTCTCACGGTTGACAATATCCACGCCCCAAGCGTTCGGAATCAGGGTCCGTACGACCTCGTCGCCTTCGGCAAGGCGGTGTCGTCCCAAATAGGCGAACAAATCGCTGTGGGTGGCAAGAAACAGGCTTTCGACCGTGTCGCGTTCGACTTGGTCAAGCTCGTGATAAGGCTTCATCCGGCTGTTTTTCTTCATGCGTACCTCTCCAATCATGGCAAGTTGGCCGCCCATCAGGCGGTTGTGGGGAAAATCTTCAAGCGCGACGGGCATTTTGCGCGCCCAGTTGGGATAACCCTCGGAAACGCCCGGCACATTCAGGTTGTCGCTCATGCCCAGCAGGTTTTCCAGCTGCACCGCATACAGTTTGCTGCGGCTCATGGCGGCATACCGGTGCAAGGCGGTTAACAGCGTTTCGTCAATTTCAGACGACATCTCGGCGTCGGCAGGCAGGCAGCCGGCGTGTTTCAACTTATCGAACAAATCCGCCTTGTCGTGTTCGCGCGCTTCCAAGGTCGTCTGAAAAGTTTCCGCATCGGGAATCGTACCCAAGCGGAACATCAAATCTAAATCCTTGCCCGTCCAATAGCCCGCCAAGGGCGCGACATCGTGCGTGCTGACCACCGTAATCGCCTGTTCGGGATATTCTTCGGGCAACTCAAAGCCGTGCCAGCCTTTGCTGAAATACACGACCTTATAAGAAAACACCTGATAGCGGTTCAGCAAATACCGCGCCTGATCGGGTACCGTTCCCAAATCCTCGCCGATGACCACGCATTGATTCCGCCTGCTTTCCAAAGCCAGGATGGCAAACATCACATCTGCGTCGTAATGCACATACGCGCCAAAGTCCGCCGTCTCGCCCGCAACCCACCACAGACGGCACAAAGCCATCACATGATCAATGCGCAAGATGCCGTAAAGCCGCATATTTTCACGCAACAGTCGGACGAACTTCTCATAACCCGTGTGCTTCAACATCATCGGATTGAGCGGCGGCAAATCCCAGTTTTGCCCCGTCGGGCTGAATGGATCGGGCGGCGCACCGACCGCCATATCCATGCAGTAATCGGCGCGGTTAAGCCAAGTGTCTGCGCTGCCGCGTGCTACGCCGACCGCCAAATCGCCGTAAATCCCCAGCTTCACGCCGCGCGCCGCAGCCGCCTCGTTCACTTCGCGCAACTGCTCCGCGCAAAGCCATTGCAGCCACATATAAAAACGGATTTCGCGGCGATGACCCTGTGCAAATCTTTGAACTGCCTCGCCATGCGGATCATGAAACTCCGCCTGCCAAGACAGCCAACCCACTTCGCCGGAGCGGTTGTAATACTGATCCAACGCCTCAAACAAACCGAAGCCTTCCAAAGCCCAGCCGCGTTCTTCGACAAAGGCGTCAAATGCCGCCCGCTCTTGTTCGGCGGCTTCGCATCCGTCGTTTTCAAACGCGTCAAACGCCCTCTGCAAAGCATCGCGCTTGAACGCCCAAACCGCCGTATAAGCGACCGTTTCCGTAATCCGCAACGCCGCGATGCGCTGGCAGATATTCGGCTGCTTGAGCCAGTTTTTCAGCTTTTCGTTATAGGAGAACGCGCCGACCTTCTCCACATCCAGATAAATCGGATTGAGCCATTCGCGCGAAGACGGGCTGTACGGGCTGGCAAAAAGCAGGCTTGGCACTGAAAAGCGCGTGCAGCGGATTGATGCCGACGAAATCCAGTTGCTTATCCGCCGCAAACGCCATCAAATCCAGCAAATCGGTAAAATCCCCAATGCCCCAGTTCCGTTGCGAACGCAGGCTGTACAGATGCGTTGTCAGCCCGTTCATGCGCAAACCGTGTTCCAGCATTTTTCGGCTGATAAACCGACTGCGGCGCAACCACCAGCCGCACCTTGCGGACGTTGCCTTCCACTTCCGCAGACAAAGTGTAATAGCCGCAAGCCAAAGCCGGCAGCACAACCCAAAAGCGCGCCGTCTTCGCCATGGCTCAACACCAAAACCTGCCGTCCGCCCGCTTCCTCTTCCAAGCAAACTTCAGCCGCGCCATGAAACTCAGCAGGCAGTCGCAAAGATTCCCGACCGTTTTCATGCGCCACCAAAGTATCCGCATAAAGGCCGTCTGAAAAACCGTCCTGCTGCAAAGCCTTAATAATCCCTTCCAAAACCTCGGGCTTGGTCGCATGATAAATTCCACCGATGTCGTGAAAACCCAAATCAATACCCAAGCCCGCAGCCTGCTCTTCCAAATGTTCGCTCATGACACAATTCGCCTGTTTACAATAAACCGAATCTTAATATAAATAAGATTGAATGTTTCCCATAATTCAGAGAAAACAACCGTTCAGACCAGAATTTCCCTGCTTAGTTTGACTTATCCCAAAATTTTTGGGCGATAGGGGGGCAGCTCAATTTTGATGGTTGTCGGAATGTTTCATCTATATTTGGGTATGGGTTTGCAGGATATAAAAAGGTCGTCTGAAAACAGAAACCCAATCCTGTTTTCAGACGACCTTTTATTGTTTCAAATTAGATTAATTAGTGATGATGACCGTGCGGACCGTGAACGTGGCCGTGTACGATTTCTTCTTCAGTCGCATCGCGCACGCTGTCAACTGTCGCTTTGAACAAGATTTTCATGCCGGCAAGCGGATGGTTGCCGTCTACTACGGCTTTGCCGTCTGCTACATCGGTTACGCGATAAACCAAGACATCGCCGGTTTCAGGATCATCGGCTTCGAACATCATGCCGACTTCCACTTCAACCGGGAATACGCTGACATCTTCGATACGCACCAGGCCGGGATCTTGTTCGCCGAACGCATCATCGGGAGACAGTGCGACTTCAACGGTATCACCGACGTTTTTTTCTCGTGCAAAGCTTCTTCCACCAAAGGGAAAATGCCGTCATATCCGCCGTGCAGATAGGCGATGGGTTCTTCGGTTTTGTCCAGCAGTTGGTTATCCGCATCGTACATTTCATAGTGAAGCGAAACCACGGAATTTTTTTAATAGCCATTCTTTATCCTTTATCATGACCGTTTATCAAAAACAGGCTTTATTGACAACCCTCTGCCAACAAATCCAAAACATTTTAACACACCGCCGTCATGTACGGAGATTTATCCTAATATTCACAAATTAACAACCGTTAATTCAGATAAATAATATTTAACCTGCGACAGACGGAAGTGTAAATTTTGATAATTTTTATAATTGTGTAACTTTTTTTACAACTTGTATTTCTATGCATAATGGTTTTTATGCAGGTTATTCAAACAAATCAGAAATAGAGGCAGATTGTGCATTATTTAATTATAAATACATGAAATCAATAAATTTTACTATACAGTTTATTTCAAATGTACCCTAGGTAACAATCTATGTGGATTAGTTTCTTCCACAACTTTCGTCCATTCCGGATTGATTAGAAGTTACTAAAAGATTACTAATTCGTCTGTATCGTTGCGCCGAGCCATCCTGTGGGGCATAATGCAGGAAATTCAGCAATGAATTTTTTTACTCTAAGGGAACGGCTTTATGCCGTTTTCAATCGTTCCGTTTTTTTATTTAAATCGATTTAAAGAAGGTCTCAAAATGAAAAAAATCTCTGATCGCTGCTGCTTTGTTCTCTTTGGCTCTGGCTGCTTGTGGCGACAAAGCTGCTGACACTGCTGCTTCTGCCGCTTCTGAAGCTGCATCTGCTGCTACCGAAGCTGCATCTGCTGCTACCGAAGCTGCTGCTTCTGCTACCGAAGCCGCTGCTTCTGCTACCGAAGCCGCTGCTACCGAAGCCGCTTCTGCTGCTACTGAAGCTGCTTCTGCCGCTACCGAAGCTGCCTCTGCCGCTACTGAAGCCGCTTCTGCTGCAAAAATAATATTTTTACAGTTAAAAAAAGCAGGATACGGATTGTATCCTGCTTTTTTTGTTTTTTTCAGACGACCTTTACCGTTTTTTTCGCTTCCCTTATCCGCTATATAATCCTCCGTACACATAAACCATCCTTGCTGCCCGTTATGCCCAATCTGTACGACCGTTTTTCTTGAATTCCTTTCCCCCGCCGAAATTCTCGAAGCCACTCCGGCCTTGTTAAACGACCAGCGCCGCCGCTTTGTTTCCGAACCGGACATCATCTTGCAACCGCATTCTATAGAAAAATGTACAAGAAATCATGCGGTTTTGTTTTAAACACCGTATCCCCGTTACCCCTCAGGGTGGCAATACCGGTTTGTGCGGTGCAGCGGTAGCTTCCGGCGGCGTACTGCTCAACCTTTCCAAAATCAACCGCATCCGAGAAATCAACCTTGCCGACAACAGCATCACTGTCGAAGCGGGCGTAATCCTACAGAACGTCCAAAAAGCGGCATCCGAAGCGGGCAGACTGTTTCCCCTCAGCCTTGCCAGCGAAGGCTCGTGCGAAATCGGCGGCAACATCGCCTGCAACGCCGGCGGATTAAACGTTTTACGCTACGGCAGTATGCGCGACTTGGTATTGGGTTTGGAAGTCGTCCTGCCCAATGGCGAACTTGTTTCCCATCTCCAACCGCTACACAAAAAAATACCACCGGTTACGACCTGCGCCACCTCTTTATCGGCAGCGAAGGCACGCTCGGCATTATCACCGCCGCCACGCTCAAACTCTTCGCCCGTCCGCAAACCATAGCGACCGCATGGGTAGGTTTGGACGACATCGAATCTGCCGTACAACTTTTGACTGCGGTACAAGGGCATTTTGCCGAACGCCTCACCAGTTTCGAGCTGATCAGCCACTACGCTTTGGCATTGTCTTCCGAATTCAGTCATCTGAAACAGCCGACCGATGCAAACTGGCACGTTCTGCTCGAACTGACCGACTCTGTTCCCGATGCCGCGCTCGACGAAAAACTTGCCGAATTTCTCTATCAAAACGGCAAAGAAAACAGCATCATCGCGCAATCCGAACAAGAGCGCCTCGATCTGTGGACGCTGCGTGAAAACATTTCCGCCTCCCAGCGCAAGCTCGGCACCAGCATCAAACACGACATCGCTGTCCCGATTGCCCAAGTCGCCGCCTTTGTCCGTCAATGCGCCCCCGCCTTAGAAACCCGTTTTCCGGGTATACAAATTGTCTGCTTCGGACATTTGGGCGACGGCAGCCTGCATTACAACACCTTCCTGTCCGACGTCTTGAGCAACGAAGCCTACCGTTACGAAGATGCCGTCAACAGCATCGTCTATGAACACATCCTCGCCTGCCACGGTACCATCGCGGCGGAACACGGTATCGGCACCATCAAAAAAACACTGGCTCCCCAGCGTCCGCACCCCGTCCGAAATCGCCTTGATGCGCGCCATCAAAGCCCAGCTTGACCCGCACGGCATCATGAATCCGGGCAAGCTCCTGCCGTAAGCAATATTTCAGTATTTGCCAAAATCGAAAAGGTCGTCTGAAAATCTATTCCCAGTTTCAGACGACCTTTTCATTCTCTAATACTCAATGCTGTTATAATCCGCAGACCAAGTAAAACAACGACTTCAAAAGGAAAAACATGACACTCAAGCCTCCCGTCCGCATCGCCGTTACCGGCGCCGCAGGGCAAATTGCCTATGCGACCCTGTTCCGTATCGCCGGCGGCATTATGCTCGGACGCGACCAACCCGTTATCCTGCAATTGCTCGACCTGCCACAGGCGCAGCAGGCATTGCGCGGCGTGATTATGGAAATGCAGGATTGCGCTTTCCCGCTCCTTGCCGACATCTTCGCTACAGACGACCCCGAAGTCGCCTTCAAAGATGCCGACATCGCCCTCCTAATCGGTGCGCGCCCGCGTACGCAAGGCATGGAACGCGCCGACCTGCTGCACGCCAACGCCGAAATTTTCAAAGTACAAGGCGCGGCGTTGAACAAAGTTGCCCATCGCGACGTCAAAGTCCTCGTCGTCGGCAACCCCGCCAACACCAATGCCTACATCGCCATGAAATCCGCGCCCGACATCCCGCCGGAAAACTTCACCGCCCTGATGCGTCTCGACCACCACCGCGCCGTCAGCCAAGTCGCCGAGAAAAATCAACCGCCCGATTCCTTCCATCGAGCAAATGTGCGTCTGGGGCAACCACAGCCCGACCATGTACGCCGACTACCGCTACGCCACCAGCAACGGCGAGTCCGTCAAAGACATGATTACCGAACCCGATTGGAACACCGAAGTCTTCATGCCGAAAATTGCCGGACGCGGTGCCGCCATCATCGCCGCGCGCGGTTCGTCGTCCGCCGCCTCCGCCGCAAATGCCGCCATCTACCACCTGCGCGACTGGCTGCTCGGCAGCAGCGGCAAATGGATAACGATGGGCGTTCCTTCCGACGGCTCTTACGGCATCCCCGAAGGTTTGATTTTCGGTTTCCCCGTCATTTGCGACGCAGGCAGCTACCGCATCGTCCAAGGCTTGGACTTGTCGGATGAGTTCAGCCGCCAACGCATCGCCGCAACACTGGCGGAGCTGGAAGAAGAACGCGCCGCCATACAAGATATGCTTTTAAAAGATCGAGGTCGTCTGAAAACCAGTTTTCAGACGACCTCGACTGACATGAATACCACGGAGTCCCCATGACCACATTGGCCAACAAAAAAACTCGCCGTCCTCATCGACGCCGACAACGCCCCCGCCGACATCATCGACCGCCTGCTCGAAGAAGTTGCCAAATACGGCATCGCCAGCGTCAAGCGCATCTACGGCGACTGGAGCCACGGCCTTTCCAAATGGAAAGCCGCCCTCCCTGCCCCACGCCATCATCCCCGTCCAACAATTCGCCTACACCAAAGGCAAAAACGCCACCGACATGGCGCTGGTCATCGACGCGATGGATTTGCTATACAGCGGCAACTTCGACGGCTTCTGCATCGTATCCAGCGATTCCGACTTCACCCGATTGGCAAGCCGCCTGCGCGAAAGCGGGCTGACCGTGTACGGTTTCGGCGAAAAGAAAAACGCCCGAAGCCTTCCGCAAAGCCTGCGACAAATTCATCTACACCGAAATCTTCCGTCCCGAAAAACAACGCCAAGAAAAAGAGAAGAACAGCGGCAAAAACACCCCAGCCGCCGCCCCTGACGCGCTATCCCTGCTCAAACGCGCCGTGCGCGAAAACGCCGACGACCTCGGCTGGGCAAACCTCGGTCCCATCGGCAGCTACATCAGCAAAAATCAATCCCGATTTCGACTCAAGGCTTTACGGTTACGGCAAACTCTCCGACCTCATCAAATCCTTCGACATCTTCGAACACCGCACCGACAACAACCAACTCCAAGTCCGCCGCCGCAAATCCGCCGACAAGCCGACAGAGAGGTCGTCTGAAAACCCGGTGGCAACCCATCATGCAGAAGAAACCGTTTCAGACGACCCCAACGCCGCTCAAAAAAACGCAAAACGCGCGGCAAAAAAACCAACCCAACCAAAAAAACGAAAAACACCGCGCCAAGCCCAACGACAGACACCGCGCAACCGACACCTGTCAAACCCGAACCTGCCGCCAAAAGCAGCAAACTGCCCGTTACCCGCGTGATCCCCGCCGTACAGCAGGCAGTCGATACCCACGCCGACGAACAAGGCTGGGCGCGTTTGAGCGACGTATCGAAGCAACTCGCCGCACAAGGCACCGACCCGCAGCAATACGGCTTTGAAACCATAAACCACCTCATCCACGCCATCTACACCGACTGGCTGGAAATCAAAAAAAGCCGGCCGCGGCGAACGCCTGCGCGTCAACAAACGCTTTACCGCCAAAGGTTAAACCATCCGTTTGAAGGTGAAAGACAATCTGCCGCCTAATCTAAAAAGGGTCGTCTGAATTTTTTTCAGACGACCTTTAATGCTAAAAATGTCTTCTGTTTGCCACACACACTGTTTTTTTCATGAATATTCTCGAAGCCTTATTACTATTGTGCCTGCTGATCGTCATCAGCGCATTCGTTTCCTGTTCCGAACTCGCGCTTGCCTCGGCGCGCAAAATCAAATTGCAAGTGATGGCAAAAGACGGTGGCGACACGCGCGCGCTGGATGTGCTCAACATGCAGCAGCAGCCGGGCAGTTTCATCACCGTCGTCCAAATTGGTTTGAATGCCGTCGCCATTCTCGCCGGTATCGTCGGCGAAGCGGCGGTGCGCCCTTATTTCGGCGGTTTGTTGGCAAACGCGGGCAGTTGGGGCAGTACCGCCGCGTCGCTGCTGACGTTCGCGCTGGTCACGGGCAGCTTCATCCTGATTGCCGACCTGATGCCCAAACGCATAGCAATGACCCATCCCGAAGCGGTGGCGGTGCGCATCGTGCGGCCGATGATGTTTTTGATTTTTATCCTAAAGCCTTTCGTTTGGACATTTGACGGACTGGCGAACGCGATATTCAAACTCTTCAAAAATTTCCACCGTCCGCCAAGAGCAACTGACTTCGGAAGACATTTACGCCGTCGTCGATGCGGGCGCACAGGCGGGTGTGTTAAAAGAGCAGGAACACTACCTGATTGAAAATATCTTCGACATGCAGGCGCGCACGGTGACTTCCACCATGAGCACGCGCGAATACATCGCCTATTTCGATAAAAACGACGGCAGCGATACCGTGTTGGAAATCATGTCGGAAAAAAACCGCACAACAAATTCTTGGTGTGTGATGGCGATTTGGAACGCGTCATCGGCTACATCGAATCACACACGCTGCTGACTTTGTTTTTAAAAAGAAAAAGACGTCCGCCTGACTGACAAGCGCGTGTTGCGCAAAGCCTTGTTCATCCCAGACACGCTGTCGCTTTACGATGTATTGGAAACCTTTAAAACTTCCGGCGAAGACTTTGCCGTGGTGGTGAACGAATACGCGCTGGTGGTCGGCGTAGTAACGCTGAAAGACGTGATGAGCATCGTCATGGGCGAGCTGGTCAATACCGAAGAAGAGCCGCAAATCATCCGCCGCACCGAAGATACCTGGCTGGTGGACGGCGCGACCCCGCTCGCCGACGTGATGCGTGCGCTGGACATTGAGGAATTTCCCAATTCGGAAAACTACGAAACCATCGCCGGCTTTATGATGTATTCCCTGCGCAAAATCCCGAAACGCACCGATTTTTTGGTTTACGCAGGATACAAATTTGAAATCATCGACACCGAAAAATCTGAAAAATCGATCAGCTCTTGGTGTCCAAACAAAGCGATACAGTAGAAAAAAATATAGTGGATTAACTTTAAACCAGCACGGCGTTGCCTCGCCTTAGCTCAAAGAGAACGATTCTCTAAGGTGCTGAAGCACCAAGTGAATCGGTTCCGTACTATCTGTACTGTCTGCGGCTTCGTCGCCTTGTCCTGATTTTTTTGTTAATCCACTATATGTAACCACAGCCAAAAGGCAAAAGGTCGTCTGAAACCTGAACCGCCCCCAAAGTTGGACAACCCATCCAACCACAAGGGGCGGTTCGTCGTTCAGACGACCTTGGATTCGGATTTCAAGTGCAACACCAGGGTACCAGTGGTTGGAACAGATTTAAGAATAAAACACTTGGCGTTTCGTAGCCAAGTGTTTTTCTCGGCCGGTGGTTCAACTCATCTTGAACCCTGCGTATCTCCCGATCGCTGATGTTTCGGAAATCGGTTTGTTTGGGGAAATATTGTCGGATGAGTCCGTTGGTGTTTTCATTCAGCCCTTTCTCCCACGAATGGTAAGGGCGGCAAAAATAGGTTTTCGCCTTCAATGCTTTGGCTATTTTGGTGTGTTGGTAGAACTCTTTGCCGTTATCCATGGTAATGGTGTGGACTCTGGCTTTATATGCCTTTAATACCCTAATGGCCGCCCGGGCGGTGTCTTCGGCTTTTAAGTTCTTTAATTTGCAGATGATGGTGTAGCGGGTAGTGCGTTCGACCAAGGTCAATAACGCGCTTTTTCTGATTTTTTTGCCGACGATGGTGTCGGCCTCCCAATCGCCGATGCGGGTTTTTCCGGTTGACGATAGCAGGTCAGTTTTTCTATGCCGACGCGGTCGGGCACTTTGCCTCTGGTCCATGTGCTGCCGTAGCGTTTGCGGTAGGGTTTGCTGCATATTCTGAGGTGTTGCCACAAAGTGCCGCCGTTGCTTTTTGTCTTGGCGGAGGTAGCGGTAAACGGTGCTGTGATGGAGTGTGATCCCGTGGTGTTTATGCAGGTAGGCACATACTTGTTCGGGACTGAGTTTGCGGCGGATAAGGGTGTCGATGTGCTGAATCAGACGACCTTTTTGTTTGTTTAAACGGTTTGAACAACGCTTCAGGCGGCTTGTTCGTGCAGCGTGTGAAGGCAGCTTTGCGCGGGGTTTTTCTTGAAACCACTTCAATTCGTCGCGCAAGGAAACGACTTCGCCGATAACAATCAACGCGGGGCGTGGGGCGTTTTCTGCCAGCTCGGGCAGGTTTTTCAGACAACCTGTCACGACGCTTTGGTGCGGAAGCGTGCCGTTGGAGACGATGGCGACAGGTGTGTCGCCGCTGCGTCCGTGCGCCATCAGTTTTTCGGCGGTTTCGGCGGCTTTGAGCGTGCCCATATAGACGACCAGTGTTTGGTTGCTCAGGGCGAGCGTGCGCCAGTCGGGTTGGTGGCCGTCGTGTTTGCTGTGTCCGGTCACGAAGAGCGCGCTTTGGGCGCAGTCGCGGTGCGTCAGGGGGATGCCTGCGTAGGCGGTCGCGCCCAGTGCGGCGGTGATGCCGGGGATGATGCGGTAGGGGATGTTTGCCTGCCGCAAAACTTGGGCTTCTTCGCCGCCGCGCCCGAAAAACGAAGGGGTCGCCGCCTTTGAGCCGGACGACGCGCAAACCTTGGCGGGCGTATTCGACCAGGAGGCGGTTGGTTTCTTCTTGTTGGACGTGGTGCGAGCCTGCGCGTTTGCCGACGCTGATTTTGTCCGCGTCTTTGCGCACCATGCTTAAGACGTCGTCTGAAACCAAGGCATCGTGGAACACAACATCCGCCGCCTGTATCGCCTGCAAAGCGTGCAAGGTGAGCAGCCCTGCGTCGCCGGGGCCTGCGCCGACAAGGACGACTTTCGCCTTTTTGCCGCGCCGAAGCCGTCAAGCTGCGCGGCAAGCTCTGCTTCGGCGGCATCAAGGTTGCCTTGGGCGGCGAGCGCGTTAAAACGGCTGTCGAACAGGTTTTCCCAAAAAAACGGCGGCGGTTTGCCGTGCCTTTGATTTTGGCTTTGACCGCGTTGCGCCATTTGCCTGCGAGCGCCGCCATTTTGACCGGTGTGCAGCGGGATGAGCGTTTCGATGATTTGCCGCCACTTGCGCGCCAAAAACGGGGGCGGTCGCGCCGCTGGAGACAGCGATTTTGAGCGGGCTGCGGTCAATGACGGCGGGGACGGTGAAGGAACACAAATCCGCGGTATCGACGGTGTTGCACAGCTTCGCCCGCTGCTCCGCCGCTTGGAAGATGCGGCGGTTGAAAGCGTAATCGTCGGTGGCGGCGACGGCGAAAAACACGCCGTCTAAGTCGTCCTCGTGAAATTCGCTGCCCAGCCATTCGATTTTGCCTTCGTCCGCCCATTTTTGGAAAAACGGGATTGAGTTCGCGGGCGACAACCCTGACCGCAGCCCCTGCCTGCAACAGGCTTTCGGCTTTGCGTTCCGCCACTTTGCCCGCACCCGCCAGCAGGACGGGGCGGCCGTTCAAATCGGCAAACAGGGGATAATGGTTCATGGCGTGTTCTCTTATTAAGCTATCGTGCCGCCCATCTTAAAATCCCGCTGGCTTCGGCGGAAAGAATGGTTTTTGCTTATCTTATCGAGTTTGGTTATATGGTGGATTAAATTTAAATCAGGACAAGGCGACGAAGCCGCAGACAGTGCAGATAGTACGGCAAGGCGAGGCAACGCCGTACTGGTTTAAAGTTAATCCACTATATGTGCCGTTTCCGTTGCCGCGCGGCAAAGAGGTCGTCTGAAAACGGCAATCCCTTTTCAGACGACCCCGCCAATATAACGAAATCATCTTTGCTTCAAACAAACCATTCTTTCCGTTTTTTTCAGACGACCTCTTTAGAGTACCGCCTATCCGAGTTTTGCTAAAGAGAACAATATGTCTATTCAAAACCACCACTTAGACTGGCTCGAAGCCGAATCTATCTACATCATCCGCGAAGTCGTCGCCGAAGCCAAAAATCCCGCGCTGCTGTTTTCCGGCGGCAAGGATTCCGTCGTTTTGCTGGCGCTGGCGGTCAAAGCGTTCAAACTCGAAGGCCGCCCGCTCAAGCTGCCGTTCAAGCTGCTGCACGTCGATACCGGACACAATTACCCCGAAGTGATTCAGTTCCGCGATGAAACCGTAGCGCGTACGGGCGTGCAACTGGTGGTCGGCAGCGTCGAAGATTCCATCAAAAAAAGGCACGGTCGTCCTGCGCCGCGAAACCGATTCGCGCAACGCCGCGCAGGCGGTTACGCTGGTGGAAACGATTGAAGAACAAGGCTTTGACGCGCTGATGGGCGGCGCGCGGCGCGATGAGGAAAAAGGCACGGGCGAAGGAGCGGATATTTTCGTTCCGCGACGAGTTCGGTCAATGGGATCCGAAAAAGCCAGCGTCCCGAACTGTGGTCGCTCTACAATACGCGGCTGTTTAGCGGCGAAAAACATGCGCGTGTTCCCCATTTCAAACTGGACGGAACTCGACATCTGGCAATACATCGCCCGCGAAAACCCTCGCGCTGCCGCCGATTTATTACAGCCACAAACGCGAAGTCGTCGAACGCGGCGGGCTGCTCGTCCCCGTTACCCCGCTGACGCCGAAACGCGAAGGCGAAGTTTCCCAAATCCGCGACGTGCGTTTCCGTACCGTCGGCGACATTTCCTGCACCTGCCCCTGTCGCCAGCACCGCCGCCACGCCCGAAGACATCATCGCCGAAACCGCGGCAGCCACCATTTCCGAACGCAGCGCCACGCGTATGGACGACCGCGTGTCCGAAGCGGCGATGGAAGAGCGCAAAAAGGCGGGGTATTTTTTTGAGCGGAGCTGCTGGCAAAATCGGTTTGAGTTGAAACCCAAGCCGATGACTTTGTTCCGGAAACATTGTGATGAAGAGCGAAAAAAGTCGTCTGAAAAACCAAATTTAGGTTTTCAGACGACCTTTTCGTTTACGGCTTTAACGTTTATTCGATGACAACGCGCGCGTTAAGTGGCTGGACGGGGCGGCTGTTGTGCGAACCGATGGCGCGGGTGAATTTTTTTCTGCCTGCGCCTGGTCGATGTGGTCGTAGGTTTTTCAACAGCAGCCACGATACGCCTTCGCTGCACGGCGGCGTGGTCAGCGAACCGGCAAAGCGGTAGTAATTCAGCCGTTTCGGCAGCAGGGTGGCGGCGTCGAAGGCTTTGTCGAGGTTTACCTTTCCTTCTTTCATCGGCATCACGTTCCATATAGGCGCGAGGCGGTCGTTGGTTTTGCCGGCTTCGTACAATACTGCCAATACCAAAGGCTGTTTGTTTTCGTCTAGGTGGACGAAGTGGGCTTCCATCGGGAAGGTACGGCCTTTGATTTGGTTTTCACTGGGCACGTGGAAATGGAATTGTTTCAGGGTGTAGGTGCGTCCGTTCACGCTGAGGGTATTGCCGCCTTCGGGGTAGTTGACTTGGATGGTGTGGCCGTTGTTTTCCACGTCAACCGCGCTCGGTTTGTAATTGACTTTGATGGCAGGCAGTTTGCCGGAGACGGTTTCGGTGATGTTGACGGGGGATTGGTTTTTGCCTGTGGAACACAAACGGAACTCTTCAGACAGATTGCCCCCAGCTTTCGGGGGAGTCGTGTCCGGTGTAGCCCCAATGGGTGTGGTTTCCATGTGCGGCGGCGGAGAATGCTGCGAAGGTGGACAGCAGGAAAAACAGTCAGGCGAGGCAGCGTGAGGTTCAAGCAGGGCATTGCAATATCCTTTCTGTGAGGAGGAGGGAAAAAAAGCATTGCGGTGCGTATGTAGATTATTGTTATTTTTTTTATTTAACCATAGCCATATTAAATCATTAGGTCAAGCCTTCTTGGGTTAATTCTGTTAAGGCTATGAAGTTAAGGCGAATTCATTTTTTTAAAAAAACGATATTGTCGTTTTGAAAATTGATAATAATTTGAAATAGAAAAATGCCTATTTTTTTCACCCCTTAAAAAAATTTAAGAAATGCCGAATCAGTGAAAAAGGTCGTCTGAAAACCCTGATTTCGGTTTTTTTAGACGACCTTTTGCCTTGCCTGACAAGGGTTATTTGTGCAGGCCGCATTCTTTGCTGTCCTTGCTTTCCCACCACCAGCGTCCGGCGCGGATGTCTTCGTCTGCTTTGACGGGGCGGGTGCAGGGTTCGCAGCCTATGCTCGGGTAGCCTTGGAAATACAAGGCATTGAGCGGGACGTCGTAGGCTTGCGCGTATGCCCAGACGTCGTTTTCTTCCCAGTCGAAAATGGGATTGAACTTGGCGATGTTGCGGCTGTGGTCGGTTTCTTCGAAATCCAATTCGCTGCGGGTTGCCGATTGGCTGCGGCGTTGTCCGGTCAGCCAGGCGGGGGCGTTTTTCAGGGCGCGGTTGAGCGGCTCGATTTTGCGGATGTGGCAGCAACGGCGGCGCAGCTCGACGCTGTCGTACATGGCGGTTGCGCCGAATTCCTGCTCAAACTGCCGCGCGCTTTCGGGGTCGGGGTGGAAAAACTTCCAACTCGGTTTGGTAACGGACGTTGACGGCGGTAATCAGGGCGGCGGTTTCGGAATTGAGCTTGCCGGTGTCGAGGGTGATGATGCGCAGGGGGAGTTTCAGGCGGCAGATAGCGTCGGTAATGATCATGTCTTCGACGGCAAGGCTGGAGGCGAAGACGGCTTGCGGATAACGGCGGGCGATGTGTTTGAGGCGGGTTTCGAGCGTGGCGGTCAACTCGGGCAGCCGGCGCCGTTCGGCTTCGCCTGTCGTCGGGATGCGCCAAAGCTGGGGGCGAAAGAGGGACATGGTTGGCTTGTTCCTTGTTTTTTTGTTTTCAGACGACCTCTCTTGCGGCAAAGGGGTCGTCTGAAAGTTTGTACGGAACATTATTGTCGGGCGGTCTTGCGCGAAGGGGAAAGAATGCTTTTCTATTTCTTTATAACCAAAGCGATTGCTGCTGGTCTTTCGGCACGAGGTGGTTCACGCCTATGCCGATCAGGCGGAAAGCGTCTTCGCGCTGGGGCGGCACGCGCTGCATCAGGGTCTGCGCGGCGCAAAGCAGGGGCGTCGGTGTCGGGCAGGACGGAAGAGTAGGTTAGGGAGCGGGTGATGATGCGGAAATCGTGGGTTTTCAGCTTGAGGGTTACGCCTTTGGCTTCGACGTTTTTGCGTGAGATTTGCCGCCACAAGTCTTCAGCAAGATGGGGCAGATGTCCCTGCCGCCTGTTCGAGCGACAGGTCTTCGGGCAGGGTGATTTCGGTGGAGATCTGGAGGCGTTCGCGTTCGGCTTTGACGGGGCGTTCGTCCGTACCGCGTGCCAAATCATAGAGGCGGTAGCCGTAGCGTCCGAAATGGTTTAACAGTTCGCCACGCTCGAAACGGCGCAAATCGCCTGCCGTCTGCATACCCAGCGACTGCATTTTTTTCAACGTTACCTTGCCCACGCCGGGGATTTTGCCCAAGGGCAGGGTTTCCAAAAATGCCATGACTTTGTGCGGCGGCAGGACGAATTGCCCGTTCGGCTTGCGCCAGTCCGACGCGATTTTCGCCAAAAAAATTTGTTTGGCGCGATGCCTGCGGAAGCGGTCAGGCCGGTTTCCGCAAAAATGGCGGCGCGGATTTCTTTGGCAACTTCGCTGGCGTATGGGATGTTTTTGAAATTATGGGTCACGTCAAGATAGGCCTCGTCGAGCGACAAGGGTTCGATCAAGTCGGTATAACGCCTGAATACGGCGTGAATCTGCGCGGAAACCTGACGGTACAAATCGAAATGCGGCGGCACATACACCGCTTGCGGACACAGCCTTTTCGCCGTCGCCACCGACATCGCGGAATGCAGCCCAAACTGCCGCGCCTCATACGATGCGGCGCAAATCACCGAACGCGCGCCTTCCCACGCGACAACCACGGGCAGCCCTTTCAAATGCGGCTGCTCGCGCAGTTCTACCGATGCGTAGAACGCGTCCATGTCGATATGGATGATTTTGCGCTGGGACATTGCAGAAAGACGGAAAGGAAAAGAGACAGGTATTTTTAGCGGAAAACGATAGGCAAAGGTCGTCTGAAACCGGTTTCAGACGACCTTTGCCGGTTTATTTGATTTGATAGTCTAAAAACGAAACGCGCAGCATCATCTTGAGCCAGAATTTCCGTCAGCTTGGGCAGCGTATCCGCCAATTTTTTTGCCAGCAGATAGGGCGGATTGAGGACGAACATCCCGCTGCCGTGCATACCGAACCCGTCTTCGCGCGGTTTGTGGACATAAAGCTCGGCTTGAAGGTAATTTTCGGGCATGAGTTTTTTTCAACTGTTCCGGCAGCTTGCGGCTCTCTTCGCGGCTCAAGCAGGGATACCAAACCAGATAACAGCCCGACTCGAAACGTTTGAGCGCGTCTTGCAGGGGTTTGGACAACGCGGCGGTAATCTTGTTTCTCCTCATAGGGCGGGTCGATCAGTACCACGGTGCGGCGCGGCGGCGGGGAAGCAGCGAAATCAGTCCGCGATAGCCGTTAGCCTGCGTGATTTGCCCGCGTTTGCCCAGACGGGCTTCTTTCATGTTGTTTTGCAAATGCGCAAAAATCGGCAGGATGAAGCTCGAACAGGCGAAGTTTGTCGCATTCTCTGGTGAGAAAGCGGGCAAGCCAGGGCGAGCCGCAGTAGAGGTTTTTCATCGGGCAGGATTTCTTTCAGACGACCGGTAAAGTCGGACAAATCCGAGGGCAGCGCATCTGCTTGAAGCAGCCGTGCAATCCCCTGCCGGTATTCGCCGACCTTCTGCGCCTGCTCGCCGCGCAAATCATACAAACCCGCGCCGCTGTGGGTGTCGATATACCAATACGGTTTGTCTTTGAGGTTGAAATATTCCAGCGTAAGGAAGAGGGTGAAATGTTTGAGCATATCGGCGTGGTTGCCGGCATGGAAGGCGTGGCGGTAGCTGAGCATGGCAGGGGTCGTCTGAAAACAGGGAAGGGCGATTATATCCGCAAATGCAGCGGGACTGTTGCCGGGCTTTCAGACGACCTTGGGATTGCGCTGGAAGTAAACCGTCCTGACAGGCTGCCGTCGCGGAAATTTTTTTGTTTTGTCCGATATAATACAGGTCGTCTGAAAACCGGATGTCCATTTTCAGACGACCTTTTTTTCAATACGGGAAACGAAAATGGCTGAGAATACCGCCGATGATTTGAACCTTGCCGCCGCTCAAGCGGCCGGGCATTTGCTGGAGCGTTGCGTACCGGAGCATGCTGCGGTGCTGACGCCTTATGTGTTGCGGCTGTTTGCGGCTTTGCAGAACGGGCACTCGTTTGTGTGGCTGGATGAGGGCGAGGCGGACGAATTGGCGGGATTGGCGCCGACGGTCGGGCAGGGCACGTCGCCGTTGGTGTTGCAGGGCAGAAAGTTGTTTTTGGGGCGGATGTGGCAGCTCGAGCATGATTTGGTGGCTGAAATCAAGCGTTTGGCAGAAGCGGAAGTCGAGCCTGTGGATTGGATGAGCGCGTCGCAAAAACTTGTCCGGCTGGTTTGCCGACAAAGGCAGCGCAGGGCAGCGGGATGCGGCGGGGCTTGCCCTGCTTCAGGCGTTTATGCTGATTACGGGCGGGCCGGGTACGGGAAAGACGACGACGGTGGCGAAACTTTTGGGGGCTGATTTGTACCAACTCTGCCACGCGCCTGCCGCGTATCGCTCTGGCCGCGCCGACGGGCAAGGCTGCGGCGCATATGGCGCGCGCGCTGCATCGGGCGGTGGACGGTTTCGAGATGCCGGATGTGGTGCGCAATCATTTGTCCGCTCTGGAAGGGCAGACGGTCCACCGCCTTTTGAAGCTGCGCCCGCCGCAAATGCTGCCTGCGTTTGACGGCAACCGCCCGCTGCCTTTGGATGTGTTGGTGGTGGATGAGGCTTCGATGTTGGATGTTTCCCTGCTGCTTCACTTGCTGCGTGCGATTCCGTCGGGCTGCCGCGTGATTTTTTTGGGCGACGAGTTCCAACTGCCTTCGGTCGGTGTCGGCGCGGTATTGGCGGCGTTGTCGAGACGGACGGTTTTGGATAAGGAGACGGCGGATCAGCTGAGCATTTATCTGCCTGAACACGGTTTCCCCGTGGAGGAAAAATCCGCCGGTTTTGTCGCAAAAACGTCGCGCAACTGACAGTCAGCCACCGTTTCGGCGCAAATAGCGGCATCGGTTGCTTGGCTAGGGCGGTCGTATCGGGCAAGAGCGGGGAAAGTTGGGCGCAGTTTGCCTTGTTCCCTGACGAGTTGGAAATCCGCGAGGGTCGTCTGAAACAGCAGGCGGAGCTGCTTTTACCGAAAACACGAAAAAAATACTGGCAGGGCAGTCGATAAAAAACGATGTGGCGCTGGCGTTCGGACACGCGGCGGACGTGGTCGTTTTGGCGGCATGGCGGCAGGACGCGGAGGCGTTTAACGAAGAGTATTGCCGTTATCTGCAACGCAAACATCGGGCGGGCGCAGATACGCCGTGGTTCGCGGGACAAATCATCATGATTGCGCGCAACGACTATACGCTGGAAGTGTTCAACGGCGATATCGGGCTGATTATGCCCGACGCGGAATCGGCGAACGGCTTGGCGGCGTATTTCCCGAATGCGGACGGCTTCAAAAAAATCGCCATCAGCCGCCTGCCGCAGTTTGATTCCGCGTTCGCCATGACTGTGCATAAAAGCCAGGGGTCGGAATATCGGGAAGTCTGGCTGTTGCCGCCGTCGGGAAAAAAATAGAGCAGGGCGGGGATGACGCGCTGTCGGGCTTAAACAATGCGCTGCTCTACACCGCCATCACCCGTGCGCGGGAACGCTTCGTCTTTTGGGGAAATGAAGAACAATGGCGGTTGGCGGTGGAGACCCGCAAAACCCGCCGCACGGCATTGGGCGACATCTTGGATGCGATGTTCGTACCGAAAGCTTGAATCAAACCCTAAAGGTCGTCTGAAAACGGAACGGATGCTGCCGGAAGTTTTCAGACGACCTTTCTATTGATATGCGTCAAAAATCAGTTTGGAAATAAGCATAATACTCTAAATCTTCTTGACGGTTTGTGCCGTCTTTCATAGGATTACAGCCGTTCGATTACAAAAAAATTAGTAAATTTCTAACAAATATTGATTAGGAATTTTTTTGTTAAAAATACCTTTTACCCTTCAATCGGAGATTGGCATGAACATCCAAAAAAACTTTGCCGTTGTATGCGCTGCCTTGGCGGCATTACCCACCGCATTTGCAGAAACCGCTAGCGTAGAGCGCGATGCCGCCGCATTGGCAACGACGAGCGATTACGTCAATTCGGGCAGCGTCATCCGCAAAGACGAAGATAAAATCAGCATTTTCAACGATTTGCTGACCGTAAACGGAACATTCCGCGTCCGTGCCGACACCAAAGACATCAATGCCAACAACAGCAGCACCAATCCCACGCCCGACGCTTCCAATACCAATTTCAACGCCGAATTCTGGTTGCGCGCCAAACTTTATAAAGACTGGAAACTGGTGACCCAAATCGAACCCAACATCGACTTGAAAACCGGCAAATTCAACGGCGACCACGATGTTCCCGTGAACAAACTCTATGCCGAAGGCTCGATTACCGAAGGCGTCAAAGCCCGCGTCGGTAAATTCGGCGCATTCTCCTCCTACGGACGCGTTTGGGATACCGAAGTAACCGGCGGTGAAATCTTCTTTGACAACAAAAACCCCTGCCCACCAAAATTTACGCAGGCCGCCGCACCGGCAGCCTCAACGACAACGTATGGGGCATAGGCGGCCGCCGCAAACACTTCGCCGCCATTCAAAGCAGCCTGCCGATTAACGAAAAACATCAACGTCGGCGCAACCGTCAGCTACATGAAAGACATAGACGTGCGCGGCGCGAAGAAAAAACGCCGTCTTCGGCGAAATCGGCGCAGATGTCAAATTCAACGACGATTGGCGTTGGATGGCGGCAGTCAGCAAGTCCAACATCAAAGCCTATAACGACGCAGGACAAAAAAATCAAAAAAACGACGGCGTGTTTACCGAAGTCCGCTATAAACTTGCCGACTGGAAAGTCCGCAATTCCTACGACGCCTTCCTGAATTACCGCCGCGTCGGCGCACTTTCGGGCGTATCTTCCGTACAAGACTACAGTAAAAACGTACAAGGCGTACAAGTCGGCGCGACCTACGTTCCTTGGAAAAAAACTGGAAAGTGTCAGGCTTTTACTTGGCGGGCAAACAAGTTACCCCGACTGCCGGTTCAAGCAGACAAGACGTCAACGTCTTGCGCGGTCAGGTGGAATACAAATTCTAAGCCGTTTGGATAAAGGTTTTGTAGAAACGAAAAAACAGGCAGGGAAAAACCTGCCTGTTTTAGTTCGGATAAGATTTCAGACGACCTGTACCTGTTTCCTGATAAAGGTCGTCTGAAAAGTACGATTCCACCAAGACAAACTCCGAATCCTACCAGCTGTCGCGCTTCATGCGGTCGAGTTGGCGGCGGTCGCGTTTGGTCGGCCTGCCGTCGGGATACGCCGCGCTGATGCGGCTTGCTTGGTCGAGCTGTTTTTGCGCTTCGCGTTCGGCGGCGGTTTTTCATGTCTTCTTCGTAAAGCTGACGCGCTTCGGGGGCGGGGCGGCGCTGGTGGTTGAGTGCCAATACTTTGATTTTGTAAGGCAGTGAATTGAGCGTCAGGTCGATGATGTCGCCCGCGCTGATATTTTTTTGCTGTTTTTTTGACTTTGGCGCCGTTGACCTGAACCCCTGCCCAATTCGATATGTTTTTTTGAGCCAGCGCGCGGGTTTTGAAAAAAAGCGTGCAGCCCAAAGCCATTTGTCGAGCCGCATCGCCGTATTGTCGTGTTCGTTTTTCATAGCCTGTTTGAAATGATTGAACTGAATGGAAGTTTATCATAAGATACGGCACTTCATTTGTTTAGTGCAGATATACTATATCATCCGCAAAAGGTCGTCTGAAAAGGCATCCGCCCGATTATCTGCCGTTTTGCACGGCATATCCTCAATGAGAAATGCTGCCAAATATGCCTGATTGGCGTATGATAGCGGCAGCGTCCCTACCGAGAGCTTCACCCTATGAAACCAGTTTTTTTGGATTTTGAACAACCCATCGCTGAATTAACCAATAAAATCGAAGAGTTGCGCTTTGTGCAGGGGCGAATCCGCCGTCGATATTTCCGATGAAATCGCCAGATTGCAGAAGAAAAGCAACGACCTGACAAAAATCGATTTTCAACAAGCTGACGCCCGCTCAGATTTCGCAGGTTTCACGCCATCCCCAACGTCCTTACACCTTAGATTACATTCAAGCCATTTTCACCGATTTTGAAGAGTTGCACGGCGACCGCCATTATTCAGACGACCATGCCATCGTCGGCGGTTTGGCGCGCTTCAACGGACAAAGTGTGATGGTTATCGGCCATCAAAAAGGTCGAGATACCAAAGAAAAAAATCCGCCGTAATTTCGGTATGCCGCGCCCTGAAGGCTACCGTAAAAGCACTGCGTCTGATGCAGACCGCCGAGAAATTCAATATTCCCGTGATGACTTTTTGTCGATACGCCGGGCGCGTATCCGGGCATCGGCGCAGAAGAGCGCGGTCAGTCTGAAGCCATCGGACGCAACCTGTACGAACTGACCCGCCTACGTGTACCGGTTTTGTGTACCATTATCGGCGAGGGTGGTTCCGGTGGCGCGCTGGCGATTGCGGTCGGCGATTACGTCAATATGCTGCAATATTCGACTTACTCGGTTATCTCTCCGGAAGGTTGTGCGTCTATTCTGTGGAAAACTGCCGAAAAAAAGCGGCAGATGCCGCGCAAAGCCTTGGGCATTACCGCCAAACGCCTGCAAGAGTTGGATTTGATCGATAGCGTGATCAACGAGCCTTTGGGCGGTGCGCACCGTGATTTTGAAACGACCATGAAAAAAACGTCAAAACGGTGTTGGAAACCGAGTTGCACGAGGCGCAAAAATATGCCGATGGCGGACTTGCTGGCGCGCCGTTTCGACCGGATTATGGCTTACGGTAAGTTTACGGATAAGTAAACAATTAATGTGTAGAAAAGCAGGCAGAAGCTCCCCCCTGCCTGCTTTTTCATTTCTAAGAACTTGCCTTGCCGACAGCATAGATTACGCCATATGAACCCGACGTCGCCTGAAAACCTTCCGCCCCAATGCCGCAGTTTGTTGGAAACTCTGCGTCTTTCGGCGCGTTCGCTTCCTGATGGTTGTACGGTAACGGTCGGATTAAGTGGCGGTTTGGATTCGGTGGTGTTGCTGCATATGCTGGCGTGTTTGCGGGAAGAGCTTGGTTTGAATGTACACGCTTTGCACGTTCATCACGGATTGAGCCGCAATGCGGATGACTGGCTGGGGTTTTGCACACGCTTATGCCAAGAATGGAATGTGCCGTTTAGAAGCGTAAAAGTTGAAGTCAAAAAGACGGCTTGGGAATCGAAGCCGCCGCACGGAAAGCGCGTTATCAGGCGTTTTCAGACGACCCCTCCGGCATCATCGCGCTGGCGCACCATCAGGATGACCAAATTGAAACATTCATGCTCGCGGCGGTTCGCGGCGGCGGCATTAAAGCACTTGCCGCCATGCCACAATGGCGCAAGCTGGATGAGGAAACGCAAATTTGGCGGCCGCTGCTGACGTTTTCCCGAAAAAGAATTGGAAAACTACGCCGCTGCCTGCAATCTGCCGAACATCGAAGATGAAAGTAACGCCGATACAGCTTTTTTTAAGGAATTGGATGCGTTACGAGGCGTTGCCGGTTTGGCGGGAGCGCATTCCGAATTTCGATCGTCATGTTTGTGCCAACATTCGTTCTTTGCAAACCGATTTGGCGATTTTTAGACGAAGTTGTCGAAGCGGATTATCAGACGGTTTGCCAAAGCGGGCGTTTCCAAGTCAGCCGTTGGCAGACATTCAGCGAGGCGCGCCGCAGCCGGATTCTTTGGCGTTTTTTTAAGGAGAATGGGATTGTGGAAAGTTCTCCGAGAAAGCTGGCGGATTTCGCGCGGATACTGTTGGAAGCAGAAACTGCACAATGGCAGTTCGGCGAAACATCGGTATGTTTATACCGGGATTTTTTTATTCATATTGAAACAAAACCAGTTCGCAGACGTGGATTGGATAAAGGGAAAAGAAGTCAGAGGCCGTCTGAAAGATATTCTCCAAGAAAAACGGCTTTTTTTCTGGTGCCGCACCGCAACGGATTGCCGGAATCGGTCTTGGAAGAAGAAGGAATCATTCGGACGGCGGGCAGTGATGATATGATGAATGTAGGGTTTTTTTGTATAAAAAAACGTTAAGAAAGTGTTGCAGGAAAACCATATTGTACCGTTCGTCAGAAAATGCTGGCCGATTATCACAAATACTGACGGAAACTGCATTGCTATTGTTAACCTTACGGTAAGCCACGATTTTCAAGGGATTGACGGTTTTTTACCGGTTTATGGAAAATTTTTTTGAGATATAAATGGAACTAAATGCGGCAATAGCTGTCTTTAACTGGCACAGCACGCTTTACTACTTTATAGCTTATAATGCAGTTATTATAAAAAGGTAAAATATGAATGATCGCCAGATTGATCAGGTCTTGGTAGAGCGCGCGCAGAAAGGCGAACAAAAAGCATTCGAGATGCTGATGTCCAAATATCAGCGTCGGCTCATCAGATTGATTTCCCGTTTTGTCAAAGACGAACACGAAGTCAACGATGTGGCGCAAGAGGCAATGATCAGGGCTTACCGTGCCTTGCCGAATTTTCGTAGCGAGAGCGCGTTTTATACCTGGCTGTACCGGATTGCTATCAATACTGCCAAAAATTTCTTAGTAACATCAGGAAAGCAGCCGTTCGTCAGTGCAGAGGCTGCCAATGAAGATGGGGATATTCTGGATTTGTCGGATCAGATTGCGGATTACCATACGCCGGAAGCTGAGATGATCAATCGGGAAATCCTGCAAACAGTCGAATCAACAATTTCGCATTTGCCCGAGGACTTACGCAAAGCCATTACCTTGCGGGAAATGGACGGTTTGTCTTACGAGGAAATCGCCACGATTATGGATTGCCCGATAGGGACGGTTAGATCCCGTATTTTCAGGGCACGGGAAGTGATAGCAAAAGATTTGAGGCCGTTGCTGGAAACTTCTGAAAATCAAAGGTGGTAATAAAAAAATGGTAATAACTATGAACACAACACACGAATATATCTCCATGTTGATGGATAACGACGATGTATCTGAAGAGATGCTTGATCGTCTGTTGTCCGACGATGCCGCTGCCGAAGCGTGGTACGAGTACCATCTGATTGGCGATTACATGCGCTATAAAGCAGGTACGGGGCGTGATGCGGATTTCATGCAAAGCGCAGCATTTACTGCTACGCTTGCTGAAATCAGCGAAGAACATAAGCAACGTCATAAGGCTGAAGTTGCCGCAGCGATGTCTGCTAAGGGTGTTCAAGCTGCAAACAATTCCTTCTTTAAATCTTTTGCCGTTGCCGCCAGCGTTGCTGCAGTTGCTGTGTCTGTATGGCAATTCGCCCCTCAAGTGCAGGGTGGGTTGGCAGATATAGTTGCGGAAAAAGTTGCTGATACCAAAAACCAGCAGGAACATATCGTGCCCGTAGCTGCTAATCCGGCAGTAAAAAATGCTTCAGATGTCGTGGTAGTACCTGAATCCGCAAAGAATGACAAAGGTGTTAGTCAGATTACGGTTCGAACCGAAACGCAGGTTCAACAGGATTCCGTCGTTCATTAAGCTGCATAGAGATAAAGATTTCCATCAAGTAGAAATCCCTTCCCGAGCTATTCGGGCAGGGATTTTATTTTTTTGACCGGATGCATCTTGAGGTCGTCTGAAAAAGCGGGTTGAAAAAAAGTCGGACGGTATTGCGCTGTATCCTTTTTATTTGAATCCGCTATATAATGCGGCACATGAAATTGATTACCTCCGCGCAAAACGAGCAGCTCAAGCATTTGTCCAAGCTGCTGACACAATCTAAAGCACGCCGTGAATACGGGCAAACCGTGTTGGAAGGCGTGCATCTTTTGCAGGTCTATTTAGAGGCGGGATATACGCCCAAACAAGTGTATTTGCCCGAAAGTAAAAACACGCATCCTGAAATCCGAAATTTAATCAGCAGCTTGGACGAAGATTGTATTACTTGGGTCGGAAACGAAGCCTTGTCTAAAATCACCAGTCTGAACGATGCCGATGATGTAATGACTTGGATAGAGATTCCGCCGCAAGAGGATTTGCCTTTAAGCGGCGACTGCGTGGTGTTGGACAGGCTGCAAGACCCGGGCAATGTCGGTACGGTTTTACGCAGCGCGGCAGCTTCGGGCATTAGGCAGATTGTGTTGGGTAATGACTGCGTCGATATTTGGTCGCCCAAGGTATTGCGCGCGGGTATGGGGGCGCATTTTCTGCTGGATATATACAGCCGCGTTTTTTTCTACCGCAATGGCTGGATGCTTATCAGGACAAAATATGGGCAACCGCTTTGGACGGGTGCAACCCTTCCGACTTGTACCAACTGGATTTAAACGCCCCTTGCGCTTGGGTTTTCGGCAATGAAGGCAGCGGCGTGAGTCGGGAAATTTTGGAAAAAGTCGACGGTAGCGTCAGAATCCCGATGTTGGGACAGACTGAGTCGTTAAACGTCGCCATGGCGGCAACGGTATGCCTCTTCGAGCAAATGCGCCAACGTATTGCATAAACACTTTCAGACGACCGGTCAGTTTAGAAGAAACCCAATTAAGGTCGTCTGAAAACCTTATCTTCTGCAATTTTAGAATATCAAACCGGCAGTTAATCTGTTTAACTGCCGGTTTGGTGTTTAAAAGCAATCAGAATTTGTCATTCGGCCAGCGTGTGCTTTGCAGAATGCTTACGTCAACGTCTTGAATATTGCGATGGCCTGTGAACGCCATGGAGACGTCCATTTCCTTATACAGGATTTCCAGCGCGCGGGTAACGCCTTCTTCGCCGTATGCGCCCAAGCCGTAGAGGAACGCGCGGCCTATCATCGTGCCTTTTGCGCCCAAAGCCCATGCTTTGAGGATGTCTTGACCGCTGCGGATGCCGCTGTCCATCCACACTTCGATGTCGCTGCCGACTGCGCTGACGATGTCGGGCAAGGCTTTGATGGCAGATATGGTGTCGTCGAGCTGGCGGCCGCCGTGGTTGGAAACGACCAATGCGTCCGCGCCGCTTTTCACTGCTTTTTTTCCGCATCTTCAGGTTCCATAATGCCTTTGATAATCAGCTTGCCGCCCCATAAGTCTTTAATGCGGGCAACGTCGTCCCAGCTCAGGCGCGGGTCGAATTGTTCGGAAGTCCATGAAGACAGCGAAGACAAATCGCCGACGTTTTTTTGGCGTGTCCGACGATATTGCGGAACGTGCGGCGTTCCGTGTTCAGCATTTTCATGCACCATTCGGGCTTGGTTGCCAGATTGATTAAATTGGCGATGGTCGGTTTCGGCGGCGCGGACAGACCGTTTTTTTGATGTCTTTGTGGCGTTGACCCAAAACCTGCAAATCGGCGGTCAAAACCAATGCCGAACACTTGGCATCTTTCGCGCGCTTAATCAGGTTTTCCATAAACTCGCGGTCGCGCATCACATAAAGCTGAAACCAAAACGGCGCGCTGGTGTTTTCGGCAACGTCTTCAATCGAGCAGATGGACATGGTGGAGAGCGTAAACGGAATGCCGAACTTCTCCGCCGCCCGCGCCGCCAAGATTTCACCGTCGGCGTGTGCCATGCCGGTAAAGCCCGTCGGCGCAATCGCCACCGGCATCTTCACATCCTGACCGATCATTTTGGTTTCCAGGCTGCGGCCTTCCATGTTGACCAATATCTTTTTGGCGGAAGCGGATGTCTTTGAAATCCGAAGTGTTTTTCGCGGTAGGTGGTTTCCGTCCAAGAACCTGAATCGATGTAATCGTAAAACATGCGCGGCATCTTGCGCTTGGCGACAAGGCGCAGGTCTTCGATACAGGTCATTTTGCTCAAATCGCGTTTCATTGTTGATTGCCTCTGTTAAGGGGTTGCTTATGAGCTTGGGTCGTCTGAAACGGGCAGGGCGGTTTCAGACGACCTTTTGCAATACCATAATGATTTAGTATGAATTAGATAATCTATATCAATCGCAATTATAAAGCAAATGGTTTTAACCCCGCCAAAAAGCAGGGTAATAGCACTTTTCAGACGACCTCGGATTCAAGTTTCAGATAAAAAAGAGAAATCTTCAGGCAGATAAAAAAATCCATTCGCCCAGCCATTTAAACAAACAATCGGAAGACGCCCGAATATACTTGACTGAATCACTCAGATATTAGACAATCGCACCACTATAAAAAAAGCCGACACAGGCACCTACCATGAGACTGACCACAAAAGGGCGTTTTGCCGTTACCGCCATGATCGATTTGGCGATGAACGCGCAAACCGGCGCTGTCAAACTCAGCGCCATCAGCGAACGCCAAAGTATTTCGCTTTCCTATCTCGAACAACTATTCAGCAAACTGCGGCGCGCCGGGCTGGTTGAAAGCCTGCGCGGCCCCGGTGGCGGCTACATCCTCGCCGCCCCTCCCGCACAAATCAATATCGCCCAAATCATTTCCGCCGCCGAAGACAAGCTGGACGCCACCCAATGCAGCAGCAAAGCCAACTGCCACCACGGTGCGCCTTGCCTGACGCACGACCTTTGGGGAAAAACCTGAACAAAAACCATCAACGATTACCTCAGCAGCGTTACCTTGCAAAGCATCATCGAACAGAAAAACAGCGATGACGGCAGCCACGTCATCCAATTTACACATATCCATTAAGTACATTACAGAAAAAAAGAAAGAGCAAACCATGACCGTCAAAACCCCCGTTTATCTCGACTACGCCGCCACCACCCCCGTTGACAAACGCGTTGCCGAAAAAAATGATTCCCTATCTGACCGAAACCTTCGGCAACCCCGCCTCCAACAGCCACGCATTCGGCTGGGAAGCAGAAGAGGCCGTCGAAAAAAAGCCCGCGCCGACATTGCCGCCCTGATCAACGCCGACCCCAAAAGAAATCATCTTCACCAGCGGCGCGACCGAGTCCGACAACCTCGCCATCAAAGGCGCGGCAAACTTCTACAAAACCAAAGGCAAACACCTCATCACCGTCAAAACCGAACACAAAGCCGTGCTCGACACCATGCGCGAACTCGAACGCCAAGGTTTTGAAGTCACCTACCTCGGCGTACAAGAAAACGGTTTGATCGATTTGGAAGAACTCAAAGCCGCCATCCGCGACGACACCATCCTGATTTCCGTGATGTGGGTGAACAACGAAATCGGCGTAGTGCAAGACATTCCCGCCATCGGCGAAATCTGCCGCGAACGAAAAATCATCTTCCACGTCGATGCCGCCCAAGCTTGCGGCAAAGTGCCTGTTGACGTGGAAGCCGCCAAAATCGACCTGCTGTCCATGTCCGGCCACAAAGTGTACGGCCCCAAAAGGCATCGGCGCACTGTACGTCCGCCGCAAACCCCGCGTCCGCCTTGAAGCCCAAATGCACGGCGGCGGCCACGAACGCGGCTTCCGCAGCGGCACCTTGCCGACCCACCAAATCGTCGGCATGGGCGAAGCCTTCCGCATCGCCAAAGAAGAACTCGAGCAAGACATGGCGCACTACCGCAAACTGCGCGACATCTTCCTCAAAGGCATCGAAGGCATCGAAGAAGTCTATATCAACGGCGACCTCGAACACCGCGCCCCGAACAACCTGAACGTCAGCTTCAACTTCGTCGAAGGCGAAAGCCTGATTATGGCGGTCAAAGAACTCGCCGTATCCAGCGGCTCCGCCTGTACCTCCGCCTCGCTCGAACCCAGCTACGTCCTGCGCGCGCTCGGCCGCAACGACGAACTGGCGCACTCATCCCTGCGCATCACCTTCGGCCGCATGACTACCGAAGAAGAAGTGAAATTCGCCGCTGAACTGATCAAATCCAAAATCGGCAAACTGCGCGAACTGTCGCCGCTGTGGGAAATGTTCAAAGACGGGATTGATTTGAATTCGATTGAATGGGCGGCGCATTAAAAAGCAGCTTGCACTCAAAAAAACCATCACGAAAGGAACAAATTATGCTGGGTTGGTGGATAAGCGTTTTCAGCGATGCAGACAGGCAAGAGCCACATCTCATCGCCTCGTGGGAGTGCGGCGTTTCCGGTGCGGACTGGCTGGATGAACTTTGCAAAGAAGGGCGAGCCACGCAGACCGAGAACAAAGGCGGCTATCCAGATGTTTACCAAACGCAGGTGCGGCACGTCGCCCCGTGGCTGCTAGGCGGTAAAAATCTCGCCGCAGGGCAATGCGCCGCATGGAAACTTCACGCCTGTTTTTTTATGGAAGACGACAAGGGCGAAACCGTGTTGATGAAGTCGTACGGCTATCGTCCTTTGAAACTGCATCGTCCTGAATTGCTGCGTACATTGCCGCCCGAAGCGGTTTTGACGATACAGGTATTTGATTTGAGCTAAAGCATCCGTTTTCAGCAACCTACCTATAAATAAAAAAGGTCGTCTGAAAATCCCCAAAGACCTTTTCAGACGACCTAAAAGCCACCACATTAAAAATCAAGGATACAACCCATGAACGAACAAGAACTCGACCTCGATAATCTCGACAACCTGCTTGAAGATTTTTGACGGCGTTACCGTGGAAGGCGGTGTCGATTCGGAAAAACGACGACGGCTGCGAAGGCGGCGCGTGCAAAAATCTAAGGCGGCAGGGGTCGTCTGAAATATTGTTCGGAAGCAAAATAAGGAATCCCATGTCCCTACAAATTCAGGAACAGCATCATTTGCCGCAAACGACGCATTCCATTATTGGTTCGTGGCGGATGGAGCAGTTGAACATCAGTCTAGAGACCATACATGATATGCAGCGTTTGGTGGAAGGCAAAAATCAGTTTGGATGAGGCTTTGGACGGCATCAAACAAAGAATGGCGGAAAAAAATGAGCAAATACGGCGGAGAAGACACTATTTATATGAATGGAGGCGTATTTAAAAACAAGCTCTCCATCCAAGATAGTGAATTGCTGAAAACCGCCGAAAAAGAATTTTCCGCTGTTCGCGCCCAATATCTGCTTTTGCAACCCATTACGGACAATTTCGATTTGGCCCATTTACAGACTATTCATCGCGAACTGTTTGGCGATATTTATGATTGGGCAGGCGAAATCCGGCGGATTGATATTTCCAAAGGTAATACCCGATTTGCCAATTTTGCTTTTATCGAAAACGAAAGCCGTAAACTTTTAGAGAAGCTGCGAAACGAAAACTATTTGCAGGGGTTGGATAAAGATAAATTCGCCGAGCGTGTAGCCTATTATTTGGGCGAGTTGAACGTCCTACATCCTTTTCGTGAAGGAAACGGCAGAACATTGCGCCTGTTTATGACGCAATTGGCAATGAAAAAAACGGTTTGCAGATACATTGGCAAAAATATCTCTGCCGAACAAATGATTCAAGCCTGTATTCAGGCATACCATGCCGATAGCAGCTTATTGGCACGCCTAATTTTAGAAAAATTTAGAAAAAAATCGTCTTTTTCAGACGACTAAAAACATCAACAAACCACGATATTTTAAGGAAAACCACATCATGGCATACAGCGATAAAGTAATCGATCACTATGAAAACCCCCGCAACGTCGGTACTTTCGACAAAGACGACGAGTCTGTCGGCACCGGCATGGTCGGCGCGCCCGCCTGCGGCGACGTTATGCGCCTGCAAATCAAAGTCAACGACGAAGGCATCATCGAAGACGCGAAATTTAAAAACTTACGGCTGCGGCTCCGCCATCGCTTCGTCCAGCCTGATTACCGAGTGGGTCAAAGGTAAAAAGCCTGGATGACGCGCTGGCAATCAAAAAAACAGCGAAATCGCCGAAGAATTGGAACTGCCGCCTGTGAAAAATCCACTGCTCCATCTTGGCTGAAGATGCGGTAAAAGCGGCTGTTGCCGACTACCGCAAACGTCAGGAAAAACAAATAATCCGATTAGTGGGTGCTTTGTCGGTAGACATTCACAGGATTTCTGAAAGTCTTAGAGTTTTCAGGAAAAGCAAACATAACGGTTTGTTCCTCTCTTAAACAGACAGGGTGAATTGAGGACACAGAAACCTAATCCTTTTTAAAGTTGCCGCCAAATTTGGGACTACCTGCCAATCTATCCCTCTCCCCGCGGGAGAGGGTTAGGAGAGGGCGATAAGCTCATAGGCTTATATTTATCGATACGCCTGCAAGATCAAAAAGAGACGGCATGCCTTCTCTCGTGAAGAAGAGGGTAAGGACACAGAAACTTAATCCTTTTGAAGTTGCCGCCAAATTTGGGGCTGCCTGCCAATCTATCCCCTCTCCCTGCGGGAGAGGGGTAGGGAGAGGGCGATAAGCCGCAGGCTTATATTTAGTCGATACGCCTGCAAAATAAAAGGAGACGAAATGCCTTTTACCGATGAAGAAGCCCAATCCTTGCTTGCCGTCAAAGGCATAGGCAAAACTGTATTGCAGCGTTTGCAGCAAATGGGTTTGGATGATGTTGCCACGCTGGCGGCAGCGGATTTGGAAGATATTTTTGGAACAAGGCGCAAAATTGACCGGCTCGACCTGTTGGAAAAACAGTCCGCAGGCAAAAGCTGCCGTTTCCGCCGCGATAGAGTGGGCAAAACAGCGTTTTCAGACGACCTGAAGGCAAATAGGTCGTCTGAAAATGAAAGCAGGTAAAATAAGACAATGATTGCGAATAAGGAAAGAAGCATGATTACCATCACAGAAAACGCAGCCAAACATATCAATAGCTACCTGACCAAGCGCGGCAAAGGCTTGGGCGTGCGCTGGGTGTAAAAAACCAGCGGCTGCTCGGGTATGGCATACAACCTTGAATTTGTCGATGAAGTGAACGACGACGACCTGATTTTTTTGAAGAACACGGCGCGCGCGTTTATATCGACCCGAAAAGCTTGGTTTATCTGGACGGCACGCAAGTCGATTACACCAAAGAAGGTTTGCAGGAGGGTTTCAAATTTGAAAACCCGAATGTCAAAGACTCTTGCGGCTGCGGCGAGAGCTTCCACGTTTAAGACAAAAAAAGTGGCGGGACAGTATCAAAACCGTCCCGCCATTTTTTTCGCTTCCTGTCTGTTGTAGCTGCCTTTTGCCTTTTTCTTTTCCGTTCCACCTTGTGTCGGAACAAATCGGATTTTACTAAGGCTTTTAAGGCATTGTCGCGTATTTTTGCCTTTTATTGTGTTGCACTTTACTGCTCATATTCAGTCCTTTTGGTTAAGAATCAGCGGATTATAAGGCAAAATCAGGTTTCTGCCGAAAATTTCACATTAATTATCCCACCATGTCTCAATATTTCACACTCTTCCAGCTTGAACCCGCTTTCGATATCGACGCCGAAAACTTGGAGCAAACCTACCGCGCCTTGGCTGCCCGTTTCCATCCTGACAAATTCGCTTCAGCCTCCGCTTTCGAGCAAAAGCAGGCAGTGATGATGTCTTCCACCATCAACGATGCCTACCGTACCTTGAGAAATCCCATTGACCGCGCGGCGTATCTGTTGAAAACGTTGGGCATAGACGCCGATGCGCCGGAGCATACCTCTTTCGCTCCTGAATTTCTCATGCAGCAAATGGAATGGCGCGAAACGCTGATGGATGCGCAAATGGCGCAAAACAACGAAGCCCTGCGCGCGTTGGACCAAGAAATCAGCCGCGAGCAAGACAAGCTGTATCAAGATTTGCGGACGGCCTTTGCAGCGAAAGACCACGAAGCTGCCGCTCAATGGGTGCGCCACGGCAGGTTTTTAAACAAACTGCGCAACGAAATCGCCGCCGCATTGCAAGATTAAATACCTAGATTTTGAGCATCTTAAAGGTCGTCTGAAAACCGGAATAAGGTTTCAGACGACCTTTATTGCTTATTTCATCATGTTGTATGCCATTATATTTTCAAAATTTAACACAAATCCGAATTTGCCTTATTTCATAAGCGCATAGCCGTATGAGGGTTTTGATGCTGAAAAAAACACATCTTCGCGGTAAGGCTTGAATCATAGGGGAAGAGGTCGTCTGAAAGAAAATCGGGAAAAGCACGATTTCAAAACAGCAGTCTTGTCAAGACTGGATAAGCGACGAAAAATACACTATATTGTGCCACTCGATATTAATACATACTGTATCTTGTGTTTCAGGATGGAGAAAGCTCACGATGAATGCACCGACTGATTTGAAAGTAACCAAGCGCGACGGACGTTTGGAAAATCTCGACTTAGACAAAAATCCACCGCGTCGTTACTTGGGCGGCGGAAGGCTTGAAAAAAACGTTTCCGTATCGCAAGTCGAGCTCAAATCGCACATCCAGTTTTACAACGGCATCCGCACCGACGACATCCACGAAACCATCATCAAGGCGGCTGCCGACCTGATTTCGCAGGATACGCCCGACTATCAATATCTTGCCGCGCGTCTGGCGATTTTCCACCTGCGCAAAATCGCTTACGGCGAGTTCGAACCGCCGCATCTCTTCGACCACGTTAAAAAACTTACCGATGCGGGCAAATACGACCGCCACATCATCGAAGATTACAGCTGCGAAGAGTTTGACGAGCTGAACGCCTATATCGACCACAGCCGCGACATGACCTTCTCGTATGCCGCCGTGAAGCAGCTCGAAGGCAAATATCTGGTGCAGAACCGCGTTACCCGCCAGATTTATGAAACGCCGCAGTTCTTATACATTTTGGTGGCGATGTGTCTCTTCAGCAAATATCCGAAAGAGACCCGTTTGGATTACGTCAAACGTTTTTACGACGCCGTTTCCACATTCAAAGTATCGCTGCCGACCCCGATTATGAGCGGCGTGCGCACGCCTACGCGCCAATTCTCAAGCTGCGTATTGATTGAATGCGACGACAGCCTGGATTCCATCAATGCCACCACCAGCGCGATTGTGAAATACGTTTCCCAACGCGCGGGCATTGGCATCAACGCCGGACGTATCCGTGGTTTGGGCAGCGAAATCCGCGGCGGTGAAGCGCAACATACCGGCTGCATTCCGTTTTTCAAAAATGTTCCAAGCGGCGGTTAAATCTTGCTCGCAAGGCGGCGTGCGCGGCGGCGCGGCAACTTTGTTCTACCCTTGTGGCACATTGAAGCCGAAAGCCTGTTGGTATTGAAAAACAACCGCGGCGTGGAAGACAATCGCATCCGTCAATTGGACTACGGCGTGCAAATCAACCGCTTGCTGTACACCCGCCTGATTAAAGGCGGCAACATCACGCTGTTCTCGCCCAACGAAGTCCCCGGTCTGTACGACGCGTTCTTTGCCGACCAAGACGAATTCGAGCGTCTCTACACGAAATACGAGCAAGACCCGAATATCCGCAAACGCATTTTGTCGGCTACCGATTTGTTCTCCACGCTGATGCAGGAACGCGCCGGAACGGGACGTATCTACATCCAAAAACGTTGACCACTGCAACACGCACAGCCCGTTTGACCCGCGCGTCGCGCCCGTGCACCAGTCCAACCTGTGCATGGAAATCGCCTTGCCGACCAAACCGCTGGACAACATCAACGACCCTAACGGCGAAATCGCCCTGTGTACCTTGTCCGCCTTCAACTTGGGTGCATTAAACAGCTTGGACGAGCTGGAAGGGCTTGCCGATTTGACCGTGCGCGCACTCGATGCCTTGCTGGATTATCAAGACTATCCGGTCGAAGCCGCCCGCACCGCGACCATGAACCGCCGCACGCTCGGCATCGGCGTCATCAACTACGCCTACTATCTGGCGAAAAAAACGGCGTCCGTTACAGCGACGATTCCGCGCTCGGCCTGACCCACCGAACCTTTGAAGCCATGCAGTATTACCTGCTCAAAGCATCGGTGAACCTTGCCAAAGAATACGGCGCATGCCCGCTGTTCAACCAAACCGTTTATTCGCAAGGCAAACTGCCCATCGACACCTACAAAAAAGACTTGGATGCCGTGTGCAGCGAACCGCTGTTGTGCGACTGGGAAAGCCTGCGCGCCGACATCGTCAAATACGGCCTGCGCAACTCCACCCTGACCGCACTCATGCCGTCTGAAACCAGTTCGCAAATCGCCAACGCCACCAACGGCATCGAGCCGCCGCGCGGATTGGTAACGGTTAAAGCATCGAAAGACGGCATCCTGAAACAGGTTGTGCCCGAATTTGAAACCCTGAAAGACGCCTACGAAACCTTGTGGCAGCTTCCGGGCAACGAAGGCTATCTGAAACTTGTCGGCGTGATGCAGAAATTCGTCGATCAGGCGATTTCCGCCAACACCGCCTACGATCCGGGTAAATTCGAAGGCAACAAAGTTTCCATGAAACAAATGCTCAAAGACTTGCTGACCGCCTACAAATACGGCGTCAAAACCCTGTACTACCACAACACCCGCGACGGAGCGGACGATACGCAGACTGATATTCAGGATGACGGCTGCGCAGGCGGGGCTTGTAAGATTTAACTTTGCAATTAACCTATTTGAAAGTGAAACAGGCTATGCAAAGCAAGCAGATAAAAAGAACCCAAGCTTTGGAAATCTTACGATGAGCAGTTGGAAATTCTGAGAAGTAGAGGATTGCAGATTGATGATGAGAAAAAGGCATTAGGATATTTACGCACCATCGGTTATTACCGATTAAGCGGTTATTTTTACTCTTTCCGACAATTTGCTCCTGAAAATCCTAAGAGCAGGTTGGATGAGTTTATTACAGATACTCGTTTTGAAGATGTCAAAAGCCTTTATATGTTCGATAAGAAATTGCGGCAATTGGCATTAGATGCACTGGAAAGAATTGAAGTAGCTCTTCGGGTAAATATTGCCCATACATTGGGGCGGCATGGTCCCTTGGCTTACAAGGATAGCAAATATTCTACCCCAGGCTTCGACCATGCTGAATGGCTGGATAGGCATAACAAGCTGGTCGAGCGCGAAAAGAAAACCAGTTTTGTTAAACATCATTTGGAACATTATGCCGACTTACCTGTCTGGGTAGCCTGCGAAGTATGGGATTTCGGCACGATGTCTATGCTGTATAAAGGGATGTTGAATAAAGATAAAGACCCTATTGCCAAATTGTATCGTTTGAAAGATGGTAAGCATCTACAAACACATCTGCACGCATTTAACTTTATTCGCAACGTTTCGGCACATCACAGTCGATTATGGAATAGAGACATTACGTTTAAAGCCAGCTTGAAAGGTTTGTCTGATGCAGAATGGAAATCACTGTCTATCAATAAACCGTTTGTGTATTTTTTTGCTTGATGAAACGGATGTTGGATGTTATTTGTCCGAGAACCGAATGGGGAAGCCGTCTCCTTGCTTTACTGGATGAGTTTCCTGATGTCGTGAATAAAGCTGTAAGTTTGCGCGATATGGGTTTGGAAAATGATCCGCGAAACTGGAGATTGTGGCAAAGATAAAGAAAGCCCCTCAACCTTGTTGCTCCAACCGCGTAGGTTGGCAAAGTTGGGGAGTTGTTAGGGAGGATTATAACTAACAGCTATATTTAAGGCAAGAATTTAATGTACAGATACATTCAGACGACCTTACTTAAAAACATATAAGGTCGTCTGAAATCCAAATTCTAAATTTAAATAAACCTGAGAAAAAACCCATGTCCTGCGAACACCTAGTCATGTCATACAGCACCTTTTCCAAAACCAAAAACGATGCGCTTAAAGAGCCTATGTTTTTCGGTCAGCCGGTGAATGTCGCTCGTTATGATCAGCAGAAATACGAAGTATTTGAAAAACTGATTGAAAAACAATTGTCGTTTTTCTGGCGGCCGGAAGAAATCGACGTGTCGCGCGACCGTATTGACTACGCCAACTTGCCCGAACACGAAAAACACATTTTCATCAGCAATCTGAAATACCAAACCCTGCTCGATTCCATTCAAGGCCGCAGTCCGAACGTTGCCTTGCTGCCTTTGGTGTCGATTCCCGAGCTGGAAACTTGGATTGAAACGTGGAGCTTCAGCGAAACCATCCACTCGCGCAGCTATACTCACATCATTCGCAATATCGTCAATGATCCCTCGGTTGTGTTCGATGACATCGTGCAGAACGAATACATCATCGCCCGCGCCGAAGACATCGCCTGTTATTACGATGATTTGATCGAATACACCCAGTATTACAACCTGTTGGGCGAAGGGACGCACAATGTCGGCGGCAGGCTCGTTACTGTATCTTTGCGCGAGTTGAAGAAAAAACTCTATCTCTGCCTGATGTGCGTCAATGTCTTGGAAGCCATCCGTTTCTACGTTTCATTCGCCTGCTCGTTTGCTTTTGCCGAGCGTGAGTTGATGGAAGGCAACGCTAAAATCATCAAACTGATTGCCCGCGACGAAGCCCTGCACCTGACCAGCACCCAGCATATGCTCAACCTGATGCGCGCCGGTTCAGACGACCCTGAAATGGCGGAAATCGCCGTCGAATTGCAGGACGAATGTTTCAAACTCTTCAAAAAAGCGGCGGAGCAGGAAAAAGAATGGGCGGCCTATCTGTTTAAAGACGGTTCGATGATTGGTCTGAACAAGGAAATTCTGGCGCAATATGTCGAATACATTACCAACCTGCGTATGCAGGCGGTCGGCTTGCCTGCCGGATTCGAAGGCGCAACCCAAAACCCGATTCCGTGGATTAACGCGTGGCTGTCGTCCGACAACGTACAGGTCGCGCCGCAGGAAGTGGAAATTTCTTCTTACTTAATCGGTCAGATCGATTCGGAAGTCAGCGCGGACGATTTGGGCGATTTCGAACTATAATCAAACTCAGCGGTTTTTCCGCATTTCCATTATCAGGGGTCGTCTGAACAGGTGTAGAAACGAAATCAAAGATTTCGGTTACACTGTGCAGACGACCTTTCCCGCTTAAACAGATAATAATGGCACTTATCAGCACACACGACAAAACCTTCGAGCTTCAAGAGGGAGAAACCTTATTGGAGGGCTTGGAGCGCACCGGCCACGAGGTCGAATACCAGTGCCGCAGCGGCTATTGCGGTTCCTGTCGCGTCAAAATATTGGACGGCAGGGTGTCCTACGACGATTTCCCGCTGGCCTTTGTCGCGCCCGGTGAGATTCTGCCGTGTTGCTGTCGGGTTCACGAGGACATTAAGGTTGATTGCCGTACTCGGATGAGTGAGCCGGATTTGTTTGATGTCGGCTTGTTTGATGAGCGGGATTGAGTTGATTGAAACCCAATTGTATTATTTTTAGTTCTTTGCTTTAATAATAGGCTCTTCAAATCTAGGTGTAATCATATGAATGTCGCTAAGGGTTTATTGGTTTCAGTTTTATGTTTGAGCTCGGGTTTTGCTTGCTGCTCAAAAATCATCATTCCCAATGGAAAAAAGTTTATGAAAGGAATTTGACGGATTTTGAATTGAGTCCGGAGGGAAGCGGGTTGGTATTGCTTGCCCAACCGCAAGGACGTTGCAGGATGGATGTTGATTTTTTTATGGGGAAACGGGACAGGATAAATACCAGTATGAATTTACCCGAGACCGTTTGACGGCAGGTTCGCATCGGGAATACCGCTATACCGCTGCATCGTTGTCGGAAGTCACCAAAGATAAAAATAAAATTGGTACGAAATGAGAAGCTGAATCCTGCTTCAGGCGCGGTAAAGAAAGAATTTCGGGATATTTATCAATACGTTCCTAATAAGGTTTTAAAAAAATATTGTTTTTTTGATATGGCATGGTAAATAAAGCAAGAGGTCGTCTGAAAACTTTTTCAGACGACCTCTTGCTTTATTTACCCTATCGTTTAATGCAGATGCTCGTAAATGGTTTCCGCCAATGCCTTGCTGATGCCTTCGACTTGTTCCAAATCTTCTTTGCTGGCGGCAACGACGCCGCGCAGGCCACCGAAGCGGGTGAGCAGGGCCTGGCGGCGTTTGCTGCCTACGCCGGGGATGTCGCTGAGGGAAGAGGTAACGCGGGCTTTGTCGCGTTTTTTTGCGGTGGCCGGTGATGGCGAAGCGGTGCGATTCGTCGCGCACGGTTTGCAGGAGGTGCAGGGCGGGCCATTTGACGGTCTCGCCGTTGGCTTCGGCCTCCTGCATTTTGCCGTAGCGGCGGGTGAGGACTTCGCGCATGGCGGCGTAGTCGTCGCCGGGTTTGGCGGCAGTTTTCAAAACATCAGCCGGTTGCCCGAATATTTGAAAGCGCGCGGGAAGATTTTTGAGGCGCAAAGGGTATTCCGCCTTTTCAACCGCGACCGCAGCCCTGATAAGCCTTATCTGGAAATTGTGTTTGACGAAAGCGGGAAAAATTGTTTCGATTACCGTATATGAGAATGTTTCCAATCCGGCAAGCGGGATTCATTTGATGTAATGGGTTTGGAGCACAAACGGAGAAGGGGAAAATCTGGGCTTATTGAGCGTTCGTTGTGAATTTGATGCGATAGCAGTTTGATTGGAAGCCTTCAATTCAATATCGAAAAGGTCGTCTGAAACCTGAATCGGGTTTCAGACGACCTTTTGTTGATGTGTTCGAGCTTAACCAAATGCTTAACGGCTGTCTTTCCATTGGTAATATTTCGAGCCGAGGAAGGAGCCGAGTTTGCGCAGGAAAGGTTGGGTAATGATGCTGGGGTGTTTGAGTTTTTTTCAAACGGTTTCAGACGACCATCGTCACCCATGATGGCTTCGGCGATGGCAAGGCCTGCTATGCCGGTAATCGCCATGCCGTGTCCCGAGTAGCCTTGGGCATAGTAAACATTGGGCGCGAGCCTGCCGAAGTGGGGGGCGAGGTTGGCGGTGATGTCGCATTCGCCGCCCCATGAATGTTCGATTTTGACATCGGCAAGCTGAGGGAAGACTTTGAGCATGTCTTGGCGGACAAGCTCGGTCATGCGGTCGGGATCGTCGATGAACTCGTTGTCTTTGCCGCCGAATAGCAGGCGGCCGTCGGCACTGAGGCGGTAGTAGTCGAGGACGTGTCGGTTGTCGCAGACAGCCATGTTGTTGCGGATGAGTTCTTTGGCGCGTTCGCCCAGCGGTTCGGTGGCGATGATGAAGGTGCTGACGGCGATGGCTTTTTTTTCCAACGACTTGAATTTTTGATGCAAACCGGCGTAGGTGTTGACGGCATACACGAGGTTTTGGCATTCGATGCTGCCGTCCGGGGTATGGACGAGCCAGCCGCCTTGATAGGGTTCGATACGGGTCATCGGGGACTGTTCGAAAATCTGCGCGCCTGCTTCGGCAGCGGCGCGGGCGATGCCCAGGGTGTAGTTGAGCGGATGGAGGTGGCCGGAATGAGGATCGAACTGTGCGCCCAAGTACATATCGCTAGCAAGTTGTTGCTTGAGCGTGGCTTTATCCCAGAGTTGGTAATGGGTAGCGCCGTAATGTTGTCGGGCGTGTTCATGCCATTGTTGCAATTCTTCCCAATGCTGCGGGCGGATGGCGACGGTGGCGTAGCCGCGCTGCCAGTCGCAAGCGATTTGGTGTTTTTTAACCCGTTCGTCAACGAGTTCGACGGCTTGCAGGGATTGCTGCCAAAACCAGCGGGCTTGTTCCAAGCCGACTTGTTTTTCGATTTCTTCCATACCGCAGGCGTAATCGCTGATGACTTGCCCGCCGCTGCGCCCTGATGCGCCGAAGCCGATACGGGCGGCTTCGAGTACGGTAACTTCGCGTCCGTTTTCGGCAAGGGGAAGGGCGGTGCAAAGTCCTGTCAATCCTCCGCCGATAACGCAGGTTTCGGTTTTCAGACGACCTTCAAGCTTGGGATAAGCGGCGTGGGGATTGATGGTGCTGAAATAATAGGAGGGAAGGTATTCTTTGAAATTGGGATGAATCATAGGGTAATGCTTTGTGTGGTTTCAGACGACCTTTGGAGGGTATAGTGGATTAACTTTAAACCAGTACGGCGTTGCCTCGCCTTAGCTCAAAGAGAACGATTCTCTAAGGTGCTGAAGCACCAAGTGAATCGGTTCCGTACTATCTGTACTGTCTGCGGCTTCGTCGCCTTATCCTGATTTAAATTTAATCCACTATAGTTGAGGGTCGTCTGAAAAGTGGGTTAAACGGGTTGTGTGAAGAAAACAGGCTGACCTTGCATTGATGCGGTCAGCCTGTCTGATTGGGTCAATTTGTTTTTTCTGCGGCGAGCTTTTCCTGACGGTAGGCTTCGGCGGCTTCCCGATCGCGTTTGGTTGCTTGGCGCATCATCCAATAATTGATGACGATGACCAGCGTACCGATAATGCCGATCAGGATGGTTGCCAACACATTCATCTGCGGGTCGAGACCCAGCTTGATTTTGGAGAAAATCACCTGCGGCAATGTGGAAGAACCGGGGCCGGACAGGAAGGAGGTAATCACCAAATCGTCCAGCGACAGGGTAATGCCGAGCAGGAAGCCTGAAGCGATGGCAGGCGCAATCAAGGGGCAGGGTGATGACGAAAAAGATTTTCAGCGGACGCGCACCTAAGTCCATTGCGGCCTCTTCGAGCGATTGGTCAAGCTCCACCAGACGCGAACGGATGACGACGGTGATGTATGCCATACAAAGCGTCGTATGCCCGAGGAAAATGGTGAAGAAACCGCGGTCGAAGTACAGGTTTTGCAGCAATTCGCTACCTTGCAGGAACATCTGTACCTGAATAATCAGGAGCAGCATGGACAGACCGGTAATCACGTCAGGCATAACCATAGGCGCGGAAATCATACCGGCGAACAAGGTGCTGCCGCGGAAGCGCTTGATACGCGCCATTGCGTAGCCTGCCAGCGTGCCCAAAACGACGGCTGCAAGCGAAGATGCGGCGGCAATGCGCAGCGACAGCCAAGCGGCTTCCAAGATGGTGTCGTTTTTCCAGCAATGCGCTGTACCACTTGGTCGAAAAGCCGCCCCAAACGGTAACCAGCTTGGATTCGTTGAACGAATAGATGACCAAAACGACCAGCGGAATATACAGAAACGCCAGCGACAGCATCAGCATCAGTTTCAGGAACCAGGATAATCAGGGATTTCTGCATTATTTGGATCCTTCCTCTAATTCGCGGTTTTCATAATGCTGGAACAGCGCAATCGGCACGACCAGCAATGCGACCATGACGACGGCGACGGCAGAAGCCAGCGGCCAGTTGTTTTGGTCGAAGAACGCCTGCCACAAGACTTTACCGATCATCAGGTTTTCCGAACCGCCGACCAGTTCGGGAATCACGAATTCACCGACTGCGGGTACGAAAACCAGCATGGAGCCTGCGATGATGCCGGTTTTAGACAGGGGCAGGGTAATGGTGAAGAACGATTTGACCGGCCCTGCGCCCAAATCAGAAGCGGCTTCGAGCAGGCGGTTGTCGAGTTTCACCAGTTGCGTGTAAAGCGGCAGAATCATAAACGGCAGATAGGCATAAACCATGACCAAGTTCAGCGAGAACGCGTTGTAAAAACAGGTCTAAAAGGCTCTTCGATAATCTGCATTTTGAGCAGGAAATTGTTGATGATGCCGTTGTGTCCCAGCAGGCCCATCCATGCGTAAACACGCAACAGGAAAGAGGTCCAGAAAGGCAGCATGATGGCAAGCAGCAGACCGTTGCGCATGGCGGGATTGGCGCGTGAAATCGCATAGGCGGTCGGATAACCAATCAGCAGACAAATGATGGTCGTCGTCAGCGCAGTCTTAATCGAAGACCAGTAGGTCATCAGATAGATATTACTGTTTTCGCTGTCGCCAAACGGATTCAAGGTATTCCAAAAAAATTTTTGGAAGATATCGGCATAGTTTTGATAACTGATGGCGATGTTCAGACGACCTAAATCTTCATCGACGCTGGTCAGCGGCGTAAACGGCGGAATGGCAATTTCTTGTTCGGCAAAGCTGATTTTCAGCACGATGGCGAACGGAATCAGAAACAGCACCAAAAGCCAAATATACGGCACGGCGATGACCGCGCGCTGACCCGGGCGGCGGAACAGTTTGTTTTTCAGTTTTTTAAGGTTCATCTCATTCCCCTTAAATCAACGGAACAACGGAGTCGGTTGGTTTTCCGGCCAGCTGATATAGACGGTTTCGTCCCAAGTCGGCGGCGTGATGTTGCGCACGTACCAATAAGGTGCAGGGACTTGGCTTTTGACGACGCGGCCGTTGGCGAGTTTGATGTGGTAGATGGCGAAGCTGCCCAAGTAGGCGATTTCTTCTACCGTGCCTTTTGCCCAGTTGAAGCTGCCCAAGTGGTCGGGTTTTTCTTTGTACAAATCAATGTCTTCGGGACGGATGCTGACCCAAATGTCTTGTTCGCTCGGGCCGCCCAGACCGTGGTCGATGCGGACGTGGTTTTCCAAGCCTTCGCATTCGATGACGGCATAATCGGCATGGTCGTCAATCACGACGCCGCCAAAAATATTGGTCTCGCCGATGAATTCGGCGGTAAAGCGGCTGTTGGGGTAGTCGTACACATCGCTGGGTGTACCGACCTGTTGCAACTGACCGTCAGACATGATGGCGATGCGGGTCGCCATCGTCATCGCTTCTTCTTGGTCGTGCGTGACCATGATGCAGGTTACGCCGACTTGTTCCAGCGTATTGACCAATTCGAGCTGGGTTTGTTGGCGCAGTTTTTGTCCAACGCGCCGAGAGGTTCGTCAAGCAGCAGGATTTTTCGGACGTTTTGCCAAGCTGCGTGCCAAAGCGATACGCTGTTGCTGACCGCCGGATAATTGATGCGGTTTGCGCTTGGCGTATTTGGTCATCTGAACCAGACGCAGCATTTCTTCCACGCGTGCAGCAATTTCATCTTTTTGGGCATTTTGTCTTGTTTCAGACCGAAGGCAATGTTCTGCTCCACAGTCATGTGCGGGAACAGGGCATAGCTTTGAAACATCATATTGATGGGGCGCTCGTAGGGGGCAAGTTTGGTAATGTCTTGACCGTCCAGAATGATTTTTGCCCTGATTAGGGCTTTCCATGCCCGCCAGCATACGCAGCAGCGTGGATTTGCCGCTGCCGGAGCTGCCCAAAAGGGCAAAGATTTCATGTTGATAAATATCTAAGTCGATGTTATCGACAGCGTAATTGTCACCAAACTTTTTTTCACCAAGCCTTGGATTTTTAAGATAAGGTTTGGCTGAAGACGCAGTGGTTGCGGTCATAATGGCAATACTCCAATAAAAATGACGAGTACCGGCAAAACGGATTTTTCGAAAGGGTGATAAAAAGCTGTTTGATTGCTGGCGGGAGTCGCAACGTCGAAACGTCGTCTGAAACTCTTGTGAAGCGCACGGGCAGCATGGATGGGAAACGGCTGGAAATCCAGGATAAACCGCCTCCGCCGAACTCGCTATTATATTAGCCTATGGCACGCAGGGGCAATACGAAATTGCCCGAAGGGGCTGATTTCCGCGGATTTGATTTAAACAGGACATTTTGAAACCCTGTCAGATTGAATCTGCGGTCAATCCATACGGGTGAATAAGGAAAGGCAATCGCTTTCACAAGCGAAGTTGAGCGCGTTGTTTTTATGCAATTAATTTATATGAATATTATGCTTATATTTTTAAATATTCATTCAAAAATATAATAAAAATATGAAATATTTACATTAATTGCTTGATAAGCATTTCGTTGCAGCAAGTGCAATAACAAGCAGATTTTCAAACAAATTTTTTTCGTGAATGTTCACGCAAGGGTAAACATGAGTATCAAACAATGGCCTGAAGGCGAGCGGCCGCGCGAGAAATTGTTGGCACATGGCGCAGGCGCGTTGAGCGATGCTGAGTTGCTGGCGATTTTGCTGCGGGTAGGTACGCGCGGGATGAGCGCGGTGGATTTGGCGCGTTATCTGCTGAACGAGTTTGGCAGCTTGGGCAAGCTGATGAGCGCTGACGCTAAAACGCTTTCCGCATACAAGGGTATGGGTTTGGCGAGTTTTACCCAATTTGCTGTCGTCAAAGAAATCGGCAGGCGGATTTTGGGCGAGGATTTACAGGAAAATATCACGCTTTCCAGCCCGAAAGCCGTTGCCGATTATCTGCGCCTGCATTTGGGGCACGAAAAGATAGAAGTCAGCACCGCGCTTTTGCTCAACCGCCAAAACAGGCTGATTGCCATGCGCGAACTCTCGCGCGGAACGGTGGCGGAAAAATACCGTCTATATCAGGGAAATCGTCAAGCTCGCATTGGACGAATACGCCGACAGCCTGATTATCGCGCACAATCATCCCGGCGGTTCGGCAACGCCTTCGCAATCGGACATCGCGTTTACAGGTCGTCTGAAACAGGCTTTGGCATTGGTTGATGTCTCGCTTTTAGACCATTTTATTGTTACGGCGACAGAAGCCTGCTCGATGCGGGAACAGGGGTATATGGAAGGGTAAAGTGATATTGCCGGGCGGGGTAAAGGTTAAGATAAGGTCGTCTGAAAACGGATTTCAGACGACCTCTTTACTGATTTTAGTGTGATAGATATGTAAGGTAGCCGATATTTTGAACTAAACGGGCATGAAGGGTCGTCTGAAAATTCTTTTCTATAAACTGGAAACTAGGTGAGACTAGATGAACTCAAGCCCTTTCGCTGATGATGCCGGACACGCCGACTTCGTGCGGATTGATGCGGGCGGTTTCTTCCTGCCCCAGTCCGACCAGTTTGCGCAGCCGAGTCATATAGGCATTGACATCCAAGCCGCGTCCGTAGCGTTGCGCTTCCCATATGGTTTCTGCCAGCGCATCCATCATATCGTGTTCGGCACGTACCCAATCGCCGCCATAGCGCACGCAGAGTTGTCCGTGTATGACGCGGATGCCGGGCGGCTGGTCGATGGCTGCTTGTTCTTGCAGGGAGAGATGCAGCGACATATGCAGGAAGGGATTGGTTTCTCCTTCTTCGGGCGTCCAGGTTTTGTCCAGATAGTCTTCGATATTTTCGAGATAGCGGGAGTATTCGGGATGGGCTTCGATAATCCGCAGGGCTTTTTGTTGCAGGCCGTCCAGTTGCAGGGGGTGAGGCGTTGTTGCCAGACATGGGCGAAAAAAATCGGCGGACATCGTGTGTGTTGACATCGTACATGGCGGGAATTTCAGAAATTCGGATAGGGCGATTATATAGTTATCTTTCCTGCTTTTACATTTGATTAACGGTTTATGCCTCAGGGCGTTTTAAAATGCAGCTTTGCTTCTTATCTTATGGAATAATGATGAACCCTTATTTGTCCGCTTTTGTATTATCTGTCCCGATGGTGGTTGCCGCGCCTTATGTGGCGGCTGAAACACACCCCGCACAGGCTCAGATGCAGCAGAATATAGATGCAGTTTTGAAAATTGCGCGCAACGGCTCTTTGAGCGAGGCGCAAAAGGTCAAGCAGATCGAGCAGTATGCAGACCGTTATCTGGATTACGAACGCATTTCCGCTTTGGCGGTCGGCGCGCCTTGGCGTGAATTCTCCGCCACTCAGAAAACGGAATTTATCCACGCTTTTAAAGACATGATTATAGCCATGTATTCGCATTCCGCCTTAATCGGCGCGGCGGATGCGCAGGTAAGGCTGTTGCCGAAAATGACGGTCAACGGCAATAAGTTTGACGTATTTTCTGAACTGCACACCAAAAAAGGGACGAAATACGAAGTAGCCTACCAGCTTTATAAGGTCGGCCCTGTCTATAAAATCTACAACATCCGCGTGGACGGAACGAGCCTGGTAACGGTTTACCGCAACCAGTTCGGCGAACTTATCAAGCAAAAAGGCATAGACGGCACCATTGCGACCGTCAAAGCCAAAGGGCTGAAAAAGCAATAAATCCAATGACAAAAGGTCGTCTGAAAGTTTCAGACGACCTTTTTCTATTTGTTTAAATTGTTATTTCAACATCAAAATCGCAGCCACCGCCACAGCCGCCACTGCCAATGCGGCAATCAGTTTGGCGGCGGAAGCAAATTTCAAGGTAACGGTTTGCCCCTCGATATACTTGTAGCCGCTGATCATCGGGCGGATCAAATCTTTTTTTCTTCAAAAACTTATACGCCAAGACCGTAACGATGTGTAGTCCCGCCAATGCCGCCAGCAGGTTGAAGAAATTGACGTGGATTTTGCGCATCAGGCTGCCCGTGTCCGAGCTGACCAAATGGTTCAGATAGCCGCTGTCGGTAAACGTGTTTTCATCGGCGGCAAAACAAGCCCGTCGTCGCTTGCAGCAAAACCGCCGCAATCAGCGCGATGACCATCAGCGCGCCCAAAGGGTTGTGTCCGGGCTGCTCATTTTCCGTCAGGCTGCCTTGCAGGTAGCGGCGGATGGATGACGGGCCGCGCACGAATTGCGAAAACCGAGCCGTATCGCTGCCCCACAAGCCCCAACACAGGCGGAAGACAATCAGCCCCGCCACCAGTAGCCCGCAGCGCAAGTGCCAAACCAGCATCCCGCCGCCAGCCTGCGCGCTGTACCACATAAATCCGACCGACAAGACCAAGAGCCAGTGAAACAGGCGCGTTGGCAAATCCCAGACTTTGACTTTTTGTTTCATTAAATATTCCTTGTTGTGCGGTTGTAGTGTTCCTATACGGGGCGGTAGAATCGTGAAAAACAACAGTCGATAAAAGACATCCTCTTTTCGCCACGCATCCGCTATTTTTATCCCAAACTCAGGCAGATTGATGATGAACCCGTCCTATAAGCTCCCCGATACGCCCGATTTTTTTCAGACGACCTCGCAATTTCCCGACGTATTCGCCCCACGCCAAGCGGAATCGCACAAAGGGACATACGGCACGCTCGCCGTCGTCGGCGGCGCATCGGGCATGAGCGGAGCAGTTGTTCTCGCTTCCACCGCCGCGATTTATCAAGGCAGCGGCAAAGTGTGGGCGGGCTTCAATCAAACCGCCTTGCCCTTCGCCGTCATCCCCGAACGCCCCGAAATCATGCTGGCGACTGCCGAAGACCTGCTGAAACGCAAGGACATCAGCGCATGGACGGTCGGCTGCGGCATGGGTTTGGGCGAAACCGCCAACCGAATCTTAAATACCGTGTTGACGCACAATCAAGATGCACCGTTGTTGCTTGATGCCGACGCACTGACTTTGCTAGCAAGGTCTAACCCCGAAACCCGCGAAGCAGCACAAAAGCGCGGTAATCTGGTTCTGACCCCGCATCCCGCCGAAGCCGCCCGCCTGCTCGGTACATCCACCCAAGCCGTTCAGCAAAAATAGAATGTCCGCCGTCCAAAACCATCAGCGCAACATTCCAAGCCGTAACCGTCCTAAAAGGACACCGCACACTGGTCGCCACGCCCGACGGCACGGTCTATACCAACCCAAGCGGCAACGCCGGACTTGCCACCGCAGGCAGCGGCGACGTTTTAAGCGGCATCATCGGCAGCCTGCTCGCTCAAGGCATCCCGCCGTTCCAAGCCGCCTGCGCCGGCGTATGGCTGCACGGCGCGGCGGCGGATGTCATCAAACACTCGACAGGCGTAGAAACCGGTATGCTCGCAGGCGAAATCGCCCCTGCCGCCAGATGGTTGAGGAATCGGCTCGTGACGGATAAAAACAAAAAAATTGAGCAGGAAGGAGGTCGTCTGAAAACAATTTGTCGCACTTGGTTTCAGACGACGTTTAAAAATATGCGGGTTCGGGACAAGTCAAGCCGCAGCGCAGGCTTTGCCCGCGAGCCTGCCGATTGGATTCCAAGTCGGACAATTAACAGGGTCGTTTTTCCGCGGGCAAAGCCCACGCTACATTCTGTGTGTTTTCATACGACGTATTGCACTCCGGCCTTCTGAGGGATTTTTGGGGTTATATACCCGATACAAGTGCATTTTTTTCTAATCGGATGTTGTTTCCGTTTTTCAGACGATGTCCGATATTTTTAAATTTTTTTTATCGGGCTGAACATCAAACCATGTCTTCCATCCGCTCTTTCAGTTCCACTTTACTGCTCGCGCTGCTGCCTTTGGGCTTCCTTATCGTGATGGTCGTCGCGCCTTTGGTTGCGCTGGCTTTTTACGACGGGAGTGCATGGGGCGGGGTGTTGCGAGATGACTATATGCAGCACCTTATCTTATGGACGGTGTTTCAGGCTTTGGCAACCTGCGTGCTGGCGGGGATTTTGGGCGTGCCTGCGGCGTGGGTGTTGGCGCGTTTGGATTTCCGGGGACGCGCTTTGGTGTTGAGGCTGTTGATGCTGCCTTTCGTGATGCCGACTTTGGTAGCGGGTATGGGCGTGTTGGCTTTTGTTCGGCACAAACGGTGCCGTTTGGGCGGGCTGGCAGGATACGCCGTATCTGTTGATTTACGGCAATGTGTTTTTCAACCTGCCGGTTTTGGTGCGCGCGGCGTATCAGGGATTTTTGCAGGTTCCCGAGGCGCGCCTGCAAACGGCGCAGGCTTTGGGGGGCGGGGGCATGGTGGCGGTTTTTAAGGGTGGAATGGCCGGTATTGCGCCCGTGGTTGGCAGGCGGTTTTGTGTTTGGTTTTCCTGTATTGTTTTTTTCGGGGTTCGGACTGGCTTTGCTGTTGGGCGGCGACCGCTATGCGACGGTGGAAGTGGAGATTTACCGGCTGATTGCGTATGAATTGGATATGGCGCAGGCTTCCGTCTTGGTATGGCTGGTGTTGGGGATTACCGCGGCGGCGGGATTGCTGTATGCGCGGTTGAGCCGTCGGACGGATGCGGATAAGGCACACGCCGCACCGCGTCCGCGCAAGCCCGCAACAGCGGCGGAACGGCTGATGGTCGCGGCGGTATTGTCGGTGTTGTGTGTGTGCTGCCTGATGCCCCTGCTTGCGGTTGTCCGGCAGGCCGCACTTGCCGGAGGGTCTTGGCGGGTATTGCTCGAGGGCGAAACGCTGGCGGCGCTTTGGAACACCGTTCGTTTTTTTCGGCAGCGGCGGTCGCTGCCGCTGCGGTATTGGGCGTGTCGTATGCCTGCTTGGCAAGGCGCGCGGCGTGGGTGAGGGGGGCGGTATTTTTGCCGTTTATGGTGTCGCCGGTCTGTGTGGCGTTCGGCGTGCTGCTGCTGTATCCGCAATGGACGGCATCGCTGCCGCTTTTGATTGCCGCTTATGCGCTGTTGGCGTATCCGTTTGTTGCCAAAGATGTTTTTGGCGGCATGGGATGCGTTGCCGCAAAGGCTATGGCGAGGCGGCGAGGACTATGGGGGGCAAACCGTTTTCAGACGACCTTTTACATCACCGCCCCATTGCTGAAACCCGCTTTCAGGCGCGGGCTGACTTTGGCGGCGGCAACCTGCGTCGGCGAGTTTGCGGCAACGCTGTTTTTGGCGCGCCCTGAATGGCAAACGCTGACCACCCTGATTTACGCCTATCTAGGCAGGGGCGGGGGCGGACAATTATTCGAGGGCGATGGTGTTGACGGCGGTACTGATGCTGTTTGCGACGATGGTGTTTTTGCTGTTGGACGGAAAGGACGAGGACTGAAGCGTGTTGAAGGTCGTCTGAAAAGGCGGTTTCATCTTGGTAAAACCGGTTTTCAGACGACCTTTTCGGTATGGTTGCCTGTTTTGACCGTATATTCCAACGCTTTGTAAGGTTTTAGCGTGGATGAAATATAACCGTTTTTCAGGATGGCGGACGTAATCGAGATAATCCTGCATGGCAGGTGAAAAGCCTTCCACATCATCCACGGCGATGACCGCGCGGTCGGCAAGATTAGGTTCAAGCAGCTTGAATACGGGGAATACCAAATCCGGCCAGCCGTCGAGTAAGACGAAATCGGGGCAGATGGCTAAGTCTTTTAAGGTTTCCAGCGCATCACCTTCGCGAAGCTCGATATAGTCTGCCAAACCGGCTTCTTGGAAATGTTTTCTCGCCGCTGCGGCTTTGTGCGGCAGATATTCGCAAGAGATGACGCGCCCGCCGTTGCGCTTGGCGGCTGCGGCAAGATACTGCGTCGAAATGCCGTAGGAAGTCCCGAATTCGACAATGTTTTTTGCTCCCGATGCCAAAGCCTGCATATACAAAAACTTGCCTTGTTGCGGTGCGATGGGGATGTATTTGTCTTCGTAAAAACTTTCGTTTTCCCCCGTCCAATCCAGCCCTTTGCCCAAGAGCTTGAAAAATCTTGGGCAGAAAAATGAAAAAAACATCTGCCTGTTTTGCTTTTAAGGCTTGGGTGTAGAGCCGCAGCAAAACGGATTCGGCTTGAGGCGCTTGCAGAAAAAGCGAACATTTGGGGTGTCAGCTTGGGCATGGGCTTTCTCCTGTTCAGTTCAAATCTTCTATATTGTCCATCTTGCCACAGCTTCGCTTTTCAGACGACCCCACTATCCAAACTCCGTTATAATGGCGGCTTTCCCATTATTTCATTCAAAAGACGGTTTTATCATGAAACACATCCACATTATCGGTATCGGCGGCACGTTTATGGGCGGGGTGGCCGCCATTGCCAAAGAAGCGGGGTTTAAAGTCAGCGGTTGCGACGCGAAGATGTATCCGCCGATGAGCACCCAGCTCGAAGCCTTGGGCATAGACGTACACGAAGGCTTCGATGCCGCGCAGTTGGACGAATTTAAAGCCGACGTTTACGTTATCGGCAATGTCGCCAAGCGCGGGATGGATGTGATTGAAGCGATTTTGAACCGCGGCCTACCTTATATTTCCGGCCCGCAATGGCTGTCGGAAAACGTGCTGCACCATCATTGGGTACTCGGCGTGGCGGGGACGCACGGCAAAACGACTACCGCGTCCATGCTCGCATGGGTCTTGGAATATGCCGGACTCGCGCCGGGCTTCCTCATCGGCGGCGTACCGGAAAACTTCAGCGTTTCCGCCCGTCTGCCGCAAACGCCGCGTCAAGACCCGAACAGCAAATCGCCGTTTTTCGTCATCGAAGCCGACGAATACGACACCGCCTTTTTTTCGACAAACGCTCCAAATTCGTGCATTACCGTCCGCGTACCGCCGTGTTGAACAATCTGGAATTTGACCACGCCGACATCTTTGCCGACTTGGGTGCGATACAGACCCAGTTCCACCACCTCGTGCGCACCGTGCCGTCCGAAGGCTTAATCGTCTGCAACGGACAGCAGCAAAGCCTGCAAGACACTCTCGACAAAGGCTGCTGGACGCCGGTGGAAAAATTCGGCATCGAACATGGCTGGCAGGTCGGCGAAGTCAATACCGACGGCTCGTTCGACGTGTTGCTTGACGGCAAAAAAGCCGGACACGTCGCATGGGATTTGATGGGCGGACACAACCGCATGAACGCGCTCGCCGTCATCGCCGCCGCGCGCCATGCCGGAGTCGATATTCAGACGGCCTGCGAAGCCTTGAGCGCGTTTAAAAACGTCAAACGCCGCATGGAAATCAAAGGCACGGTGAACGGCATCACCGTTTACGACGACTTTGCTCACCACCCGACCGCCATTGAAACCACCATCGAAGGCCTGCGCCAACGTGTCGGAAACGCCCGCATTCTCGCCGTCCTTGAGCCGCGTTCCAACACCATGAAACTCGGCACCATGAAAGCCGCCCTGCCCGAAAGCCTCAAAGGTGCCGACCAAGTATTCTGCTACGCCGGCGGCGTGGACTGGGACGTCGCCGAAGCCCTCGCGCCTTTGGGCGGAAAGCTGCACGTCGGACAAGACTTTGATGCCTTCGTTGCCGAAATCGTGAAACATGCCGAAGCAGGCGACCATATTTTGGTGATGAGCAACGGCGGTTTCGGCGGGATACACGGGAAGCTGCTGGAAGCCTTGAAATAAGGTCGGTTGAAAGTTTGGAATGATTGAGGTCGTCTGAAAACCGGAGTTTGGTTTTCAGACGACCTTTTTGTGGTGAAGGAATGGGATGGGGCAGACCCGATATAGTGGATTAACTTTAAACCAGTACGGCGTTGCCTCGCCTTGCCGTACTATCTGTACTGTCTGCGGCTTCGTCGCCTTGTCCTGATTTAAATTTAATCCACTATAAAGTTCGCTTTTAAGGTTCCTTGGATTCGGATTTCAAGTGCAACACTAGGGTACCAGTGGTTGGAACAGATTTAAGAATAAAACACTTGGCGTTTCGTAGCCAAGTATTTTTCTTGGCCGGTGGTTTAACTCATCTTGAACCCTGCGTATCTCCCGATTGCTGATGTTTCGGAAATCGGTTTGTTTTGGGAAATATTGTCGGATGAGTCCGTTGGTGTTCTCATTCAGCCCTTTCTCCCAAGAATGGTAAGGGCGGCAAAAATAGGTTTTCGCCTTTAATGCTTTGGCTATTTTGGTGTGTTGGTAGAACTCTTTGCCGTTATCCATGGTGATGGTGTGGACTCTGGCTTTATGTACCTTTAATACCCTAATGGCCGTCCGGGCAGTGTCTTCGGCTTTTAAGTTCTTTAATTTGCAGATGATGGTGTAGCGGGTAACGCGTTCGACCAAGGTCAATAACGCGCTTTTCTGATTTTTGCCGACGATGGTGTCGGCCTCCCAATCGCCGATGCGGGTTTTCCGGTCGACGATGGCGGGTCGGTTTTCTATGCCGACGCGGTCGGGCACTTTGCCTCTGGTCCACGTGCTGCCGTAGCGTTTGCGGTAGGGTTTGCTGCATATTCTGAGATGTTGCCACAAAGTGCCGCCGTTGCTTTTGTCTTGGCGAAGGTAGCGGTAAACGGTGCTGTGATGGAGTGTGATCCCGTGGTGTTTATGCAGGTAGGCACATACTTGTTCGGGACTGAGTTTGCGGCGGATAAGGGTGTCGATGTGTTGAATCAGCTGCGAATCGAGTTTATAGGGTTTTCGCCGGTGCTGTTTGGTCAGCCGGCTTTGCCGTTGGGCTTTATCGGCGCTGTATTGCTGTCCTTGGATGCAGTGCCGCTTGATTTCGCGGCTGATGGTGCTTTTGTGGCGGTTAAGTTGTTTGGCGATTTCGGCGATGGTGCAGTGGCGGGACAGGTATTGGATATGGTATCGTTCGTCTTGGGTCAGTTGTGTGTAGCTCATGGCAATCTTTCTTGCAGGAAAGGCCGTATGCTACCGCATACTGGCCTTTTTCTGTTATGGAAAGTTGCACTTCAAATGCGAATCCGCTCCCTTTTAGACGGCAGTCTGTCAGTTGTTGAGCCTGCTCCCTTTGATGGAGTTTTCAAATTTTTCCTGTCCGCCTTCAAGGCCGAACCCCATCACTTTGCCCGTTTCCTTGTCGATAAGGATGAGAAAATGGCGGCACAGTTTGATGGGGTTTTCATTTTTGGTATATTGAAATTTTTATGGTTGATCTGTTTTCAGACGGCCTCCGATAGATTGGTGCCTTCTGAAAAAGGTTATACCTGTTCAAATCCTGCTTTCGGGCTGATAACCGAAATCAAAATGCAGTCTTCTTTGCCGTTGTTGCGCGCACCGTGGATTTGGTGGTTGCCGACTATCACGCTCTCACCTGCGCGGATGATGCGGCCGCTTTGTGCGTCGTCCACCAGCTCGGCTTCGCCCTGCAATACAATCCAGATGTCCGCACCGCGCAGATGGCGGTGGGCGGGCAGCATAGTTTGTGGCGGAATCTGCCAAAGCACCATGTTGTCATGCTTGTCTTGATGCAGCACGGTGCGCACGGCTTCGGTGGGGTTTTGTTGTAAAAAATCGGTGAAACGGATAATTTGCGGGATTTTCATGCCATTACTCCTTGCGTGGTTCGAATCATAAAAAACTGCACCCTAACTGCCCAGAGTGCGTATTTGGCCTTTAGGGTGCAGTTCAATCTTGCGGCCTTTCCTGCAAGAAAGATTGCCATGAGCTACACACAACTGACCCAAGACGAACGATACCATATCCAATACCTGTCCCGCCACTGCACCATCGCCGAAATCGCCAAACAGCTCAACCGCCACAAAAGCACCATCAGCCGCGAAATCAAGCGGCACTGCATCCAAGGACAGCAATACAGCGCCGAAAAAGCACAGAAGCAAAGCCGGCTGACCAAACAGCACCGGCGAAAACCCTATAAGCTCGATTCGCAGCTGATTCAACACATCGACACCCTTATCCGCCGCAAACTCAGTCCCGAACAAGTATGCGCCTACCTGCATAAACACCACGAGATCACACTCCATCACAGCACCGTTTACCGCTACCTCCGCCAAGACAAAAGCAACGGCGGCACTTTGTGGCAACATCTCAGAATATGCAGCAAACCCTACCGCAAACGCTACGGCAGCACATGGACCAGAGGCAAAGTGCCCGACCGCGTCGGCATAGAAAACCGACCTGCTATCGTCGACCAGAAAACCCGCATCGGAGATTGGGAGGCCGACACCATCGTCGGCAAAAATCAGAAAAGCGCGTTATTGACCTTGGTCGAACGCACTACCCGCTACACCATCATCTGCAAATTAAAGAACTTAAAAGCCGAAGACACTGCCCGGGCGGCCATTAGGGTATTAAGGGCATATAAAGCCAGAGTCCACACCATCACCATGGATAACGGCAAAGAGTTCTACCAACACACCAAAATAGCCAAAGCATTGAAGGCGAAAACCTATTTTTGCCGCCCTTACCATTCGTGGGAAAAAGGGCTGAATGAGAACACCAACGGACTCATCCGACAATATTTCCCCAAACAAACCGATTTCCGAAACATCAGCGATCGGGAGATACGCAGGGTTCAAGATGAGTTGAACCACCGGCCGAGAAAAACACTTGGCTACGAAACGCCAAGTGTTTTATTCTTAAATCTGTTCCAACCACTGGTACCCTAGTGTTGCACTTGAAATCCGAATCCAAGGACCTTTCTGCTTCCTAGCTATCCATACTCAGCCGCAACCGCCGCATTTGCCGCAGCCGCTGCTGCAATCGCGTTTTTTCGGTTTGAATACGAATTTTCGCAAGAGGAAGAATACGCAGGCGAGCATAATCAAGCCGACGATAATATATTGAGTCATCACATTATCCTTGAAGTAATTTGGTAAACCACAAATGCGGCAAAATAAGCCATCAGGAACAAATAGCCTGTAATCATAAGCATATTTTTCGTGGATTTGGTTTCGCGTTTAATTACGGTTAAAGTCGCGGCACACATCGGAGCATACACATACCAAGCCAAGAAGGCAAAGGCGGTTGGCAAACCCCAGTTGTTGTGTACGATCGGAATCAGCGCGTTTTGTACGGCGTCTTCAGACGACGCGCTGACGGCATAGACCGTACCCAGTGCGGCAACAACGACTTCACGCGCGGCAATGCCTGGAATCATGGCGATACACATTTCCCAAGTGAAGCCCAGCGGGGCGAACAATGGTTGGATAGCGTGGCCGAGCATACCCGCCAAGCTGTAGTCGATTGCCGCGCCTGTTGCACCTGCGGGCGGTTGCGGCCAGCTTACCAAGCCCCACAAAACTACGGCAAGGGCGAAGATAATCGTACCGGCGCGTTTGAGGAAGGCTTTTACCCTGTCCCACAGGCTGGTCATGATGTGTTTGAAGTTGGGCGTGCGGAAAGTCGGCAGCTCCATCAAGAGCGGGAATTGCTGCACGTTGCCTTTCATACGCGCCAAGCGTTTCATGATATACGCTGCCAAGGCGGCAGACAGGATGCCTGCGAGATAGAGGATGAACAGCGTCAGTCCTTGCAGGTTGAAAATCCCGCCTACGGTGCGATTAGGAATGACGGCGGCGATAATCAGCGCGTAAACGGGCAGCCGCGCGGAGCAGGTCAGCAGCGGGGCGACGGCGATGGTAACGAGGCGTTCGCGCGGGTCATTAATCGTACGCGCCGACATAACGGCGGGAACGGCACAGGCGAAACTCGACAGGAGCGGGATGAATGAGCGTCCGGACAGGCCGCTTTTTCGCCATCACGTTATCCAGCAGGAAAGCCGCACGCGGCAGGTAGCCTGAGTCTTCCAAAAAGCAGGATGAAGGCGAACAGGATCGTAATCTGCGGCACGAACACCAACACGCTGCCCATACCGGCAATGACGCCGTTGACGAGCAAGTCGCTGAGGATGCCCGGCTCCATGTTGGCGCCTATCCATTCGCCCAGCGCGGTAAAGCCGCCTTCGATGGCGTCCATAATCGGCGCCGCCCATGTGTAAACCGCTTGGAACACCATAAACAGGATGACCAGCAGCATAATTATGCCCCCAGACGGGGTGCAGCACGATGTCGTCGAGTTTTTTTGTGCCATGCGGGCAGCGTCATCTGGGTGCGTACCACTTGTGCCAAAATCGATTCGACTTCTTGATAAAGTTTGTCGCTCTCCAGCGCCTCGAGCGTGCGTTCGGCAGAAGCGGGGTTGGCGGGGAAAGAGCGTTTGCGCGGCAGCTTCGCCACGGCTTCGCGTACCGCCTGTACGCCCGACGCGCTCACTGCAACTGTTTCCAAAACAGGTGCATCCAATAACTCGCTCAGTTTGGCGGCATCAATATTCAAACCCCTTCTGCGGGCAACGTCGCTCATGTTCAGCGACACCACCATAGGCAGTCCCAGCGTTTTCAGTTCCAAAAATCATGCGCAGGGTCATACGCAGGTTGGTCGCGTCGGCAACGGCGATGATGGCGTCGGGCGGAATGCCCAGCTTGCCTACGGCGACATCTTTCGCCACCGCTTCGTCGGGGCTGGTCGTGCGTAAGCTGTATGTGCCCGGCAGGTCGATAATGCGGACGGCCGCATCGTCGAGGAAGGCACCCTCGCGCTTATCGACCGTTACGCCCGGATAATTGGCAACCTTGGCATGTGCGCCGGTCAAACCGTTGAATAAAAACGGTTTTGCCGCAGTTTAGCGCGCCAATCAAGGCAAAAATAGCTTAGTTCCATGAATTGAACTCTCCTTTTTTTGATTGTTTGATAAGTTTGGAGTGGGATTTGGGGGAAAGGTTTTGAAATTGTGTTTTCAGACGACCCTAGGTCGTCTGAAAAAGGATGAGGGCGGTCAGATTAAATCCGCCTATGCCGCATTTTCAAAATAGAAGCCTGCCTGCGTGTACGGCGGTCAGCCGTCAATCACATGGCACATAATTTTTTTCCCGCCTCTTCCTGCCGTAACGAGAATTGCGACTGGTTGCCCAAACGTACGGCAAACGGGCCGCGTCCGAATCCGCCGACGGCAATCACTTGCAACGGCATTCCACTTGAAAAAGCCCAAGTCGGCAAGGCGGCGTGTAACCAGCGGGTCGAGTTCGCCGAAAGTCGAATTGGGGACGATGGAGTCGATGTGCGCGACTGCGCCTTTACTGAGTTTTTGACAAAGGTATGGCAGACATAGTGTGTTTTTACTTTCGTTGTCGATTGAAAAAAAAGAGACGGCAAGTAAAGACGAATCAGACACAGGGTAGCCAGAGGCATATCCCAACGCCCGTCCCCGCAAAAGAAGTAGTTTTGATTGTTTATCACTTTGTTTAATTTTGATAATAAATCTTGTTAACATAAAAAAATCAAATACAAAGCCACCAAGTTCCTGATTTTCAGACGACCTCTTGCGGCAAATCAAAAAAAGCGAATGATTTGACGGGAAAGTCGGGCAGGGCTATTGATAAGGTTTGCATTTGGATGTTTGATAGGCAGTAAAGAGAAAAGGAGCGAATGATGAAAATCTACACCGCCGCAGAAATGCGCGAACACGAGCAAATGGCAGTCGATAAAGGCACGACTTTCGAGCAACTGATGGAAAACGCGGGACAAGCCGCCGCCGCGGATTTGCTGCGCCGTTTCCCCAAAGCAGGGCGCGCGTTAATCGTTTGCGGCAAGGGCAACAACGGCGGCGACGGTTTGGTCATCGCGCGCGTGTTGTCGGAGCGGGATTGGCAGGTAGATGTTGTTTTCGTCTTGGGAGACAAACTGTCGCCGCTGGCGCAGTTGAACCGCGAGCGTTTGAATCATTCGGACGGCGTCAGCTTTATCCGATCCGATGAGCTTGAAGGTCGGCTGAAAACAGGTTACGACCTCGTTATCGAAGGCATTTTTCGGAACAGGCTTCAGCGGCGCATTGCCTGAAAAAAACCGCCGCCGTTTGCCGCCTGCTGAATCAAGCTGACGGCTTCAAAAATCGCGCTGGACATCCCGACCGGGCTGAACTGCGACACCGGCGAAGCAGACAAAGACACCTTCCGCGCCGATCTGACCTACGCCTTCGCCGCCTACAAACCCGCGCATATGACTGACGCAGGCAAAGCATATTGCGGCGAAACCGTGTGTTTGGATATTGGGATAGAGTAGCCCTCTTCTGGGTTTAGATAAAACGTCCTTGGATTCGGATTTCAAGTGCAACACCAGAGTACCGGTGGTTGGAACAGATTTAAGAATAAAAACACTTGGCGTTTCGTAGCCAAGTGTTTTTCTCGGCCGGTGGTTCAACTCATCTTGAACCCTGCGTATCTCCCGATCGCTGATGTTTCGGAAATCGGTTTTGTTTGGGGAAATATTGCCGGATGAGTCCGTTGGTGTTCTCATTCAGCCCTTTCTCCCAAGAATGGTAAGGGCGGCAAAAAAATAGGTTTCCGCCTTCAATGCTTTGGCTATTTTTGGTGTGTTGGTAGAACTCTTTGCCGTTATCCATGGTAATGGTGTGGACTCTGGCTTTATATGCCTTTAATACCCTAATGGCCGCCCGGGCAGTGTCTTCGGCTTTTAAGTTCTTTAATTTGCAGATGATGGTGTAGCGGGTAGTGCGTTCGACCAAGGTCAATAACGCGCTTTTCTGATTTTTGCCGACGATGGTGTCGGCCTCCCAATCGCCGATGCGGGTTTTCCGGTCGACAATGGCGGGTCAGTTTTCTATGCCGACGCGGTCGGGCACTTTGCCTCTGGTCCATGTGCTGCCGTAGCGTTTGCGGTAGGGTTTGCTGCATATTCTGAGATGTTGCCACAAAGTGCCGCCGTTGTTTTTGTCTTGGCGGAGGTAGCGGTAAACGGTGCTGTGATGGAGTGTGATTTGGTGGTGTTTGCGCAGGTAGGCGCATACTTGTTCGGGACTGAGTTTGCAGCGGATAAGGGTGTCGATGTGTTGAACCAGCTGCGAATCGAGCTTATAGGGTTTTCGCCGGTGCTGTTTGGTCAGCCGGCTTTTGCCGTTGGGCTTTATCGGCGCTGTATTGCTGTCCTTGGATGCAGTGCCGCTTGATTTCTCGGCTGATGGTGCTTTTGTGGCGGTTAAGTTGTTTGGCGATTTCGGCGATGGTGCAGTGGCGGGACAGGTATTGGATATGGTATCGTTCGTCTTGGGTCAGTTGTGTGTAGCTCATGGCAATCTTTCTTGCAGGAAAGGCCGTATGCTACCGCATACTGGCCTTTTTCTGTTATGGAAAGTTGCACTTCAAATGCGAATCCGCCGTCGTCTGAAAAATATGGCTTTAGCAAAGTCTGCTGTGCCTGTTTTTCAGACGACGTTGTTTTTGAGATTGGATATAGAATAAAGTCCTGCAATATGGAAGAAGCCGATACGATCAGAAAGTATATCGTGCAGAAAAAAACTTCCGAGTGCTTTAAATTCCCAATCGATATGAAATCATCGGGCATTGGCCGAAGTTTGGGGTTTATAACCAAAATCGCTAAACCCGAAAGCAAACATTATTTCCGTCGTCTGAAACGTCGGTATAAAAGTGTGCCTGTCAAATATTTGGAGAACAAAATGACTGTCCGCACAACCGCCCTTTTTCGCCGCCGCCGTTTTAGCGGCATGCTCGCCGCAATCCGAACAAAACACCGCTTCACCGTCTTCTCCTGCGGCAGACGGCGAAGGTGTGAAACTGTTGAATGTTTCTTATGATGTGGCACGAGATTTTTTTATAAGGAATACAACCCTTTGTTTGTCAAAGAATATCAAAGCAAACACAAGGGCGCAGACATAGACATTCAACAGTCGCACGGCGGTTCCAGCAAGCAGGCATTGTCTGTTGCCAACGGCCTGGCGGCGGATGTCGTTACCATGAACCAGACTTCCGACATCGATTTGTTGGCTCAAAAAGGGCTGATTAAACCCGATTGGGCAAAACGTCTGCCGGACAATGCCGTTCCCTATACCAGCGTAACCGTTTTCCTTGTCCGCAAAGGCAATCCCAAACAAATCAAAGACTGGAACGACTTAGCGAAAGACGGTGTCAAAATCGTACTCGCCAACCCGAAAACTTCCGGCAATGGCCGCTATAGCTTTCCTTGGCGCATACGCTTACGGTTTGAAAAGCCAACAACGGCGATGAGGCCAAAGCGCAGGAATTTGCCGCTTCCGTCCTGAAAAACACGCCTGTGTTTGAAAACGGCGGACGTGCCGCCACGACAACATTCAGTCAGCGCAATATCGGCGACGTTTTGGTTACCTTTGAAAAACGAGGCGAATCACGTCAGTAAAAAACTGACCCAAGATCAGTTTGAAATCGTTTATCCGAGCTATACCATTCTGTCTGAAACCCCTGTTGCCGTTGTGGACAGCGTTGCCGACAAGAAAGGTACGCAGGAAGCCGCTAAGGAATATTTGGAATATCTATGGAGCAAACCCGCGCAGGAGCTTGCCGCCAAACTCTACCTGCGTCCGCGCAATGCCGAAGTCTTCGCCGCACACAAAGCAGATTTCCCCGAAATCGAAACCTTCAGCCCCAACGAAAAAAATTCGGTACATGGGATGAAATCATGAAAAAAATTCTTCGCTGACGGAGGTCTGGTCGATAAACTGTCGCCCAAAAGATAAGTTGGTACTTTGATAAGAAAAAAACGTCGTCTGAAAACCGGCTTGAGCAAAAACCTGCCATGTCGGTTTTCAGACGACGTTGTGTTGAGATGTGATACGGTCGGGGGCGGTTACGCTTTTATCGGTATATGTTTCAACCGAAAATCTTATTTCTATGATTTAGAGGTGCGGTCATGCTTTCTTTTGTGTTGCCAACCAGCATACGGCCGATCCGATGCATACCATCGCCGCACCTTGCCAAAATTCCGTAGGAAGCGGTGCGTCGAGCAGGAAGGATGAAATCAGGGCGGAGAAAACGGGGATAAAATAAGATGCGCCTGCCAAAACGGTCATGTTGCCGCGCGAGATGCCGATGTTCCACACTGCATAGCCCAAACCCATACAGGATGCGGCAGCAAGCGCATATAAGACTGATTCGGTATCGAAATTGAGGCTGCCGTAGCTGCCTGCAAAATATTTTGCCCACAGAACGCAGGAAACGAGGAAAAAGAAAAAGCCGACGGCATTACCCTGCGCCTTAACCCGCGCGGTCAGTGTGCAATATGCCGCCCAAAACAGCGCGTCCAAGAGCGCCATGATATAGCCTGCGGGATTGGCGAGGACATTGCGGTAAATATGGGCTGGGGACAATCCGCCTTCCCCGCCCAAGACAATGGCAATGCCGATGAAGGATAGTGCAAAGCCTATGGCGATCCACCATTTTGCCGGCTGTTTGTTAAACCAGACAGCGCCGATGATGGTAAAAGTCGGCCATAAATAATTGACCATGCCGATTTCGACGGTTTGTCTGGCGTTGTCCGCATATCCGATGGAAAGGGACAGGCACAATTCGCAGCCGACAAAAAAAGATACCTGCCCAAAAAAGGTAATTCCGGCTGAAGCGGCGCAAATCGGGTTTGCCGAAAATCAGCAGCAGCAATATCGTGGCAAGGCTGTACATGACTGCTGCGCCGCCTACCGCCCCCATGTGCAGGCTCAAGGTACGGATTAACCCGATAACGGAACTCCAAAAACAGACGGCGAAAAGGCCGATGAAGGTGGCCTGTTTCGGGGAGATGGGATAGGCGGTAAGACGGAACATGATGCGGTGTATTGGAAGTGCGGATGGAATGGCGAGAGACGGTAATGTTTTTGTTTGAATCTGCCTGTCTGCGTGTTCAAAAAGGCCGTCTGAAAACATCGCTTCATTGAATGATGCTTTCAGACGACCTTTGTATCGTTTTGCGGGAATCTAGGAAAAAAACTTGCTCTTTTTTTAGAGAGCGATTCCACAGAAAAAAACGAAGGTTTTTTTCAAGGGCGAATTATAATGGAATAGATGGGAGGCAAACAAGGTGGCATAATGCTTGAATCTTATTTTCATCTCTACAAAAAAGGTCGTCTGAAAATCTGTTTCAACGAAATGAAACGTTGATACCCGTTTTCAGGCGACCTTGTGTTTTTGTGGAAGGATTAATAATCGACCTTAATCTTGGGCGTTTCCTGCGCCGCTTCGTATTCTTCTTCCAACTCAAACCGCAGCGGATACAAATCCAGCTTTTCCATCAGCAGGCGGTCGCCGTCTTCGTCGGGGTTTTCGGTGGTTAAGAGCTTGTCGCCGTAGAAAAATCGAGTTCGCACCCGCCATGAAACACATTGCCTGCATGGATTCGGGCATACTCGAGCGTCCGGCGGAAAGGCGCACGAAGCTGTGCGGCATGGTAATCCGCGCCACGGCGATGGTACGGACGAACTCCGTCCAATCCAAATCTTCGGCATCGGCAAGCGGCGTGCCTTCCACTTTAACCAACTGGTTAATCGGTACGCTTTCGGGCTGCGGGTCGAGGTTGGCGAGGCTGGCAATCAGTCCGGCACGCTCGGCGCGGGTCTCGTTCATGCCCACAATGCCGCCGCAGCAGATTTTCAGGCCGGCGTTGCGCACCTTGCCCAGGGTGTCCATGCGGTCTTCGTGTTTGCGGGTATGGATGATGTCGTTGTAGCGGTCGGGGTCGGTATCGAGGTTGTGGTTGTAGTAATCCAAACCTGCTTTTTTGAAGTCTTCCGCCATACCGTCTTCGAGCATACCAAAGGTGCCGCAGGTTTCCATGCCCAAACCCTTCACGGCTTTGATGATTGCGGAAACCGTCTCCACGTCTTTCGGTTTGGGGGCCGCGCCATGCCGCGCCCATGCAGAAAACGGCTTGCGCCGCGCGATTTGGCGATTTTGGCTTTTTCGACGATTTCGTCCACATCCATCATCTGCTCTTTGCCCAGATTGGTGTTGTGGTGCGCCGATTGCGGGCAGTAGGCGCAGTCTTCGAGGGCAACCGCCGGTTTTGATGGACAACAGGGTGGAAAGCTGGATTTCGCGCGGGTTGAAATTTTTGGCGGTGGATTTCGGCGGCTTGGTAAACGAGGTCGAGGAAGGGAAGTCCGAACAGGGCTTCGACATCGCATTTTTTTCCAATAGCGCGCGGTCGGATGCGGCTTGCGCTCGGTCTTACGGCGCAAGGCGACGGGAGAGATGGTCATAGTGTGTTCTTTCGTATTTACAGCGGCGCAATGACGCTGACTGCCTGACTGCCGGCGCAATGACGGCAGCGGCACGGTTGAGTGAAACGTCGTCTGAAAAACAGACGAGGAGGAAGTGTAACGCGTTTGAAAAAAACAGGGGGCAAAAAAATTCTAGTCGGCGGTCAGCAAAGGCTTGACAAATTCTGCTTATTTTTTTGGGAATTTTATCTGCCTGTTTTTTTAATCAATTATATTTTCTTCTTTTATATCAATTATTAATTTGATATATCCACAGCGGAATTCACATAAAGCATGGATAATCGGAAGCAAGGTAAGGAGGTATTTTTTTATCTGGTCATTCCAATTTTTCAGAATATTGGGGAAAAGGTCGTCTGAAACATACACGGTAATTTCAGACGACCTTTTTACATTTAATTTTTACACCTGTCAGGCTTGATGAAGTTTGCGGATATAGTCCACTTCTTCTTTGCTGCCCATGAAGACGGCGACGCGTTGGTGCAATCCGACCGGCTTGACATCCAGCATGTCGGTCTGTCCGTCGAAAGCTGCGCCGCCTGCCTGTTCCAAAAATCAGGCTCATCGGGTTGGCTTCGTACATCAGGCGCAGTTTGCCCGGTTTGGAGAGATCGCGTTTGTCTTGAGGGTACATGAACACGCCGCCGCGCATCAGGATGCGGTGGATTTTCGGCAACCATGCTGGCAACCCAGCGCATATTGTAGTTTTTACCGCGACTGTCGGTTTCACCTGCCAGCAATTCGTCGATATAACGTTGGACGGGCGGCAGCCAATGGCGGCGGTTGGACATATTGATGGCAAATTCTTTGGTGGTTTCGGGAACGCGCGGATTTTCATTGGTCATCACAAAATTGCCGTCCTCGTCCAAAGTAAAGACGGAAACACCGTGTCCGACGGTCAAGACCAGTTGGGTTTGCGGGCCGTATAAAAACATAACCTGCGGCAACTTGATCTCGGCCTTTTTGCAAAAAAATGACGCCGTTTCCAAATCGCCTTCGGGTTTCTCCAAAATGGAAAAAATTGTGCCGACGGAGATGTTGACATCAATGTTGGACGAGCCGTCCAGCGGGTCGAATAAAACCAAATAGCGTCCGTCAGGATGGGCGGTGACAAAAAGTGTCTTCCTCTTCGCTTGCCAAACCGGCAACAGACGGATTGTCTTTTTAAGATACGGATAAGAATATCGTTGGCGATAACGTCGAGTTTTTTTTGGTCTTCACCTTGGATGTTGCCTGTACCTGCCATACCCAAAACGCCTGAAAGTGCGCCGAGGCGGACTTTTCCGCTGATTTCGCTGCAGGCGGAGATGACGGATTCCAATACGCTGCCTAATTGTTCGGGCAGGGCGTTTTGATGTAAATGTTCCGGAAGGAATTGCGCGAATGTGGTCATGTCAAACTCGATTTCTTGAATGATTTTTGAAAAAAACGTCCGAAGAAGGTTCAGACGAGGTTTGAAGAAGGGGGCTTATTTGCTATCCGAAGCGGCGCGCTTGCCGTCCAATCCGACGGTTTCTTTCAAACAGTCCGTGGTGCTCTGTTTGATTTGTTCTTTGACGTTTTCACTGATATTGCCCGACAGGATGGCAGACATATCTTCCACCGAAATGCGGTCTGCCATTTTTTCAGCAGTGCAGGTACAGACTTGAAGTACGGTTTCTTCCGAAAGCAGGCTTGTTTTCGGTACTTTGGCAACGCATTGCTCCGTTGCGCCTTCGACAAAACCTTTGCGGAATTCGCTTTTGAATTTGTCGGTAACGCTGTCGGAAGACCCGTCTGAACAGGCGGTCGCGGCAAGGACGAGGAATAAGGATAATACGTTGGTTTTTCATCATCGGACAGGAAGGATAAGTTTGGTTCATTGTAATTTAAAACTGCTGCGCCTGCCAGCCGGAGGCGGCAAGGCTTCAGACGACGTAGGTTAGCGCAACTTAAGGTATAATGACGCCCCGCCCGCATCGGTGGCTTCCGTTTGCAGGCAGAAGGATAACAAGAAAGAGTATCAGGAATATGTTGAAAAAAATGGCTGAACAAAGTTTTTGTCCGGCAGACAGAGCAGGCAAACCGAGGTTCGCAAAGAAATCATCCCCGCTGAAGAATACCGTATCAGCGCGGATATGATCAGTTTTGCAGCGGAAAAAAACCGTCAAACGTTTGCAAGAGGAAGGATTCAAAGCCTATATCGTAGGTGGGGCGGTCAGGGATATGCTGTTGGGTGTAGAGCCTAAAGACTTCGATGTCGCCACCGATGCTACGCCGGAGCAGGTGAGAAAAAAATTTTTCGCCGCAGCCGCATCATCGGCAGACGTTTTCAAATCGTCCATGTCATGACAGGTCCGGAAACCATAGAAGTAACGACATTCCGCGGCGGCGGCAAGGTGCAGCAAAACGCGCACGGCAGGATTATGAAAGACAACACTTATGGCAGCATAGAAGAAGATGCGATGCGCCGAGACTTTACCTGCAATGCGTTGTATTACGATCCGATACGCGAAGAAATTTTTGGATTTCCATAACGGCGTCAACGATATAGCCGCCAGAAGCCTGGTTATGATAGGGCGATGCTGCGGAGCGGTATCGTGAAGATCCTGTCCGTATCCTGCGCGCCGTACGCTTGTCGGGCAAACTTGGCTTTTCGGTGGAAGAATCCACTGCCGCTCCGATTCCGGAGTATGCTGGTCATCTGAAACACGAACCTGTCGCCCGCCTGTTTGACGAAATCATGAAGCTGCTGTTTTTCCGGCCATGCGCGGGAATGTTTGAAAAAACTTAACAGCTTGGGTGTTTCAGACGACATCCATCCGCTTTTGACTTCGTTAAAATCGGCGGAAAAGCCTGAAAACCGCATTATTTCGCTTGCACTGAAAAACACTGACGAGCGGCTGCGTCAGGACAAATCGGTTTCAGTCGGCTTCGTCTTGGCTGCCGTATTGTGGCCGGATGTCAACCGACGCTGGCAACGGAATCTGGCACAGGGGCAAAAGCCTGCGCCTGCTCTGACAGACGCTATCGAATCCCTGCGGAGCGATGTTGAAAAAAAGGTTGGGGCGTGCCGCAGCGTTTTGCCGCGACCATGCGGGAAATCTGGCAGTTCCAACCGCAATTCGAACAGATGCGCGGCGCCCGTCCGCACCGCCTGCTCGCGCAGCAGCGTTTCCGGGCTGCTTACGACTTTCTGGTGTTGCGCGGCGAAGTGGGCGAGATTGACCGCCAAACGGTCGAATGGTGGAACAGTTTCCAGCATGCCGATGAAGGTTTGCGCAATGAAATGACGACAAACCATGCTCGTGCGCAGGGCAACGAAGGTGTGAAAAAGAAACGCCGCCGCCGTCCGCGCAAAAAAAGAAAACGGAACAAGGGCAATAGAGATAATAGTCGAAAAGTCGTCTGAAAACGGGTATGACAGGGTTTTCAGACGACTTTTTTTCATGGGAGCTAGAACGGTTGTTTCAAATCTGCCAATATTTTTAAGAAATTCAACTGAAAAGGTCGTCTGAAAACTATATTTCAGACGACCTTTTCTATATTTTCACTTAAGAATCAGATTCTTCATTCTTTCGCCGTATTCATCAGCCGCAGGGCTTTGAGGGCGACCGATTTCTTTTTGGTATTCCACCAAGCCGATAAATGTTCCGCTTCTGTCGTAAACGCGGATGGGCTGATTGGCGGAGATGTCCTCGGTAAACTGCGGGCGTTGGCCGCATTTGAGCATGGCTACGGCGCGGTCGTTCAGTTCGATTTTGGGGAGGTGCCGCACTAAAACGTCGCAGGGCAGGAGCAGGGCGTCGCGTTCGGTTTCGTCGAATGCCGCCAAGGCGTCGAGCGTGTGGCTTTTCGCGGATGGTGAAACCGGCGGTTTCGGTGCGGCGCAGGGCGGTCAGGTGGGCGAACGTGCCGATGTGTTTGGCGATGTCTTCGCTGAGGGTGCGGATGTAGGTGCCTTTGCTGCAACGTACGTCGATGACGGCTTTGGGCGCGTCAAACTCGGTAATATCGATGGCGTAAATGGTGATGTCGCGCGGTTTGCGTTCGATGACGATGCCTTTGCGGGCGTATTCGTACAGCGGTTTGCCTTCGTGTTTGAGGGCGGAAAACATCGGCGGTACTTGGCGGATGTTGCCTGTCAGGGGCTTGGCATGCCGTCTGAAATTCGGCTAAGGAAATATCGGCGCGGGCGGTGGCGATGATTTCGCCTTCGGCGTCCCCCGTGCTGCTGGCTTCGCCGAGTTTCAGCGTGGCGGTGTAGGCTTTGTCGGCATCCAGCAGGTATTGGGCGAACTTGGTCGCTTCTCCGAAGCAGACGGGCAAAAGTCCAGTCGCCAAAGGGTCGAGCACGCCAGTGTGCCCCGCTTTCTCGGCGTTGTAGAGGCGGCGGGCTTTTTGCAGGGCGGTGTTGCTGGAAAGTCCTTCGGGCTTGTCGAGCAGGAGGACGCCGTTGACGGGGCGTTTGGCGGGTTTGGCGGTCATGTCAGTGGAGAAGGAAGGAAAGGGATAAGATGTAAGTGCCGAGTAGGATGATCGGCGTTTCCGATATTGTTTTTCTGAGGATGATGTGGCTGTGCGGATTTGGTGTTTCTACTGTGTAGCTGCCTTTTTTCAGACGGCCTTGCTTTAAAAGCGTGATGCGGCCGCCGGTACGGCGGAAACTGGCATGAAACAGCGGTTTGGAGAGAGGTACTTCCCGCCCGTTTAGGTCGGTGATGCGGAAGGGATTTGTCCGTCTCCATCATGCCAAACCGAGTAATGCCCGTTTTTTTACCTATGTGGATTTCGTTGCCCGATGCGGTATTAAAGACAGTTGTCCCTTTGCGCAAACTGAAAGCGTAGCAGGCACAATAGGAGAAAAAGACTAAAAACAATAGAAATTCGGGAAAGGTCATGGATATATCCTAAAGCAGAGCAAGGAGGCCGTCTGAAACAGATCTTCGGTTTTAATACCGGGTGTTCAGAAGAGCTTTATTTTTAATCTTCCACCGGCTTTTCCGCCGCCACTTGGTCGATGAGGCTGGAAATGCTCATGCCGCGTTCGAGCGATTCGTCGTATTTGAAGTGCAGTTCCGGCGTTTTGAAGAGTTTGATGCGTTTCGCCAGCTCGCTGCGCAAATGACCTTTGGCGTGTTCCAAAGCTTCTTCGGTGATGTCGCGGGTGCTGTCGTCGAGGACGGTGTAGAACACGGTGGCGTGGCTGTAATCGCGGGTGACTTCGACTTCGTTGATGGTGATGAAGCCTGCGCGCGGGTCTTTCAGGCCGGTGCGGACCAGCTCGGCCAGTTCGCGCATGATTTGTTCTTTGACACGGTCTTGGCGGGCATAGCCGCGTTGCGGTTTTTCTCATGGTTTTCCTTAAACGGCGGCGGCCGTTTCAACTTTGTTTTTCAGACCGCCTGTGTGAAATAAGTGCGGTATTATAACGGATATACGGCAATTTGAGGTCGTCTGAAAAGGAGTTTGGCTATGCAGAAAATCAAAATCGGATTGGCGGGGTTCGGCATGTCGGCGCAGGTGTTCCATCTGCCGTTTTGGCGTGCGGATGCGTGGTTTGAAGTTGTGCGCGTGTTTGAACGCAGCGGCAACAAAGCTCAGGTAGTCCTGCCGCAGGCGTAGACCGTGCGTTCGTTTGAGGAGTTGCTTACCGACGATGTGGATTTAGTGGTCGTGACCACGCCGAACCAGACGCATTTCGATTTTGCCGCTCAGGCTTTGCGTGCGGGTAAAAATGTGGTGGTGGAAAAACCGTTGTGCGCCACGGCGTCGCAAGCTCGTGAATTGGCAGAACTTGCCGAGCGGCAGGGGCGTATTGCTGACCGTTTACCAAAACCGCCGCTGGGACAGCGCGCCGCTGACTGCCAAAAAGCTGCTTTCAGACGACCTTTTAGGCGAAATTGTGGATGCGGAGTTCCGTTTCGAGCGTTATGCGGCTGCTTTGAACAAAAAACGCTGGAAGGAAACCGGCGAGGCGGGTGTAGGGCTGGTGTACGATTTGGGTTCACACCTCATGGATATGGCGGTTGATATTTTCGGGATGCCTGACGAACTTTATGCCGACGTGCGCTATCAGCATGAAGGAGCGCTCAGCGACGACAATTTCTATATTGCGCTTTATTACGCCGACGGCAAAAAAAGTCGCCCTGACCGCAAGCAAATATGCCCGCGAACCTTTGCCGTTCATGACTTTGCACGGCAAACGCGGTTCATACGTCAAACAAAAATGCCGACAACCAGGAAGCCTTGCTGCTCGGCGGCGCGCAACCCGTCGGAGCGTGGAACCGTGAACCGGAAGACGAATGGGGCATCCTGCACACGGAAATCGACGGGGCGGTCGTCCGTAAGAAAATCGAAAGCGTCAGCGGAAATTATGCAGCGTTTTATGAAAACCTTTACGACGCGCTGCAAGGCAAATCTTCCGCAGTAGTGCAGCCGCGCCAAGTGGCTCAAGTGCTGGGGTTACTGGAAAAAAAGTATATGAAAGCGCGAAATCGGGGTGTCGGGTTAAGGTGTAGGGAGATTAAAAGTTACAGGGAACAGGATTTCTGAAATTTTTTTAAAAATACAGAAGATTAACTTGGAAGTTGCTATTTTCTCCTATGCCTGTGCGAGGACAAGCTATGGTGGAAAGCCAGACCTTGGCTATTTCTTCGGTAACATTTAAAAAATTGCCGTAATTCCTAATTTCCAGATGCCTACCTTTATCGGAATGGCGATGTAGGCATTTCTATCATTTTTAAGGCTATGTTTTTCTGTCGAATGCGAAAAAGGTCGTCTGAAAACTTTTTAGCGGAACACGCTATATTCGTTTTCAGACGATCTTTCATATTTTTTTATTGAAAGACAGGCAGAGGCTTATTCCTCAGGACGTTCGCCGTCGGTGTCGTCCAGTTTGCCTTCGGTAATATCAACGTTGATACCCACGGCGGCGCGGATTTTTGGCGTCGATTTCGTTAGCGATTTCCGGGTTTTCTTTCAACCATACGCGGACGTTGTCTTTGCCTTGTCCGATTTTGGCGCCGTTGTAGCTGTACCATGCGCCTGATTTTTTTCAACGATGTCGTATTTGACGCCGAGGTCGATCAGTTCGCCTTCCCAGCTTACGCCTTCGCCGTACAGGATATCGAATTCGGCTTGGCGGAACGGAGGGGCGACTTTGTTTTTTTGATGACTTTGACTTTGGTTTCGTTGCCGATAACGTCGTCGCCTTTTTTTGATTTGTCCTGTGCGGCGGATGTCGAGGCGGACGGAAGCGTAGAATTTGAGGGCGTTACCGCCGGTGGTGGTTTCAGGGGCTGCCAAACATCACGCCGATTTTCATACGGATTTGGTTGATGAAGACAACCAGTGTGTTGGTGCGTTTGATGTGGCCGGTGAGCTTGCGCAAGGCTTGGCTCATCAGGCGGGCTTGCAGGCCAACGTGGCTGTCGCCCATTTCGCCTTCGATTTCGGCTTTGGGTACGAGGGCCGCTACGGAGTCAACGACAACCATGTCCACGCCGCCGGAACGTACCAGCGTGTCGCAGATTTCCAAAGCCTGTTCTCCAGTGTCGGGTTGGGAGAGGTAGAGTTCTTCTACTTTAACGCCGAGTTTGCGGGCGTAAATCGGGTCGAAGGCGTGTTCGGCGTCAATAAAGGCGCAGATACCGCCGTTTTTCTGGCATTGGGCGATGGCTTCAAGACAGAGCGTGGTTTTACCGGAGGATTCGGGGCCGAAGATTTCCACGACACGGCCGCGCGGCAGACCGCCGACGCCTAGTGCCAAGTCCACGCCGAGCGAGCCGGTGGAGATGACGTCAAGGTTTTCTTCTTGCTGGCTGCCGTCCATTTTCATGATGGAGCCTTTGCCAAAGTTTTTTTCAATTTGGGCAAGGGCGGCGGCTAGGGCTTTGCTTTTTTCGTCTGACATGGTGCTGTTCTCGTAAGGGATGTTATCAAAGTAGCTAAGAATTTGTTTAGCTATTATCGCATAAATTAAGAAAAAAAGTATAGTTTTATTTCGGTTTTATTTCATGTTTTGGATAAATTGTCGTTAACTGTCTGAATTATATGATTTATGAGTTGTATGTTCGGATGAATGAAGATTGCTAAAAGGTCGTCTGAAAGCGAATATTTCATTTTCAGACGACCTTTTTTTTGGATTTGAACTCAATAAATAATGTTTTTTTGCCGTAGCTTTCCAAAAATCGATTTGATTTTTGAGGATGGTTTCTTTGGGAGGCGGGTGTACGCCGGTGAGTTTGTAGGTGTCGCCGCACAATGCCCATTTGTGCGCGCCCAGTTCGTGATAAGGAAGGAGTTCGATCATTTCGATATTGTCCATGTCTGCGATGAATTCGCCAAGCAGGTGGGCGGAACGGTCGTCGTCGGTATAGCCTGGGACAACGACGTAGCGGAAGCGGGCGGGCTGTTTGCGTTCGGCGAGGTAGTGGGCAAATTTGAGGGTTTTGGTGTTGGGGATGCCGACGAGGACTTTGTGGATTTCGGGGTCGATTTGTTTTAAATCGAGCATGACGAGGTTGGTGTGGTCTAGCAGGTCGTCAAGGATGGAATCGTAATGCAGGGCGTAGCCGTTGCTGTCGAGGCAGGTGTGGATGTCGTGTTCTTGGCAGGCGGTGAACCAGTCGCGCACGAATTCGTATTGCAGGAGCGGTTCGCCGCCTGTGGCGGTAACGCCGCCGCCTGTGGCGCGCAGGTAGTGGCGGTAGGACATGACTTGCTTCATGACTTCGGGCACGGTCATTTCTTGGGCTTGTTCGGTGTGCAAGTCCCATGTGTCGCGGTTGTGGCAGTAGAGGCAGCGCATGAGGCAGCCTTGCAGAAAGAGGACGTAGCGCAATCCGGGACCGTCCACCGCGCCGCAGGATTCTACGGAATGGATGATGCCTTTGCCGTTGTAATGGCGGTGTCCGAGGTCTTTGGCGGGGGCGGGTGTTTCGGGGTTGATGGAGATGGATGTCTGCATGGTGTCTGATGTACCGGATATTGAGGTCGTCTGAAAACTTGTTTTTTTGTGTTGCAGAGGGTTCTTCTTATTGGATTAATATGCGGGCATTGCGTTCCCTGTTGTGGGAAGTTTATGGATTGTTTGGGAATAGGTAAACGCGTTTTTAGTGATAGCTCTATTGTACTGTTTTCGGTCGCTTTGATTTAAAGTTAATCCACTGGATTTTGATATTATCAAACCATTGCTTCAGGCAAAATCAAGCCGGGTTCCGGATAATCCGTCCCCCGGCTTGGTTTACTGTAAACCCTTTGCTTTACATGGTTTGTGTAAAGGTGCGGGTAATCACGTCAAGCTGCTGTTCGCGGGTCAGCGAGTTGAAGCGTACGGCGTAACCGGACACGCGGATGGTCAGTTGCGGATATTTGTCCGGATTGTTCATCGCGTCTTCCAGCGTTTCGCGGGTCAATACGTTGACGTTCAGGTGTTGGCCGCCTTCCACTTCTCCTTCTTCGTGGTGGAAGTAACCGTCCATCAGGCCTGCGAGGTTGCGTTCGCGAGAATTTTCGTCTTTACCCAATGCACCCGGCACGATGGAGAAGGTGTAGGAAATACCGTCTTTGGCAAACTCGAACGGCAGTTTGGCTACGGAAGTCAGCGAAGCGACGGCGCCGTTGACATCGCGGCCGTGCATCGGGTTGGCACCTGGACCGAACGGTGCGCCTGCGCGTCGGCCGTCCGGCGTATTGCCGGTTTTTTTGCCGTATACGACGTTGGAGGTAATGGTCAACACGGACTGGGTCGGCGTTGCGTTGCGGTAAGTTTTGTGGGTCGCCACTTTTTTCATGAAGCGTTCCACCAAATCGCAGGCAATATCGTCCACGCGGTCGTCGTTGTTACCGAACTGCGGATATTCGCCTTCGATTTCAAAGTCGACGGCAATACCGTTTTCATCACGAATCGGTTTGACTTTGGCGTATTTGATGGCGGACAGTGAGTCGGCGGCCACAGACAAACCGGCGATACCGCAAGCCATAGTGCGTTTCACGTCGCGGTCGTGCAGCGCCATCAACGCGGCTTCGTAGCTGTATTTGTCGTGCATGTAATGGATGATGTTCAGCGCGGTAACGTATTGGGTTGCCAACCAATCCATGAATTTGTCCATGCGCGCAAAGACAGTGTCGTAGTCCAAGACTTCGTCCATAATCGGTTCGGTTTTCGGACCGACTTGGTCTTTGGATTTTTCGTCCACGCCGCCGTTGATTGCGTACAGCAGGGTTTTCGCCAAGTTGGCGCGTGCGCCGAAGAACTGCATTTGTTTGCCGACCACCATCGGGCTGACGCAGCAGGCAATGGCGTAGTCGTCGCTGTTGAAGTCCGGACGCATCAAATCGTCGTTTTCATATTGGATGGATGAGGTGTCGATGGACACTTTGGCGCAAAATTCTTTAAAGCCTTGCGGCAGTTGTTCGGACCACAACACGGTAATATTCGGTTCGGGAGATGGACCCATGTTGTATAAGGTGTGCAGCACACGGAAGTTGGTGCGCGTTACCAGCGTGCGGCCGTCCAAACCCATACCGCCGATGGATTCGGTTGCCCAAATCGGGTCGCCGGAGAAGAGTTGGTCGTATTCGGGCGTACGCAGGAAACGGACCATACGCAGTTTCATCACCAAATGGTCGATAAATTCTTGCGCTTGGGTTTCGGTAATTACGCCGTTTTTCAGGTCGCGCTCGATGTAGATATCCAAGAATGAAGACACGCGGCCGAACGACATGGCGGCGCCGTTTTGCGATTTAACGGCGGCAAGATAGCCGAAGTAAGTCCATTGGATGGCTTCTTGCGCATTTTTCGCAGGGCCGGAAATGTCGTAGCCGTAAGAAGCAGCCATTTCTTTCATTTGACCCAAGGCTTTGTATTGTTCGTTGATTTCTTCGCGGCGGCGGATAACTTCTTCCAAGTCCACGCCGTTTTCCAAATCGGCTTGCAGCGAGTTGAACTGGTTGAGTTTGTCTTTCATCAAGAAGTCGATACCGTACAATGCCACGCGGCGGTAGTCGCCGATGATGCGACCACGACCGTAAGCATCCGGCAAACCGGTGATCACACCGGATTTGCGGCAACGGCGGATGTCGGGCGTATAAACGTCAAACACGCCTTGGTTGTGGGTTTTACGGTATTTGGTAAAGATTTCGCTGACTTCGGGGTTCAACTCGACGTTGTACACTTTGCACGCGTCTTGTACCATTTTCAAACCGCCGAACGGCATGATCGAGCGTTTCAGAGGCTCATCTGTTTGCAGGCCGACGATGGTTTCCAAATCTTTATCGATATAGCCCGGTGCATGGCTGGTAATGCCGGACACGACTTGCGCGTCGATTTTGTAAGGTTCGTGTGTGCGGTTTTCGACTTTGATGCCTTCCATCACGTCCGCCCACAGTTTGGTCGTCGCCTCGGTCGCAGGCGCGAGGAAAGACGCATCGCCTTCATAAGGCGTGTAGTTTTTCTGAATAAAATCGCGCACGTCGACATTGGTTTCCCAATTACCGCCGACAAAACCTTCCCAAGCGGCAGGGGCGTTGCTGTACATCGGTTGACATATCAAGCTCCTAATTTGTCAGATAGAATTTATAGGTAGAAGAAATTTACCTTTGCAGAATAGCACTTTAGCTCTATGAAGTGTAACGATTGGCGGAGATGTGAATGCATACCCGATGTTTTTTTGACTTACATCAATGAGAACAGTTATTACTTAAAACTACATTTTATTTTTTTCAAGCCTTTAGCGTGTAAACAAGTGTAGAATGTAAAATTAAGCCCTGAAAAACTTGTCCGGTTTTCAGGGCTTTTTGTATAGGGGTTGGGGTTTCATGGGGTTACATATTCTTTAGAAGAAGGTAAGTCGTCTGAAAAAAACTGAAATACTGTTTTTTTCAGACGAGCTTGATGAAAGAAAAAACGGCATATCCGAAAAAGATATGCCGTTTATGGGTGCAGGGACTGCTATATTTGGCAGTGGTTTGTGTTTTTAGTCCTCTTGCGCCGCTGTTTGCAGGTAGTTCGGCAAACCGACTTTGCCGATCAGCTCCTGCTGGGTTTCGAGCCAGTCGATGTGTTCTTCGTTGATGTCTTTTTGTTTTTCCAACAAATCACGGCTGACGTAGTCTTGCTGTTGTTCCGCGATGGCGATGGCAGCGACGAGGGCATCGTGTTTTTTTCCTGTTCTTTTGTTAAATCGCAGGTCAGGATTTCCTCGGTTGATTCGCCAATCAGCAGTTTGCCCAATTCTTGCAGGTTAGGCAGACCCTCCAAGAACAAAAATACGCTCGATTAAATCGTCTGCGGATTTCATTTCGCGGATGGACTGTTTGAAGAAATGTTCGCCCAATTCTTCAAAGCCCCAGTTTTTCAAAATGCGGGCATGCAGGAAATATTGGTTGATGGTAACTCAAGAGCAAGCCCAAGTTTTTTTATTCAATTCGCGGATAACTAAGCGATCGCCTTTCATTTTCAGCTCCTTATACGCTTAATTACAGTTGGCTTTGGTAGTAGTTGCCTTCGCCGACGAGTTCGATCAGGCGCAGTTGTTGTTCCAGCCAGTGCGCGTGATCTTCTTCAGTGTCTTTCAACTGGGCAATCATCAAATCACGGGTAACGTAGTCTTGTGCTTCTTCGCACAGTTTGATGCCTTTTTTCAATGCATCGCGCACTTCGTATTCGGTGTTCAAATCCGCTTTCAGGCAGGAGATCACGTCGGTACCGATGTTCAGTTCGGCACGGGTCATTTTAGGTGTACCGCCCAGCATCAGGATACGGCGGATGAAGTCTTCGGCGTGGGTAGTTTCTTCTTCCATCTCATGATTCAGACGTTCGAACAGTTTGTTGTAGCCCCATTCGGAGTACAGGCGTGAGTGGATGAAGTATTGATCGCGTGCAGCCAGCTCGCCGGATAACAGTTCGTTCATATAATCTATAACAGCTTGATTACCTTGCATAATTCTTTCTCTTTCTTTGAAATTGTAAAGTGTCTGTAAAAAACATTGCGTGTTGTTTCTTGATGGCTGAATTGTATGCAAAAAAGCCTGACGCTTGACAAATTTTTCTATTTAAAAATACAAACAATTATCAAAAAGAAACAGAAGCCTTAAAAGGTCGTCTGAAAAATTCAATATCTTGTTTTTATATAGATATTTGTTGCCATTGGTATTAAGAATCCATTTCAACATTCAAAAAAATATTTACACTCTTTAACCATAAATAAAAAGCAAATAAATTACAAAACCCAATCAAATTTTATTATTAATTATTCTCAAATGCTTTTATAGTGGATTAAATTTAAATCAGGACAAGGCGACGAAGCCGCAGACAGTACAGATAGTACGGAACCGATTCACTTGGTGCTTCAGCACCTTAGAGAATCGTTCTCTTTGAGCTAAGGCGAGGTAACGCCGTACTGGTTTAAAGTTAATCCACTATATCGTCAAACTGTGCCGCAGTACGCATATAGTGAATGACGGTTGAACCAGGACAAACGCCGTACCGATTCAAATTTAATCTACTACCCCTCCGTCCGATAAGATGAACCGTGATATAATTGCGAGTTACTTTTTGATAAAAATCATTTGAAATACATATCACCATGAAACAAATTCGCAACATTGCCATCATCGCCCACGTCGACCACGGCAAAACCACATTAGTTGACCAACTGCTGCGCCAATCCGGTACATTCCGCGCCAACCAGCAGATTGACGAACGCGTGATGGACAGCAACGACCTTGAAAAAGAACGCGGCATTACCATCCTCGCCAAAAACACCGCCATCGATTACGAAGGCTACCACATCAACATCGTCGACACTCCGGGACACGCCGACTTCGGCGGCGAGGTGGAGCGCGTTTTGGGTATGGTGGACTGCGTCGTATTGTTGGTGGATGCGCAGGAAGGCCCGATGCCGCAAACCCGTTTCGTGACCAAAAAAAGCCTTGGCTTTGGGGCTGAAACCGATCGTCGTCATCAATAAAAATCGACAAACCGTCCGCCCGTCCGAGCTGGGTCATCGACCAAACTTTCGAACTCTTCGACAACTTGGGCGCAACCGACGAGCAATTGGACTTCCCGATAGTCTATGCTTCCGGTCTCTCCGGTTTCGCCAAACTGGAGGAAACCGACGAGAGCAACGACATGCGTCCGCTGTTCGACACCATCTTAAAACACACACCCGCACCGAGCGGCAGCGCGGACGAAACGCTGCAACTGCAAATTTCCCAGCTTGACTACGACAACTACACCGGCCGCCTCGGTATCGGTCGTATCCTGAACGGACGTATCAAACCCGGTCAAGTCGTTGCCGTCATGAACCATGACCAGCAAATCGCCCAAGGCCGCATCAACCAGCTTTTGGGTTTCAAAGGTTTTGGAACGCGTACCGCTTGAAGAAGCCGAAGCTGGCGACATCGTGATTATTTCCGGTATCGAAGACATCGGTATCGGCGTAACCATCACCGACAAAGACAACCCCAAAGGCTTGCCGATGTTGAGCGTGGACGAACCGACGCTGACCATGGACTTTATGGTGAACACCAGCCCGCTGGCGGGTACCGAAGGCAAATTCGTGACCAGCCGCCAAATCCGCGACCGTCTTCAAAAAAAGAATTGCTGACCAACGTCGCCCTGCGCGTGGAAGATACCGCCGATGCCGACGTGTTCCGCGTATCCGGACGCGGCGAACTGCACCTGACCATTTTGTTGGAAAACATGCGCCGCGAAGGTTTTGAACTGGCTGTCGGCAAGCCGCGCGTCGTGTACCGCGACATCGACGGTCAAAAATGCGAACCTTATGAAAACCTGACCGTGGACGTACCGGACGAAAAACCAAGGCGCGGTAATGGAAGAGCTCGGCCGCCGCCGCGGCGAACTGACCAATATGGAAAGCGACGGCAACGGCCGTACCCGCCTCGAATACCATATTCCCGCGCGCGGCTTGATCGGTTTCCAAGGCGAATTCATGACCCTGACGCGCGGTGTCGGCCTGATGAGCCATGTGTTTGACGACTACGCGCCCGTGAAGCCCGATATGCCCGGCCGCCACAACGGCGTACTGATTTCCCAAGAGCAAGGCGAAGCCGTCGCCTATGCCTTGTGGAATCTGGAAGACCGCGGCCGTATGTTCGTGTCGCCCAACGACAAAATCTACGAAGGCATGATTATCGGCATCCACAGCCGCGACAATGATTTGGTGGTCAACCCGCTCAAAGGTAAAAAACTCACCAACATTCGCGCCAGCGGCACTGACGAAGCCGTGCGCCTGACTACCCCGATCAAGCTGACGCTGGAAGGCGCGGTCGAGTTTATCGACGATGACGAGCTCGTTGAAATCACGCCGCAGTCCATCCGTCTGCGCAAGCGTTACCTGAGCGAACTGGAACGACGCCGTCACTTTTAAAAAAAGCTGGATTGATTCCACTAGGCTGTTGATGAAATGAAAAAAGGTCGTCTGAAAATTTCAGACGACCTTTTTTACAGAAAATGATTAAGTTGTTAGAGCTTTTTAAAACAGTCATGCAAAAAAGCGAACAGTGTAAGCAATACTAAAATTACTTACGTCTTTTCCATTTATCAATGATGACCGCAACCGCCACCATGACTTTCGCGTAATGCTTCGGCAGCCTGCTCGTCGGCATGGTAGCTTGAGCGGACCATAGCGCCGATGGCGGCGTTGGTGAAGCCCAGTTCGTACGCTTCTTTTTCGAAGATTTTGAACTGGTCGGGCGTGACGTAGCGCAAGACGGGCAGGTGGCCGTCTGAAGGTTGCAGATATTGGCCGATGGTAATCATTTCGATATTGTTGGCACGCATATCGCGCATGATTTCGCGCACGTCCTCGTCTGTTTCGCCCAAGCCGACCATGATGCCGGATTTGGTCGGGATGTGCGGCATCATTTCTTTGTAGCGGCGCAGCAGGTCGAGGGAGTGTTGATAGTTGGCACCCGGACGGGCTTTTTTGTACAGGCTCGGATGGGTTTCCAAATTGTGGTTCATCACGTCGGGCGGGGTTTCGGCAAGGATTTTCAGCGCGATGTCCAAGCGGCCGCGGAAGTCGGGAACGAGGATTTCGATTTTGGTGTTCGGACTGGTTTCGCGGATGGCTTTGATGCAGTCAGCGAAGTGTTGTGCGCCGCCATCGCGCAAATCGTCGCGGTCGACAGAAGTGATGACGACGTAACGCAGGTTCATGGCTTTGACGGATTCTGCGAGGTTTTTCGGTTCGTCGGGGTCGAGCATATTCGGGCGGCCGTGTCCTACGTCGCAGAACGGACAGCGACGGGTACAAATGTCGCCCATAATCATGAAGGTCGCTGTGCCTTTGCTGAAGCATTCGCCGATGTTCGGGCAGGGAGGCTTCTTCGCAAACGGTGTGCATTTTTTTGTTCGCGCAAAATGTCTTTGATTTCAAAGAATTTACGTGACGGCAGCTTGGCGCGTATCCATTCGGGCTTTTTTTCAGTTTTTCCTGAAGGGGGACGACTTTGATGGGGATTCGGGCGGTTTTATCCGCGCCTTTGAGTTTGACGCCGCGTTTGGGATCGTCAACTTTGATTTCGCTCATTAATTGTTCGCTTTCGGTGTGAGTTGTGTCTCGAGGTGTGCGGTCAGTTTTTGTGCAACCTCGTCCAAGGTGGGACAGGGTTGGACAAAAATCCGCGATTTGTGTCATTTCCATGCCGGCATAGCCGCAGGGGTTGATGTGGGTAAACGGGCTTAAGTCCATGTTTACGTTTAATGCCAGGCCGTGATAGACGGAACCGTCTTTGATGCGCAAGCCGAGTGAGGCGATTTTGCGCTCGCCGACATAAACGCCGGGGCGTTTCGGGTCTGCCGCCGCTTCGATTCCGTATTCCGCCAACGTGGCGATGATGCTGTTTTCAAGCGTGGAGACGATGTTGCGGACGCTGGTTTTGCGGCGTTTGAAGTTGATCATGGTGTAAATGACCAACTGGCCGGGACCGTGATAAGTGATTTGTCCGCCCCGGTCGATTTGGACGACGGGTATGTCGTCGCGGATCAGGAGGTGTTCCGGTTTGCCTGCCAGGCCTTGTGTGAAGACGGGCGGATGCTCGACCACCCATAATTCGTCTTCGGTATGTTCGTCGCGGGCTGCGTTGAACGCTTTCATGGCTTCGAAAGTCGGTTGGTACTCGACCATGCCTTTCTGCACGATTTTCATATCAGTACACCACTTTCACCATTTCGTGATCGGTCAGGGCGCGGTAGATTTTGTCCAGTTGCTCTTTGCTTTCGACGTTTACTTTGACGGTTGCGCCGGTATAGTTGCCCTTGCTGCTCTGGCGGGTGGTGATGTGGTGGGGTTCGGTATCGGGCGCGTGCTGGCGGACGGTTTCCAAGATATTTTTTTTCAAATTCGGGATGCGCGTTGCCCATGACTTTGATGGGGGAATTGGCAGGGGAATTCGATGAGTGAGGTTTGGTCGGTCATGGCTGACTCCTGATGTGCTGTATGCCGAGAGGTCGTCTGAAAAGTTCCAGCCTTTCAGACGACCTCGAACGGCGTGTATTTTATCGCAAAAAGTTGCCGATAAAAAAATAGAAGCGTACATCGGCTTTTTTTCAAGTCTTGAAATACGCTTTTTCCATCCCAATTTAAGCCACATTCCGAATTTATTACCAAGTAGAGAACAATATGCCGACAAAAGAAAAACATTTTGAGGAATACAGCGCACTGGCAACCTTGCCTTTACGCGATGTCGTCGTTTATCCGCACATGGTGTTGCCGCTGTTTGTGGGCCGCCCGAAATCCATTGCGGCATTGGAAGCGGCAATGGCGAATGACGATCCGGTATTTTTTTGCTGGCGCAAATCGACCCGAACACCGAAGATCCGACTGCGTCCGATTTGCACCGTACGGGTACTGTCGCGCAGGTTTTGCAGGTGTTGAAGCTGCCTGACGGCACGGTAAAAGTGTTGGTCGAAGGTATCCGGCGCGGCAGGGTGTTGACCATTGAAGAGAGCGGCGGGTTGTTCCTGTCCCATGTCGAAGCTGTCAACGAGTATGCGGATGCGGACAATCCCGATATTGAAGCCATTCGCCGCACGCTGCTTACCCAGTTTGACCAATATGCCAAGTTAAATAAAAAAATCCCTGCCGAAATCATCAATACCATCAACGGTATCGATGATAACAGCCGTTTGGTGGACACGATTGCGGCGCATTTGCAGTTGAAACTGGAGCAGCGTCAGCAGATTTTGGAAACCTTCGGCATTATCGGCCGTATGGAGTTTCTGCTTGCCCAGTTGGAATCTGAACTGGACATCATGCAGGTCGAAAAAAACGCATCCGCGGCCGTGTCAAACGCCAGATGGAAAAAAATCCCAGCGCGAGTATTATCTGAACGAGCAAGTGAAAGCGATTCAGAAAGAATTGGGCGAAGAAGACGAACGCGGCGAACTGGATGCGTTGGAAGCAAAAAAATCAAAGAAGCGGGCATGACCAAAGAAGCCGAAGAGAAATGCCTGTCCGAACTGAAAAAAGCTCAAAAATGATGCCGCCTATGTCTGCGGAATCCACTGTCGTGCGCAACTACATCGATACTTTTGCTTGAGCTGCCGTGGAAGAAAAAAATCCCGCGTCAGCAAAAGACATCGCCAAAAGCCGATTTGGTGTTGAACGCCGACCACTATGGCTTGGAAAAAAAGTAAAAAGAACGGATTTTGGAATACCTTGCCGTCCAAAAACGTATGGACAAGCTCAAAGGTCCGATTCTGTGTTTGGTCGGTCCTCCGGGGGTGGGTAAAACCTCTTTGGGCGAATCCATTGCCAAAGCAACAGGCCGCCAATACGTCCGCATGGCTTTGGGCGGCGTGCGCGACGAAAGCGAAATCCGTGGCCACCGCCGCACCTATATCGGCTCCATGCCCGGCAAAAATCCTGCAAAACATGGCTAAAGCAGGCGTGAAGAATCCGCTGTTCCTGCTCGACGAAATCGACAAATTGGGCAGCGACTTCCGAGGCGATCCTGCCAGCGCGTTGCTTGAGGTGCTCGATCCTGAGCAAAACAACAAGTTTGCCGATCATTATGCGGAAGTGGATTACGATTTGAGCGATGTGATGTTTATCGCCACATCTAATAGCTTGAACATCCCGACTCCGTTGCTTGACCGTATGGAAATCATCCGTTTGTCCGGCTATACCGAAGACGAGAAAATCAATATCGCCATGCAGTATCTCGTGCCGAAGCAAATGAAACGCAACGGCGTGAAAGAGGGCGAATTGGTGGTCGAAGAAAGCGCGGTACGCGATATCATCCGTTATTACACCCGTGAAGCCGGTGTACGTTCGCTCGACCGCGAGATTGCTAAAATCTGCCGTAAGGTGGTGATGCAGATTACCTTGAACGAAGATAAGAAGAGGTCGTCTGAAACCAAGAAAACCAGCAAGGCCAAGCCTAAGGCGGTTAAAGTCAATGAGAAAAAAACCTGCATGACTACTTGGGCGTGCGCCGCTTCGATTACGGCGTTGCCGAAAGTGAAAACCGCATCGGACAGGTTACCGGTTTGGCGTGGACGGAAGTCGGCGGCGAATTGCTGACTGTCGAAGCCGTGGCGTTGCCGGGCAAGGGCGTGATTCAGTGTACCGGCCAGTTGGGCGACGTGATGAAGGAATCTGTGTCCGCGGCATGGTCTGTTGTCCGTTCCCGTGCAGAATCAGTGGGTTTGGCTCCTGATTTTTTTACGAGAAAAAAAGACATCCATGTTCACGTTCCCGAAGGTGCAACGCCGAAAGACGGTCCGAGCGCAGGTATTGCCATGACTTTGGCGATGGTGTCTGCCTTTACCAGAATTCCGGTGCGCGCCGATGTGGCAATGACAGGCGAAATCACCCTGCGCGGCGAAGTTTTTGCCAATCGGCGGTTTGAAGGAAAAAAACTGTTGGCTGCCTTGCGCGGCGGCATCAAACACGTCCTGATTCCGAAAGACAACGTCAAAGACTTGGAAGAAATCCCTGAAAACGTGAAAACCGGCCTGACCATCCATCCGGTCAAATGGATAGACGAAGTCCTCGCTTTGGGCTTGGAAAGCCAGCCGACACCTTGGGTTGCGCCTTTAAGTACCGAAGAGGCGCAGGTTGAAGCCGCCAAGCCTAAGTCAAGGGCGAAAGCGACCAAACACTGATTTTGTAAAAAATGTGTTGCAAAAGATGCGGGTTTGCCTTGAAAGCCTGTAAAATAGGGCAATTCCGCATTTTTTTGCTTGACACGGTATTTTCAGAATTGCTATAAAGCGCAAAGGTACTCAAAAGTACGAAGCCCCGAGTATTCGGGCATTTCATTATTTTTCAACGATAGGAAGGGACTGATTGTGAATAAGTCTGAATTGATCGAAGCAATTGCTCAAGAAGCCGGCATTTCTAAAGCTGCCGCCCAAAAAGCTCTGGATGCCACTACCAATGCTGTAACCAACGCTCTGAAAAAAGGCGACACCGTAACTCTGGTCGGTTTCGGTACTTTCTACGTTGGCGAACGCGCAGAACGTCAAGGCCGCAACCCTAAAACCGGCGAGCCTCTGACCATCGCTGCTGCTAAAACTCCTAAATTCCGTGCCGGTAAAGCATTGAAAGATGCCCTGTAATTTTTCCTTGTAAAAAAACCGATTCCATATGGGGAATCGGTTTTTTATTTTATAGACTGCCTAAGAAGTTTTCAGTATTCGAATATGGCATCAGATAGGCTTTTTGATTCTGTAATTTTGCAGTCTCTACCTTTTTGGCAAACCATAAGGCAGCCATTGTGCCAAGCATATCTGCTATTCCGTCTCCAAGTGAGCCTTCCCTTGTCGTTGTAAACGTTGCTTGAGCCCATTCGCTAAAGAAGGCAAACAATAAGGCGAATATCAATAGTTTTTTATAAGGCACGTGTTTTTGCTCGGCTAAAAAGATTTTGGCTATTAACCATGTTTGTGCAAAGAACGTAATGAAATGGGCAACCTTGTCGAAATTGGGAAAGGGAGGGGGCGCATTGCCGGACTCTTTGAAAAAGTAATGCGTAAATACTTGCTGCAAACCAAGCTGCTGCTAACAAGGTAAACTTATTCAAAGGCAGTTTCATTGTGTTTCCTCATCCAGCCATTTTTGGCAGATGGCGGACAAACGGATAAATTTATCCCCCCGTTTGTCCAGTTCATCACGCCATAGTTTGACTTCTTCAATGGTCGGTGCTTCGTCCAAGCTGCATTCGTATAAGAAAAAAAGTCCAGTGTTTCTTCTACCGTTCCGACAGATTCTGTTTGAATTAATTCTAGAAGCTCATTCATTGTTTGCTCCCAAAGGTCGTCTGAAATTTATTTGCTGTGTAAAAAACGTACGGCTTCTTCCCATTCTCCGGCTAACAGCATGGGAACGGCTTTTAATGATTTATTGATGGCTTCATCAATTTGCTGCCTGTGTTCCGGGCTGGGTTTATTCAGGACATAGCCGACAACCAGATTTCGGTCTCCCGGATGATCGATACCCAAGCGCAGGCGGTAAAAATCAGGCGTTCCCAAGCGTGCCTGAATGTCTTTTAAGCCGTTATGACCGCCGTTTCCCCCACCCAATTTAAATTTTATCCTGCCGCACGGTATATCCAGTTCGTCATGGACGACCAGGATTTCTTCAGGCTTGATTTTGTAGAATTGCGCCAGCGCGGCTACTGCCTGACCGGAGCGGTTCATAAATGTTGAAGGTTTTAAAAGCCATAAGTCTGAGCCGGATATGCTGATGCGGGCTACTGAGCCGAAGAATTTTTTTTCTTCTTTTAAAGTAGCTTTTATATTGCCATGCCAATTCGTCGATAAACCAGAATCCGGCATTGTGGCGCGTTTGTTCGTATTCCGAACCGGGATTTCCCAGTCCTACAATCATTTTGATTTTATTTGACATTGTGTTTCCTCAAAGAGAGGTCGTCTGAAAACAGCAAACGGTTTTCAGACGACCTTTTCAAGCATTTTATTTGGTTTTACCGACCCGTTTGCGTCTTGCTTCTTTCGGGTCAATCAGTAAAGGGCGGTATATCTCGATACGGTCTCGGTCGCGCAACAAAACGTCATCTTTGACTCTTTTCCCAAAAATACCCAAAGGGGCCGCATTCAAATCCAATTCAGGAAAATCTTTATCCAAGCCGCTTTGACGCACAGCCGTCCTTGCGGTTGCTCCTTGCTCAATACGGATTGAGCGCAATATCTGTTTTTTTCAGCCGTTCCGTAAACAATTTCGATTTCAAGCATAGCGTCTGTCTGCCTCTTTGACGAATGCATCGACCAGCGTACCGGAGAGGTGGTTGAATACGGGGGAAATGACGGTAGAAAGCAGCATATTGGAAAAATCATATTCCAAACGAAATTCGATTTTACACATATCACCGCCCAAATCGATAAACTTCCATGTACCGCGCAAGGTTTTGAAAGGGCCTTCCAGCAAGTCCATACGGATTTCCGAGCCGGGAATGTTGTGGTTGTGTGTCGCAAAAAGATTGACGCACACCCATATAGTCCATGAACAGTCGCGCTTTGAGTTCCTTATCTTTGCGCTCTATGACTTCGGTTTTACTGTACCATGGGAGAAAGTTTGGATAGTCCTCAACTTTATCGACCAAGTCGAACATCTGTTTTGCGCTGTGCAGCACCAATACGTTTTTTTCAACCTTTTTCATGGTTAAAACGGCCTGAAAGAAAAAAATCGTATTATAAACGAGTTTACCGTCTTTTTCAGACGACACTTTACCGTATTATATATTTGAGAATAAAAGAATTATTATAATAGAATAAACAAGGGGGCAAAATTCTGATAAACTTGCGCGACTTGGCCGCCGGTTGGTTTGTATAGCATAAAACAAGAAAAAAATTAATTATCCGGCGCATTTTAGATAAATCGGATTATAAAAATGAATACCGCTGACACATTTTACAGGGAAGCAATTTCACATTTGGTTAGGACACCTCCTGATTTTGAAGCAGCCGTTCCTTTGTTGCGTCAGGCTGCGCAAGCCGGGCATGCGGAATCCGCATTTCAACTTGCAGGCTGTCTGTTGCAGGGATTAGGGATTTCGGCGGATAGGCAGGCAGGTATCAGACTGATGCAGCAGGCGGCGGGAAGCGGGCATCCTTATGCTCGATACAATCTGCTCCAGATTCAAGAATCACAAGGCATGCCTTTCAATACATTGATGGCGGCTTACAAGGAGCTGGCTGAAGAAGGTATTATCCATGCCCAGCTTAAACTGATGCGGAGTTTGCATGACGGTGGGCGGCATGAAGAGGCGTTGCAATGGGCGCACATGGCTGCCGCTCAGCATCATCCGCAGGCATTATACTTTTTAGCGCAACACCATCAATATGCCTCGCCTCCCGATTTTGCTCAGGCACATTTGTTTTACCGACAAGCTGCGGAGCAAGATTTTCCTGCAGCACATTGGCAGCTTGGATTGCAATATAAATTGGGACAGGGAACCGAACCGAACAAGCAGCTTGCCGTCGTTCATCTGCGCCATGCAGCTGATAGCGGGATTGCTGCCGCACAAACCATGTTGGCGGATTTACTGCTGGAAACTGATCCGATAGAGGCCATACACCGTTTGAAGGCTGCGGCAAGAGGAGGCAGCAGCGACGCACAGGTAAGATTGGCAGAAATTTACCTATTGGGAAAATGGGTGGAACGCAATACCGGCAAGGCTCATGCGTATGCGGAAAAAGCGGCTGCACAGCAGCATTCCGAAGCCTTAAGGATTTTTGGGCGATATTTACCGTTATGGTCTGGGTGTGCTTCCCGACCCTATGAAGGCACGGCGCTATTACCGTCAGGCAGCGGATAAAGGAAATATGCAGGCACATCAGAAACTACTTGCCGATATTGCCTTGGGCAATAAGTCTGAGGAATATGCTGAAGCAAAAGAAAAAGCTTTGAAGAAGCAGGAAGCAGAGCAACTTTATCAGCAGGCGTTTGCCGCGCATTATGGTTTGAACCGCCATCCCGATCATTCGGAAGCGTTGAGGCTGTATGAACGTTCGGCTTTATTGGGTCATGGGAAGGCGCAGACCAATTTGGGCATGATGTATTACAACGGACACGGTACGGCACAGAATTATGCCAAGGCGGCAGAATGGTTCGAAAAAAAGCGGCACTAAACCATGATGCAATGGCGCAATACAATCTTGCCTGCCTTTATTTTTAACGGAACGGGCATAGCGCATGATGCAGATGAAGCGTGTAAATGGTTGGAAGCCGCTATCCGCAACGGACACGATCAGCCTGAGGTATTGAAGCAGCTTTTGGCGCAATGGCGGCAGGCAGTGGCTTAAGTCGAATGTCGGCGTTTCAATAGATCATATATTAAACGTTGTCTGAAAACCGTCAGGCTTTCAGACAACGTTTGATTTATGTATATCCCAAGTAAATGAGTTTATGGCGGGTTTAACAAGTAGGACGTTGCCTTGCCAAGTTCAAAGAGAATAATTTTTTTACGATTTGAAATTATTGATTAGGTTGGCGATGTATTCTCACTACAAACGAGGATAAGGTAACTATTTTTTTCAAGATACATTTGATGAGAGGGCTGTGATGAGGTCGTCTGAAAAACAGCCTTGAAGCTGAGTTTTCAGGCGACCTTTTGCGCCGGCCGGTTTATTTCTTCAAGAATGCCCGTTTCAAAATAATCAGCCAATCTTTTTTTATCCAAAAATAGGGCGTTGTGTAAACATATCGTATTTGCAGCCGTCCAGTTTCTGCAAAAATCAGTTGTCCGCCGACAATAATCATCCGCAATTCAAATCCCAAACGGCCTTTCAGCGTTTTTACCCAAGGGCGAACCGCCTTTGAGCATTTGGAACGCGCGGTTGCATTCATACGCCATCAGTCTTTGGAACGCAAAATCTGCTTTACCTTCGGCGATTTGCGCTTCGCTGACGTTAAATTTTTTTGCAAGTCGTCCTGAGGGATATAAACACGGCCTTTCTGCCAATCGACGGCAACGTCCTGCCAAAAGTTGATGAGTTGCAATGCGGTACAGATGCCGTCGCTTTGGGCGATGCTGACTTCGTCGGTTTGTCCGTACAGGTGCAGCATAATGCGCCCGACCGGATTGGCGGAACGGCGGCAGTAATCGATCAGGTCGCCAAAATCCTGATAACGGGTTTTGACAACATCTTGACTGAATGCGGACAAAAAGATCGTAAAAACGGCTGCAGCGGCAGCTTGAAAAGGCGCGATGGCTTCACGTTGCAAACGTTGCATTAGCGGGGTCAGCGGCGCTTCACCGCGCTGTATGCGGTCGAGTTCGGATTTGAGTTCGTCCAAAGCGCGCAAGCGTTCATCGGCCTCGGCATTGCCTTCATCGGCGAGGTCGTCCGCAGTGCGCGCAAAAGCGTAAACGGCATGGGTAGGCTTGCGCAGGCGGCGCGGCATGACAAGCGAGCCGACGGGGAAATTTTCGTAATGGTTGACGGACATGATGGATTCGGGATTCAGGTATTGCAGGGTGATAGAATGTCGATTCGTTTTTTTGCGGGCAGATGCCCTGTAATGTGAAATTTGAAGTGCTTGACGGCTGATATTCTAGTCCGTAAGCATCGGTTTCAATACTTCCCAAGCTTGCGGCAGTTCTGTGAAAGCCGTCGGATGCCATCAGGTGTCCGCCTTTGGCGATGTGGGTAACGGGGCTTTTGAGTTTTTCCGCCATACTCAAGGTCAATTCGGGCGGAACGTGGGTGTCGTTGTCGGAGACAATGCAGTGTTTAGGCATTTGGATTTTGCGCAGGATGTCGAATTCGGGCGCGGCCCCTTTGATGTAGGCATCAAGGACGGGCAGAGGGGGCAGTGGGTCAGCGAATCCTGCCGCCAGTACTAAGCCGCCGATTTTTTCGGGCTGCTGACGGCTGAGGAAGTGCAGAAGGGTGATGCAGCCTAGGCTGTGTCCGACTAAGAAGGTGCTTTCGTCGGGTTTGCCGATGTGTTGGTCGAGGGCGAACTGCCAAGAAGAAACGGTCGGCCGTTCGGGATTGGGCATCGCCAGCGAGTCGGCTTGGAAGCCTGCGGCGCGGACTTGTGCCGAGAGCCAGTCAAACCAGTTGCCGTGCGGATTGCCTTCAAAACCGTGTACGATAAAGACGCGTCGGGGCATGTCGATTACTCCTTTTCAGACGACCTACAATTTACTTATTATAACACTCATCGTTTATTTCAGTTTTATCGTTACCTTTGGTAAAAAGTAATTTGAACTTTGGTTGCAATCTAAGCAAGTGTGTCTGTAAAAGCTTGAAGAAATCGGTATTTTTATTTTCAGACAACCTTGCGTACGGTAATTTCAGTTTGTTTTTAATTTGATTATGAACTTCTTAAATATTTTTCCGGTCACCCTAGGGGCGGTTGTCGGCGCGGTGTTGCGTTGGATACTTGGTCTACTGCTTCCCGTTGCGCCGCTTTTGGGCTGGGGGACGCTGGCTGCAAACTGGATAGGGGCTTTGCTTATCGGATTTTGTGCCGAATGGGTTGCAGATCCTCAATGGCGTTTGCTGTTGATTACCGGTTTCTTAGGCAGTCTGACCACATTGTCCTCTTTTTTTCCCTTGAGACGGTGGCTATGATGCAGGAGGGGCGGTGGGTGGCTGCTGCATTATCCGTATGCCTCCATGTCGGCGGTTCGTTTATATTGACGGCAGCGGGCATTTGGTTGGCCCATTGTTTGAAATGAGGCAAAACTATTTAGGGTTGTGCTAGCGTTGCTTTACTGCTTGCCGTAAAAAGTTCCTTGGATTCGGATTTCAAGTGCAACACCAGGGCACCGGTTGTTGGAACAGATTCAAGAATAAAACACTTGGCGTTTCGTAGCCAAGTGTTTTTCTTGGCCGGTGGTTCAACTCATCTTGAACCCTGCGTATCTCCCGATCGCTGATGTTTCGGAAATCGGTTTGTTTGGGGAAATATTGCCGGATGAGTCCGTTGGTGTTCTCATTCAGCCCTTTCTCCCAAGAATGGTAAGGGCGGCAAAAAAATAGGTTTTCGCCTTCAATGCTTTGGCTATTTTTGGTGTGTTGGTAGAACTCTTTGCCGTTATCCATGGTGATGGTGTGGACTCTGGCTTTATATGCCTTTAATACCCTAATGGCCGCCCGGGCAGTATCTTCGGCTTTTTAAGTTCTTTAATTTGCAGATGATGGTGTAGCGGGTAACGCGTTCGACCAAGGTCAATAACGCGCTTTTCTGATTTTTGCCGACGATGGTGTCGGCCTCCCAATCGCCGATGCGGGTTTTCTGGTCGACGATAGCAGGTCGGTTTTCTATGCCGACGCGGTCGGGCACTTTGCCTCTGGTCCATGTGCTGCCGTAGCGTTTGCGGTAGGGTTTGCTGCATATTCTGAGATGTTGCCACAAAGTGCCGCCGTTGCTTTTGTCTTGGCGGAGGTAGCGGTAAACGGTGCTGTGATGGAGCGTGATCCCGTGGTACGCTGTTTGGTCAGCCGGCTTTGCTTCTGTGCTTTTTCGGCGCTGTATTGCTGTCCTTGGATGCAGTGCCGCTTGATTTCGCGGCTGATGGTGCTTTTGTGGCGGTTAAGCTGTTTGGCGATTTCGGCGATGGTGCAGTGGCGGGACAGGTATTGGATATGGTATCGTTCGTCTTGGGTCAGTTGTGTGTAGCCCATGGCAATCTTTCTTGCAGGAAAGGCCGTATGCTACCGCATACCGGCCTTTTTCTGTTATGGAAAGTTGCACTTCAAATGCGAATCCGCCGTCGTCTGAAATCTTGGATTTAAGTTTTCAGACGACCTTTTTTTGCGCTTAATACTGTTTGCGCCTCGTCTGAAAAAACGCCTGTAAAACGGCTTTGCATTCGTCTTCCAAGATGCCGCCTTTGATTGCCGTGTGTTTGTTCAGCAGCGGGTTGGCAAACAGATTGACAACGCTGCCTGCGGCGCCGGTTTTGGGTTCTACCGCACCGTAGATGACGCGGCGGACGCGGGCTTGGATGATGGCGGAGGCGCACATGGCGCAGGGTTCGAGCGTGATGTAGAGGTCGCAGCCGTCGAGGCGGTAGTTCTGAAGGGCGGCACCTGCGGCGGCAAGGGCGCGGATTTCGGCGTGGCGGCTGATGTCGTGGTCGCTGACGCAGGTGTTGTGGGCGGCGGCGATGATTTGGTTGTTGGAGACGATGACCGCGCCGACAGGGATTTCGCCGATGCGGGCGGATTGTTCTGCCTGCGCCAAGGCAGCGCGCATGAAGGTTTGCATTTCAGACGACGTGGGGAAAACGGCGACGGGCGGATGGCTTTTGACGACTTGTTCCAAAGCGGTTTTTTTGCGTTTGCGGCAGCTCTTGCGGTTTGATACCGAGCAACAGGGCTTCGAGTTGCCAAAGCGTGCTGCGGGTAACGGTCAGTCCGGCGGCTTTGAGCAGCAGAAAGGCTTGGACGGAACCGGTGTCACGCAGCTCCTCTACGCTGCGGATGCCGAGGGCTTGCAGGGCGGCTAAGGTTTGCGGGGCGACGGGCGGCGTGGTCAACAGGGTCGGCATAGCGTTTTAAATTTGGAAATGGCGGCGCACGAGTGCCAAGGTCGTCTGAACGTGGTTGCCGTCAGTGTAGGGGTCGATGCTGTGCGCCAATGGGATTTTGCGCAGCCAAGTGAGTTGGCGCTTGGCAAGCTGGCGGGTGGCGGCAATACCTTTTTTTCGACAAAGGTGTCGTAATCGGTCAAGCCTTCGAGGTAATCCCATGCCTGCCGGTAGCCGACGCAGCGCATGGAAGGCATATCGGCGGTCAGCTCAGGGATATTTTTTTGGCGCAGGGCGCGCATTTCGTCGATGAAGCCTTGTTCCAGCATTTGCGTGAAACGGCGGGCGATGTTTTCGTGCAACAAGGCGCGGTTTTTCGGGAATCAGGGCGGTGGTGCAAAGGTCAAGCGGCGGGGTGTATTCGGCTTTTTCGGCAAAATGCGCGCTCAAGGGCTTGCCGGTCAGGCGGTACACTTCCAAAGCACGTTCGATACGTTGGCTGTCGTTCGGTTTCAGACGACCTGCGGTTTCAGGGTCTATGGTTTGCAGGCTTTGATACAGATGCGCCAAGCCGTATTGTTGTTTTTCTTCCTGCAACCGGGCGCGCACGGCGGCATCGGCTTCGGGCAGGTCGTTCAAGCCTTCGGTCAGCGCGTGGAAATACATCATCGTACCGCCGACAATCAAAGGCAGCCTGCCGCGCGCGCGGATTTCCTCCGCCAGCTGCACGCAATCGCCGACAAACTCCGCCGCGCTGTAAGACTCCGTCGGCGGGATGATGTCGATAAGGTGGTGCGGTACGGCATCAAGCTCGGCAGCCGTCGGCTTTGCCGTGCCGATGTCCATATCGCGGTACACCAGCGCGGAATCGAGGCTGATGATTTCGACCGGCAGGGCTTCGGCGATTTTCAAGGCAAGGGCGGTTTTCCCGCCGGCAGTCGGGCCGAGGATGGCAAAGGCTTTTGGGGTGTTCATATCAAAAGGGGCGTGGGGAAACGGACGGATTATAGCAAAAGGTCGTCTGAAAACGGTTCGGCGTTGGATTGAGGAACGATATTTTCAGACGACCTTATATATTGCCACCCGAAAGGGACGGCTTTTTGTTTAAGGGGTTGAAACACTTATGCTCCGATAGCCCGTCTGAAAAACAGGAGACCTTTGCAAAAAAATAGTCTGTTAACAAAAATTTGACGCATAAAAAATGTGCTAAAAAAATTTTCAATTGGCTAAAACCTTTCTGATATTGAGAAAAAAAGTAGAAGAAATCAGGGAGGTTTCTCATTTTGAAAAATGGTATTGAGTATAAAATTTTAATAACTCATGTTATTGCAAAGGTCTCAACAGGACAATGCCAACATGGACAAGCAACTGGACACAAGCAGCGGCGACTACACAGGTCGCACGACCGACAACCTGCAAAACGCAGTTTATATCCGCCTGCTGACGCCTTTGGGGAGTTGGTGGGCGGAAGACAGTCGGCTCGCTGCTGCACCTGTTGCAGCGTGAGAAAGACTTGGAGCGCGTCCGCCTGTTGGCGGAGCAGTATGCGTCAGAAGCCTTACAGCCAATCGTCAACAGCGGCAGGGCTGACAGTATAGACGTCAGGGCTGAGCAACCAGAAAGCGGCGGTCTGATACTGCGTATCCGCGTCCAAACCTCCGCAGGAACGTTTGATTACACAGCCAGCCATAAAGTCCCCCTGATTTAAAACCAATTTAAAAGGCAATTGACCCGTGTTTAAAACCCTGACATTCGAGGAAATCCGCGAAGCGATACTGCGCGATACGAAGAGTATTTGGCCGTCGGCAGACGTCAGCGAGGACAGCGACCATTTCGTCCACACCAGCCGTTTGGCTAGCTGCGCGTCGGGGCAGTACGCACACCAGCACTGGATTGCGCGCCAGATTTTCCCGGATACGGCGGACAGCGATTATTTGGAGCGGCACGCCGCCATGCGCGGTATTTACCGACGAAATCCGACTACCACCACGGGTGAAGCGGTGTTGACAGGCATTGCGGGCAGCCGCATTGCTGCTGGAATGCAAATCAGAGCAGGCAATCGGATGTATCAGGTACGTTTCGCAGGCGAAATCGGCGCAAGTGGCATAGGCAGGGTCAGAATCACAGCATTGGAAGCAGGTGCGGCGGCGAACACCCGCGAAAAAGGCTGCCGAGATGATGGCGGCTCCGGTTGGCGTGTCATCTGACTGCACCGTATCAGCTCAGGGCGGTACGGACGGCGAAACCGACGCCTCGCTCTTGGCGCGGCTGTTGGAAATTCTGCGCCGTCCGCCTGAAGGAGGCAACAAATACGACTACCGCAATTGGACATTGAGCGTTGACGGCGTAACTGCTGCCTATGTGCATCCGTTGCGCCGAGGCTTAGGGACTGTGGATGTGGTCATCACATCCGAAAACGGACTCCCTTCAGACGAGACGGTTAAAAAAAGTACAGGACTACGTTGAGGACGCGCTGCCTGCGGATTTGAAAAACAAGGTGCGCACGCGCTGGTACGAAACCAATGAGCGGCCGGAAGAAGCCCTGAAAAAATTGTGCAGTTGATCCAGGCGTTTTTGGACAAGCTGCCGTCAAACGTATACATAAGCTCCCGCGGTGGCGTGTTTCCGACGACCAAAAATAAAGGCTATGCGCCGGATTTTTATGGAGAGGACAACCGTACGGTCAGCCGTGGCGTTAAGCTTAATGGTCAGCCTCATCCCATCACGATGACCCTGCATGGTGGTCAATCGTGTTTGTCGCTTCGACGATTTATGTTTAATACTATCGACTTCAGTAAGGCGTGGTTTATCGTCGAGGAGATGGGGCAAGACGTATTCCACTTGTGCGACGGGTCTGATGGTAACCGCATTATTCATGGCGGTAATATCCGCACCCGAGCATATCTCAAATATGGTTACGTTCGCGGGGCTGATTTAGATAAGATGCTGTTCCGCCCCATTGATGGGTGGACGAAGGAGCGTCCTCACATTGGTACCGGATTGGCCGAAAAAGGTACGGCGGAGGCCGGTCTGAACAGCACGACCTATCCGATAGTCGATAATGATTGCTATCTTAACAACAGCCTGATTACCGAACATATTACCCAGTTCCCCGGCTTTAATAAGGACAAAAATTTTTCGACCTGATTCGCTCCAAGTCGGGCGAACGGTATCTCAGCGCGGGCGGCCACTTCGATGCAAACGGAGAGTCAGCTAACCCACCGGCAAATAGCGATGGAGCCGTGCAAAGCCAGCCAGCCGCTAATCGATTTGCCAACCTCAAACGCAGTATCAGCTTTTTGGCGACTCGACAAATGCGCGCATTGGCGAACACGCAATAAAAAGTAGCAAAAAGACGATAACATCCCAGTTATCAACAATGCCTAAAGCGGCAGCTTGGCATCCTATGCGCTTATGTCGATGGATGGGTCTCCTGTTGATGTTAAATTTAATGTCGATACCATTCCAGCAAAAAGGCCAGAATGTGTTTGCAGAGGGAGAATTGGTTTACGGCGAAAATGTGAATCCATTCATTTTGCATTAAAAATTTTTGTCATTATTGGGCGGAATTGAAGTCTCTATCGTAGGGTAGTCTGCAAATGTCAAAATCTACCTGCGCTACAACCAGTCCCATAGTGTCGTTGTAGGCGATAAATATCCCGTACGCCTAAAAAAATAGTGGCGGCATCGATGGCATTGGCGTCCTTGCCACTGGTAAAAAAACGATGTTAACGGCGCTAACTGGGGCAATTGGCAGGCGGAGTTAGAGCGTGTTAAAGGGTACATCCAAAAGTGTATCGCCCTTGTACAGCCAAAAGATACACCTCGATATATTGTCTTGCCTATTTGGGCTGATAACAAGGCGGAATGGTCTAAAGAAGAACATCCCTAACGCCATCAGCTTAAAGATGAGCTAAACAAGTGGATACGCACAACGTACGGCGAAAACGTATATGACATTGAGTCGTACATGTTGTCAGAGCAGATTTGGGCGGATACTGGAATCACGCCAAATGAGGCTGACAAACAGGCTCAAAAAAAGACGGGATTATGCCGTTATCTCTGCCTCATGACGGCGGTGCACATTTCTTGCCTGCTGTCGAGGCTGTTATCGCTGGCAAGATTATTGTCAAGGCAAAGAGTTACATTATTTGTAACTGGTAATAACAAAGCGGCGTTTCCGTCGCTTTGTTATTTTCTGCTATTCGATAGTGCAAAAGCTGCCGCAACTTTTTAAAACGCACCGAGTGCAAAAAGTTAATGTAACAAAGTGCAAAAAGGTGGCGGCGGCTTACAAGTGTCGTCTGAAATGCTTTTTTTGTGCGGGTGTTTTTTTCAGACGACCTTTCGGCTATATGCTTGAGCGGCTTGGTTTATATATGGGGTAATCATTACGCTTGAAATAAATTTCTTTTTTTAAATCAGATATTTTTTTTATAAAAAAATTTACTTTGTGGGCAGTAAGCTATTGCCAAGTGGGGCAGTTAACGGCATAATTCGACTTCTTTGCCGGTATAGCTCAGTTGGTAGAGCACCTGACTTGTAATCAGGGGGTCCCGAGTTCGACTCTTGGTGCCGGCACCAGTTTATCGCTGAAGGTGCCGCAAGGTATTTCAGTAAGCCGGTATAGCTCAGTTGGTAGAGCACCTGACTTGTAATCAGGGGGTCCCGAGTTCGACTCTTGGTGCCGGCACCAATCAAACAGCCCGATTGTGAAAGCAGTCGGGCTGTTTTTGCGTTTGCCGTTCGGGTGGCAGGGCGGCGGGCATTTCACTATAATAGCCCGTTTTAATCTAAAAGGTCGTCTGAAAAAGGCGGAACACATTCTAATGATTACTGTGAACACACTGCAAAAGATGAAGGCAGAAGGCGAAAAAATCGCCATGCTGACCGCCTATGAATCCAGCTTTGCCGCGTTGATGGATAACGCCGGCGTTGATGTCTTGCTGGTGGGCGATTCCTTGGGCATGACCGTGCAGGGGCGCAAATCCACGCTGCCTGTCAGCCTGCGCGATATGTGTTACCACACTGAAAACGTCGCGCGCGGTACGGAAAACGCGATGATTGTCAGCGACTTGCCTTTTGGTGCGTATCAACAGAGTAAAGAACAGGCGTTTGCCGCCGCTGCCGAACTGATGGCGGCAGGCGCGCATATGGTCAAACTCGAAGGCGGCGTTTGGATGGCGGAAACCACTGAATTCCTGCAAATGCGCGGCATTCCCGTCTGCGCCCATATCGGCTTGACTCCGCAGTCCGTGTTTGCCTTTGGCGGATACAAAGTGCAGGGGCGGGGCGATAAGGCGGAAGCCTTGTTGGCAGATGCGAAAGCACACGACCAAGCGGGTGCCGCCATCGTGTTGATGGAATGCGTGCCGGCGGAATTGGCGAAAAAAGTAACCGAAACCGTCTCTTGCCCGACCATTGGTATCGGTGCAGGTGTGGATTGCGACGGACAAGTTTTAGTCATGCACGATATGCTCGGCATTTTTCCGGGTAAAACCGCCAAATTCGTCAAAAAAATTTCATGCAGGGTAAAGACAGCATCCAAGCCGCCGTTGAAGCGTATGTCCATGAAGTCAAAGCCAAAACCTTTCCCGCTGCGGAACATTCGTTTGCTTGATACCCTCAACTGAAAAGGTCGTCTGAAAAGGTTTTCATCGTGAAAACCGAATTTCAGACGACCTTTGTTTGTCCGTGTTCCCAGCGTATAATCGGCGCGTGATTTTCGGGCTGACAAAACATAGCGGCTGCGCGCCGCAATCCCGAAAAAAAGATAAAGGACATTTTCCACCATGCAAATCATTCATACCATTAAAGAATTACGCGAATGGCGCAAAAAACGCAGGCAGCGTTGCCTTTGTACCGACTATGGGCAATCTGCACGAAGGCCATCTCGCCCTCGTTCGCGAAGCCAAAAAAACGCGCCGACAACGTCGTGGTCAGCATATTCGTCAACCGCCTGCAATTCGGACAGGGGCGAGGATTTCGACAAATACCCGCGCACCTTGCAGCAAGACGCCGACAAACTCGCCAACGAAGGCGTAGCCGTCGTGTTCGCGCCTGACGAAAAAAAGAGCTGTATCCCAATGTCGAACAACGTTTCAACGTTGAGCCGCCCAACCTTCAAAACGAATTGTGCGGCAAATTCCGCCCCGGGCATTTCCGCGGTGTCGCTACTGTCGTCAGCAAGCTGTTCAACATCGTCCAACCCGATACCGCCTGTTTCGGTAAAAAAAGACTATCAGCAGTTGGCGATTATCAAAGGCTTTGTCGAAGACCTGAATTTCAATATCGACATCGTTCCCGTCGATACCGGTCGGGCTCCTGACGGACTTGCGCTTTCCAGCCGCAACCAATACCTCAGCGAAGCCGAGCGCGCCGAAGCCCCGCGTCTGTACCGCGAATTGCAACGCGTTGCCGCCGAACTCAAAAACGGCAATCTCGATTACGTCGGTCTGGAAACAGAAACCGTCCACCGCCTGACCGAAGCAGGCTGGGTGGTTGATTACGTCGAAATCCGCCATGCCGAGAGCCTCGCCGTCGCACGCACCGGCGACAAAGCCCTTGTCGTCCTCGCCGCCGCCCGACTGGGAACGACGCGTCTGATTGACAACTTGGAAGTCAGCTTGGCTTGATTGTTGGAATGGAAAAAGGTCGTCTGAAAACGGATTTTTTTGTTTTCAGACGACCTTTTTATAGGTATTACAGATTAAAAATCAGTAAACTTATGCCGCTACGTTTATTCCAGCATAGGAAGGGTAAGAATGACGAAGTAGATATTTTAATTGTAGGAAATCGTCGCATTGTTTACATCACAGGTTGAGAGAAATAAGCCTGCAAGGCCTCAAACGGCGTATCGCCGTTCAAACTTCGGTGCGGCTTCACCGTGTTATAAAAAAATTAACAAAGCGGCACAACTCCTTTTTGCCGATGTTCCGGACTGTCAAACGACTGTTTCTCATGCCACATCTCCATCAGGGTACGGATAACCCGCTCCGCCTTACCGTTGGTCTGCGGACGGGCAACCCGGGTAAACTTTTGACCAATCCCGTTCTCGTAACAGGCTACACCGAAAGCATGGTTGGCCGAGCCTTTGTATTCCGTACCGTTGTCGGAGTAAACGCACTCAATCAGGTATGGGCAGGGATCAATCAGGTGTTCGGTCAGAAACTTGGCGGTGCTGTCTGTGGTTTTGTCCGGCAAAATGGCGGCGTATAGCTCCCTTGAGAAATCGTCGATGGTGACAAACAGGTAATCCCGCTTATCGGTAGCTTTCTGCCCTTTGAGCAGCGGCAGCCGTTTGGTGTCGAGATGCACCGGATCTCCGGGGTAGGATTTATTGTAGCGTTTGGCCTGCTTTTTGAGTTTTTCCTGAATGCTGCGTTCTACCTTGGCCAGGCGTTTCATTCCGTACTTTGTCTGTTTGAAACGGTTGTTGGTACCGGTTTGGGATTTGAGCAGTCTGCCCCTTGCGGATTTAAGTGCGCGGTAGATGGTGATGCGGCTGACTTGGTAGAGGCGTGCCGGGGAGGTGACGCTTTCCTTCTCCTGCGTGTAGGCCGGCCAAATGGCTTGACGGTGGTTCGGGGTAAGGGGTGTTTTTGTGCATGTTCATGTTTCAGTATTCGCCTGGAAATACTGTAAATAACGTTACTGGTTTCTACAGTTTACGGTTGTCGTTGCTTCTTTACGTTTCGATTTGCACCAGTATTGCCACGTTAATGCTAAGTTTGTCCGTTATAGTACAAACACGCACGGTTTTCATAATGTCAAGAATAAAAAAGATGAATTGTAGCAGGTAAATCTCGTCTGAAATCTAATTTTCCGTTGCATATGTGTATGGCTGATTCAGCTTTGACGGGAAAAAGTTTTCCGCAGCTAATGGCGCTCTCCCCAATAAAGCTTCAAAATCAGAATAATCGGCGCATGAACCTTGTTTGAGCAGGGCAAAGCTGTCACGGCTGATAATACCGTTGCTGAGGAGGTTTGCCAACGGCAGCACAGGGTCAATCAGGCGCAGGGGAACAGGTAGGATATGTTGTGGCGGTTTGTGGTGCAGGGTTTGGCGGAGGGTGGTCAGGTATTCCGCCAAGGTCAGCGTTTGGTTGCCGGTCATATTGATGATGCTGTGGCCGGCGTCGGCTTGGACGGCAAGTTTTGCCAAGCCTTCGGCAACATCAGCAAGATGGACGGGCTGTAAGTAAAAGCGTCCGCCTTCCGGCAGTGGAAGTAAAGGGAGGTGGGCTAGTTTGATGAACAGTTCGCAGCTGGTTCCCCCACGCCCGTAAACGACGGATGGTCGGGCTATCGAAATCGGGATGCCGCTTTGGGCGACGGCATCATCTCCACGTCCTTTACTGCCGACAAAGTTGATGGATTGAGATGGGTCGGCACCCAGTGCGGATAGTTGCACCCAGTGTTTTATGCCTGCTGCTTTTGCCCATGCGGCGAGTTGTTTGGGCGTGTGGTGGTGTACGGTTTCGAGTATTTCGGCATGATGGCTCATGATGCCGATACAGTTGATGAGGACGTCTTGCCCCTCTAATAAACGGCGTGCAGCGGTTTCATCGGGATGAAGAAAATCGAAGGAGCGGCGGTCGGGCGTCCAAACTTGGTGACCTTGTTCTTTTTAAGATTTGGGCGGTACGGCTGCCGATGAAGCCGCTGCCTCCGAAAATGATGATGTTCATGGTTTTTTCTTTATGGTGGTGCTGAGGTCGTCTGAAAATCTTTAAATCGGTTTCATCACCATCAGGAAGTAAATCACGATAGTGGCGCAAAAGGCGGGATAGCCCAGCAATTCCCAGCGTCTGGCGTAACGCCAATAGGGTTCCGGAATGGTGTCTGCGTTTTCTTTATGCGCTTGTTCGGCAATCTTTGCCATACGAATTTGCAGCCAGACAACAGGCAGCCAGCAAATGCCTGCAAGGATGTATAAGCCGATCGTCATCCATACCCAATTTTGTTCCAGCATGGTGGAAACGGTATAGCCGCGTTCGTACAGCATCCATAAACCGGACAGGGGTTGGAAAAATAACGGCAGGTGTCGTAAACCACCAATCTGCCTTGATGACCCAATGCGATACGACCGACTGCGCGGCGACCGAACCGCTGCGGTTTGCCCAAAAGAGGTAAAACGCTGTACCAAAACCGGTGCCAACCATTAAGGTAGCCGAGATGATGTGCAGGGTTTTAACGATTAAATAGGTGTTCATTTTTTATCTCCTACGGATTGATACAGGAAAAAAAGTAGCCATAATCGGCAGGTTTTTTACCAAAGGCGCAAATGGGTGCGCCCACATTTCGGGCAGCCTGAAAGCAATAATCAGGCTGTATGCCGCGACGGTCAGCAATTGCAGCAGCCATATTTCGGAACGGGCGCGAAAGCGGCTGAAGCATAAAAAAAGGCAAAAACCGATGTCCAGCAGTGAAGCGGCGATTAATGTCGGCCACAGCAACGGATCGGGAATACCGACCGAATGCAGCAAATCCAATGACATTTCGGGCATGAAAAAAACAGAGGTTGGGTACCGCTCCACAGCCATAGCAGCCCCATCGAGTAAGACAGGTAGGCAGGGAGATTGCGTGTAGTTTTGTCGGACATATTGGTTTCCTAATTTCATTTCGGTTTATTTATATATTTAGCCTGTAATTTCTAAAAATTTCTGTCAAAAGAGAAATATAAGGGTAAAAAAATTAGGCAGGTTCCTGAATATCATCCTCCCCGGAGGATTGGGCAAGCTCAAAACGCCAACAATCAAAGAATAAGTACCGCCTATTACCACGCTTGCTAGGGAGGCTGGTGACAAAATCTGCGCCAAACAGTAAAAGATATAGGCAACCGCATAAGCATAATGATCCGGTTATGATTGCCCGGATAAGGCCGCGTAAGTCCCTGTATGTAGACGTCAAGCTTAAGATCAAACCGCAAATTAGGGCCGGTACGGTAAAGAATAAAGCATAGTAGCCGATACTAAATGCAAAAAAATACCGTAGATGCAGCATAAACGGTGATGACTCTGCCTCTCGGATAGTCGAAATAATCATCTGTTGAATGTGCCATAACACACCTATGATTGAGTAAGAGAAACCGGGGGTTGTGTCTTGTAAATCAATTGGGGAGGCATCATCGGAAAAATTTCTGTATTCCGGCGCCTATTTTTAAAATTTTCACCATGGTTGAGGTGGAAAGCTTCAGCATTTCATTTGCCCATATGGTCAGCGTATTGATGAAATCATGGGTTTGCCGGATTCGCTGTTTGGCGGTTTCATTTTCCTGACTAAATTCAGGACTATCGATCAGGCTTTGCAAAAATTGCCGCGTCGGTTCGATTTCGCGCTGCATGCGCATTTCTGCGATGGTGCGGAACAAAGTCCAGACGTCGTCTGAAGTTTCAAAATGATCGCGTCTGTCGCCCAAGATATGCACGGTATGCACCAGCCTCAGATTTTGCAGCTCTTTGATGCTGTTGCTGACATTGGAGCGCGCTACGCCGAGCGTTTCGGTAATTTCTTCGGCATTCATCGGTCTGCCTAAGATGTAGAGCAGGGCATGGATTTGTGCAACGGTACGGTTGACGCCCCATTTAGTGCCCATTTCGCCCCAGTGGAGGATAAATTTTTTTCAGTGGTCGGATTCAGTTTCATAGTAAGGGTATTTTATTTTTTTGTCTTTTTATTTCTGTCAATACAGAAATATTTAAGAGCAAAAGTTTTTTTATCAATTTAGGTACGAATTGATTGGCTGATGAACCAGCACCTGCTCCAACTTCAGCGGAGAAAGTGGTTAACATGTTTGGTAATTATAGCTTGTACGGTTTTGTTGGAAGAAAATACTTTATGGGAAATCCCCTAAATTCTTGTATAGGAATTTAAAGGGATTTGTGGTAATAATTAAAACTAAGAAAAAGTAAAATGCAATAATTTTACATAATATAAATTAATTTCCTTTTTCCCTATTCTTCTACAAATTCCACTTATTGTTCCTATATGTCAAATGAGAATTAATGATGCTCTGAGAGTATGCTCATAGTACTCCAATTTTTTTAGTATAAAAATCAATAGGTTTTAAGAAAAAAATTTGGCTACTTAATTTACCACCTTTTCCCTGAATAGTGGAATAGGGCAGGGTAAAATGACTCTTTATCCCTTATTTCAACCGTTCAGACGGCCTTTTCCCTATTCATCCCATTCGCTTTATCATAGTCATTATCCAAGTTAACATACCAAATTCATTGTCATTCTAAAATTATCCTGTCATAACCGCCCGCCAATCCTACCACCTTACCTTCGCCCGATTCTCCCCATCACTCTCCGTCAAATCCTTCACCGCCTCCGAAGCCGCCAACACCGCCTACCGCGTCGAAATCACCGCCACTTCCACCGATTCCTCTCTGCCGCTGTCTTCCTACCTCAACCAGCGCGCAGCGTTTGAAATCCGTCCGCAGGAGGCCGTATTGTCCGAAGTCGCCGCCGCTTTTTCAGCCGGTTCGGACGAATCTCCGGCGAAACAATGGCAGGGCATTATCACTTCATGCGAGAAGCTGTCCGTATCCAAGGATGAAACCGTTTACCGCTTTGTTTTAGAGCCGCGTTTCGCGGCTTTAAAACATTTCCAATCCTCCCGACTGTTTCAAAACCAAACCGTCCCCGACATCGTCGCTGCCGTCTTCAAACACCACGGCTTCTCCGGTGTCGACTACCGTTTCCAAAAAAAGCCGCACCTATAGCGTACGCGAGTATGTGACCCAGTATCTCGAAAGCGACTTTGCCTTTATCAACCGTCTGTGTGAGGAAGAAGGCATTTGGTATGCCTTCGAACAGCATGAACAACATGGCGACGTGGTCGTCTTCGGCGACAGTCCCGAACACTACTTCCGCGACCCAAGCCTGCCCGTTTCCTACCGCCCCCATGCCGGGCTGGAAAGCGTCGGTACCGAAGCGCTGTTCAACTTAAGCATCCGCCACAACCCCATCGTCGAAGGCATACGCAGTGCCGACTACAACTACCGCAGTGCCGATACCGACCTCTTTGCCGAAACCGACAACAAACAATCAGAAGAATCAGCCGACAATACCGTCTTATTGGGCAAACAGCAAAACTGGGGCCTTCATCCCAAAAACCCCCGACGAAGCCAAAGTTCAGACGATCCTGCTGAACGAAGCCGTCCTCTGCCGTCAAACCGTCGCAGCTGGCAGCGGCAACGTCGTCTCCATGACACCGATGAAGGTGTTCCAAACCGACGTCTCCTTCCCCGAAGCACCCGACGGCTGGCTGGTACTCAGTATGGAACACAGCGGCAGCCGCGATACCGCCTACAGCCACACCTTTACCGCCATCCCCGCCCAACTCGCCTACCGTCCCGAACGCACCACCCCGCGTCCGCATATCGACGGTACCTTACCGGCACGGGTCACTGCGGCAGAAAAACTGCACCTATGCCTACATCGACGACATGGGGCGCTACCGCGTCAAACTGCCGTTTGACCTGGACGAATGGAGTCCGGGCGGCGAAAGCCGTCCCGTCCGACTGGCCAAACCCTATGCCGGTCCCGAATACGGTATCCACTTCCCCTTACACGAAGGCACCGAAGTGATGCTGTCCTTCGTACAGGGTAATCCCGACCGTCCGTATATCTCCGGCGTCATGCACGACAGCGCCCATCCCGACCACATTCCTGCCGATTGGAACACAAGGAACGTCATCCGTACCTGGGCGAACAACAAACTCAGGATGGAAGACCAAAAAGGTCAGGAGCACATCAAACTCGCCACCGACTACCAAAAATCCCAACTCAACCTCGGCCATATCGTCGACAGCGGTAGGGTAAAACGCGGAGAGAACGGCGAAGGTTTCGAACTCAGAACCGACGGTTGGGGTGCCGTACGGGCGGGTAAAGGCATACTCGTCAGCGCACAAAACCAGGATGCCAACGGCAAAGTGCTGGATATGGACGATGCCATCGCCCAACTCGAACAGGCACTTTCCCTCGCCAAAAGCCTGAACAAAGCCGCCCAAACCGCCAACAACCACCACACCGATGAAGAAACCCAAAGAGGTCGTCTGAAAGACGCCCTCAAAGACCTGAAAGAGGCAGGTTTGGTCCAAACCGCCCCGGCCGGCATCGCCACCGCAACAGAGCAAAGCCAACTGCACACCGCCGGTGAAAAACATCCACCTCGTCAGTGGCAGCCATACCGACATCAGCGCCGGCCAAAGCCTGACCGCCCATGCGGCAGAGAGCCTCAACCTGTTTGCCCAAAGCAGCGGCATCAAGATGCAGGCCAACCAGGGCAAAGTGGAAGTGCAGGCACAGAATGACGAATTGCAGCTGAATGCCTTAAAGGACGCAACGCTAACCAGCAGCGTAGGGAAAGTCACCATTGCGGCAAAGGAAGAGATTCTGATTACCTGCAAAGGGGCGTATATCAAGTTGAGTAATGGGGAAGTTGAGATTGGAAGTCCGAAGGTGGTAAGGGTAAGGGCACCGTTGGTGGTGAATGGGGCGAATAGTCTGAATATACCCTTACCCGAATTTCCGCTCACTGTATGTGAGGAATGTCTGAAGCGTGCGGCGGAAAAACGGTAGCCCTTTTGCAACATTAAACTCATTGCAAGGAGGATAAAATGGATTATCAAAAATTTCATTCAAATTACCAATCAAACCTTGAATGAGGATTTTTCACAAAAAAACCTTATTTGTTGCTGGATTGCAGTCAACTGAAAAAATGCAACGTACCGCAATGTTGGGCTATGGAGGCATTCCGTTATGGAGGAATGTACTGAAAATGGAAGATGAAACCGTTTCTCCCGTTTTATTAGAGTTGGACAAACGGGATTTTGCGTGTCAGATTAAGCAGATTTGTGAAAAAAATGCAGGATATACCGTTATACAGCATCATTCTTTCTCCTTTGGAGGCAAAAAGAACTTGCTGAGCATTTGGGACAATATTCTTTGTGTCAAACTCAAGACGGTCAGCCTTTGATTTTGCGGTTTGGCGATACGCGTATCCTGCCTGTTTTGGAAAAATACGTTTTCCAACGAGCATCGGATTCATTTTTTTTGCCCCGATTACAAAAATGGTTTTATCCCGATATCGGTAGCGAATGGCGTTTGATTGAAAAATCAAAAATGCGGCGGCGGTTTCAAAAATTAAAAAGGCATTTTAGAATTAAATGATGCCGAATATGAGGGCATAATGAACGGTTCGATACCTTATACTTTATTTGTCAAAGTGTATGAACATTTAATGCAGTCAGGAAATACAAATGAAAAATATCCGATCTGATTTGTGGATGGATATTCGGGTAGAGGTGGAAAAAAAGAAGACATCGCTTCGCCATCTTTCTCAATGAATCGATTTATCGGCCGATATCTGCAATCACTGCCGGACAAGTTGGAAATATGGAAATCGGATGAAACCACGTTACCGGGCAGATTTGAGTATCAAGAGGCCGTCTGAAACCCCTTAAAGGATAAAACATGGATATTTTCCTTTTCGCTTTTGCCTTATTCCACTTCTACATTCCGACATTGTTCGTTCTGATCATTATGATGAATCTGCCCAAATTTGCCCGTATCCGAAAAAAACTGGGCATTTCACTGGCCGCGCTTTTTGCAGGCGGACTGCTGTTTTTTTTACTCCCGTCTTTTTTTCTTTGAAGGCCTTGCCGCCGCTCTGGCGGGACCCAACAGCGGAACCGTGTGGGACGACGGTTACCGTGAATTGGGAAATATGTTTAAAAGCAATCCGCCGCGCCCGCAGGGCAGGACGGATGGGGTTGATGTGGCGATGGACACGGTCAATTTCTATGCCGACCGAGGTATCCGTTATGCCCTGTACGATATCTCGGGCGCACCCGATCCCTCGATTGAAGCAGACCACCCGTTGGATTTGGCAGGGTATCACCCCGTAGGCGGCGGGATTGTCCGTTCGCTGTACGGAGGCGGTAGCAGGGAATGTTGCCTGAACCTGCCCAAAAACAGCAAGGAGGGACGTTATATGCTGAAATGGGAGGAAGTTGGGGAAGGTAAAGAGAAGCTTTACAGCCAGGAGTTGACACTGCCTGCCTACGACAGCCCGGATAACGTGTTCATCGTATTTTTGGAAGGGCATAAGGCGGAGCTGGTGGTCGGAGGCGGCTACCCCGGTGAGCCTGGCTGGATGGGCAGCGTGAAAGGCGGGACGTTGGGTGCGTGTCTGAGGGCGCATGACAGGGCGCATTGTTATAAGAACCTGCCGCATTATGAAAACTCAACAGATAATATGGCTGAGGCAGATAGAATCAGATGTAGAAAAATCCAAAATATGAAAAATAGGGATACAGTGGAATTTGAATCTTGGACATATAATGATTGTTTAAAATTTGAACAAGAATGCAAAGAGGGTAGAATGTATTCTTCTATATCAAATAAAGAAATGTGTAAAATCGACTGGCGTTCGCCGATATTTGGAGAGTAAAAATGGCAACCTTGAAATTTGCAGACAAGTGTTCTAATAGTCCATTTGACTTAACACGAGAGGAACGAAAAATAGTTGATGATTTCCGCAAATCCCTCCAACCGCCGACCTGCGATGTCAAAGGCCGTGCTCTTCCTACCTGTGCCAACTACGCCCATATCGGCGTATTCTTCGACGGCACGAACAATAATAAATACTTCAGCACCAAAGAAAAAAGCCACAGCAATGTGGCCAGGCTGTACGACGTTTTCCCGGGGAAGGGCGTTCTAACCGAAGAGCAGATCAGGCAGACCGCCAGGGTTTATTACGACAGCGAATGGGAAAAACGCACCTTGCCCGTACCCTCAACATTTGCAGCAAAGGAAAAGGCCGAATACTTCTCCGAAGCGCAGGCGCGTAAAACTATGTACCGTAAAATCTATGTCCCCGGTGTTGGTACGCCGTTCAGGCAGGTAGGCGATGAGAATGACAATGAAAAAAGCAACCGGAAAGGGGAGGCATTGGCCAAATACGGCGATGCCCGCATTGTTTGGGCGATGCTGCAAGTGCTCAGCCTGCTGATGTCGATGAGCGGGCAAGGAGAGATTCCGTCAGAAGAATTGAACCAGATTGCCCGTCATTTAGGCAATCGGTATATGACTGAAAGTAATCTGAAGTATTTCTTCCAAAAATACAATCAGACAACGCTATATCAATAGGCTGAAAAAAACAACAAATTGCCCCAAATCGAGGCTGTCAATCTTTATGTGTTCGGCTTTTCGCGCGGGGCGACGGCAGCACGTTCGTTCTGTACCCGTATGCGTACCTATCTAGCAAAGCTGGATATCAAATTTATAGTGGATTAACTTTAAACCAGTACGGCGTTACCTCGCCTTGCCGTACTATCTGTACTGTCTGCGGCTTCGTCGCCTTGTCCTGATTTAAATTTAATCCACTATAAAATCAACATAAAGTTCTTAGAGCGTGTTCATAGTCTTCGTAGCAGGACTCCCAAGAAAGCCAAAGCTACCATTTGCAGACTGGTACTCAACTTACGCTCGCAGTTTTTCCAAAGCCGCCTGTTCTTTTCCAACCAGGAAAAAGCTGCGCTCTACTACCCATCGCTTCGGCAATACTGCAAAACGGTGCAATTCGTTTCGTTTGGCAATCTCTACCTCCGCACCAATCAACTCCTGTACCGACGAAGCAAATGCCTTACCCGTGTAACCACCGTCAGCAAGGATTTTTGTATCGCACCAAGATTATCCCGCCCACGTTCCAATGCCACCAGGCAGCCTTTTCTATCCGTAACATCCGCCGTCGTTACCGCAAGGGCATGCGGCAAACCTTGCGTGTCAACCGCTATATGTCGCTTGATACCGCTAACCTTCTTGCCCGCATCGTAGCCTTTTTTTCCATGGCGGTATCCGTGTTCTTCACACTCTGCGCATCAATAATCAGGAAAGTAGTTGCTTCATGGCGCCCCTGCTTGCAGCGCTCCGCAACTACCTGATTTTTTTTAATGCTTCCTCAAGGATGCTGATGCCACTCTCGCGTGGTTCGGTCCATCTCTGGAAGTAGGAATGCACGGTGCGCCATTTGGGGAAGTCGCCCGGCAAAGCGCGCCAGGAGCAGCCAGTGCGTTGCAGGTAGAGAATGGCACAAAAGACATCGTACAAGTCCACCTGGCGTGGCGCTGTGCGTTTACGGGCACTTTCCAGCAGGGGAAGGAGAGGCGCAAATTGCTCGCGACTGATATCGCTTGGGTAGGTTTTTTTCTGTTCATGCCGATAGTTTACAGCAGAGGCTGAGACAATGAACACGTTCTTAGGCAGGGTTGGAATTAGTATTTTTGCCGCAGGTGTTGGCATTGCTTTATCAAATATTGCATTGGCTGCGACAATGACATTTATGGCTATATTTGGGTTTACTCTTCCGGCTGCAGCAGTACTTCTTATCGGCCTTGCAGTAGTTATGGGAGTGGGCTATTTTGTAGCCGACCAGAGTAGCAAATTAAAAGATAAAATTTGGGGATCTTAAAAAAATGAAAGAACGACATGATTTTTCACTCCTAAAAGCAGATTACCGTCCTCTGAGGGACCTTGGACGGTTCTACTTGATTAAAAATGGGTTTATTCGCATTTGTCCTGCAAGAACTTGGTGTGAGTGTTTTATCTCCGAGTGATTGGGGAGTAGGAAAAACAAGCAATAGCTGGTTTGTTATTAACAATATTAATATTTGTTTATTTGTTAATATTCTATTATATTAGGAAACTATTATCTTCTAAACCCACTTAGCCAAATGTTTTTTTCAGTCTGTTTTTTTAAATATAGGTATATTCATACATTTTTTTCTCTATTCCTTATATTATAAGTGCGTATCTTAAAGGGACAGAATTGTTTAACTATTATCTATATGGTTTAACCATAATGTTTTTTTCAGGCATTTTTTTATATGTTATTCAGTTAGATTGTAAACAGCTTATTGATAATAGTTTAAAAATATAAAAAAAGTGGATCAACAATTTTTGCCCCTGACTCGGTATTTTGGCCATTAAGTAAATTGCAATTATTCATATATACTCCATTTATTGTAGGCATAAGTTTTATGTTTTATGGATTTTTCGTTGCGAAGTGGTGCTAAAAGCAGAATATTTTTATGACTTCAGGAATGATAATCTTTTCTGTTTTATTATTATATACTGAATTTTTGTTATTTTTTTGGGTGTGGGTTAAATATAGATTAATTAAAATGTCTGATAAGAAATAGTTTGTTAAAAGACAGTCATCTGGACGGCGGAGAAATCCTGAGTACTCACTACCGCTACGACAAACTTAACCGTCTGATCCAAGCACACAACGCCCATAGCGAGCTTCGCTTCGGCTATGACCACAACAGACTGGTTAAAGAACAGCTCATCCACTTGGATAAACCTCTTTCGTCCAGTACCAGCCGTTTACAATCCAAAGATGTCGCTGCACAGATTACCGAACACCGTTACGACGTACTGGGCAACCGCACCCAAACCATCCTGCCTACAGGTGAAATTTTAAACCGCCTGTATTACGGCAGCGGGCACTTACACCACGTCAACCTAGACGGCACCACCCTTGCCGACATCGAGCGTGATGCTCTGCATCGCCCGATCGAGCGGACTATCGGCAAGCTGAATACCCAATTTCAACTTGACCCATTAGGCCGTCTGAAACAACAAATCGCCCAACCGAACGGTCACAACAAAGCAGACCCTGCCGTCCTTATTGGTCGCCGTTACCAATACGACACTATCGGCAACCTCGTCCGTACCGAAGACCAAACCAGCGGCAGCAGGGATTACACCTATGACGCACTGGGCAGAATTACCCAAACCGCGGACGAGCACTATCGCTATGATCCCGCCCACAACCTTACCGACGGAAGCAGAATCAGTGGCAACCGTCTTACCCAATACAAAGGCACCAGTTACCGCTACGACCCGTTGGGCAACCTGATCGAAAAACAGCAGCATGACGGCGAAATCCAACATTACCGCTACAATGCCGATAACCAACTGACCGAAGCCGAAATCCATCGCCCCGGACAAAACACCGTCTTATATCGCTACCGCTACGACCCCATAGGTCGCCGCATAGCCAAGGTCCATCCAGATGGCAATGAAATCCAATACCTGTGGGACGGCAGCCGCTTATTACAGGAGTACCGTAAAGACCGCACCTACACCTACATTTATACCGAAGACCGAAACTATGAACCCCTTGCCCAAATCACCACCTACAATGGCTCAGATAAGGCACGAGAAATCCTGTATTACCACAACGATCAAATCGGCATCCCGCGAGAGATGACCGATGGGGAAGGCAAAATTGTTTGGAGCGGTGACTATAGCGGCTGGGGCAAACTGACCCAAGAAAGTCGTCTGAAACTGGATATACATCAACCCTTCCGTCTGCAGAATCAGCATTATGATGAAGAAACGGGGCTGCATTACAACTTCTTCCGCTACTATGATCCGGAGATTGGGCGGTTTACACAGCAGGATCCGATTGGGTTAGCAGGCGGGGAGAGCCTGTATAGATTTGCAAACAGTGTGCAGACTTGGATAGATGTGTTTGGTTTATCTGAGCTTCAGTTATTTGGTATTAGTGATATTGCAGCAAAAAATTTAGAGAATCAATTTCATACAGAACAGGGGAAATATATTGAGGCACAACGTAAAGCAGCACAAAAAAGTGGAAATAACCAATGTGCAACAGGTGTAGGTGTACTTTTTGGAAGACATATGGCGCAGCTAAGTAAAGATCCAAAATGTAAGAACGTACATCAATTCCAAGGTACTTTAGCAGATTCTAGAAACGCTACCTTAGCTGTAACGGGTGTAGGGGGGCTGCAGTAGTAACAACGGCCGCAGCAGCTCCTGAACTTATTCCACTGGCAGCAAGAGGAGTTAATGTTCTATCAAAAAGTTCGGCTGCACAGGCATGGACTTCTTTATCGGCTGTTGAAAAAAAGTGTAGGGATTTCTGCTGTGGTATCCGGTACAACTCAAATTATGCAAAATGGTCGAGTTAATGCTTGTGCGTTTGGAGTAGATATGGTAACTGGTGCAGCAGGATCAGGGTTAACTAAATTAGGTTCGCAAGCTGGATTATCCGTTGGATCTGGAGCTATGTCTGATTATATGTGCCAAGGCAAATCAATAACAGAGACGTTGAAAGGGGTTCCAGGTAATGCATTGGGTACCGCTGCAGGATTTGGAGTAGGTAAAACTGGAGCTGGGGATATTAGTCAGGCTCTCATAAATGAGGGCTACAAAACAGTCTATTAATACTGGTATGGATATGGTGGTTCCATCTAAGAAACCTTAATTAAAAGGAGATATCAATGATTAAAAGTATAAATTACTATCTTAATGTCATTATTTTATCTTTAATTGTTGGTTGCAGTGGGTCTAATCAGACGATTAGGGATACGCAATGCGATCCACAGGGTCCGTTTTTTTATATTTAGAGCAATGTGCTATCGAAGGAGATATTTCTAGTCAATATAACTTAGCTGTTAGATATATGGATGGATTAAATGCTCCGAAAGATCTAAAGCAAGCTTTTTATTGGATGGAACAGGCTGCAAAGAATGGAGATATCCGAGCACAATCTGACCTAGGTTTGCTCTATTATAATGGCTGGGGCATCTATAAAGATTATAAAAAAGCCTTTGAATGGACACAAAAAGCTGCAGAGCAGGGAAGTGTTCCAGCTAATAATAATATGGGCTTTTTTTACAGCCATGGAGTTGGTGTGTCGGTAGATTGGAAAAAAGGAGCAGAATATTATCAATTGGCTGCAAATCAAGGATATATTGATGCCTATCAAAAATTTATCTACTATGTACTTTAGCGGGAAAGGTGTTGATATAGATATAAATAAAGCATTGGAATTTGCTAAAAAGAGCTGCAGAGGATGGAGGTAATCAAATGGCCATTTATAACTTGGGTACAATTTATTCTTTAATAGGTAAAACAGAAGATGCTATTTTTTGGTTGAGAAAAGCAGCTGAATTAAATATGGCAGTAGGGCAGGCAGAATTGGCAGGTGTGTTAGCCCCAATAGCCAAAAACAGAAGCCGAAAAAAACAGGAAGCTAAGCAATGGTTAGAAAAAAAGCTTTTGGCTCAAAAATGATCCTTATGCTTATACTGTAGCCGGTGTGTTGTATTCTGAAAAAAATAATGTTTTCCCTATTAATGAGAAAAAAAGCTTATGAATATTATAAAAAAAGCTGCCGAACTTGGTGAAGAAAAAAATCACAAACTATTTTTGGCCTCATGGTATTGGGAAGGACGGTATGTACCAAAAGACGAGATAACAGCAGTGGAATGGTTCGAACGTGCGGCCAATAACGGTGAAATTAAAGCAGCCAAAAAAATTGGTAGAAATCTATGGACAGGGTAGCAAAAAAATATTCCGAAAAAAATGAGGTAAGAAAGCAATATTGGCAGGATAAGCTTTCTGAGTAGAAAATTATTACCCTCAAGCCTATAAGCAGAGAAAGAATAAGGGAAAATACCCTATTGACAAGATAGAAGTAATAACCTACTTCTGTTACTCAAAGCCGGAACTTACGTACCGTTTACAGCAAGATGCGGCATCGATAACTTAAAAGCCAAATCAGTCAAGGAGAGTCTCTGTCTGTCAGATTAGTGTAAAGTAAAAAGGTCTAATTAAAAGGCTGTCTGAAACTAAATTTAGCTTTTTCAGACGGCCTTTGTTTTATTCATTGAATACAACAAGCAATTATAAAAGCAGTCGCTCTATCACTGATAGTGTGCTCAATCTGATAATGTGCTCAATGGAATAGGATGGGACAAAGATAAGGAATACCTGTTGTAGAAGGAAATACTTATACCATTGATCAAGTTGCATATATCAGAGATGCAAGCAAAGAAGAGTATGATGCCAGTCCTCATGTAACCATAGTAGGTTGTAATGGAGAAATTATCACCAGCAAAGAAGAAGCCCGCAACAGCTGCGCCGCCGAACGTAAGATTTCATTTTAATCAAGAAAGGATAATCCATGAATGATACCGAAAAGAAACTCATCGCCATCCACTATACCGCCGACCGCACCAAACGCAACAACGAACATGGCTTTACCCTGTTGAAACTGGGCATACGCGGCGCAATCTATTTTAATACCCGTGATGATGTCGCCGATGCCTTAACCGGTTTGATGGATTTCTATTACGAATGGTCGAAAGACAAGCTGACAATAGCTAGGCACGAAAAGAGGCCATAGGGGATATTAAAAAAAGTCAAACTGACCGAAAAAAATCATATCTGAAAAGAACGGGATACAATCTACCGTTGGCTGGATAGTCGGAAGGAAAATCCGCCCAAAGTGATGTGGGGAATGCAAAGCGAGCATGCAGATACCAGCGCATCCTATTATTTCGACATTACCTCTTTTTGCCGCCTACTTTGCAAACGATCCAGATATATCAAGAGGCACCCTGCTTTTTTTAACCTGCCACTGGAAATTTTGTCTTCCCCAAAGATTTGGCAAAATTAGATGAATTTGTCGACAAGATTGCAGAGAAGCTGGATGTTTTCCATGGCTATATCGGTCTGGCAGCAATTCCACCGCATAATTATTACGACGGTGCACCGTACGAATACGGGGTGTGTCGCGAGAATTTCGGTCTGATTCCGGTTACGACTGATTATCTGTCAACGTTTTATAGATACAACATACGCAGTATCAGTTGGTATACATTGGTTGGCAGGGAACTTTACGGACAGCTACCGGCAGGCAGGATAGAGCCTGTTTTTGGCAAATCATCCCGATATTCAAATGCGTGATATAGCAGGTATCAAAGTTTTCAAAATTGGCAATTTACCTGAAACCGGAGATATCCACGAAGATTTACCCTTGGACTACATTGCGCTAAACCGCGCTTTAGAACCGATACGCGAAAAAAATACCCCCGTGAAAAATATGGGCGGCATTACCCGCGAACAGATGTATTATTGGTCGAGAAGATGGGACGGTTGGGAAGTGGAAGAAAAAGACGGCAAGAAGATCTACACCCAAGCACCGCAGGAAATCATCGGCGTCGAGGAAGAGCCTGTTCCGATTTCGGGCATATGGAAAATCACCAGCTTTGACGGCGAAACCCGTCATTTCAATAAAGGTGAAATTTTTCCCTGAAGGAGAGGGGGTACGGACTCAAGATGTGCTACTCGGCCCCCAAATGGGTCTGACCATTTGGGAGCTTGTCAAAGGAGACCATGACGAGCCGTTGCGTAGAAAATCTATATGGTAAAGCCAGGCCATAAACAATCTGTCGACAGGTGGGTTCGGGAGATGCAGTAGTGATCTGCGGTACGCTGTTGGCTGCGTATGTGCAGGTAGTGGAGTACGGCTTGGTATTTGAAGTGTAATGTATATTTGCTCATAAAAAAACTGCACCTTGTGAGTTGGAGGGATGTGTCCAACTTTTTGGGGGTGCAGTTCAGTCCTTTTCAAACGGCCTTTCCACCTCCAATCCCCCCCAGCTTGCCCCCCGTTCAAACTACCATACCGACCCCATCGTCGAAGGCATACGCAGTGCCGACTACAACTACCGCAGTGCCGATACCGACCTCTTTGCCGAAACCGACAACAAACAATCCGAAGAATCTGCCGACAATACCGTCTTATTGGGCAAACAACAACACTGGGGCCTTCATCCCAAAACCCCCGACGAAGCCAAAGTTCAGACGACCCTGTTGAACGAAGCCGTCCTCTGCCGCCAAACCGTCGCAGCCGGCAGCGGCAACGTCGTCTCCATGACACCGATGAAGGTGTTCCAAACCGACGTCTCCTTCCCCGAAGCACCCGACGGCTGGCTGGTACTCTCCATGGAACACAGCGGCAGCCGCGATACCGCCTACAGCCATACCTTTACCGCCATCCCCGCCCAACTCACCTACCGTCCCGAACGCACCACCCCGCGTCCGCATATCGACGGTACCTTACCGGCACGGGTAACTGCGGCGGAAAAACTGCACCTATGCCTACATCGACGACATGGGGCGCTACCGCGTCAAACTGCCGTTTGACCTGGACGAATGGAGTCCGGGCGGAAAAGCCGTCCCGTCCGACTGGCCAAACCCTATGCCGGTCCCGAGTACGGCATCCACTTCCCCCTGCACGAAGGCACCGAAGTCATGCTGTCCTTCGTCCAAGGCAATCCCTGACCGCCCGTATATCTCCGGCGTCATGCACGACAGCGTCCATCCCGACCACATCCCTGCCGATTGGAACACAAGGAACGTCATCCGCACCTGGGCGAACAACAAACTCAGGATGGAAGACCAAAAAGGACAGGAGCACATCAAACTCGCCACCGACTACCAAAAATCCCAACTCAACCTCGGCCACATCGTCGACTCAAACCGCAACAAACGAGGGGAAAAACGGCGAAGGCTTCGAACTCAGAACCGACGGTTGGGGTGCCGTACGGGCGGGTAAAGGCATACTCGTCAGCGCACAAAACCAGGATGCCAACGGCAGAGTGTTGGGTATGGACGATGCCATCTCCCAACTCGAACAGGCACTCTCCCTGGCCAAAAGCCTGAACAAAGCCGCCCAAACGGCCAACAACCACAATACCGATGAAGCAACCCAAAGGGGCCGTCTGAAAGACGCCCTCAAAGAGCTGAAAGAGGCCGGTTTAATCCAAACCGCCCCGGCCGGCATCGCCAGCGCAACAGAGCAAAGCCAACTGCACACCGCCAATGAAAACATCCACCTTATCAGCGGGGCAAACACCGACATCAGCGCCGGTCAAAGCCTGACCGCCCATGCGGCAGAGGCGTTAACCTGTTTGCCCAAAGCAGCGGCATCAAAGTGCAGGCCAATCAGGGCAAAGTGGAAGTGCAGGCACAGAATGACGAGTTGCAGCTGAATGCACTGAAGGATGCGGTACTGACCAGCAGCGCGGGGAAAAATCACCATTGCGGCAAAGGAAGAGATACTGATTACCTGCAAAGGGGCGTATATCAAGTTGAGCAACGGGGAGGTTGAGATCGGGAGTCCGAAGGTGGTAAGGGTGAGGGCGCCGTTGGTGGTGACGGGGCCTAATGCGTGTGATTTGGATATAGCAGAATTTTCCATGCACAAAAAAATGACTTTGAGATTTTTTTACCATGACGCAAACCTGATGCCTGTCGGTAACGCACCTTACAGAGTGGTGCTGGCAAACGGTCAGGAATACACGGGGAAGCTGGATTCAGACGGAAGGGTAGTATTGAAGGATATCAATATCAGTCCCGCCAACATTTATTTCGGCTATTCCGAAGACCCTGTTGATTTGCCTTCTATCGAAGATTTCGAACAGGATTTTTCTGTGCGTGCAGTTATCAACCGATTGGAGGACTGCGATTTAGAAATATCAGAGGATAAATTTTCAGAAGTGATTGATTTGCTTCTTGACTCCGATTTAGACTACGAGGACGATTAAACCATGAGTATCACATTGACAAAACAGGAAGAAGAGGCAGTTAAAAACCTGCTTCTAGATATGGCGACAGCCATCCCGCCGTTGAATGTGGTTGCGGGCATTAAGGATATTACATCGACAGGATGGGACTTATATCGCCAAAACTATAAAACCCGGGAAGAAGAAACCGGACTCAAATTACAACTTATTTTGGGGATAATCTGCCTCGTGCCCGGCGCAGGTGCGCCAGTTAGAACAACGTTCAGACAGTTGATACGCAATCCCGACTTTTACGGGCCGTTGATGTTTGAAATCATCACAAGGCTTATTGAGAAAGTCAATATACTATTGGTGGCAAAAAAATTCAGCCCGATTCCTATGAATCCCGAGGCTTTTTTGATGCAGCTTATTGATGTTGGCAGGTTAGAGCGGGAGTTGGAAAATGCAAGGAAAGCGGCATTGACATCAGCCAAGGAGAGTATGTTCGGGCGTTGGTTCGATGTATCTGGTACCATTAACGCCTGCTTTGATTTTTTTGAAAAGGAATCTGGCAGATTGCCTGAGATTGCTCTCTCATTATGTTAGAAATGCAATTACCAAGAGTAAGAGACGGAGTAACAATTCCGCCAAACAGCAAATTTCAGCACAAAATACCCAGAAACCATCACAACGTCTACCAAAAAACAATACAAAACGTAATTCTGATAAACCAAACAAAACTACTACTTCAGGAGAAATGAAGGCAAGGATTAACAGTTTGGCGGGACGTGTAGCAGATGCATTTACTGGTGGGATAGGAGAGCATATTGCCGACTATTACTGTCTTGAAAAGTTTGGAAATCCATCGGACTGGAGTGGACATGACAAAGGAAGTAATGGGAAATGGCGGAAAAAAGGTACGGCTTACAAGTTAAATGACAATGGGGTTTTAAAAAGACTCAAACCATCAGACAATAGAGGCGGAATAGACAGTCTTTGGAAAACGCCGAAGGCGGCAAACCACGGAAAAGAAATTGCCGTGATAGAAGTAAAATCGACACGCAGTCACCTATGGACGGAGGCGAAAATGGTTGATGCATTAGGATATTTGAGCCCTGCAAAACATGGCAGGCTGATTATTCAGATGGATCATGATTGGATTGAGTATGCGTTAGCTAAAGAAGTAAGAGCATTGGAATTAAGAAAAAATATTAGGCTCTAAAAACTGTTTTTGTGGAAAAACTAAATATCACCGACACATCTTCTTTATCAATGTCCAAATTCCCGGTACGGACGGGTTTAAGCATGCCGAAGTCTGGTTGGAAAAAGGGATTGAAGGGAGAGATAGATGAGCAGACGCACCGCAACCACAAACCGAACCACCACATTTTTTTGACGAAGCAAGAATCAATCGGTTGATTACGGCGAAAAGACCGAAAGCACAAAGAGAGTACGAAAGTGCAAAACGACGTCGGGAAAGACGCAAAAAAATCAACCCCGGACCGTTAAATAACTTGATTTAATAAAGGATTAGAATGATCAATCAAATCGAATATGATCGTAAAAAGATCGTCAGGGATTGTTTGATAGGGATTTTTTTTAAAAATCAGCTATTCTGAAAATTTACAACTTTTGCAAGAGTGGATAGAAGAAAGTAAGAATGACTCGACTATTCCTTCAGATGCACTGCCTCAACAACTTTATTTAACAATGCTTACAGAATACACCGCAGGATTTCCGATAGAGAACATCAAGAAGCGTATGGAGCAGATAGCTTATTACTGTGAACAATGTCTAGATATACACAGGCAATACGGGCAAGAGGAAGACATCATGTTTATTTGGGGGCCGGAGGAGTGGGCGGGAGAAGAGCAACCCAACATTATCGGACTTTGCCTATTGTTCGAACGGATGGATTGGCTGGAAACCATTAAAGACAGCCTCAATCCCTATAACGATGACGAAATGTATTACGATCCATCATTCAGGGCTTTGATAAATATGGCACTACCCACGAAATTTGATCCCAGCGCCAAATTTGCCAAAGGCGGACACAACTTCCGCAAACCTCTACTGCAAGCAATCATGGCGGAAAGCAAGGAAGAATCCCTGAAATATCTCAACGCTTACCTCTCCGGCTGGTACGAAGGCAACCGAAAAAAATCGGTAATCTCCTGATTGACACACATTTGAACCAAGATCCCGAATATGGGGGCTATATCGGCTACTGGAGCTTTGAATCCGCCGCAGTCGCCTATTTGAAAGACTTAGACGACACCTCCCTGCGGCAGTATCTGTACTATCCTAAAGATATGGTGGACTGGGCGCGGGAGCAGAAACTCAAACGCGAACAGGAACAAGACTGCGACGGTAATCTCCCCCTGTTGCTCAACGCAGGCACACCCGCCCCGTTTTCAGGCAGATACGGTACCGACAACTTCATCGGGCATGAGATCCAAATCAATCAGGGAGAGCTTCTGCCTGCCGGACAAGTCAGTGCGAAGAGAGATGAGAACGGTAATCCTATTTTTCGGGAAGATGCCGTTTGGAGACTGCTCAAACGCGAGGACAAAGGCAAAGTCCGTTTCAGTGAAAAAGAAGTGGAAGAGCTTCAAAAGTAAAATAGAAACGATAACAAGGTCGTCTGAAATCATATCGGGTTTTCAGACGACCTTTTGCATAATACACAAGAGTAGCCGCCACCAATACTTCTACGACAAACTCGGCAACCTCATCAGGGAATACCGCCACGACAGCCTGGACGGCACAGCCCGAAGCCACGTCTGGCATCACCGCTACGACGCATTGGGCAACCGTACCGAAACCATCCGTCCAGACGGGCAGCGTATCGGTTACCTTCACTATGGCAGCGGCCACCTGCACGGCATTACCCTCAACCGTAACGAAATAGCGGCCTTCGAACGCGACAAACTACACCGCGAAACCGAACGCACCTTTGGCAAACATATCCGCCAAGAAATACAATACGACCCCATGGGCAGAATCCTGCAGCAAATCCACAACCGCAGCCGGCGCGAATACGGCTACGATGCCGCCGGACAACTGACCCATATCCAAAGCAGAGGAGGTCAAACCCAATACCGCTACGACCCCATCGGCAGACTGATCGCCGCCGTCACTCCCGACTTTAGCGAAACCTTCGCCTTTGACCCAGCCGATAACCGTCTTGACCTAAGCGGCAACAAACAAGACCATACAGGCCAAACAAACAGCCAAGAAAAACCGTCCCTAAACAAAGTCTGGGGCAACCTGCTTTAAAGAGTACGCAGGCGTACACTACGACTACGACCAACGCGGCAACCTGATCCGCAAAACCCGCAACGGAGAAACCACGGACTACCATTGGAACGGCTACAACCAACTCGTTAAAATAGAAAACCGCAACGGCAGTACCGAATACCGCTACGACCCCTTGGGCAGGCGTACCGCTAAAATCCGCAACGGAGAAACCACCGTCTACCACTGGCAGGAAGACACCCTTGCCATCGAAAGCACCAACGGACAAAACACCCATTACCTGTTCGAACCCGGTACGTTCGAACCGCTGGCGCAATTTCAGACGACCTCGCCGATAGGCATAGAAAGGGAAAACAAACCCGCCAAACCGTACAGCTACGACCCCGAAACCGATCCGCTGCTGAAAATCCCACCCGAACCCCAAGAACAGTCCGAAGCGCAGCCCGAATTGGTTTATTACCAACTCGACCATCTCGGTACGCCGATTGCCGCACACAATGCAAAAGGCGAAGCTGTATGGACGGCCGAATACGAAGCATGGGGCAGAATCCGTAACGAAACCGTTTCAGATGACCCCCAAGTCAATATCCCGTTCCGCTTCCAAGGTCAGTATTACGACGAAGAAAGCGGGCTGCACTACAACCGTTTCCGCTATTACGACCCTGAAATCGGGCGGTTTGTGAGTCAGGATCCGATTGGTTTGGATGGCGGGTTGAACATTTATGTTTATGTGAAAAACCCCGTTCAATGGGTAGATCCATCAGGGTTGGATAGCAAATGGGTAAGAAATTGGAAAGATCGGTATGGGAGGACATTGGCTGCCGATCATCAAGTCCACCACATTATTCCTAAAGACCAAAATATAGTACGACTGGCTCGCGCGTTATGTTCGAATTTTGACGAACACTCGGCTGAAAATTTGATAGCTTTACCAGAAACTTCTGCCGTTATTTCCCAAAGCGGTAACGGGTATGGGAAGACAATACATAGTGGTTATCATGTTGCATATAGTGACGCGGTAGCGCATGCTTTGAAAGTTGCCAATCGAATGAAAATTCCCGGGCTTAGTGGCTGTAAGAAATTAAGTATTGTGCAACAGGCTTTAAGAGCCGAATTGGAACAAGGCAAAATAACCATGTATGCTAACAAACATTCAGGAGGCAAACCGGCAGTTCAATTAGATTGGGAGGCCGTTATTCGTAAATATGTAAGAGGTAAATAGCAATGAAAAAAACTTGGAATCAAATACTTGAATCAGCACAACCCGTAGTTGATTTTTTTGTCTTCAGACAGTTTCTTTTCCCGTCCTTATGACGGCGATCGTGAAAGATTTATCGTTACCGCCTCTCCGGAGGAAGCCAGATATCTGTTAGGCGATGAATGGGATGAGTGGCAGGAGATTATAGAAACTCAGCAATTCTCGGATTTGGAGGATTTCGATTGGCACTACTTAATTAGTAGTAAATTAATTAAGACCAATTGCCTGGGGGCTCTAGATAAGAATTTACATGGGGCAGATAAAAAAACTTACAATAGAGGGTGTAGTAAACTTTCTTGAAGAAACAATGCCTTATTATATGAAAAATTTTTATTGAATTGTTACGCCAATAATTATATGCCGGAGATTTGGAAAGATATTTTTGTATGTTTTTCCAGCATAACGGTTTCCCTTGCGGCTGGAAAGGAGATTATCCGGAAGGGAAAAATGATCGTTTTTTTCTAATGAATAAAGGATGAGAAAACTGTAATCCGTTTGAAATCTTAATTCATGTGTATGGGTGGGTTTAAAAAGGTCGTCTGAAAAAGCTTGCTCTCTTTTCAGACGGCCTTTTCAGTTAAAAATATTTAGATCGCCATAAAGTAAAGACATTCGCGCATTTGCAGAACCCTACGGCTACGACCCTGAAACCGATCCGCTGCTGAAAATCCCGCCCGAACCCCAAGAGCAGTCCGAAGCGCAGCCCGAATTGGTTTATTACCAACTCGACCATCTGGGCACGCCGATTGCCGCACACAATGCAAAAGGCGAAGCCGTATGGACGGCCGAATACGAAGCATGGGGCAGAATCCGTAACGAAACCGTTTCAGAAGGCCTCAAAGTCCACGTTCTGTTCAGTATCATGATGAAAAGAACAGGCTGCACTACAACCGTTTTGTTATTACAACCAAAAGAATGCTGGATGAAATTGAAAAAAACCGGGGATTTAACAACAAGGGAAAGGCAAAGTCTTTAGCGGTTCAAGATATTATCAATCGTTGGAAGGTTTTAAACAAAATATTTGCGGATGAGGTGATAGGCAGGCTGTCAAAAGTCGAATATGCCCTGCCTAACGGAGCCATGTCCGATTTGCGCCACCTGCTTGCAGAATCGCAACGTTTGCAAAATCAGGCAGTCAGACCGCTGCAAAGTGCCGTAGACGAAGTAAAGGTCACCCTGAACAGGATTGCGGATGCTTTGGAAAAAGAGGTAGGCGGTTTGCAGGCGGCAAGGGTGGGGAACAAAACGCCGGTTCGGCTGGAGAGGCACGACCCGAATATCGTCCGCGGCTGGAATAATGCCAAAAAAGGGCTGTACGGGGAATTGATCAGCGACGAATACATGGTAAATAAGGGGTTCAACAACCTGCTCCCCGATAACCGCCGGGTGCGCAGTTTGGAAGACGCGCCCAAAGGTCGCGGGATAGACGGTATATACGGTAATCCTAATCCGCCGCCGCCGTACATTGTTACGGAGACGAAGTTCAGGACGGCAGTTGGGGAGTATGTGGACAGCGACGGGACGCTGACGAGGGCGAAGAATGTCGAGGGGCTGTTGGGGAATACCAAAGACGGGAAGCAGATGAGTAATAGGTGGATTAAAAAAATAGATTGGAAAAAGAAATTGGTGATGCACAAGCAAGGAAAGTTGAACAAAGCTATGAAAGTTGGCTGATGATAGTCGGACCGGACGGTAAAGTCGAAACCATCTACAAATTGGATCAAAATGCCAAAGTCGTTGGTACGGTTAAAATTTAAAAAGGAAAGATAATGTGTGAATTTGAAAAAGAACAAACGGGCTATTTATTTGATAGAAAATAATTTTCTTCGTAAGAAAAAAATTTTTTTGGAGGAATATAAAGATATAGAATTTTTGGTCTATGGAAATTCCTGAGTGGATTGCTGGGCAAGGAGAAAAAAACAGGTGCGAAACTGGTATTCAAGCCGTAGCGATACACAACTGTCAGACTATATGAAATACGTCCAGCTCCTCTATTCCGCAGGCATTCCCATGCCCGAAGTCGTTTCCGCCACCCATGACATGCTCGAACGCTTCCACAAGCATTTCGACATTGATTTCCCCGAAGACAAGCTGCAACTGTGGGAAGCCGATTCCTACGCCTACATCCTTTGGCTGCTGGGGCTGGCCGTATTGTCCAACCATAAAGAAAGCCTCAACCGCATCCCCGGCTGGCTTTCACCCGATTTGGATGAAAACGGAGAGCGCATCCTTGGCGGTGCGCCGCTAGTGGATGCACCGATGAAGGCATTGCTGGATTTGGTCGGATATCGGGGCAGGGGTTCAGGTCAATCCCAAACCGTTTTTTTCCGAAAAAGCGTCTATATGCTGATACCCGACATCATCCATCCGCCCAAAAACCCCGACAACCCGTTTGAACCTTCGGGCATTCCTCGCGGCAGGCTGCTGCGGGACTATCTGAAAGGCTGGTACAAAACTAATAAGGATACTTATTGGTATGACTACCATAAAGTCAGGGATGGAGAATTGTTCTTCGGCTACTGGGCATTTGAAACCGCCATCTTTACCCTGCTGCTTCATGCAGATATGGAAGGTCAACCCTTAAAGGCAATGAGTTTTTTTATCCGAAGGACTATATCGAATATGCCTGCAAACACGGGTTTGCGGTATTGGACGGCATATAGGATGGCAATGGGAAAGGCCGTCTGAAAACTGAATTTCAAAGGAAAAAAATAATGTGTGAATTTGAAAAAGAAAAAAACGGGCTATTTATTTACAAGAAAAAAATTTTATATTGAAAAATAAGAATTTTTGCTGAAACAAAAAAATACAAGAAGATGTTTTGTCCATACAACCTCCTCAATGGATTTTTGGATGATCCTTTTTCAAGGTGCTCGGCGTTATCATAGAAAAATTAAGTTGGACTCAAATAACTGAAGCAATGGAATATACCCAACTCCTCTATTCCGCAGGCTGCCCCATGCCCGAAGTCGTTTCCTCCACCCATGACATGCTCGAACGCTTCCACAAGCATTTCGATATTGATTTCCCCGAAGACAAGCTGCAACTGTGGGAAGCCGATTCCTACGCCTACATCCTTTGGCTGCTGGGGCTGGCCGTATTGTCCAACCATAAAGAAAGCCTCAGCCGCATCCCCGGCTGGCTTTCACCCGATTTGGACGAAAACGGAGAGCGCATCCTTGGCGGTGCCCCACTGGTGGATGCACCGATGAAGGCATTGCTGGATTTGGTCGGATATCGGGGCAGGGTTCAGGTCAATCCCAAACCGTTTTTTCCGAAAAGCGTCTATATGCTGATACCCGACATCATCCATCCGCCCAAAAACCCCGACAACCCGTTTGAACCTTCGGGCATTCCTCGCGGCAGGCTGCTGCGGGACTATCTGAAAGGCTGGTACAAAACTAATAAGGATACTTATTGGTATGACTACCATAAAGTCAGGGATGGAGAATTGTTCTTCGGCTACTGGGCATTTGAAACCGCCATCTTTACCCTGCTGCTTCATGCAGATATGGAAGGTCAACCCTTAAAGGCAATGAGTTTTTATCCGAAGGACTATATCGAATATGCCCGCAAACACGGGTTTGCGGTATTGGACGGCATATAGGATGGCAATGGGAAAGGCCGTCTGAAAAACCTCCATTCAGACGACCTTTCTACCGTTTATCCCATTTGCTTTACCGTTGATGACGTTCAAGTTACCATACGAACCTCATTGTCATCTTTAAAATCAACGCCATGACTGCCCGCCAATCCTACCATCTCACCTTCGCCCGATTCTCCCCATCACTCTCCGTCAAATCCTTCACCGCCTCCGAAGCCGCCAACACCGCCTACCGCGTCGAAATCACCGCCACTTCCACCGATTCCTCTCTGCCGCTGTCTTCCTACCTCAACCAGCGCGCAGCGTTTGAAATCCGTCCGCAGGAGGCCGTATTGTCCGAAGTCGCCGCCGCTTTTTCAGCCGGTTCGGACGAATCTCCGGCGAAACAATGGCAGGGCATTATCACTTCATGCGAGAAGCTGTCCGTATCCAAGGATGAAACCGTTTACCGCTTTGTTTTTAGAGCCGCGTTTCGCGGCTTTAAAAACATTTCAATCCTCCCGACTGTTTCAAAACCAAACCGTCCCCGACATCGTTGCCGCCGTCTTCAAACACCACGGCTTCTCCGGTGTCGACTACCGTTTCAAAAAAAGCCGCAGCTACACCGTCCGCGAGTATGTGACCCAGTATCTCGAAAGCGACTTTGCCTTTATCAACCGTCTGTGTGAGGAAGAAGGCATTTGGTATGCCTTCGAACAGCATGAACAACATGGTGATGTAGTCGTCTTCGGCGACAGTCCCGAACACTACTTCCGCGACCCAAGCCTGCCCGTTTCCTACCGTCCACATGCCGGACTGGAAAGCGTCGGTACCGAAGCGCTGTTCAACTTAAGCATCCGCCACAACCCCATCGTCGAAGGCATACGCAGTGCCGACTACAACTACCGCAGTGCCGATACCGACCTCTTTGCCGAAACCGACAACAAACAATCCGAAGAATCTGCCGACAATACCGTCTTATTGGGCAAACAACAACACTGGGGCCTTCATCCCAAAACCCCCGACGAAGCCAAAGTTCAGACGACCCTGTTGAACGAAGCCGTCCTCTGCCGCCAAACCGTCGCAGCCGGCAGCGGCAACGTCGTCTCCATGACACCGATGAAGGTGTTCCAAACCGACGTCTCCTTCCCCGAAGCACCCGACGGCTGGCTGGTACTCAGTATGGAACACAGCGGCAGCCGCGATACCGCCTACAGCCACACCTTTACCGCCATCCCCGCCCAACTCGCCTACCGTCCCGAACGCACCACCCCGCGTCCGCATATCGACGGTACCTTACCGGCACGGGTCACTGCGGCAGAAAACTGCACCTATGCCTATATCGACGACATGGGGCGCTACCGCGTCAAACTGCCGTTTGACCTGGACGAATGGAGTCCGGGCGGAGAAAGCCGTCCCGTCCGACTGGCCAAACCCTATGCCGGTCCCGAATACGGTATCCACTTCCCCTTACACGAAGGCACCGAAGTCATGCTGTCCTTCGTCCAAGGCAACCCCGACCGCCCGTATATCTCCGGCGTCATGCACGACAGCGCCCATCCCGACCATATCCCTGCCGATTGGAACACAAGAAACGTCATCCGTACTTGGGCGAACAACAAACTCAGGATGGAAGACATGCAGGGGACAGGAACACATCAAACTCGCTACAGAATACGGTAAGACTCAACTAAACCTTGGTCATATTGTTGATAGTGAACGAAAAAAATCCGGGGGATGATGGACAGGGGTTTTTGAACTAAGGACAGATCATTGGGGAGCCGTACGTGCGGGGAAAGGCTTATTTCTGTCTGCAAATGCCCAAAGTGCTGCCAATGGTGAAGTTCTAGATATGGAGGCAGCCATTCAGCAATTAAAAGAAGCATTAGATATGGCACAGGGTTTGGCTAAGGCCGCCAAACGTGCTGAAACCCCTCTAGGTGATCAGGATGCAAATGGGGGGAGTCAAGATTTAATGGATCAAGGGGGGCAATATGGCAGTGGCAGTCTGAGTAACTTGGATGCTAAAGGTTTGAAAAAAATGCCGGCCTGATTGCCAGTGCGCCGGCAGGTATTGTATTGAGTACGCCAAAGCATATTCAAACCAGTGCTACTGAAAACATTCTTCATACTGCGGGCAATAACATTCATAACAGTGCATTTAAAAAATTTACTGTTGCTGCCGGCGAATTGATCAGATTTTTTGCCCAAACCATAGGCATTAAAAATGGTTGCGGCTAAAGGGGACATTACATTACAAGCCCAACAGGACAATATTACTGCTGCAGCGGCCAAAGATATCCGCATCGATAGTGTAAACGGTGAAATCACTATTTCTGCAGCGAAAAAGCTTACGTTAGTTTGTGATGGTTCATACATCACAATCGGAGGAGGGCAGGTTGAAATTGGAACGCCTGGTCAGATTATCAATAAATCATCCGCTTGGCAGAAAGTTGGTCCTGCCAGCCAATCCGTCCAAAAGCTCTATGCCCAAAGCGGCCAAAGGGCAACTTGAGTTGCTTCATTATTATGCAACGCCAAAGAAAGATGGGGTAGCCGGAGGCAAATTCACAGTTATCGATAGTTCTGGACAAGTGCGCAAAAGGTATTTTTAGATAGTAATGGTTATGCAGTTGTGAGCGGGCTGGCTGAAGGTGCAGCAAAGGTGGTCTTTGGTAAAGATCCGAGAGACGGTCATGATGAAAAAGATATCATCGAAGAAGCTTTTTAGGGTTTTGCCAATTGGTAAGCAAATCACATCAGATAAAAAAATCAAATTACACAATTTGAATTTGCGAAAAAAAGAAGTGAATTCACTTTTGGCAGATGTTAAAAAATTTGGCTTCACAAGTACAAGCATTGAAGCAAGTTTCTGACAACGTAAAAAAATCTATCGTATAAAGATTTAGCCAAAAAGCTTATCCATCAAGCAACAGCCTGTTTCAGCTGAAAAGATTATATCTAATATCAAAAAGAAATAATCTGAAATCCATTCAATTTTTTTATTGTTATATCAGTTTATATTTTAAAGAGTAATATCCAGATGTCTTCGCAAACAACACCACATACAAAAAGTTGCAGTTGGTCCTAAAAAAATACTTTTTACCAAAGATGCCCAAGCAGGAGCTAACAAATTTGACAGTTGGCTTAGACAGATTTCAGACGGCTATATCACTTTGGATAGGCTGGCCATGGCTGCCGGATCCATACCTGTAATCGGCAATGCAATGGCCGTTGTTGATACCATGTTGGCAATTAAAGAGATGGTCAACAAAAAAAGATACTAATACACTCGATTGGATGAATTTAGCTATTAATGTTATCGGGATTATTCCGGGGGCTGGTAATGCAGCAAGGACAACATTACGTCCTATCTTGCATTTAGTACGAGATCAAGCATTGCGGCACAAAGGACTTCTCACAGAACCTGTTGTTACTGCAATTGTCAATCACTTCGTAGAGGGGCATAAAGGAGATATTGAAGGCTATATAATGACTATCCAAGGACAAATGGATAGCATGCTTAAGGAAGTCAGCCGTCATGCCCAACGAACCTTGTTGACCAGTGCGGATGCCTTATTAAAAATAGCTTCCGGGAAGGTTTTTGATACCCGCATACTACATCAAAAATCAGATGAAGCTTTTAACAAAGCAACTGTACGGACAGCAGAAGGCCTCAATTTATATGTTGTATCGGCAAGATATAAAACTGAAGCTGAGGCAAAAGATTTAGCAAACTCGGCTGTTGCCAAATTGGTTCGAGAACCAATTAAAAACCAAGTTGAAAAATAATCGCAGAACAATTGAAGGGATATAGCCATAAAGTGGATGCCCGGATTATGGGTCTGGCAGGAGATTTATTAAAATTATTAAGCTTACTTTTAGAGGCACTTAAAAGACGTAAAAATCATGGCCGTTCGGCTGCAGTTACTGGTAAAGCTCAGAAAACCAACCCAAATGCCCGCCTAGATGCATCCACTCAGCAAAATAAAAGTAAAGACAAGCCTTCTGACTGCAAAAGTTGCGGTACTGGTGCTTCTAAAAAATCTATTGATTTTGCTACCGGACAGGAAACCTTCACCCATATCGACTTTACCTTGCCCGGCATTATGCCGATAAGCTGGGGTCGTACCTACTGTTCCGGCCTTATCACCTATGAAAAAGGTGAATTGGGCGCACGCTGGATTACCCCTTATACCGCCCGCATCGGTATCCGCAAAAAAAGAATTGTTGTATCACACCACTGACGGCCGGGCCGTATCTTTCCCATTATTGGAACCCGGCAGGGGCTTATCACCATCCGATAGAAGATTTTTACGCTGATGCGGGTCAGTGAAGATATGCTGACCCTTAACGTTGGCAAAGATCTGCTGGAGATTTATGAGCGTTATGGGAATGCTTTCCGATTATCGGCCATTAAAGATCGCAATGGTAATGCACTTGGTTTCCATTATTCAGGGCAGCATTTGATTGGGATTAATGATACCAACAACCGCCTGGTGGTTATTCACTATAATGAACAGGATAAAAATCAGCCGTATTGAATTAGCCGGTGATAATGCCCGTATTTTGGCAAGCTACGAATATGATCAGGCTGGAAATCTTATCAAGGCTACTGATGAGGCAGGAGATGTTTACGAATATGCTTACAAAGACCACTTAATCACGCGTTATACGGACCGTACCGGTAGAGGTGTTAACCTTGAGTGGCAGGGACGTCGCCATTGGGCTAAATGTATTCGGGAATATGCTGATGACGGTAGCGGAGAATTAAGGTTGCGATGGGATGAAAACATCCGTGAAACAATCGTAACTGATGCTTACGGCCATGAAACCAGTTATTTGTATGATGCGGAAAATTATACTTACCGGATTATTTACCCCAATCATACCGAAGAATGGTTTTTCCGTGATGAGCGTAAAAACATTACGACCCATATTCATCCAGACGGTAGTGAGGACAATTACACCTATGATGACAAAGATAATCTGCTCGAGCACATCCGAGCCGATGGTAGTGTCGTTTCTTTCGAATACGATGCCGACAATAATTTGACTGCCGTTACCGACCCTGAGGGACACCGCTGGTTGCGTCAATATGATGCCAACGGCAATATGATTCTCGAAACAGACCCCGAAGAGAACGAAACCCGCTATCGCTACAATGATGCAGGCTTACCGATAGAAATCACCGACGCACTCGGCGGCATTAAAACCCTGACTTGGACGAAGGATGGACAAATTGCAAGTCATACCGACTGCTCCGGCTATACCAGCCGCTGGCAATATGATGACAGAGGCCGTCTGCAAACCCAAACCGATGCCGAAGGCAACAGCACACACTATAGCTACGACTCAAGGGGCAATCCCGAGGCTGTAATCCAAGCAGACGGCACGAGGGAATCCTACCTGCATGATGCGGAAGGCAGATTGCTTGAGCATACCGATCCGCTCAAGCAAAGCACCCGCTATACCTACGACAAAGGCGGTCGTCTCTTCATCCGTACCGATGCGCTCGGACAGCAAGTCCAATACCGCTACGACCTCAACAGCCGTTTGGTCGGGCTGCTGAACCAAAAACGGCGATCTTTACGGCTTCCGCTACAACAGCGTCGGCGCACTGACCGAAGAAAAAAAGGCTTTGACGGTAAAATCACCCGCTACCATTACACCCAAGGCAGCGGTATGCTCGAACGCATAGACGAAGCCGGTACCGTCACCAAGCTGGACTACGACCCCGCCGGCCGTATCGAAAGCCGCAGCATCCTTGTGACCGATGAAAAACGGAGAAGTACACGAAACCGACAAAGAAAACTACGCCTATGACCCAAGCGGCAGGCTGGCAGGGAACCCAAAAACGCCCACAGCCGCCACCAATACTTCTACGACAAACTCGGCAACCTCATCAGGGAATACCGCCACGACAGCCTGGACGGCACAGCCCGAAGCCACGTCTGGCATCACCGCTATGACGCATTGGGCAACCGTACCGAAACCATCCGTCCCGACGGGCAGCGTATCGGTTACCTCCACTATGGCAGCGGCCACCTGCACGGGATTACCCTCAACCGTAACGAAATAGTCGCCTTCGAACGCGACAAACTACACCGCGAAACCGAACGCACCTTTGGCAAACATATCCGCCAAGAAACACAATACGACCCAATGGGCAGAATCCTGCAGCAAATCCACAACCGCAGCCGGCGCGAATACGGTTACGACGCCGCCGGACAACTGACCCATATCCAAAGCAGAGGAGGTCAAACCCAATACCGCTACGATCCCATCGGCAGGCTGATCGCCGCCGTCACTCCTGATTTTTAGCGAAACCTTTGCCTTCGACCCCGCAGGCAACCGTCTTGACCTAAGCGGCAACAAACAAGATCAGGCAGGCCAAACAAACAGCCAAGAAAAAAACCGTCCCTGAACAAAAATCTGGGGCAACCTGCTTAAAGAGTACGCAGGTGTACACTACGACTACGACCAACGCGGCAACCTGATCCGCAAAACCCGCAACGGAGAAACCACAGACTACCATTGGAACGGCTACAACCAACTCGTTAAAATAGAAAACCGCAACGGCAGCACCGAATACCGCTACGATCCGTTGGGCAGGCGTACCGCCAAAATCCGCAACGGAGAAACCACCGTTTACCACTGGCAGGAAGACACCTTTGCCATCGAAAGCACCAACGGACAAAACACCCATTACCTGTTCGAACCCGGCACATTCGAACCGCTGGCGCAATTTCAGACGACCTCGCCGATAGGCATAGAAAGGGAAGACAAACCCGCCAAACCGTACAGCTACGACCCCGAAACCGATCCGTTGCTGAAAATCCCGCCCGAACCCCAAGGGCAGTCCGAAGCGCAGCCCGAATTGGTTTATTACCAACTCGACCATCTCGGCACACCGATTGCCGCACACAATGCCAAAGGCGAAGCCATATGGACGGCGGAATACGAAGCATGGGGCAGAATCCGTAACGAAACCGTTTCAGACGGCCTCAAAGTCAACGTCCCGTTCCGCTTCCAAGGTCAGTATTACGACGAAGAAAGCGGGTTGCACTACAACCGTTTCCGGTATTACGACCCGCAGATTGGAAGATTTATTAGTCAGGATCCGATTGGGTTGATGGGTGGCATTAACTTATTTGAATATGCTCCCAATACCACTAGATGGATTGATCCTTTAGGGTTAAATAAAAAAACAAAACAAAATAAATCTTCTCAAACAAATAAGAATCAAAATGATGGTTGTAATACCCCTAGCTTAGTTGATGTATATCATTACACTGATGAAAAAGCATATAAGGCTATTATTTCACAACGACCAAATTATCTATTCAAAGCATCACAGCCTGACTCAGTGCATGCAAAAGGAGTTTATGTTACCCCTATGTCTCCATCTCAAATTTTACATAAACCAGGAGGATTTAAAAAGTTACTTAGGAATAACAAAAGAAAAATCTCAATATTATTTCAAGTTTAAAGTTGAAAAATGTAAACTTAAAAAAAGATTAAGGGAATGAGAGGTAATCACGTATGGTTCTCTCCAACAAATTTACTTGTAACTCAGCACCAAATGTTGGAGCATGGTAAAACTGCTAAATAATTAACACAGGATTATTGATATGAATATAACAGGAATGGAATACTTTGTTATCTCAAATAAAAAACCTGATATTGTTTTTGAATGGTTTCAATAAAGCAATGGTTGAGCTATGGCCAAATTGCATTATTTATGAGAATGACAAACTATTTGATGGCAGTTTTTTTATGGGTATGTTAAAGATCATGAAATGGAGAATTTCTCAGATGAGAATGCCTATAAACTCGATCAACATGGAGAAGGTCAAATATCATTGGCATGCCAGTACTATCGTTCATTAAGAATGAATACAATGGCAGATTATGCGTATTATGATGGATATGAAGACCTATATGATGACTGTCCTAAAGACAGTATCTTGAGAAAGAATATTTTTTTATACTTCATGAAGTATATTACTACACTCTTATATTACCGGGTACACATGAACATCCTTTTAGCAGAAAAAAATAATTAATATTTTTAGAGGAAATTCTTTTACAAGAATCTGCAATATAATTCGATTAATCAAGAATATAGAGATGATTTTTTTAAAAAAATTTTTGAAGAGTTTGAATCGATTTTTAGATAAATTATTTGATGATGAGTAATATGAAGTAGCTGATAAAAATCATGGAAAAATCAAATAGATAATATTTGCAGACTATCTTCCTTGGAAGAAATTGATCAGTATCTATGGTTTTATGCTTCTGTCGCTGGAGATTGCGAATCTTTCGGTAGATTTCAGCAATTATGTAGACAATTAGTGTCTTTAAACAAGATAAAAATCGAGTGATTTAGCCAAATATGAAGAAAAAAATGTCCTGCTAATAGGTGGTATTAGATAAGGGTAGGTTGGATTGAAAACCCAACACATATAAAGGTCGTCTGAAAAGTTCTCCCCTTTTTCAGACGGCCTTTCAGTTAAAAAAATAGGATCGGTTAATATGCAACTCTATACAATTTTTCCCTCAAAAAAACATTAATGTTGATTTTTTTCTTTTAATTTAAAAGGTAACAACAAGGATAGCATTTCAGACTATTTTTAAATTTAATATTGATGATAGCTTCCTAAAAAAACCTCGTATAAATCTGACATATGACGATGAGTTTGAATCTCAACTTTCTGAAATTTTGGATGCGGATTTTTTTATTTCTCATCTTCAGGGATTTTATTGTTTTCAAAAAAATTTCTTGAAATTTCACAGGATAAATTGAAAGAGGAAGCTCTATTTTTTTCCATGTCTAATCAACAATACTCCATCTGATATATATGCTTTGTATATAAAAAAACAGTATTGATTTTCTAGATAATAATTCCTTAGATTGTTATAAAGATATTTCTTATAAGTACATATTTAGAGACGAGTTAAAACCTTATATATATGGGGTTACGGATGAATTTAAAAAGATGGTCATAGAGAATAATTTAAAAATGCAATTCCTAGAATTATATAATATAGATAATATGGGAAATATGTACTTTATTCTAGAATAATATAGGCTATTCTTAGAGAAGTAAGAGGAAGTCGGGTTGAAAATCTAACCTTTATAAAGGTAGTCTGAAAAAGCTTGAACCCCTTTTCTGACAGCCTTAAAAAGTAAAAATCACCCGCTACCATTACACCCAAGGCAGCGGTATGCTCGAACGCATAGACGAAGCCGGTACCGTCACCAAGCTGGACTACGACCCCGCCGGCCGTATCGAAAGCCGCAGCATCCTTGTGACCGATGAAAACGGAGAAGTACACGAAACCGACAAAGAAAACTACGCCTATGACCCAAGCGGCAGGCTGGCAGGAACCCAAAAACGCCCACAGCCGCCACCAATACTTCTACGACAAACTCGGCAACCTCATCAGGGAATACCGCCACGACAGCCTGGACGGCACAGCCCGAAGCCACGTCTGGCATCACCGCTATGACGCATTGGGCAACCGTACCGAAACCATCCGTCCCGACGGGCAGCGTATCGGTTACCTCCACTATGGCAGCGGCCACCTGCACGGGATTACCCTCAACCGTAACGAAATAGTCGCCTTCGAACGCGACAAACTACACCGCGAAACCGAACGCACCTTTGGCAAACATATCCGCCAAGAAACACAATACGACCCAATGGGCAGAATCCTGCAGCAAATCCACAACCGCAGCCGGCGCGAATACGGTTACGACGCCGCCGGACAACTGACCCATATCCAAAGCAGAGGAGGTCAAACCCAATACCGCTACGATCCCATCGGCAGGCTGATCGCCGCCGTCACTCCTGATTTTAGCGAAACCTTTGCCTTCGACCCCGCAGGCAACCGTCTTGACCCTAAGCGGCAACAAACAAGATCAGGCAGGCCAAACAAACAGCCAAGAAAAAAACCGTCCCTGAACAAAAATCTGGGGCAACCTGCTTAAAGAGTACGCAGGTGTACACTACGACTACGACCAACGCGGCAACCTGATCCGCAAAACCCGCAACGGAGAAACCACAGACTACCATTGGAACGGCTACAACCAACTCGTTAAAATAGAAAACCGCAACGGCAGTACCGAATACCGCTACGATCCGTTGGGCAGGCGTACCGCCAAAATCCGCAACGGAGAAACCACCGTCTACCACTGGCAGGAAGACACCCTTGCCATCGAAAGCACCAACGGACAAAACACCCATTACCTGTTCGAACCCGGTACGTTCGAACCGCTGGCGCAATTTCAGACGACCTCGCCGATAGGCATAGAAAGGGAAGACAAACCCGCCAAACCGTACAGCTACGACCCCGAAACCGATCCGCTGCTGAAAATTCCGCCAGAACCCCAAGGGCAGTCCGAAGCGCAGTCCGAATTGGTTTATTACCAACTCGACCACCTCGGCACGCCGATTGCCGCACACAATGCAAAAGGCGAAGCCGTATGGACGGCGGAATACGAAGCATGGGGCAAAAATCCGTCCAGAAACCGTTTCAGACGGCCTCAAAGCCAACATCCCGTTCCGCTTTCAAGGACAGTATTACGACAAAGAAAGCGGGCTGCACTACAACCGTTTCCGCTATTACGACCCTGAAATCGGGCGGTTTGTAAGTCAGAATCCGATTGGATTATGGGGTGGGGTGAATCTGTTTGAGTATGTGCCGAATCCGGTTGGGTGGACTGATCCGTTGGGGTTAAGCCCACGCAGGCAAGTAAAGAATGAAACTACGGGTATTGCATGTAGCCTGTCAGGCTTAAGAAAGCCTGATGCTAAATCTTTGCCTCTAATAAAGCAGGGGACACTTCAATGGACACAAGCTGTTAACTCAATAAAGGTTGGGGGTAATACAAATTTTCGTGTAGAAAATCTGGAGGATGCTAAATTATTGTTAGCTCAAGGAAGAGGAAATATTATAAAAATGCCTAGATATACCAAAGCTAAATATGTAAAAGGCTATGAGGTACATCCATCTGAAAGTACTACTAGGGGTGCTCCGCACAATAATACTGAACATTTAAAATGGAAAGATTATAGTCAAAAAGCCAAAGCTCAAGGTAACTGTGGTGTCGGTCATATTTTTCTTTAATGGAAATGGTTCTATTCCAGCTTTAAGAAAGGGAGAGTAAATGAAAAAAAGATATATTATATAAATTATCAAAGGAAGGGCTTTACCCTTCATATGTAGAACTTAAGGCATCTGGTATAAGTGAAGAAATATTAGAAAAAAATACAGTTTTTTTGATGAAAATCCAACTAAACTATTCTGGGAAACATATATTTCTAAAAACAGAAGATAGGATTGTATATTTTTGATCATGATTTAACCATAAAAATATTGTTATTTAGATTACTCAGAATTGGAAAAAAAGAATGTTTTTTTCTGATCTTAAAAGCAGAGATTGGTGAAAAATGAGATTTTTTTATGCTTTTCCAAAGTTCGAAAATAGCTTTCTGTTTTTCAAAAAAAGAATTTTTTTAAAAAGAAATTTTTAAATGCAGTATATTTTTATGGATAATGAGGATATTTTACTTTATTGTCTGGATAGTAAAGTAATAATTACTGGTGGGCATAGGGGGTTTACTGTTTGGGATAATTCAAATAGGTAAGTTGAGTTCAGTATAAAAAAACAAATTCATTTGTAGGGCATATATGAGACACATGTAGTTGTGTTTTTATCAAAGCTTTATCTTACAAGTTGAACGCTCTTCTGGAGCGGTATGGTGTATATTGTGTAAAAGGCAAAACTACTAAAGACTGTAATAGCAATGAAAAAAACTTGGAATCAAATACTTGAATCAGCACAACCCGTAGTTGATTTTTTTGTCATCAGACAGTTTCTTTTTCCCATCCTTATGACGGCGATCGTGAAAGATTTATCGTTACCGCCTCTCCGGAGGAAGCCAGATATCTGTTAGGGTCACGAATGGGATGAGTGGGAGGAAATTATAGATGCTCAGCAATTCTCGGGTCTAGAGGATTTCGATTGGCACTACATTATTGGTCGTAAAGTAAGTAAGACCAATTGCCTGGGAGCCCTAGATAAGGATTTTCATGGGGCAGATAAAAAGCTCACGATAGAGGGTGTAGTAAACTTCCTTGAGGAAACAATGCCCCATTATATGGAAATTTTTATTGGATTGTTACGCCAATAATTATGTGCCGGAGATTTGGAAAGATATTTTGTATGTTTTCCAGCATAACGGTTTCCCTTGCGGTTGGAAAGGAGATTATCCGGAAGGGAAAAATGATCGTTTTTTTCTAATGAATAAATGATGAGAAAACTGTACCCCGTTTGAAATCTTAATTCATGTGTATGGGTGGGTTTGAAAAGGCCGTCTAAAAAGCTTGCCCTCTTTTCAGACGGCCTTTTCAGTTAAAAAATATTAGATCGCCATAAAGTAAAGATATTCGGGCATTTGCAGAACCTTACGGCTACGACCCCGAAACCGATCCGCTGCTGAAAATCCCGCCCGAACCCCAAGGGCAGTCCGAAGCGCAGCCCGAATTGGTTTATTACCAACTCGACCACCTCGGTACGCCGATTGCCGCACACAATGCAAAAGGCGAAGCTGTATGGACGGCGGAATACGAAGCATGGGGCAGAATCCGTAACGAAACCGTTTCAGACGACCCTAAAGCCAATATCCCGTTCCGCTTCCAAGGTCAGTATTACGACGAAGAAAGCGGACTGCACTACAACCGTTTCCGCTATTACGACCCTGAAATCGGGCGGTTTGTAAGTCAGGATCCGATTGGTTTGAAAGGGGGAGAAAATTTATATGCATACGTTAATAACCCAAATCAATGGGTAGATATTCTTGGATTATCAAAAAAAGGAAAGGGGCTGCAGCAAAGGATTGTTCTTCAGAATGTCAATTGAGAGATCATTGTGGATCAGGAAGTGGACAAAAAGCCCTGGAGTATGAGGTACGAAGAAAAATTCAGGAAAAACATAAAAAAATGGATATTGGCTAGGGAAAAACTGGGTTGCTCCTAAACCAACTAATGGAAATTTAAGTTTGAAAACTTCAATTCCCTTTAGAGAAAAAGGGTAGAATTGGATATGATGCAGTAAATAATGAGGTAATACAATTCAATAGACATAGAGTTGATGAGTCTAATTGTGTTGAATATTGGCATGGTTTTGTTATTAATAATCAACCTGTGCCTATGAAAGAAGAAGCCAAGAAAAATAGCTAAAAACTTTAGGGTTATAAAGGAAAAAAATGAATTTAAATAGCACATATAATTTTTTTTATTAAATCAATATAATTTTTTTATTTTGAGATAAATTGGGAATTTAATTTACTATATTTAGAAAAATTTTAACAAGCATGGTCAAATTTATATCGATTCAAGTTTTTTTATATTAATTTAGAAAATGGCTTTTTTTCTATATATTGCAGGGGAGGAGGATTATGGAAATTTATTGGATTTTATAAAAAAACCATCTTAAATAATAATCAAAATGAATTAAATTTTGAGTCATTTACTACTAAGGTAAGTAAAGATAACAATATGTTGAATATAAAAATTTAAGAAAAAAATAATATATTAATTAGTGGGATGGGGGATAATGAAGAAAATATAAATATAGAATTTAGTAACGAATTATATGCCGTATTAAATTCTTTAAAGTTAAAAAAATCCAGGATGACTATAGAAAAAAATTTCTTCTAATTTAGATTTAATTAAAAAAATATTTGCTTTAAGACTGACGCAGATTAGTAGTTATATTTAGTAATTGCAGCACGCAATATAAAAAGTAGAAGCTATTCCGCTTTCAAGGTTAGTATTATGACAGAGAAAGCGGATTGTACTACAACTGCATCCGGTATTATGTCGCTCTGTAAGTCAGGATCTGATTGGGTTTGCTGGTAGTGATAATTTCTATGAATATGTATCTAATCCAATGAGGTTGCTGCAGCTAGTACTAGAACAGAAAAAAAGAAAGAAACTATGCGGAAACTGTGCTCTTACAATATAGAGATGCCATTAAAGAAGAAAGTATTTAATTATGACAAATAAACTATTTACAAGATTAATAAATGTATTAAATCAATCCGGATTTAATGGAAATTATTTTATTTCTGAATATGAATATCTAGAAATTTTTAGAAAAAAATATAAAAAAATTTGATATATATCTATCTGATTCTGCAAAGGAGTTATTAAAAGTTTTTTTGGCAACAGGGTTATCACATACGAAAAATAATTCCATTCCAAATAGAAATTATCCATATGAAATTAGCTTTAATACCAGTGAAGTATTAGGGAAATTAAGGAATGTAAAAAACTCTAAAAAAATGATTCTTTTTACATAACAAAGAAAAAAATTATGTGTTGAATATTTGACTCCAATAGCAGTTATGCCATCTGGACCAATGCTATTTTGTTTAGATAATCATGATAATATTCATGGAATACTTGATTCTTTAATTCTGCATTATTGTGGTAGAAATATATGGAATAGTTTTGAAAAAGGTTTTTAGATGGAGATGATGTGAAAAAGAAATAATATGTAGAAATCAGTAGCGTTGTTTACAGTATTTCCAGGAGAATACAGTAAACAACGCTACTGATTTCTACACCATACAGGCCAAACAAACAGCCAAGAAAAACCGTCCCTGAACAAAATCTGGGGCAACCTGCTTAAAGAGTATTCAGGCGTACACTACGACTGCGACCAACGCGGCAACCTGATCCGTAAAAACCCGCAATGGCGAAACCACAGACTACCATTGGAACGGCTACAACCAACTCATTAAAAATATAGTCAATTAAAATCAAAATAGGACAGTAGCGCATCGTCAAATCGGGCGTAATCAGACAATACGGTTCGCAGATACCGCTTAATATTCGCCCACACCTTCTCAATCGGGTTGAGCTCAGGTGAATAAGGTGCAAGAGGCAATACCTTATGTCCCCATTTTACGCCATTTCCCGTAAAACACCCATACGGTGAAATCGTGCATTATCTAAAATAATCACCGATTTTTTTGAGTCAATGCAGGCAGTAGGCATTGCTGAAACCACGCTTCAAAAAAAGACTCCGGTCATCGTATTTTGATAAACCATCGGAGCAATCAGCCGGTTGCCGACTTGTGCGGACACCAGAGATAAGCGTCGGTATCTTTTTCCACTTATCTGCGCTTTCACTATTTGCCCTTTCGGGCTGCGGGCATAGGGCCGGAACAGGTAGCGGTCAAATCCTGTTTCATCCAAATAAACACGTTGGTAGTCGGAAAAATTCGGCCAGCTGTGTCAAATAATGCGTTACTTTGGCCGGATCTTGTTCTTTGTAAGTGGTGGTCTTTTTTTGCGCGTCATTCCCATCTGTTTGAGTGCATAGCAAACGGCGGCTGCCGTACAATCAAAAATGTTTGGCGATTTCATGCAGATAGGCATCCGGGTGTTGCCCAACATATTGAGCCAGTTTTTTTGCCTATCCAATTTGACGGCATTCAGACCGGTAACTTGATGTTTTAGGCTGCCTGTTTGCTTTTTTTAAGGCGAATCCACAGGTAAAGCGTGTTTCTTGACAAGTTAAACGTTGCTGCGGTTTTGGCTGATGTTTTTGCATTGTTCGTAATAGTTTAAAGCTTTGTTTCTTAAGTCCGCAGAGTATGCCATGGTTAGACCTTAAAAAGTTGAGTATTGTACCATTTTGTTTTTTTAATCGACTATAGAAAACCGCAACGGCAGTACCGAATACCGCTACGATCCGTTGGGCAGGCGTACCGCCAAAATCCGCAACGGAGAAACCACCGTTTACCACTGGCAGGAAGACACCCTTGCCATCGAAAGCACCAACGGACAAAACACCCATTACCTGTTCGAACCCGGTACGTTCGAACCGCTGGCGCAATTTCAGACGACCTCGCCGATAGGCATAGAAAGGGAAGACAAACCTGCCGAACCCTACAGCTACGACCCCGAAACCGATCCGCTGCTGAAAAATCCCGCCCGAACCCAAAGGGCGGTCCGAAGCGCAGCCCGAATTGGTTTATTACCAACTCGACCACCTCGGTACGCCGATTGCCGCACACAATGCAAAAAGGCGAAGCTGTATGGACGGCGGAATACGAAGCATGGGGCAGAATCCGTCAAGAAACCGTTTCAGACGGCCTCAAAGCCAACATCCCGTTCCGCTTCCAAGGTCAGTATTACGACGAAGAAAGCGGGCTGCACTACAACCGTTTCCGCTATTACGACCCTGAAATCGGGCGGTTTGTGAGTCAGGATCCGATTGGTTTGGATGGCGGGTTGAACATTTATGTTTATGTGAAAAACCCCGTTCAATGGGTAGATCCATCAGGGTTGGATAGCCAATGGGTAAGAAATTGGAAAAGATCGGTATGGGGGAATTGGCTGCCGAGCATCAAGTCCACCACATTATTCCTAAAAAAATAAAACAACCGTGTCTCTTGCAAAAATCACTATGCGCAAACTTTCAAGAGCATTCTGCTAGTAACTTAATAGCCTTACCTGAAAGCGCATCGGTATCTGCAAAAAGCGGTAATGGATATGGGAAAACTTTGCATTATGCAGGTCATGGTGCTTATACCAAGGCAGTCAATCAAGCACTAAGAGTAGCACAAAGAATAAAAATACCTGGGATGACTGCTTGCCAGAAACTTGCTGTTGTTCAAGATGCATTAAGGGAACAACTTGAAAAAGGAGGGATAACTTTATATGGCACATCACATTCCAATGGCCCACCAGGAGTCAGGGATTGATTGGCAAGCCGTTATTCGTAAACATGTTAGAGGCAAATAGCAATGAAAAAAACTTGGAATGAAACAATTAAATTAGCGACACCGGTTATTGATTTTTTTATCGTCTACTGATTTTTTTCTACCCCGTATAATGGAGAGACTGAAAAAATTTGAAATATTGACTGATGCAAGAAAAAAATAGTCAGGATTATTGGAGAACAGTGGGATAACTGGGAAGAAATAATTGAACAACCATTTGACGATTCCTTTGAATGGCACTATTTATTTGGTCCTAAATTAATTGATAGCAATTGTTTAGGTGCTCTTGATAAAAATTTCCATGGTGTCAATGAAAAAAATTAACTTACCAAAAATACAACCAATCTGTTACACGAAACATTTTTTTCGAGATATGGAAATTTTATTAAATTGCTACGCTAACAATTTTATTCCAGAAATTTGGAAAGATATTTTGTATGTTTACCAGCATAACGGCCTTCCGTGTGGCTGGAAAGGAGATTATCCGGAAGGAAAAATGATCGTTTTTTCTAATGAATAAAGAATAAGAAAAACTGTACCCCGTTTGAAATCTTAATTCATGTGTATGGATGGGTTTGAAAAGGTCGTCTGAAAAAAACTTGAAACCTGTTTCAGACGACCTTTATTATTCGTAACTAGGTGAGAGATAAACAACAATGAAAAAGACTTGGAATCAAATACTTGAATCGGCACAACCTGTGGTTGATTTTTTGTCATCAGACAGTTTCTTTTCCCGTCCTTATGACGGCGATCGTGAAAAAAATTTATCGTTACCACTTCTCCGGAAGAAGCCAGATATCTGTTAGGCGACGAATGGGATGAGTGGGAGGAGATTATGGCTACTCAGCAATTCTCGGATTTGGAGGATTTCGATTGGCACTACATTATTGGTTGTAAAGTAAGTAATACCAATTGCCTGGGAGCCCTAGATAAGGATTTTCATGGGGCAGATGAAAAACTCACAGACAAGGGAAGCGGAGCAAATTTTATTGAAGAAACAATGCTTCATGATATGAGGATTTTATTAGAATGCTATGCCAATAACTACATACCGGAGATTTGGAAAGATATCTTATATGTTTACCAACATAATGGTCTCCCTTGCGGTTGGAAAGGAGATTATCCGGAAGGAAAAATGATCGTTTTTTCCAACGAATAAATGATGAGAAAACTGTAACCCGTTTGAGATCTTAATTCATGTGTATGGGTGGGTTTGAAAAGGTCGTCTGAAAACTGAACTGCACCCCAAAAGTTGGACATCCCCCCCAACTCACAAGGTGCAGTTTTTTTATGAGCAAATATACATTACACTTCAAATACCAAGCCGTACTCCACTACCTGCATATACGCAGCCAACAGCGTACCGCAGACCACTACGGCATTTCCCGAACCCACCTGAGACGATGGATACGCGCCTATCAAGAAGGCGGTATCGGCGCACTCGAACATCCCCAATCCAAAACCATGCCCCAACACCGTAAAAACCCCTTCATCGCAGATAAACCCGACCAAGAAAAAACACAGGCAGAGCTTATTGAAGAGTTGTGCTATATGCGCGCAGAGGTCGCCTACCTAAAGGAGTTAAAAGCCCTCAGCCAAAAGCAGACCGCAAAGGACAAAGCCAAACCGTCCAAACACTGAGGGCGCAACACCCGCTCAAATACCTGCTGCACATCGCAAACCTGCCCAAAAGCAGCTTTTACTACCACCACCAAGACCGACCCGACCCCGACGCAGCCGACAAAGCCCTCCTTGTCGAAACCTACCGGCGGCATAAAGGACGCTACGGACAAAGGCGCATTGCCGCAGCATTGGGTTGGAACCGCAAAAAAGTGGCGCGGTTGATGAAGCAGTTGGAACTGAAAGCCCTCATACGGGCGAAAAAAGCCTACCGCCATCCCGCCATGGGCGAGATATCGGAACACCTCCTCAAACGCCGGTTCAAAGCCCGAAAAGCCCAACGAAAAAAATGGCTGACCGACGTTACCGAACTCAAAGGGAAGGACGGCAAACTGTACCTCTCGCCAATCTTGGACTTGTTCAACCGCGAGATCGTCGCCTACGCCATGAGCCGCAGAGCCGACAGCGAAATGGTGAAGGAAATGCTCGAAAAAAAGCCGCACCCCGTCTGACTGATAAAGGAACGATGCTTCATTCGGACCAAGGTGTGCTGTACCGTACGGCGGGGTATAGGGAATTGCTTGCGGAGCATTCCATGGTTCAAAGCATGTCGCGAAAGGCGAACTGTTGGGACAATGCGCCGATGGAAAGCTTCTTTGCGGTGTTGAAGACGGAGTGTTTCTATAACGCAGGTGAATTGACGGTAGATGAATTGATGAAGCAGATAGATGACTATATGGATTACTACAACCGGGAGCGTTGCAGTTTGAAATTGAAAAAGCTGAGTCCTGTCGCATACAGAACCCAGCTTGCACAGAGCGCCTGAATAGGCTTTTATGAGTGTCCAAGATTTGGGGGCCAGTTCAAAAAAACTTGAAACCTGTTTCAGACGACCTTTATTATTCGTAACTAGGTAAGAGATAGACAACAATGAAAAAAACTTGGAATCAAATACTTGAATCAGCACAACCCATAGTTGATTTTTTGTCATCAGACAGTTTCTTTTCCCGTCCTTATGACGGCGATCGTGAAAAATTTATCGTTACCACTTCTCCGGAAGAAGCCAGATATCTGTTAGGCGATGAATGGGATGAGTGGGAGGAGATTATTGCTACTCAACAATTCCCAGATTCGGATGATTTTTGATTGGCACTACTTGATTGGTAGTAAATTAATTAAGACCAATTGTCTGGGGGGCTCTAGATAAGGATTTACATGGGGCAGATAAAAAAACTCACAGATGAGGGAAGTGGAGCAAATTTTATTGAGGAAACAATGCTTTATGATATGGATATTTTGTTGAATTGTTATGCCAATAATTATATACCGGAAATTTGGAAAGATATATTATATGTTTACCAACATAACGGCCTTCCGTGCGGCTGGAAAGGAGACTATCCGGAAGGGAAAAATGATCGTTTTTTTCTAATGAATAAATGATGAGAAAAACTGTACCCCGTTTGAAATCTTAATTCATGTGCATGGGTTGGTTTGAAAAGGCCGTCTGAAAAAGCTTGCCTTCTTTTCAGACGGCCTTTTCAGTTAAAAAAATATTAGATCGCCATAAAGTAAAGACATTCGCGCATTTGCAGAACCTTACGGCTACAACCCCGAAACCGATCCGCTGCTGAAAAATCCCGCCCGAACCCCAAGAGCAGTCCGAAGCGCAGCCCGAATTGGTCTATTACCAACTCGACCATCTCGGCACACCGATTGCCGCACACAATGCCAAAGGCGAAGCCGTATGGACAGCCGAATACGAAGCATGGGGCAGAATCCGTAACGAAACCGTTTCAGAAGGCCTCAAAGTCCACGTTCTGTTCAGTATCATGATGAAAAGAACAGGCTGCACTACAACCGTTTTGTTATTACAACCAAAAAGAATGCTGGATGAAATTGAAAAAAACCGGGGATTTAACAACAAGGGATTTGTTGAGAAAAGGCTGGGGGATATAAACAAAAAGGCCGTCTGAAAAAAACCTTTCAGACGGCCTTTTACTTTTAAATTTTGTAAGTGATTGTACTACTGAGCAAAAACAGGAGTTAGCAGGCTAAAAATACTAGCGTTATGAATTTAACATAATATACATTATGCGAATAAATATATTATGCTTTATTTTGCAAATGTCCATCCTGCATGGTCATTACTCTTTCAAACCGTACAGCAAGCTCATCATCATGAGTAACAACAATCAGACTTGTATTTAATTCTGTTTTCAGATCCATCATCATGTCCAAAATGTTTTGGGCATTTTTCCTATCTAAATTACCTGTCGGTTCATCAGCCAGAAGGCATTTGGGGCGTGTAACTAAGGCTCTTGCGATAGCAGCGCGCTGTCTTTCACCTCCTGACAGTTCGCTTGGACGATGTAATATCCTTTGTTTCAATCCAACTTTTTCGAGCATATCGGCAGCTTGTGTTTCTGCTTCCGCTTTGTTTTTTTTGCCGATTAAAAGCGGCATCATTACGTTTTCAAGTGCAGAAAATTCAGGCAGCAAATGATGGAACTGGTAAACAAAACCCAGATAATTATTGCGCAATTCTCCCAGTTGTCTCTGAGACATATCGCTTATGTCTTGATTCATCAGGGTAATTTTCCCCTCTGATGGTTTGTCCAAACCGCCTAAAATATGTAAAAGGGTTGATTTACCGCTACCTGACGAACCGATAATACTGATACCTTCTCCTTCTTTTACTTCAAGATTCAGGTTTCTCAATACTTGTACGTTTAATGAACCGTCCCGGTAACTTTTTCCGATATTTGTGCATTTCAATACTATATTGTTATTCATATCGTAAGGCCTCCGCCGGTTGTGTTTTTGGCTGCACGCCAACTTGGATAAAGTGTGGCAAGGAATGCCAATCCTAAAGAAATACAGGAAATAACCGCCACATCCCGCATGTTTACGTCGCTGGGCAAATAGTCGATAAAATAGATTTGCGAGTTGATAAGGTGAACACCGAAAAATTTTTTTCAAAGAATGCAACGATTTTTGCCGACATTCCAACCGAGTAATACGCCGCATACCACGCCGATAAGCGTTCCAAAAAAAGCCTGCAAAAGCCCCTTGTACCATGAAAATTTTCATAACTCCTGATGGCGCAAGACCCAATGTGCGCAAAATGGCAATATCGGCTTGTTTCTCCGTTACCGCCATCACTAAGGACGATACCAAATTGAAGGCTGCAACGGCGATAATCAACGTCAGGATGATGAACATCATGCGTTTTTCCAACTCTACTGCTTCAAAGTAGCTGCGGTTATTGAACGTCCAGTCTCTAACCCAAATTGAATCTTTTTTTGGAAGGCGGGATTAAATTTTACAGTAAACGAGGGAGCATTTTGCGGATCAGCCAGTTTCAGGCGCAGCCCGCCGAAATTTTTCACCCAATCTATACAATACTTGGGCATCTTGGATATGCGTCATCGCCAGGGAATTGTCTACTTCATATACGCCTGTTTTGACTAAGCCTACGACGTTGAACTGTTTCAGACGAGGTACGACGCCTGCGGGGGTAACATTGCCCTCAGGGGTGATAACGGTAACTTTTCCTCCGACTTCCGCGCCTAAAGCTTGAGCCAGGCCTTCTCCTAAAATAATATCGAAGTTACCGGGTTTCAGACTGTCGAAACTGCCCGCAGGCATATCTTTTCCATAATCTACAACATTCTTTTCTTCGGATGGTAAGATACCGCGGATTTGAACCCCTCTAACTTCCCCCGCATTGGCAAGCAAGGCTTGATCGGATATGTAAGGCGCGCTTGCCAGCACTTCTTTTTTTATCTTTGACGATTTCACGAAGGTTTTGCCACCCTAACCCATTGCCATTATCGTAATAACCGATTTCAGCATGAGGGGCGACATTCAGTAACTGCCCTCTGATTTCCTTTTGAAAACCGTTCATTACAGACAGTACGGTAATCAGAGCGGTAACGCCTAATGCAATACCGATAATTGAAATCATGGTGATAAACGACATGAATCCATTGCGTTTTTTCGCCCTGAGATAGCGAAGTCCGATCCATGTTTCCAAAGAAACCATCCGAATGCTCCAATGTATGTTGAAAATCGAATATTGTACCGTAAAATACCGCCCTAGTCCGAGTCATTCCGATAAGCCGACATCCGTATGTAAATGCCGACGGTCAAATTGCCAAGTACCGTAAATTTCGCCCTGAAGCTTGCATAATCCGTCATATGGCCTTATTCTGAGCAAACGGTACACACTACCGATATTAAAAAAGGAAACAACCTCATGAAAATCAGTAAAATTTTGGTTTTGCCCATCATTGCTGCCGGCTTGGCTTTGAGTGCCAATTCATACGCAAAAGAAATCAAAATTAGTTCAAATAACACATCTTACTCTGATGCAGACGTCCAAAAACTGGCTGCGACTGCAGTCGGGATGGGTGTTAAAGAGCCTGTCAGCCTGAATGCGGGTAGCGGGATTGTTACCGTATCCGGCAACAGCGCGACAACCTGTACATTTAAAGTCGGCAGCGGTTCGTCTCCGCAAATTCAAGGCGTAAGCTGTAAATAATTTATCCGATTGATTTCGTTACATCATTTTTCATAACAAAGGTCGTCTGAACATTTTCAGACGACCTTTGTCATTGTTAACGTTGATTGCCCTACTCCTCCATCGAATCGGTTTTCAACATACGCCGTTCATATACTGCCTGTGCCAAAGTACCAGCATCGACGTATTCAAGCTCTCCTCCTAAAGGAATGCCTCGCGCAAGGCGGCTGACTTTATAGGGCAAAGGTTTGAATAGTTCTGCCAACACATAGGCCGTCGCATCACCTTCGGCGGTAAAGTTGGTTGCAATAATGATTTCTTCAACTTTGCTGTTTTGTAGGCGTGCAACCAGTTTGTCTAAAGAAATATGAGAAATATCCATACCTTGGGCAGGACTGACCTGTCCCATTAAAAACGAAATAAAGTCCGTCATGGCAATTGGCGGTTTCCATATTGAAACATCGGCAGGCATATGTACTATCATCAGCCTGCAGGGATCACGGTTGGCATCCGAACAAATCTCACATAAATCACTTTCGCAAAAAAATTGTTGCACATCCGGCAATGCTGAACCTGCAACAAAGCGTATTGTAAAAGCCTCAACCAAATTTTTGGGCTTCCTGCCGTTTATGCTGCAAAAGTTGATGTGCCATCCTTTGTGCAGACTTGGGACCGACATTGGGCAGAACTTTCAAAGCGTTAATCAGGCGTGTCAACGCATCGGGTGATTTACTCATTTTTTTCAGACGACCTTTGAGGGCTTTGTAAACGAAACGGTCGGGAATATCCGACCGTTTGCTTAAAATGTGCCGTTTTATTCGGCAGAATTATCCAGTTTTTGCGAACCTTGAACCTGCTCAATCTGCTTACTCAGATATTGCAGCAACCGGCTGAATATATTGGCAGATTGGTTTTTGTACCAAAAGCCTGTTTGGCAGCGGGAATTTGTGCCGAAACATTTTTCCGGTGCAGCAATGCTTTGAACTTCCATAATAACCGGCGAAGGCAGCCCTTCCAACAAAGCAAAAAGCCGGTTTGCCATTCGCAGGGCGGGCTTTGATCAATTCGTTGTAGGCTTCGGGCGGCATGGATTTTCGAGCGTCCTGTGCTGACAACTGCTCAACGGGCGACCATTGTAAATCTACGTTCTTTCCTGCTTTCAAGTCCGCCAAAGTTTCTTGCGCTTTCTTCTCGGCCAGTTTTACCGATTCGCTACGGACATAGGAAGCCTGAACTTTATCTCTCGCTTCGGTAAATCCGGCTGTTTTTTTCTTCACGGACTTCTTTGGCGCGAACGACCCAAACGGTATTGTTGTCAATATTGATAATGTCTGAATTGTGTTTTTTTCTTCAAGACATCTTCGCTGAATGCCGCGCTAGTCAACGCATCGGGCATACCTGCTGCTTTGGCATCGGCCTGCGTCAGCCATTGATCGGAAGTTTCGATTTTTCAAACCTAGTTTTTTTCGCCGCCTCATCTAAGGAATTCGGATGATTAAACGCTTCTTCAGCGAGTTTTTTTCTTTGGCGGCATTAAAAATCGGCGGAGGCTTTTTTTAAGTTTCAAAGCAGCCTCAATGCGTGCTTTTTTTCTTTATCGAACTCAGGCTTGGGGGCATTTTGTGGCAATGCGGCAACTTCTTCGTCGAATACTTTTTTTGACTTCATCCGCACTGACGCTTTGCTTCTCCGCCAAATGGGCTGCATTAAGGGCAACGTATTCAAGCTTCACGGCTTGGGGAATCAGATAATCTTTTTTTATGCGATTCATAATAACGTTGCAAAGTTGCATCATCCGTTTTGACTTGTGCCGCAAATGTTTCCGGTCTGAATGTAAATGAACGGATGGTACGGTTTGACTGAGTCAGCTTAATCAGCTGCTCTGCTTGAGAATTGCTGATAATTGCCCCGTTCTGAACTAGGTTAATCAAATTTTTGCAAGGCAAACTGCTCGCGTAAATCATCAATGAATTGGTCTTCGGACATACGGCGTTGGCTCAGATATTGCGTAAACAATGCCTGACTGAATTTACCGTTGGCATCATGAAATGCCGGATCATCGACAATAGCCTGCTTAACCTGATCCATAGACACATCTATGCCCATCATCTTTGCGCCCTCTTTCAGGTAGGCACGCTGAACCAGCCCGCTAAATATGGCTTCGCGGCTTTTGCCCGCCGCCTGCGGCCTGATCCGCCTGTACGGCATTATTCAAGGTGTGATCGCTTATTTTTTCGCCACCGACCTTGACGATATAGTCGGAGCCGGAGTTTCTCGCAGTTTCGACACCAAAGCCGACAAAGGTCAGCGCGATCAGACCCAGTAGGATTTGGGCGGGAGTTTTATATTTTTCAACGGTATGGAACATATTGGTTTGAGGGCGTAATGGTTAATGGCAAACGCGCATTGTAGCGTTTTTTTCAAGGATTCCGCATCTTTCAGACGACGTTTTTATTCCGAAAAAAATCTTCTGATAGTTTTCGACAGAAAATCCGACGTAAACCCTGCCCTCTTTACGCAAAAACCGGACGTTTGATCAAACTTGGATTTTTCGCCATCAGTCGGACCGCCCCGTCCGGACTATTTTCGGCAGCTTGACGGTCGGCATCGTCAAGTTTGCGCCATGTCGTACCACGTTTGTTGAGCAGGATTTCTAAAGAAACCTGTTCCAGCCATTGGCGGATAACTGCCTCGCTCGGGGCGTTTTTTTCTTAAAAATCGGAAAAATTCGTACACAATATTATTTTCAGCCAACCAGTTGCGTGCCTTTTTAACAGTGTCGCAATTTGTGATTCCGTATAATTCAATCATGCTGTTTCTTTCTTGTTGATGCTTGGTAAGCTCTCATTTTACTACATTCCCCAAGTGAAATAAGCTAGAATACCTGTCCGCAATCCCTTAATCGGGAAACAGGTTATAGAAGGATTCACTATGCAAAGCCGTTTACCTTTTTTTCAGCGTCATCCGTGTCGGCGGAGAAGATCGCGCTTCATTTCTCCATGGCCAACTATCCAATGATATTAATCACTTAACTGTAAATCATTCCTGCTACGCGACTTACAACACACCTAAGGGACGTGTTTTGGCGAATATGGTTGTATTAAACCGAGGGGAAGATTTATTGCTGGTTATGGCAGCGGATTTGGCTGAATCTATCGTGAAACGGCTGCGTATGTTCGTATTGCGCGCCAAAGTCGAATTTACCCCCCTACCCGATTTTGCCGTTGCAGGCATGCTCGATGAAAGCTGCCATGCTACCCCGCCCGACTCACCCAGCCTTTCTTTCGAGGCATCACTGGAAAACGGTGTATATACCATTCCCCTGCCCCATAAAGGTCGTCTGAAAATCGGTGAGGCGGCGCTGCTTCCCGAATATGATGCCAAAGCCGAAAATGCGTGGAATCTGCACGAGATCCGCAGCGGCTATCCATGGATTTCTGCTGCGACCAAAGAAACCGCTGTTGCGCAAATGCTCAACCAACACATCATCGGCGGCGTACATTTCAAAAAAGGCTGCTATCCCGGTCAAGAAATTATTGCGCGCGCCCAATATCGAGGCCAAGTAAAACGCGGGCTGGCGGTATTGAGCGGAGATTCATTGGAAGCAGCAGGTGTAGGCGTGGTTTCCGAAGGTGCGGAAGCCGGACAAATCATCAACACTGCGCTAACTGAAAATGGCAGCTTAAGCCTTGCCGTCATCAAGTTTTTCCGCAGCGCAATCCCCTCTTACGGATGCAGACGGCAACGTATTGAAACAGGAAAAAAACTTTTCTTTTCCGTTTCTGAAGAATAGCCTGTCCAACATAACATGGTCGTCTGAAATCTTTCGGAATAAGGTTTCAGACGACCTTTTGTCTCCTCCTTACATCCCGTTTCGACGGCTGTTATAGTGGATTAAATTTAAATCAGGACAAGGCGACGAGGTCGCAGATAGTACGGCAAGGCGAGGCAATGCCGTACTGGTTTAAAAGTTAATCCACTATATATAATTCTTCCTCACACACTCCCCTACTCTTTCCCCATGAAACTCAACCCCCAACAGCAAGCCGCCGTCAAATACCTCGGCGGGCCTCTGCTCGTGCTTGCCGGCGCCGGCAGCGGCAAAAACCGGCGTGATTACGCAAAAAAATCAAACATTTGATTGTCAACGTCGGCTATCTGCCGCATACCGTCGCCGCAATTACCTTCACCAACAAAGCCGCTACGGAAATGCAGGAACGCGTCGCCAAAAATGCTGCCCAAGTCGCAAACGCGCGGGCTGACGATTTGCACGTTCCACTCTTTGGGCATGAAGATTCTGCGCGAAGAGGCGAACCATATCGGTTACAAAAAAAACTTCTCCATTCTCGATTCCACCGACAGCGCGAAAATCATCGGCGAACTTTTGGGCGGCACGGGAAAAGAAGCCTTATTCAAAGCGCAGCATCAAATTTCCCTGTGGAAAAACGATTTGAAAACGCCCGAAGACGTGCTTCAGACGACCTCTAACGCTTGGGAAGAACAAATCGCGCGCGTGTATGCGAGCTATCAGGAAACCCTGCAAAGCTATCAGGCGGTGGACTTCGATGACTTAATCCGCCTGCCAGCCGTGTTGTTGCAGCAAAACAGCGAAGTACGCAACAAATGGCAGCGGCGGCTGCGTTATCTGTTGGTTGACGAATGTCAAGACACCAATACCTGCCAATTTACGCTGATGAAGCTCTTGACCGGCGTGGAAGGCATGTTTACCGCCGTCGGCGACGACGACCAGTCCATCTACGCCTGGCGCGGCGCAAACATGGAAAAACCTGCGCAAAATGCAGGAAGACTATCCGCAGATGAAAAATCATCAAGCTGGAGCAAAACTACCGCTCCACCGCGCGGATTCTCAAAATCGCCAACAAAGTGATTGAAAAACAACCCCAAGCTGTTCACCAAAAAAACTTTGGTCGCAGTTCGGCGAAGGCGAAATCGTCAAAGTCGTTGCCTGCCAAAAACGAGCAACACGAAGCCGACTGGGTCGTCAGCCAAATCGTCAAGCAGAAGCTGGTCGGCGGCGACAAAACCCAATACGCCGATTTCGCCGTGTTATACCGCGGCAACCATCAGGCGCGGATTTTTTTGAAGAAGCCTTGCGCAGCGCGCGCGTTCCCTATCAACTTTCCGGCGGGCAGAGTTTTTTTCGACAAAGCCGAAATCAAAGACGTTTTGTCCTATTTGCGCCTGCTTGCCAATCCCAACGACGACCCTGCCTTCCTACGCGCCGTAACCACGCCCAAACGCGGCATCGGCGACGTTACACTGGGCAAGCTCAACACCTACGCGCACGAACACGAATGCAGCCTGTATGAAGCCGCGCAAACCGAAGAAGCCCTCGCGTTACTGAACAACACCAACCGCCAACACCTGCAAGCCTTTATGGATATGTTCGGCAGCTACCGCGCCAAAGCAGAAACCAGTGAAGCGGGCGAACTCATCAACGGCCTGCTCAAAGAAATCGACTACGAAAACCACCTGCTTACCAGCGAAGAGGGTAAAGCCGGCGAAATCAAATGGCGCAACGTCAGCGACCTGACTGGCTGGCTAGAGCGCAAAGGCGAACAAGACGGCAAAAAAACATCATCGAACTCGCCCAAACCGTCGCACTGATGACGCTTTTGGAAGGCAAAAGCGAAGAAGAAGTCGATGCCGTCAAACTCTCGACCCTGCACGCCTCCAAAGGCTTGGAATACCCCTACGTCTTCCTCGTCGGCTGCGAAGAGGGCATCCTGCCGCACAACGACAGCATCGAAGAAGACAATGTTGAAGAAGAACGCCGCCTGATGTACGTCGGCATCACCCGCGCCAAGCGCCAACTTACATTGACCCACTGCGTCAAACGCAAAAAACAAGGCACATGGCAGTTCCCCGAACCCAGCCGCTTCATAGACGAAATGCCGCAGGAAGACATCAAGATTTTAGGGCGCAAAGGCGGCGAACCGATTGTGAGCAAGGAAGAGGGCAGAAGCCATCTGGCGGGGATGCTGGATATGTTGGCGGCAAAAGGGAAAGGCTGAAACAAAAAATGGACAAGTAAAAGGTCGTCTGAAACTAGATCCGGTTTCAGACGACCTTTGCAATTTCCTATCTTAGAACTTTACACCTTTGTGCAGCGCCACGATACCTGCGCTCATATTATGATAATCCACACTGTCAAAACCCGCGTCCAGCATCATCTGTTTCAAAGTTTCTTGATCGGGATGCATACGGATGGATTCGGCGAGATATTGATAGCTGTCGGCATCTTTCGCAATCAGTTTGCCCATGACCGGTAGCAGCTTGAAGGAATACAGGTCGTACACCCCTTCCAGTGGTTTGTAGACTTTGGAAAAACTCCAATACCAGCAGCGTGCCGCCCGGTTTCAACACGCGGTACATCTCTTTCAGAGCGGCATCTTTGTGCGTCATGTTGCGCAGACCGAAGGCGACAGAAACCAGATTGAAATAGTTATCGGGGAATGGCAGCTTTTCCGCATCAGCCAGCGACACGGGCAGAATCAGGCCTTCGTTGAGCAGTCGGTCGCGTCCGACGGTCAGCATCGAAGAATTGATATCGGTCAGCCAAACTTCGCCCTCTTTACCCACGCGTTTGGCCCAACCACGCGACAAATCGCCCGTACCGCCGGCAATATCCAATACTTTGTCTCCTTTTTTTCAAGCGTGCGGTATTGATGGTGAAATGCTTCCAAACACGGTGCAGGCCGCCGGACATCACATCGTTCATAATGTCATAGTTTTTCGCTACCGAATGGAATACTTCGGCTACTTTGCCTGCTTTTTTTCGTTCTCATCTACGGTACTGAAACCAAAATGGGTTTTGTGGTCGCTCATGTTGCCTGCCTTTTGAAATTTAAAAATTAAAAATAATATGAATTCAGATATTGAATACGTCGAAGAAATCGTCAATCGCTTTCGACGCGGGAAATATATTTTTCGCCTATCCCACCTTAAAACGAGCGGCTGTTGAGTAACAGGTAACGTTGTGTGTAGCCCGCTCCGGTACCTAAAAAAATTTCAGTTCCATCTTTTCAGACGACCTTTTTCGTCAATGTCTTCCGCCACAACCTCCGCTGCCACAGATATGGCCGGATTTCGATTCGGTATTCAAATCGTCAGGAGAAGGGATACGGGACGCACCAGCCAGCTCCATACGGCGCAGGTAGTCCGTCCAAAGTGCGTCGTGATCGTGTGCCAGTTTGTGCAGATAGGCCCAGTCGTACAGGCCGCTGTTGTGGCCGTCTGAAAAAGTGATTTTCAAGGCATAATTACCGACCGGCTCCAAATCAGTAACGGTAACGCTTGCCTTTCCGGTTTGTAAAACCTCCTGCCCTACGCCGTGTCCGCACACTTCCGCACTGGGCGAATAAACACGCAAAAACTCTGCGGAAAGTGGTTTTTCATCGGCATCGTAACGCAGCGTCAGCAATGCTCGGTCTTTCGACAGACGGATTTCCGTCGGAATAAGGTTGTTTTCGTTCACAGTCATACTCCGGATTTTTTACGCAGCCACGCAACTCTGATGGAAAAAACGCCCCCGGCCGCAGCAAACAGCAAAATTGAATAAAGGGACAGGCGTATCAGATTTATCCTCATCTGTCCGTTTAAGCCCAAAGGCAACATCATCAGTCCTGCAAATATTAAAAACGCCGAAACCATTAAAGCGATAGAAATGAAGGCATAGCGGGTATTGGCATTGATTTTTGTGATGACGGCTCATGGCTGCGCAAGGGTTGCTGAACTTGAAGTCGGGTCATTCTATCAGTTTTTGCAGGCTAATTTCGATAAAAAGGTCCTTGGATTCGGATTTCAAGTGCAACACTAGGGTACCAGTGGTTGGAACAGATTTAAGAATAAAACACTTGGCGTTTCGTAGCCAAGTGTTTTTCTCGGCCGGTGGTTCAACTCATCTTGAACCCTGCGTATCTCCCGATCGCTGATGTTTCGGAAATCGGTCTGTTTGGGGAAATATTGTCGGATGAGTCCGTTGGTGTTCTCATTCAGCCCTTTTTTTCCCACGAATGGTAAGGGCGGCAAAAAAATAGGTTTTTCGCCTTCAATGCTTTGGCTATTTTGGTGTGTTGGTAGAACTCTTTGCCGTTATCCATGGTGATGGTGTGGACTCTGGCTTTATATGCCTTTAATACCCTAATGGCCGCCCGGGCAGTGTCTTCGGCTTTTAAGTTCTTTAATTTGCAGATGATGGTGTAGCGGGTAGTGCGTTCGACCAAGGTCAATAACGCGCTTTTTTTCTGATTTTTTTGCCGACGATGGTGTCGGCCTCCCAATCGCCGATGCGGGTTTTCTGGTCGACGATAGCAGGTCGGTTTTCTATGCCGACGCGGTCGGGCACTTTGCCTCTGGTCCATGTGCTGCCGTAGCGTTTGCGGTAGGGTTTGCTGCATATTCTGAGATGTTGCCACAAAGTGCCGCCGTTGCTTTTTTGTCTTGGCGGAGGTAGCGGTAAACGGTGCTGTGATGGAGTGTGATCCCGTGGTGTTTATGCAGGTAGGCGCATACTTGTTCGGGACTGAGTTTGCGGCGGATAAGGGTGTCGATGTGTTGAACCAGCTGCGAATCGAGCTTATAGGGTTTTCGCCGGTGCTTTTTTTGGTCAGCCGGCTTTGCTTCTGTGCTTTATCGGCGCTGTATTGCTGTCCTTGGATGCAGTGCCGCTTGATTTCTCGGCTGATGGTGCTTTTTGTGGCGGTTAAGTTGTTTGGCGATTTCGGCGATGGTGCAGTGGCGGGACAGGTATTGGATATGGTATCGTTCGTCTTGGGTCAGTTGTGTGTAGCTCATGGCAATCTTTCTTGCAGGAAAGGCCGTATGCTACCGCATACTGGCCTTTTTCTGTTATGGAAAGTTGCACTTCAAATGCGAATCCGCCGTCGTCTGAAACGAAAAACGCCTGTTTCAGACGACCTTTTGGCTTTTGCTTTATCTGGCTTACTCAATAAACAGGACAACTGCTTTTTTTCTGTTTCTTCATTCGGCATTAGGCGCACGGCTGTGCCAGTTTTTTTCCTTTGAGGCGAACGAGGAAGCCTCCGGGTTTGCGTTCCAAAACCTCAAGCTTTTGCATCACCTCGCGGGCGGAATGTGATTTTCTCGCATTCGCGAAGACACCAGTGGTTTTTTTCCAATGGATGAAATAAATGTTATCTGGTTTGACGGCAAGCGTTTCTCCGCCATTGACGACAAAATAGGGATAATCGGGCTTTTTGGTTTTGAATGTCCATTCTGCTTTCTGTTTTTTTACCGTTTTGGCTGTATTCGAACACGGCGCGGTAGGCAGTGTCGTATTCGAGCGGCGATAGCGGGAAAAAGCGCAAATTGTTTGTCGGTCAACTGTCCGTTTGGATCTGTGTATTTATCCAAAAATTTTTGGTTTTGTCGATTTCGTTTTTTTGCCTTGATAAAGTTTGAACGACAGCATCTTGACTTCTCCCCGTCGTCTGAAAATGCAATGCTGACGGGATTTCCGGTAAATTCATAACCGGGCATGGGATCGGGATGTTCTCCGTAAAAAAATCCGGCGCGGCAAAAATTTCCCTTCGGATAAGCGATATACGCTAACTTTGTTTTGATTTTTTTAATTTCGTCGGCGTAAACGATAGAGCCGTTAAAACAAGAATTTTTATAGAAACGGCGGCCTGCTTCCGGATAGGATCGCCCTAACGAACACCAATGATTGAATTCCCGGTTGCCTTGATTGAAAAACGACGGCGGTTTTTCCGTTGCCATGCTCAACAGCTACGCCCGCCTCGTCAATATTTTGATCAAGCAAAGAAAAACGGTGGTAAATGGCTGTCATCAGGGCATCGGTTTGCTCGTGCAGGACAAGCGTGCTTTTAAATCCATCCTGATGGCGGTACTCGCCCGTGCTGATGTTTTCATGAACCCCATCGAAATAATAGCCTGCCTTGCGGGCGCGGTCGGAGGGCTTGTATCCTGTGTAAAAATTGATTGTTTCGATGTTTTTCGTCATGGCCATCTTCAGGATTGATCAGCAGATATTTGGCGTGCCTTCGGGCTGACCGTTCCAATACCGGGGAATTCGACAGAGAATTCAAACCGGCAGCGGCACGCAAAAAATTAAGGTAACCCAAACCGCTTAAAGATTCTACGGACGAACGGTCTTGACCGGCTTGAGGGTGGATAAGGTTGTCTGAAAAGAAATAGCGATTTTGCTGGTAATAAAACAGACCAAGCGCGCCTGCTAATATTACCAGCCAGATGAAGATGGATTTCATATTGTCATTTTATAGAGTGAAATGAGTTTAACGTAATGATGAAAGAACTTGGCGAATCATACAGCATAATATCCGTAAACGTCGTCTGAAAAGCGCTGGTCAAGTGAAATAAATGTATTTTTATTACAGTAAAATATTGTTAAGCGAATCTGCCTGATTTATAATTCCTACCATATTAAAAAGATGAAGTTTTTTTGTATTTTATAGGCAAATGACTTCATCCTCTTTTTTTGTCTGTTGAAAATATTGAATATTTGCTCCATCGGTATTGGTGTGACTAGCCTGAAGCTGATATTTGCTTTATATCCTCAAATTACGGAGTTTTTCATGTCCACAATGTTTTTTTTATCCAGTTCGCCATCGTACTGGTGTGTATCTTAATCGGCGCACGGGTCGGCGGTATCGGCTTAGGGCGTGCTCGGTGGTGTCGGGCTGGCGGTTTTGGCCTTTGGTTTTCATCTTGAGCCGACCAGTCCGCCGATTGACGTGATGCTGATGATTATGGCGGTCGTTTCCGCCGCCGCATCGATGCAGGCAAGCGGCGGCTTGGACTACATGATTAAAATCGCCACCCGCGTTTTTACATCGCAATCCGAAATACATCACCTTCATCGCGCCTGCGGTCACTTACCTGTTTACCGTATTGGCAGGCACGGGACACGTTGCCTATTCTGTGTTGCCCGTTATTGCCGAAGTCAGCCGCCGCAACGGCATCCGCCCGTCGCGTCCGTTGACGATGGCGGTTATCGCGTCGCAATTTGCCATCGTTGCCAGCCCGATTGCGGCCGCGGTCGTTGCCTGCGTTACCTACCTTGAGCCGCAACACATCACCATGGCTGATGTGCTGAAAGTGACTGTTCCTTCAACCATTCTCGGTATCGGTCTCGCCTGCGTATTCGTCAACAAACTCGGCAAAGAGTTGAAAGATGACCCGCATTATCAAGCGTTGCTGAAAGACCCGGAATATGTAAAGGCCAACGAAAAAGATTCGACTGAAGTTTCCAACGCGCCCGTCAGCAAAGAGGCGAAACTCTCGGTCGGTATTTTCCTCGCCGCCGCATTGCTGGTGGTCGTGATGGGTGCCGTCCCCGAGTTGCGCCCGACCTTCCAAACGGAAGAAGGACCAAAACTGATGGGTATGGCGCACGCCATCGAAATCGTCATGCTTTCTGCTGCCGCGCTGATTATCCTGTTGTGTAAACCGGATGGTAACGCGATTACCAAAGGCTCGGTGTTCCACGCGGGTATGCGCGCCGTTATCGCCGTATTCGGCGTGGCATGGCTGGGCGACACGCTGATGCACGGTCATCTGGCAGAAGTCAAAGAAACCGTATCGCATCTGGTCGAAACCGCGCCGTGGACTTTTTGCGTTTGCGCTGTTCGTTTTGTCCGTCTTGGTTAACAGCCAAGGGGCGACCGTCGCAACGCTGTTTCCCATCGGTATCTCGTTGGGCATTCCCGCTCCGATTATCATCGGCACGTTTGTCGCGGTGAACGGCTATTTCTTCATTCCAAACTACGGTCCAATTATCGCAGCGATTGATTTTGACAGCACGGGTTCGACCAAAAATCGGTAAATTCATCTTCAACCACAGCTTTATGATTCCCGGCCTCTTGAGCATGGCGTTTAGCTTGGTATTCGGTTTGCTGCTGGCGAATTACTTCTTTTTAAGGTCGTCTGAAAAAAAGGTCGTTTGAAAACACAAAATAGGTTTTCAGACGACCTTTGCATTAGGATTATCCGCTATAATATCACCGCATAACAAAAACCCGTCTTTTTACGACCCTATTCCCACGGAGCGTACAAAAATGTACCACTACAAATCCGAAGCCACCCAGTTTCTCGACAAACTTATCGAAGACAATCCGCAACTGGAAACGCAACGCCTCGAAAACCGCCACCTGCTTTGGGATGTCGAATTAAATCCGCAAGAGCAGGCAGAGTTTGAGGCTGCCAAAGTTGCTAAAAAAACCCTATACATACTATCAAGACTGATCGTGCCGAAATGACCGTCCGCACATCCAACACACCTGCCGGACTACAGGACTACCTCAATACCATCGGACAGGCGGAGCATCCCGTCCTTGCCGCATTGCGCGAGCGCATGCTTTCCCACCGATTGGGCAATATGGCTATCGCCCGCGAACAAGCCGCCCTGCTTTCTTGGTTGGCGCAGCTTATCCGTGTCGAAAAATATTTGGAAATCGGCGTGTTTACAGGATACAGCAGCACCGCCGTCGCGCTTGCATTGCCCGAGCATGGCAAAGTTACCGCCTGCGACATCAACGTAACATTTACCGACATAGCGCGCGAAACTTGGCGGGCGGCAGGAGTGGAACACAAAATTTCGCTGTACCTGCAACCCGCCCTTTTGACTTTGGACGATCTGATAGCGCAAGGCGAAGCGGAAAGTTACGACCTGGCCCTGATAGATGCGGATAAGCCCCCTACCCCGCAATATTTCGAACGTTGCCTGAAGCTTGTGCGTAAGGGCGGCATTATCGCCATCGACAATGTTTTTGCTGAACGGCCGGGTCTTGCATGAGGGGCGACGAATACTCCCCGCCCAGCTTGAAAATACTGCAAACATTCAACCGCAGCCTGCCCGAAGATGAACGTATCGTTCCCATTACCCTACCCGTAGGCGACGGATTGACCCTTCTTTTGAAAAAATAAACCGATGAAAACAAACCTGCTTATCCGACTGCTTCCCATTGCCTTTACCGCCGCCTGTACTTCCGTTTCATCCCCGACTTCAGACGACACTTTTTCGCTGCCGGATATTCCCGATAGCCCGCAGAAAGTATCCATCCCCTATCCCAAGCTCGACGAACAGACACAAATCGACCATTTGGGCGTACAGGTTGCACGCATCGAGCGGGAAATGGAGGCAGTAAACCTTCGTTTGCAGCAAATCGAGCAGCAAAACAAAATCCACTCCCGTCCTGCTAAGAAAACCGTGTCGCAACGCTTAGACGACCAGAAACTCAAAAAACATTATCTGGAGAACGGCGGTACTGTACCGACCGAAACAGATTCGCTTACCCTAAACGAAACCCGTCTTTACGAGCGTGCGTCCAAATACTACCGCAACGGGAATTATCGGGCGGCGGCAGCCATTCTGAAGGAAGCCGACGGCGGTAACGGCAGCGATATTGCGCGCCGCAATATGTATCTGTTGCTGCAAAGCCAGCAGCGCATGGGCCACTGCGAATCCGTCATCGAAATCGGCGGCCGCTACGCCAACCGCTTCCGCAACAGCCCGCAAGCCCCCGACGCGCTTTTCAGCATCGGACAATGCCAATACAAGCTGCAACAGAAAGACATCGCCCGCAACACATGGCGCAAGCTGATACAGAGCTATCCCGATAGCGAAGCTGCCAAACGTGCCGCTATCAGTATCAAGCAACGATAACTTTTCAGACGATCTCCCCCCTATTCGAAGGTCGTCTGAAATCATTCATTGAATAATGTTTTATACAATAGGAGCAAATATGGTCAAAATCGGCATCATCATGGGCAGCAACAGCGACTGGCCCGTCATGCAGCAGGCAGCGCAGTTTCTCAAAGAGTTCGGCGTCGAATACGAAGCCCGCGTCGTGTCCGCACACCGCACCCCCGATTTAATGTTCGAATACGCTGAAACCGCCCGTGAACGCGGCATCAAAGCCATCATCGCCGGTGCGGGCGGCGCGGCACACCTGCCCGGCATGGTTGCCGCCAAAACCACCGTCCCCGTATTGGGCGTTCCCGTACCCAGCAAATACCTGCGAGGCGAAGACTCCCTGCTCTCCATCGTGCAAATGCCCAAAGGCGTTCCCGTTGCCACTTTTTGCCATCGGCGAAGCAGGAGCCGCCAACGCCGCCCTGTTCGCTATCTCGCTGCTTGCCAACGAAGATCTCAAGCTGGCGCAAAAACTTGCCGATTTCCGCGCCAAGCAGGAGCAAACCGTTTTAGACATGGAACTGCCCGAAGCCTGATATAAAAAGGTCGTCTGAAAAACGGATTTTCGTTTTTCAGACGACCTTTTTGCTTGATTTCAAAGAAACCTTCAAAATCGTTTAAAAATCCATACCCTTTTCATCTTTCTCAATCTGCCTTATGAACATCTTATCCGTAGAAAAACGCTTCCTTTGCCGTCGGCCATGTCGCCCTGCTCGACAAAAACTTCCTTCCAACTCGACAGCGGCGAAAAAAATCGGCTTAATCGGCCGCAACGGCGCGGGTAAATCTTCGTTTCTAAAAATCCTCGCCGGCGTGCAGAAGCTCGACGACGGGCAGATTATCGTTCAAAACAACCTCAAAAATCGTTTATGTGCCGCAGGAATCGTTTTTTTCGACAAAGAAGCCACCGTATTCGACACCGTCGCCGAAGGCTTGGGCGAAATCCGCGACCTGCTGCGCCGTTACCACCGCGTCAGCCATGAGTTGGAAAAATAGTTCAAGTGAAACCTTATTAAAAGAACTCAACGAATTGCAGCTTGAAATCGAAGCGAAGGACGGTTGGAAGCTGGATGCGGCAGTGAAGCAGACTTTTGGGCGAACTCGGTTTGCCGGAAAAATGAAAAAAATCGGCAACCTCTCCGGCGGGCAGAAAAAAACGCGTCGCCTTGGCGCAGGCTTGGGTGCAGAAGCCCGACGTATTGCTGCTGGACGAACCGACCAACCATTTGGACATCGACGCGATTATCTGGCTGGAAAACCTGCTCAAAGCGTTTGAAGGCAGCCTGGTCGTGATTACCCACGATCGCCGTTTTCTGGACAACATTGCCACGCGCATCGTCGAACTCGACCGCGGCATCCTGCGTTCCTATCCCGGCTCGTTCTCCAAATACAGCGAAAAAGCGCAGGAATTGGCGGTTGAAGCGGAACACAACCGCCTCTTCGACAAATTCCACGCGCAGGAAGAAGCGTGGATACGCAAAGGCATCGAAGCGCGCCGTACCCGCAACGAAGGCCGCGTGCGCCGTTTGGAAGAACTGCGCCGCCAGCGTGCCGAACGCCGCAACGTGCAGGGACAGGTCAACTTCAAACTCGACAGCGGCGAGAAAAGCGGCAAAATCATTGCCGAACTGGAACATGCCTCGTTTGCCTACGGCGACAAAGTCATCATGGACAAATTCTCCGCCATCTTGCAGCGCGGCGACAAAATCGGCTTAATCGGCCCTAACGGCATCGGCAAAACCACCTTCCTCAAGCTGATTCTGGGCGAATTGCAGCCGACCTACGGCAGAATCCGCATCGGCAGCAAGCAGGAAGTCGCCTATTTCGACCAATTCCGCAGCGCGCTGAACGAAAACGACACCGTGTTTTACACGCTCGGCCAAGGCAACGATTACATCGAAGTCGGCGGCAAGAAAAAACACGTCATGAGCTATCTGGAAGATTTCCTGTTCCACCCTGCCCGCGCGCAAAGCCCCGTCTCATCGCTCTCCGGCGGCGAACGCAACCGCCTCCTGCTGGCAAAACTCTTCACCCGCCCCGCCAATATCCTGGTCTTGGACGAACCGACCAACGATTTGGACATCGACACCCAAGAGCTGCTCGAAGACCTGCTGCGCGATTACCAAGGCACGGTATTCCTCGTCTCGCACGACCGTATGTTCCTTGATAACGTGATTACCCAAAGCATTGTTTTCGAAGGACAAGGTCGTCTGAAAGAATACATCGGCGGCTATCAGGACTACATCGACGCAAAATCACGCGAAGAGAAAATTCAGACGACCTCCGCGCCGAAAAACAACCGCAGAACCGGAAAAAGCCAAACCCAAAAGCCAACCGCACGGTCAAACTTTCCTACAAAGAACAGCGCGAACTCGACGCCCTGCCCGACGAAATCGCCGCCTTGGAAACCGAACAGGCGGAAATCAACGCGCAACTTTCCGATCCTGAAATTTTCAAAGATTACGAAAAAAAGCCGGCGCATTGCAAAAACCGTGCCGAAGAAATCGAAACACTGCTCTTGGAAAAAAATTGGAACGCTGGGAGCTTCTGGAGGCTAAGCAGAACGGTGAAGCAATCTGATTTTTTTAGGGCATTATTCAAACAATAGAAAGAGGTCGTCTGAAACTTTCAGACGACCTCTTTTCACTTTACCTTAGCGGTGATAGTTCGGCGCTTCTTTGGTAATTTGAACATCGTGAACGTGGGATTCGCTCATGCCTGCGGAAGTGATTTCGACAAATTCCGCTTTTTTTCGTGCATTTCTTCGATATTGGCGCAGCCCAAATAGCCCATGCTGGAACGCAGGCCGCCGGTCAGTTGGTGAATGATGTTCACAATCGGACCTTTGTAGGGAACGCGGCCTTCAATGCCTTCGGGGACGTATTTGTCGGTGCTGTCGGTTTTTATCTTGGAAGTAGCGGTCGGCGGAACCTTGGCTCATTGCCCCCAGAGAACCCATGCCTCGGTAGGATTTGTACGAGCGGCCTTGGTAGAGTTCGATTTCGCCCGGTGCTTCTTCCGTACCGGCAAACATACCGCCAAGCATGACGCTGTATGCGCCTGCTGCCAGAGCTTTGGCGATGTCGCCGGAGAAGCGGATGCCGCCGTCGGCAATCAGCGGAACGCCGGTACCTTTGAGGGCTTCGGCAACATTGTGAATGGCGGTCAGTTGCGGCACGCCTACGCCTGCAACGATACGGGTGGTGCAAATCGAACCCGGTCCGATACCGACTTTGACAGCATCTGCACCTGCTGCGACCAAATCCAAAGCGGCTTTGGCGGTTGCGATATTGCCGCCGATGACTTGGATGTGCGGATAGGTTTCTTTCACCCATTTCACGCGCTCGATAACGCCTTGGCTATGGCCGTGTGCAGTATCGACGACGATGACGTCGACTCCTGCTCCGACCAAGGCTTTTACGCGCTCTTCGGTGTCGCCGCCGGTGCCGACTGCCGCGCCTACGCGCAAACGGCCTTCGGAGTCTTTGTTGGCATTCGGAAACTCGGTGGTTTTCAAAATATCTTTTACGGTAATCAAGCCTTTAAGCTCGTCTTTTTTTCGTTCAAGACCAAAACGCGCTCGACTTTATGTTCGTGCATCAGTTCGCGCGCTTCGTCGATGCTTGTGCCTTCGGGGACGGTAACCAAGCGTTCGCGCGGGGTCATAATGGCGGAAACGGGCAGGTCGAGGCGGTTTTCAAAACGCAGGTCGCGGTTGGTAACGATACCTACTACTTTTGCCGTTTTTCGACGACGGGCAGGCCGGACATTTTGCGTTTGCGTTGCGCGCGCATTTCCAATACTTCGCGGATGAGCGTCGTCGGGGCAACCGTTACCGGGTCTTTCACTACGCCGCTCTCGTGGCGTTTCACTTTGAAACAGCACGCGCCTGCATTTCGGGCGTCATGTTTTTTTATGGATAATGCCGATACCGCCTTCCTGCGCCATAGAAATGGCGAGGCGTGCTTCGGTAACGGTGTCCATTGCGGCGGAAAGTAAGGGGAGGTTGAGCGTGATTTCGCGGGTGAGCTTGGTTTGAAGTTTAACGTCTCGTGGCAGCACGGTTGAATGTGCAGGAACCAACAAAACATCGTCGAAAGTATAGGCTTTTTCTACGATACGCATGATGCTCAGTCTTTCAGTTTGTGCAAGATGCACGGCATTATAGCATTTAAATGCCAACCTTGACAAAAATTTTGCAAGGGCTTTGTTATTTTTTTACACGATGATAAATGCCCGGAAATTTTGATACCGATTTTGCTTTTTCAACAAAGTTGCCAATATACCTGTTCCCAAATATCCTGTTTATTTCCTAGAAAATGGAGAGAAAGGACAAGCCATTCTCGGCGTAAGGCTTTAAATAATCACTCAAATATGGTTCGCATTATTGAAATCAGCGGCTATCACAGATTAGACAATGCTGCTCTCCAAGCCCTTAAAAAAATCCTCATTTATCTCAAAAATTCGAAAAAGATATTGAATATTATCGGTTGGTTAAATGCTCATTCGAATCGTTTTTTTCAGACGACCTTCCTGCCTAAAAACAAAGCATTCTCAGCAAGCTCCCCTGCCCTGAAACCTCAAAAAAACTGTTAAAATGCGAGGCTGCTTGAGCAGATATTATTTTTTGTGCAAAACCGATGTTGACGTGAAACAAACTTAAAGTCGGTTTCATCGTAATTCCAATACCACCATCGGTATAATCGCCGTTGATGTGCTTTCAGCGACACTCACAGGTCGTCTGAAATGTAACAAAGCTACTTTTTCTTTTTTTCATCCTCATTTGGAGAATATTTATGAGCGCAATCGTTGATATTTTTTTGCCCGCGAGATTTTTGGATTCACGCGGCAACCCCACCGTAGAATGCGATGTATTGCTGGAGTCCGGCGTAATGGGCCGTGCCGCCGTACCGAGCGGTGCGTCTACCGGTCAAAAAGAGGCTTTGGAACTTCGCGACGGCGACAAATCCCGCTACTCGGGCAAAGGCGTATTGAAAGCAGTTGAACACGTCAACAACCAAATTGCCCAAGCCCTGATCGGCATCGATGCCAACGAACAGTCCTACATCGACAAAATCATGATCGAGCTGGACGGCACTGAAAACAAAGGGAATTTGGGTGCGAATGCTACTTTGGCGGTTTCTATGGCTGTTGCCCGCGCGGCTGCCGAAGATTCAGGTCTGCCGCTGTACCGTTACTTGGGCGGCGCCGGTCCTATGGCTTTGCCTGTTCCGATGATGAACGTTATCAACGGCGGCGAACATGCCAATAACAGCCTGAACATTCAAGAATTTATGATTATGCCTGTCGGCGCAAAAATCCTTCCGCGAAGCCCTGCGCTGCGGCGCCGAAATTTTCCACGCGCTGAAAAAAACTGTGCGACGGTAAAGGCTTCCCGACTACTGTCGGAGATGAAGGCGGTTTCGCACCCTAACCTGAACAGCCACAAAGAAGCCCTGCAACTGATGGTTGAAGCAACCGAAGCCGCTGGTTACAAAGCAGGCGATGATGTCTTGTTTGCTTTGGACTGCGCATCCAGCGAGTTCTACAAAGACGGCAAATACCACTTGGAAGCCGAAGGCCGTTCTTACACCAGCGCAGAATTTGCCGAATACCTTGAGGGCTTGGTTAACGAATTCCCGATTATCTCCATCGAAGACGGTATGGATGAAAACGACTGGGACGGCTGGAAACTTCTCACCGAAAAACTCGGCAACAAAGTACAACTGGTTGGCGACGACTTGTTCGTAACCAATCCGAAAATCCTTGCCGAAGGCATCGAAAAAGGCGTGGCAAACGCATTGCTGGTCAAAGTCAACCAAATCGGTACTTTGAGCGAAACCTTGCAAGCGGTTGACTTGGCAAAACGCAGCCGTTACGCCAGCGTAATGAGCCACCGTTCGGGCGAAACTGAAGACAGCACCATTGCCGACTTGGCAGTCGCTACCAACTGTATGCAGATCAAAACCGGTTCATTGAGCCGATCCGACCGCATGGCGAAATACAACCAACTGCTGCGCATCGAGGAAGAATTGGCAGAAGCTGCCTACTACCCCGGCAAAGCCGCATTCTATCAACTGGGCAAATAAGAAAAGGTATTGATGTATGAAGTGGGTAACTGTTGTTTTATCCATCGCGCTTGCTTACTGCCAATACAGCCTTTGGTTTGGAAAAAGGCAGTATCGGGCATACGGAAGAATTGCAGGAACAACTTTCCGTGCAGGAGGAGAAAAACCAGACGCTCACTTTGCGCAACCAGTTCCTTGCTGCGGAAGTCGATGATTTGGCGAACGGTCAAGAAGCGATTTCTGAAATTGCCCGTGTGGAATTGGGTTACGTCCAAGACGGCGAAACCTATTACCGTTTTATCGAACGCAGCCGTTAATTGCCCTGATGGGAATAAAAGGTCGTCTGAAAAAAATTTCAGACGACCTTCTTTTTATCTGTAGCTTGGACTTTCCCCGCGAAAAACAACTTGGTTTTATAAAAAAATATTCAGAGTTTGCTGCTACTTCAAACTTTCATATTCCTACCTATGCGGAAATGACGGTATTAATGAGAGTATCTTAATTTTTAAATTGTACAAAAAAATGAAATGTCCTCAAATAGTGAAATCAACTAAAAAAATAGAAATAAGAATTGATTGCATTTGACTTTTTGAACTAATATAACGCCATTCTTCCTACCTCGTCTGAAGCTTGCCATGCGTTACCACTTTCCTATTTCTGTCGATATGTTTGACTTTCTGACCACAGGCCGATTTGATTATCTGGAAATCGGACAAACTGCAGAAATGATTTTACAAATGTTCCCCGCTCCCGAATGCGTTCCTAAAGGGCTTTTTAGTGAAAAAAAGGGATGGAATATCTGGCTTTATGGCAATATTGAACTGCATTTTTCAGACGACCGCCTTACTCAAATCCGTGCTGATTTCCAACCCGGAGAGCCATTAAACGGAGGACGCTGGTTAAGTCTTAATCCCTGGTTCTTCAATCATGCAGACAAGCTTGATTTGTATTCGACTATTGCAAAACTGGTACAGCACCGCATCGACTTTATCAAAATAGATACACCTTCCGCACTGATTTTGCGCTTGCAAAGCGGTGTGGAGCTGATGTTTGAGAAATTCAGCGGACAGCGGTTATTTGCATTTTGCAAACAGAAAACCACGCTTCCTCAATGGGCGCATGAGCCGGTATAAATTTATGGCGTATTAAACCCATCTGTCTCAAACTCTCCTTCGTCTCATCATAATAAAAAGGTCGTCTGAAATCGATTTTCAGACGACCTTTTTGTTAGCAACGCGGTATCAAAGTTTCTTCATATAGTGGATTAACTTTAAACCAGTACGGCGTTGCCTCGCCTTGTCCTGATTTAAATTTAATCCACTATACCCGCTATTGATTTGGCTTTAGCATCAGCCTCTTTTTCGCTGGACGGCTTGGTTTCGAGCCGAAAGAATCGTTGGCTTTACGTTTGCCTTTGAAGCCTTCGCCGCCTTTCTTAAATCCTTCTTTTTTTGAAACCTTCGCCGCGCGATTTGCCACCGAAGCCTTCTTTGCCCGGTTTCTTATCGCCGCGCCAGCCGCCGGATTTTCTATCGCCCCAGCCACCTTTTGCCTTTTTGGCTTGCCGCCTGCGGATTTGCGCTTGCGGGTCGGCTCCATACCTTCGACGGTCACTTCGTTCAGCTTGCGGTCGATATATTTTTCGATTTTGTGCACTTTGACGTATTCGTTCACTTCGGCGAAGGTAATCGCAATACCCGTGCGTCCTGCACGTCCGGTACGGCCGATGCGGTGAACGTAGTCTTCCGCCTGTTTCGGCAGGTCGTAGTTGATGACGTGGGTAATGGTCGGTACGTCGATACCGCGGGCGGCAACGTCGGTGGCAACCAAAAATTTTGCAGCGGCCTTTGCGCAAATCCATCAGCGTGCGGTTGCGCCAGCCTTGCGGCATGTCGCCGTGCAGGCAGTTGGCGGCGAAACCTTTTTTCATACAAATCATCGGCGATGACTTCGGTCATGGCTTTTGGTGGACGTGAAAAATCACGCATTGGTCGATGTTGGCGTCGCGCAGGATGTGGTCGAGCAGTCGGTTTTTTTGTGGCGCATATCGTCACAGTACAGCAGCTGCTCTTCGATTTTTGCCTTGGTCGTCCACGCGCTCGACTTCGATGATTTCAGGGTTTTTTTCGTCAGTTTGCGCGCGAGTTTGCCGACCGCGCCGTCCCAAAGTGGCGGAGAACAATAAAGTCTGACGGTCGCTCGGAGTCGCTTCGACGATGGTTTCGATGTCGTCGATAAAACCCATGTCCAGCATACGGTCGGCTTCGTCCAAAATCAGCACTTCCAAACGGTCAAAATCGACTTTGCCGCTTTGCATCAAGTCCATCAGACGGCCTGGCGTGGCGACAATCAGGTCGACCGGTTTGCTCAGGGCGCGGGTTTGGTAGCCGAAAGATGCGCCGCCGACGATGCTGACGGTGCGGAACCAACGCATATTTTTTTGGCATACGCCAGCGCGTTTTTTTCTCGACTTGCGCCGCCAATTCTCGGGTTGGCGTCAACACCAACGCGCGCGGGCCTTTACCCGGTTTTTCGCTGCGTTTGGTCAGCCGCTGCAACGTCGGCAGCAGGAAGGCGGCAGTTTTGCCGGAACCGGTTTGCGCCGAAGCCATGATGTCGCGGCCTTCCAAAGCAAACGGAATGGCTTGCGCCTGAATCGGCGTCGGGCTTTCGTAACCCTCGCTGCGCACGGCGGACAAAATGTTTTTATCAAGGTTCAAATCGGCAAATTTAATAGACATGGCTATCCTAAAGAGACAACAACGCGCACGTCTGAACGGTTTTCAGACGACCTGAAGCAAAGGAAAGTAACGATACGGGAAATGTGAAGTTACAGGGTTGTCGCAAGCATCTTGCTTGTGGTTAACATCGACGACAACCTGCACAGAAAGGCTTGGCAAATCAGCAAGCAATAAAAAGAAACGCGCCCAAAACGGCGGTTTAGGGTTGGAAGACGATGGCTTCGTATAAAAAAAGGCGGACGGCGGATAATATCGATTTTATGGACAACGGTCAAGCAAAAAAAGGCATCAAGTGCGTTAAAAATCCAAACCCTTCCCAATACTTATTCAGGCCGTCTGAAACCATGACCGACATCACCCCCTTCGCCAACCGCATGGGCAAAAAAATATCAAACACCTCATGAAATGGGCGAAACGCAACGGCATCGAAGCCTGGCGCATTTACGACCGCGACATCCCCCAATTCCCCTTTGCCGTCGATGTTTACGGCGACCAAATCCACCTTCAGGAATACGATACCGGCTGGCTGATGAAGCCCGAAGAATACGAAGCGTGGCTTGCCGAAGTATTGGAAGCCGTCGCCTTCGTTACCGGTTTTGCGCCCGAACAAATCCACCTCAAACGCCGCGAACGCCAAAAAAGGCTTGCAGCAATACGAGAAAACCGGCAAAACCGGCGACGATTTCGTCATCACCGAAAAACGGCCGCAAGTTTTGGGTCAACCTCGACAAATACCTCGACACCGGCCTCTTTCTCGACCACCGCAACACACGCAAAAAAGTCGGTGAAACCGCAGCGGGCAAACGCTTCCTCAACCTGTTTTCCCTACACCGGCAGCTTCACCGTCTATGCAGCCACCGGCGGCGCAACGTCCAGCGAAACTGTCGATTTGTCCAATACTTATCTCGATTGGGCGAAACGCAATTTCGAACTCAACGGCATCAGCCCCGAGCAACACAAAATCGTCCGCGCCGACGTGTTCCAATACCTGCAAAACGCCGCTGCCGAAGGCAAACAGTTCGACCTCATCGTCATGGATCCGCCCAGCTTCTCCAACAGCAAAAAGATGCTTGACATCCTCGACATCCAGCGCGACCACAAAAAGCTGATTGACGGCGCAATGAGCCTGCTCGCTTCAGACGGTCTTTTGTACTTCTCCAACAACTTGCGCAGCTTCGTCTTGGACGATTCGGTATCGGAACAATACGCCGTCAAAGACATTTCCAAACAATCCGTTCCCGACGATTTCCGCAACAAGAAAATCCATCAGTGTTGGGAAATCAGACATAAATAACCGCCCTCTTCCAATTATTTTGAACTGATTACACACCATGCCCAAACCGCTCATCATCCGCTGGCTCGTCGTCTGCCTGATACCCTTGGCGACGCTTGCCGTTTTCGCCGTCAATCCGCCCGAAGATGCGGCGCAACACTTAATCAACGGCATCATCCTTGCCTGCGAAGCGACGTTTCTGTTCAAATTCGTCCTTTTCGACACCATCAAGCATCATCTTAAGCAAGAGTTTGATTTGAAACGTCAAACCATGCTGCTGTTTATCCCAATCGTTTTGCTGATTGTGTATTTGTTCCACTATTTCGGCGCGTTTTTAGTTTTTGAAAAGGTCGTCTAAAACCGATTTCAGACGACCTCGAGTCTTTTATGAATACACACGCTTTTCCTGTTTGTTGGATTTTTTTGCAACGTCATCGACAATTTCGGCGACATCGGCGTTTCCTTGCGGCTTGCCCGTGTTTTGCACCGTGAACTCGGTTGGCAGGGTGCATTTGTGGACGGACGATGTGTCCGCCTTGCGTGCGCTTTGTCCCGATTTGCCCGACGTTCCCTGCGTTCATCAGGATATTCATGTCCGCACTTGGCATGCTGAAGTGGCGGATATTAATAATGCGCCTGTTCCCGATATTGTCATCGAAACTTTCGCCTGTGATCTGCCTGAAAATGTGTTGCACATCATCCGCCAACACAAGCCGCTTTGGCTGAATTGGGAATATTTGAGCGCGGAAGAAAGCAATGAAAGGCTGCACCTGATGCCTTCACCGCAGGAGGGTGTTCAAAAAAATATTTTTTTGGTTTATGGGTTTCAGCGAAAAAAAGCGGCGGGCTGATACGCGAACGCGATTACCGTGATGCCGTCCGTTTCGATACCAAAGCCTTGCGAGAGCGGCTGATGTTGCCCGAAAAAAATGCCCCCGAATGGCTGCTTTTCGGCTATCGGAGCGATGTTTGGGCAAAATGGCTGGACATGTGGCAACAGGCAGGCAGCCCGATAACCCTGCTGCTGGCAGGGTACGCAAATCATCGACAGCCTCAAACAAAGCGGCGTCATTCCGCAAAACGCCCCTGCAAAAACGACGGCGATGTTTTTTTCAGACGACCTCTGTCCGCCTCGTCAAAAATCCCTTTCGTGCCGCAACAGGATTTCGACAAACTGCTGCACCTCGCCGACTGCGCCGTGATACGCGGCGAAGACAGTTTCGTCCGCGCCCAGCTTGCCGGCAAATCCTTCTTTTGGCACATCTACCCGCAAGACGAGAATGTCCATCTCGACAAACTCCACGCCTTTTTGGGATAAGGCACACGGCTTCTACACGCCCGAAACTGCCTCGGCACACCGCCGCCTTTCAGACGACCTCAACGGCGGAGAGGCATTATCCGCCACGCAGCGCCTCGAATGTTGGCAAATCCTGCAACAACGCCAAAACGACTGGCTGCAGGGGTGCGGAGGACTGGAGCCGTTATCTTTTCGAGCAGCCTTCCGCCCCCGAAAAACTCGCCGCCTTTATTTCAAAGCTTTAAAAAAATACGCTAAAAATAGCGCGTTTATTTACAACCGATTTGATTGGACAATACATGAAAACAGCACAAGAACTGCGCGCCGGCAACGTATTCATGGTCGGCAACGATCCCTATGGTCGTTCAAAAAAACCGAATACATCAAAGGCGGCCGCTCTTCCGCCAAAGTCAGCATGAAACTGAAAAAAACCTGCTGACCGGTGCCGCTTCCGAAACCATTTACAAAGCCGACGACAAATTCGACGTCGTCATCCTGTCCCGCAAAAAACTGTACTTACAGCTACTTTGCCGACCCTATGTACGTCTTCATGGACGAAGAATTCAACCAATACGAAATCGAAGCCGACAACATCGGCGACGCGTTGAAATTCATCGTTGACGGCATGGAAGACCAATGCGAAGTGACCTTCTACGAAGGCAACCCCATTTCTGTCGAACTGCCTACCATCATCGTACGCGAAGTCGAATACACCGAGCCTGCCGTTAAAGGCGATACTTCCGGCAAAGTGATGAAAACCGCGCGTCTGGTCGGCGGCACTGAAATCCAAGTGATGTCTTACATCGAAAAACGGCGACAAAGTCGAAATCGATACCCGTACCGGCGAATTCCGCAAACGCGCTTAAGCATCAGCTGCGGTCAAGATAAAAGGTCGTCTGAAAAGTTTCAGACGACCTTTTATCTATTTTTACAACCATCGTTCTGCAAGTTGCCCGGATTTGCCGCATTGCCCCGCAAAACGCCCTGTCCAAGCCGTTTTTATGCTAAAATTCGAGCTAATTTTTGCCATACGAAATAAAGAAAACCATGACCGACGCAACTATACGCAACGACCATAAATTCGCACTCGAAACCCCTGCCCGTCAGCCTTGAAGACGAAATGCGCAAAAGCTATCTCGATTACGCCATGAGCGTGATTGTCGGCCGCGCGCTGCCCGATGTGCGCGACGGTTTGAAGCCGGTGCACCGCCGCGTGCTTTACGCCATGCACGAGCTGAAAAAAACAACTGGAACGCCGCCTACAAAAAAATCGGCGCGTATCGTCGGCGACGTCATCGGTAAATACCATCCGCACGGCGATTCCGCGGTTTACTACACCATCGTGCGCATGGCGCAGGATTTTTCGATGCGCTACGTCTTAATCGACGGTCAGGGTAACTTCGGTTCGGTTGACGGCGACGGCGCCGCGGCCATGCGTTATACTGAAATCCGCATGGCGAAAATCGCCCACGAAATGCTGGCGGACATCGAAGAAGAAACCGTCAATTTCGGTCCGAACTACGACGGCAGCGAACACGAGCCGCTGGTGTTGCCGACCCGCTTCCCCGCTCTGTTGGTCAACGGTTCGTCCGGTATTGCCGTCGGTATGGCGACCAACATTCCGCCGCACAATCTCACCGACACCATCAACGCCTGTCTGCGTCTTTTGGATGAACCTGAAACCGAAATCGACGAATTGATCAATATCCTGCAAGCCCCCGATTTCCCGACCGGCGCAACCATCTACGGCTTGAGCGGCGTGCGCGAAGGCTATAAAACCGGCCGCGGCCGCGTCGTCATGCGCGGTAAAACCCATATCGAACCCATAGGCAAAAAAACGGCGAACGCGAAGCCATCATCATCGACGAAATTCCGTATCAGGTGAACAAAGCCAAGCTGGTGGAAAAAAATCGGCGAACTGGTGCGCGAAAAAAACGTTGGAAGGCGTATCCGACCTGCGCGACGAATCCGACAAATCCGGTATGCGCGTCGTTATCGAATTGAAACGCAACGAAAAACGCCGAAGTCGTTTTAAACCAACTCTACAAACTCACCCAGCTTCAAGACAGCTTCGGCATCAACATGGTCGCCTTGGTTGACGGTCAGCCGCGCCTGTTGAACCTGAAACAGATTCTGGCGGAATTCCTGCGCCACCGTCGCGAAGTCGTTACCCGCCGCACCCTGTTCCGCCTGAAAAAAGCGCGTCATGAAGGCCATATCGCCGAAGGTAAAGCCGTCGCCCTGTCCAATATCGACGAGATGATTCGGTTGATTAAAGAATCCGCCGACGCGCCTGAAGCCAAAGAAAAACTGCTGTCCCGCGCATGGCGAAGCGGTTTGGTGGAAGATATGTTGAGCCGTACCGACCTCGACCTGCGCATGGCGCGCCCCGAAGGCCTGCCCGCCAACCTCGGCTTGCAGGAACAAGGCTATTACCTGAGCGAAACTCAGGCTGACGCCATCCTGCGCATGAGCCTGCGCAACCTGACCGGCCTCGACCAAGAAGAAATCGTCGGCGACTACAAAAACATCATGGCAAAAATCATCGACTTTTTGGACATTTTGGCGAAACCGGAACGCATCACCCAAATCATCCGCGAAGAATTGGAAGAAACCAAAACCAATTTCGGCGACGAACGCCGCAGCGAAATCAACCCGTTCGGCGGCGACATTGCCGATGAAGACCTGATTCCGCAACGCGAAATGGTCGTTACCCTGACTCACGGCGGCTATATCAAAACCCAGCCGACCACCGACTATCAGGCGCAGCGTCGCGGCGGGCGCGGCAAACAGGCGGCGGCCACCAAAGACGAAGACTTCATCGAGACCTTGTTCGTTGCGAACACGCATGACTATTTGATGTGTTTCACCAACCTCGGCAAGTGCCACTGGATTAAGGTTTACAAACTGCCTGAAGGCGGACGCAACAGCCGCGGTCGCCCGATTAACAACGTCATCCAGTTGGAAGAAGGCGAAAAAGTCAGCGCTATCCTCGCCGTGCGCGAATTCCCCGAAGACCAATACGTCTTCTTCGCCACTGCACAAGGTATGGTGAAAAAAGTCCAGCTTTCAGCCTTTAAAAACGTCCGCAGCCAAGGCATCAAAGCCATCGCACTCAAAGAGGGTGACTACCTCGTCGGCGCCGCCCAAACCAGCGGCTCGGACGACATCATGCTGTTCTCCAACTTGGGTAAAAGCCATCCGCTTCAACGAATACTGGGAAAAAAATCCGGTAACGACGAAGCGGAAGATGCCGACATCGAAACCGAGATTTCAGATGACCTTGAAGACGAAACCGCCGACAACGAAAAACGCCCTGCCAAGCGGCAAACACGGTGTGCGTCCGTCCGGTCGCGGCAGCGGCGGCTTACGCGGTATGCGCCTGCCTGCCGACGGCAAAAATCGTCAGCCTGATTACCTTCGCCCCCGAAGCCGCGCAAAGCGATTTGCAAGTGCTGACCGCCACCGCCAACGGCTACGGCAAACGCACTCCGATTGCCGATTACAGCCGTAAAAAACAAAGGCGGACAAGGCAATATCGCCATCAACACCGGCGAGCGCAACGGCGATTTGGTCGCCGCAACCTTGGTCGGTGAAACCGACGACCTGATGCTGATTACCAGCGGCGGCGTCCTCATCCGCACCAAAGTCGAACAAATCCGCGAAACCGGCCGCGCAGCAGCAGGCGTGCGCCTGATTAATCTGGACGAAGGCGAGCAACTGGTCAGCCTCGAGCGGGTAGCGGAAGGGCCGAAAGACGAATCAGTTTCAGGTGAAGAAAACACTGGTGAGACAAACGTAACGATAGAAGACAATACACCGCAATAAAGCAAAAAACAGGCAGAGACCTTTACAAAATTCCTTTTCCCCCAACAGCCGAAATCCAAACACAGGTTTTCGTCTATTTCCGCTCCTAATTGCTCCTGATTTTACCCAAATGCCCCCTTAATCCTCCCCGGATACCTGATAATCAGGCATCCGGGCCGCCTTTTAGGCGGCAACAGGCACACTTAGCCTGTTAGCCGCTTTCAACAGGTTTAAACACATCGCCTTCAGATGGCTTTGCGCACTCACTTTACACAGACCAAAATAGGCTGCCCGGGCGTAGCGGAATTTACGGTGCAGCGTACCGAAGCTTTGTTCGACCACATAACGGGTCTTCGACAAATATCGGTTGCGTTTGGTTTGCACTTCCGTCAGCGGACGATTGCGGTGGGCTTTGCGCATAATGCCGTCTAACAACTGATGCTCTTTCAGATGTTGCCGGTTTTCCTTACTGTCGTAGCCTTTGTCGGCATAGACGGTCGTACCTTCGGCAATGCCTTCCAACAAAGGGGACAGATGGTTGCACTCATGGGTATTGGCAGGAGTGATGTGCAGTTTCTCGATATAGCCTTCCTCATCGGTACGGGTATGTTGTTTGTAACCGAGTTTGTAGAGGCCGTTTTTCTTTGTTCAGCGGGCATCTTTGTCCTTACTCGGTGTGGTTTGTCCGCTGACTTGTCCTTCCTCGTCGACTTCTATGGCCTGACGCTGTTTGCTGCCGGCGGTCTGAATAATGATGGCGTCAACACGTTCCCTCCTTCCCAGTTCACTCAATCATATTAAAATAAAAACGGCAGCTTTAATAAGCTGCCGTTTCCCATATTTATGATTTATTTCCCGAGTCTTCAAAAAGACTCAATCGGAGCAGATTCCTGAGCAACAGTTTGAGGTTTAGGCTCTGGTTCGGATGGTTCCGCATTATCCTGACGTATATTGTGGCTGTAATCTTTAGGCGGGCTAGGGTTGTTTGCCTGCCATAATTTCCAATACTTGATCACGATCGATGGTTTCCCAATCTATCAAGGCTTTACACATGGTCTCCATTTTATCGCGGTTTTCATCAAGGATTTTGTAGGCCACCTGATATTGCTCGTCCAAAATACGGCGTACTTCAGCATCAATATCTTGTTGCGTTTTTTCGGAAATGTTTTGAGAACGGGTAACGCTGCGTCCCAAGAACACTTCACCTTCATTCTCTGCATAAACCATTACGCCCATTTTATCGCTCATCCCATAGCGCGTAACCATTTCGCGCGCCATTTGGGTGGCACGTTCAAAATCGTTGGACGCACCGGTGGAAATACGGCCGACGAAGATGTCTTCGGCAATACGACCGCCGAACAAGATGGAAAGCTGACTCAGCATTTGGTCTTTATACATGCTGATACGGTCGCGTTCGGGAAGCTGCCAAGTCAAACCAAGCGCACGGCCGCGCGGCATAATGGTCACCTTGTGGACAGGGGTCAGTAAATGGCAGGCTTTCGGCAACAATCGCGTGACCAGCTTCATGGTAGGCAGTCGCACGTTTTTTTCGTCTTCATGCATTACCATGCTGCGGCGTTCGGGACCCATATAGATTTTGTCTTTGGCATCTTCGAAATCGCTTTGATCAACTTTGGTTTTATTCCGACGGCCTGCAAACAGGGCGGCTTCATTAACCAAGTTAGCCAAATCCGCACCGGAAAAAAACCGGGAGTACCTCGGGCCAAAGAACCCAAATCGACAGATGCATCCAAAGGCACTTTTTTTGCGTGTACTTTCAAAAATCTGTTCACGACCACGAATATCGGGTAGTGGAACCACCACTTGTCGGTCGAAACGGCCGGGACGTTGCAAGGCGGGATCTAATACGTCCGGACGGTTGGTTGCGGCAATGACGATAACGGTCTGATTACTTTCAAAACCGTCCATCTCGACCAAAAAGCTGGTTCAAGGTTTGTTCGCGCTCATCATTACCACCGCCCAAACCGGCACCGCGCTGACGGCCGACAGCGTCGATTTCGTCAATAAAAAAATGATACAAGGGGCGTTTTTTTCTTCGCTTGTTCAAACATATCGCGCACGCGGCTTGCACCGACCCCGACGAACATTTCAACAAAGTCAGAACCTGAGATGCTGAAGAACGGTACGCCTGCTTCGCCTGCAATGGCTTTTTGCCAACAAAGTTTTACCGGTACCCGGGCTGCCTGCCAGTAAGATACCGCGCGGAACGCGTCCGCCCAAACTTTGATAACGGCTTGGAGCTTTCAGGTAATCAACGATTTCCTGCACTTCCTCTTTTGCCTCATCGCAACCGGCAACATCGGCAAAAGGTAACTTTGTTGGCATCTTTGTCCAGAAGACGGGCACGGCTTTTTACCGAAAGAGAATGCGCCCCCTTACCGCCGCCGCCACTTTGCATACGCATAAAAATAAAACCATGCGCCAATCAGCAGCAATACCGGCAACAGGCTGTAAAAACAGGCTGGCGAGCATGCTTGGTTTTTCTTCGGGGATAACGTTGACGCGGACTTTATTGTCCAAAAAGCGTTTTAACCAAATTATCGTCCAAAGGCGCATTGGTGAAGAAAGAGGTTTTATCGGTACGCTCGCCTTTAATCAGATAACCGCTGACGACTGAGCCTTCGATATTGACATTGGCTACTTCACCGTTGTTTACCTGTTGGATAAATTGAGAGTATTCGATTTGCTGCTTGTTTTCCTGCTTGCTGGTCAGAGCATTGAACGCAGCCATCAAGCCGACGCACAAAGCAACCCAGAGCAGAATTGACTTAAAGGTATTCCCCACTTAGCCAGGCTCCATGATATAAAGATAAACGAAAGAAAGATTTTAAAACACGCTGCTTGTATTGTCAGCGTTTATTTTTTCCTAATAAATAAATCTCACTGGAACGATTGCGCGATGCCTCGGGCTTGCGCGTCTGCACCGTTCCGAAGATTTCACGCATGGCTGCCATATATTCCTGATAGCCCGCTCCCTGAAATACTTTTCACCAAAAAGCTGCCGCCCGTTTTCAAATGATTGACGGCAAAGTCCAAAGCCAGTTCACATAAATAAAAAGCTGCGGGCTTGGTCGGTTACGGCGTTACCCGACATATTGGGTGCCATATCGCAAATTACAAGGTCTAGCGGACGGGCGTCCAGCAGGGTTTCAAATTGCGCCAATACTTCGTCTTCCCTGAAGTCGCCCTGAATAAAAAGAAACACCTTCTATTTCATCCATAGGCAGGATATCCAATGCGAACACTCGTCCTGAATTGCCGACCAGTTTTGCCGCGACTTGCGACCAGCTTCCCGGTGCGCTGCCTAAATCCGCCAAAAACCGTGCCGGGTTTGATTAATTTGTCTTTTTCGTTGATTTCCAGCAGTTTATATGCAGCGCGGGCGCGATAACCGTCTTTTTGCGCCATGTGGACGTAATGATCGTTTACGTGTTCGTGAAGCCAGGCTTTTTGATGATTTTTGAACGTACTGCCATAATTTATTTAATGATATAGAGAAACGCCGTATTGTACGTTATTTTCCCCGAGATTGCGCCAAATCGCGTACAATGCCGCATTATTCTTTCTTTTCAAGCATTAGAACATGACTGACAATAAATTAAGCACCAAAGAAATTTTTGGAATTGAAAGCCCGCGCCCACCACCTTCATCCCGTTGTAATGGTGGGACAACAAGGTTTGACCGAGTCCGTTATCAAAGAAACCGATGCCGCTCTGACGGCGCATGAGTTAATCAAAGTCCGTGTATTCGGCGACGACCGCGCCGAACGCGTTGAAATTTGCAATGCGTTGTGCGAAGCCGTCGATGCGCAACTGGTTCAGCATATCGGTAAGCTGTTGGTGTTGTGGCGTAAAAAAACTTGGAGGCTTGAGAAAGCGTTTGGTTCCAAACAATGAGAGGTCGTCTGAAAAAAACTATCAAGGCTTTCAGACGACTTTCGTTTAATAAATCTTGAAATCAGTATAGAAACAACAGCAGATTATTTATCCCTTGATATAAAAGGTCGTCTGAAAACCCTGATTGGGGATTTTCAGACGACCTTTGTCTTTGCCGGTTGGTCTATCCGGATATTAGAAATCCAATTCCGCTTTCAGCCAGTAAGTACGCGGCATGCCGACGACGGCGAAGCTGCGGTCGTATTGGCCGCGCTGTACCCTGCCAGTAGTTTTTTTGTTGAACAGGTTTTCTACCGAGCTGCTGACGGTCAGGGTGTTTTTACCCAGTTTGGTTTTGTAGCGCGCGCCTACGTCAACCAAGGTATAGGATGGGAAGGCGTATTGCTTTTTGAGTGTCTTGGTAAGACTTGCCGAAGTACGAAACGTTGCCGTTCAAGGTCAAGCCTTTGGCAAACGGGGTGTCCCATTCCACGCCCGCTTTGGCAATCACGCGCGGGTTGGCGACTTGCACGCCGTTAACAAGATTGTCGGCGAAATTCGGGTAATCTTTTACGGTCGATTGCAGATACATCAAACCAAAGCTCGGACGCAGGGTTTTGTTCAACAAATTGGCATAGGTATTGAACTCGATACCGCGGCTGCGTTCCATGCCTTGCTCGGAACCGCTATAAGCCAAGCCTGCATTTTTGCGCGCTGCGAAATCAGTTCCTGAAGTCGTGTTGCCGCGCCAGTAGCCCGGGCGTTTGATTTGGAACGCGTTTAAAGTGGTGACAAAGTCGCCCCAGTTTTTTTGCGTACGCCGACTTCAAATTGGCGGCTGACGCGCGGATCTGCCATCGTTACATGACCGTCGTCATCAGTACGGATGTCGGACGGCTCCAAATCTTCCATATAGTTTCCGTAAACCACCAAATCAGGCTGCGGAACCCATGCCGCCATCAACATTGGGCTGAAACGGCTTGCATCCGCTTTGCGACCGTTTAATTTGTTTTTTTCTGCTCGACGGCTTGGAAACGCCCGCCCAAAGTGAGTCGGTATTTGTTGTCGGCAAAACCAAGCGTGTCAGATACCGCCAAACTGTTTACTTTGATTACGGTATCCAATGAAGGCGTTGCACTCCACGCGCTTCCTAAGTTGGAATCCAATTTTGCCAATTGGGTCGGAATATCAAGGCTTGGATCGATAACGCTGCTTCTTGTTTGACGTGCTCCTTGATAAGTAGTACGTTTGCGGTCGATTCGGTCAAATGCGGCACTCCAGTTGTGGCTCACCGGACCGGTTTCAAATTCGCCGCGTGCAGTCAGATTCATACTGAGCGTTTTGAAACGCTGGTCGGTCAAACGTGCGCGACCTGAATTGTAGGTTAAACCGCTGCTCGTAACGGTCGGAGAGGCGAAATTACCGTAATAGCGCGCATTGTTGTAGCCGATACCGCCTGTAATTTGGGCATTTTCAAACGCATCCCATTCGAAGGTCAGCATATTGGTCTGACCGCGCGTGTTTTGAGCCTGCCAGCTCGGCGCCAGATTCACTTTGCCTTCAGGCGCGTCAAACAAGCGGCCGCTGGCGTTTTGAATATCCTGCATACGCGCGCGGCCGCCGTTGGTTTTGCGTTTCGCGTAGATGGAATCGAACGCCACGCGCAGTTTTTTTCGCCGCGGTAGTCGGCATTCAAGGCAAATTCTTTGTTGTCTTCACTGTAACCGTGGCGCGGGGTATCGCCGTGGCGCAGCTTGCCGTTGGCACGCACGCCGAATTCTTTGTTTTCGCCGAAGCGTTGACCCAAGTCGAATGTGCCTTGAGCACGGTTGTTGCTGAACCAGCCCAAACCGATTTTTACGGTTGCCTTCATCTGCAGCTTTTTTTGGTCTCGATATTGACGGAACCGGATACCGCGCCTTCAGGGTCCATGCCGTTTACAGTGGTGGACGCGCCTTTAATCAGTTGCGCGGAGCCGACTTGCACGCTGGCTGTGCCTTGCGTGCCGTACATACCTGCCAAACCGTTGACGCTGAATTGGCGCGCATCAAGCTGATAACCGCGGAAATACAGGCCGGTCAATGTGTTGCTTTCGCCGCCGAACTGCCAAACGGAAGCGTCTTTTTTTCGCTACGGCATCCACCAAAGTACGCGCTTCGGTGTTGTTGAGGGCTTGTTCGTCGTAGTTGACGACGGTAATCGGCGCGGTAAAGGCATTGGCTTTGCCCAATACGCCCAAGTTCACGCGGTCGCGCAAGTCGCCGTCGCTGGCGATGGAGTAAGAACGGGCGGCTTTGACGCGTTTGGCGTCGGCGCGGACATGGACTTCCTGCAACTGCTGTTGCACTGGGGCTTCGGGCGTCGCTTCATCGGCGGCATAAGAAAAATGCGCTCATAATCAAAAAGCGGCATCAGGGCTAATTTGCTGTTCATAGATTCCTTCTGTCTTTGAGGTGGGTTATTTTTTTGTTGCAATAAGCGTTAAAAAAATCACAAAGTAATTTTTGCTGCGGAATTATATTTGATAATATTCTGCTTTTTCTATAAAAAAATTGATGATAACTATTTGTAAAAAAACAAAAAAATACAACATCAATCAAAAACTTTATCCATAGTAATTGTAAATTATTTTATTAAGCGGAGAATCAGGGTTTCAAACGACCCCTGCCCGCTGCCTGCCCCAAGAGACAACGCACATGCAAAAATGGCAAATCGAGCTTTATTCCACGCCGTCTTGGCTGTTACAGACCTTATTGATGGTCGCCGCCGCCTCGGCGGTGATTCTGTTTTTTTGGCACGCGAAACGCGCTTCGGGCGGGAGTTTGCCCTATATCCTGCGGCTGTGTCTGACGCCGAAAAGCGCGGTCAAAGTATTGCTGCTGATTACGGCGATGATTGCGCTGCTGCTGACCGAAGTGCGGCTGAATGTATTGAGTACCTTTTATGTCCAAAGGACTTTACGACTCGATGCAGGATTTGAACGCCTCCGCGTTTTGGATGTTTGCAGCGATGAACGCGGGCGTGGTGTTGGTGCGGGCGTTTAACAACGTCGTCAACGACTTTCTCGATCAAGGCTTGGCGATTAAATGGTCGGAGCGGCTCAATGAAGTGCTGACAACGCGCTGGCTTGCCGACAAAAAAACTACTACCGTCTGCAAATGCGCCGCCATGCGCCGGACAACATCGACCAGCGTATCCAACAAGACGCGCAGGATTTCATCGCCTCGACCATAGAATTTGTGCGCGGCATGGTCAATTCGGTCGTTACCTCGCTGGAATTTGCCGTTGTTTTGTGGGGCTTGGCGGGCATCCTGACCGTGTTCGGCTTCGACATTCCGCACGGCATCGTTTGGTTTGTCTATATGTTTGTGATTTTGGCGACCTTTATCGCCATGTGGATAGGCAACCCTCTGATTCGTTACAACTATGAAAACGAAAAACTCAACGGCGACTATCGTTATTCCCTCATCCGCGTGCGCGACCACGCCGAAAGCGTGGCGTTTTACAGCGGCGAACAACACGAACACGACCAGCTTGCCGACCGCTTCAAAGCCATCATCCGCAACCGTTGGCGCATCGCCCGCCAAAGCGTCTGCTTGAGCGGCTTTAACGATATGTTTACCAACGGAATCAAGCTCTTCCCCATTATTTTGCAAGCCCCGCGCCTGTTTGCCGGACAAATCAAAATCGGCGACATCCAGCAGACCGTCCAAGCCTTCGCCCGACTGCAAAACGCCCTCTCCTTCTTTCGGATGTTCTACAACAAATTCACCGCCTACCGCGCCCGACTGGAGCGTCTGTACGGATTCTTGCTGAGTACGGAAGAACAACACAGCGCGCAGCAACCTGACATTACTGAAGTTTCAGACGACCTCTCGCTGGAAACGTCGCCCTGTTCCGCCACAACGGCGAAATCCTGTTGAGCGGGATCAACGTCAACCTCAAAAGCGGAGATTCCCTGCTGATACGAGGCCCGAGCGGTTGCGGCAAAACTTCGCTGCTGCGCGCGCTGGCGGGGCTTTGGCCGTTCGGCAGCAGCGGCAAAGTCAGCCGTCCGCCGCACCAAGACATCCTCTTCCTGCCGCAACGCCCGTACACGGCGCAAGGCAGCCTGCGCGACGCGATTTGTTATCCTGACATCGACAAACAGCATCCCGAACTAGCTGAAGCCATGAACACCTGCCGTTTAGGTTATCTCATTGATAAATTAGACAAAACCGACGACTGGCAACACAAACTCTCACCGGGCGAACTGCAACGCGTCGCCTTCGTCCGCGCCCTGCTCTCGCAGCCCAAAGTCATCCTGCTCGACGAAGCCACCGCCGCCTTGGACGAACCGACCGAAGCCCCTGCTCTACTGCGCTTTGAAACGCAAACTGCCGCAGAGCATCATCATCAGCATTGGCCACCGCAGCACGCTCAACGAGTTTCACGATTTCAGTCTTGATGTCGGCAACGTAGCTTGCGATTGAATTTAAAGCGACGAGGTCGTCTGAAAACCCGTAAGGGTTTCGCTAAAACGAGCGCAGCGAGTTTCGCTAAAACTTTTTCAGACGACCTTTCTGCTAAAATGACACGCTTCAAATACAAGGGAAACCCGCCATGCACGAAATCAAATGCCCGCACTGCCACACCGCGTTTACCGTCAACGAAGCCAGTTACGCCGACATCCTGAACCAAGTCCGCACCCAAGAATTTCAAACCGAAATCCACGAGCGTCTGCAACAGGCGCAGATGCAGTTTCAAAGCGATATGCAGCTTGCCCAAGCGCAGGCGCAAAATCAGTTCGACAAAATCCTGGCCGACAAAAACCACGAAATCGCCGCCCCTATCCAACCAAATCAATGCCTACGAAAAAGACAGCAAACTCGCCGCCGCCGAAATCGAAGGTCGTCTGAAAGCGCAAATCGCCGAGCAAGATAAATTGATTGCCGAACTGAAGGCGCAGGCAAAATCGCTGGAAACGGCGAAAAACATGGAAAAAAGAGCTGGAAATCACCAAAGCCGTTGCCGAAAAAAAGAGCGCGAATTGGGCAACCTGAATACCCGGCTCATGCTGCAATCCAAAGAAAACCAGTTGGAAAAAAACAAAGCCTGCGCGAAAAAAATACGAGGCCGAACTCAAACAAAAAAGACGAAACCATCGCCTTCTACAAAGACTTCAAAGCCAGACAGTCCACCAAAATGATAGGCGAAAGCCTTGAGCAGCACTGCGAAACCGAATTCAACCGCATCCGCACCACCGCCTTTCCCCAAGCCGTATTCGGCAAAGACAACGACGCCAAAACCGGCAGTAAAGGCGACTACATCTACCGCGAAACCGACGAAGAAGGCAACGAAATCATCTCCATCATGTTCGAGATGAAAAAAACGAAAACGACGAAACCGCCACCAAAAAGAAAAATGAACACTTTTTTAAAGAGTTGGACAAAGACCGCAGAGAAAAAAACTGCGAATACGCCGTCCTCGTCTCACTCTTGGAAGCCGACAGCGACCTCTACAACAACGGCATCGTCGACGTGTCCTACGCCTACCCGAAAATGTACGTCGTGCGCCCGCAATTCTTCATCCCCATCGTCTCCCTGCTGCGCAACGCTGCACTCAATTCATTGAAATACAAACAAGAATTGGCGCAAATGCGCGCGCAAAACATTGACATCACACACTTTGAAGAAGACTTGGACAAGTTCAAAACCGATTTCGCCCGCAATTACGAACTCGCCAGCCGCAAGTTCCAAACCGCCATCGACGAAATCGACAAAACCATCAGCCACCTGCAAAAAACCAAAGAAGCCCTGCTTTCTTCGGAAAACAACCTGCGCCTTGCCAACAACAAAGCAACCGACCTGACTGTCAAAAAATTAGTGCGCAAAAACCCGACCATGAAGGCCGCCTTTGCCGCGTTGGAGAAAAAAGAGGATTGAGGTTCGTATGAAGTAAAGGTCGTCTGAAAGCGGCCTTCCCCGTTTTCAGACGACCTTTTCCGAGTCAAAGCCGTTTGAATATTACCTGCGATACGGCTATGATGAAGCCTGTCCCTATACATTTACATTGATAATGAAAGGAATCCCGCATGACCACTTGGTTTTATTGCCGCTGCCGCCGTCCTGATTGTCGAGCTGTTTGTCGGTACTGTATATCTCTTGGTTGTCAGCGCGGCTTTGTTTGGCGCGGGATTGGTGTATGGGCTGACCGGTAATACTTCGATTGCCGTCGCTGCGGCAGCCGTTTTGTCCGCCGTCGGTATCTGGGTGGTACACAGTAAATTCAAAAAAACTACGCCCCGCCAAGAATTGAACGATGATTTGGACATTGGACAGACCGTTCAAATCCTCCGCCGCCTTCACGGCGATTGCTATGAAGTTGCTTATCGGGGAACGCACTGGCAGGCGCAGGCTGAAAATGCCGATGCCGTTCAGACGACCTCTACTGCCGTGATTACCGGTAAAAAACGGTAATGTTTTTACTCATTCGTTTCAATTGATTAATAAAATCAAAAGGAGCATCATAGGCGAATTGATTACCCTTCCTGAAAAATATTCACCTATTAATATTAATCTTTGCTCTCACCGCATAAGGAAAAACATATGGAATTTCTGCTCAGCCCCATCGTCCTCTTCTTCATCGTCGTTGTTATTTTTGGTTTCAAATCCTTTATTGTCGTGCCGCAGCAGGAAGTTTATGTGGTCGAACGATTAGGCCGTTTTCACAAAGCGCTGACTGCAGGTCTGAACATCCTTATCCCATTCATCGACCGCGTCGCCTATCGTCACTCGCTGAAAGAAGTTCCTTTGGATGTTCCCAGCCAAGTCTGTATTACCCGCGACAACACTCAGCTGACTGTGGACGGCATCATCTATTTCCAAGTTACCGATCCTAAACTTGCTTCATATGGTTCCAGCAACTACATCATGGCGATTACCCAGCTTGCGCAGACAACTTTGCGCTCTGTCATCGGTCGCATGGAATTGGATAAAACCTTTGAAGAGCGCGACGAAATCAACAGCATTGTTGTTGCTGCTTTGGACGAAGCGGCAGGCGCATGGGGTGTGAAAGTATTGCGTTACGAAATCAAAGACTTGGTTCCGCCGCAAGAAATCCTCCGCTCAATGCAGGCGCAAATTACAGCCGAACGTGAAAAACGCGCGCGCATTGCTGAATCCGAAGGCCGTAAAATCGAGCAGATCAACCTTGCCAGCGGTCAGCGTGAAGCAGAAATCCAACAATCCGAAGGTGAAGCGCAAGCCGCCATCAACGCGTCAAACGGTGAAAAAATCGCCCGCATCAACCGCGCACAAGGTGAAGCCGAAGCCCTGCGCCTGGTTGCAGAAGCCAACGCCGACGCCATCCGCAAAATCGCCGAGGCTGTCCGCTCCGAGGGCGGTGCTGAAGCCGTCAACCTGAAAGTTGCCGAGCAATATGTCGCCGCCTTCAGCAATCTGGCAAAAGAAAGCAACACGCTGATTATGCCTGCCAACGTCGCCGACATCGGCAGCCTGGTTTCAGCCGGACTGAAGATTATCGACAGCAACAAAGCGGCAAAATAAACCTTTCGTTTTGCCACAAGGTCGTCTGAAAACGAGTGCAACGCGTTTCGCTACCATAAACAGCGGATTTCGCCAAACCGTTTTTCAGACGACCTTTATTCACATGATGGCAGACAGGATGCCCATCTGACCAAGCTTCAATATAGTGGATTAAATTTAAATCAGGACAAGGCGACGAAGCCGCAGACAGTACAGATAGTACGGAACCGATTCACTTGGTGCTTCAGCACCTTAGAGAATCGTTCTCTTTGAGCTAAGGCGAGGCAACGCCGTACTGGTTTAAAGTTAATCCACTATACATTCTGATTGTTACCAAAGACCAATTCAATGACTCAGAAAAACACACCATCAAAACCTACCTCGTCGGCGGCGCCGTCCGCGATTATCTTTTAGGTTTGCCCGTTAAAGACCGCGATTGGGTGGTCGTCGGCGCTGACACGCAAACTATGCTGGCGCAAGGCTTCCAGCCGGTCGGCAAAGATTTTCCCGTGTTCCTCCACCCCGAAACCCACGAAGAATACGCCCTCGCCCGTACCGAACGCAAAACCGCCAAGGGCTACGCCGGTTTCAGTTTCCACGCCGACAAAGACGTTACGCTGGAGCAGGATTTGATGCGCCGCGACCTGACCATCAACGCGATGGCGCAGAATTCAGACGACCTCATCATCGACCCTTTCGGCGGACAACAGGATTTGGCGGCAGGGTATTTTTGCGCCACGTTTCCCCGCCTTTGCTGAAGACCCCGTCCGCATCCTGCGCACCGCCCGCTTTGCCGCGCGCTACGGGTTTGAAATCGCCGAAGAAACCATGAAACTGATGCGGCAGATGGTAGAAAACGGTGAAGCGGACGCATTAGTCGCCGAGCGCGTCTGGCAGGAATTGGCGAAAGGTTTGATGGAAAAAAATCCCCGAAGGATGATTGAAGTATTGCGCGAATGCGGCGCGCTCAAAGTTTTGCTGCCCGAGGTCGATGCCCTCTTCGGCGTGCCGCAACGCGCCGACTATCATCCCGAAATCGACAGCGGCATCCATACCCTGATGACGCTGCAACGCGCCGCCGATATGGGGCTGAGCCTGCCCGAACGCTACGCCGCCCTGCTGCACGATTTGGGCAAAGCCAAAACCCCGCCCGAAATCCTACCCAAACACCACGGACACGACCTCGCAGGCGTCGAACCCGTGCGCAAAGTCAATCAGCGGCTGCGCGCGCCGAGACACTGCGCCGAGCTTGCCGAACTTGTCTGCCGCTGGCACATTATGTTCCACCAAGTCGGGCAATTCAAAAACAAAACCATCTTAACCGTTTTGAAAAAAACCGACGCTTTCAGACGACCCGAACGCTTCGCTGCTGCCCTGAACGTCTGCGTTGCCGACAAACAGGGTCGTCTGAACCACGAAAACGCCCCCTACCCGCAACGCGCGCACTGGCTCGCCCTGCTCGAAGCCGCCAACCAAGTGGATTCAGGCAAAATCGCTGCCGAATGCCGCGCGCAGGAAAAAGCGCACCTAATCGCCGAAGAAATCGACCGGGCGCGGCTGGCAAAAATTGCTCCTTTGCAAAAAGCGTATCAGACAGAAAAATAGGAAGCTCTTAATGACATCCTCACGTTATAAAATCGAACGCGCGCCCGACGGCATTACTGTGTCTGCGCGTGTTATACATGACTCTCAGGAAATCGGTTTTACCGCTCTATTTCTTATATTTTCCTTTGCTATTACATGCGTTGCGCCGTTTTTACCTTGAAGAGCATTATTTCACTGATCCAATAATAATTCTTATCCATATACTTTTTACTTTCTACCTAGTCGGCTCACTGGTTTACAGCCTTCTCTGGCAACTTTTCGTACGTGAAAACATCAAGATCCGTAACCATACCCTGTCTCATGGATACACCTTGTTCTCCATTGGACGTTGGCGTAGTTTTCCGCTATCAGAAATTTCCGAATGGCAGTTTCGTGACAATATTCCCAAAGCTCCTGTTGCAAGAGGAAGGGAAGCTAAGTACCCAAACAAAAAACTACTACCAAAAATGGTATAAAACAACCAAAAAAACGATATCCCCAATATCTTACATATCCAAAAAAATGCAAACAAGGCGCATGGTCTTTCGATTATCAGGAAAAAAACCATACTTATCGGCGATTTTTTTGACAGCCGTGATGCTCAGATAATCAATACTGAATTGAACAGGTTTATCCCGGCATCCGCTAAAGCCCGTCAACTTTCAGACGACCTTTGAAACAGCCGCTGCCATATCCGCTATAATCTGCTTCTCAGCTATTTCGTTACACCCATAAAAAAATCATGACCATTCAGACCGATTTATTGCCCAAAATCAACAACGAAGATTACCAACGCCTCATCCTCAAACACAGCGTAGAATTCAGCGAAGGCGAAATCCGCCTGCTGAACGAAATCCTCGAAAAAAATTCACCTTCGACGTCGTTCAGGCGCAGGCATTGGCGCAGGCGGTGATGCAGCAAGTGCGCTTTGACCCCAACGCCTACCACATCGACAGCGACGACGAAGACACCACAGGCATCTGCCCCCACTGCATCAACCCACCCATGCCGCCCCTGCGCGATTACCTCGTTTGGCGCGAAACACGCGGCTAAACCCCTTTTCAAAAAGGTCGTCTGAAAAACGGCAAACCGCTTTTCAGACGACCCCGAACCCATCGGAAAACCCATGCTGCAAACCGACAACCTGACCGCCGCCCAACCCCAGCGCATCATCACCGCCCAAAGCATCTCCTCGCAGGAAGAGTTGCTTGAGCGCGCCCTGCGCCCCTAAAACGCTGGACGACTATATCGGGCAAGACAAAGCCAAAGAACAGCTCGCCATCTTTATCCAAGCCGCCAAAAAAACGCGGCGAAGCCCCTAGACCACACCCTGCTCTTCGGCCCGCCCGGACTGGGAAAAACCACGCTGGCGCACATCATCGCCAAAGAGCTGGGCGTCAACCTGCGCCAAACCAGCGGCCCCGTCCTCGAACGCGCCGGAGACCTTGCCGCCCTTCTGACCAATCTCGAGCCGCACGACGTATTGTTCATCGACGAAATCCACCGCCTCAGCCCCGTCGTCGAAGAAATCCTCTACCCCGCGCTCGAAGACTACCAACTCGACATCATGATAGGCGAAGGCCCCTGCCGCCCGTTCCGTCAAAAATCGACCTGCCGCCCTTCACGCTCGTCGGTGCAACGACTCGCGCAGGTATGCTGACCAACCCTCTGCGCGACCGCTTCGGTATCGTTGCCCGCTTGGAGTTTTACCAAAATCAAGACCTTGCCACCATCGTCAGCCGTTCCGCACAATTACTGCAACTCGACATGGGCGAAGAAGGTGCAATGGAAGTCGCCAAACGAAGCCGCGGCACGCCCCGCATCGCCAACCGCCTGCTGCGCCGCGTCCGCGATTTTGCCGATGTGAAAAACAACGGCGTCATCGATGCCGCCATCGCCGATGCCGCTTTAAGCATGCTGGATGTGGACGCGCAAGGTTTGGACGTCATGGACAGAAAATTCCTCGAAGCCATCCTGCACAAATTCAGCGGCGGTCCCGTCGGCCTTGATAATGTTGCCGCCGCCATCGGTGAATCCACAGACACCATCGAAGACGTTATCGAACCCTACCTCATCCAACAAGGCTTCCTGCAACGTACCCCCCGCGGCAGAATGGCCACCGAACGCGCCTACCTGCACTTCGGCTTGAAAATGGAAAAATAAGCGTATTGAAATGAAGAAAGGTCGTCTGAAACCGGATTTTTGGTTTTCAGACGACCTTTTTGTATCCATTCGAATGGAAGACTTGAGTCAGGATAAAGGCAAGTGCTTTTTCTCGTAAGCTAGTGTTTGTCCTCACCCTCTTTGGCAGTATCTTTCCCGCCGTCTTTATCTGTCTGAGCCGGCGTAACCGGGAAAAAAACAAGATCAGCGGGTTGGCTTTTAATCTGCTGCCAGAAGCTTTTTGCACAAATTGCCGACGCTGCCGATTTTCGTGCCGCGCGAGCGCAGGGCGACGAAAAGGGCGAGGGTGAAACTGACGATGAGGTTGACCAGGCCGATGGCGAGGACGCTGCAAATGCCGAGCATGAATGTGCCTAAGCCGACGTTGCCGCTGACGGCTGCATAGCCGAGGTTGGCGGAGGAGAAGGCGACATGACGGATGTCCAGCGGTAGGCCGAGGAGGTGTCCGAAGTAGCCGGTCATGCCCAAGAGCATACCGAAGATGAAGTTGCCGACCAGCGAGCCGTAGTGTTTGTGGATGTAGGCGGCGAGGATCCGGCGGGGTTTGGGACGCATGATTTTGCGCAACAAGGGATTGAAGGGCAGGCGTTGGCGCAGGTTGAGGTAGTCCGCGCGGTTGTCGAAGAAACCTGCGATGATGCCGGAACAGAACAGCCACAAGCCTGCAATAGCGGCATACCATAGTGTCGGGTGGCCGATGATGTCTATGGATTTGAACTGGTAGGCGGTGGTATGTGCATCGAGTATGGGTTGTTGGTGCAGATGGGCATAGCCGAACGATATGGCGCACGCCAAGAGGATGGCGATGGAAACGTTGCCGAAGACGGCGACGCTTTGGGAGCGGCATACGTCGATAAGGAGCTTGGCGAGCTTGTTGTCCACCGCTTTGCCGCCTTCGTTGAGATCGACCTGTTCGGCGAAGCTGGCGGCGGTCATGGCGGGCTGCTTGGTGGCGACGGTGCAGTGCAGCATATGGATGAGCATGAAGCCTATGCCGTAGTTGAGCCCTGACAGCAAGGAGGTAACGAAGGGGCTGAAGCCGAGTGTGCCGATGTGGATTTTGTGCAATGCCATCAGGGCGATGATGACGCCGCCGCCCGCCGCGGAGTAGAACATTTTGAAATATTCTTTGCGGTTGCGGGTGATGTAATGCTCTCCGTGGTGGCTTTTGTTTTCGGTAATGCTGCGGGCGAGCATGCGTATGCTGCTGCGGCGCAGGTGGCGGGTACTGTATTGCTCGACCGCGGCGTAGATGAGGGAGTTCATCAGGGTAATGGTCAGGCGGTTGCGGTTGCCGGCATCGGTTTGGATGTCGGTGAGCAATTTCAGGCGATCTACGGTCTGCTGGAGCCGTTCGAGCAGGTGGGCGACTTTGACGGACGAGCCTGAACCTGCGCCCGTCCCTTTTCGGCGCAGATAGTCGATCTGGCTGCAACATTGGTCGAACATGACTTCAAGGTGGGCGGTGTCGTAAGGGGTGGTGTCGTTGCGGTAGTGTTCGACCAGTTTGGCGGTTTCGCGCTGGAGTGCGACGAAGGGCGAATCGGCTTCGAGCAGGCGCGGGGCGATGCGGATGAGGTCGGGTTCGATGGCTTCGGAGGCAATCCAAATGGCCAGCATTTCGATGGCACGCAGGCGGGCGTCAACCAACTGGCGGCAGGCGTTTTGCAGCAAGGCGGGATCGGCGCTGGTGCGGATCAGGTCGTACAGGCTCAACCATTGGCGGATGCTGAGGGTTTGCAGCCATTTGTCGTCGTTTTCGGAGTGGAACAGGTAGAGGAACACTTCGCGCAGGTTGGCAAAGTCTTTGTAGGACGGGCTGAAGCGTTCGTATATGCGTATGCCCATCTCGCGGGTAAAGCTGTGGCGCGAGAAGATGCCGAGTTTGATCAGCGCGGGATAGATGTGGACTTGCGAGAGCCAGTGGTAGAAGCGTCCGCTGAAATTTTTTTGCGAGTTCTTCGTCTTGTTTGAGCGTGGCGATAATCAGGTCGAAGCGTTCTGCCGCCTGTTTTTTTGCCGCCGCGCCGCAGGAATTTGATTAAGGCATTGAGAATAAAGACGAAATCGGTGTCGGTCAGGCTTTTTGGAAAGTAGAGGATGTAGATTTTGGTGAGTAATTTTTTTCCATTGCAGTATTTTTTTACACAAAACGGCGGGTTTGATAAGTTCGGGTAATTTATGCAACCTGCTGTAAGCTATTCGATATTTTGGAGCAATGTTTGACGATTTCAACCCTCTTTGTTTTGAAAAAGGTCGTCTGAAAACCGGTTTCAGACGACCCCTTGTTTATTTCAGCATCTCTTCGGGGATTTTGCAGACGGGAATCGGATTGACTTTGTGTTGCATGGCTTTGTGCAGGCGGGTGTAGATTTCCAAGACTTCGCGCTGCCTGCCTTCAAAAATCTTCAGGACGGTGCGTGCCGTAAACGCTCATCGCCCATTCGAGTTCGGGATAGCTTGCGCCCATCTGTTCTTCGTCCGTGCGTTCGGTATCCCAAAGCCCGTCGGTCGGCACAGCTTTTTGGATGGACTCGGCGATGTCCAGTTCGGCGGCAATTTGATAAATCTGCGTTTTGGTCAAATCGGCAATCGGGCTGATGTCTACGCCGCCGTCGCCGTATTTGGTGAAAAAGCCCACGCCGAAGTCTTCGATTTTGTTGCCCGTGCCGGTAACTCAGCAAACCGTTTAGCTGACCGTAGTAATAAAGCGTCAGCATTCGCAGGCGGCTGCGGGCGTTGGCAAGCGCGAGCTGTTTGGCGGGGAACTCGGTTTCATCGACTTCGACATCGGCGGCAAAGGTATCGAAAGTCGGCGTCAAATCCACACGCATCCCGCTGACGTTGGGAAACGCCTGCTCCAACCGGCGGATGTGTTCCTGCGCGCGGCTGACTTGGTCGGCTTTTTTTGGCGGATGGGCATTTCAAGCAGCAGAACCTTCAGCCCCGTCCGTGCCGCGATGGCGGAAACGACTGCGGAATCGATACCGCCGGAAACGCCGACGACAAACCCCTTGGCGTGTGCGGCGGCGGCATAGTTTTTCAGCCAGTCGGCAATATGGCGGATAACGGCTTGCGTCTGCATAGTCAGGCTCCTGATTTGAAAGGGGAATCATACCCGATTTTTGAGAGGCAGCGGCATATGGACCGGACAGGTCGTCTGAAAATCGGTTTCGCAGCTTTCAGACGACCTTCCCCCTGTTTTTCATCAGCAATAAAATCCTACTGAAATTTCGCACAATCTTTCCCAATTTGAAACAATCCCCTGATTTTGTTATTATTCCTTCAAACAAAGAAATAATCATCATCCATTTTGTCTCACCCAGCTCTCATTACGGCTCATTCATCTGTGCGTTTTTTTACTCTTTTTTTCCCTTGTTTTTCATCCGGCAGGACGGTTTAAACGCTATTCGTTTTTTGTCTGCGTTTTATAGTGGATTACCAAAAATCGGGAAAGTCTCGGACCCTGTCCGACAGACCATGTTTTATTCCTAGTTTTTTTGTTAATCAACCATATACAGCCTTGCGCCCGTATCCGCCAGCCTCACCATCCCAAAGGAGGTCAAGGTTTGTCTTTATTTCATTTCTTACGCAACCGCTCTTCGTTCAATCCCTTCGTCGTTTCCGTCACGCTGTCCTTCGTGCTGCTGGTCATCGGCATCGCGCTTTTTGATTCCGCAGCAGGCAGAAACCGTCCTCAATGCCGCCAAAACGGGTATTTTCAAAAAAACTTCAGTTGGTTTTTACATCTTGGCATTTTTCAGCCTTCTTCTTCTTCCTGCTCGCACTTTCGGTCAGCAGCTTCGGCAACATCAAGCTGGGCAGCAACGAAGAAGAGCCTGAATTTAGCTTTTTGGTCTTGGCTCGCCATGCTGTTCGCGGCAGGTATGGGCGTCGGGTTGATGTTTTTCGGCGTCGCCGAACCGCTCACCCACTATCTGTCCCCCATCACCGAAGGCGGCAGCGGCGCAAGGCAGCAGGACGCGTTGCTCCACACCCTCTTCCACTGGGGCGTACATGCCTGGTCGGTTTACGCCGCCATGGCTTTTGGCGCTCGCCTATTTCGCCTTCCGCTACAAACTCCCGCTTTCCCTGCGCTCCTGCTTTTATCCGCTGTTGAAAGAGAAAAATCGACGGTAAGGCAGGCGACATCATCGACATACTCGCGCTGGTCGCCACCCTGTTCGGCATCATTACCACGCTTGGTTTCGGCGCGGCGCAGTTGGGCGCGGGCTTGGCACAAATCGGCTGGATAAGCGAAAACACCTTTTCCGTACAAACCATCGTGATTTTCGCCGTCATGGGTTTGGCAGTCGCCTCTGCCGCCTCCGGCATAGGCAAAGGCGTCAAAAATGTTGAGCGAGATGAACTTGACCCTTGCTTTTTGTCCTGATGGTTTTCGTCCTCGCCACCGGCCCGACCCTCCATCTGCTCTCCGCCTTCAACGACAACCTCGGCACTTACCTGAGCAACCTCGTACAACTCAGTTTCAAAACATACAGCTACGAACAAAACCATACCGAATGGTTCGGCGGCTGGACCATCTTATACTGGGCATGGTGGTGTTCTTGGGCGCCTTTCGTCGGACTCTTCATCGCCCGCATCTCGCGCGGACGCACCATACGCGAATTCATTTTCGGCGTTTTGGCGGTTCCCTCCCTGTTCTGCGTCATCTGGTTTACCATCTTCGGCGATACCGCCATCTGGATTAACGACCACACCGCAGCAGGCGCATTGGGCGAATTGACCGGCACGCCCGAAAAACTCCTCTTCCGCTTCCTCGAATACCTCCCCCTGCCGACCCTCACAGGGCTTGTCAGCCTCATGGTGATCGCCCTCTTCTTCATCACCTCCGCCGACTCCGGCATTTACGTCCTCAACAACATCGCCTCCCGCGACAAAAGCGTGGCCGCCCCGCGCTGGCAGGCAGTGATGTGGGGGCTGTTGATGTCTGCCGCCGCCATCGTCCTTTTGCGCTTCGGCGGGCTGCCCACCCTGCAAACCATGACCCTCATCGTCGCCCTGCCTTTCGCCCTGCTCATGCTGATCATGTGTTTCAGCCTATGGCGCGGATTAAACGCCGACCACAAATACTTCACGACCGCCGTCACCCCTCCAGCGTCTATTGGAGCGGCGACAACTGGCAGGACAGGCTCGAGCGTATGCTGAACCAAACGCAGGAACAAGACATCCTCAAATTCCTCAAAACCACCGCCCTGCCCGCCATGCGCGAATTGGGCGAGGAATTGTCCGACAAATACAGCCTGAGCGTCGACATCCAAAACCCACTTCGACCGCGAAGAGCCTGCCGTCGAATTCACCATCCACAAAGAGTCCCTGCGCGACTTCATGTACGGCATTAAAAACCATCAAGCGCGAAGTGTCCGAACAGCTTATCAAAGACGGCCACCTCCCGCACATCCGCCACAACGTAACCTACGAGCCCTACACCTACTTCTTCGACGGCCGCAGCGGCTACGACGTACAATACATGAACCGCCGCGAACTCATCGCCGACATCCTCAAGCAGTACGAGCGTTACCTCAACCTCCTGACCGATGTCGGACAAGAACTCATGTCGCACCAGCAAACCGAATTGGCGGAATAAGTTTTTTTGTTAAACAGGTGGTAACTCAAGGTCGTCTGAAAACTGAACTGGCCCCCAAATCTTGGACAGTCATAAAAGCCTATTCAGGCGCTCTGTGCAAGCTGGGTTCTGTATGCGACAGGACTCAGCTTTTTCAATTTCAAACTGCAACGCTCCCGGTTGTAGTAATCCATATAGTCATCTATCTGCTTCATCAATTCATCTACCGTCAATTCACCTGCGTTATAGAAACACTCCGTCTTCAACACCGCAAAGAAGCTTTCCATCGGCGCATTGTCCCAACAGTTCGCCTTTCGCGACATGCTTTGAACCATGGAATGCTCCGCAAGCAATTCCCTATACCCCGCCGTACGGTACAGCACACCTTGGTCCGAATGAAGCATCGTTCCTTTAGCAGTCAGACGGGGGGCGGCTTTTTCGAGCATTTCCTTCACCATTTCGCTGTCGGCTCTGCGGCTCATGGCGTAGGCGACGATTTCCCGGTTGAACAAGTCCAATATCGGCGAGAGGTACAGTTTGCCGTCCTTTCCTTTGAGTTCGGTAACGTCGGTCAGCCATTTTTCGTTGGGCTTTCGGGCTTTGAACCGGCGTTTGAGGAGGTGTTCCGATATCTCGCCCATGGCGGGATGGCGGTAGGCTTTTTTCGCCCGTATGAGGGCTTTCAGTTCCATCTGCTTCATCAACCGTGCCACTTTTTTGCGGTTCCAATCTAATGCGGCGGCAATGCGCCTTTGTCCGTAGCGTCCTTTATGCCGCCGGTAGGTTTCGACAAGGAGGGCTTTGTCGGCTGCGTCGGGGTCGGGTCGGTCTTGGTGATGGTAGTAAAAGCTGCTTTTGGGCAGGTTTGCGATGTGCAGCAGGTATTTGAGCGGGTGTTGCGCCCTCAGTGTTTGGACGGTTTGGCTTTGTCCTTTTCGGTCCGCTTTTGGCTGAGGGCTTTTAACTCCTTTAGGTAGGCGACCTCTGCGCGCATATAGCACAACTCTTCGATAAGCTCTGCCTGTGTTTTTTCTTGGTCGGGTTTATCTGCGATGAAGGGGTTTTTGCGGTGTCGGGTCATGGTTTTGGATTGGGGATGTTCGAGTGCGGCGATGCCGCCTTCCTGATAGGCGCGTATCCATCGTCTCAGGTGGGTTCGGGAAATGCCGTAGTGGTCTGCGGTACGCTGTTGGCTGCGTATGTGCAGGTAGTGGAGTACGGCTTGGTATTTGAAGTGTAATGTATATTTGCTCATAAAAAAACTGCACCTTGTGAGTTGGAGGGGATGTCCAACTTTTGGGGTGCAGTTCAAACAGATTTCCCGTTTTCAGACGACCTTTCTTCATGTGTAGAAATCAGTAGCGTTGTTTACAGTATTTCCAGGAGAATACTGAAACATGAACATGCACAAAAACACCCGCCTCACCCCGCACCACCGACAAGCCATTTGGCTGGCCTACACGCAGGAAAAGGAAAGCGTCACCTCCCTGGCACGCCGCTACCAAGTCAGCCGCGTCACCATTTACCGCACCCTTAAAGCCGCAAGGGCCAAGCTGCTCAAACCCCAAACCAGTACCAACAACCGTTTCAAACAGGCAAAGTACGGAATGAAACGCCTGGCCAAGGTAGAACGCAGCATTCAGGGAAAAACTCAAAAAAAGCAGGCCAAACGCTACAATAAATCCTACCCCGGAGAGCTGGTGCATCTCGACACCAAACGGCTGCCGCTGCTCAAAGGGCAGAAAGCCGCCGATAAGCGGGATTACCTGTTTGTCGCCATCGACGATTTCTCAAGGGAGCTATACGCCGCCATTTTGCCGGACAAAACCGCAGACAGCGCCGCCAAGTTTCTGACCGAACACCTGATTGATCCCTGCCCATACCTGATTGAGTGCGTTTATTCCGACAACGGTACGGAATACAAAGGCTCGGCCAACCATGCTTTCGGTGTAGCCTGTTACGAGAACGGGATTGGTCAAAAGTTTACCCGGGTTGCCCGTCCGCAGACCAACGGTAAGGCGGAGCGGGTTATCCGTACCCTGATGGAGATGTGGCATGAGAAACAGTCGTTTGAGAGTCTGGAACATCGGCAAAAGGAGTTGTGCCGCTTTGTTAATTTTTATAACACTGTGAAGCCACACCGCAGTTTGAACGGCGATACGCCGTTTGAGGTCTTGCAGGCTTATTTTTCTCAACCTGTTGTGTAAACAACGCGACAATTTTCTACACTTCATGCGTTCAAACAAACCACACATCCCATCCACAATCCAACCGTAGCGTGGGCTTTGCCTACGAAAAAACTACCACTCAATCCATCTTTTAAAAACCCAAATGAAAACGTCGTCTGAAAACCCAAAATCCGGTTTTTCAGACGACCTATTCCTTCCCAAACCACCTACTTCCTCTTCTTCAGCAGCCTCAAGGCATTGCCCACTACAAACAGGGAGCTGAGGCTCATGCCCAATGCGGCGATCCAGGGTTTGACGTAACCCAAGACGGCAAGCGGGACGGCGATGATGTTGTATGCGCTTGCCCAGGCGAGGTTTTGGCGGATGATTTCGCGTGTGCGGCGGGCTTGGGCGATGGTGGCGGGCAGGATGTTCAAATCGTCGTTGAGCAAGACCAGATCGGCGCCGTCGCGTGCGACATCGGCGCCTGCTGCGACGGCGGCGGATACGTCGGCTTGGGCGAGGACGGGGGCGTCGTTGATGCCGTCGCCGACCATCAAGACTTTTCTGCCCTGTTTCTGCAAGTCTTCAACATAGGCGAGTTTGTCTTCGGGCGTGGCTTCGGCGCGGTAGGTGTCTAAACCGAGTGTCTGCGCGACTTGTGCAACGGCATTGGTGCGGTCGCCGCTGAGCAGGTGGGTGCGGATGCCTTGTTGTTTGAGGATGTCGAGCATGGCGGCGGCGCTGTCTTTGATTTGGTCTTCGAGCAGGAAGACGGCTTGGAAACCGCTTTGGTTGCCGAGGAACACCATGCTGCCTGCGTGTTCGATACCGGCGGCTTCGTCAGGGCAACACGCCGGCTATTCCGGCGACGAAATCGGCGCGTCCCAATGCCCAAACTTGAGTTTCGTCTTTATAAGTCATTTGCGCACTGACGCCTTGCCCGATGCGGTTGACGCGTTGGGAGACAGTGTATTCGGGCGCATGGGCGGGGTCGTCTGAAAGCGTGTGGTTCAAGATGGCGCGGGCGATGGGGTGTTCGGATTGTTGCTCCAGGGCTTGTGCGGCGGCGAGCGCTTCTGCTGTTTTCAGACGACCTAAGGGGATGATTCGGCTGACGGACAGTTGTCCTTTGGTCAGCGTGCCGGTTTTTGTCGAACACGACATCGTCGATTTGCGCGAGCGTTTCGAGGCTTTGTTTGCCGCTGATTAACACGCCGTCGTCGGCAAGTGCGCCTGTGGAGGCGGCAAGCGCGGTCGGCGTGGCAAGCGAAAGTGCGCAGGGACAAGTGATGACCAGCAGCGCGACGGTAATCCACAAGGCGGTTTGTGCGTCGGCATACCACGTCCAGCCGATGAAAAACGGGCACGGCAAGCAGCAGCTCGCCAAACACGAAGCTGGAGGCGTATTTTTTTCGGCAAGCTCGGCGGCGCGCGGTTTTTGGGCGAGCGCGCGGTCGAGCAGTTTGACGATGTGCGACAGGCGCGTGTTGTTGCCGGTGCGGTCGGTTCGGATAACAAGCGGGCTGCCCGTATTGAGCGTGCCTGCGGTAACGTTTTCAGACGACCTTTTGACGACGGGCAGGCTCTCGCCCGTCAGCATGGCTTCGTCCACTTCGCTCTCGCCGGACAACACCGTGCCGTCCACAGGGATGACCTCGCCGGGTTTGACGACGATCACGTCGCCCGCCTGAAGCTGTATAACCGCCGCTTCTTCGATTTCCTCGCTGTCGGGATAAGACGGAAGGCGGTGGCAGAACGCGGGGACGAGTTTCACCAGCCGCTCCGCCGCATCCCCCGCCCTGCGCCTTGCGATTTGTTCCATAAACCGCCCGCCCAACAGGAAAAAAACAGCAGCATAGCGATGGACTCGAAATACATCCCCTGCCCCGCATTGACGGCAAGGCTGTAAATGCCCGCGACAAAAGTCATTACGACCGCAATCGCAATCGGCGTATCCATGCCGACGCGGCGGTTTTTCCAATCGCGCCATGCGCCGCGGTAAAACGGCAACGCGCTGTAAAACACGACGGGCAGCACCATCAAAAAGCCGCCCCAGTGCAGAATTTCCAAAAACAGCGGCTCGATGTCGCCACCGTAAAGATAAGTCGGCACAGCAAACATCATCGTCTGCATCATGCCCAAACCCGCGACCGCCAGCCTGACGATAAACTGTTTGCGCTCCTTCTGTGCCTGCGCCTCGACTTTTTGCGCATCGTAAGGCGCGGCGGTATAACCCGTTTTGCGGATTTTCAAAAGAATGTCCGACAGCGCGATTTTTGCCCTCGTCCCACACCACGCGGCAGCGGTGCGTACTGTAATTCAAATCCACGCGCACCACACCCGCCGTCCGTAAAAGCTGCTGCTCAATCAGCCATACGCACGCCGCGCAAGTAATGCCGCCCAGCATCAACACCGCCTCGCGTTCATCCCCTTCCCCGACCTCGACAAAATCCGCCTGCACTTCGGGCAAATCGTACAATTTCAGTTGCGACAACACTTCCGGCGGCGGCAATTCGGATTTTTTTCCGCGTCGGCGGTACGCTGTTTGTAATAATTGCCCAAACCTGCATCAATAATGCTCTGCGCCACCGCCTGACAACCCGCGCAGCAGGTTTCATGGTCTTCATTTTTCGTAGCGGACGGTCAAATGGAGGTGTTCGGGGACTTCAGACCGCAATGGAAACAGGTTCTTTCCGTTTGATTCATAATATGTGCCTAATGGTGTGCCGGCAGATGGTTTGCCGTTTCAAACTTGGATTTAAAAATGTTTAGAAATGTAAACTTTATTAAAGTGTCGCTTTTTTTAGCAGATTTTTTTAAAAAATATTTTTACAAAAACGTTTATTTTAAAAACAATTTGCATATTTTTTTATTAATTTTATTTATATTTTTTTCAATAATATAACCGCTCATCAACAGACGAACGGTTACGTTCTGATACCGCATATCGTGCGAATTTACCGATTATTTTAATGTAAAAATGGAACTTTTTTTGAAAAAAACGCACTACATTTTTTTGTTGACCGACTCAATTTGAAGCTGCATACTATGCGCATATTCCGTACAAACAGTGCGGTAAAAAAATACAAAACATTACGCTTTTACACAAAAAAATTTCCATTAACTACTTACTCGGGAAAAACATCATGATTGACCGCCTGCTACCTATCTTTGCCGTTATCGGCATCCTGTCCAGCTTCGCCTACCTGAGCTTGGCGGCATGGATGATTTACGAAAACGTTATGAAAAAAACGCCGCCTCCTTCCTTTCTAAGCGGTGAACCCTTTAAACGGCCGTTTGGAAATAAAGATAAACCCTCCCTGATTTATCTTTTGTTTTCCAAACGGCCTTTATTTTTCAGACGACCTTTTTGAAACACGCGGCGGCAAACAATGCAAACAATGGATGGAAATCAAAAATCCGCCCGCCGTCCTTCCCATTGAGAAACAACGGCAGTCAAAAACACCTTGTTTTTATTCGGACTCAAAGTTTTCAGACGACCTCTTGCCACCGTTTTCCAACGCCCGTTCAATCATCGCCTCACGCAAAGCATCCAAGCCCAGACTTTTCGCAACCGAAATATTCACGCCGACGGCGCGTCCCGAATTATCCCGCAACACGCCCGCCTCGCGCACGCCTTCCGGCAGCAGGTCGATTTTGTTGTACACGACAAGCTGCGGCACTTCATGCGCGCCGATTTCTTCCAAAACCACATTCACATCGTCCATCTGCCGCTCGAAATCGGGATTGGACGCATCGACGACGTGCAGCAACACATCCGCCAAAGCCGTTTCCTCCAGCGTCGCCGAAAAACGCCGACACCAGCTTGTGCGGCAAATCGCGGACGAAACCGACCGTATCCGTCAGAATCACGCCCGCCTCGTGCGACAGGAACAAACGCCGCGCCGTCGTATCCAGCGTGGCAAAAAGCTGGTCTTTCGCCAACACGTCCGCCTTGGTCAGACGGTTGAACAGGCTGGATTTGCCCGCGTTGGTATAGCCGACGATGGCAAAGGTTTTCAGACGACCTTCCATCCGCGATTTGCGGCGCGTGGCACGTTGTTTTTTTCACTTGCGCCAACTGTTTTTTTCAATGCCGTGATTTTTCTGCCCGATTAAGCGGCGGTCGGTTTCAACTGCGTCTCGCCCGGCCCTTTCAAGCCGATACCGCCCTTCTGGCTCTGCAAATGCCCGTAGCCGCGCACCAGCCGCCCGCTCAAATGGTTCAACTGCGCCAGCTCCACCTGCAATTTACCCTCCTGCGATTGGGCGCGTTTGGCAAAAAAATCGCCAAAAATCAGACCCACACGGTCGAGGACGCGGCATTGCAGGATTTTTTTCCAAATTGCGCTCCTGCGTCGGCGTCAATTCATGGTTGAACACCGCCAAGCCGATGTCGTGCAGCTTCACCGCCGCCGCCAGCTCTTCCGCCTTACCCGTGCCGACGAAATAAGCCGTATGCGCCTTGTCGCGCTTGGCGGTTTCCCGCAACACCAGCTCGCCGCCTGCCGCCGCGACCAATTCCGCCGCCTCGTCCAAGGTCGTCTGAAAAGTCCGCTCGCGCACTTCGTTCGCGCCCGAATAATCCGCACTCAACATCACCCCGACCAGCATCACGCGTTCGGGTTGCTCCAAAGATTTGTCGACGGGGAAAAATGTTGCGTTTGGACAAGGAAAAATCCTTTCTTTTTCAAAGGGCTTAAAACCCATTTTCCATCATGATTTCGCCGGGGATGCGGTTGCGGTGCATGGCGAAGCCCAAGTCCATCAGGGCTTGGAACGTATCTTTGACCATGGCGGGATTGCCGCAGACCATAAAGCGCGTGTCCGCTTTGGTGAACTTGAATCCCGCGTATGTTTCGAGGCTGCCGTCTTTCAGCAGCTCGGGAATGCGCTTGCCGCTCAACGCGCCTTCGGTTTCCTCGCGCGTGGTAATGGGGACGAAGCGGAATTTGTGGAAATACTCGCCAATCAGCGGATGGTCTTTCAACGCTTCAACACGTTGTCTGAAAATCAGTTCATCGGCGAAAGAAACCGAGTGCGCCAAAATCAAGCGGTCGAAACGCTGCCAGATTTCGGGTTGCTCGATGATGGAGAGGAAAGGTGCGATGCCCGAACCGGTGCAGAGCATGACCAAGTCCTTGCCGTCGGGGAAGCGTTCGGGCAGAAGGAAGCCCGTAGCGGTTTTGTCGAGCAGTATGGTGTCGCCCTCTTTCATGGCGGCAAACCGCGCGGACATGGGGCCGCCTTCGATCAAAACGGCAAAATATTCAAGCGTGTCGGCGTATTCGGCGGACACGACGGAATACGCGCGCCAGATAAAGCCTTCGCCGTCGCGAAAACCGAGCCGCGAAAACTGCCCCGCCGAGAAGCGGTAGGATTCGGGGCGGCTGATGGCAAAAGTCATCAGCTTGGGCGTATGGTGTTTAATCCACAAGACTTTTTCTTCGGTGAACTTGGCTTCGGGCGAGGCTGCCATAATGGGATTCCTTGTGTGTGCGGGATGGGAAACGAGAGGTATTATACCCGTTCGCTTGACGAAAGGTCGTCTGAAAACCTGATTGTCCGGTTTTCAGACGACCTTGAAGCGGAACTGAAACTCAAATTTTACGGCTGACGGCGCAGGCGCATGGTTTTGCCGTTTTGCTCCAAAATCAGATCATTGCCGTCGAAACGATAGTTCCACACGCTTTTTCATGTTCAAGAAAGCCTCTTCCAGCTTCATGTCTTCACACAGCATCATCGTCGTGGCAATCGGACCAAAAATCAATTTTGCCCGCTCCGGCTTCCTGCGCTTGAAGCGTCAAATGATTGCAACCCATCTTGCCATGCGCCTTGGGCATTTTGCTCAAATCCAAAAAGCCGCTCTGCCCGCCAAATCTTTTTCGGTGAATTTGTCGAAAGAAACCACAAACCATTTCGCTGCCAAAGCCGGCGTTGACGCTTGACGCGGCTCGGATGGTTTTTCAGACGACGTGACAGGTTGGGACGGCTGCGGTTTTTCAGCAGGCGAAGTACAGGCGGTCAGAATGATTGCGGTCATAAGGGTGGGGATCAGGATTTTCATGATTTTGCCTTTCTAACGTGAGGTCAGCTAAAAGGTCGTCTGAAACCGCTTCAGCGAAACCCGCTACGCACTTTTCAGACGACCTATTTATCTTTCACAACGTCGAATCCAAAGCTTTGGAAATATCGTTCCAAATATCGTCCGCGTCTTCAATGCCGATGGAGAAGCGCAGCAGACCGATTTTGATGCCCATTTCCATTTTTCACGTCGTGCGGCACGCCGCTGTGGGACTGGGAATAGCAATGGTTGACCAGACTTTCGACGCCGCCGAGGCTGGACGCCATTTTGACCAGTTTCATGTTTTTAATCACGCTGTTTGCCGCTTCGCGCGTGTCGTTTTTCAAATAAACCGTTACCACGCCGCCTATGCCTTTGGGCATTTGGGTTTTCGCCAGTTCGTAATGTTCGTGCGACGGCAGGCCGGGGTAGAACACTTTTTTTCTACGGCGGGATGGGCTTCGAGGCGGCGGGCGATGTCGAGCGCGTTTTTTTGCAGTGCGCTTCCATGCGCAAGGCGAGCGTTTTGATGCCGCGCAACACCAGCCAGCAGTCCATCGGGCCGGCAATCGCGCCGGTATGCACCATCATGTCGTGCAGCGGTTTCGCCAGTTCTTTGGTTTTGACGGCGACGATGCCCATCAATACGTCGGAGTGTCCGCAAAGGTATTTGGTGGCGGAGTGGAACACAATGTCGCAGCCCATTTCCAACGGCTGTTGCAGATACGGCGTGGCGAAGGTGTTGTCGATACCGACTAATGCGCCGGCGGCGTGGGCTTTGGCGGCAAGCGCTTTGATGTCTACCAATCTCAAAAAGCGGATTGGACGGGGTCTCCAGCCAAACCAGTTTCACCTTGTGCGCGGCAAGCAGTTCGTCCAAGCGGTCGGGGTTGCCCAAATCGGCAAAGACAACGTTCACGCCCCACTCTTTATATACGTCAACCAGCAAGTCATACGCGCCGCCGTAAATATCGGCGACGGCGACGATGGTATCGCCCGGACGCAGGAATGTGCGCCACACGGCATCAATGCCCGCCATACCGCTGGAAAAGGCAAAACCCGCCGCCCCGCGTTCCAAATCGGCAACCGTGTCTTCCAAAACCTGACGGGTCGGATTGCTCAGGCGCGAATAGCGGTAGGGAACCTGCTCGCCGATTTCGTGCAGCGCGAACATACTGTTCTGATAAATCGGCGGCATCAGCGCGCGGTTGTGTTCGTCGCAATCGTAGCTGGAATGGATGGCTTTGGTGGCGAATTTCATCTCGGTTCGACCTTGTAAAGATGTGAATAATTCAGGATTTTATCACTATCCGAAAAATAGAAACAATCAATGCGGACACGGTTTGCAAGTGATATAATCTCGCATTTGCAAAACGGACGGCATGAATCCGTTTCCAAACGACACACACCCCAACAATCCGACAATTAAGGACAAACAACGCATGAACGCCATTGCAGACGTGCAATCCAGCCGAGATTTACGCAATCTGCCGATTAACCAGGTCGGTATCAAAGACCTGCGCTTTCCGATTACTTTGAATACCGCCGAAGGCAGCCAATCCACCGTCGCCCGCCTGACCATGACGGTTTTCCTGCCCGCCGACCAAAAAAAGGCACGCATATGTCGCGCTTCGTGGCGTTGATGGAGCAACAAACCGAGGCTTTGGATTTCGACAGGCTGCACAAACTGACCGCCGAAATGGTCGCGCTTTTAAACTCTCATTCCGGCAAAATCAGCGTTTCCTTCCCCTTCTTCCGCAAAAAAATCCGCACCTGTTTCCGGCATCCAATCTCTGCTCGACTACGACGTTACCCTAACGGGCGAAATCAAAAACGGCGCATACAGCCATAATTTGAAAGTCATGGTGCCCGTAACCTCGTTGTGCCCGTGTTCCAAAGAAATTTCCCAATACGGCGCGCACAACCAACGCTCGCACGTTACCGTCAGCCTGACCGCCAACGCCGAAGTCGGTATCGAGAAATCATCGACTGCGTGGAAGCGCAGGCAAGCTGTCAGCTTTACGGCCTGCTCAAACGCCCCGATGAAAAAAATACGTTACCGAAAAAAAGCCTATGAAAACCCGAAATTCGTAGAAGACATGGTGCGCGACGTAGCCACCGCGCTGATTGCCGACGGACGCATCGAAAGCTTCATCGTCGAGAGCGAAAACTTCGAGTCAATACACAACCACTCGGCTTACGCCTATATTGCGTATCCTTAAATAAGCGAATCGAAAAGGTCGTCTGAAAACCGAAAAATCCGTTTTCAGACGACCTTTTGTGTTCGTGGATTTATTTCATAGAACTTCATTTAGGACAAGTGTAATGTCCTTCTTATATTTAGTTTAAAAGCTTCTACCCGGTTATCTAAATTATCACATTCGCCCCAATTCCCTTTGCAGGGCTTGGATGTTTTGTTGGCGGTCGAGCACCGCGCTTTGCAGACTAGTGATTTCCTGTTGGTTGACATGACCACCTTTGGCTACGCGGGCTTGAGCCAGAGATTTTTGCGCTTCACCCAACGCTTTACGTTCGTTGCTCAATTCCGTTTCCAAAATCGAACGGCGGCTAGTGCTGCCGGAGGATTTGGGCGCAGGCGTTGCTGCGACTTCAGGAGCAGGACGGATGGGCGCAGGTGCAGGATTCGCCTTAGCGGTATTTTTTTAGGGGCAGGTTTTGCGTTACCGGCTCGTTTTGACGGAGCTTCGGCAGCAGGCTCGGGCATTTCTAAAGCGGGAGCATCGTAGCGCGTGCTGCTGTATTTGCCGATGGTCGGTAAATCTGCCGAATGGCAGTTTCCAGATGGGCGTGAAGTATAGACAACTTCGCCGTTGACTGTGCAGGTATAGATTTTTAGAGGAAGCTTGTGCGCCTGATGCGGCGGCAAACATCAGCAATGAAGCTGCCAATGCGTGAAGTGATTGTTTCATGGTAAGGTCGTAATGTGGAATAAGTAATTGTTCGATAGATATTGCATTCAACTGTAATAGTATAACAATGCCAGCATATTCTCTCAAATAGGACGGCTGACTTTTTTTAATTTCAAACCAAACCGTCTTATTCGTTTTAGCGAAAATTGCCTCACCTCGTTTTCAGACGACGTTTTTTTGCGGCTTTATCCGATTTTTTTGGCGCGTGATTTGGCGTTTTTTTGCTCTTTGTCTCTTGCTCTTGCGCCTTTTCCCGCGATTTTTCTTTTGAACGCGCCCTCTTGAGCTTGGCTGCCTTTTTCTTCGGTATCACTGCTTAATTTGTTGATTTTCAGACGGTATGCACCGCCTTGATGGCTGCTGATTTTGGGCAGGTCTGTGCCTGTGCAGTTTCCCGAAGGTTCGGATGTATAGGTTTTGCTGTTGCCGGAATGGCAGCTGAAGACGGCTGCTGCGGTGTGGAGGGATAAGCCCAAAATGAGGGAGGATGCGACGATAAGTGCTCCTTGCTTGATTCGTGAACGCATGAGTTTTCCGTAGTTTGAGTTTTCAGACGACCTATTTTTGTTTTTATAGTGGATTAACTTTAAACCAGTACGGCGTTGCCTCGCTTTAGCTCAAAAAGAACGATTCTCTAAGGTGCTGAAGCACCAAGTGAATCGGTTCCGTACTATCTGTACTGTCTGCGGCTTCGTCACCTTGTACTGATTTAAATTTAATCCACTATATACAGTCCGACGGTCTGAAATGACCATGCCGAACTGTATTTTTTTGGCGGCTTCTGAAGGCAAGTACGGAAACCATCGCAGCGAAGTATTTATAGTTGTGTAAATTCTGCGTCGATTTCCGTCAGGATTTGCTCTAGCTCTTCCCTGCCACAAAAAGCCAGTTTTTCTTCTATTTGTGTTAATTTTTACTTTAATTTCTGTTAATTGTGTGAGGGTTTGTTGTAATTTTGTTTTATTTTCGTCCGAATAGGCTTCTTCTTGTGCCAAAAAAATGTTTCACATGCCGTTTGAATTTCGGAAAGCTGCGCCATTTCTTTTTCGGCTTTGTCGATTTTTCTGCTGTATCGGCTTGCCGCGTCGGGCTTTTTTTCTTGACGGATTTGTGCCTCGATACGCTTGGTGTCTTTGCGGTTTTGGCTTTTGCGCGGAAGCGGCAGGCGCGGTTGTGGCGTTTTTCCTGCGCCAACCTCCATTGACGATAATCGTTTAAATCGCCGTCAAAGTTTTTTTCAGACGACCTTTGTCAATCAGGAGGAAGCTGTCGGTAGTGGCTTCAAGCAGGCTGCGGTCGTGCGATACGACCATTAAGGCACCTTGGAAACTTTGCAGCGCGAGCGTCAGGGCGTGGCGCATATCCAAGTCCAAATGGTTGGTCGGCTCGTCAAGCAGCAGCAAATTCGGTTTTTGCCAGATAATCATGGCAAGGGCGAGGCGGGCTTTTTTTCTCCGCCGGAAAAAGGGTTCGGTTTTCTGCAACGCCATATCGCCGACAAAATTGAAGCCGCCGAGGAAATTTCGGATTTCTTGTTCGCGCACTTCGGGAGAAAGCTGCTGAATGTGCCAAACAGGGCTTTGGTCGGCGCGGATGGTGTCGAGCTGGTGTTGGGCGAAATAGCCGATATTGAGTTTTTCGGAACGGACGATGCTGCCGGAGAGCAAATCGATTTTGCCTGCCAAAGCTTTGATAAACGTAGATTTACCGCTACCGTTGACACCCAATAGCCCTGTAACGTGCGCCGCTCTCCAGCGACAGGGTAATGTCATGCAGGACGGTTTTTTTCCTTCGTAACCCAAATCAGCGTGTTCCAGCTTCAGCAAGGGATTGGGCAGATGGTCGGGATTGTAAAAACTCAAAGGAAAAACTCGCTGTCCAGATGCGCGGGAGCGATACGCTCGAGCTTCGCCAATGCCTTCATACGGCTTTTGCGCTTGAACGGCTTTTGGTAGCTTTGGCTTTGAAGCGGTCGATAAACGATTGCAGATGTTTGATTTGCGCCTGTTGTTTGACATAGGCGGCTTGTTGCTGCGCCAGGCGTTGCGCGCGTTCGTTTTGGTAAAAAAATCGTAATTGCCGCCGTATTGCGTGAGCTTTTTGCTGGGACAATTCAATGGTTTGGGTGGTGGCCGCATTGAGGAAATCACGGTCGTGGGAAATGATGATTTGCGTGCAGGGTAAAGAGGCAAGGTGGTTTTCCAGCCACAAGACGGTTTCCAGATCCAAGTGGTTGGTCGGTTCGTCAAGCAATAGCAAATCGGCGCGGCAAATCAGGGCTTGCGCAAGATTCAGGCGCATACGCCAGCCGCCGGAAAAAGGATTTGACGGGACGGCTGTGTTCTTCTTGCGAAAAAAACCCAGTCCGTTCAGCAATTTCGCCGCACGGGCCGGCGCGGTATAAGCGTCGATTTCTTCCAATTTGGCATGGTATTCCGCCTGCTTCATGCCGTCATTTTGTGCTTCCGCCTGCGCCAAGGTCGTCTGAAAAAGCCTGCAACTCGGCATCGCCCTGCAAAACGTAGTCCAACGCGGAGATGTCCAAGTCGGGCGTTTCTTGGGAAACGGAAGCCATCCGCCAATTTTTTTCGGAATCGAGATATCGCCGCCGTCCTGAGTGATTTCACCCTTGATTAAGGCAAACAGACTGGATTTGCCCGTCCCGTTTTTACCGATCAAACCGACGCGCTGACCGGGATTGACGGTGGCGTTGGCTTTGTCGAGCAGGACTTTCAAACCGCGTTGCAGGGTGAGGTTTTTGATTTCAATCATGATGTAATAATGGACGGGCGGAAAAATGGGAAAGGAGGTATTTTATAGCGAAAACAGCGTGATGTCGCCGTTCGTTGGTGCCGTAGCGTTTCAACGTGAATCCATGATGGAAAAAGGTCGTCTGAAAACGGCGGACGGTATGAGCGAAACCCGCTCTGTCCGTTTTCAGACGACCTTTGATGTAACGAAACGGCTTAATGTCGATAATCTGCCGAATCCTTACGGATTTGTTGCAGAAATTTCCGCGTCCGTTCGTGTTTAGGGTGTTCGAACAATTCTTTCGGACTACCCTGTTCTACAATGACGCCGCCGTCCATGACGACGACGGTAGTGGCAACTTCCAGCGCGAACTTGATTTCGTGGGTCACGACGACCATCGTCCAACCTTCCTGCGCCAATTCCTTCATGGCGTTCAACACGTCTTGCACCAATTCGGGATCCAGCGCGGAAGTGGGTTCGTCAAACAACATCAACTCGGGCTGAATCGCCAATGCGCGGGCGATACCGACGCGCTGTTGCTGACCGCCGGAAAGCTGGTAGGGATAAAGGTTAACCTTGTCGCCCAAGCCGACTTTTTTTCCAGCAATTTCAAAGCTTCTTCGCGCGCTTGGGCGGCAGGTTTGCCTTGTACGGCAACCGGACCTTCCATTACGTTTTCTAACGCGGTTTTGTGCGGAAAAAAAGGTTGTATTGTTGGAACACCATGCCGGATTTGCGGCGCAGCGCCAAGATGTCGTGCTTTGTCGTTTTTTTTGAAAAAAATCGATTTTAAGCGGTCGCTCGTTGTCGAACTCGATTTGTCCGTCTTCGGGCATTTCCAGCGCGTTTAAGCAGCGCAGAAACGTCGTTTTACCCGAGCCGGAAGGTCCGAGGATGACGACCACCTGCCCTTTGCCCACATCCAAATCGATGCCGCGCAAAATGGTGTTTTCGCCGAAGGTTTTGCGGATATTACGGATTTTTAATCATGGCTTTCCCTTATTTGGCGACATAGCGGTCGAAGCGTTTTTCCAAGCGCGCCTGAATCAGGAACAGAACCTTGCAGAAACACCAATAAACCAAAGCGGCTTCAATATAGACGGGCAAGAAGTCGTAGGTACGGTTTGCCGTTTCCTGCGCGACGCGGAACAATTCCGTTACCGTTACCACCGCCGCGAGTGAGGTGTTTTTGAACAAAGCCGATAAACTCGTTGCTCAAAGGCGGCACGGCGACGCGGAAAAGCCTGCGGCGCGACGATGCGGCGAAAAAGTCTGCATATAGGTCATACCGATGGAGAAACCCGCCTCCCACTGTCCTTTTCGGCACGGACAAAATCGCCGCACGGATGGTCTCGGAAGCATATGCTCCGACATTAAGCGAGAAGCCGATGATGGCGGCGGGAATCGGATCGATGAAAATGCCGACGGACGGCAGTCCGTAAAACACAATCACAAGCTGCACCAACAGCGGTGTCCCCCTGATGATGGAAATATAAGTTTCCACCAGTTTCAGCAGGATTTTTCCGCACGATGCCGCCCGAAGGCATAATCCGTACCAAAGCCACGGCGATGGCAATCACCATCCCGATCAGGAACGACGCCACCGCCAGCGGCAGCGAGACCATAAAACCGGCTTTTGACCATAGGCAAAAAAACGCGCTGACAATCATATCGGCGCGTGTTTCCGTCATAAACGGCAGCGAAGCAAGAAAAATTATTTAACACTGATGTCTTTTCCGAAGAATTGTTCGCCCAGTTTTTTTCAGCGTGCCGTCGGCTTTCAGCTCGTTGATTGCCGTGCTGAATTTCGCCACGACTTCATCATTGCCTTTATTGACAATCAAGCCGGAACCGACTTTTTTTCATCGGCAGGCGCAGACCAAACGATTTTCACGCCGGCATTCGGGTTTTTTTCTTCAGATAGTCTAAAAACTGCCAACTCATCGTTCAAAGTCGCATCGGCGCGTTTTTTTGTTCAATCAGGGTCAGCGATTGCGCCAAACCGTCCACCGGTACGAGTTCCGCACCCGCAGCTTTGGCTTTTTCGCCGTAGTTGCTGGTCAGGGATTGTGCGGTTTTGACGCCTTTGATGTCGTCGATGGATTTGATGTTGCTGTCTTTGCGCGCAACCAAAAACCGCACCGCTCCAGCTGTAAGGTTCGGATTTGTCAAATGTCGCTTGGCGTTCGGGGCTGGTCAGGCCGACTTGGTTTGCCACCACATCGAAACGTCCCGCTTTCAAACCCGCCATCATCGAATCCCATTGCGTTTCTTTTAAATTCGACTTTGACGCCCAGTTTGTCGGCAACGGCGCGGGTAACTTCCACATCGTAACCGGTCAGCTTGCCGTCTTTGTCATGGTAGGTAAACGGCGCGTAAGTGCCTTCGGTACCGACGGTAATCGTACCTTTATTGTTGATGCGCTCGATTAAAGAACCGGAAGCGTTGGCAGATTGGGCGGGAGTAGAAGAAGACGCGCTGCCGCCCTCTCCGCCGCAGGCAGCCAAAACCAATGCGGTCATGCCGCCGAGTACGAATTTTTTTCAACATAATCCTCTCCTGAAGAAAAAAAGTGAGCAAGAGCCGCATTCTAAGTGAAATTGCGGCAAACACAAAGAATACTTTTTTTATATTGCTTATTCCGAAACGGATAAAGGAAGCCGTACCCCCCATCCATCAAGCAAAGGTCGTCTGAAAAAAGTCTTAATACCCCCTTTTCCGCTTTCAGACGACCCTCTGCATCATTCGTATCACACGGCGGCTTGGTATTCGCAACGATGATGCTGCGTTCAGATTCAAAGGGAACTGCATTCTGTTTTGCCTGCGGTTTGGAGTCTTAAATGAAAGCACAGAAATAATCCTACATAACAAAAAGGTCGTCTGAAAAATTTTCAGACGACCTTTTTGATTAATTCGTTATTGATTAATCCGCCATTTGTATCAAGCTGTCGGCGAGGCGGTCGGCGGCTTGGCGGTAGCCTTTGCCTGAGAAGTGGACGCCGTCTTTAGCAGCGAGGCCTTGGCTCATCCAGTTTTTCATGCTGCATTCGCCGCCCATCGCGTTCTGCCACGACCAATACATGATTTTTTCGTCGCGGGCAATGCGTTGCTGCATTTGTTGGATGCTGCTTAAGGTGGCGGGGCGTGTGCCGCAGCTTCCTGAAGTGCTTTTCAGGGATTCGGGCGCGCCGAGAATCAGGATGCCTGCGTCGGTCAGGCTTTGTTTGATTTGGCGGATGTAGCTGCGCCAGCTTTGTTCTGTGGCTGTGATGTCCAAATCGCGGGCGAAGGCTTCGTTGGTGCCGTAGGCGAGGATAACGAGGTCGGCGCGGGTTTGGGCAAGGTCATCCTGCCAAGAGGGGCGCCATTTGGACCAGTGGGTCAGTTGCGCGCCGTTGATGCCGAGTGCGGAAACGGTTACGCCGCGTCCGGGATTTTTCGATATTGATGTAGCCGATGTCCCAAGGCATGGAGCTGCTGAGGGTCAGCGGCAGGTGGCTGTTGCTGCGGATGATTTGCCAGCCGCTGCTTCCGGCGGGGACTTCGCGTCCGTTGAACGACAGGGTTTGTTCGGGCAGGACGGGTTTGGCAAAAACGGAAATCTGCCTTTCGCCGCTGCTGCCGTCTTTGGCGCTGATGGTAACGCTGCTGCCGTTGGCTTTTGGCGATGATGCCGCCTAAGGGGAAGTCGTCTGAAACGCTGCGGCTGCTGACGGTTTGCCACGAGCCGTCATAGCGGACGGCTGCGCTGCGCTGACCTTTGACGGTAGAGGGGTAAACCCAGCCTATGCCGCCGTCGCCCCATTTTTTTGTTGGAGACGCAGGCGCAGTTGTTCGGTGAAAAGGTCGCCGGCGGTGTGTGAATCGCCGATTTGGAGGATGCGGAATTTGCCGTCCGAGCTGCGGTCGAGTTTTTTTTGAGCTTGAGAGCCAGGCGGGACGGCTGCTGCCGTAGTTTTCCAGCAGCATATCGGCGGCGGGGGCGGCGGCAGACAGGCACAATGCGGTAAGGGATACGGACAGGGTTTTGATGTTCGCGAGTTTCCTGTGTGTGGTTTCAGACGATGTCTTTTGACGCGGCGGAAGGCTATTGTAACGAAAAAAAGACGGCATTGGATAAACAAAACGCCGTCCTTTTTGCTGCCGATACGGGCTTAACGTGCGGACAATTGTTCCGTGCGTTCTTCGCCGTTCATTTCAGGGGTCGTCTGAAAAAAACGATTTTTTTCCATGATTTTTATCCGCGAGCAGTTTTTGTCCTTCAGCTGAGAAGTGGATGCCGTCTTTGCTGCGGTAGCGGATGATTTTTTTCCATTGATGTTGACGGAGTCGGCGTAGGTGTCCGAGCCGTTGCTGAGGAGTTTGTCGGTCGGTATCCACAGGGCTTTTTGGACTGATCTCGTCTGCTAAAAAGTTTGTCGAGATATCGCATTTGCTTGTTAAGTTTTTGCCTGTTTCATATAAGGAATGCCCATCCAAATGACTTGCACATGGTGTTGCTCAGCAGCGGCCAGGATGCGGTTGACGCGGCTGAGGTATTCTTCCGACCATTCGGGCGAGGCGAATTTCAGGTATTTTTTTGCCTTTCGGGAAGTCCCACGGGTCGTTGGGGCCGAGGAAAACGACCAGAAGGCGGATGTCGGTTTGTTGTTTCAGCGTTTGCTCAATGGTGTTCGGCCAGTCGAAAAACTTGGGATAGGACAATCCGGTGCTTTGTTTGCTTAGGTTCACCGACTGGATGCCGTATTGTTTTTTTCAGGCTTCTTTCAACAAAGGTGCAACGCCCTGCATCATCGAGTCGCCGGCAAAAAAAGACTTTGTCGCCTTGTCCGAGAACGATATTGGCGGGCGGGGCGATGGGGAGACGATGTGCTTCGTGTTGTCCGCCGTGTTGTGCCGTTTGAGGTTGGCGTCCGTCGGCGGGACGGTTTTTCGTGCGGTTCAGACGCATTAGCTGCGCATTTTGTTCAGACGACCCGTCGTCTTCAGCGATTTGAGGTTCTGGTTCGGCAATCACAGGCTGTCCTGCCAAACGCGCTTTGAGGTCGTCTGAAAAGGCGTATGCGTCTTGTTGCAGCTTCGCGCCCGTGCGCCACCATTCGTATTCGGACAAAGGCTCCAGCGGCGAGGCCTGATGATAGGTTTGCTGCCAATAGGCATTGATGGAATCTTGACTGAACCACGCCGCGCCAAAGGCGCAAACCAAAAGGGAGGCAAACAGGGAAATAAAACGTTTCATATTCTGATTGTCCTTTTAAAAAAATCGGCGTAAATAAAGCCCGGGATGCCTGACGGCGCCAATACAATAATCAACACCAACACCAGCGTCAGCGGTATAAACCACAGCCACATCGGCATTTTTTCCAATGTCGCTACTGCACCGTCAAACAGGCGAAGCAGATACGGGTAGAGCAAAATCATCAGGCCAAACGCGGCAAGCAGCAGGACATCCGCCTGTTTCGGCGCTGCCCAACCTGCTTCGTTGGCGAATAAGGCATCAAATACCATCTGCGTATCGGCGAGGCTGCCGGTGTTGAACACGACGAAAGTGAAGCAGACGAAATGGAAAGTGACGAACCAGGCAAGCGGACGTAAGATTTTCAGACGACGTGAGCCATCCCGCCCGAATATTTTGTCGCCGCAGTTGAGCAAAAATTAATGCCACGCCGTGCAGCGCACCCCATAGCAGGAAATTCCAGCCGTAGCCGTGCCAAACGCCCGACAATACCATCGCCAGTAGCAAGTTGAACTGCGTCAGGACGAAGCCGTGTTTGTTGCCGCCCAAAGGAATATAAATATAGTCGCGTATCCAAGTGGAAAGACTGATGTGCCAACGGTTCCAGAAGTCGCGGATATTGAACGCACGCAGCGGTGTGGCAAAGTTTTTTTCGGCAGGCGGAAACCGAGCAGCATCGCCATCCCGATTACCAAATCCGAATAGCCTGAAAAAAATCGAAGAAAAGCTGGAAAGTATAGCCGTACACCCCCGACAACACGCCCCAGCCGTCAAATTGGGCGGGATTCTCGAAAACGGGCGATACCCAGCCGTCTCCCAGCGCACCCGCCAGCCACCATTTTTTAGCAATGCCCAGCAAAATCAAGCACACCGCCAGCGCAGGGCGTATCAATGCGCGCGGTTCGGCAGTCCGAATCTGCGTCAAAGCCCCCGCCTGTTCGCCGTCTATGCTTTTTAAACGCCGCGGCACGGATAATCGGCCCGGAAGTAATCGTTGGGAAAAAAGCTCAAATGCAGCAGCAATTCATGCCACGCAAAGCGGTCGCCCATCGGATGACGGCAGCAGTACACCAAATAAGCCAAAGATTGAAATGTGTAATAAGACAGCCCCAAAGGCATCAAGATATCGACAATCTCGCTCTGCCCCGTGTATTGGCGGATAAACGGGCGGAAAAAGTCGAAATATTTGAAGAAACACAATACCGCCAAAGCCGACGCTATGCCGAAGCCCAGCCAGAATTTCCGTACGTTTTCGTTTTCAGACGTCATCAACAGGCCGAGCAAATGCACGCAGGACGAATAGCAGGTAATTATGGCGGCAAAGATGGGATTCAAGTGATACAGCCAGCCCATCCCAGCCAGCAGAAGCAAAAACATTCTGCACCGACGGCATACGGACAAATGCCCAATAAATAGGCAAAAAAGCAATAAAAAATACCGCGAATTCAATCGACAGCAACGGCATAAGTGTTCCTTGAAATTTTTATTGTTCGGATAATTCGAAATATAGGTTTAGCAGTTTAAACCAAAACTGCGTATTGTAAATAAGTGTTTGAATTTATACAACTAACGTTAATCCAAAAAAATAGCCGTTCGTCAAAAAGAGTGGACAAATCAAGGCTTTTGGGATAACACATCAATTTATTTATAATTATTTTATATCTAAATACCTATCCTCACCTATCCTCCTGGAAAAAGAATAATATTATGAGCCTCTCTTAAAATATTACACAATAAAAAAACAGCCGATATTTTCCCATATCGGCTGTTCCTGTTTACTGCTTAATCGATATCCACTTTATTGGTGTTTAGGCAGCTCTTTCAAAGTCAGCGGCTTGATGTACCAAATATCGCGGCAGTAGTCGGCGATGGAACGGTCGGACGAGAAGAAGCCCATATTGGCGATGTTGATCAAGGCGGATTTACGCCACGCGGCAACATCGCGGTAGTGTTCGTCCGCTTTGTATTGCGTGTCGATGTAGCTGCGAAAATCCGCCATCAGTTGATAGAAATCGCCGTAAGGTTGCAGGACGTCATTGTAGCGGTTCGGCTCTTCGGGGAGAACGTGCCGCTGCTGATTTGGTTGACGACGCGGCGCAGGTCGTGATCGCGTTCGATGTAGCCCAGCGGGTCGTAGCCGTTGCGGCGGAGTTCTTCCACTTGTTCAACGGTGTTGCCGAAGATAAAGCAGTTGTCCGCGCCGACTTTTTCCAGAATTTCAACGTTCGCGCCGTCCAGCGTACCCATGCAGAGCGCGCCGTTGAGGGCGAACTTCATGTTGCTGGTGCCGGATGCCTCCGTACCTGCCAGTGAGATTTGTTCGTGCAAATCGGCGGCGGGGATGATGATTTGGGCGAGGCTGACGCTGTAATTCGGGATATAGACGACTTTAATCAAATCGCGGATGCGTTCGTCGTTGTTGATGGTTTTCGCTACGTCGTTAATCAGGCGGATGATTTTTTTCGCCATGTAGTAGGCGGATGCGGCTTTACCGGCAAAGATGAAGACGCGCGGCTGCCAATCGAAATCCGGGTTTTCCAGGATTTTGTTGTAGCGGTCGACGATGTGCATCACATTCAACGCCTGGCGTTTGTATTCATGGATGCGTTTGATTTGGATGTCAAATAGCGCGTCCGTGTTGACCTTGATGCCCAATTCGGTTTCGATGTATTTGGCGAGGCGTTCTTTGGCGGCTTTTTTTCACTGCGCTGAATTCTGCCTGTACGCTTGCATCGTCAACTTTTTCGTTGAGCTTGGTCAGATTGTCCAAATGCAGGCGCCAGTCTTGTTCGCCCAAGTGTTTATCGAGGAAACGGGTCAGCTCGGGGTTGGCGATGTTGATCCAGCGGCGCGGGGTTACGCCGTTGGTCACATTGGTGAAGCGTTCGGGGAACACTTTGGCAAAGTCGGCGAATATGGAAGTGGTCATCAGGTCGGAGTGGATTTTCGCCACGCCGTTGACTTTGTGCGAACCGATGACTGCCAGCCATGCCATGCGGACACGGCGACCGTTGTTCTCATCGATGATGGACACGCGGCGGACGAAGTCGTCGTCGAAGTTGCCGATGGCGCGCAGGGCGTTCAAGAAGTAGGCGTTGATTTCAAAGATGATGTCCAAATGGCGCGGCAGCAGGCGGCCCATCAAATCGACCGGCCAAGTTTCCAAGGCTTCGCTCATCAGGGTGTGGTTGGTGTAAGAGAAAATCTTGCAGCACATATTCCATGCTTCGGTCCACGCAATGCCTTCTTCGTCAATCAGGATGCGCATCAGCTCGGGAATCGCCAGTACGGGGTGGGTATCGTTCAGGTGGATGGCGACTTTATCGGCAAGGTTTTTGATGCTGGGGAAACGGCATTTGTGGCGCGCCACGATGTCTTGTACGGATGCGGAAACCAGGAAATATTCCTGTTTCAGGCGCAGTTCGCGGCCGCTGTCGGTGGAGTCGTTCGGATAGAGGACGCGCGAGATGTTTTCATCGCTGTTTTGCGCGCGGACGGCGGAAGCGTAATCGCCGCGGTTGAAATCTGCCAAGTCGAAGCGGCTACCGGCGTGAGCCGTCCACAGGCGCAACGGATTGGCGACGTCGCCGCCGTAGCCAGGGATGATTTCATCGTATGCCATCGCGGAAATTTCTTCGCTCGGATGCCATTCTTTTTTGTCACCCATATTGATGACCTGTCCGCCGAAGCTGACGGCGTATTGTTTGTTCGGGCGGCCGATTTGCCATGCCAAATCTTGGTCGAGCCACAAATCGGGTTTTTCGACCTGCTGGCCGTCCACGATTTCTTGTTTGAACATACCGTATTGATAGCGGATGCCGTAGCCCATGGCGGGAATGCGCAAGGTGGCGAGCGAGTCGAGGAAGCAGGCGGCCAGGCGGCCCAAACCGCCGTTGCCCAAGCCGGGGTCTTGTTCTTGTTCGCAGATGTCAGCGAACTCTTTACCCAGTTGTTTGAACGCCTCTTCAAATTCGGCATACACGCCTTCGTTAATCAACGCGTTGACGAAGGCGCGTCCCAACAGGAATTCCATGGAAAGGTAGTAAACCATGCGTTTGCCGTTGTCAATGTGGGCGCGGCGGGTTTGCAGGAAGTCTTCGGCAATCAGGTCGCGCGCGGCGAGCATGGCGGCGTTGAGCCATTGGTGTTCGGTCGCCTCTTTCGGATCGACGCCCAAAAATGAAAAATCAATTTATAGACGATGGACTTGCGGATGGTTTCGGCATCCGGTTTCGGCATGACATAATCAAAACCTGAAATGGGTTGTTTTTCTTAGCCATGATAGCCTTTCTCTGTTGGGGATGGGATGATGAAGCGGGGAATTTGTATCTTTTGGCAGTCTGAGGTCGTCTGAAAAAGCCGTATGCCTTTATGTTCCGTCAAGCAAAGTTAATCAGGTAAATTTATTACTCATCTTCAGCATTATAACCGAGGCAGTGTAAATAATAGGGTTTTCTTTTTAAAAACATCCTATTAATGACATATGTCATATATTCGGCGATGTATTCTTACGCTGCAAAAATCCAAATACCCATATGTTCGACTGTCAGCTTGCCGTCTGCATTGTAATTAAACTTCTCGGATGGTACGCAAGAAATCTGCCAACTTCCTTGAGGCAGGTTAAATATTTGTTGACTACGCTTGGCATTGATCAACAGCAGCCATTCATCGTCCAAAAACGATCTGCATGGCTTTTTGCGCCGCGGTTGTGCCAACAAAGCTCGCTCATCGGTTCGCCTTGAATATTGAGCCAGCGGACGCGCTCTTGTTTCCACCAGACATCATCGCCCAACAATTTGATTTCTTGGCGCAGGCGGATTAAATCGCGCGTATAGCCTTGCAACGCTTCGTCCGCCTGCTGCCAATCCAGCCAAGTAATCGGGTTGTCCTGACAATAACTATTGTTGTTCCCCTGTTGGCTGTTGCCGAACTCGTCACCCGCCAGCAGCATGGGCGTGCCGTTGGCAAGGAACAGCGAAGCAAGCAAGGCTTTGACGGTGTAGGAGCGGTCTTCCAAAATTGCCGCATCTTCGGTTTCGCCCTCGATGCCGTGGTTGTAGCTGATGTTTTCGTTATGCCCGTCGCGGTTGTCTTCACCGTTGGCATGGTTGTGTTTTTCGTTGTAGCTGACCAAATCGCGCAGCGTAAAACCATCGTGTGCGGTGATGAAATTGATGCTGGCGGAAGGATGGCGGCCGCTGTGGTTGAAAATATCAGACGACCCCGCCAGACGTTCGGCAAACGCGCCCAAATTGCCGCTTTCCCACACCCAAAACGCGCGCATATCGTCGCGGAAACGTCCGTTCCACTCAGCAAAAGGCTGCGGGAAATTGCCCAAGTGATAGCCGCCTTCGCCGATGTCCCACGCCTCGACAATCAGTTTGCAGCATGCCAACACGGGGTCTTGGTAAACCACCTGAAAAAAGCGTCCGTAAGCCTGAAAATCCGGTTCGCGCCCCAATACCGTTCCCAAGTCGAAGCGGAAACCGTCTACATGAAACGCTTCCGCCCAATAGCGTAGGCTGTCCGCCGCCCAACGGGTTACGTCGCGGCGGACGATGTTCAACGTATTGCCGCAGCCCGACCAGTTTTCATAGCTGCCGTCGGGCTTCAACCAATACCACAAAGCATTGTCTATGCCGCGCTGGCAAAGCATCGGGCCTTTTTTTCGTCCTGCTCGGCGGTATGGTTGTACACAACATCCAAAAATCACTTCCAAACCTGCTTGATGCAAGGCTTTTGACCGCCTGCTTCAACTCTTCCGCTGCGCGTTCGGCATCGGCGGCATAAGACGGCTCGACGGCAAAATGGGAATAAGTGTTGTAGCCCCAATAATTGCTCAAGCCCATTTTTTTGCAGGTGGTATTCGTCCAAATGCTGGTGTACCGGCAGCAGCTCGACGGCAGTAACGCCCAAAGTTTTCAAATAATCAATCACGCGCGGATCGGTCAGCGCTTGATACGTTCCCGCGTGTTCCAAATCGGGGAATTGCTTGGTAAAGCCTTTCACATGGGCTTCGTACACTATCGTCCTGCCCCACGGATGGTTCGGACGGCGGTCGTCGCCCCAATCGAAATCATCGTCGCCCACCACCACGCTTTTAGGCGCCACCGCCGCATTGTCCCGCTCGTCTTCCGGACGAAACCATGCCATTTCCTCATCATCCTTGTAACTTGGTTTGCCGTCGATTTTTTTGGAATACGGGTCAATCAACAATTTGTTCGGATTGAAACACGAGCCGCCCGGCGTATCAGCGCGTCCGTAAACACGAAAACCATACCGCTGCCCTGCCCTAACCTCCGGCACAAAGCCGTAAAACACCGACCCGCGCCGCGAAAAGCATTTCCAAACGGGTTTCCCTCCCTTGTCAAAGAGGCATAGCTCGACTTTTTTTCGGCATGGATGGAAAAACAGCGCAAAAATTCGCCCCTTTCTCAGTCAGCGACACGCCCATCGGATAAGGCGCACCTTCTTCAATGCGCCATGTTTTTGGTTTTCATTTTTGTTTGTCCTGATTTGATGGAGACGCTTCGGGCTGCGCTTCCGGATAGATGTTCTTTTTTTATAGTGGATTAACTTTAAACCAGTACGGCGTTGCCTCGCCTTAGCTCAAAGAGAACGATTCTCTAAGGTGCTGAAGCACCAAGTGAATCGGTTCCGTACTATCTGTACTATCTGCGGCTTCGTCGCCTTGTCCTGATTTAAATTTAATTCACTATATAGTGGTGATGCTTGAATGGAAAGAGGTCGTCTGAAAAGCAAAATCCCGTTTTCAGACGACCTCTTTTAGCCATAAACCTTTGTTTTAACTTGAGGCCGTCCGAATTTGAGCGCTATCAATTCGGCAACCTCACCGCCAACTCGGCAGGCCATGCTGCCTTGGCGTCGGTTTTTACGAAACCATTGCCCGTCAGCCCGCCTTTCAGCAGGCGGTTGTATTTCACCGCCGTTTCGCGCGGCACTTGCAATTTCACTTTAAACATCAGCTTCGCGCGTTCATCGACCGTTTCCACCGACTTGGGCGTAAACTGGGCGTCCGTCGCGATAAATTTGATTTTGGCGGGGAACACCGCGTCAATGCCGTCCAAACGGATACGCGCATCATCATTGACTTTCAGACGGCTCATGCTGTCGGTCGGCAGGAAAATATTCATCGAAACATCGGCAGGATCAAGCAGGCTGACCACTTTCGAACCCGCCGCGACCACGTTGCCTGCTTCCGCAATGGTGTATTCCACCCTGCCGGCTATCGGCGCGCGGATGTTCATATCATCGTTGGCGGATGTGGCCGATTTGACTGCCGCCCTCGCCTGTTCGACACCGGCGCGCGCTTCCGCTTGCGCGGCGGCACTTTGCGCTACCGTCGCCTGCGCTTCGTCCCGTGCCGCTTCGGCTGCTTTGACTGCTGCAACAGCGCGCTCATAATCTGCCTGACGCTTGGTAACTTCCGATTGCGACACCAGCTGGTCGGCAAGCAATTTACGGGCATTGTCCAGCTCCATTTTCGCCACGCGCAGCTGCTGCCTGTTCGCGTCCACATTCGCCTGCGCGCGCGCAACCGTCTGTTTCATCTGCGCTTCGGCAGCTTTGGCGCGCCCGACCGCCTCTTCTTGCCGCAATTCCGCCGCCCGCGCTTCTTCCAAACGGCTGTTGCTGGTTTCAGACGACAGTTCCGCCAGAATATCGCCCTCTTTCACGTCTGCGCCCTCTTCCACCAGTACCGCCTTCACCCGCCCCGGATACAGGCTGGCGACATCGATGCGGTTCAGTTCCAGCCGCCCGTTGGATTGCGCGATCCATGTCGGCAGGGTTTCTTTTTGGTTTTGAAGGACATACCACACACCGCCCGCAGCCAGCGCGACGGCAAGAGAAGCAATAACAGCTTTTTTCATGTTGCGTTACACCTTAATCGTCAAAACGGACGCGCCTTAGAGCGGTAATGCGGAAACAGCGCGGCAAACGCCCAATCTATCCTTTGGTGGATGGACGAATCGGTCAGCAAATCCTCATGCCGCCCGTTCATCTCATCGGTCAGTATCCCCAACATACGGTAGCGCGTGTTCATAATCATCGGCAAGATAACCGCGCCATTGAGGAACTCAAACTGATTCAACAATTCCAATTCCGACACACCCTCCCTACCGTTGCACTTCTTGATATGCCGGATCATCCCGTAGGCAAGCATCTTATGCTGCTTTTTCAACGCTTTGGTAATCAAATCCACGCCTTCTTCGCTGTCCAGCAGCATCCTGTGTATCCACGCCAAATGCTCGCGTATCGTTACCGCCAGCCGCCAGACAATCTGATACAGCCGCTCCGTATCTTCGATATTTTGGGCAAAATCGAACGACACCCGCCCCAAAGCCCGATTGCTGTACTCAATCAACATCGCCTTCACAAATTCGTCTTTATCGGCAAACATCCTGTTGAACGTTTCCAAATTCGAATTCAAATGCTCCGCGATCGCCTGCTCGGACAGCCGCTTGTAGCCGCATCTGGGATAAAAAAATGAATGCCTGCGGAAATAAATTGCGCACTGGTTACACCGTTCATTATCTTCACCTCATCTGCCTGTATTGTTGTCATAGGACAAATATCCAAGACTCAAATGAAACAAAAAAATCTTCTGAAATATCAGACCGCCTGCGGACGCTGCCGTCAACCGTCAACGCATCATCCCAACCCTGCCCGATACAAATGCCAACCAACTCTTATTTTATAGTGGATTAAATTTAAATCAGGACAAGGCGACGAAGCCGCAGACAGTACAGATAGTACGGAACCGATTCACTTGGTGCTTCAGCACCTTAGAGAATCGTTCTCTTTAAGCTAAGGCGAGGCAACGCCGTACTGGTTTAAAAGTTAATCCACTATATAAAGCACGCAAAACGCCCCGACTCAATCATCCAGTCTGTTTTTTTATTTCACTATATAACAAACCGCCCCCGCCTTCAATGCAAGCTATCTTCCAATTATCATTAAAATCCGATGGTTAAATTTGTTTTACGAGGATATGGGTCGTCTGAAAAAAACGGTTTCAGACGATTTGAAGGAAAGCATCAACATAAATAAACGCCTTATCAATATCCGAATATTCGAGAGTTGCTATAAAAATCGTCTGAAAACTGGCTTCCCGTTTTTCAGACGACCTTTGCTTACTCTTTGGCAAATTGCTGCGTAAAGCGGACAAATTCTTCTTTTTTCGCTTTTGCCTTGCCCGAGTCGATGGCTGCTTCGGCGGCTTTGACACCGTCCGCCAACGAAGGCACGACATTGCCGGCATAGAGCGCGGCGGCGGCGTTGAGCAGGACGATGTCGCGTGCCGCGCCATGTTTGCCGCTCAACACTTCATCCATTTTTTCCAAAGACTCTTGCGCGTTGGCGACTTTGATTTCGTCCAAATCGCGGCGGATTTCGATACCGAAATCGGCGGGGCTGATGTCGTATTCGCGGATTTCTCCGTCTTTCAGCTCGGCAACGCGGGTTTTTGCCCGTCAGCGTGATTTCGTCCAAACCGCCTTCGCCGCACACGACCAAAACGTGTTTGGAACCAAGCTGTTTCAATACGCGCGACAGGATGCCGCATAAATCAATGTGGAACACGCCCAAGAGCTGGTTTGGCGCGCCGGCAGGGTTGGTCAGCGGTCCCAAGATATTGAAAAATACTTCTAAACCCGAGTGAACGGCGCACGGGCGCGACGTGGCGCATCGCGCTGTGGTGGTTTTGGGCGAACATAAAGCCCAAGCCTGTTTGACGGATGCTTTCGGCGACTTGCTCAGGCGTAATGTTCAATACCGCGCCCATCTGCTCCATCACGTCCGCCGCGCCGCTGGACGAGGAAACGGAGCGCCCGCCGTGTTTGGCAACTTTCGCGCCTGCCGCCGCCGCGACAAACATCGAAGTCGTCGAAATATTGAAGGTTTTTGCACCGTCCCCGCCCGTGCCGACAATATCGACGAGGTCGTCTGAATTTTCCAGTGGCACTTTGGCGGCAAATTCGCGCATGACGGCGGCGGCGGCGGTGATTTCCGATACGGTCTCGACTTTAATCCGCAATCCGGTCAAGATGGCGGCGATTTGTTCGGGCGGCACCTGTCCGCTCATAATCTGGCGCATCAGGTCGGTCATTTCGTCGTAAAACAATTCGTTGTTGCTGATTAAGCGTTCGATGGCTTGTTGCGGTGTAATCATGGTTCAATCCTTTTTACGGGTATTTTTACGTCAAACGTCGTCTGAAAGTTTTCAGACGACGTTTGGTTTAAGCAACGGACGCTTGGAAGTCTTTAAATTCTTCCAAAAAGTTTTTTTCAACATATCGTGTCCGTGTTCGGTCAACAGGGCTTCGGGGTGGAACTGCACGCCTTCAATGGCGTATTCCTTGTGCCGCACGCCCATGATTTCCTGATCCTCCGTCCATGCGGTTACTTCCAAGCAATCGGGCAGCGTATCGCGGGCGATGACAAGGCTGTGATAACGCGTGCAGGTAACGGGATCGGGCAAATCTTTGAACATGCCTTTGTTCAAATGGAACACAGGCGAAACTTTGCCGTGCATCAGCGTTTTTTTGCCCGCACCACATCCCCGCCGAACGCTTCGCCTATCGTCTGATGCCCGAGGCACACACCCATAATCGGCAGCTTACCGGCGAAATGGCGCATGGCAGCGACGGAAATGCCCGCTTCTTTCGGCGAACAAGGACCCGGCCCGATAACGAGGTATTGCGGTTTCAAAGCTTCGATTTCTTCGAGCGTAATATCGTCGTTGCGGCGGACGACGACTTCCTGACCGAGTTCGGCGAAATATTGGACGATGTTGTAGGTGAAGCTGTCATAGTTATCAATAAACAAAAGCATGGGGGTACGGCCTTTTAGGGTTGTTTGACGGCGGCGATGTTTTTCGGGCGAATTGATAAACGCCCACATCTGCTCTTCGGTTCGGAAAACGCCGTTACGGACAATATAATGCAGCGGATGCTTAATCAGCGCATCCGCTTTGCGGACAAATACACGCATATTGCTGCTGTTTGCCGCCATTTCCAACACTTTGGCGGCAAAAGCGGGGCGGTGCAGCTTGTCGTGCATCAGCGGATGGCGGGCGATGTATTCGTTCAGAGGCTTGCCGCTGCTGTGGAAATCCGTGTGCAGCGGGTCGAGGAATACAATAAAAAAAGGCATCTTGCCCAAATAATCGTCTGCATCGTTCATAAGCGTTTCGGACGGAATATTTATATCGACATAATATCACAGTTAACCGCGATACTCGGAAAGCTGCGCCTGCCCCTCCGATTAAAAGGTCGTCTGAAAACAAACGAAACGGTTTTCAGACGACCTTTTATTGCTATCTTTGCAACCATCACTACTCGGGCATCATCTCACCTTCACCACCCATACTGTTTGCCGCATTAACCCGCTCCTGCGCGGCTTTCACTTGATTTTTCCAAACCTTTAATCCGTTCTTGGTAACGGGCGTAGTTTCGCTCGTTGCCATAACGGACCTGTTTGCCCTCTTCCAGATTTTTTTCTGTGCCTGAGCCAATTCGTTTTTGCGCTGAAGATGAGCCGTGCATTGCGCCGGCTGGCGGAGACGGCATTTGTTCGGATGGAGCTTTTTCCCTGAAGCAGCGTTTGCTGATGCCGAGTGTGCAGACGGTGCGGCGGAGGTATAAACCGAAGGTCTGCCGATATTGCCCGGTTTGCAGTTTTTTTGCCGCCGGTCTGCGTATAGGTTTTACGCCCTGATTTGTCGATACATTCAAATACGGGGGATGCCGTCGTAGCGGCGGAAAAATGCGAGCAGTAATGTGCTTAAAAATCAATTTATTCATTCTTATACCTTTCATCAAATTCATCAAAAACCATATCCACCATACCACCAAAGCAATAATCATCACCAAATTGGCAATAATAATCGGCTTCCATTGCCGAGGTGCATGGCGCAATTCTGCGCCTGAACGCGTGCGGCGGATATAGAAAAACGGACTGAGCAGCATGGATGCGGCGCACAACAGAATAATCACGGCGTAATAGATTTTTTCAGTTTCCATTTCCTCCGCCCCCGTTTCAGACGACCTATACAAAATATGCTACAATCGCCAGCGATTATAACACCCTGTTTATCTATATTTATAAAGGTTTTTACCAATAATGATTTCTACCAACGGCATTACCATGCAGTTCGGCGCGAAAGCCGCTGTTTGAAAAACGTATCCGTCAAGTTCGGCGAAGGCAACCGCTACGGCTTGATCGGCGCGAACGGTTCGGGAAAAATCCACCTTCATGAAAAATCCTCGGCGGCGATTTGGAACAGACTGCGGGTGAAGTGGCGATTGAAAAACGGCGTACGCTTGGGTAAGCTGCGCCAAGACCAGTTTGCCTACGAAGACATGCGCGTGCTGGACGTGGTGATGATGGGGCACACCGAAATGTGGGCGGCGATGACCGAACGCGACGCGATTTACGCCAACCTCGAAGCCACCGAAGACGACTACATGAAAGCCGCCGAACTGGAAGCCAAGTTCGCCGAGTACGACGGCTATACCGCCGAAGCGCGCGCCGCCGAGCTGTTGAGCGGCGTGGGCATTTCCGAAGATTTGCACAATGCGACCATGGCAGAAGTCGCCCCGGGCTTCAAGCTGCGCGTATTGCTGGCGCAAGCCCTGTTCTCCAAACCTGATGTTCTCTTGCTTGACGAGCCGACCAATAACTTGGACATCAATACCATCCGCTGGCTGGAGGGTGTGTTGAACCAATACGACTCCACCATGATCATCATCTCGCACGACCGTCACTTCTTAAACGAAGTCTGCACGCACATGGCGGATTTGGACTACAACACCATCACCATCTATCCGGGCAACTACGACGACTACATGCTCGCTTCCGCCCAATCGCGCGAACGCGCCCTGAAGGACAACGCCAAAGCCAAAGAGAAACTGCAAGAGCTGCAAGAGTTCGTCGCCCGCTTCTCCGCCAACAAATCCAAAGCCCGTCAGGCAACCAGCCGTCTGAAAACAGGCAGACAAAAATCAAAGCCGAGATGGTCGAAGTGAAACCTTCTACCCGCCAAAACCCGTATATCCGCTTTGAAGCCGATGAAAAAGCCAAGCTGCACCGTCAGGCGGTGGAAGTCGAAAATTTGGCCAAACGCTTTGAAACCCAGTTGTTCAAAAACCTGAGCTTCATCCTCGAAGCAGGCCAACGCCTCGCCATCATCGGCCCCAACGGTGCGGGTAAATCCACCCTGCTGAAACTTCTCGCCGGTGCATTCAATCCCGAATACGCCGAAGGCATCGCCCCCGATGCAGGTACCATCAAATGGGCGGAAAAAGCCAACGTTGGCTATTACCCTCAAGACCATGAAAACGACTTCGACGTCGATATGAACCTGAGCGAATGGATGCGCCAATGGGGGCAGGAAGGCGACGACGAACAAGTCATCCGCGGCACTTTGGGGCGTTTGCTCTTCGGCAGCAACGACGTGGTGAAAAAAAGTGCAGGTTCTCTCCGGCGGTGAAAAAAAGGCCGTATGCTCTACGGCAAACTCCTGCTGCTAAAACCCAATGTACTGATTATGGACGAACCCACCAACCACATGGACATGGAAAGCATCGAATCGCTGAACATGGCGCTGGAAAAATACAACGGCACGCTGATTTTCGTATCGCACGACCGCCAGTTCGTCTCCTCGCTTGCCACCCAGATTATCGAGCTGGACGGTAAGGGCGGCTACGAACACTATCTGGGCGATTACGAAAGCTATCTGGAGAAAAAAAGGCTTGGCTTAATTACGCCGTTTTAATCAATGTCTGAAACACCAACGTCGTCTGAAAGACTGTATCTTTCAGACGACGTTTATTTTTAAAAATCCGTTTATAAAATGTTTAAACAAGTTGCATCTACTTCGGTTGCCTATGATGGAAATAAGCAGGCATATATCGTGTTACCAAACTTGCGCTGCCATTCATCTTATTGCCAGGAACTAATCCAAGTTTCTGAAGTTTCAGCCATTTCCAATATTTCTAAAATATCAGAGAAATCATAAGCAACAACAAAAGGTCGCCTGAAAACTGAACTGCACCCCAAAAAGTTGGACACATCCCTCCAACTCACAAGGTGCAGTTTTTTTATGAGCAAATATACATTACACTTCAAATACCAAGCCGTACTCCACTACCTGCATATACGCAGCCAACAGCGTACCGCAGACCACTACGGCATTTCCCGAACCCACCTGAGACGATGGATACGCGCCTATCAAGAAGGCGGTATCGGCGCACTCGAACATCCTCAATCCAAAACCATGCCCCAACACCGCAAAAACCCCTTCATCGCAGATAAACCCGACCAAGAAAAAACACAGGCAGAGCTTATCGAAGAGTTGTGCTATATGCGCGCAGAGGTCGCCTACCTAAAGGAGTTAAAAGCCCTCAGCCAAAAAAGCAGACCGCAAAGGACAAAGCCAAACCGTCCAAACACTGAGGGCGCAACACCCGCTCAAATACCTGCTGCACATCGCAAACCTGCCCAAAAGCAGCTTCTACTACCACCACCAAGACCGGCCCAATCCCGACGAAGCCGACAAAGCCCTCCTTGTCGAAACCTACCGGCGGCATAAAGGACGCTACGGGCAAAGGCGCATTGCCGCAGCATTGGGTTGGAACCGCAAAAAGCGGCGCGGTTGATGAAGCAGTTGGAACTGAAAGCCCTCATACGGGCGAAAAAGCCTACCGCCATCCCGCCATGGGCGAGATATCGGAACACCTCCTCAAACGCCGGTTCACAGCCCGAAAGCCCAACGAAAAATGGCTGACCGACGTTACCGAACTCAAAGGGAAGGACGGCAAACTGTACCTCTCGCCAATCTTGGACTTGTTCAACCGCGAGATCGTCGCCTACGCCATGAGCCGCAGAGCCGACAGCGAAATGGTGAAGGAAATGCTCGAAAAAGCCGCCCCCGTCTGACTGCTAAAGGAACGATGCTTCATTCGGACCAAGGTGTGCTGTACCGTACGGCGGGGTATAGGGAATTGCTTGCGGAGCATTCCATGGTTCAAAGCATGTCGCGAAAGGCGAACTGTTGGGACAATGCGCCGATGGAAAGCTTCTTTGCGGTGTTGAAGACGGAGTGTTTCTATAACGCAGGTGAATTGACGGTAGATGAATTGATGAAGCAGATAGATGACTATATGGATTACTACAACCGGGAGCGTTGCAGTTTGAAATTGAAAAAGCTGAGTCCTGTCGCATACAGAACCCAGCTTGCACAGAGCGCCTGAATAGGCTTTTTATGAGTGTCCAAGATTTGGGGGCCAGTTCAAACCCAAATCCAAGTTTTCAGACGACCTTTTCATATCAACCGATTATTTAAGCAGCAAAGCGTTTGGCAACTTCGTCCCAGTTGACGATTTCCCAGAAACCTTTCAGGTAGTTGGGGCGGCTGTTGCGGTAGTCGATGTAGTAGGCGTGTTCCCATACGTCGCAGGTCAGCAGCGGAGTGTTTTCAGTGGTCAGCGGAGTTGCCGCGTTGGAAGTGGAAACCAAATCCAATTCGCCGGCAGGGGTTTTCACCAGCCATGCCCAACCGGAACCGAAAGTACCTGCCGCGCAAGCGGAGAATGCTTCTGGAACTTCTCGAAGCTGCCCCATTTGGCGTCGATGGCGGCGGCCAGTTCGCCGGAAGGTTTGCCTTGACCTTTAGGCGTGAAACCCAACCAGTAGAAGGTGTGGTTCCAAGTTTGGGCTGCGTTGTTGAACACGCCGCCTGAAGATTTTTTCACAATCTCTTCCAAAGGCAGGTCTTCAAATTCGGTACCTTTGATTTGATTGTTCAGATTGGTGATGTAGGTTTGATGGTGTTTGCCGTAGTGGAACTCCAAAGTCTCTTTGCTCAGATGCGGGGACAATGCGTCCAGTTCATAAGGCAGTTGTGGCAGCTTATGTTCCATTTTAGTGCTCCTAAATTATTTGTATATGATTGTATTTTGGTAATGTCCGCTGCTCGGGATAAACCGGACAGCATCGCTATTCTACCTGCTTTAAATCAGGGAAACCAATTAAACTTGCGCTGCGCTATAATAGCAGATTCCAATTTCCATTCATTTAGGATTGCCGCCATGAACGATTATCCCGATATGTCGTCTGAAGACCGCGAAGTCAGCGCGTTGTCGCTGCCGCCGCATTCTATGGAGGCGGAGCAATCCGTTTTTGGGCGGTCTTTTGCTCGAGAATTCGGCTTGGGACAGAATCGCCGATGTGGTTACCAGTGAAGACTTCTACCGACACGAACACCGCCTGATTTTTCCGCGCCATCGCCAATCTGATTAACGAAAGCCGTCCTGCCGACGTGATTACCGTTCAGGAGAGTTTGGAGCGTAACGAAGAACTAGAGGCGGCGGGCGGGTTCAATTATCTGATTACCTTGGCGCAAAAACACGCCGTCTGCTGCGAATATCCGCCGCTATGCCGAAATCGTGCGCGAGCGTTCTATCATGCGCCAGCTTGCTGAAGTCGGGACCGAAATCGCCCGTAGTGCCTACAATCCGCAAGGCAGGGATGCGGGGCAGCTTTTTGGATGAAGCGGAAAACAAGGTATTCCAAATTGCGGAAAGTACGGCTAAATCCAAACAAGGTTTTCTCGAAATGCCTGCGCTTTTGAAGGAAGTAGTCGAGCGCATCGACATGCTTTATTCACGCGATAATCCGGATGAAGTTACCGGTGTGTCAACAGGGTTTATCGACTTGGATAAAAAAACCTCAGGTCTCCAGCCCGGTGATTTGATTATTGTGGCAGGTCGTCCCTCTATGGGTAAAACTGCCTTTTCCATCAATATCGCGGAACATGTTGCCGTAGAGGGCAAGCTGCCTGTCGCCGTATTTTCGATGGAGATGGGCGGCGCGCAACTGGTGATGCGTATGCTGGGTTCGGTGGGCAGGCTTGATCAGAGCGTTTTTGAAAACGGGCAGATTGGAAGATGAACACTGGGGTCGTCTGAATGAAGCTGTGGTCAAGCTTTCCGATGCGCCTATGTATATTGATGAAACACCGGGCTTGACCGCGCTCGAATTGCGCGCCCGCGCCCGTCGTCTTGCGCGCCAGTTCAACGGAAAATTGGGCTTAATCGTTATCGACTACCTGCAATTAATGGTAGGATCAGGACGTTCGGACAACCGCGCCTCAGAACTCGGCGAAATTTCGCGCTCCCTCAAAGCCTTGGCGAAGGAGTTGCAAGTTCCTGTTATTGCTTTGTCGCAGTTGAGCCGTACCGTAGAGCAGCGTACCGACAAGCGCCCAATGATGTCCGACTTGCGGGAATCCGGTGCCATCGAGCAGGACGCCGACCTGATTATGTTTATGTACCGCGACGAATACTATAACCAAGAATCGCCCATGAAAGGTCTCGCGGAATGTATTATCGGCAAACACCGTAACGGTCCTGTCGGGAAAGTATTCCTCACTTGGATGGGACAATTTACCAAATTCGACAATGCAGCCTACATTCCCGAATCGGCATTGATGGAAGATTGAGACAAATCAGTCTAAAAACCAAGCAAATTTCATATTTTTATTAGGCAATTCATCCCAATATCGTTTAGAATGAGCCAAACCGCATAATTACCGGCGATAAAAAAATATTCTAAGTCGGATAATAAAAACACATTACTTAACTCTAGACGTTTTTACTACTCATGTACGCACAACAAAAAGGTTTTTACCTTAATCAAATTGTTGGTCGTGATTGCTATTACCGCCATCATGGCCACTATCGCCCTTCCCAATATGAGCGAATGGATTGCCTCCCGCCGCGCTGCCAGTCAGGCAGAGCAGGTGGCAAACCTATTGCGTTTCGCACGAGCCGAAGCAGTCCGCCTCAATCTCCCTGTCTATGTCTGTCCCGTAAAAGTTAGAAAAACACGGCCTGGCTGACGGCAAATGCGACAGCAGCCAAAAAAAGCAGCGGCCTGCTCGCCTATGCCGATAAAAAAACCGAGACAAAGCCTATGAGAATGACACAAGCGATATTTCTCTGCGCTCCATAGTCCTCAACGGTACCGACCCTGCCAAAGTTTCCCATACATTCCAACACATCGCATTTGGAAAAAGATAATGCCGATGACGGTGAGGCCGTATTTTTGGTCATTTATGCCCAACGGCACATTCGGCTATACCGCCTCTAAAAACAATCGATAAATCAACAACTTTCAAATACGCCGATGGTTATATCAAGATTAGTATGACTGATAAAGCCGCAACGACCGAAGAAACCAAAAAAATCCCGCGCCAGTATCGTCCTTATCGACAGCAGCGGTCGCGTCGAAATCTGCGCCAAATCAGATTCGCGACCCCTTTGCCAATATTCAGAATCTCAAAGTCCCGAACCCAAAAAAATAAAAAAATACCATCCTATGAAATACATAACATTACATACAAAAGGTCGTCTGAAAACGAGCAAAGCGAGTTTCGTCAAAACCCGTTATTCAGATTTTTTTCCAAACCCTAACCAAGCAGGTATGACTTTAATTGAAGTCTTGGTCGCCATGTTTGTCCTCGCAATCGGCGTACTCGCCCTGCTCGCCATCCAGTTGCGTACCGTTTCCAGCGTACGCGAAGCGGAAGGGCAAACCATCGTATCCCAACTCACTCAAAACTTAGTTGAAGGTATGCTGATTAATCCAAGGCTGGAAGAATGCACTCGTAACAATGGTCAGCGTGGATTTTGTAAAACATACATTGATGACTACATTACTGCCGGTTCTAGTGATAATCCTAAAAACGAAAAATTAGATCCCACAACCAGCATGAGCAAAAAAAGTTTAGCAAAAGCACAAATCGCACAATTCGATCAAGCCTTGCGTGCTGCTTTACCTGAATCCGAATTTCATTATGAAATCTGCCAAGACAGTTCTAATAAAGAACCTACTTATGATGGATCATTTAATTCTCATTGTGACAAAAAGGCAGATGCTGATACTGTTATTAAAGTGTTATGGCTTAAAGATGCAGAAAGCGACAAAGCAGCAAGCGGCATAAAAAGACACGAAGACTCTATTGTTTACACCTACCAAGTACGCGTAAGGGAAAGATAATGAATAATAAAAACCGCCCACACATTCCGGTAAAAGCAGGTATGCAAGGCTTCAGCCTGATTGAATTCCTTGTGGCAAGCGCATTGAGCATGATAGTCCTGCTGGCCGTCAGCTCCAGCTATTTTACTGCACGCAGTTTGAACACTGCTGCCACAGCGCGTTTAAATGTTCAGCAGGATTTGCGTAACGCATCTAACCAGATTGTACGTGACGCCCGTATGGCTGGAAATTTCGGCTGTTTCAATATGTCGGCCTATGATGCTCAAGCCGTTATTGCTGACTCTGGCTCCAAAGACTTTCTCAAACTTAAAGGTAGTGGAAAAATGCTTCCTGCCGTCAGAGAAGTCAGAGAAACAGATTCTTTAGGCGTAAAAGACTTTGCACAGAGCGGTAAGGCACTGATTTTCCAATACGGCATAGATGCCGCATCACCAGACGCGGAAACAGTAGTGGCCAGCAGCTGCACAAACATTACCAAACCAGGAAAAGCAAATTACTGATAGTAAAGCAGCTTTAAAGACAGATGGCTCCCAAGCAGGCAATATCTCCATAATGAAACACGAGGTGAATGCCTATGCTGTCGGTACTGCCGGAGAGCAAAAAGGCCTTTACCGGTTTCAATTAACAGACAAAGGGGAATGGAGCAATCCGCAGTTGCTGATTAAGGGAATTGAAAGTATGGACATCCATTACTTTTATACCAAAAATTGCCCTGAAACGTTTGAGGGAAGTGAAGCGGCATCAGCTCCGGTTCCTACCTCTTCTGGAAATGCACAGGCTCAAGGAACAGATAAAGAAAAAAAGACGAAAAAAATTCGAATATACAGAATTATTGTCTGATAAAGAAACACCTGCCTCTATCGAACTTCTATTGAACGGCGGTAGTATTAACGCAGGTGGAGGTAATGATAATGAAGTACAAATTTATCGAATCAACGCGACTGTACGCGGAGGAAACAAATGCGCAGACCGATTACTTTAAACCATCCTGCTAAAGCCTCTGCACAAACAGGCTTCGCATTATTCATTGTTCTGATGATTATGATCGTCATCGCCTTGCTCGTCGTTACCGCAACCCAGTCCTATAATACCGAGCAGCGTATCAGTACAAATGACGCCGACCATAAATTTGCTACCACACTTGCGGAAGCAGCATTGCGTGAAGGTGAGAACCACATTTATGAAATCGAAGACGGTAAAAAACCATTTACTGATGATTGTGCTGATGGTCTATGTAAAGCGGCGCAGGTTAGTAAAAATACCTACGCGACTGCAGCAGGAACAATTACTGTCAACGGTACTTCAAGCGTTGAGGCATGGATTCGAGAGGATGATAAGTGCATTAATTCTGAAAAATAGAAAGAAAACAAAAATGCATTGATGTGAATGGAATAAAAATATCCAGGTGTAAATAGTGGTGCGAAAAAAGATGCGCGTTATATCATCGAATACCTAAGCACCAATTCTACCGACAACCGTACCATTTACCGCGTTACCGCCAAAGCATGGGGAAAAAACGAAAATACGGTGGTTATACTACAATCTTATGTGGCCAACGAATAAAATAAATAGATAAAATCATGAATACGTCTATCACTAAATCTCAAGGGTTTACGCTGGTTGAGATGCTGATTGTTGTTGCCATTATTGGCATCCTCAGTACCATCGCTTACCCTTCCTATATCCATTACATCGAACGCGGCTATCAATCTCAGGCGCATGCTGAATTGGTTATCATCAATAATTCCTTGAAAACCAAATTGGTCAAAAATCCCGCCCTCAAAATGAAAGATGAAATTGAGGGAGATACAGGGTTTTTTAAGAAATATCAGGCTACATCTGAGGTTGCGGCTAAATATGATTTCAGTGGCGCAATGAAAGATAAGGACTCTAAACACAGCAGAGCATATTATCTTTTTGCTACCCCGAAAAAGTGGGACGAATTACAAACTTTCCGTTTGGATGGATAGTTTGGGTAATGCCTACAAATGTACCGATGCAGAATCGGCCAAAAGCCAAGTTAACAAGTAAAAAACGGTAATACAGGTTGCGAACCTGTTTCAAATAAAAAGTAGAGAAAAATAGCACATTCTCTGCTAAGAAGGTCGTCTGAAATGATGTTTTAGGCTTTAGAATAGATTAGACTGCACTTTAGTAGGTTCGCTAAGGTGCAGTTTTTTTATAGTGTAATGTGCTTTACCCTACAGCTAGATTTTTCAGACAACCTGTTTCAAGGAATCCTGATGTTTTTCAAATTCAAAAAAACCTCGACAACCAATCACCGTATTCTCCCGAGTCGACACCCAATCCCCTATACGCCATGCTTGCCGCCGATACAGCGGCTATGGAAGCAGGTAAAAAAACAAGCAAAATCCGCGCTGCTTGGAAAAAACATTTTGATACTTATTCCGTAGCGGCATGCCTGCCTTATTTTTACGATTTCCTGTTGGAAAATATCGATGCCGCACTAACAGGTCGTCTGAAAGACGGAATAGGGCTGCACAAATTCGCTGAAGCGCTTGCTAGCGACAAATTCTTTCATACTGTAGACCGTTGTCGCAGTAAATCTGAACAGGAAGCTGATCAAACTATTGCCTCATATGCTCCGGCAATCTGCGCGCGCATCGATGCCGTACTACAACGCGAATGGCCTGCTGAAATGCAAACCGGTGCGTGGCTGGCTGAAGTGTTCTGTCTGTTTTTTTATCATGCTGCCGCTAATAATCATACCTCCAGAATTGCTACCGCTCCGTGGATCGTGCCGTTTTTTTGCGTCGTTGGCCTGAACAGGAAGACAGATTGATTTTGAGCATGCTTGATGATTGGTGTGATGTAGCCGCATTGTCAGAATACCTGATGCTCGAAGCCGAAAATGCCCGTCGACAGTCACGTTCTGTAGGTGGATTGTGGAATGATATGATGGGTATTTATGCCGATAAGCGCAGCAATGTTTATCGTCATGCAAAGCAGCTTTTGGCTGCACTAAGCACTGGTGACAAAAATATCCCCTGACAGAAAGGAAGCCTTACTTTGTGCCGCCTTGGATACCTTGAATCTCGCTTCAAAGAAGCCAGAAAGCCGTAAAGAAGCCTATGCTTGCATACGTCGCGATCCAGTCACGCGTAATTGTCTGAAGCTGTTGGCTGACAGTATGTCCGATAATCCGTCTGCAGAAACCATCCGTACCCTCCTGACGGAAGCGGAAAGTGCATCCAAGTCAGCCGGTACTTACAATTTTAAAACCAAATCCCCAGTGTACCTTTTGCAGATATCGGTCTGAAAATCGCCGTCATTGACGAATTGATGTACCGCCGCGACCTGCTTAAACCGCGCCTGCTGCTGGATACTTTCGCTAAAGAATATGAAGGTCGGAATATAGACAGGGAGGCAGACGGCTATGCAGTCATTCCCGAAATTTTTGAATATTTCGAGCGGTTGGATATCCCGCAAAGCCTTTTAAACGAAGTGGAGGAACTCTACATCGACGGCGGTTTTGATGGTGGTTCGGCACTATATGAAGAAATGTTTCCTTTTTTTGAGCCAGGTTGCGGTGATGAACTCTTGCCTATCAGTAAACAGGCTTTTGCTGATTTGGCGCACCTACCAAATCTCCGTCGTATCATCGGTTTGGAAAACTGCAACCCATCGTCTGAATTGATACAAGCATTGCAAGAAGCGGGTGTAGAAATCATAGTGCAGGAGCAGTGGCAAACTACGTAAGATGGTCGCCGCAAACAATAAATAATCACCGATACTGCCTATCAAACATTCTATCTATAAATGATTGTATCTATAAGCGCAATCTGAGACCTTTGCAAAATTCCACCTTCCCCGACAACCGAAACCCAAAAACAGGTTTTCGGCTATTTCCGCCCCAATCACTCCTTAATTCTACCCAAACGCCCCTTAATCCTCCCCGGATACCCCATAATCAGGCATCCGGGCCGCCTTTTTAGGCGGCAACAGGCACACTTAGCCTGTTAGCCGCTTTCAACAGGTTCAAACACATCGCCTTCAGATGGCTTTGCGCACTCACTTTGAGCAGACCAAAATAGGCTGCCCGGGCGTAGCGGAATTTACGGTGCAGCGTACCAAAGCTTTGTTCGACCACATAACGGGTCTTCGACAAATATCGGTTGCGTTTGGTTTGCACTTCCGTCAGCGGACGGTTGCGGCAGGCTTTGCGCATAATGCCGTCTAACAACTGATGCTCTTTCAGATGTTGCCGGTTTTCCTTACTGTCGTAGCCTTTGTCGGCATAGACGGTCGTGCCTTCGGCAATGCCTTCCAACAAAGGGGACAGATGGTTGCACTCATGGGTATTGGCAGGAGTGATGTGCAGTTTTCTCGATATAGCCTTCCTCATCGGTACGGGTATGTTGTTTGTAACCGAGTTTGTAGAGGCCGTTTTTTTCTTTGTCCAACGGGCATCTTTTGTCCTTACTCGGTGTGGTTTGGCCGCTGACTTGTCCTTCCTCGTCGACTTCTATGGCCTGACGCTGTTTGCTGCCGGCGGTCTGAATAATGGTGGCGTCAACGACGGCGGCGGATGCCTTCTCTACTTTTAGGTTTTTTTCGGCCAATTGGCAGTTAATCAGTTTGAGCAATTCGGACAGGGTGTTGTCTTGCGCCAGCCAGTTGCGGTAGCGGCATAAGGTGCTGTAATCGGGGATGCTCAGTTCGTCAAAACGGCAAAACAGGTTGAAATCGATGCGGGTGATGAGGCTGTGTTCGAGTTCGGGATCGGAGAGGCTGTGCCATTGGCCGAGCAGGACGGCTTTGAACATGGACAACAGGGGATAGGCGGGACGGCCGCGGTGGTCTCGGAGGTAACGGGTTCTTTGACGATTCAGGTATTGTTCGATCGGTTGCCAATCAATCACCTGATCCAACTTCAATAATGGGAAGCGGTCGATGTGTTTGGCAATCATGGCTTGGGTGGTTTGCCGGAAGAAGGTGCTCATGAGAAAGCCCCTAAATGTCTGAGTAGGAATTTAGGGGATTTTGGGAAATTTTGCAAAGGTCTCTTATAGTGGATTAATTTTAAAACCGGTCGGGCGTTGTCCTGTCTTGATTCAGTATAAAGTTAATTTGTTGTAAATATTTGAATAAAAGAGGTTTTTATTTATTATTTTAAAAAAATCGATTAGCACTCAAACCATCGTAATTTTTGCCCGTTGTATAACCATTTTGATAAGCGGTATGAATTTGATATTTAATGGTAGTTACTAATTTATTTATTTTTTTGATATGATAAGTAAATTTTTTTAAAAAAGGTAAAAAAACTATGAAAGGTATTATCAGGCTGGGAGATGCGACTACTCATGGAGGCGTTGTGGTTCAAGCGTCTTCAGATATGGTCATTGAAGGAAAGCCTGCCGCTCTGGTAGGCGATTTGGTTTCTTGCCCCATACCTGGGCATAGAACCAATCCGATTATCGAAGGCAGTCAATATATGTCGTTTAAAGGGCGCGATGTCGCTGTGGACGGTTGTAAAACTGCATGCGGCTGCGCTTTTGATCAGCAGTATGCCGACTGTCGGAAGCGACTAAGGGAATGGAATCTGCAAGGAGTTAAAGTGCCGGATTGTCGGAAATAAGATACAAAATTGCATAATCCTTTTAGTGTTGCAGGTTTTTAGGGGCACATGCCTGATTCGGGGCATGTTTGGCAAAAAAAGCCTTTCATCTTAATAATTCAAAAGTTCTGATATTCAAAATACAGATTAAGTTTTTAGATTTTAAGTTTATTTTTCGGAAGTTATTATGAAGCCAATTTTTACTGGCATAGTGGTTATTATTCTAAGCATCGTCAGTGCAGTCTTACTCTACTTTTTAGGTCATAAATTCGGAATCGATACATCTGCAGCCAAAGCGGTTGTGTGGGCGTGTATCACGGTAGTGACTTCATTAATATTCTTTATCCCTCTGTTGACACGAATGCTTTGGTCAGGCGTGTCTGACAGACATTCCAATTTGAAGCATCTGAATCCCGAAGATTTAAGCGGCGACAGTGCGGAATCTACCCATTTGATCGGCGTGTCGGAACGCTGGGAGCAGTTGAGACATATCCACTTGCTGACCAAGCAATATAAAAAACACCGTAAGCCTTGGATTTTTGTGGTCACTCAAGATACTGCCTTACTGGAAGCCTCTTTGCCGGATATCCGCCGTCAGTTGTGGGTGGAAACCGCATCGGCTATTTGGATTGATGCACAGGCTATGGAGCCTGCAGGCGGTTGGCAATATCTGAGGGGCGTGGGTAAACGTCCTGCCGAAGGCATTGTTTCGCTTCAGGCAAAATCCTCAATTCATGAAAATGCCGCGCAATTGACCGAGTTGATGAAAAAGCTCGGATGGAAGCTGCCGATTAATCAGGTGTATCTGACCAATGAAGCTGATGAAATGCCATCAGCCATCAGCCATGCTTTGAAATATGGCTCGACTGTATCGGCAACGGAGTTGGCGAAAGAATTGGATCAGTTTGCCAACCAGTTGGCACCAGTGGGTACGCAGCTGATTGAGGAAGATTTGCGCCAAACACCTATTGCAAAACTGTCTGCGACGTTGCCCTCTCAAAGTCAGGCTTTGGCAGATCATATTGCTGCTGAAAAACGGAGTTTGGGAAAAACTGGATACAGTTGCCGGCGTTTCGTTTGTTCAAACCAATAATCCCGAACAATCAGGAGATTTGATTTACCGTGCGTTTAATGATCTGTCTGTTTTGGGTTCAGGTAAAAAACTGCATTTGTCCAAAACGGAAAAAACCTATCTGGCAATGAGTGCCGTAGCCTTGTTGGTCGGTAGTGTGTTTGCAGTGGGTGCGCACAGCAGTTATCAAGATATAGGTCGTCTGAATGCTGATTTGGAAAGTGTTCAGAAGGCAAAATCACGCTCGGAAAAAGTTGCAGCCTTAATCAAACTGCAACAAAGTATTGCCGAAATGGAATCCGGCAGGGATTTCTTGCAATATACAGCCAAGTTCTTGGGCTATGAGCATAGAAAAGAGTTGTTGGCTGCCGCGTACCGCAAATACGGGATTTTGGTTAAAGATGTCGTCAGCCGCCCTGCTACCGTATTCTTTGCGAATAAGCTGGATGGTTTGACTATGCTCGAAGGGCAGATTCCGGACGACTTTGAACTGCAAGACAGTTCTTATCAAGACCTGAAAGCATATTTGATGCTGACGTCCCATGTAGAGAAAACCAAAGACAAAAAAGATGCTGAATTCCTGACGAAAAAATTGGTGGAAATGCTGTCGGCACAGAATGTTTCTACCAAGGATGCACAGATTTTGGCTCAATTTTTCGTACCGCGCATGGCTACCCATTCCGGTTGGCTGGAAACGGAGCAACCTGAATTGGTGTCACGAAGCCGTCAGATTCTGGTGGATTGGATCAACCGCGACCAAGGCAGTGAACAGTTATACAAACGCATCGTACAAGGTACGGATGCCAAGCTGAAAAACCATCACATTGGCAGAGCTGCTGAATAAGGATTTGAAAGGCATTTGGAATGTTGGTAAACCTTTGCCTCGCGTGTATACAATCGAAGGCTGGGAAAAATACATCAAACCTGCTTTGGAGCAAGCTGCCAACGACAGTAAGAGTAACGATTGGGTGCTGGGTGGAAATCTGCATCAGGCATCGGTGACGGAAGCGGCTATTAACAGTTTGAAAGAACGTTATTTCAAAGAATATGCTGCTGCCTGGTATGACATGATGAACAGCATTACATGGCAGCCTAGGGCGACTAATTTGGACTCGGTAAACCAACTTCATGTTTATGCGGATCCCAAACGCTCGCCATTAGTGGCATTGTTTCATGCCATAAAAGAAAGCAGCCAGTTGGATAGCAAAAAAATCGACGTGAATCCAGCGGTTACCGATGCTGCAAAACGTGCAGCGGCAAGACAGCTGTCTGCACGCTCGCGTAGGGTTGCTGATACGGTACTAAATTCACAAGCTGAACACATCAATGCTTTGGAAGGTAAAGTCAATGATTATCTGGCAGGACCGTTGGAAGCAGAATTTGAAACCTTGTTGCAATTGATTGATGCACAAATCAATCCGAAGAGCGATTTGAGCCTGCAACGCTACCTTGAGCGAGTGACGACCATTAAACAACGCTTGATTCAAATGGCGTCTTCTTCCGATACCGGTGGTGTAGCCAGATCGGCCGTGCAAGGTGTTTTGAACGGCGGAGACAATGAATTTCTTGAAGGTATGCAGTATGCACGTTTGATTGAGGCTGGTGTGGGCGACAGGTTGCTGCCGTTTGCGCGCAACGTTTTTGTCTTGCCATTTAATTCCGTATGGGATTCGATTGCAGGCGTAGCCCAAAAAGATATCAATAATCTGTGGGCAAGCAATTTTGTTAATCCTATGCAGTCCGAGTTGGGTGGCAGATATCCGTTTGCCAAATCAGAAACAGAAGTTTCGATTCCCGTATTAGCAAAATACTTGGATATCAACAAAGGTGCATTGAATCAGTTTGTAACGACCCAATTGGCAGGCGTTTTGACCAAACAAGGCAATCAATGGATTGTGGCACCGGGAAGCGAATTGAAAAGTCAACCCGGGATTGTTGCAACAGCTGAATAAATTGAGTGCAATTTCTGAGGATTTTCTTTGTTAACGGAGAAGGTGGTTACAGCTTTGAGCTGAAGCCGACATCTACGCAAGGGATTGTTCAGTTTGACTTGGTTATTGATGGTCAATCATTGAATTATTTCAACCAGCAGACAGAGTGGAAGCCATTTAAATGGCCGGGTGATGTCAGCAATGCCGGTTTGCGTATTTCTTGGGAAACCGAGGCAGAAGGTATACGTAAAACTCAGGAAATCAGCGGACGTTTTGGTTTCATCCGTATGCTCGAAAAAAATCCAGGGTTACGCCGATTGATGGAAGTACTTATCTGGTCGAGTTCCCGCTGGAAAAAGACAAATTGATGCGCTTCTATATGCGAACCAATTCCGGTAAAGGACCGTTGGGACTGTTGGATCTGAAAAATATCCATCTGCCGAATAAGATTTTTGAGGTTAAATAATGATGACATTACCTCAATGGGTAAAGCTGATACTCGGTGATGAAGGTACATCTATCACCGATAACAATATCGATCGCTGGCAAGAATGGTTGGAGCCTGTTTCAGACGACCATCCTTGCGGCGAGGATGTCGCCTATACAGATGATTTTGAAGCCATCAAGATTGAGTTGGCCAAACTTTCGGGTATGGACTACCGATTGATTTTGGATGCTTCAGAACGCCTGCTGAAGCGTGAATCTAAAGACCTGAGGGTAGCAACCTATTACATTTTTGCCTCGCTGAGAGACAGAGGCTTGGCAGGTTTTTCAGACGGTTTGGAGATTTTGTGCGGGTTGCTGCAAAAATTCGATCAGTCGCTGTGGCCGAAAAAGCCTGTACAAAAACGCAATGCATTAAATTGGTTGTCCGGCGAAAGGGTGCTGGATACGCTTAAGAACGTGGGATTATCTGATTCTACGGAGCTTAAGCGGACATTATCGGCTTTGATGTGGTTGCAACATTACTTTGAGGGATGGGAAGAGATAGTACGCCCCAGCTTATTTCCATTGTTGCAATATTTTTGAAGAGTCATCTGTTCGTTTTTCATCTTCTCCAACAAGTTCAAGTCAAAATCAGGAGACCAGTGCGCCTGTTGAGCAAGTGGCAACGCCGCAAATTCATCAAGAGAGTCGAGGGTCGTCTGAAAGTCTGACTGCCACAAAGGTTAACTCTTCTAAAGCCTTGCTTGACCAAGTCAGGATTAATGCTGCCTACTTGAGAGAACAGGATGATGGTTATTGGTCTGCAAACAAGATGATTCGAGCCGTCCGTTGGGGCGGATTGAACGGTATTCCTCCGCATCAAAAACGGTCAGACGCGGTTGAAGGCTCCAAGGGCAGATTTATTGGCAAATCTGAATCGTTTGGTTCAGGAGCAGCAATGGCGCGATTTGCTCGATAAAGTGGAAGCGGCTTTTTGGAAGGTGCTAATCACTATTGGCTGGATTTGCAATATTACGCATGGCAAGGTCAGCAGGCATTGGGTGGTTTATATCTTTCCCAAGTTGATTCGTCGCTATTTGAGTTGAAATCCTTATTGGCCCGATGCGAAGGCCTGACCGGCTTGAGTTTTGATAACGGATTCCCGTTCGTATCGGCTGATACGCTTAAATGGCTGGAAGAAAAGGTCATGTCGTCCGCGCGCAAGCGAGACGAGTAGTCAAGCCATTCAAAAAGCAGTGTTAGCGTCGCCATCTCAGACAGAAAACCAAGAAAGTTACTGGCAACAGGCGCTGTTGAAAACACAAGAACACGGTTTAGACGCTGCATTTACTTGGTTGGAAACATTACCGGAGTGGCAGACAGGCTCAGGGCAGGTTAAAAAATGGGTGATGATGGCTCGGTTGGCTGTAAGCGCTCAAAAAGAGGACTGGGCAGTGAAACTGTTGGAACAGGCTTCGAAGCAGATGCAAGTGTTGACAGTTAAAGAGTGGGACAAACATTTTACGTTTGAAGTGTATGCCCTTTGGTATCAACTATTAAGTGAAAACCTTGATAATAAAGATATTGAGGCAGTCGGACAGCTCGAATTTTTACGGACAGAGTTGATGCAGGCAGATGTTGTCCGTGCATTGGAATTAATTTATTAAGCATATATTATGTCAGATCCCACATTACGCTATTATGAAGAAGAGATGCGGTATCTCAAAGAGGCGGGATTAGAGTTTTCAAAAGCCCACCCTGATCGTGCCGCAATGTTGAATTTAGACAGGGTAGGTACGCGTGACCCTTATGTAGAAAGGCTGTTTGAAGGTTTTGCTTTTTTTGACAGGGAGAATCAGACAAAAAAATTAGATGATGACTTTCCGGAATTGACGGAGGGGTTGGTCCATATGCTGTGGCCGCATTATCTGAGGATGATTCCTTCCCTGACTGTTTTGGAATTGATTCCGGATAATAAAAAAAGTTGCAAGGAGGGCAAGTCGTTAAAAAAAGGATTGTCCGTTCAGTCCGAACCTATCAATATCAACGATAGATTGACCAGATGCTTGTATCGGACCACTGCTGATGTTGCGCTCCAGCCTTTGAGCATATTGCATACATTGTTGGATTATGATGCGAATGGTCAAAGCGTCATCAAATTAACTTTCGGTATCCACCGGCAAATACAGAAAGAGAAATTTAGATTTTTTTCCAAAAATCAGAATTTATATTTCCGCTGATGAACCGATTGCCTTCGCATTGCGTCATGCTTTGTTGAATCAGACAGCGCGAATCAGCCTGCATCATGCCGAATTGCCATCTGCCGGCAATATACAGTTTAAGGCAGTCGGATTTGCTGAAGATGAAAGGTTGTGGGAGAAAGTCAATAACAGCTTTAGCAGCTACCAACTATTGCTGGAATATTTTTGTTTCAAACAGAAGTTTTTCTTTATTGATTTATTGGGCATCGATGCCGGATCGTGGTCGGAACGTATTAATGAGTTTAGCGTGAATGTGGTTCTTTCCAAGCAATACCCTTCAGAGCTTCGATTTCCTCCTGACTGTTTGAAATTGAACTGCGTGCCTGCCATCAATCTGTTTGATATGGAAGCAGAGCCTATCCGAGTGGATCATAAGGCGTTCGAATATCAGGTGAAGCCGCTGTTACATGAAGGTATGGCCGTTGAAGTTTATTCCGTCGAAGAGGTAGAGGCGGTTAATCATGAAACAGGTAAGCGTTATCCCTATATTCCTTTTTCCTCATTCCAGCATCGTGGCGGATTGATGAAATATGATGCGCCGGAAAGGTATTTTCATACCAAAGTCAAGCAAGGCGTATCAGGAAGACATGAAACATTTATCATGCTTGGCGGATTGTTGTGGGATAGAAAAGACATATTGCCTACTGAGACGCTTTCATTGAAGGTGGTCGGGACAAATGGTGCTTTGCCGCGTAAAAAGTCTGAGGGAAACCCAAATTCAAGACGACGATATCGCTGAACCAAATATCAAAATGGTCAGAAACCTTACTACGCCGACATTGTCTTGCTACCCGCCGACAGAGGATAGATTCCAATGGCGCATATTGTCCCATTTGTCACCCAACTATTTATCACTATTGAATGTCGACAGTTTGAAAGGGGCATTGTCCATTTACGACTGGACTGAAGACGAGCTGAACAAGCGCAGACTGAATGGTATTGTTGATGTCAAACATGAAACAGTACAGAGAATCGAGCGTGGCGCAGTCCATCGCGGAATTCATATTACCGTAACATTTGATTCAACCGCATTTAGCGGTGAGGCGGAAATTTATTTGTTCGGAGAATTATTGAACGAATTTTTTGCAATGTATGCTGATTTGAACCTGTTTACCCGGTTCAGCATTGTTTCTCTGCCATCCGGGAAAAACATATACATGGAAAGACAGCAAAACAACTATCACACGGTTTTTAGAAACGGCGCACAAAAAGCGCCAAAGAAAAATAACGACAGGCAAACGCTTCCCTTTATGGGAGATTCCTAGAAATAAAGCGCAGCGCGAAAGCGGGTCGTCTGAAATCTTCCAAGAGAAATTGGGGGAGTTTATTGTACGCAATGCGGCAACAATGAATTTCTTCCAATTTTGCCGGGTTCTGGAAACCCTTGCCGAAGGAAATGAAGAAAAGGCTGTCGAGTCAACCGTAAGATTTAGAAGGGTAAAAGTCTTTATCTTTCCCTTCCGGGGAGATTGCATCGGTTGAATATGATGCAGAAGCCGATCTGCCGACTGTCAGGACGACATTTTTAGGTTTGTACGGTGTCGATGCGGTTTTGCCGGATTACTTCCTGAACGATATTGCGACACATAAAGACGGCAGTGAAAGCCTGGCAGCATTTTTTTAGATATTTTTTTAACCACCGAATCACGACCCTGTTTTTTTCCAAGCATGGAAAAAAATACCGTTATCCGTTTCTGTTTCAACGGGAGGGGCAGGATGACCTATCGCGTTCCCTCTTGCACCTAATCGGGCAAGGCATGGTCAACAGGGAAATTCATGCATCCTCTGCTGGATAGCAGGATTTTTGGGATTGTTCAGTATTTTTTTACCAACGAACCCGAACCAAAGAAGGGATTGTCAGCATTGTCAGATACCTTCTTCCCTTTGCCGACGTAAAAGTAAAAGAGTTCCAGCCGCAGTGGGTCATTTTGGAGAAGGACCGCAAACTGGGGAAAGCCGGTTTGCGGTTAGACGGGGGAAGCGCATCTTTGGGCGGACGGATAAAAGATTACAGTCATTTGGTGCGTATTGAAATTACACCCGATACATTTGACAACGCGCAGCTTCTGTTGCCAAAGCAGCAATTGCACCAAAAAATTGCTCGAATTATTAAAAACTCTATTTGGGTCGTCGTTTTTGATGCGAGTGTTTACCTGAATATTAAAAAAACAATGGATACCCAAAAAGCCGTTTGGAAAAAAAACAAATATTGGGGATTAATACCGGTTTAGGTGCGATGCACCAAGACAAACAAATAAAAAAATAGCGAACTATACTTACTCAAACTAACTTCAAGAAAACGGAAAAATCATGAATAAAAAAACCAGAATTACGTCAGTCTGCTCATTAGCCCTTTTTATGCGCCATGCTTTCAGGATGCGGGATTTGGCAAGGCATGAAAGATGGAACGGTTGAAGCAACGAAAAAGTGTTTTTTTATACCAAACTCAAGATTTTTGAAAATCGACCTGATTGCACGAAACGGTTTTGAATCAAAAACGAGCGCGGGCAGTCGCTGTCGACAGTCGTCCGAGTGTATCAGTTGAAAGACAAGCAAAAATTATGAAGTTGCCTCATATCGCGATTTGCTCAATCAAGACAAAAACCATCTTGAGCAACGATCTGGCGGAAGGTTACAAGCAATATACCATCCGACCGGGGAGACCATCAGCTTTGATGAAACGCTGAATAAAGACACCAAATATGTCGGCGTCGTCGCTTTCTACAACAAAGTAGGGGAAGAGCAGACTTGGAAAATGTTGATTACCAAAAAGCAGCTGACCAATAAAAAACCGGTCGTTATCGAATTGGTGGATAACAAAGTCCTGCTTCAAGAGACGGTCAAGAAAGTCAAATAATGGATGCCGCACTCTATGAGAAACTGACCGGATTTTATTCCGACGGTTTGCCGATAGATGACCTGCCGGGCAGCTTCCAGTTGGTTCGCAGTGTTTTGGACAATATCCAACGCATTCTTAACAGCAGGAGCGGTTCCTTGAAACATCTGCCGGATTATGGGATTCCCGATCTCAGCATGGTTTATAAAAACCTGCCGTCCAGCGCGCATGACTTGCGGTATTTTATGAGAAAAACCTTGTTGAAATACGAGCCGAGATTAAGGAACTTGGATATCCACCTCACTGAATCCAAAGACAATATCATGGTCTTGTGTTATCAGCTGGAATGCGAAATCGAAAAACGTGGGTGCGGTAGTGATAGACACTTATTTTATGCCTGAGGGGACGGTTTCCGTTAAACGCAGCCGGACATAAGCTTTCTTTGGCGTGAATAGATTACTTTGAAAAATTAAGAAATAAAAATATGGTTAAACACATTTTCCTTACTTGCGGCGTGTTGCTTTCAGCAACCGCTCAAACCGCCTTTGCCAAAGAGCTGGAAGGCATGTTGGTCACTCAAAACAATTATGTCCGGATTCGAAGTTGTGATTTGAAAAAAACAATTACACTTTGCTTCCTGGTAGCGGAAACGGCTATGAAGCCGCAGCGGAAATCATCAGCGTCAGAAAAAAATACGCCTGAAAAACACCAATCTATGTCAGGCTGAGAGGAAATCTGGAAAAATACCAATTTTTTTGATTTCCGGGATTGATTTCATCAAAATGGGCGAGAGCTGCCATGTGCCGCATACCGAAACTCCGCCTGCCGAAGTCGTTATTCGAGAGTATCCGCTTAATCAGCAGAAATCAGGTTCGACAGGAGGCAAGCCTGAGTCTAAGCAAGACAATGCGAAATTAAAAGCTACGGAATCCCAACAAGCTAAGGCAGAACAGGATAAACCGGAAGAAACGGCAGGCAAGTCAGAAGAGCCGATTCCTTATCCTGAAGTTACACAGACTAACCAATCGGAAGACGGTAAAAAGTCTGAAGACAAGACAAATCCAGACGACCTTGTTAAAGAAAGTGTGAAAACTGAGGATACCAAACAGGCAGATACCGAGAAATCTGGTCTTACAAATGCTGGCTCGGAGACTCTGGTAGTATCAAAAACAACTTCGCCAGCTGAGAGACAACCCGTAGAAAATAAGGAAAGTAATACGTCGGCTAAAGCAGAGGTATCTGAAACGGTAGAAGTGCCAGCCAAAGCAGAAACACATGAAACAGTAGAAGCGCCAGTCAAAGCAGAAATATCTGAAGTGGTAGAAGGGTCAACCCAAGTAGAAACACCTGAAAAGGTAGAAACGCCAACCAAGGTGGAAACTTCTGAAACCGTAGAAACACCAGCCCAAACGGAGGCGCCTGTAACAGTAGAAAAAAACGGATAACAACAGAAACCACACCAACTACGCAAGCTCCGGTACTGGAAGAAGTGTCGATAAAAGCGGTTGATGTGGAGGAGTATTTGTCTGTATCTGAGCCTGTAGCTCCTATGGTTTTGCCAGCAGAAAGTCAGCCGGTAGAAGCCCCACTACCGTATTCAAAGTGAAGCCTGAAACCGGTAAGCAGGATTCTCCATCGCTAGAGCATGAGCCTTTGGCACCGCAAATAGATATCCAACGCGAAGAAACGCATTCTGCGCACAATACGTTGTCGGCTTCCCAATGACTACCAAAACATCTGTGCCATAGGCAGAGTCGCCTACCTTTCATGAAGAAACACTGGTGCAGCCGGTTTATGTCAATAAGGTCATCGTGCATGATGATGATGCCTTTAAATAAAGGGGCTGACGTAGATTAGCCCTAAATTCCACACCAATCCCGCAGGATTTTTTTAGCTGCCGGGACGGTGTGCCGAAGTTAAATCGAAATTCGCATTCTGAGACCTTTGCAAAAAAGCCCTTCCCCGACAGCCGAAATCCAAACACAGGTTTTCGGCTGTTTCCCTCCCAATACCTCCTGATTTTTTTACCCCAATACCCCCTAATCCTCCCCGGACGCCCCATAATAAGGCATCCGGGCCGCCTTTTAGGCGGCAACAGGCACACTTAGCCTGTTAGCCGCTTTCAACAGGTTTAAACACATCGCCTTCAGATGGCTTTGCGCACTCACTTTGAGCAGACCAAAAATAGGCTGCCCGGGCGTAGCGGAATTTACGGTGCAGCGTACCGAAGCTTTGTTCGACCACATAACGGGTCTTCGACAAATATCGGTTGCGTTTGGTTTGCGCTTCCGTCAGCGGACGGTTGCGGCGAGGCTTTTGCGCATAATGCCGTCTAACAACTGATGCTCTTTCAGATGTTGCCGGTTTTCCTTACTGTCGTAGCCTTTGTCGGTATAGACGGTCGTACCTTCGGCAATGCCTTCCAACAAAGGAGACAGATGGTTACACTCATGGACATTGGCGGGGGTGATGTGCAGTTTCTCGATATAGCCTTCCTCATCGGTACGGGTATGTTGTTTGTAACCGAGTTTGTAGAGGCCGTTTTTTTCTTTGTCTAACGGGCATCTTTGTCCTTACTCGGTGTGGTTTGGCCGCTGACTTGTCCTTCCTCGTCGACTTCTATGGCCTGACGCTGTTTGCTGCCGGCAGTCTGAATAATGGTGGCATCAATGACGGCGGCGGATGCCTTCTCTAATTTTAGGTTTTTTTCGGCCAGTTGTCGGTTAATCAGTTCCAGCAATTCGGACAGGGTGTCATCTTGCGCCAGCCAGTTGCGGTAGCGGCATAAGGTGCTGTAATCGGGGATGTTCAGTTCGTCAAAACGGCAAAGCCGGCTGACCAAACAGTACCGGCGAAAACCCTACTAAGCTTGATTCGCAGCTGATTCAGCACATCGACACCCTTATCCGCCGCAAACTCAGCCCCGAACAAGTATGCGCCTACCTGCGCAAACACCACCAAATCACACTCCATCACAGCACCGTTTACCGCCACCTTCGCCAAGACAAAAACAACGGCGGCACTTTGTGGCAACATCTCAGAATATGCAGCAAACCCTACCGCAAACGCTACGGCAGCACATGGATCAGAGGCAAAGTGCCCAACCGCGTCGGCATAGAAAACCGACCTGCCATTGTCGACCCAAAAAAACGCATCGGCGATTGGGAGGCCGACACCATCGTCGGCAAAAATCAGAAAAGCGCGTTATTGACCTTGGTCGAACGCGTTACCCGCTACACCATCATCTGCAAATTAAAGAACTTAAAAGCCGAAGACACTGCCCGGGCGGCCATTAGGGTATTAAAGGCATATAAAGCCAGAGTCCACACCATCACCATGGATAACGGCAAAGAGTTCTACCAACACGCCAAAATAGCCAAAGCATTGAAGGCGAAAAACCTATTTTTTTGCCACCCTTACCATTCTTGGGAGAAAGGGCTAAATGAGAACACCAACGGACTCATCCGGTAATATTTCCCCAAACAAACCGATTTCCGAAACATCAGCGATCGGGAGATACGCAGGGTTCAAGATGAGTTGAACCACCGGCTAAGAAAAAAACACTTGGCTACGAAACGCCAAGTGTTTTATTCTTAAATCTGTTCCAACCACTGGTACCCTAGTGTTGCACTTGAAATCCGAATCCAAGGACCTTGGTACATATTGGTTTTTAACTCAACCTATGCTTACTGAACTAAACACAAAATATAACCATCCAGCATAATCAAAGTAAAGTTGATATGTTGACTAATAAATTTATGTAGAAATTATATTTAAGTTCATTTCATATTCAGAGTCACTTGAATAGATAATAATAACTATATCATTTTTTTGGAATGTAAGTTTTTAGTCGTCAAGGCAATTAAAAAGCCAATTCATATTTAGGGGCGAACTCCCCAAATACTTCTCTACCGATTTTTTTATATTTTTTTGTTTTCAACGAAAACAAATAAGGTAATAGTTCGTATTTTTTTCTAAAGTCAAAAAAACTATAGCTATCAATCCAATATTGTATAGCACGATTTTCAACATCGCTATAACGAAGAAATTTTTTTCTAGATTTGAAGATACTTCTGCTTTATTGGTAGAATCAATGTTAAGCCCTCTACTAATATAATTTTTTTGATATGGATTTTTTTGTCCTCAACCGATTTTTCATTTGAAAAGATAAACCATA